>VBIQ01000013.1 GCA_005880985.1 Chloroflexota bacterium
CGGGCCGGGCTGGGAGGCAGCGCCGGCGTCGAGCTGTCCGGGGCGGCGAGGTTGAGCGCGCTGGTCAGGTCGCCGACCGCGGCGCGACGCCAGGCGGAGAGGTTGGGCACCTCGGCACCGAAGCGCGTCTCCAGAAAGCGCAGCAGCGAGGTGTGGTCGAAGGTGTCGGAGCTGACCAGACCGCCGCGGCTGAAGGGCGAGAGCACCAGCAGAGGGACACGGAAGCCAAGCCCGACCGGCCCCGCGGGAGATGCGCCGCTGACGGTGAGGTACTCGCCCGCCGTCCCCGGCGGCGGCGTGGGCGGCACCACGTGGTCGAAGAAGCCGCCGTTCTCGTCCCAGGTGACGAAAAACACCGTCTTCGCCCACACGTCGGGTCGCGCCGTCAGCACCGTGAGGATCTGGCTGACCAGGTCCTGCCCGAACGGCGGCGGCGCCGGGGGATGCTCGCCGCTGGCGTCGGAGGCCTGGATCCACGACACCTGCGGCAGCCGGCCCGAGAGGGCGTCGGCGACGAAGTCGGTGGGGAACTTGGGGAGCACCCCCTTCTGGTACAGCGGCGAGCTCGGGTCCTGGTACTGGCGGAAGAGCAGCAGCACGTTGGAGTCGGTGGCGTACTCCACCTCCGCGTCGCTGTACTGCTTCCAGCTGATGCCCAGCGCCTCGAGCTGCTCCGGGTAGGTGGTCCAGGAGAGCGAGCCGTAGCCGTTGCGCCCCGGGTTACTGAGCACCGGACCGCCGTGGGCACCGGTGGGATCGAGGGTGGCGGTCATCGCGTGCAGGCGGTTGGGATCGGTCGGCCCCAGCACCGAGCAGTGGTAGCCGTCGCAGAGGGTGAAGGCGTCGGCGAGCGCGTAGTAGTAGGGCAGGTCGCGGCGGTCGTAGTAGCCCATGGCGGCGGCGCCGTAGGGCGCGTCGGCCCGCAGGTGCACCTCGGCGAAGCGGTCCATCAGCCCGCCGTCCCAATAGAGGTGCTGGTTGCCCCAGGAGTGGCTGACGTCCTCGGTGCAGGCGCCGGAGCCGCTCGCGGTCAGCGGGTTCGAGCTGTCGAGGTGGAAGGGAAGCAAATAGCCCTTCGGCGGATTGGAGGTGTTGCCCTCGTCCGGTTGGTAGAAGACCGGCAGACCGTTGGCCAGCAGAGGCGCCGTGCGATCGGCGAAGCCGCGCACCCCCCGGTAGCGGCCGAAGTAGTGGTCGAAGGAGCGGTTCTCCTGGATGAGGATGACCACGTGCTCGATGTCGCTCAGGCCGGCGCAGCGCGCCGGGGCGGCCAGGGCGGAGCGGAGGTCGGGCGGCAGCGCGAGGGCGGCCGCGCCGGTCCCCGCCAGGCCGGCGCCGGCGCGGAGGAGCTGGCGACGGGTGAGCAGGGGTGAGGAGCGGGGCGGGGACGGCACGGGAGGCCTCCGTGGGAATGCGAGACGCCGACCGCCGCGATGACGCTCGTCGCCGGAGGGCCCGGAGCCGGCCTCCAACCCTTCTCAACGACGGAGCCGGCAGGTCGCTTGCACCAGGGAGCCCGGCCGTCTTCGGCGGATTCGCAAGAAACCCGCGGAGGAGCCGTCTAAGAAGTTTGGGTGGCGGTAGCGGAGGCGGGCCGGGCATCCCGGCCGCACACAAGGAAGGGAGCCAGGGATGAACCGAAGGTGGAGGCTCTATACGGCCATGCCTGCCGCGGCCGCGGTCCTGGTGGCCGGCGGGTTGGCGGTGCTCGCGGGCAGCTCAGCGGGCCCGCCCAAGCCGCAGGCATTCCTGTTCTGCGGGATGGCGACCCCCGGCACGACCGCCAACGGGGTGAACGGCGTCAGCGGCAAGAGCGACATCGACCACTTCGGCGCCAGCTCGACGGGGCAGGTCTACACCACCACGGGGAGCAAGACTCCTGCCGCGACCAACTGCCAGGCGAAGAAGGACGGGGCGACGGCAGGGGACGGCATGTACACCCTCTCAATCCTCCACTCGGCCATCCACATGACGAACGAGAGCGGCACCGAGCATGGAGAGTTCGTGGTGACCCCGAAAGGTGGGACGGCAGAACCCGAGGCCGGATTCGACGGCCATGTCACCAACTTCGACCTCTCAAAGAACGACATGACCGGGGATGCGTGTACTAGTAACCGGACGATCTTCTACGCGAGCGGCCACATCGGAAGCTTCGACCCGGCCAGCTGCTCGAGCGACTCCGTGGGCAACTTCGACACTCACGGAGGTGCCCAGCTCGGCCAGCACTTCCGCGGCGCCTACGGCATCCTCATCTACCAAGACAGCACCGCCGGAAGCCCGTGCTCTGGGGGGAGCAGCTATTGCTTCGAAGCCATCCTCGAGGGCCAGAACAACTAGGCGCGATCTCATCAAATCAAGGACGAGGCCCTCGCCGTCGCGGGGGCCTCGTATCGTCTAGGCCATGACGCGCTCCGCCCTTGCTCCAACCTTGGGTCTAACCTGCGCTGCTCTCTTTGCCACCGCGGTCCCCTCGCCCGCTGACGCGGCTGCCTCGGCGCTCTCCGGATATGCCGTGCTCGCCCTCGCGCAGTACGCGGGCGGTATCTATGCAGGAACAGACGCCGGACTCTTCGTCTCGCGAGCCGGCGGCGCCTGGACCTCCGTCCCAGGTGTGATGGGGACGGCTCGCGTCAACGCCCTCGCCACCGTCCCCGGAGTGCTGGTCGCGGCGACGGAATCGGGCGTCCAGAGCACCCATGACGGCGCCACCTGGTCGATTGCGGGCCTTGCTGGCAACCGCGTCGATGCGCTGACCGCGGCCGGGACGAGTCTCATCGCAGGGACCGGCACCACGTCCGGCACGGACGGGCTCGCCTTCCGCAGTGATGATGGCGGGCGGACTTGGGCGCCGGCCGCCACAGTACCGGCGATCGAGGGCCTTCCCGGTCCCGCGGTCCAGGCGGTCCTCGCCCCGTCCGGGGGCGGCGTCGCGCTCGCCGGCACGGCAGGAAGGGGCGTGTACCGATCGGCGAGCGGCGCCGGTGGCTGGTCACCCACGGGTGCCAGCCCCACATGGGTAACCGGATTCGTGCACCTGGGCGATACGTCGGTACTGGCCTCCTCGGACGACGGTCTCTATCGGAGCGCCGACGGCGGCGCGAACTGGTCGGTGGCCGCGTTCCCGCAGCAGGACGCTTGGATTCAGGCACTTGGTGGCGACGTTTCCGCTCCGTTGGCGGGGACGTACGACGGGGTCGTCTTCCGCGGCAACGGCTCGGGCGGCTGGACGCAGCTCGCCAGCGGTCTGCCCAGCGTGCTCGCACTTCTCCCGGCACCTCGAGGCGGCGGCGTGATCGCCGGCACCTTCGACGGGCTGTACTGCCTCGGTTGTCCGCCGGGAACGGTGGGCAGCACCGTCGCTGGCGCCGGCGGCGCAAGCCCCGCAGGTGGAGCGGGCCGGGGTGCACCGGCCACCGCCCCACCCGCCAATCAACGGCCGGGCGCTCCCGGAGCGACGGCGCCACCGTTTGCAAACGGTCCCGGCCCGGCCGCGATCCGTCCGCTGCCTGGCGCTGTGGGTGCGGCACATGCCGCCAACGGATCCACGAATGGAGGTGGTCGGCCGGCATTCGTGTGGGCACTCGCCGGGGGCTTGCTCGCCGTCTCCATCGCACTGTTCGGCCTTGGACGCCGGCGGTCGCGACGCCGAGCATGAGCGCTCGGTGCCCGCCTCACGCGAGTATCAGCTCCGTGTGGGGCCGGCTCCCGTTGCTACGTCGCGACGGCCGAGCGCGGAGCTGATCAGGCGGAACTTGCCCGAGGGGTCGAGAGGAATCTCGCCGACCTGGCGCACCTTGACCACCGCCTGCTGACCCAGCACACCACGGTAGCGCGCCAGCACGGTGTCGACAAACGCTTCCGGAAGCCTACCGCGGGCAACGATGTCGACTAAAACGGTGCCGTCGTGCTCCTGATGCACCTGGTAGCGGCGGACGACGCGTAGCACCGCCGCCCAGTCGCGTGGGTCCATCTCGATCCACAGTCGCTGCGGTGCGACCCGGCGGCCGTTGCCGTCAACGACCCAGTCCATGGTGCGGCCAGTGATCGCTCGTAGCGCGGGAAGCCGATAGCCGCAAGCGCACGGCCGATCCGCCAGAGTACCAATGTCGCCGATCCGATATCGCAGGATTGGCATCAGCGGGTTCCAGAGGCCGGTCAGCACCAGTTCACCCGTCCCTCCTGGAGAGACCGGACGTCCACCATCGTCGAGCACTTCAACCACCACGGCCTCGTGGTTCACGTGGTAGAGATCGACGGCACCACACTGCCACGCAACGATCCCCTGCTCTGAAGTGCCGTAGCCGTCCAGCGGTTCACGAGCAAACGCTGATGCCAGGGCGCGCCGCGTCCAGAGGTCGAGGCTCTCACCATGCGCTGCAAGCAAGCGAGGTCGGAAAGCACCACCAAGCTCCTCACCCAGCTCGAGCAACTGTTGACCATGGCCCGAGATCGAAACAGGACGCCACTCGAGCACCGACCGCGCCAGGACCGCGGGCGACTCCGTGCCCGGGATCCTCAGCGCCCGACGTTTGATCCAGGACTCGATTCCCCTCCGGGAACGTTCGTCGGGTTCGCTGATGGAGAATCGACGCTCCCAAGGACGCAGGCCAATTGCGCGTTCCCTCTGCAGCTTGAGTACGCCCTGATACCAGGCTGCTCGCGGCGAGTAGTAGACCTCGACGGGCTGGCCGGTTGATCCGCTGCTCTCTATCCGTCTGCTTCCCGGCGGCGGGCGGCCACTCATGAGCTCCACCGCCGCGGTCGCCTGATACATGTCCTTGTCGGTGAACGGCAGCCGGCTCAGGTCATCGAGCTGACGCAGCCGGTGGCCCGCATCGGCTGGATAGAGGCGCCGGTACAACGGTACGTGGCGGCTGGCATGATCGACCATCCATCGGAGACGGGCCAGTTGCAGCTCCTGGACGGCCGACGGTCGGGAGGCTGATCGATGAACCCGCGACAGCTCCGCCGCCGTGCGCAGCAGCCCCGGTCTGGCTGGGCTGTCTAGGCCTCGACGCATGAGGAACGAGGAGGTCGAAAGGTGGTCACACACCGCTGGCGCTCCTGATGACGCTCGAGCGCCAGCTGGACAAGCCTGCACACCAGATCCTGGTAGGGCATGTGGGAAGCGCCCCAGAGTCGAGCAAACATGCTCTCCGGCGTCAGCGACGGGATCGTGTTGACCTCATTGACAAGGATCACCCCGCTTGTGCGTTCCACGAAGAAGTCGACCCGCGCCATGCCGGCAGCATCGAGGGTCTCGTAGACACGGATCGCCTGCTCCCGAATCTCTCGCGCGGTCGCGGGCGGGAGTTCGGCTGGAATGATCAACTCCGCTCCCTCGTCCGAGTACTTGGAATCGTAGGTATAGAAGTCCGCGTGAGGGGTGACTTCACCACACACGGAAGTACAGGGATCATCATTGCCCAGCACTCCCACCGCGATCTCACGAGCATCGACCCACTTCTCGACCAGCAGCCGCCTGCCGAAGCGCGCAGCCACATTGATGCCGCGAACCAGCTGAGCGCGCTCATACACTTTGCTGGTGCCGATGCTGGAACCGGAGTCGGCGAACTTGGCAAAGCACGGATACCCAAGCCGGTCCTCGACCAGGCCGATGATCGCTTCCTGGTCGCCGTCCCACCGGCTCCTGGTGAAGACGACGTGGTCGGCCACCCGCAGGCCGGCACCCACCAGCACCTGCTTGGTCACCGCCTTGTCGAGGCCGACGGCCGAGCCGAGGACGCCAGCGCCAACGAAGGGCACCCCTGCCAGCTCCAGCAGGCCCTGAATGCTTCCGTCCTCGCCTCCCCGGCCGTGCAGAGCGGGAAAGATGACGTCGAGATGCAGCGAATTCGACAGATCCCCGCTTGCCACGGTCCATGCAGAGTTTGCAGGTTGGGTGCCGGACACATCGGGTGCCTGCGATTCGTTCACCAGCTCATCGAGGGATCCGCCCGCGAGCCACCGCCCGGTTTGGTCGAGGTAGATCGGCACCGCAGTGAAGCCAGCGTTCTCGAGCGCCGCGATCACCGACCGGGCTGTCGCCACGGAGATCACGTGCTCGGTGGACCGGCCACCACACAGCACTCCGACGCGAAGCCCGCCCTTCACCCTGGCGGTATGGTAGTCAGCCGGCCCGGCAGCGGCTCGTAGGCCAGCACCTTTCCGCCTCGCGTCGGACGTGGTGCGGCCCGGGCCACTCGGAGGGACGCCCCCCAGACACCCTCCGCCACCAGCCCGGCCTCCGACTCGCGGAGCGCCTCCTGGACGGCTCGCAGCGCCGCGTCGGCGTCCACGTCGCCGAGACGAGGATCGATGCGCAACACGACGGCCGTGCTGCCGTCGCATTCCTCCTCGACGAACTGGAAGTCGGTGGGACCGCCACCGAAGCGGCTTGGGAGGGCCACCTCGGCCAGGCGAACGAACACCTCGCCGGGCACGTTGATCCCCGCCGCGACCACCTTGCTCATACCCCGGATCCCGGCGATGCGGGTGCGCATCCCAAGCCGGCCCATGAGGCACGAACAGGGAGTCTCGTCGCGGCTGACAACGCCGTAGTCGTCGTTCTCGACGTTGAGGAGCACCCGGGGAGCGTCCTCGGCGAGGCTGGTCCAGCAGAGGGCCTTCACCGTCTCGCCGTCGAGCCGCTGCCGGTCCCGAGTGATCAGCGCCAGCTCGTGGTCCCAAAGATGGATGAGATCGCCGGACTCCGGGCAGGTGCAGGCCACGACCGCTTCGGGGACAAACCCGTAGCCGTCGATCACCGAGGCTCCCGATGCGCCGACGGCGGCGATCTTCGCCGGCGTGAACGGCTCCCCGACGACGAGGATGACCAGACCATCGAGAGACACCCGCCGGTCGGCGGCGACGAGGCCGAGTCGAGCGGCGGAGCTGGTGTAGGCGAGGAGATACGCCCTCCGATGGGCGGCGAGCGTCGCCTCAGCCCAGCCGAGGACCGTGTCCGGGTCGCTCATCGGCGCGAACTCGGGCGGCGGTGGCCACGTCCGCAGCACCCGGCCACCCAGAGCGAGGATGCGGTTGGCAGCGCGTTTGCGGCTGGCGACGCCCTCGAGGTCCAGGGGGATCTGGGAGAACCAGCGGTCCGGTGGATTGCCGGCCGCAGTCAGCTGCAGCACCATGCCCAGACCGCCGCCCGGGAAGGCGGGCATCCACACCGCGCTGGGCGCGCCGTGCACGCCCCAGGTGGCGAGCTCGACGGCGACGCCGATCGCGTTGCGTCGCATGTACGCGAAGTTGGAGCGGGCCGGGGTTCCGCCGCTCCGACTCCCACTGGTGGCGGTGAGGTAATCGGCCCTGACGCAAGGGTTGGAGAAGTCCTCGGGGCGAAAGTCGAAGGTGGCGCTGCCACGCCGAGCCGGCACCTGTCCGAGGCTCTCCTCATAGGAGACGTGCACCCCGCCGTCGCGAAGTTGCTCGAGCGCCCCCTCCAATCCCGTGCTCTCGACCAGGTCGATCACCGCGCGCCGGTCGAGTCCGGCCCACTCGAGGAGACGTCGGGCGGGACTGGTTGGATGCGGCCAGACAAGCGCGTCGAGGTTGCGGAGAAAGCGCCCGCTACGCCCCTGCGACGCCGCCGAGACGTACGTGGTCGCCTCCTCGGCGGTGACCTGGCGACGCGCCATGGCGCGACTGGCTCGAACGAAGCGCCAGCCCTGACTGGCAAAGGCAGCGGCGTCGACGGTCATCTCAGCAGGACGTCTTTTCGCACGACCGCCTTGTGCTTGCCGCCGGGCAGAGGTTCGATCGCATCAACGAACTCGATCTCCACCTGGGCGTCCGTCCCAAGGTTCGCCTGCAGTCGCCCCCGCAGGCGCGTGGTCATTTCCGACCGGTCGGCATCCGGGGCGACGACCACTGCGACCCGGAAGTCCCCCGGCGCCCGTTGGGTAAGGCGGAACCTCCAGACCTCGGCCTCCTTGCGGAACGCGACGCAGGCGGAGAGTGGATTGATCTGGCGCCCGTCTGCCAGCTCGATCCAGTCGTCGCTCCGCCCCTCGATCGCCGAGAGCAGTGGAAGGGTGCGACCGCACCCGCAGGCCTCCGGAAGCATCGAGGCCAGATCGCCGAGCCGGTAGTTGAGCACCACGGTCGCTCGATTCACCAGGTTGGAGACGATCACGTCGCCGACCTCTCCTGGCGCGAGGGGCTCGCCTTCAGTCCCGACGATGCGTAGCGGGCAGATGTCGGTGTTGACGTGATATCCCGAGTTGTGTTGGCACTCGAAGGCGATATTCCCTACTTCGACGGCCTGATAGAGGCCCAGCACCGGGATGCCGAACTCTCGGCTCACGATTCGTCTGACGGCGTCGGAGATCCCCTCCCCGGCGAAGACCACGACCTTCGGCCGGTGGAACGCCGCTCGGGTTTCGTGGAGGTAGGTGAACAGCGCGTCCAGGTACGACCCACTCGCTCCGATGACGTGGGGACGAAACTCATTGAGATGCCACACCGCCACCTCGGGCGGATCGAACACCGACAGAAACTGGCGCTGGGTCCTCAGCGGACGCGGGAACCATGTCAGCACCCGGAACAGGGCCTCGCGCTCGCGGATGGCGCTGGTGGGCGCCGCGATCATGGTCGAGCGGTATCCGAATGGCCGGCCCACGAGCGAGGTCAGAATTGCCCGCTGCCGCTGCGCCAGGACCACGCCCCTGACGAGAGCGCCTCGGTCCTCGAAGACGGTGATCGGTGCTCCCGTGCTCCCGCTGCTCTGCCGCTTGAGGTACTCGCTGAGCGGCCGGCCCTCTGAGGTGAAGTACTCCGGGTCTCGCTGAACCTGTTCTCTCTCCACGATCGGCAGCTTGAGGAGGTCATCGGCGGTGATGATGTCCGGCGGGGTCAGGCCGAGCCGCCGCATGGTGTCGCGGTAGAAGGGGACCGTGAGGTATGCATGCCGGATAGCACCCTCGACGTTTCGTGTCTGAGCGCGCCGGAGCGCATCGGCGGATTTGAAGGGGACTCTCCCCTGCCAAGCGATGTGGACGGTCAGGTAGCCGGTCCACCTGAGCTGTTCGAAGGTCTGCTGAGCCCGCTTGATTCCGTCAGCCATACCTGCTCAGTCCGGTGTCAGCTCTCGACCGGCGATCCAGTAGTCGAACCACAGACAGAGACTCAGCAGAGCCCAGATCTGGTACGAGCGTTCCCCCTTGGCGCTGAGGTGCAGACGGAAGAGCCGCTGCACCGCCTCCCTATCCAGGTATCCGAGCTCGTGTATCGCGGATGTCCGGAGCCGGCGCTCCACCGGGCCGGCGAGCTCGCTTCGAAGCCAGTGCTGCAGCGGCGTCCGGAACGCCTGCTTCTGCCGCCAGAGCAGGTCCTCGGGGAGCACGTCGCTCATCACCCGCTTCAGCACATGCTTGCCGACGCCGTTGCGGACCTTCTCCTCGAATGGCATGGCCATCGCCAACTCCACCAGTGGTTGGTCGAGCAACGGGAATCGACCCTCGACGCTGCTGGCCATGGTCAGCTTGTCGTCGCGCATGAGGAGCTGTTCCGGCAACCGCAGGCGCAGGTCCTGGTAGATGATCCGGTCGAGCTCGTCTCGGGCGCCCGCAGCGTCCGCCTCGGCAGCCGTGCTCAGCACAAGCCCTCCGGGTTGGCCGCGGTCGACGAGCCGGCGCAGCCGGGAGGTGCTGACTCGCTCGATCTCCCGACTGTAGAAGCCGATCGCCTGACCCCACCAGAGTCTGCCGCCGTCCCGGGTGGCCCGAAGCATCGCCTCGCGACGAATCTCGAGGCGCGGCTGCAAGGACATCAGCGGCCCCGCTGTGGTTGAGACGACTTGCCGCACCGCCCTCGGCAGCCGCCGGAAGCGCCGCCATGCCCCCCGGGTCAGCGCCTCGATCCTGAGGTACTGGTCATACCCGGCGAAGATCTCGTCGCCGCCCTCTCCAAGATGGATCACCTTCACTCCAGCGTCGCGGGCCAGCTGCGCCAGCAGGTACACGGAGACGTTGACCGGACCGCCGGTTGGCTCGTCGAGGTGATGGATCACCCCGGGAACGGCCTGCCAGAAGTCTCGAGCCCCGATGACCAGCTCCCGGTGGGCGGTGTGGAAGCGCTCGGCGATCTGTCGCGCCCAGGAGAACTCGTTGTAGGCGGCCCTTCCTTCGTAGCCGATGCTGAAGGTGTTCACCGGCGTCGCCGACAGCCGGCTCATCAGAGCAACGTTGGTTGACGAGTCGACCCCACCCGAGAGAAATGCGCCAACCGGGACGTCGCTCATCATCTGCCGCTCCACCGACCGGAGCAGCTGACCCTGCAGCTCGCGCTCCCACGCCACCGCCTCGCCGTCGAAGCAGGTCCGATTCGCGATGGGATCCCAGTATCGACGCGGCGGCTGCGGGCCATCCCGGGTCACCAGCATGGTCTCGGCGATGCCGAGCTTGGCGATGCCGGCGAACAGGGTTCGCGGAGGCGGCACGGCCACGAAGGTCAGATACTGCCAGAGGCCAATCGGATCGACCTCTCGCCGTGGCAGCAGCGGCAGCAGCGCCTTGATCTCGGAGGCAAAGGCGAATCTCGAGCCGTCGTCCAGCCAGTAGAGCGGTTTCACGCCCAGCCGGTCGCGAGCGAGCAGAAGATGCTGAGCCGCCTCGTCCCAGATCGCGAACGCGAACATCCCGACCAGCTGCTCCACCATCGAGGGCCCATGCTCCTCGTACAGGTGGACCAGCACCTCGGTGTCACAGTGCGAACGGAAGCGGTGGCCCCGACGCTCGAGCTCGGCGCGCAGGATGGCGTGGTTGTAGATCTCGCCATTGAAGGCCACTCGGACCGTCCCATCCTCGTTCGCCATGGGCTGGTGACCCCGATCGCTGGTATCGATGATGGCCAGCCGGCGCACCGCCAGAGCGGCGTTGCCCTGCGGCTCCCGCCGCCAGACGCCGGCGTCGTCGGGTCCACGATGAATCATGGTGTCGCGCAGGCCGACAATGGTTGCCTCATCGACGGCAGAACCGTCGCGAGTCAGCACTCCAACGATTCCGCACATGTGCCCGAGGCTTATCTGATTGGGGGCGTGTGCGCGACGCGGCTCGACAATTCAGAGGTGATGAGACGAAACTTCACCGAGGAGTTGGGAGTGAGCTCGGCGACCTCTTCGACCTCGACCCGCGCACTACGGCCCAGCGCCTCATGATACTGCTCGCGCACGCTGTCCACGAAGGCCGCCGGCATCTTCTCGTATGGCACGACCTCCACATGGACGACCCCGGCGGCGTCCTGGCGGACGCGATAGCGCCGCACCACCCTCCTCGATGGGTCTTCGGTCAGGAGATAGAAGCGGTCCGGTGGAACACGACGGCCTGAGTCGTCAATCAGCCAGTCATGGATGCGTCCCAGGATCGAGGCCAGGGCGGGGAGGTTGTGCCCGCACGCACACGGGCGATCGGCCAGCGTCGCGTAGTCACCGGTGCGGTAGCGGATCATCGGCATCAGAGGGTTCCACAGACTGGTCACGACCAGCTCGCCCGTTTCCCCCGCGGCTGCGGGACGCCCGTCGCCGTCGAGGACCTCGACGAGAACCGCCTCATGGTTGACGTGGTAGAGATCTCCCTTGGCGCAGTGCCAGGCGACCGACCCCACCTCCGCCGTCCCGTAGTGGTCAATCGGTTCCCTTCGGTAGAGGGAGGTGAGGCTCCGCTTCGTCCACTCGTCGAGGGTATCGCCGTGCGTAGCGAGACAGCGGGGAGTGAACCGTCCACCAAGCCTCTCCCCTATCTCGATCAGCAACGCACCCGGCCCGGCGAGGGAGGCTGGACGCAACCGGACAATCTCGCGTGCCGCCGCGTCGGCACTTCCGGTGGCAGAGATCTCCATGAAGGGGCTCGGGATGAGAGCTGAGATGCCCCTCCGGTGACGTTGGTTCGGATACCAAGTCAGCGCAAGCCGCCGGTCCCACAGCCGCAACCCCCGCTCGCGCTCCATTCGCAGCCTGAGCACGCCTTGGTACCAGCTCGCTCCGGGAGACTGAAAGGTCGGCAGCGGCTCGCCTGCCGAGCCGCTGGTGGTGAGGGCCCTGCTTCCAGGAGAAGGGGGACATGCCAACCGCTCCTCGAGACGGCGCTCTCGATAGATCCTCCGCTCGGTCAGCGGCAACCGGCGGATGTCGTCCACCTGCTCCAGGAGCCCGGCCGGTTGAGCAGGGAAGAGCTCACGGAAGAGTGCGACGTTGCGGCTGGCGTGGTCCACCATCCGCCGCAGTCGAGCGAGCTGGAGCCGCTGCAACTCGGCCAGGCTGGCCCGTCCCGAGCGCTTCAGCCGCTGCAACTCGAACAGTGTCGTGAGCGGGCCCGGCCGTGCGCTGGACGCAGGATCGCTCAGGGCTTTCTCGTTCATCGGCAGACTGGTCGAGCAGGCACGCGGTGTCGTCTCCTTCGCCCTCTTCGAGCATAGCAAGGCCGATCAGACGGCAGGAAGTCTCGATCGGCCACCCTCCAGACCCAGACCGTCCCGACCCGATAACTGACGAATGGGGTGGAACGGCCCACCTGATCCTGACAAGCGGCGTCCTACCAAGGCATCCCTTTAGGGAACGTGACAGTCCGCCAGCAGACCCGACACTCCCTTGGGCGTGACTGACTGTGTGACAGCCCTCGGCCGGCCGTGCCACGAGACGGTCGAGACCTCACCACCGATCCCCAACGGCGCGCCCCTCAGCGCCAGTTGCCCGGGAAGATCGAGAAGCCCCACCAGACGGCTGTCTGCCGCTGACGAGCCCCGAGTCAGCGGCTGAGCGAGGAGGCGACCATCTCGGAGTCCAGCCCAGGCGACCAGGCCAAGCACGCCGGCCCGGCGACCCATGAGTGGCGCCGGCGCCCACTGCTGAGCGCCTTGGTCCGCGGCGCCGTCTTTGTCGCCCCAGTCGCTGCGGGCATCGGCACCTCGGCGCTCCTCACGGGGGTTCTGCCACGCACCAGCTCGGTGCCGCAGACCGTGCTCCGGGAGGTGGCGATCGCCGCGTGCATGCTGGTGGTCATCCTCGCCATGGAGCGCGCGGCACGGCGGTTCCTGCCGCTGGCCGCGCTTCTGAACCTCTCCCTCCTCTTCCCCGACCAGGCCCCGAAGCGCTTCGCGGTGGCCCGTCGGGTGGCTCGGCCCCGTGATCTCGAGCGGCAGCTCCAGGAGGCTCGAACCAAGGGCGGCGGCGGCGGCGAGGTGGCGTCGATGCAGACGGTCCTCGAGCTGGTCGCCGCCCTGAGTGTCCACGACAAGCAGACGAGAGGCCACTCAGAGCGCGTACGCGTGGTCACCGATCTGATCGCCGAGGAGATGAAGCTGCCGGCCGCCGACCGCGCGCGCCTGCGCTGGGCTTCCTTGCTGCACGACATCGGCAAGCTCCTGGTCCCCAGCGAGATTCTCAAGAAGACCGAGAGCCTGGACGACGCCGAGTGGCAGACCATCCGTCGCCATCCGGAGGAAGGTGCCCGCTTCGTCGCCCCGCTGCGGCCGTGGTTGGGACAGTGGGCGCAGGCGGTGGAGCATCACCACGAGCGGTGGGACGGCCGCGGTTATCCCCTGGGTCTGTCCGGCGAGCAGATCTCGCTCGGCGGTCGCATGGTCGGCGTCGCCGACGCCTACGAGACCATGACCGCATCGCGCCCGTACCGCCGTGCCCTCGGTGTTGTCGCGGCGAGGCAGGAGCTGGTGCGGTGTTCGGGGGCGCAGTTCGACCCCGCGGTGGTGCGCGCCTTTCTCAACGTCTCCGTAGGCCGGCTTTGGCGCGTGGTCGGCATCGGCACCTGGCTGGCCGAGCTTCCCCTGCTGTCGCCGCTCAGAGGCCTGGTGGCGCGGCTGGGACTGCGCGTGGGTCCGGGAGCGGTGGCCGGGACGGTGGCCGGTGGCCTGGCCCTGACAGGGCTCGTCCCGGTTCCGGGCCGCGCCCTGCCGACGCCCGGCTCGCTGCCCGCCGTCGCGTCCGCGGCGGGCGCCGGGTTCCAGGACGGGGCGCCGGCGGGCGGTGGCGCCGGGTCATCACGCGGAACGAGGACGCATGCACCCACCGGCGGCGCACGGCCGAAGGGGGCGCCAGCAGCAGCAGCCGGACCGGCCGCAAGGTCCGCCGACCACGGAACATCGACGGGAGGATCGCATCCATCCGGCTCGTCATCAGCTCCCGACCCGCCGGGTTCGCAGCCGCCGGCCGATGCGCCCGCAGCAGCGAGTGACGCCGGCACCACATCCGCATCGAGCAGTCCCCCGTCCCCGTCCCCGTCCCCGTCCGCGACACCGACACCGGCGCCCGCACCGACGGTGACCCCGGCGCCCACGCCCACGCCCACGCCCACAGCAAGCCCTCCCCCATCTCCACCAGCCGTCTCAATGCCGCAACCGTCCACGATCAGCGAATCCTCGACGTACACGGCGCAAGGGTCGTTCTCCAACCCGGGTGGTCTGAGCTGGACTGCTGTGGTGGACTACGGGGATGGGTCCGGCACCCAGGTGCTGCCGCTCAGCGGGACACACTTCACCCTGAGCCACACCTACCCGGAGGCATGCGCGTGCTCAGCCCGGGTCAGCGTGACCAACGATCGCGGCGCGACCGGGCAGGGAAGCGTGGGCGTCACCGTCACCAGCACCGGACCAGTGGTCAGTGTTGCCGGCGGCATCGCATTGCTGGGAGCGTTCAACAGCACCGCCAGCTTCTCCGACGGCGACACCTCGGCCGACACCTTCACCGCCACCGTCGACTACGGTGACGGGAGCGGTGTGCAGCCCCTGACGGTGTCCGGTACCCACCTCACCATCTCGCACCACTACGGGCTGCTGGGCACGTTCACGATCACCGTGACGGTCATTGACGACGACGGCGCACGGGGCACCGCCACAGCCACCGTCACCGCCGTCTGACGCGCCGGCGCCAGCACCACCCTCCCCCGCTCAGGCCAGGACCTGCTCTTGACCCGCGATCCAGTGGTCAAACCAGGTGTAGAGACTGAACAGGCTAAACATCTGATACGACCGATCACCCTTGCCACCACGGTGCCGATCGACGAGTCGTTGCACCGCCTGCCGGTCCAGGTACCCCAACTCGTGGATGGCGGATGCCCGGAGCTGACCATCGATCCGGGTGGCGAGCTCACCCCGAAACCACTCCGCCAGTGGTTCCCGGAAGGCGTGTTTCGGCCGCCAGAGCAGGTCCGCGGGGAGCAGGTCGCCCATCACCCGTTTCAGCACATGCTTGCCGACCCCACCGCGGACCTTCTCTTCGAACGGCATGGCCATCGCCAGTTCCACCAGCGGCCGGTCGAGCAGAGGGAACCGGCCCTCGACGCTGCTCGCCATCGTCAGCTTGTCGTGGCGCATGAGCAGTTGCTCTGGCAGAAGCAGACGCAGATCCTGATAGATGATGCGGTCGAGCTCGTCTCGCGCTCCAGCGGCGTCTGCGTCAGCCGCTGTGTTGAGCACCATTCTCCCCGGTTCATCGCGATCCACCAGCCGCTGCAGCCCGGAGGTGGTGATGTGCTCAAGCTCACGGCTGAAGAAGCCAGACCGCTGACCCCACCAGAGTCTGCCGTCGTCCCGGGCGCCTCGCAGCAATGCCTCCCGACGGAACGCGAGTTCGGGTCGCTGGGACATGAGTGGATATGCCACGGTCGAGACGACTTTCCGCAGGCGCTTGGGCAGGCGCCGAAAGCTCTTCCAGGGTCCTTCGGTCAACGCCGCGACCCGCGCATAGTTGGGATACCCGGCGAAAATCTCGTCGCTGCCCTCCCCGAGGTGAATCACGGTCACCCCCACATCGCGCGCGAGTCGCGCTAATAGATACACGGAGACATTCGTCGGACAGCCAATCGGCTCGTCCATGTGATAGACGACACCGGGAAGAGCTCGCCAGAAGTCTTCGGCATCAATGATCAGCTCGTGATGGGTGGTGTGGAATCGCTCGGCAACCGATCGCGACCACTCGAACTCGTTGTACGCGTCCTTCTCGGCATAGCCGATACTGAACGTGGTTAACGGCGTCTTCGATATGCGGCTGATCAGCGCAACGTTCGTCGACGAATCGACCCCGCCCGACAGGAACGCGCCAGCCGGGACATCGCTCATCATCTGCCCTTCCACCGACCTGAGCAGCTGATTCCTGAGCTCCCGTTCCCATGCGACCGGCTCGCCCTCGAAGCAGGTCCGGTTCGCGATCGGATCCCAGTACCGTCGCGGTGGCTGGGGGCCGTCTCGCGTCACCCGCATCGCCTCGGCGATCCCGAGCTTCGAGACTCCGGTGAAAAGGGTTCGTGGCGGGGGAACGACGAGGAAGGTCAGGTACTGCCAGAGAGCGACGGGATCGACCTCTCGCCTCGGCACCAGGGGCAGCAACGCCTTGGCCTCGGAGGCAAAGCCGAATGTCGAACCATTGTCCAGCCAGTAGAGGGGTTTCACCCCCAGCGGGTCACGCGCGAGGAAGAGACTCTCAGCCGCCTCGTCCCAGATCGCGAACGCGAACATACCCGACAGGTGGTCGACCATCGACGGCCCGTGCTCCTCGTACAGGTGCACGAGCACCTCGGTGTCGCACTGCGAATGGAAACGATGGCCTCTGCGCTCGAGCCCCGCCCGGAGAACACCATGATTGTAGATCTCGCCATTGAATGCGACCCGGACACTTCCATCCTCGTTCGCCATCGGCTGGTGGCCTCGTTGGCTCGTATCGATGATGGCAAGCCGGCGCACCGCCAGGACGGCATCGCCCTGTGGCTCGCGGCGCCACACTCCCGCGTCGTCCGGACCACGGTGCGTCATGGTGTCGCGCATGCCGATGACCCTCGCCACATCGACGGGCGAGCCATCGCGAGACAGGACGCCGAGAATTCCGCACATTAGCGGGTCATTATCGCGTCCCCCTCAGACAGGCGGCGACGGCTAGAGCCGGCTGCTGGCTCTCTGGCCCGAATGGGGCGGCGTGGCTCTCACCGAGTCAGCCCCCATTGAGCCACGGTGCCGGGAAGGCGCATAAGCCTCCTGACTCGGCGAGTCGACTCTGGAGCCACGCGGACTGGCCCCGCACTGCCTGACCCGCTGGTCACCGAGGTCGTGTTCGAGCAGCTTCGTGGGGTTCCAGCCCGGCAGCGGTTTCCGTGCCTTTCCCGCTCGTGGCGTAAAGGACCTTCGCGCGGCGGTGACGGTGCCGTCGCAGTCCGGCGGTTGCGGAGTTTGACGCGATGCAGCGAGGCAGACTTCGGCTGGTGAAGAACCTCCTCCGGCGTGCGACGGCCCTAATTCGGCGATCCAAGAGGCAGGCCCTGTCGCTTCTCGCCGCGGTCTCGCTCATGGCCGGTTTTTCGGTGGTATCGAGTCCATCCGCGCTGGCAGCCGGGTTGACCAACCTGAGCTGGTCCGTATCGAACAACCAGGCTGCGGCCACCGCAACGAACTACAGCTATTCGTTCAAGACCGCGACTACGGGCACAATCAAGACAATCACCTTCACAGTGTCCGGTGCAGGCTTGGGCGGAGCCCCGGCCATTGTTGTCGCCTACGGCATCGGTGCCGGATCGGTGGCACGGGCGGGACAGGTAATCACCTACACCGTGACGGCGGCGGTCAGCGTCTCCGCTGGCATCCCCATCTTCGTTCAGCTTTCGGGGATGACCAATCCGGCCGCTGGAAGCTACACCACCGCGATCGCGACCAACACCGCTGTTCCGGCGGTGATTGACAGCGGCACCACGCCAGCAGTGGTATTCGCAGCGAGTAATACAGCGAAGACCATTGTGGTTGCCCAGAGCCTGACCTTTACGCTGGATGCAACGGCCTTCCAGCTCAACATGGATCCCAGTCTTCCGGCCCTCGCCGACCAGAGCTATACCATCAATCTCACGGTGCTCACCAACGCGAACTCTGGGTACACGATGACCGTCTCCGACAATGCCACGGGTTTGCAGAGTTCATCGACGGGGAACCCAACGATCCCACAAGTGTCAACGTCAATGTCAACGGCCATCGCCTGGCCAGCGGCCCCAGCAATTGCTACTGGTTACACGGCGACCGGCACCGGCGTGGGCGATGCCGGGTTCGCTGTCAATGCGGCCTTCGCCGCCGGCACGAAGTACGCGGGCTACCGCAGCGCCGGGGACATCGTGGCGCTCAGCACCACTGCGACTGGGGCCACCGCGAACACGATTGCCATCACAGACCAGACCTCCATCGATTACGCGACCCAGGCTGGCACGTTCACAGACACCATCACCTACACCGCGACGCCAAACTACAGCTGATCGTATGAGTGGCGGGACCTAGAAGCGTGAGGCGGTTCATGGCGGGCATCGTTGCCTTGGTGGTGGCCGCCCTGGTCGCGCCAGTCGGCGCTGTCGCAGCGTCATCGCCATCTCCGGGTCCCCATTCCCCCCGCTCGCTGGCTGTCTCCGTTCCAGCCGATCCAGTGCCGCTCGTCCCAGGCGACACCTCTCCGATCCACATACGGGTCCTCAATCCGGGGTCCACGTCCGTCACCGTGACGGTGAAGGGAGAAGGGGTCACCCTGGGTGACAACGGAACGACCCGCTTCACGGGCGCACCTGATCCGCAGTGGGCGGGCAACACCGACTTCCCGCCTGACGACCTCACCGTGCCAGCCCAGGGCTTCATCGACGTCTCGATCACGGTGCACGTGCCAGCGCACATCAATCCCGATCTCTACTACATCGGGTTTGTGGTCACGCCCATTGCGACAGCCAGCGGCAGCGTAATAGTTATCAACCAGATTGGGGCGTTCTTCATCATCAACGTCCCCGGTCCCCGCGATAGGAAGCTTGCGGCTGACCTCAATGTTCCTGGCCTCAACTGGGGCCCCATCCACCTCGGAAGCCTGCTGATCGGGGATCAGGTTGTCGGCAAGCTGACCGCACACAACGTCGGGCCGTCATCCGTGCAGTTCTTCGGCGAGAACGACGCCACGCACGCGCCGTTTAGCGGCACTCCTTCTCAGCAGCGCATCAACAAGTCATTGCTCCCAATTCGGCGGTCACGCTCCTTGCAGGTCACCGCGCAGCCCGCGTTCCCGATCGACATGGTCACGATGACGGTCACCCTGACCTATCCTGACCAGACCGATGTCGCAACAAAGCAGATCGTACTCACCAAAAGCATGCTGGTGATCAGCCCCTGGGTGATTGTGGTCGTCGGCGTGCTCCTTGCCCTGGTGGTGTGTTGGAGGCTGTACGCCAGGCATCGACGACGGTCAAGACGGCAAGCGACCGCAAACTCGACCGCCGGTCCGCCCAAGGCGCGTAGCTCCGCGACTCGCTGACTCGAGGTTTTCTGCAGCGGTTCCGCAGCCCTTCCACCGCGACTCAGCGGCGGTTCCGCCCGAATTCAGCCCGAGTTCAGAAAACGCGACGTGGTGGAGATGGGCGGGCTCGAACCGCCGACCCCCTGCTTGCAAAGCAGGTGCTCTCCCAGCTGAGCTACATCCCCACGACGCCGGGCCCCACCACAATTGCCGGCATAAGCATACCCACCTTGAGGTCACCGGCTCGATGGATCTGAGATCGCTCTGGTTCCGGGGCCTGGCCGCCGTCTGCTACCGGCGGATGATCTTGGTCGAGTGCTATCTCGACAATCCGCCGCCAGACCCGGGGGAGGAGGCCAACGAGATCCAGAGCGAACTTCAGGACTCTGAATGGCGGGAGTATTTGCGCTTCGACCGAGAGGTCAACGCCGACGAGCTCCAACGAAGGCGCCAAGCCGGCCATGTCTGCCTGATCATCCGCAGAGATGGAGTCCTGGTGTGCGCTCATTGGTCGGTCCTGGGACCCGGCAGCGCATACATCGCCTACCTCGACACGACGATCCCTTTGGGCACCGCAGAGCGCTACGTCTACGGTGCCCTCACAGCACCCTCGCTGCGCGCTCAAGGTCTGGCAACAAGAAGTTGGCAGCGTTCGCTGCGCTGGGCCTGGGATGCCGACTTCCGGCACAGTGTCTCAGCAGTCCTGCCAGAGAGCAGGAGCAGTCTGGCGGTCGGCGCCCGAGTGGGCTACCGCCAGACTGCCCTCATCGGCTACTGCAAGCTCGGTCCCTGGCGACGGGAGTTCAGGCGCGCGCTGCCCCGAGCATGAGTGCGCGCGAACGGGGCCGCTACCCCGTCTTGGCCGTCACCGCGAGCAGGTTGCGCGCCACCAGCGAGCCAGCCCGGCGCCGAAGCAGCCGTTCAGCCAGAAGGGCACCGGCGCGCGGCGGGAACATATGCCGGCCGACACCGAGAAAGTAGTTGTAATAGCGCAGTTCGATGACACGCAAACCCGCACGGGTACAGTGCTCGATCGCCTCGCTCTTCGCATACACGCGAATCGATGGCGCCACCAGCGACTCGTCCCAGCTGCGCCGGCCGGGTAGATGGCTGCCGATTACCCGCAGGACGCTGGTGCGGTTGGTGAACGAGAAGACGGCCCAACCGCCCGGGCGAAGAATCCGGGCCACCTCACAAAGGAAGGAATCCACAACGGCGAGGCGGCCGGTCACCGATGTCGCGACGACACCGTCGATGGTGGACGCGCGCAGCGGGAGATGAGTGATGTCAGCCGATATGAACCTGGGAGCGAGAGGCATCGCGCCGAATCGCCCCCGGGCGACAGCCAGCATCTCCTCGCGGCGGTCCACGGCGATCATCCGAAGCCCACCCTGGGCCAGCTCGGCCGCCAGATGGCCGGTACCACAGCCTGCATCCAGCCACTGCTCCCC
This sequence comes from Chloroflexota bacterium, assembly GCA_005880985.1. Classification (GTDB taxonomy): domain Bacteria; phylum Chloroflexota; class Dormibacteria; order Aeolococcales; family Aeolococcaceae; genus CF-134. The sequence goes on from VBIQ01000013.1 coordinate 20,704, forward strand.
CGACGCCGCCCGAGCCAGGCACTCCTCGCGGGCGAGCTCGGCGCCGTGGCGAAAGATGTACTGGATCGGGGTGGGCCGAGGGGACTCGTAAATGGCTGCCCACTTCCGTGGGTCGCTATCGAGGGTCAAGGCACGGATATCCTGATCGACACATGACCCAACAGACGAATGCCGCGCGCCCATCCGAGCGAGCTAAGCGGTCCGCGCCTCTGGCGATGCTGTATACGATCGGTGCGAGGTTTCCGGTTGTGGCACGACTCCCTCGGCCGTTGCAATTCCTGATCCGGCGCAGCCTGGTGGAGATCCCCGCGCGCCTGAACCGCGCACGGTGCAGTCGCACCACTGTGGTCGGCGTCACCGGGTCGATGGGCAAGACCACGACCACGCATCTGCTCACGACGATCCTCGCAGCCACGGGGTCGACGGTGACAAACCGCCGCGACGACAACGGGCTCGGCGGAGTGCCGGCGACCATCCGTGCAATCCGACTCTCGGACCGCTTTGCCGTCGTCGAGGCCGGCATCTTCGACCAGCCCGGCGAGATGCGCTGGATGGCTGGGCTCATGCGGCCGGAGGTCGCCATTCTCACCGGGATCGGCGAGGATCACTCGAGCGCGTACGGCTCGCGTGAGCGGGTCGCTCTCGAGAAGCGCGCGCTCCTGGAGCGACTCGGCCGCGATGGCACGGCGGTTGTCAACAGCGACGACGAGTTGGCACGGCGGATGGCACGTGGCATTTCGTGTCGGGTCGTGCTGGCCGGGTCGTCTCCGGATGCGGATGTCCGGGTCGTATCGGCGAAGCTCGCCTGGCCGGACGGGCTCGATCTCCAGCTCGCCATCCGGGAACAACTGCTCCAGGCGCGTGTCCCCCTCCACGCAACGCACCTCGCCCCGCTCGCCGCGCTGGCGGTGGCCGCCGCCGAGGCCTGCGGCATCCCCGCGCCGCGCGCCGTCGAGGCGATCACAACGTTCGAGCCGCCCCACGGGCGCATGAACCTCGTCGACGGGCCGAACGGCTCGCGATTCCTCATGGACGATTACAAGAGCCGGATCGCGAACGCGGTGCTCGCGGTTCGCGCCCTGGGCGAAGCGCCGGCCCAGCGCAGGATCGCGGTCCTCGGTGAGGCCCAGGAGTGCATTCACACCGCTGCCACGTATGCTCCGGTCGCGGCTGCCCTACCGGCCTGCGCAGATATCCTGATCAGCGTCGGCAGATCGGGGCCACCCTTCACCGAACTCCTCCGGGGGACGCCGTTGGCCGGCTGCCACACCTCGGTGGACACCGTCGATGCGGCGGTCTCTGCGCTTGCCGACCTGCGCGAGGGCGACCTGGTCCTGGTGCACGGTGCGACGCGCCAGCACCTGAAACGGATCAAGCTGATCCTTGACGGCATCGACGTAGGCTGCCGGGTACGGCGCTGCACCTTCCCTCAGCCCTGCCCCGACTGCCGGTTTCTCTCATCGGAGCCGCCCGCGCGCAACATCGAAGCGCGGTGAGTGATCCGGACCGCTGACTGTCAAAGGGCGCATCTTGTGTGCATCGCTGAGCGTGGGCGAGCCCCGACGGACCGCTATCGCTGAGCTCTCTCGCCAGAAGCGCGCCGCCAGCTTCGCGTCAGGCCCGTGCCTCGGCAACTCGGCGAAGAAACCCCGGAGCAGGGCGCCGTCGTCGACACCGGTCAGCGCTGGACCGAGGCGCACCACCAGCCGCCTGGCGCCGGCACCGTCCTCCTCCTGACGCAGCTGGTAGGAGTCGGGCGGGCCACCAGCAGCGGCGACGACCCGATCCAGCGCGCGGGTGATGACAGCGACGGCCACGGTGATCCCCTCGATCGATAGCTTCGCCTGGCTGTGAACCCCGGACAGCTGGAGATTGAGACCGGCGTGTCCCATGGGACAGCCACAGGGGCGCCGACGCAGCCTCCCCGAATCACCGAGATCGGTGTTGAGCAGGATCTTGCCGGCACCGGCGGACAGCGTGGTGAAGAGGAGCGGCGCATCATCGTCGACGGCGCTGTCCGCGGGCGCTGTCAGCACCGCAAGGCGATCGGTGAAGACGTGCATCGCGTCCGGCGAGTCGCCAAAGGGACAGGCGGAGGCGATCCACCCGGTCTCGGTGGCGACATAGCGGGCGAAGACCGTGGCACCAGTGGCCCTGATGTGCGCGATGCGCGCCGGGGTGAGCGACTCACCGCCGGCGAAGATCAGACAGCCGCGCAGGTCGATTCTCAGCTGACGCGCCGCTTCGGCGACGCGTGTCGCCGAGCTGGCGAAGGCCTTGAGCACGGCGCGTCCGGCCCGATCGCGGGCGGACGCGAGCCACCGGGCGACGCTCTCCGCCTCTTCGAAAGCTGTCGGCTCGGGCAGAGGCACCCTCATGCCGAACCCTCTCGCCGTCGCCCGGATGTAGCGCAGCGCAGCGGCGGACTGCCAGTCAGCCGGCAGATGGGAGAACCAGCGTTCTGGGGGTCGCCGGAAGCGCAGGTGCACCAGAAGGTTGTGGATGCCTGAGACGCTCGGCGGGCCGGGCAGCCAGAGAGCCCAGGGCGCATCGAGGATCCCGTGACTCTCGAACAGCAGGCACTCGAGCGCCGCTTCCTCGGCGAACAGGTCCCAGTCGTACGCGACCCGGCTGGGCCGGCGTGACCAAGTTCCACTCGTCGCGCCACGGATCAAGCGCCCGCGCAGGCGCGGTGTGTCGAAGTCCGACCCGTCGGGCGCGATCGCTTGGCTGCCTCGCCGTATCGGCTCGCGGCAGGTGAATTCGGCTAGTGAGGTCCACACCTCCTGGCGACGGAGGACGTCCAGAGTCGCCTCGAGGCCGTCGGCAGAGACGGCGCGCTCGAGCCGCGCCGCATCCCAGCCCGCAGCACGGAGAAGCCAGCCGTGAGGCGAACGAGGATCACCGAATATCGACTCTCGAGCGAGGCGAAGGAACCGGCCTTCTCGATCCTGCAGCCGCCCTCTGAGCTCGTCTGCGGCCCTATCGCCGGCGAGCGGATCGCGAAGATACCCGACCAGCCCTGCGGCCAGGACCGCCTTCTCCCATTGGCGTCTCAAGGCCGAGAGGGGGTCATCTGCGGAACGCGGTCGAGGAAGGACAGGTCGGCAAAGCCGCTGGGACGCCGGCTCGCGTATCCCAACTCGAGCATCAGGCTCAGGATCTGCTCCATCGCAGACGCATTGCGGATCGCGCCGGCGTCCGGCTGGTTGCGGGCGAGTGCCGCTTCGATGAACCGCGCGTGCACCCCGATGTAGCCGGACGCGATGCGCGCCGCCTCAGCCGTGTTCTCGTGGGTGAACTCGATACCGCGGATGAAGGCGACGACCACAGCCGCCACGAGGTCGGGGTGGGAGTCCCGCAGCTCGGTCGTGGTCGTGAGCGAGCACCCCGGGGCGCCAGGCCACACGTCGCCAGTTCGCCGGACCACCCGCCCAATGCCAAGCGCCTCCATCATCGTCGCGTATGGCTCAACCATTGAAGCCGCGTCGCAGCCTTCGCCGAACAGCGCGATGATGGTGCCGTCGCCGGAGGGCTGCCGCATCACCTGTGCGTCCTGCCATCCCAGACTGTCAATGAGGGCCATGGCGGTGAGGTCTTTCATCCCCCCGCGCAGGGGAACGCAGACTCGCCGCACCTCGGACACGTCGATATCGCGACGCACGACCACAGCCGCCTCCTCGCAGCCCGACCCGCAGACCACCACCAGCCCCTCTCCCCGCGCCGCGGCCAGTGCCGCCCGCGTCCAGGGGATGACTGCGCACTGGGCCTCACCATTCAGGAGGGCGCGGGGCGCCGTCCAGGCCGTGGGTTCGAGCTGCAGCCTCGTCTCGACCCCCGCGTCGGCGAAGAAGCCCCGCTCGTGGGCGACGTAAGCCGGGATCTGACAGACGCCACGAAGCAGCGAGATGACGATCGCGCGCGCCGATCCGCCGTCACGCCCCCGGGGACCATGGCCCTGCATGGGCAACTATGCTATCTCACCCGCGGTCCTCGATCTCGCCTTCGCTGGGCGACGGAAATCGCTCGTCTGCGTCAAGCGTCATGACATCACCCTTGCCCGACCGGATCCGATGGAGCGCCTACCTTGCGATGCAGATGGTCGGCCAGCGCCGCTTCCCATTCCGGCCGGCGCATGTCATCCGGGCCGCGCAGCAGCGCAACCTCTCCGCGACGGTGCGCCATGCCTACCTCACCGTCCCCTACTACCGCGAGACGATGCGCCGCCTCGGCCTGACGCCGAGCGACATCACCCAAGCGGACGATCTGGGCAAGCTGCCGGTGCTCGAGCGAGAGCTGGTGCAGCGCGATCCCGAATACCTGCTCTCCGAATCGATGGCCGGCCGGCGGCTGCGAAGTGCGCGCAGCAGTGGCAGCGCCGGCGAGCCCCTCACCGTGTTCTGGGACTGGCCGGCGTCCTTCAGGAGTGCAGCGCACGGCGAGCGTTTTCGCACGATCCTGACGGCGGCGATCGGTCGCCGTTTCGGCTATCGGGAGACGCTTATCGCGGTGCCTGGGGGCTCCACCAGTCAGGGAGCAGAGTTCAACCAGAGCGCAGCGTGGCTTCCGCGATGGCTGCGCGTCGATCGCCAGGAGATCGACCTCACCGAGCCGCTCGCCGAGGTCGCGACCCGCGTCAACCGGTTCAAGCCGGATGTGCTCCGGGCGAACGGGTCCTACGTGGACGGCCTGGTGACCCACCTGCGGGCCAAAGGTGCTCCTTTCCACCGGCCCCGAGCGATCGTCTTCGGTGGCGACGGTCTCTCCGACGCATGCAGGCGCATCGTCACCGACGACCTCGGCATCCCCGTCTTCGGCCTCTATCAGTCCATCGAGGCGCCCAGGATGGGCTTCGAATGCGAGCAGCACTCCGGGCTGCACCTCAACGTCGATCTCTATCCGCTGCGGATCGTGGACCCGGAGGGACGGCCCCTGCCCCTGGAGGCTCCCGGCGAGGTCCTCGTCTCCAACCTCGTCAACCGCGCGACGGTGCTGCTCAACTACCGCCAGGGTGACCGGGCTGCGATGAACCCCGGACTCTGCGGCTGCGGCCGTTCGCTTCCCCTGCTCTCGGCGGTGGATGGACGCAGCGACGAGTGGTTCGACCTGGCAGACGGCACCCGTCTTCACTCGCAGGTGGCCTGCAATGCCCTGCGCCACGAGGAACACGTCTGGCAGTACCAGCTGCGGCAGCCGGTACGCGGCAGTCTCCAGGTGTGGCTCGTGTGCGCCGAGGCTTGCGATCGGGAAAGCTTGGCTCAACGGGTGAGGATGCGACTGATGGAGCTGCTCGGTATCAATGCGAACATCGACATCCAGTTCGTCGAAACCATCCCACCTGACCCGAGCGGCAAGCGGAGGGCCGTTGTCCGAAGCGACCGTGCGGAGGACGGTGCCGGTCGATGACGGAGAGCCGCCCCATAGCGGCGCCGGGGATTACTTGGGGAAGGTCTTGGAGGCCGCGGAGCTGAGGTCGATGGCCCATTTCAGATGCTCGTCAAGATCCCACACACTCGACTCGGAGATCACCTCCGCCGGGTAGTGGACCCCGGGCATGCCTCCCGTCTGAGTGGGCGTGGGCGGCAGCGACATCGTTATCGTCAGGACGCTCCCACTCGAATCGAGGGTGAATGACGCGTTGTCGCCGGCGAAGGTACCGGCGATGAGGTTGCCACAGCTGTCACCGGTATCGCCAAAGACGCCGTTGCCGCTCTGGTCATCGCACACCGTGATCGTCGCACCCGGGGTGGGAGGCTCCATGGGCTCATCGAAGTGCACCACCAAGGTGTCGCCCATGCCGATGACGCCGAAGGGGTTGGCCTGATGGTCGCTGGCCATGCCGATGCTGAGCGGTGCGCCCGTTTTCGCGGGAGGTCCTGACGAGGTGCTCGTCGACGAGCTGGCGCTGGATGTGTTCGAACTGGACGCGGTCGATGTGGACGTACTAGACGCGGTGGATGTCGACGTACTTGAAGAAGACGAACCCCCGGGCAGGCACAGCGGCGGCCCAAGGAAGGGTGGGCACATCCCCGTGCTCGACGAGCTGGTCAACGACGAGCTGGTCGACGTCGAGTGACTGGACGAGCCGCTCGCAGTGGTCGAGGGAGCCGACGCGGTGCTCGCTGTGGACGAGGACGACGTTGGCGACGAGCTGGACGAGACCGAGGTCGACGAGCTGCCCGAGCCGGTCGACGCGCTGGAGGACGAGCCCGACGGGCTCGCCGAGCTGGTGGTGCAGTCGGGGCACTGCGGCGGCGAGGGCACCCCGGCGATGCCGACGAACGGGTTCGGGAAACGGCCGGCAGCATTGCCGTAGTAGGGCCCAGCGGGGGCGGGCGAGGTGGGGTTGACGCCCCCGACACCGTAGATCTGGCCGGCGTCGTTGAGGACCAGCAGGTCATGGTGGTCGGCGGTGACCATGATGCCGGTGGCGCGACCGGTGAAACTGTAGTCGGACGGTTGGACGGGGCCAGCAAAAGCATTGCCGAAGCCGAAGATCCGACCCTGGCTGTCAACGCCGTAGTAGCCGTCGTCCGAGGGCACCAGCGCGAAGCCTGCGGCATTGGGCGCGTCGGGATGCTGTGAGTTGCGGAGCTGCTCGCGCTGGAAGAGGGTGCCGAAGCCCGACCAGGGGGCGCTGCCGTGGCCGTCCTGGCTACCGAAGCCGAAGAGGCGGCCGGCGGTATCCATGATCAGCATGCCGGTTGTGCCCCCACCGGTCTCGTGGGTGACGGAGATCGCAGCCGCCACGTCACCGGCCATGCCCTTGGTGCTCAGCGTGCCGAATCCCGGAAACGCCGGGGCATCGCCGCGCCCGTAGACGTTGCCACCGCCGTCCAGGAGGTAGAAACCGGCGCCGTCGCCGGTGGTGGAGATGCCGGCACCCACCCCGCCCGGGTCCTGGTCGCTCCGATCAGCGGCGTGATGCAACGTGCCGAAGCCCGCGAAGCCGAAGGCGTTGCCGATGCCATAGACGTTGCCGCCGGTATTGGCGACGTAATAGCCGCTGGTCCCCGTGGGATTCTCCGAGCAGGTCGCCGGACCGCCGGCACCGGTGTCGGGCGGAGGCGGACTGGCATCGCCACAGACCGCTGCGGTGGCCGGAGAGCGGGGCAGCAGCCCTATCTCGAGGGCCACGCCACCCAGTGCGACCATGCTCAGCACGGCGGCGAGGCTGTGACGGCCCAAGAGTCCCTTGCCCTTCCTGCTCATCGCGGTGTGCCCTCCGAGAGGCCGCGCAGACGTGCCGGTCTGCGGCGGCATAGTGTATCCACGTCCCTTGCCCCTGCTTCGTCATGCAGCTGGGGAGCGCGGCGTTCGCAACTGCAGTCTCGGTCGTTCACGTCGGCACGAGGAAGGCCTCGCAGCCCGAGTCGCAGCGGCTGCCCGGCGGCGACGGTGCACGCGGATTGCAGCGGGCGCGCCCGGCTAACTGTGTCGACCCCCAGAACAGCGCCTTCTGAGCCCCTTTTCTGCATCAATTATGGCAAACGCGCCAACAGTAAATCGGTGCGTGTTCGCTTGACGAAAGGCACACTGCTCAATATCATCATCCGCCACGTCGCCACTGTGTCGGTGCGTGCCGGAAGGAGGGCATGAGCATGGTCTATCGGCGGGTCGGAACATTGCTGGTGGGCGCCGCCGGCATTGCCGGGCTCATCGGCTGGGGTCCAGCCATCAATGCCGTCGCCGCGCCGGGCGGCGGGGGGTGCCAGCTCCAGGGCACGGCGAACATCTCGCCAGGGCTGTCGAACACGTCGCAGAACTTCACCTACAACTTCGGGGGCAATCTCAGCAGCTGTCAGTCGAACATGGCCGGCTCGCCCACGAGTGGCACGGTGTCGGCAGGCCAGGTCTACACGCCGGCAGGCTCCACGCTCCACTACCAGGAGCCGGCTTCCACAGGCACCGGAAGCTGCGCCACCAGCACCACCAGCGGCACCGGGATCATCGTGTGGGCCGACGGGACCATCACCGTCGTCTCCTACACCACCAACGGTGCGGCGGCCGCGGTGGCCCTCCAGGGCACGGTGGCGGCCAGCATCACCCTGCCGCCGACCGCCAGTGATCCGCCGGGCACCGCTCCCCTCACCGTGACCACCACGCGGTTTGCGGGCGATAGCGCTCTCGGCACGCTAGCCTTCCAGCCGCCCGATCCCACCGCCTGCAGTGGCGCCGGGGTCACCACGGCGGGCATCAACGGCTTCGTGGGAGTGGGCAGCAGCTCCTAGGTCCCGCCCGACAAGCCTGAAATCGAGGGCCGGCACCAACCGGGTGCCGGCCCTTTTCGCTGGCGGCACCGGGGCGCGCGCCTCACCGTACAGCCCCCGCGGATACGTTTCAAACGAGGCAAACGATCCAGAATGAGACTACCAAATAGTGCAGGGATCGTTCGCGCACTACGTTGCAATGACGCAGGTGGATGCAAGTAGTGCGCTTGGCACGCTATAGTCTCGCGGCCATCCGCCGCGGCGTGCGGCCGCGGGGCCCGGGCAGGAGGGAATGAGCCATGGTCTACCGGCGCGTAGGACGGTTACTGCTGGGGGCCGCCGGCTTTGCCGGCCTCGTCGGATGGGGCCCGGCTACCAGCGTGGTTGCAGCACCCTCTGGCGGCGGCTGCCAGCTACAGGGCACCGCCAGCTTCTCGCCCGGGCTGACGAACACGGCCCAGAACTTCAACTACAACTTCACCGGCGCGCTCAGCGGCTGCCAGTCGAACGTCCCGGGGGCTCCCACCTCGGGAACCGTACAGGCGGGCAAGACGGTCACCGTCCCCTACAACTGGACCTACACAGATTCGACGACCCTCTCGGCCGCTTCCCTCGCCGGGGCCACCACCATCTCCACGGTCGCCAGCGAGTTGGTGGGCGAGGTCATCACGATTGACGCGGGAACCGCGGCTGAGACGCGGACCGTCACCGCCGTGAGCGGGGCCGGACCCTTCACCGAGACGCTCAGCTCGGCCTTGGCCAACGCCCATGCCGCGGGTGCGGCGGTGAGCGACACGCACTCCGGTAGCGCTACCGCCACGTATCAGGAGCCCGTCCCGGCCGGGAACGGGAGCTGCGGGACCAGCACCACCAGCGGCACCGCGGTGGTCACCTGGGCTGACAACACGACGTCCGTCGTGACCTACACGACCACCGGCGCGGCGGCCGCGGTCCACCTCACCGGCACGGTCGCGGTCAACGTCAACGACAGCCTGGCCAGCTTCACCGGACCCACCCAGGCGCCGCCCGCAGCGACGTTCACCGAAACCACCACCCGCTACGCCAACGATGGGGCTCTCGGCGCGCTCACGTTCCAGCCCCCCGACCCCACCGCCTGCGGCGGTGCCGGGGTCACCACCGCCGGCATCAGCGGCTTCGTCGGTCTCGGCGCGGCCAGCTGACCCGCAACTGACATCCGGAAGGGCCGGCACCTCGTGGTGCCGGCCCTTCGTCTGTCATCGTCGCCGCGCGTGAGGTTTGGGTACCCTTCTGCCTGACTGGGTAGAGCCGACACGGGGGATGCGCTTGATCCTCGAGGAGGAAGGGCTCAGCGCCGCGAAGAGGCACGGCGGGAGCGGGAGTCCCGCGCCGCTGCTCTCGGTTCTCGTCCCTGCACTCAATGAGGCCAGGACGCTGCCGACGATCCTCAGCAGCGTGCTGGCTGTCGATCTGCCGCTGGAGATCATCCTCGTCGACGACGGATCGACGGACGACACCTGGTCGATCATGCAGGCGCATGTCGACAACGGACGGGTCTTCGCCTATCGGCACGACCGCAATCGCGGCAAGGGCGCCGCGGTGCGCACCGCGCTGAGCAAGGCCAGAGGTGAGTACGTGATCATCCAGGATGCCGACCTGGAGTACGACCCTCAGCAGTACAGCCTGCTGCTCGAGCCTGTGCTGCAGAAGCGCGCGCAGGTCGTCTACGGGACTCGCGCCTTCTCGAGCCACACGACCTTCTCCTTCTGGTACGTCATCGGGAATAAGGCGGTCACGCTGGCAACCAACATCCTCTACAACTGCTACCTCTCCGACATGGAGACCTGCTACAAGCTCATGCCGAGAGAGGTCGCCCTGTCTCTCAACCTCACCGCGCGCGGCTTCGACCTCGAGCCTGAAGTGACCGCCAAGCTGCTGCGGCATGGCCATCGCATCTACGAGGTTCCCATCAGCTACGTCGCGCGTTCTCGGGCGGAGGGAAAGAAGCTCACCGTCAACGACGGTCTCAAGGCGGTGGTCACCCTTCTGAAGTACCGCTGGAGCCGTCTGTGAGCGGCGGTCCAACCTGAGGATCAGGCCGCCGCAGCTGGGGGGCCCGCAAAGACACCCGCCCACTTGGGCTGGCGGCTTCTCACGGGAACGCATTCCGCTGAGGGAACTTGACCGACTCCGCCGGCCCGCTCTCGGCGATCATGTCCGTCCGTGATCTGGACCCGGCCCGCCACTCTGGCTCGCCGTCACCCCAACATCGCCGTGCTGGCGCTCTTCGTCGTCCTCACGGTCCTGCTCTTCAAAGACGGATGGAGCGATCCGCAGGGCTCGAACATCGGCTGGTATGGCGATCCACCCCACGAGATGTGGTTCCTCGCCTGGACTCCGTACGCCATCGCGCATCACCAGTGGCCATTCTTCACACACCACATCAACTACCCGGCGGGCGTCAACCTGATGTGGAACACTCTGATGTTTCTTCCCGGACTGGTGCTGGCGCCGTTCACTGTCTGGTTGGGACCCGTCTTCGCCTACAACATGATGGTCACAACGTCGGTGGCGCTGACCGGCTGGTGCGGGTATCTGGCCGCCCGACGCTTTGTCGACTCGCACGCGGCCGCAATTCTTGCCGGACTGATCTTCGGCTTCTCACCCTATATATCTGCCCAATCCCGCGACCACCCCAATCTGATCGCCGCGTTTATCCCGCCGCTCATGTTGATCGTCCTGGACGAGACCCTGGTCCGACAACAGCGATCTGCATGGCGAAGTGGCCTATTCCTGGGGCTTCTCGGCGCAGCTCAGTTCTACATCTCTCAGGAGCTACTCGCCAGCGAGGCGCTTGCCATTGTGATCGGCATTGCAATCCTCGCGGCCAGTCATCCGCGCGCGGTGCGCCCGCGAATCGCACACGCTGCCCGCTCGCTGGGCTTGGCGCTCTGGGTCATGTGGATCTTGACTGCCGGTCCGTTGATGCTGCAGTTTCTCGGGGCGCAGCGCCTCTCGGGTGCGGTCCAACCATCTGACTGGTTTGTCAACGACCTGCTCAACTTTGTGCTGCCCACCGGGGCACTCCAGTTCTCGCCCGACTCGGCGACGTCCATCACAACCGGTTTCACCGGGAACATCTCCGAATGGAACGCTTATCTCGGTATCCCTCTTCTGTTGGCGGTAGTCGCGGTGGTGATCAGATGCCGGCGCAACCCTGTAGTGCGTTTCGTGGCGGTCCTTGGCTTCACGATGGCGGTGTTGTCGCTGGGATCCGAACTGCACATCCACGGCCACCATACCGACATACCGTTGCCATGGCGAGCGATCGCAGACCTGCCGGTGTTCGAGAACGTTCTGCCCAACCGGTTGGCCCTCTATACCGATCTCATGCTTGCAGTGCTGCTCGCCATCGGAGCTGTTGAGCTCTTCGGTTGGACGCCTGCTCGACCACGGCTTAGACGATGGGCGGGAGGCCTGGCAGTGACAGGCGCGGCGGCAGTCCCCCTGCTCCCTAGCGTGCCCTATCCGCACGCTCCGATCTCAGTGCCCGCCTTCTTCACCGATGGCGAGGCCGAACGGATCCCCGCCGATGCGGTTGTCCTCGTGGCTCCGATGCAACAGATGTTCCCTGACGAACCGATGCTATGGCAGGCGCAAGCGGCGTTCCGATACCGCATGCCCCAGGGGTATTTCATCGGACCGGATGCCTCTGGCCAGGCAATGTACGGAGCCCAGTACTCATACATGTCGGTGGCCATGGAGGATCTCCAGTATGGCCATGCTCCAGCGGTTACGCCCGTACTGCGAGCCAACATCCTCAGCGACATGCGCATGCGCGACGTGTCCACGGTCTTGGTCGGACCCATGGCCCGGCAGCCGGAGATGCTCCAGTTCCTGACGACAATACTTGGCACACCACCAGAGGCGGATGACGGCGTCTACATCTGGTGGCACGTGTCCCCGTGACGTCGGCGCGATGGCCCCATCGGACGGGGACATGTTGAAACAGCCGGGAGGTACCCTCTACGGCAGCGATGTCCCTCGGCTGCAGCGCCCGATATAAGCATGCAGCGGCCACCACCAGCGGCGCCTCAGCCGAGGCTCGACAATCGGTTGAGGATCGGCCTCCTGCACGGCACGCCGCAACTGCATGACCGCGCTGACGAGGGCGGTCGCGGCGCCCCCGAGAACCGCGAGGATCACCAGCGGGTTGACGCCATTGATCCAGGCGGTCACCCACCAAACATCCAGCGTCGTCATCGTTGGCAGAGCGAGCGACATATCGGTGAAGTGATAGCTCATCGGATAGGAAGCTGACCCGTGAAACAGGCCAAACATCGATACCGCGTGGCGCCAGATGCCAGAATACTGCGGGCTCCACCAGCGAAGGTCGGGGTCGACTCCGGCGTCGAGCTGAAGCTGGGTCTGATGCGCGAAATCAAGACTGACAGCGAGAACTTGTACCAGGACCCCGGCTGCGGCCAGCGCGCAGATCATCCGGCGAGCTCCTGAGGAGAGCTCGCGCCAGCGTTCCAGCACGGGTAACAGCGGGAGGATTAAGAAGGGCGTCATTGGCGCAAGCAAGCGCGGCCCCCAGGCCAGCGCGCCTGACCATTGATGGAAGTAGGCGTAGAAGAGAAGGTTGGCGATCACGAAGCCAAGCGACGCTGCGGTCACTGCCTTATCTCTTTGCCAGAGGCGCCTGACGCCAAAACAGGCTGCCACCAGAATCGGTGAGAACAGGAAGATGCTTCTCCCCGGGCTGAGGAGCAGTCCTGAAAGGCCTTCGAAGAGCGAACCGCCGAAGCCCCGATAGTCGGGTTCGTACGTGTAGCCCGCTTCGAACGGCGACCCGAATCGTATCCAGTTGTACCAGCCGAGGATCAGCAGCAGGGGCGCCGCGGAAACCGCGAACACAAGCGCGCGCCGGACCAACGCTGTCCTTGCGACTCGCCAATTGCCGACGAGCAGATAGGCGGCCAGAATCGGGAGGCAGATCAGGCTCGCGGGTCGCATTAGCACTGAAGAGGAAGCAGCTACACCGGCAGTCGCCAGCCACCTGACCGAATTGCTGGTCACACCGCGGTGGACTGCGAACAGGGCAAGCAGCAGGAACAGTCCGGTTGGACCTACGTCAAACGGGTCATGAACGTAGGCCCACTGGATCGTCGTGAATCCGAAGATCAGCGCCAAGGCGACCGCCGGTCGGATGCCGGCGCGAAGCTCGAGAGCGAAGAGAAACAGCAGCGCCACGGCCGCCGCCGCTGCGATGGCATTGGTGAAGGACGCCGTGAATTCGGCGAGGTGCTGGGCGCTGGGCGGGCAGTTCCCGGGGTCACTCGGACATCCGGCCAGCCGTCCCACCACGGCGGCAGGGATGAGCAGGATTGACTCACCCAGCTCGTGCTGTGAGTAGCGGCCACCGTTGGGAGCTATGACGTAGTAGACGGGTACAAACGGCAGGCTCGGGGATACTGATGAGTTGCCGCGGCCCACGATCGACTGACTGACTGCAAGCTCGGCCCGGACGTCCGCTTGTAAATGACCCGATGCTGTAAGGAAGTAACCGATGGCCGACACGGCAAACAGAGCCGTGGCAATCCTCCGTCTCAATTGCGGAGTGCTCGGCAGATCAGTCGCTCCGCAGCCTTGGGTCATGGTTGAATGGGACGCAACTCGACCGGAATCCGTGACCGCACCCTTGGATCGAGGCCAATGGCAGTCGCGAACTCGCGCCGTGCATCAGCATCGCGGCCAAGGGCATGCAGCACAAAGCCGAGGTTCAGATGTAGAACGGCGTCCCGCGGTTCGATGCTGATGGCTTGCTCGTAGAGCTGAACCGCTTCCTGCGGAGCCTGCGTGGTCCGCAAGATAGCGAGGTTGTACATGGCGGGAACTAGCCTGCCATTGAAGCTGAGCGCCGCGCGATAATAGTCTTCGGCGGCCGAGGATTGACCCTGAGTCTGCGCGATCACTCCGAGGTTGTAGTAGGCGAGAGTGTTGCGCGGATCATGCGCCAGCGCACGACGATAGGCCTCGGCGGCCTCATCGAGATGCCCTCTCTGCTGCGCCTGAACTCCCTCCAGTCCATATGCGGCGGCCTGTGTTGAATCTGGCTTCGATGTGATGGCGGCGTTGATGCCGGCCACGACCAGTCCGCTGGCCCACGCGACTACCAAGACGCGAGCCAAGAATCGACGGCTGAAGAGCGGACGCCAAGAGGCGAGCGACGAAGTCACGTCCTGCGCCTGGTCACGCGCGACCAGGTACTCGACCACCACCGCCCTCCCAGCAGCCTGGCTCCGAAAACTAGTCCTATCAGGGTGACGACGCCGAGTGCAAGGAGCTCCGGATAATAGGGGTAAGCCACATAGCGGAAGACGATGGAGTGGCGACCAGGCCCGATCGTGGTCGCGACGAACGATGGCGCGATCATGCTGGGCTGGACGTCAGCTCCGTCCACGGTCACCTGCCACCGAGGGTCAAAGGTGCTTTTGAGCATGACCACCGCCTCGCGGTTAGCGACGACCACACCGCCGAACATCCCGTCTGCGGGCGAGCTCGCCTGGGAGATCACGGTCCCAGCCGGCGCATCACGTGCCGCGCCCGCGGCGAGGGTTGCCGGAGCGGCGGCGCTGCCGCCGAAGGCAATGGTCGGGAACTGATGCCGTCTGAGCTGATCTGACTCCATGAAGGCCGCCGTCTCGACACCGATGTCGTGGCGATCGGCCACGATGGGGGGTCCGACGGTGTCCACGACCTCGAGGTAGCCGGTCGTGGCTACCTTCCACAGCGTATGTCGACCACTCCGCTCAATCAAGGTGGCTGGAACGGACGGAGATCGATCCTGAGGGAGAAGCAGGTACCGGATGTTGAAGAGATCGTAGTCGGCGGGGTTGCGTTCGTCGAAACGTACCTCTACATCGGACGAAAGCGACTCCGTCTGGAGCCACATGCCGATCGCGGCGGCGTCGGCATTTTCAAGCTCCGAGTACACCGGTACGTAGCCGACCGTGTACTGCTTACCCCAGTTGGTGCGAGTGCCGGCGTACGCACGGCCATCGCCGGCAGCCTTTACATGGTCGATGAGTAACGCGAGGTCGGCCCCATCGGTGGCGTCAGCCTGCTGCTGAGCGGCGATCAGGTCCGCGCCGGTCGAGTCGTAGTCCGCGACCTGGCTCCAGGCGGGATACAGCATCCCCACCGCGACCACGGCGACGGCCGCGACAGCAAGACCACTTGGGACGCGCGACACGACGCGATGGAGCAGTAGGAGCGCCAAGCGTGCGAGCCACACGGCACCGACCGCTGCGAGCATCAGACCGGCCAGATGGACACCGTTGATGTAGCGGTGCAGCTGCCAGTCGTCGCTGCCCGGAAGAATCTTCAATGCGGGACCTAGGGTTGGCCGGCCAAAGTACAGGACGAGGCTCAGGCCCCAAGCTGCCACCAGGGCTCTTGACCGTAGATCGGAGCGCGCATTCGCTAGACAGACCAGAAGCCCCACGCCGGCCAGTACGGTCACGATGGGCAGGCGACCGCTGTCGTAGAGCTGGCCCGTGAACAGCCACTGCAACACCTGAGGAGCGCCATAGGAATCGAGCCAGAAGCCTTGGAAGAACTCGAGATTGCCCTGCCAGGCCCGATCAGCAATGAGCGGGACAAGCGTCCAGGAAGCGACGAGCAGGGCTCCGCCTCCGACAACGGCGGCACGGATGACACGCCGGCGGAACTGCGAGGGATCCACGATCACCCACGGCACGAGGACCAGCAGCGCCAGGGAGCCTGTCATGAAATGGCTTCCGATGGTGAGAGCGATGGCTAGCGCCGCTAGCGCGAACGACCGGCCCTGGTTGACCGCGCGCCAGCTCAACCCCCAGGCCAACGGCAGCAGCCACATGGCCCAGAGCTGCGGCCACATCCCCAATCCGCGCCACGTATAGCTGCTGTGCTCGAAGCCATACCCGGCGACGCTGACGATGAGCGGAGAGAGAAGCGCAGCGGTCGCGGCAACCCAGCTGTCCCACCCTAGAAGTCTGGCGCCCGCATAGACGCTGAACGGCCACAGCGCCAGCAGCAGGTACAGACCCCAGGAGTAGGTGTTGACCACCCCGAGGACCGTCGAGGCATAGGCAGCCACAACGTGAGAAAGGGTCTGATAGTGGTGAAACTGGGGCGAGCCGAGGCTAAGGTAGGGAACCCAGCCGTCGAATGGCAGCTTCCCCTGGTCGATCCTGCTACGCGCCCACCGCGTCAGGGCGAGATGCAACGCGCTGTCGTTCAGGTTCTGAACCTGGGTGGTCTCGGCGCGCATCACCCAGAGGCTGAAGAGCACCGCGGTGGCGAGGAGGCTCGACGGTGCCAGACGACGCCATCTTGCAGCAGCCCAGGGCTGACGGCCTGGCGCCCGCCACGCCGTCCGGAGTTCGCGGACGGCCTGTTGCACCACGACGGCGCAGATCAGGGACGGCTGGTGGGCGTCGCGCTCGACCTGGGTGAGGGCGTGGCAGGCGCCGGCGTGGCCAGAGTGCCCGCAGGGATGCGTTGTGCCGTCGACGGATCGAGCGCGACAGCCTTTCTCAACTCGGCGTTCCCCTCATCGGTCCTTCCGAGCGAGCGCAACAGGAACCCCAGATTCAGATGCGCCGCAGCGCTGTTGGGAGCGAGCGAGATGGCATGGCGATATAACTCTTCGGCTTCCTGGGGGGACGGCCCCGTCCGGATGATGGCCAGGTTGTACAGAGCAGGTCCGAAGTTGGGATCGATCTGGAGGCAGGCGCGGTAGTTCACCTCCGCGGAGGCGTTGTCCCCGGACGTCTGCTGAATGACCCCCAGGTCGTAATAGGCGAATTTATTACGAGGGTCGTGGGCCAGGACGTTCTTGTAGTCGGTGGCCGCTTCGGCGTTCCGCCCTTGCGCCTGGGCACGTAAGCCGGCGTTAAGAGCGTCTGACGCGATCTGTGCATCCGACTTACCCCCGCCGCAAGCGGCCAGCGCCGTCAGGATGATCGCGACTACGGCGGCGCTGCCACAGCGCTGGTGCCCGCCTCGTGCGCCGGAGCGTTTCAAAAGGCCTACGCGAGTCATTCCGCTCATGGGAGGCTAGAGAGTTTCGCACACGTCTGACGTGGTGGGAACGACCTGTACCAGCCGATTACCGTCAAGCGGCTGCCTGGCAGCTCTCCGCAACGTGCGCCGGAGGCCGGGCCGGCCGGACTGATCGCTACATCCCTGAGAACGCCGAGGCCGACGTTCCCTCACCCTCCCAGCGAGTGATTGCCGAGATGCGGCAATGCACCTCCACGGGTGCGCGAGCAAGAAGTCGCAACCTCAATTTGGCACACAAAGTGCGTACGCAGTGTTGGAACCCGTGGCAGCGGAGAACACTACCGTCCAGAACTCTGGGTTGGTCGACAGGTCGGTTGCCGCAGTGCCCGCAGAGTCGGTCGACGGATAACTCTGTATCGCGTCCTTCGAGGCGCTGCTTGCACCACCGCCCGTAGCGTGATTACCGCTCAGGCAGTCGGCAGTGACTGTCGTCGCGTTCGCGTTGTGCAGGTGAACCGTTACTGTCTTTGCCCCCTGAGGACCGCTGGGGCCACTCGGGCCGCTCAGGCCCTGAGGCCCACTCGGTCCGCTGGGCCCACTGGGTCCGCTCAGACCCTGAGGCCCGCTCGGTCCACTCGGCCCGCTCAGGCCCTGAGGCCCACTCGGTCCACTGGGACCACTGGGTCCGCTCGGCCCGCTCAGACCCTGAGGCCCGCTCGGTCCACTCGGGCCGCTCAGGCCCTGAGGCCCACTCGGTCCACTGGGACCGCTGGGTCCGCTCGGCCCGCTCAGACCCTGAGGCCCACTCGGTCCACTGGGACCGCTGGGTCCGCTCGGCCCGCTCAGACCCTGAGGCCCGCTCGGTCCGCTGGGACCACTGGGTCCGCTCGGCCCGCTCAGACCCTGAGGCCCGCTCGGTCCACTGGGACCACTGGGTCCGCTCGGCCCGCTCAGACCCTGAGGCCCGCTCGGTCCACTGGGGCCGCTGGGGCCGCTGTCTCCGCTCGGACCGCTGGGGCCGCTCGGCCCGCTCAGGCCCTGAGGTCCGCTCGGTCCGCTGGGGCCGCTGGGGCCGCTGTCACCGCTCGGTCCGCTGGGGCCGCTCGGCCCGCTCAGACCCTGAGGTCCGCTCGGTCCACTGGGCCCACTGGGGCCGCTGTCACCGCTCGGTCCGCTGGGGCCGCTCGGCCCGCTCAGACCCTGAGGCCCGCTCGGCCCACTGGGGCCGCTGGGGCCGCTGGCACCGCTCGGTCCGCTGGGGCCGCTCGGCCCGCTCAGACCCTGAGGTCCGCTCGGTCCACTGGGGCCGCTGGGGCCGCTGTCACCGCTCGGTCCGCTGGGGCCGCTCGGCCCGCTCAGACCCTGAGGCCCGCTCGGTCCACTGGGACCGCTGGGACCGCTGGGGCCGCTGTCACCGCTCGGACCGCTGGGGCCACTCGGCCCGCTCAGACCCTGAGGCCCGCTCGGTCCACTGGGACCGCTGGGGCCGCTGTCACCGCTCGGTCCGCTGGGGCCGCTCGGCCCGCTCAGACCCTGAGGCCCGCTCGGTCCACTGGGACCACTGGGGCCGCTGTCACCGCTCGGTCCGCTGGGGCCGCTCGGCCCGCTCAGACCCTGAGGCCCGCTCGGTCCACTGGGACCGCTGGGGCCGCTGTCACCGCTCGGTCCGCTGGGGCCGCTCGGCCCGCTCAGACCCTGAGGCCCGCTCGGTCCACTGGGCCCACTGGGGCCGCTGTCACCGCTCGGACCGCTGGGCCCGCTCAGACCCTGAGGCCCGCTCGGGCCACTGGGCCCACTGGGGCCGCTGTCACCGCTCGGGCCGCTCGGCCCGCTCAGACCCTGAGGTCCGCTCGGTCCACTGGGCCCACTGGGGCCGCTGTCACCGCTCGGACCGCTGGGGCCGCTCGGCCCGCTCAGACCCTGAGGCCCGCTCGGGCCACTGGGCCCACTGGGGCCGCTGTCACCGCTCGGTCCGCTGGGACCACTCGGACCGCTCAGACCCTGAGGCCCGCTCGGGCCACTTGGCCCACTGGGGCCGCTGTCACCGCTCGGACCGCTGGGACCACTCGGACCGCTCAGACCCTGAGGCCCGCTCGGTCCACTGGGACCGCTGGGGCCGCTGTCACCGCTCGGTCCGCTGGGGCCGCTCGGCCCGCTCAGACCCTGAGGCCCGCTCGGTCCACTGGGACCGCTGGGGCCGCTGTCACCGCTCGGTCCGCTGGGGCCACTCGGACCGCTCAGACCCTGAGGTCCGCTCGGGCCACTGGGCCCACTGGGGCCGCTGTCACCGCTCGGTCCGCTGGGACCGCTCGGCCCGCTCAGGCCCTGAGGTCCGCTCGGGCCACTGGGCCCACTGGGGCCGCTGTCACCGCTCGGACCGCTGGGGCCGCTCGGCCCGCTCAGACCCTGAGGCCCGCTCGGTCCACTGGGACCGCTGGGGCCGCTGTCACCGCTCGGACCGCTGGGTCCACTCGGACCGCTCAGACCCTGAGGTCCGCTCGGGCCACTGGGCCCACTGGGGCCGCTGTCACCGCTCGGACCGCTGGGGCCGCTCGGGCCGCTCAGACCCTGAGGCCCGCTCGGTCCACTGGGACCACTGGGGCCGCTGGCACCGCTCGGTCCGCTGGGCCCGCTCGGACCGCTGGGTCCACTGGCACCGCTCGGACCGCTGGGTCCACTGGCACCGCTCGGTCCGCTGGCACCGCTCGGACCGCTGGGTCCGCTGGCACCGCTCGGACCGCTGGGTCCGCTGGCACCGCTCGGACCGCTGGGTCCGCTGGCACCGCTCGGACCGCTGGGTCCACTGGGACCACTCGGGCCGCTCTTGCCCTGAGGTCCGCTGGGGCCATTTGGCCCGCTGGGACCACTCGGACCGCTCTTGCCCTGAGGTCCGTTGGGGCCACTTGGACCGCTAGGCCCGCTGGGCCCGCAACCGTTCCCCTGTTGGTTGCCCTGACAGTTCTGATCAGCGGCGCCGGTTGTCACCCCGCTCAGAGCGCTTGCAACGGGAACCGCAGCGGCAATGCTGAGGGCGGCAAGCAGAGTTAGCCACGAGCGGCCAAACCGCCTCAGCAGCGTCCGGAACAGCCCCGCCCCGGGCCAAACTGGTCTCACAACCCCCTCTCTGGGCCGGTGCCACGTGGCGTCAGATCAAGTAGCGAAACGATCGCAGCCAATCGCGAATTTCGCAACGAAAGAAACAGACGCCCCTGTAAAGACGATCACGACGATGCAAGCGACAGTAAAGCTCGCACCGAATTAACCGCTCCTGACGAGAACCGCGACGCAGGCCAACGCAACACTAAGGGCGCCCACCGTCTCGTAGGCAAGCAACCGGTACCCGAGCCGCGCCCCGCACGTGCCGCATCGGCCACCGAGGGCGATGAAGCTCACCACCGGGATCAGCTCGAACCACCGCAGCGGCCGGCGGCACGAGTCGCAGTACGACCGTCCCCGGAGCGCCCCCCGCCAGCCCCGCGAGGCCACCACCCCGCCGAAGGACCCGACCGCCGCGCCGAGAGCGACCCCGAGCGGGACGAGCAGCAACGGGCTCGGCATCTCAGGCCGGCCTCTCGAAGTCGGATGGCAACTCCAAGAAGCGCCCCATCGCCATGTATGGTTCAATCGCTACATGAACGAGAGGGGTTATCAGATCCGGATCGAGCCTTTCCTCGACGCCCTCTTCGACCAGGGCGCGTCGGACCTGGTGCTCAGCGTCGGGGCCCCGCCGTCGCTGCGGATCGACGGCCAGCTCGTTCCGGCCGCCTCCAGTCCGCTCACCGCCGACCAGACCGACCTGCTGATGCAGCAGCTCATGAGCGATGCGCTGCAGGTGGCCTTCAAGGAGCAGGGAGCCGTCGACTTCTCCTTCGACTGGCAGGACCGCGGGCGCGTGCGCGGCAACGCCTTTCGTCAGCGCGGCACCACCGCACTGGCACTCCGGGCGATTCCCCATGTGATCCCGACCTTCAGCGAGCTGCGGCTGCCCGCGATCGTGGAGCGGCTGGTCGACCTGCCGCGTGGCCTGATCCTGGTCACCGGTCCCACCGGAGCCGGCAAGTCGACGACCCAGGCCTCGATGATCGATGCCATCAACCGGATGCGCGCGCAGCACCTCATCACCATCGAGGACCCGATCGAGTACGTCTTCCAGAACCGGCGATGCATCGTCGAGCAGCGTGAGGTCGGGGTCGACACCCCGTCGTTCGCGTCGGCGTTGCGCAGCGCGCTCCGCGAGGACCCCGACGTGCTTCTGGTCGGCGAGATGCGCGACCTGGATTCGATCCGCATCGCCCTCACCATCGCCGAAACCGGCCACCTGGTGCTGGGCACGCTGCACACCAACGACACCCCGCAGGCGATCAACCGCATCGTCGACGTCTTCCCCGCCGAGCAGCAGCAACAGATCCGCGTCCAGCTCGCCGCCTCGCTGCAGGCGGTGATCTACCAGCAACTCCTGCCCCTCAGGCACGGAGGACGGGTGGCCGCCTTCGAGGTGCTGATGGTGACCCCGGCGGTGCGCAACCTCATCCGCGAGAACAAGACGGCGCAGCTGCGCAACATCATCGTGACCTCGCGGGAGGAGGGGATGCAGACGCTCGAGTCCGCCCTCAACGAGCTGGTGGCCGACGGCGTGGTCGAGTACGACGACGCTGTCGCCGTCTCCATGTATCCCAACGAGATGCGGCGACCGGCCCACATGCCCGCATCGACGCATGAGGCCCGCGCGTCCGACGCCGCCGTGCAAACCGCGACCAAGGAACCCAGCTCGGTCTCCGCGTCGTAGGCTGCCCAGAGGCTCGGACGTCCGGGTCCGGCACGAGGCAGTTCTGCTCAGCATTCTTCGGCCCTCGTTTGTCACGACCCGCTGACCGTGTAGTTATTACCGGCCGGGGCCAAGCTGAAGCCGTTCGGGCACGACGACGGCTGAGTGTGCATATAGACGGGAATGAGTAGAGCCCATTCGCCCGGCGTGATCGGCCCAGCCGATAACTTGGCCGAGCCCTTGTCCAGCACGTAGGCATCCAGGGCCGACTGCACCGTCTTGACGTCGGTGTTGCAGCTGGCCGTCTGGCCTTTGTTTCTCACGCCGGTGACATTGAAAATGACAATCGTCGCGAGAATCGCCAGGATGAGAAGAACGATCAGCAGCTCGATGAGCGTGAAGCCCGCTTGGTTGGTTCGACCGTGCTGCGGGCCTACGACGCATCGCCGCATGCGATGTGGTATGCGGCGGCCGTAGCGTCCGGCGGGGGAGCATTCCCCTCGCCGGACGCAGTCTTCGCCCTCACACACCGATGAGCCTGCTCAGCCGTCACCGTTGACTGAGTACCCGTTTGTAGCGTCCGCCTTGTTTGCGTATGCCAGAGACATAGCAGGTTTTGTGCATTCGGCAACGTTGGGCTCGCTGTGAATGTAGTTCGGCACCAGCTTCGTCCAAATTCCGGTTGTCGGCCCACCCTTGTCATCCGGCATGACGCCACCCGCCGTCTGCGGGTCGACGTACGCCTTCAGTGGGTCCGCACTCGGATTGTCACCCACGTACGCGTCGACGGCCGTCTGCACGGACTTGACATCAGTCTCACACGCGGACTTCGTACCGCGGTTTGTCACGCCGGTGACATTGAAAATCACGATCGTCGCCAGGATCGCCAGCACAGCGATGACGACCAGCAGCTCGATCAGCGTGAAGCCTCGCTGCCCCTTGCGGCGCTGCCGTACCGCCCGATTGATTCTATCCATGGTTCTTGGTCCCCCTCAGTGATGCGTGTAGTCATCGGACCCATGACCGCTGTGTCGGTCGTTCTCTCCCGTCAGTTGCCGTAGTTGAAGTCGATGATTCCACTCCCTCCTCCGCAGGCGATCTCGAACACGACATGACCCGGATAGCTCGTCGTCGACCCAGATGGGGTGCCGCTGACGCTGTCATCATGGACCGTGCAGTAGAGACCGCCGCCAATTGGCCTGATGAAACCCGGCTGTGCACTGTTATCGATGTTCAGGGAACCCAGGATCAGCCGGCCGTCGACTTCCGCTGCGCCGTTTCCGCCGTGCATCGTGAGTACGCCCGACGGAGCGTAAACACTGCCTCCGACGGTAAGGGTCCCTCCCTTGCCCCAATCAATGGTTCCCGTGCTGTCTGGGTCGAAGAAGATAGCCACACCCGCATACACGCCAGACGACATCGGGGTCAGCGTCACCCCGTTGTTTCCCGTGGCACTGAAGGTGGCGGGGGTGCCGCTGGTCTTACAGCGCGTTGGATAGTTGCTGCAGGCAAAGTAAAGCAGGACCTCGCCGTTCGGGACGACTCGCACGCCTCCGTTTCCGGAGGTCGAGAACGACCCGCTGATGACATAGATGCCGGTGTTGAGGGTAAGCATCGTGCTGCCGCTAGCCGAGATGGTCGAGTAAATCCCGGGGTCCAAGGTGGTCCCGCTCTGCGTCCGGTGGATGCTCACGGTGGGAGGCGACAATCCGGCCAGAGGGTCGCTCACCGAGTTGATATGAGAGGGCAACGGACTGTAGCTACCGCTGCCGTTGCAGGTACTCACACAGCCAACCGCTGGGTTTGGCCCAGTCGACAGCAAGCTCGAGCCCTTCCCCACCGCGC
Source organism: Chloroflexota bacterium (assembly GCA_005880985.1). GTDB lineage: Bacteria > Chloroflexota > Dormibacteria > Aeolococcales > Aeolococcaceae > CF-134. Next base: position 44,554 of record VBIQ01000013.1, read on the forward strand.
CACTCTTTACATCTACCGCGCCCACGACGGTCAGAGCGCTTTTATTTCCCTGATCGTCGTTCATGCCAACCGTAAGCGTGCCCGGGCTAATGAGGCAGAGGACGCACGATGTGGAAGCTGGAGGCCCCGAGTTCCCGGGGTTGCAATTCTTTGTCGTGTAGGTCACCTTGTCGCCTTGAGTTGCCCCCGGCAGTGGCTGCATGCTGAGCGTCCCTGTGTTGTTCTGCGAGCAGGGAACCCCATTGTGTGCATCCGCGGCGGCAAATAGCCCACCGCCCTCAGCGAGGGCGTCATGCTGGGCAGTCTGCTCGGTGTGTCTCTGCTGCAGGGTGGTCGTCGCGGCGTAGTCCAGCAGAGCGACCGCGAGTAGTCCGAAGAAGCCCACAAACGCTAGCGCGATAACGAGCACCTGGCCCTGTTCTCCCCGGCGCCTGCGCCCTTGTCTCAGCATGGCGCACTGCCCGCCCCGATAGCGGCTGTGGTGCCGGCCGGATCGACCGAGACAGGGCGCATGACCAACGTTGCGACTGGTTGGTTGACAGTCACGCCCGTACCCGTGAGGGTCGCCGTGACATTCGATACCCACGTGGGACCACTGGGCGACGTGACCGCCTGGAGACTGAGCGAAAGGCTCACGGGGTCGGTCGATACGTCGCGAGCGATGACGCTATAGAAGCTTCCCGTACTAGCTACCGTGTATTCCTGGCGACGCACGACGATGGGAGACTTAGAGGAATCCTGATAATAGGCTGCGACTTCGCACGACCAGGAGGCCGGGCTCGTTACATACTGAGGCCAGCCCAAGCACATGACGGCTAGAGGACAATAATTTGGCATGCGCCCGCAATTGTCCGGAGGGGTATTGTCGGCACACGGCTTCGTTGCTGCGGTTGCGAAGCCGTGTGCACAGCTCCCGTACTTCGGCGACCCGGGGATCCAGATGCAGGCGGAGCGGGACACGTCCTGTGAGAGCAGTTGCTCGAAGGCCATCTCATCATGGGCCCCAGCGAGCCGATCCTGTGTATGGCCGTTGCCAAAGTTACCCTCGCCAATGGCCTTGAGACCCACGCTGTAGGCAGCCCCGACAACACCACCGATGATGGCCAGGATCGCGATGCTCACGACGAGCTCTATGAGGGTTAGCCCAACCTGCCACTGGTGGCGCCACCTGACCGGCACCACTCTCCTGCGTCTCATGTGTTCCCTTTCCACACGACCCGCGTCAGTGAACGAGCTAACGACGACGCGCTGAGCCTGATCTCCTGAACTCCCCAGTCGCAGAGGTGGTTCGCCGGGCAGGTGGCCGGAGCGACGACCTTCGTCGTGCAGTCCTCGAGCGGTGGGATAGAAATGCCTCGAGTCACTGACGCCGGTAGTGCGATTGCTCCGATCGGATTAGGTGGGTTCAGGGTGACGCCATCCAGTGGGTTCGGGATCGCGTATGTGCTGGTAGTCGCACACGGCTGGTAGACCAGCCGGTTCTTGTCACGGACGTAGTCGGAGATGTGACGGATGGTTACCTCAAGTTGCGCCTGGTCTTGGGTGATGACAGCACTCCTGGTCAGGGCGCTGAACCCGTACGCAATCCCCACGACACCGATCGAGATGACCGCGATCGCAACCACGACATCTACGAGGGTGAAGCCGGCTTCGCGCGAGCGCCGGAGACCGGTGGACGACTTGCAGCGCCGTGCGCCGACCTCGTGGCGCATCATTTGATCGCCGAGGTGAATCCGTAGATCGCCTGGACGAGCGACACCGCCACGATGCCGACGATGACCCCGACGCTCACGATGAGCACCGGCTCGACAATCGACGTCAGGCGCTTCAGCCGGTACTCGAGCTCGTCGTCGTACATCTTGGCGGTGACCGCCAGGTGCTCATCCAGCGTCCCGGTGTCCTCCCCCACCCGGACCATCTGGGTGACCATCGGGGGAAACAGACCGGTCCGCTTGAGCGAGCGGGAGAAGCTCTCCCCGGCGGCCACCTCAGAGCCGACGGTGCGAAGGGCCTGCCGGTACACCGGGTTGCGGGTGCTGTCGATGACCACCCCGAAGCTAGTCCCGACAGGTACCCCCGCGGCCAGCATGTCGCTCAGCGATCGGCAGAAGCGCTCGATGGCGACGGCGCGCAGCATCGGCGCGATCACCGGCACGTGGAGAAGCGTCTGGGCAATGCGGAGGCGCCCGGTGTCTCTCCTGGCCAGATAGCCGCCCCCGAGCACCGCAACCAGGATCGCGATGAGGATCGATGCCGCGTGGGCGCCGAGAAAGGCCGACAGGTTGAGCAGGCCGGCGGCGAGCCCGGGGATCTTGGCGTGGAACTCGTCGAACAGGTCGCGGAACTTGGGGAGGACAAAGAGGACCAGGCCGGTGGCCACCGCCAGCGCCATGAGGAAGACGATCGATGGATAGGTGAGGGCAGCCCGGATCTTCCGCCGAGCCTCGGCCTCGCGCTCGAAATGGGCGGCAGCGCGCAGCAGGACGTCGTCAAGATGGCCTGTCAGCTCGGCGGCGCGCACCAAGTCTGGCAGCAGCGGAGGGAGCACGGCGGGATGCCGCGCCATCGCCGTGCTCAACAGCGTGCCCCGCTCGAGGTCGGCGACCATCACCGCGCAGGCGTTGCGCATGCGCGGATTCGCCGTCCCCTCGCCGATGGTCTCCAGCGCGGTCGTGATCGGGATGCCGACGCGGACGAAGGTCGCCAGCTGCCGGCAGAACATGATCACCTCCTGGGCCTTGACCTTGACCAGGGAGGAGAGGAACTCGCTGGGGAGCAGCCGCCGGTGGAGCTTGATGTCGGTGGCACGCAGGCCCCGGGCGGTGAGGGCGGAGCGCACCTCGTCGGCGCGGATGGCCTCCATCACGCCCTTGACGACGTCGCCATCGGCGTTCACCGCGACGAAGGTGAAAAGCCGGGCGCTCGGCGACTGCTGCCGGCGTGCCTCGCTGACCTGTGCCACCGTTTGCCCTCAGATGGTGTAGACGGTGCGCATCACCTCGGTCAGCGTGGTGCGCCCGCTGTCGGCCACCTCGCAGCCCGCCTGCTGCAGAGTTCGCATGCCGTTGTCGGTAGCCAGCTCGCGCAGCTCTGAGTGGTGAGCCCTGGCCACGATCAGCTCGCGCATGGTGTCGTCGACCTGCAGGCATTCGAAGACCCCGACGCGGCCGTAGAACCCGGTGTTGCTGCAGCGCGGGCAGCCCACCGCGGTGGCCACGTCCGCCGCCGGGAGCCGGTCCATGACAGCGCGGTAGAACTCCAGCTCCTGGGGACGAGGAAGCCCGCGAACCGTGCACCGCTCGCAGACCGTCCGCACCAGCCGCTGCGCGACCACGCCGACCAGTGCCGAGGCGACGAGGAACGGCTCGATCCCCATGTCGATGAAGCGGTGGACGGCGCCGACCGCGTCGCCGGCATGCAGCGAGCAGAGCACCAGGTGTCCGGTCAGCGCCGACTGCACGGCGATCAGCGCCGTCTCGGCGTCGCGCACCTCGCCGACCAGGATGACGTCGGGGTCCTGCCGCAGGATCGCCTTGAGGCCGTTGGCGAAGGTGGTGCCGGCCAGACGGTTGATCTGAACCTGGTTGATGTCGGGGAAGTGGTATTCGACCGGGTCCTCGATGGTGGTGATGTTCTTCGAGGTGCGGTCGAGCTCGTTGAGGGCGGCATAGAGCGTCGTGGTCTTGCCGGCTCCGGTCGGACCGGCCGCGACCAGCAGGCCGAACGGGGAGGCGATGATGTTGCGCAGGCGATCGTGCTCGGTCTTGCGCAGGCCGAGCTGGGCCAGCGGCATCAGTGACCGCGAGCGGTCGAGGAGCCGCATCACCGTCTTTTCGCCCCAGACCGTCTCCATGGTCGAAACCCGGACGTCGATCGGCCGCCCGTCGAGGGTGGTCGTCAGCTGGCCGTCCTGGCTGCGGTGCCGGTCGACGATGTCCATGTCGGCCAGGATCTTCACCCGCGATGCGATCGGGCCCATCAGCTCGCGGGGCAGCGTCTGCACGTCGTAGAGGGCGCCGTCGATGCGAAAGCGGACGCGGGCACGGTCGGCCTGCGGCTCGATGTGGATGTCGGAGGCGCGGTCGCGCAGCCCCTGGAGCAGCAGCAGGTTGACGATCTCGACCACCGGCGCGTCGGCGCGCAGCGGGATCGACGCCGACGCCGGCGTTGTGACCATCCGGTCGCCGACCGCCCGCTGAGCCGCGGCATCGACCCGGGTCAGGACCGTGTAGCGCCGGTCGATGACACGCTCGACGGCTTCGCGGCCGGCCAGTTGGAGAACGACCTCGCGCTGGGTCCGCTCGGCAACGCCCTGCCGCAGCGCGGGGTCGTTCGGAGTCGGCGTTGCGAGGTGCAGCCGGCCGCCGTCGTCCACCCCTAGAGGCACCACCCGGTGCTGCCGTGCGAAGACGCCGTCGATCAGCCTCAGCACGTCGTCGTCGATCTGGGTCTCGTCGAGGTGGATCGGCGTCAGGCCGAGCTGCGTTCCCAGCGCGACGAGCAGGTCGGGCTCGAGCAATCCCTCCTCGACCAGCAGCTCGCCCAGCGGCCGCGGGTCCTTGCGCTGGCGGCGCAGGTTCTGTTCGAGGACCTTTGCCGACACCGCTCCGCGCTCGACCAGCAGTTCGCCCAGTGGACGCCGATCGTGCCCGGCGAGTGCCGACCCGTCAGCCGTGGACGGGTTCTGATCGCCTCCGTTGAGCGACGCCGGCGCAGCGCCGGCGTCCGCCGCCGTGCCGCTCGCCTTGAGCACCACGGCTCGCTTGCGGTCCCACATCCCTCTCTGGTCCCCCCGGTCGTGACGGGCCTGACGGCGCGGCGCGAAAGCCAGGCACCGCCGCCCTCACGCTAGGGGGGCACGCCGAGTACGGAAAGCTCTAGATGGTCCATACCCCACCCCCCAAAACGGGGGGTCGTTCGAGACTTCCGGCGCCTACGGCGTCGGAGTCGCCGGGCCGGCCGCCACCTCGGCGAGCAGGACTCGCACCCGGCTCAGCAGGGCGCGCGCGCTCAGCGGCTTGAGCAGGTAGGCGTTGCATCCCGCCGCCAGCGCCCGCTCGGCGGTGTCGCGGAGGCGGTCGGCGGTGAAGGCGACGATGGGCAGGTCGGGACGGCCAGCGAGGGCGCGCAGCGTCTCGACCGCCCGAAGGCCGTCGCCGTCCTGCAGCTGCACGTCGAGCAGCACCAGGTCGGGGGCCCAGTCCTGCAGCGCCGCGATCGCGCCCTCGACGGTCGCGCTGGTGCGGACCTGGTAGCCGCCCGCCTCCAGGGTGCGCACCGCGGCGTCTCGGGTGCCGGCCTCGTCCTCGACCACCAGCACCGCGGCCGAGCGGCCGGCGACCGGCACCATCGCCAGCTCGGGCTCGTCCTCGAGGTCGAGGCGGCCGGGCTCGGGGCGTGCCCTGCGCAGGGTCACCAGGAACTGGCTGCCCACGCCCGGGGAGCTCGACAGCTCGATCCGGCCGTGGTGCAGCTCGATGATGCCCTTGGCGATGGCGAGACCCAGCCCGGCTCCCGGCCCCTTGGCGTCGGTCCCGCGTTCGAAGGGCTCGAAGATGCGCTTCGCGTCCTTGGGATCGATGCCCACCCCGGTGTCGCAGACGCCGATGCGCACCTCCTGCTCGGAGCAGCGCACCTCGATCCACGCGTGTCCGCCCGCGTCGGTGAACTTGACCGCGTTGTGGAGCAGGTTGAGCAGCACCTGGCGCAGCCGCAGCGGGTCGGCGAGGACCAGCACGTCCCTCTCGACCACAGGTATGTCGACGGCAATCCCCGCCTCGAGCGCGAGCGGCTCGGTGATGGTGCGGACCTCGTCGAGCACCATGCGGAGCACAACCGGCTGGAGCAGCACGTCGAGACGCTTGGCGTCCATCCGCGAGAGATCGAGGAGGTTGTCGACGATGCTCAGCACGTGCTGGGTGACGGTGTGGATGTTGGCGGCGAGCTGGCTGCCCTGGCCGCCGGCGACGCCGAGATCGGGATCGCGCAGCAGTTCCGCCGACATCAGGATTCCGCTCAGCGATCCGCGCAGCTCGTGGGAGAGGCCGCCGAGGAAGGACCACTTGGCCTCGGTCTCGGCCTTGAGGCGCTCCGCGGTGGAGGTCAGCCGCTCCACCAGGTCTGCGCGCGCGACGTACATGGGAATCGCCTCGGCGGCGGTGGCGGCCTGCGCGGCGAGGGTCACCAGGAAGGCCTCGTCCTGGTCGTTGAACTCGCTCGCGCTCCGCTTGTTGGCGACGAAGAGGATGCCGATGACGCGGCCGCCGGCGACCAGCGGCACGCCGAGGAAGGAGGTCATCGCCGGATGGCCCTCGGGGAAGCCGCGGTGGGCGGGGTGCTCACGGAGATTGGCCAGGCGAACCGGACGGCGGTTGACGCTCACCGTGCGCAGCACCCCGACCCCGGTGGGCATCCGGCCGATGGCAGCGGCGGTCCCGGGAGCGACTCCGGCGTGGAGAAATCGTTCGAAGGTCTCGCCGTCCTCGGCGGTCAGCATCCCGAGCGCTGCGTACTCGGCGTCGGCGACGGTGCGGGCGAGGTCGACCACCGTCTGCAGCAGCGAGTCCGGTCGCACCTCGCGGAGCAGGCGGAGGTTGGCTTCGACCATCCGCTGCACCTGCGCGCGGAGCGTCTGCTCCCGCTGATCGCTGCGCGCGCGGGCCACCGCCTGCGCGACCTGGGCGGCGAGGCGGCTGAGCATGTCCTCGTCGTCGTCGTCGAACTCGCCGCCGCCGCGCTTCTCGCCGACGAAGAGATGACCGATCACTCCCGCCGGGGTGGTCATGGGCACGCCCAGGAACGAGGTCATCGGCGGGTGCGCGTCGGGGAAGCCTGCGGACGCGGGGTGGTCGGCGATGCGCGAGCTGCGAAGCGGACGCCCTTCGGCGATCAGGGCCGCCAGCAGGCCCTTGCCGGTCGGCGGGTCGCCGATGCGGCGCGCCGTGGATGGGTCCACCCCGGAGTGGACGAAGGTGCCGAACGTCCGGCCGCCCGCACTCAGCAGACCGATGGCGGCGTACCTGGCGTCGACGAGATCGCGCGATCCATCGGCGGCTGCCTGGAGGAGCCGGTACTCGTCGCGCAGCTCGCCCAGCTGCTGCAGGACGGTTCCCAGACGCCGCCGCGCCGCTGCCGCCTCGGCCGCGGCGCCGCGCTGCGCGGTGACGTCCTCGATGACCAGCACGCCGTAGGGGTGGGAGCCGTCGGCCTCGCCCTGCGACCATGCCGTCGCGTGCGCCCACACGAGGCGGCCGCCCGCACCGAAGCAGCGCGACTCGGTGCGGACCATGGTGATATGCCCGGCGAGCAGGTGACGGAAGAGCCCGGCAAGGTTCTCGGCGTCCTCCGGATGGACGACGTCGATGATCGCGCTGCCGGCGAGCTCCGCCGCAGGGTAGCCGAGCATGTCGCACAGCGCGGGGTTGACCGACAACAGGCGCAGATCGACATCGAAGGTGGCCATGCCCAGAGGGCTGTCGTCGAAGATCAGCCGGCGGCGCGCCTCGCTCCCCTGTAGCGCATCGGCGGAACGCTCGCGCTCGATCACCTGACCGAGCCGGCCGCACAGGTCGTCGACCAGCGTCACCGTCTCGTCGGACGGGGGCTCCTGGGTGGTGGAGAAGAGCTCGATCACCGCCACGACCTCATCGCCATCGCCTCGGACCGGAACGAGGTAGGCGGAGCGAAGACCGGTCATGGCGGCGGCGCGTGCCCGCAGGAAGGAGGCATCGGCGCTCAGGTCGGCGACGAACTCGGCGAGTCCGCGGCTGGCGATCCGGCTCGGGAGCCCGACGCCGGGGGCGAAGTCGGTGCCGTCGGTGATCGAGCGGAAGATCTCGAAGCGATCGCGGTCGGCGAGATACCAGGCGACGCCCGGAGTCAGCGTCCCGTCGGCGGTGCAGCGGAGGGCGTGGCCGACCGGCCAGCCACCGCTGCGGCAGGCAAGCTCGAGGATGACGTCGAGCGCGCCTGCCAGGGTCGGCGCCTGGCCGATGGCTGCTTCGGTCAGACCCTTCTCGTCGCCGACGGACGGAACGCTCACCGCTCGACGAACGATGGATCGCCGCCCAGCGGGGGCAGCAGTCCCCGGCGTGCGGCGACCACCACGGCCTCGAGCTGGCTGTGCGCTCCGAGCTTGGCGAGGATGCTCTTGACGTAGCCGCGGCAGGTGTTGACGCTGATGCCGAGGTGGGCGGCGATCGCCTGGGGATCGAGGCCCTGCCCCATCGCGGCCAGCACCGACGCCTCGCGCTGGGTCAGCGGATTCTCGGCGGGGCTGGGAGCCCACTCGTCGCGCTTGAGCCGGCCGATCACCGCGGTGAGGGTCGAGCCGTCGACCACCATGCCGCCGTTCCGCGCGGTGCGGACCGCGTTGAGGATCTCGAGGACGCTGCTCTCCTTGGGCAGGAATCCGCAGGCCCCCATCGAGGCGGCACGGGCCATGACGCCCAGATCGGTGTGGGCGGTGAGGACGATGACGCGCGCGGCGGGGTGCAGCTCTCGCAGCTCGCGCGCGGCGTCGATGCCGTCCATGTCGGGCAGGACGACGTCGGTGAGCACCACATCGGGAGTGCGCTCGACGGCCAGGCGCAGGGCCTCCGCGGCGGTGGAGGCGATGCCCACGCACTCGAGGTCGGCCTGCATGCTGATCGCCATCCCCAGCGGTTCCGCCACCGCACGATGGTCGTCGACGACGAGCACGCGGGTGCGCGGTTGGCCGTCGGGCTGCGGGCGCTCGGCACCTGCCGCCCACTGGAGGCCGAGTGCCTCCTCGGGACTCATCGTCTGCCCCCCCGTTGGGTGTCGGTTCCGCCAGGTCGGAGCCCTTCCCGGGCACGCGTTGCCGAGGACCCACCCGGCCGCGAGTATCCCACAGGCCCCCCGTTTTGGGGGTTCTTCACGCCCCGTTTGGGTCTGGCTGTGATTGCGGACCGCCCGTAGCCTCCTGCTTGGTGCCGTGCGGGTGGGCAGAGGGCCGGCGGCAACAGAGACGAGGGGGTTCCATGAAAGCCAGGTTCCCAGGCTGGGGACACTTCGGTGTGGTGTCCGACCGCCGTGTGCGCCAGATGCTGGTGCGGCGCGGACTGCCGTGCATCACCATGGGCGTCATCGGCGGATTCCTGATGGCGGTGGCAAGCGGTGGCAGTGGGCCCGCGAAGCTTGGGAGCGGCACCCGCCTGGTCTCGTTCACCTGCAACACGGGTCAGATGTGCATCCACTCGACGCAGGTCCCCACGACGGCACCGTCCTTCAAGGACGACGACCTCTGCGCCGACTTCACCCAGATCCCCGGTGAAGACTTCTGGCATTTCGTCCTTCCGGGCAACGATGCAAACTTCGATTTGCCTACCACAAACTTCAACGCCATCTTCGATAATGGCCCGCCGACTCCAGCCGCGTTCTACGGCGGCCCTGGGGGACAGCCCAGGAAATTCGCCTACGTCTACTCCGCCGCCGGCGCCACGCTCGACTGGGCATACGCCAAAGTCACCGGCGACACACCGCAGGGCTACTTCAATCTGTCGGGCACGTGTCCGGGGGAGCCGCAGTCGACTTCCTCCACGACGACCTCGTCGGCCACCACCAGCAGCAAGACGCCAACGTGCGAACAGCTTCAAAGCTGCACGCCCTCCACGACGACGTCCTCGTCCACCACCACTAGCAGCAGCACCACCACCAAATCGTTCTCGACCTGCTTCTCCCAAGGAAACATCGTCACGGAGCTGCCGCCCTGCTCCACGACCACCACCAGCCACACCACCACCAGGCGCAATCCTCCTCCTCCCACATGTGAGGAGCTGCAGGACTGCCCCAGCTCGACCACCACGACCACCACCGAGGAGCTGAAGGGATCGCAATCCGCTGAGAGCACCACCTCCTCCGAGCGGCAGGCGAGCTCTCAGGCGAGCTCTCAGGCGACCTCCACCCCCGGCTCGCCGACCGGCGAGGTGCTGGGATCGAGCACGAGCGCATCTCCCACCACCAGCGCCGCCCAGACCACCGGCAGCTCATCCTCGGCAGCTGCGGCGACGACGACGACGACCACGCCGACCACGCCGAACACCGGGTCCGGGCCTGACATGCGCTTTGAGTTGGGCGCGGCCCTGACGCTGGGCTCCCTGGTCCTCATGCTTCTCAGCTTCGTGCCCCGCTGGCGCGATGACGGGGACAGGCTCAGCTAGCGCCTGATCGGACGGCGGACGGCACCAGAGCGCCCGGACAAGCCGTGCAATACATCCGGCGCAGGCGACGCAGTCGAGGTCGGCGATCTCGGCGGTTGCGGGTGCTCCTTCGCCTGGTGAGCCTGGGCGCGCTGGTCGCCGGCGTCGCCGTCGTCCTCATCCCCCTGATCGGCGTCTGGACGCGGGCGCACAACGACGCTACTGCCCTGGCGCAGTGGCAGAACGGGGGCTCCCAGAGCCTGGTCGGCGCCGTACCCGCCTCATCGAGCGGCGCCGCGACGCCCAGTGCCGAAGCCCTCTGCGCGGCCAGCCGCGCTCCCGCTGAGGACTACGCCCGGATCAGCTTCCCCTCACTGACCTACGGTTACGCGGGCATCGCCGCGGAGGGCAACTGGGACACCCTGCAGAAGCGGTCGATGGTCCACTACCAGGGCACCCCGGGGCCCGGCCAGCTGGGAAACATGATCATGGCCTTCCATCGAGAGCCCGAGTACGAACACGTCGACGAGCTCGGGCCGGGCGGGCTGGTGGACATCGAGGACCGCTCCTGCCACGTCTTCCACTACCGGGTGACCCAGCGATGGGTCCTGGCGCCGAACAAGGTCACCCAGCTCGCCCCGACCAGCGGGCACGACCTCACCCTGATCACCTGCACCCCCTGGTGGCGGGACTACAACCGGATCGTCTGGCGGGCGACGCTGGTGCCCGACGCTCCGGCGGCCCGTTCGGTGCCCGGCGTGAGGGCAGCCTGAGCGGCGAGCGGCCTGGCCTCTCGGGGCCGAGAAGTCCTCCCGGGCGGGCGCGAAAGTTTGGCGCGTGTGGCGCGTTACAACAGGGTGAGCTGATTCGGGTGATAGCCATCTTGTAGGCTCACCGCTCTCCGGCGGTCCATCAAGCAGCCCAGCCGCCGGCGCGAATCTCCCCCCGATGGGCTGTCTCCCAACCGGGCACGGCGCCCCACAGGAAGCATGCTCATGGCTACTCCTGTTGGGGGGGGAATTCGCGGTTCGCGCCACCAGTTCACCTCTCGCCGGTTGGGCCCGGCCGCCGCCTGGCGACGTTGGTTCATCCCCATGGCGGTGAGCCTGGCCACCATCGCCGCCGCCGGGGGCCTCGCAGGTCGCTGGGCCGCCCCGCCCTGGTCGCCGGCCACGGCGTTCGCCGACGGCAGCTTCGACAGCCAGCTCTTCAGCCTGCTCAACCAGGACCGGGCCGCCAATGGGCTTGGCCCGCTGCAGCTGGACACCCGCCTCGCCTCGCTCTCGGAGTCCGGCGGCTACGGCGGCTGCGGCTACGGCATCGCCGGCCGCGCAGAGGACATGATCCAGCGCAACTACTTCTCGCACACCATCCTCAACTGCGGCGGCCAGAACGTGTTCAACGTGATGCGGGCGTACGGCGTCCCCACCGGCAGCGCGGGCGAGAACATCGGGTGGGTGTCGGGGACCACGAACCCGGGCACGGCCGCCCAGTACATCAACAACCAGTTCATGGCCAGCCCGGACCACCGGGCCAACATCCTCAATCCCAACTACACCATCGTCGGCGTGGGGTCGTGGTGGACGGCGCCGGGTCAGACGTGGTCGGGCGGCGGGTCCGCCGAGAGCAACGCTCTGATGGCCACCGAGGAATTCGCTGTCGGTGCGGCGGTGGGAGCATCGGCTCCGGCTCCACCGCCGGTCAGGTCATCGGCGCCGCCGCCGCCACGAGTGCAGGCGGCCCCGGCCCCGGCGCATGCGGCTGCCAGTGCGCCGGCGCCGGCACCGGGCGCGGACCAGGCTCCGCCCGCGGCGGCACCGGCTGCGGCCCCGCCACCGCCGGCGTCGAGCTGCCCGCTCGACTGCGCGCTGCAGCCGCCGCACAGCGTCGCCGCCGCCAGCGCGCCGGCGGGGATCGGTCCGGGCCGCGTCTCTGGAACGCGCACGGTCCGGATCGACGGCAGCCTCGCGGGAGCGATCGGCAGACTGCTGGTTGCGCTCGTTGCCGCATGCGGCGTACTCCTGCTCATCCGTCGCCGCCTGCGGGTCGCGCACGTCGCGCCCAGGCCGGCGGTGCGCGGGAGCTTCAGCGTTCCCTCGGGAGAGCTCACCCTGGTCGGCCGTCCGGTCCGAACGCGCGAGCTGATGCGCCGCGCCGGGCACCCGGCGCGCGCCGGGAGGTCGCGCACCGCCCTCGATCGCTGAGAGATTCGAGGCCGGAGGCTTCCGTCCTTGCGCTTCAGCCTGCAGTCAGATAGTTGTGGACGTCGAAGAGCTGAGTCTTCGGCGGCCCCGGAACACCGACTTCTTGGGTGATGGGACCGATCTTCTCCGCGGCGAACCTTTCGAATTGCTCCCTGGTCTCCCAAACGTCGATCACACGAATGCCTGTTGCGGTCTTGGTCACCCAGTGGAATATCAGACTCGGGGCCCCGGGACCTTTGGGCTTGAAGCCCATCTTGGCGATGACCTGGTCGTACTGATCGGTGGTTGCTCCCTCGAAATCCAACTGCACCCCTATCGCCACGGCTCTCCTCCCGTCTGACGGCACGTTGGTCATCGACTGCCCGTGATCAGCGTAGTCTTCGGACCCGGCGGTGGGCCACCCGCCCGCCCCCGCCCGAGTTCGAATACCGGGATTTGGTGGGCCTTTCTGGATTCGAACCAGAGACCTCACGGTTATCAGCCGTGCGCTCTTACCAACTGAGCTAAAGGCCCCCGCCGGCCGTGCCGCACGCTGAAGAGTGCGGGGACAACCAGCCGAGTTTAGGCCCCGCCGTAGGCGGCGTCAAACCGCTCAGAGTGCGCGCCGGCCGCTGAAGGCACGCGCCACCGTCAGCTCGTCGGCGTACTCGAGGTCCGCCCCGGCCGGCAACCCGTGCGCCAGCCGGGTCACCGTGATTTCCAGCGGCGCCAGCCGCTCGCCCAGGTAGAAGGCGGTGGCCTCGCCCTCGACGTCGGGATCGGTGGCGATGATCACCTCGCGGACATCGTTGGCACGAACCCGCTCGACCAGCTCGGCGATGCGCAGCTGCTCGGGACCGACCCCGTCGATGGGCGAGATCGCCCCCTCCAGCACGTGATAGAGGCCGGTGAACTCGCCGCTGCGCTCGATCGCCAGCACGTCGAGGGCGTCCTCGACGACGCAGAGCAGGTTGGGGTCGCGGCGCGGATTGCTGCACACCGCGCACAGCTCGCCCTCGGCGATGAAGAAGCAGCGCGTGCAGGGACGCACCAGGTCGCGCATCTCGATCAGCGCCGCCGAGAGTCGCGCGATGTTCTCGCGCGGGGCCCGCAGGCAGTGGAAGCTCAGCCGCTGCGCGGTCTTGGGTCCGATGCCGGGAAGGCGTCCGAACTCTGCGGCCAGCCGCTCGACGGCACCGGGAACCAGGCTCACGGACGGTCTAGATCAGGCCTGGGGGAAGACCGAGTCCGGCGGTGAGCTGGCCCATCTGCTTGGCGGCGAGCTCGCGCGAGCGGTCGAGCGCGTCGTTGCAGGCCGCCAGCACCATGTCGGCGAGCAGCTCTGCGCCCTCCTCCAGCGCCTCGGGAGCGATGGTGACCGTGAGGATCTTCTGATGGCCGTTGGCGGTCACCGTGACCGCGCCGCCTCCGGCGGAGCCGCTCACCGTGGCCTCGTCGAGCTCCTCCTGCAGCTTCGCCATCCGCGTCTGCATCTGCTGCAGCTGCTTCATCATCTTCGGGTTCTGCACGGCGGCCTCCGGTGCATCGACGATGGACGTCTCAACTCTTTGACGCGGCTCACTCGAGGGCAGTATCGCGCAGGCGGCTGCCGACGATGCGGCTGCCGGGGAACGCGCTCAGCGCCGCCTGGGTGGCGTCGGCCTCGGTGCTTCCGCCGTCGCCGCTGACCTCACGCTGGGGTTCCTCGCCGCAGAACACCGCCTCGACGGTGCATGGCGAGCCCGCCAGGGTGGCGACCACGTCGGCGAGCAGCCGGGCCTTGACCTTCTCCTGCAGGCGCTCGAGATGGAAGCCGAAGGGAGCCCCCACCACCAGCCGGCCGGGACCGCCGTCGACCACCTTGCAGGAGCGGAGCACCCCGGCGAGCATCGCGTCGCGTCGGGAGACGGCGTCCACCACCTGCGGCCACAGCGCCTGCCAGGCGGTCACATCGCTCGGGGCACCGGCCGCACCGGTCGCGGCCGCGGTCGCATCGGTCGTGGCCGGCGCCGGTTCCGACGGTTGCTGCGCTGCGGGCGCGTGGTCGAGCGGCGCCGCGTCGGTCTCGGGTGTCGCAGCCGGCTCTGTCACCGGCGCTGTCGCGGATGCGACGACAGTCTCGGTGCTCGCGACCGGCGCCGCCACGGGCGCGGTCGCCGGCTCAACCACCGGTGCGACCGGCGCAGCCACCGGCTCGGTCCGGCGCGCCGTCGCGCTCGGCCGCGCGGCCCCGCCACCAGCGGCATCCTCGAGCGCCGCGACCCGCGCCAGCAGCGCCGGCGTCGCGTCGGGGCCGCCGCCGCGGGTCAGCCGCAGCAGGCACAGCTCGACCTGCAAGCGCGCGTCGACCGGCTGCCGCAGATTGATCTCCGCCTCGGAGAAGCGGTCGAGCGCCTGCACCCAGAACCCCGCCGGCGCCTCCGACGCGAGCGACCGGCAGGTCTCCAGATCGTCGGCGCCGACGTCGGCGCCCTCCGGATAGCCGACCGCGACCAGCTCGGCGGCGCGTGCCAGCCGTGACATCTCGCGCAGCAGCTGGCGCGCATCCGCACCCGCCTCGAACGCGGTCGCGGCGGCGCGCAGCGCTGCCGCCGCGTCGGCGGCCGCCAGCGCGGTCATCAGCGATCGCACCGTCGCCGGATCGGCGAGACCGAGGCCGCGGCGCACCGCGGCCAGACCGAGCGGCCGCTCGCCGGTGGCCAGCGCCTGGTCGAGCAGCGAGAGCGCATCGCGGACGCTCCCCTGCGAGGCGCGCGCGATCAGGTCGAGGGCCTCGGCGTCGACCGCGACCTGCTCCGTGCCCGCCACGCTGGCAAGGTGGGCGGCGATGTCGGCCCGTCCCACCCGGCGGAAGTCGAAGCGCTGCACCCGCGACCGCACCGTCTCCGGCACCTTGTGCGGTTCGGTGGTGGCGAGCACGAACAGCACGTGCGGAGGCGGCTCCTCCAGCGTCTTGAGGAATGCGTTCCACGCCTCGGTGGTCAGCATGTGCGCCTCGTCGATGATGTAGACCTTGCGGCGCAGCAACGCGGGCAGGAACTTCACCTTCTCGCGCAGGTCGCGCATCTCGTCGATGCCGCGGTTGCTGGCGGCGTCGATCTCCAGCACGTCGACGGCGCCGCCACCGAGGATCTCGACGCAGCTGGCACACACATTGCAGGGCTCGCCACCCTGCAGGTCCAGGCAGTTGACCGCCCGCGCCAGGATGCGCGCCGCCGAGGTCTTGCCGGTACCGCGGATGCCCGCGAACAGGTAGGCGTGGGCGACGGTACCCTGGGCAACCTCGTTGCGAAGGGTGACGGCGACGTGGTCCTGGCCGACCAGCTCGGCGAAGGTCCCGGAGCGGTATTTGCGGTAGAGGGCAGTGGTCACTCAGCCTCGCCAGAGATCGCCAGCGACAACAGGAAGAAGTAGTCGCGCACCCCACGTCGATGGTGTGTCGCCGGCGCTCACCCGAAAGCCCAACTCGGGCCAGGTTGGCTGCGGCACCCCCGGGGGACCGCTTACCGCTGCTTCCTTCCGGACCTGACGGGGTTCACGGGCCCGGGCTGCGCAGGACCCGGCCTTCAACGTCGATGCTCCCGGAGCGGACCCGAGAACGCACCCCCTCGGTGGGGAATTCGACCCCGCTATAGCGGATTGCGGGTACAGGGCACCGCTACCTCCCCGTCTAGCGCGACCGCGAGCGATTGTACCCGCCGGGTGCCCGCCGCCCCTCTGCGACGCGGCTCGCTCAGGCCTCGCCTCGCTGCTCGGCGATGTGCCGGGCCTCGCCGGCCGCCGCCGCCGCCGCGGCCGGCCAGAGCAGCGACAGACGGGTCCCGTGTCCCTCCTCGCTCTCCACCTCGACGGTGGCGCCGTGCGCCTCCACCAGCCGCAGCACCAGGGCCAGCCCCATGCCGGTGCCGCCGTACTTGCGGGTCGCCGAGCTGTCCGCCTGATAGAAACGCTCGAAGATGCGCGGCTTGGCCTCGTCGGAGATGCCGATGCCGTCGTCGACCACCTCGAGGCACACGAAGCCGGCATGCCCGTTGCCCTCGGCGCGCACCTGCACGTGGCCACCGGCGGGGGTGAACTTCACCGCGTTGTCGAGCACCGCCCGCATCACCTGCTTGAACCGGTCGGGATCGGCATAGACCTCGAGGTCGGCGGGCACGTCGACGTCGATGTCGACGGCGAGGCCCTCCTTGGCCCGCTCTTCCACCGCCGACACCGCCTGCTCCACCACCGGGCGCACCGGCCCCTGGACGGGGTTGAGGCCCAGGGTCTCGGCCTCGAGCAGCGAGAAGTCGATCATCGTCTCGACGATGTCGTACAGGATGCGAGCGGACACCTGGATGTCGTGCATCGCACCGAGCTTGCCCTCGTCGTCCCATCCCTCCCAGCACAACTCGATCAGGTCGGTCATTCCCAGGATCACGGTGAGCGGCGTGCGCAGCTCGTGCTGCACGGTGCCGAGGAAGTTCGACTTCATGGTGTCGAGCTCGCGCAGGCGGCGCACCGTCTCCCGCTCCTGCTCGAACAGCCGGGTGTTCTCCAGGGCGATGGCGGCGTTGTTGGCCAGAACTGTGAGGGCCTGGGCGTCGCTGTCGGCGATGCGGTGGCCGGCTCGGGAGATCACCGCCAGGGCGCCGACCACCTGGTCCTGGTAGAACATCGGCACCGCCACCATGGTGCCGGCGAGCCAGCCCTCGGGAGCGCTTTCCACCCGCACCGCGCGGCCGGCGAGCAGCTCGGCCTTCACCCCCCAGGCGTCGATCGACGGCGGACCGCCGGTCACCCCCACCGCCGCCTTCGGCGCCAGCGCGTCCTGCTCGCGAGTGCAGAGCACCGCTGCGGCACCCTCGTGACCGAGCGCCGCGGCGGCCTCGACCACCGCCTGTCGCTGGGCGTCGACACCGGCGCCGCTGGTGGTCAGGGCGCGGGAGACGGAGCCCAGACGGTCCACCGCCTCGTCGAGCCGGCGCCGTGCCTCCTCGATCTCCTCGACGTAGCTGGCGATCTGACGCCGCATATGGTTGACGCTGCCGGCCAGCCGACCCAGCTCGTCGCTCGAGGTCACCTCGATGTCGCTGCTGAGGTCGCCGCCGGCGATCCGCGCCACCCCCTTCTCCAGCCGCCCGACCGGCTTGGTGACGAAGCGCTCGACGAAGAGGAAGATCGCCAGCGCGGTCACCAGCAACGCCAGCAGCGCCAGGGCGGCGATGGTCAGCTCGTCGCCGCGCTGGTCGCCGACGAAGAGCGAGAGTGGCGCCTCGACGCCGACATAGCCGGCGGGCTGGGCGCTTCCCGGGGCGGCGATGGCGACGAAGCTCCCCGCCACCTGCCCGCTCCCCCCGCCGGTCAGCGGCGCGTCGTAGACCCCGTCGACGCTGTCGCGCCGCTCCGAGACGCCCTCGCTGATGTCCGCTGGAGTGGGGCCCACCTGGAGGCGGCCGCCCAGAGTGCGGAACTCCTGCTTGGGCACCGCCGCCGACACGAAGGTGGCGGGGTACTGGGTGATCGCCCCCAGGCGCTGCAGTTGCGCGCCCAGCGGCGCGAGATAGACGACCACGCCCACCACCCCGGCGAAGCTGCGGACCGGCACCGCGGTGTCGTACGCGGGAACGCCGCCGATCAGCTCGAAGCCGGTGGCGGGGCTGCCGCGCAGGGCGGCGGCCACCGAGTCGAGCGGCGTAGTGGTGGACAGTTGCGCCCCGGTCAAGGCGGCCGACTGGAAGAGCGGGCGGCCGTCGGTTCCGGCAATGACAAACGCCTCGCCGGGCAGACTTGCAGCTGCGGAGGCGGTAGCGGTGAACAGCTGGAGCAGCGCAGTCCCTGCTCCCGGCGACTGCAGGGCGCTGATCACCTCGGGCCGGTTCGCGATCTGCTGCCCCGCCGCCACCGACGACACCGCGGTGAACTGCTGCAGCACCTGCCGCGCCACCAGGGCGCGGTTGTCGCTGTTGCTGAGCGCGGCGCCGCGGGTCTGGCGGTCGCGGCTGATCAGCAGGAAGGCGCTGATGCCGCCGACCACCAGCAGCGCCAGCACCAGGCCGGCGGCGAGCAGCCGAAAGGCGAAGGAGCTGCGGAGGCGCCGCAGCACCGCAGGGGATCCGCCGCGGGTCATTCCGGTGCGGTGGTGGCCCAGGCTCGTCGGGCGGCGCGGATCACGGCGACCAGGAGGAGGGCGCAGAGCGGGACGATGACCGGCCAGGCCAGGAGGCCGTGGCCGAAGCTCAGCCCGGAGGCCGGGCCGAGGCCGGGGATCACGGGGATGGCGGCGAGGTCGAGCACGGCCCGCGACGCCGGGACCGCACCGAACGGCGACAGGCCGGACAGGGTGATCACCCCGGCGCCGCCGCCATTGCTCGGCCCGCTGCCGCCGGTGGTCGCACCAGGGCCGACGCCGCCTGGGGTGCTGCCGCCCGAGCCACCGCCGCCAGGGCCGGGGTTGCCGGACGGGCAGCCGGTGACGCAGAGGCTGGGGCCGGGGCCGAGCACGCAGGTGGAGCCGACCCCCACGCTGCAGGTCGGCTGGTTGAGGCAGAGATTGGTGATGCAGACGCTCGGCGTGGGGACCGGGAGACCGGACCCGCTCGGCGTGCCCACCGGCAGACCGGGGAGCGGCGGTGTGTCCTGCGGACTGCATGACGACAGGCAGATCCCTGGCAGGGTGGGGGTGGGCACCGGCAGCGTCGCCGTCGGCAGCGGCGCGGTCGGGGTCGGCAGCGGCAGCGTTGGCAGGGGCAGGGTGGGGGTGGGAACCGGGAGCGTCGCCGTCGGCAGCGGCACGGTCGGGGTCGGCAGCGGCAGCGTCGGCAGGGGCAGGCTGGGGGTGGCGATCGGCAGGGTCGGCGCCGGCGGCAGTGTCGGCAGCAGCGTGGCCGACGGGGTGGGCACCGGCAGGCCGAGGGCGGCCGCCGGGGACGCGGTGATCACCCCGCCGGCGGCGGCCAGGGCCACCGATGCCAGGCAGACGGCCAGGCGCGCGCGGACGCGCACCCGCAGCTCGTCCCACCTGCGCATGTCAGCGATCATACGAGCGCCCCGGCACAACGACCTTATCCGGACCACACGATGTCGTGACATTCGCTGACAGTGGTGCCCATGGGCTGACGGCGTCGGACTAGGCGGCCGTCCCGGTGGCCGGCGGACCTCCGGCCGATCGCAGGCGGGCCAGGTCGACGCGGGGCTCCTCCCCGCGGGACAGCCGCCGCAGGTTGGCGGTGTGCCGGGCCACGATCAGGGCGGTCACCGCGGCGGCGAAGGCGAAGGGCGCCGGACCCGAGTTGCCGCGAGCCCAGGCCACCGCGGTGCCCGCGGTCGCCGACCCAGCCGCCGCCAGCGAGCCGACCGAGACGATCCGCGTCGCCAGCAGCGCGCTCATCCCCCCGACCACCGCGCAGGCCGAGCCCAGCGGTGAGAGCACCAGC
Organism: Chloroflexota bacterium; assembly: GCA_005880985.1. Taxonomy (GTDB): domain Bacteria; phylum Chloroflexota; class Dormibacteria; order Aeolococcales; family Aeolococcaceae; genus CF-134. The sequence goes on from VBIQ01000013.1 coordinate 64,312, forward strand.
AGCGACCCGAATCCGACCGCCACGCTCTTGCCGCCGCGGAAGCGGGCCAGCACCGGCCACGAGTGTCCGGCGGCGGCGGCGAGTCCGGCCGCGGCCTGACCGCCGGGGCCGGCCCCCAGCGCCCGGGCCACCAGCACCGCCGCGCTTCCCTTGGCGATGTCGAGGGCGAGGACGCCGGCGGCGGCGGCGGGACCGACGGTGCGCAGCACGTTGGTGGTGCCAATGCTGTGGCTGCCGTAGTCGCGCACGTCGAGGCCGCGCAGGCCGCGTCCCAGCCACAGCCCGAAGGGCAGCGAGCCGGCGAGGTAGCCGAGCACAGAGCCGCCGAGGTCCGATGCCGAAACCCCCACGGCGGCGAGTATGACCGTTGTGGCCGGCATCGACAAATTCGCTCAGCGGCGTCGCCGCAGCCGGGCGCGAGGGGCGCGGCGCCAGTCGAAGGCGTCGAGGCCGCCGGGCTCGGAGAGGTCGTGGCGGGCGGCCCGCGCCTGCTCCAGCAACCGGGCGACGTCGAGGCCGAGCCGCTGTGGCGCGAACGGGGTGAGGCGGGCGATGCCGCGATCGAGCAGCGACAGCGCGCCGCGGCGGTTGCCCCGCCGGGCGTGGTGCAGCCCGACCCCGACCTGCAGCAGCCCCTGGTAGAGGCGGCGCACCTCGCCACGCTCGGACAGCCACGCTTGCTCGAGCACCTCGTGGGCCTCGAACCAGCGCCCCCGGTTGAACAGCCGCACCCCCTCGACCAGCAGCGGCGGCGGCGTCTCCGACGCGCTCACCGCACCACGTCGGCGGCGGTCACCGCGACCCCCGGGCCGGGGCGCAGCACCCACGAGCGCGGTCTTCCCTCCCCCACCCGCGCCGCCGCCGCCTCCATCGCCCGCCGGCACCCGGCGGCCGCGCCCTCGACGACCACGGCGACCGCGGACCCGCCGAAGCCCGCCCCCACCAGCCGGGCGCCCAGACAACCGGGGTGCGCCACGGCGGCCGCGACCACCGCGTCGAGTGTCGGGGTGCCGACCTCGTAGTCGTCGCGCAGCGAGCGGCCGCTGGCGGTCATCAACTCGCCCAGCCGGGTCTCATCCCCCGCTCGCAGGGCGGCGGCGGCCCGGCCGGCGCGCTCGGTCTCGGTGACGATGTGCCGGGCCCGCCGCTGCAGCACCCCCTCGAGGGCGGCCTCGACCCACTCCGCGTCGACCTCGCGGTAGGACGCCGCCGAGAGCAGCCGCAGCGCCTCCGCCGCCTGCCGACGGCGCTCCGCGTAGCCCGCGCCGCCGACGTCGTGCGCGTCGCCGGTGTCGCAGGCGACCAGCACCACCCCGCCGAGGCCCCAGCCGACCCGCTCGAGGCTGCCGTCGCGGCAGTCGAGGAGCAGCGCCGCGTTCTCTAGGCTCGACACCACCGAGCGGTGGTCCAGCGGTCCGCAGGGCACCCCGACCAGCTCGCGCTCGGCGTGGAGCGCCGCGGCGGCGAGGTCGTCGGCGCCCAGCGCCCGGCCCTCTCGCCGCAGCATGGAGATCATGGCGGCGACGATCAGCGCCGCCGAGGAGCTGAGCCCCGCCGCCTCGGGGAGCGAAGCCACCACCGCCATCTCCAGGGGCGGCACGGCCGCATCGATGCGCTGGCGCAGCGCCAGCGCCGCGGCGAAGAGGCGGTCGCCGATGTCGCCCGCCGCTGCCGGGTGGTCGCGCTCGACCCGCCGTCCTGCGCTGACGGCGTGCCAGTGCCCGTCGGCGGACGGGCGCACCGCCACCGTCACCGTCAGGTCGATGGCGCAGACCAGCACCAGCCCGTCGGCGTAGTCGACGTGCTCGCCCACCAGGGTGCAGCGCCCCGGCGCGGTGCCGGTCATCGCCGCCGCCGGCGAGGGTCCGAAGGCGCCCTCCAGGGCGGCCACGGCCTCGCGCGCCTGGGCCTCCGCGGCCTCCGCGATCACCGGTTGCCGGCGGCCTCCGCGATCAGTCGCTGACGTCCCATTCCTTGAGGGCGAGGCGCGGCGTCGCCGGCGTCGAGCGCGCGGCAAGGGGCTCGGTCAGGGTCACCCCGCGATTATGTGCCGGACCCCATGTTCACCCGTGAAAAACCGGAGCCGGAGTCCTACCGTGTTCCGGTGCAGAACCGACTGCGACGAGCGGCGCGCTGGCTGAGCCCGATCACCGGGTCGCTGTGGTTCCGCCTGTTCGGCACCGCCCTGGCGGTGTTCCTCTTCGTCCGCAGCGTCGACCTGGGTGCCGCCATCCGGCAGTTCGGCCACCTCGACCCCGGCTGGACGCTGCTGGCGATCGCGCTGGCGGCGGGATCGGTGATCGCCAGCATCGCGGAGTGGGGAGTGCTGCTGCGCGGCACCGGCCACGGCCTCGACTGGTCGTTCCTCGGCTCCTGGTACCTGAAGGGACTCTTCGTCAACCAGGTGCTGCCCGCCGGCATCGGCAGCGACGCGATGCGCGCCCTGCGGCTGGGCCGGCTCACCGGTCACGGTCCGATGGTCGCGTCGCTGGTGGCGAGCCGCATGGCAGGAACGCTGGGCATGTCGCTGTGGGCGCTGGCGGCGGCGGTGCTCCTCCGCGACCTGCTGCAGGTCCCCGCCTTCGCCGGTTTCGTCGTCTTCGCCTTCCTGATGATCGTCGCCTGGATCCTGGCGCTGGTGGCGGAGACGGTGCGCGCCCGCATCCCGATTCGTCGCCGCGTCACCCACGCCGCCGGCCGGCTGCTGCACCCCTTCACCGGGGCCTTCGCCACCTATCGCGGCTATCCCTGGATCGTCACCCAGAGCATCAGCGTCGGCACCATCGGCTGGGGACTCAACCTCTACTCGATGCAGGCCTTCGCCCTCGCCCTCGGTCACAACGTGTCGTGGTCCGCCTTCGCCGTCGCCCTCCCCATCGCACTTCTGGCCGTTTTTGTCCCGATCTCGGCAAACGGCATCGGGGTGCGCGAGGGGGTGCTGGTGGTGCTGCTGGTGCGCGCCCACGTGGGGCTGGCCCAGGCCACCGCGCTGAGCCTGTTCGTCGACCTGCAGATGATCCCCTTCGCGGTGCTCGGGGGCATGGTCTACGCGGTCGAGCACAACTGGCTGCACCATCCCATCTGGCTGGTGCGCCGCCTCTCCGGCCAGTACCGCGACGAGAGCACCGGCCTGTGGTTGCGACGGGGCCGCTTCAGCCCGCCGTCGCCTCCTTCGGCCGCCGTCGGGCGCGCCGCGACCTCTCCTGAGCTTCTCGGGGACGAAGCAGACTGATCCCACCGAGGCGGAAGCGGCGGCGCGCGATCAGATAGGCGACCATCCCGACGAGCGTCGCCAGCCCCTTGTCGGCAACCCGCTGGAGGATGGCGCAGCCACCGGCGAGAGCCGGGTCGGCACCGCCCACCGAGATCAGCAGACCGACGGTGCTGGCCTCGAAGCCGCCCAGCCCACCGGGACTGAAGGTGATCGCGCCGACGATGTGGGAGACCGCGTAGATGAAGGCCGCCACCGGCCAGCTGACCAGCCCGGGTTGCAGGCTGTGCACCACCAGCCAGAAGAGGGTGATGGCGTCGAGCGCGCCGCTGATGCTGATGGCGGACAGCGCCAGGGTGTCCCAGCGGCGCAGCAGCACCACCGTCTCGCGCTGCAGCTCGTCGACGTCGGCCAGGTAGCGGCCCAGCAGCGGAGTCCGTCTCACCACGGCGCGCACCAGGCGGAACACCGGCGGCACCAGCAGGATGACGAACACCAGCGAGGTGAGGAAGAGGGCGAAGAGCAGGCCGCCGGTGGTCTGCGGATGCTGCAACGCTCCCGGCACCGCGGCGGCGATGATGATGAGGGTGTAGGTCAGCTCCTGCACGGTGATGGTCGCCACCACCGCGCCGAACTCGGCCTCGGCCGCGTCGGTGACCAGGATGGCGCGGGTCAGCTCGCCCAGGGGCAGCAGCCCGGTCGACTGTCCGGCCATGTTCAGCAACACCGTGTCGCCGAGCCGCAGTCGCACCCCGACGACCCGCAGCAGGTAGTGCCAGCGCAATCCCTGCAGCAGGTAGTAGGTCATCGACAGGGCGACGATCACCGGCAGGGCGCGCACGTCGAAGTGCTCGATGACCCCGCCGAGCGATCGCGGGTTGACCGCGAGCACCAGGGCCACGATCGCCGCCACCCCGACGGCGAACGGGATGATCTTGCGCATCCGGTCCGAGCGCCCGCGAGCGGGCGCGAGTGGCTCTGGACCGGTGAGCTCGTCGGCGTCTACGCGTCGGTCCTCCGTCCCACCAGCGGCCGTCCTGGTCGCTCGTCGCGCACCACCCGCTGGGCGATCAACCGCCAGCTGCGTCCGTAGCGGCGGGAGTCGGCGCGGACGCCCTCGAGGCGCCGCAGCAGCACGATGATGAGCAGGCCGACGAAGCCGAGCGCCTCCTGCGGTCCCACCCACAGCGCGGCGACCAGTGGCAGCAGCAGGAAGCCACCGAGCACTCCCACCGCGATCTGTCTGGCCGCCGCCCCCAGGGCGTAGCCGGCGAGCAGCGCCAGCAGCGCCAGCCAGCTGAGCCCGGCGACGGCCCCGGTGGCGACAGCGATGCCGCGGCCGCCGTTGAAGCCGAGCCAGATCGGCCAGCCGTTGCCGATCACCGCGCAGATGGCGACCAGCACCAGGATCGCGGTGGGGAACTCGAGCAGGCGCGCCAGCAGCACCGGCAGCAGGCCCTGGGCGAACTGAGAAGGGCCGACGAAGACGGCCACCCCGGAGTCGACGTTGCGATAGATGTTGCTGGTGCCGACATTGCCCGAGCCCCACTCGCGCACGTCCTTGCCCGACGCCCGCGCCGCCAGGTAGCCGAGGGGAACCCCGCCCATCAGGTAGGCGAGCAGCCCGGCGACGGCGATGCTGACCGGGGTCACGTCGACGTGCATCGTCTACGGGACCTGGTCGAGCTCCGCGCCCCGCAACGGCATGGCGGCGAAGCCGGTCATCCCCGGCCCGGTGTAGGCGCCCATCACCGGGGTGAGGCTGATGGTCTCGCTGCGGGCGGCGTTGAGCACCGAGTGCATCGCGTCACGCAGCTGCGCCGCCGACTCGGCAGCGTCGGAGTGGAAGATGAGAAGCCAGAGGGGCGTGTCCGCCGGAAGGTTCTCGGTGGCGATCTTGGCGAAGGCGCGGATCACCCGCTTTTCGCCCCGCACGATCCCCAGCCGGCGCGCCTCACCGTTGTCGAGCTGGAAGAGCGGCCGCACGCCGAGGAGGTCGGAGAGGCCGGCCACCAGCGAGGGCACCCGCCCGCTGCGGGCCAGGTACTGCAGGGTTCGCAACGTCCCATACATGCGCACGTTGCTGCTCGCGTCCGCCACCCGCGCGAGCACCTCGTCGATCTGGGCGCCGGCGGCGCAGAGACCGGCGGCGGCGCGAGCGACCAGACCGAAGCCGGCGGCGGCGCTGCCGGTGTCGACCACCTCCACCCGCCGCGGGTCGCCGCTCTCGGCGAGCAGCCGCGATGCCAGCATCGCTGACTGGTGCATGGCGCTGAGCTGACCGGGGATGGTCAGGCAGACGATGCTGTCGGCGTCGGCGTTGCGGAAGGCCTCGAGATACTCGCCGGGACTCGGTGTCGAGGTGGTCGGCACCTCGCCGCCGCGAAGCCGGGCGTAGAACGCCTCGGGCCCGATGTCGATGCCGTCGCGCAGCACGGTGGTGCCGAACACGATCCGCAGCGGAACCACCGACACGCCGTCGTCGGGACGGTGGTGCAGGATCGCGCCGCTGTCGACCACCAGGGCGCAGGGACGCCTCGCCATCACGCCGCCCTCACCGCCTGGCCGCGCAGCTCGGCGTAGATGCGCTCCAGCCGCTCGACGTTGCGGCTGAGGGCATAGTGCTCGACCACCCGCCGGCGGGCGCGCTGGCCGAGGCTGCGGCGCAGGCCCTCGTCGAAGCGCAACAGCCGCAGGGCGTCGCGCAGGTGCGGCTCGAGCGGCGTCACCGGGATGCGCAGCCCGGCATCGCCCAGCGCCTCGCCGTCGTCCCCCGCCTCGGTGGCGATCACCGCACAGCCGGCAGCCATCGCCTCCAGCATCGACAGCGCCAGGCCCTCGGCGGTCGACGGCAGCACGTAGATGTCGGCGGCACGGAGCAGCTCCAGCCGCGCCCGCGGCTCGGTGACGATGCCGAGCACCCGCAGGTTGCTGCGGCCCTCGGCCAGCTGGCGCACCCGCCGCTCCTGGCCACCACCGCCGGCGATCACCAGCACGTGGTCGTCGGGCCAGCCCAGCGCCAGGAAGGAGCGGATCAGCGCCGGCACCCGCTTCTCGGAGTCGAGCCGGCCCAGATAGGCGACCAGGAAGCGCGCCCCCAGGCGCTGCCGCAGGGCGGAGGGTCCCGGGGTGATGGTCTCGGTGTCCACCCCGTTGTGGACCACTTCGACACGATCCGCCGGGTAGCCGGCGCTGCGCAGCAGCTCGCCCTGGTCGCGGCTGAGCGCGATGCAGCGGTCGTACGCCATCAGGGGACGGACGTGGTAGCGGTAGAGACCGCGGAGCATGCGTCCGCGGGCGCTGCGGGGCGCGGCATAGGGAAGGTGGAAGGTCGCCACCGTGGCGGCGCCGCGCTGCTTGGCCATGCGGCCGATCCGCCCGTCGAGCAGCGAGAAGCTCCACGAGCAGTGAACGACGTCGGGCCGGAAGGCGTCGAGGGCGGCCGCGATGCGCTCCGCGTTTCCGGGACGCTCGATGGTGACCGTCTTGAGGCGCAGCGCCTGCAGGCTCACCGGCCCCGGCGCCGGGCTGACGTCACCGTCGAGGTGGTGACCGAAGAACTGCACCTCGGCGCCGCGGCGCCGCAACGCCGCCACCGTCTCGCGGCTGTACGTCGACAGCCCGTCGGCACGGCGTCCCTCGGCGTGACCGAACCAGGCGATCCGGAGACCGGCCCCGCCGGTCGCGGCCACCGGAGCAGCCGTGCTCGGTGTTGCCGATTCCGTCACTGACGCCTCCCTGAAAACGCGTCGGCCCGTACCGAGAATGCTCCGCCCGCGACCCCCGGCGCTAACGGTACCCGGATCCGGGTGGGATCAACTTGATACTCCGTCTGTCATCTTAGCCCGGATCCATCGACGGAGCCCAGCGCTTCACGGCGCGTCACCGTCGCCGACGTACACGTGGCCGAACGGATACCACTGCCCCGGCTGGCGGCGGATGGCTCGCTCCAGCACCGCGGCGAGGCGCTGCGTCACCGCCGCCTCGTCCTCCCCCGGCTCCGGGACCAGCGGAGGATGCACGTTGATCTCGTAGGTGTCCCGCGCACCGGTGCGCCAGCATTCGATGGGGAGCAGCACCGAACCGGTGCGCAGGGCAAGCCAGGCGGGCACCGAGCTGAAGCTCACCGGGCCGCCGCAGAACTCGACCACCACGCTGGGTCCGCCGCCCGGGATGTCACAGAGAAGGGCGACAAACCGCCCGCTCCGCAGCGCCCGCAGCAGGCCCCGGGCGGCGTTGTCCGGCGGAAACACCTCCAGGTGGTTGCGCTCCCGCGCCCAGGCGACCAGCTCGGTGAAGCCGCGCGAGCCGATCGGTCCCATCACCGTGGTCACCTCGACACCGTGGGCGCGGGCGATGTTGGCCCCCATGTCCCAGCTGCCGAAGTGGGCCAGGGCCAGGATCCCGCCACGTCCGCCGCCGCGGGCTCCGTCGATGTGCTCCTTGCCGCGAACCACGGTGCGGCCGCGCACCTCGTCGAGGTCCATGGCGTTGGTCCAGACGAAGTCGATTGTGGTGCGCGCGTACTCGCGGAACGACTGCCGCGCCCGCCGTCGGGCCTCGCCGCCGTCGATGGCGGGGTCGGCACGCTGGTGGTTGCGGGCGGTGCGGCGGCGGCGCTGGCCCTGCAGCGCCCACAACCCGAGGGCAAAGCCGTCGGCGGCGGGATAGCGGAGCGGGCCGAGGGCGCGGGTCAGGGCGGTGGCGGCGCGCAGACCGCCGCGCCAGAGCAGCCTCGACATCTGCCGCCTTGTCAGCGGACGGTGAGCGGTCCCGCCGCACCGCCGGCAAGGGCGAAGAGCGGCTGCACCGCGGCGCCGAGGGCCAGGGCGGCGAGGCCGCCGACGGCGATCGCCGCCAGCGTCACCCGTGGCGGCCACGGCAGCGGCGCCGCGTCCTGGTCGCCGGCGTCGACGTACATGACGCGCAGCACCCGCAGGTAGTAGGCGGCGCTGACCACCGTCATCGCCAGCGCCAGCAGCACCAGCCACGCGTACCCGGCCTGCACCGCCGCCTCGAAGACGAAGAGCTTGGCGAAGAAGCCGATCGTCGGCGGGATGCCGATCAGCGACACCATGCCCACGGCGAGGGCGGCGGCGGCGATCGGGCTGCGCCGCGACAGGCCGCGATAGTCGTCGATCTCCTCACCTGCGCCCGAGCCCTCGACGTGGGCGACCGCGGCGAAGACTCCCAGCACCACGATGCCGTAGGTGAAGAGGTAGAAGAGCACCGCCGCCACCCCCTGCTGGTCCGGGGGGTAGGCGACCACGCCGACGAGGATGAAGCCCGCCTGGCCGATGCTGGAGTAGGCGAGCAGCCGCTTCATCCGCGACTGCGCCAGGGCGACGACGTTGCCCAGGACCATGCTCAGCGCCGCCGCCAGCGCGATCACCGCCAGCCAGGTGCTGCGCGCCACCGGGAAGGTGGTCACCACCACCCGCAGCAGGATGGCGAACCCGGCCGCCTTGCTGAGGGTGGCGATGAAGCCGGCGACGGGCGCGGTCGCACCCTCATAGACGTCGGGCACCCATTGGTGCAGCGGCACCGCACCGAGCTTGAAGGTGAGGCCGGCGATCACCAGGGTCAGCGCCAGCGCGGCCGCCGCCGAGCTGCTCCCCAGTCCGTGGGCGACGCCGACCAGGTCGGTGCGGCCGGTCAGGCCGTAGAGCAGCGCCAGCCCGTAGAGGAGGACGGCGCTCGCGGCGGCGCCGTAGACCAGGTACTTGAAGGCCGCCTCGCTGCTGCGCGGCTCGGTCTTGGAGATTCCGACCAGGATGTAGAGGCTGATCGACAGCAGCTCGAGGGCGACGTAGAAGGCGATCATCTCGCGCGCGCTCGCCAGCAGCACCGCCCCCAGGGTCGCGGTCAGCAGCAGGGCGTGGTACTCGCCGACATGCGGGCGGATGCGCTGGGCGACCGGCGCGCTCGCCAGCACCGTCATCAGGGTGAAGGCGCAGAGCACGGGGACGAAGAAGATGCTGTAGCGGTCGACCACCAGCCCCTCCGACCAGGCGACATAGCCGGGATTGGAGGGGCTGGTCGGCAGGCCGCGCAGGTAGACCAGCGACGAGCCCGCCGCGGCCACCAGGGTGAGGGCGGAGAGGCCTCGGTAGACCGGCGCCGGCACCCGGCGATGCACCACCGCCAGGCTGCCGCACACCAGCGCCCCGAGCAGCAGGATGCCCTCGGGGATGAGGTCGACGGCGGCGGCGAAGGGCGAGGGATGGCTCATCTAGACGCTGCCGGACAGGCGGGCCACCAGGGTGGCGACGCCGTTGTTGATCACCGGCATGATCCGTCCCGGAACGACGCCGAAGATGGTCACCGCCACCACCATCGGCACCAGGTAGAACAGCTCGAGGGTGCTCGCGTCGCGGAGCCGCTCGTAGGCCTCCTTGGCGGGGCCGAAGAAGACCCGCTGCAGCATCCACAGCAGGTAGCCGGTGGTGATGGCGATGCTGGCCATCACCACCACGGTCGCGAAGCGGTGGGTGGGAAAGGCGCCGGTGAACACCATGAACTCGGCGACGAAACCGGCGAGGAAGGGCAGCCCCAGCGAGGCCAGCCCGGCGAAGACCCAGATCGCGGTCAGCCGCGGCATCTGCCAGGCGAGCCCTCCCAGCCGGGAGATGCTGCGGGTGCGGGTGCGATCGTAGACGGTGCCGACGAGGAGAAAGAGGAGTCCGGTGATGAAGCCGTGGGCGACCATCTGCAGCACCGCGCCGTTGAGGGCGATCGACGACTGCGCTCCCACCGCGAGCAGCACGATCGCCATGTGGCCGATGCTCCCGTAGGCGACCAGCCGTTTGAGATCGTCCTGGGCGAGCGCTGCCAGCGTGCCCCAGATGGCGCTGACCACCGCCAGGGCGACAATCGCCAGCGAGTACCGCTTGGCCGCGTCCGGGAAGGCGCCGAGAACCACCCGGAGCATGCCGTAGCCGCCCAGCTTGAGGAGGATGCCGGCGAGGATCACCGAGACCGGCGTGCTCGCCTCCACGTGAGCGTCCGGCAGCCAGGTGTGCAGCGGCACCACCGGCAGCTTGATGGCGAAGGAGATGAAGGTCAGCCAGAACCCGGCGGTGGCGATCCCGGCGCTCAGGTGAAGACCGGTGTTCAGCTGATCGAAGTCGAACGATCCGGCGCCGCCCTTGAAGGCCAGCAGCAGGATGGCGGCCAGCAGCAGCGCGCTCGAGGTGAGCATGAAGATCAGGAACTTCCAGGCGGCATGCATCCGCCGCGGCCCGCCCCAGATGGCGATCAGCAGGAACATCGGGACCAGCTCGACCTCGTAGAAGAGGAAGAGCAGGACGTAGTCGAGCGAGCAGAAGAACCCGTTGACGCCGGTCTCGAGCACCAGCAGCAGCACGAAGTAGAGGCGGACCCGGCGCTCGTTGCGCCACGACGCCAGCACGGCGACGACGAAGAGCACGGTGCTGAGCAGCAGCAGCGGTAGCGAGACGCCGTCGACGCCGAGGTGGTAGTTGGAGTGGACCGAGAAGGCGGTGATCCACTGGTGCTTCTCCTCGAACACGTAGGAGAAGCCTCCCGAGCCTTCCTGGTTGATCTGGTAGTTCAGGCCGCCGATGGCCATGAGGACGGGGACGGTGGTGCCGGCGAGCGCCATCAGGCGGATGCGGCCGCGCTGCTCGGCGGTGCGCTCGGGCATGAAGATGATCACCAGCGCGGCCGCCAGGGTCACCCAGATCAGGGTGGTGAGCAGCAGGGTGGGGAACTCGCCACCGGTGGTGGTGGTGGTGGGCTGGCCCGGCGTGGGGGTGAGCGGGCCGGGCGTGACCTGGGCGAGCGACATGCCCGCGTGCAGCCCGGACAGCACGACACCGTTCATCGCGTCGCTCCCACGCCCGGGAAGTGACCGGTGGCGGCCAGGGTGAAGCCACCGGCCATCAGCACCACGCCGACGAAGGCGGTGAGCGCGTAGGCCTGCAGCCGGCCTCCCTGCAGCCGGCGGGCCTCCAGCGCGGTGGCCCGAACGCCGTCGGCGATGCCGTCGGCGACGGCGTCGGTGATGCCCTCGTCGACGCGGGGGACCAGCGCGGCCGGCCGCAGCACGAGGCGGTCGACCAGCCAGGCGTAGGCGGCGTCGACGTGGAAGCCGTTGCGGGCCGCCACCGCCAGCCGGCCCATCCGCGCCGGCAGCCGTGCCAGCGCGGGAACCGGGCGCACCCAGATGAGGTAGGCGACGGCGACGCCGATCAGCGCCAGGCCCGCGCCCAGCAGCACCCCGGCGATGTCGAACGGCTCGTTCTGGGGCTTGTCGAGGGCGAAGACGAAGTTGCCGAAGGTGACCCCCGCCCCGCTGATGCCGATGAACCCGGCGACGCAGGAGAGCGCCGCCAGGACCACCACCGGCATCACCATCGAGGGTGGTGACTCGCGCACCCGCTGGGGGGTGAAGCCGCGGCGTCGTGCCGGGTCGCCGAGGAAGGCGATGAAGAACATGCGGAAGGGATAGAGCGCTCCCAGCAGGCTGACCGCGCAGACCGCGACGATCAGCGCCGCCTTGACCGCGAGACTGTGGTGGCCGCCGTCGGGGAACTGGTTGCGCAGCACCCCGGCGACGATCGAGTCCTTCGACCAGAAGCCGGCGAAGAACACCACTCCGGCGGCGCTGCAACACCCCAGCAGCATCGCCCAGGCGGTGATCCGCATCCGTGACCAGACACCGCCCATCTCGCGGATGTCCTGGGTGCCGTAGGCCTGGATGACGTTGCCGGCGGCGAGGAAGAGCAGCGCCTTGAACCAGGCGTGGGTGAAGAGATGGAACACGCCGGCGGTGAAGGCACCCACCCCCAGCGCGGTGAACATCAACCCCAGGTGGCTGATGGTCGAGTAGGCGATGATCCGCTTGATGTCGGTGTGGGCCAGCGCCACCACCGCACCGAAGACGGCGCTGAGCGCTCCGATCAGGGCGACCACGGTGAGGACGTGGGGGGCGACCAGGAAGAGCGGATAGGTGCGGGCGATCAGGTAGACGCCGGCGGCGACCATGGTGGCGGCGTGGATCAGGGCGCTGATCGGAGTCGGGCCCTCCATGGCGTCGGGAAGCCAGGTGTGCAGCGGCAGCTGCGCCGACTTGCCGATCGCACCCATCAGCACCAGCAGCGCCAGGATCGCCAGGGTCCGGCCGCCGACACCGGGCACCAGGCCCTGATGGGCGAACTGCCACTCCCGGCTCAACACCGAGAAGTTGAACGGGTCGGAGACCTGTCCCGGCGGCGTGAGGCTGGCGACGTGGGGGGCGAACTTGGCAAACCCGAACACGATGGCGAGCAGCAGACCGAGGTCGCCGATGCGGGTGACCAGGAAGGCCTTCTTGGCAGCCGCCGCCGCCTCCGGTTTGTGCCACCAGTGGCCGATGAGCAGGAAGGACCCGAGCCCGACTCCCTCCCAGGCGAAGTAGAGGTTGAGGAAGTTCGGACTGGCGACCAGGGCCAGCATGCTGAAGGTGAAGAAGGCGATGATCGCGAAATACCGGCGATAGCCGGCGTCTCCGCGCATGTAGCCGAGCGAGTGCACCTGGACCAGGAGGCTGACCAGGGCCACCACCGGCAGGATGCTCGCGCTCAGTCCGTCGACGAGGATGCCGGCCTGGGCGGTGAAGTTGTTGACCACGCCGCCACCGATGGGCTGGGCCGGGTTGAAGCTCCAGAAGGTGATCAGCGACTCGTAGGGCGCCGCATGCAGGTGTCCCAGGCGGTAGGCCAGCACCAGCAGTGAGAGGACGAACGAGATCGCGGTGCTGGCAATGCAGACCCGCGCGGCGTTGCGCGCGCTCTCGGGAAGGTAGGCGAAGAGCGCCCCCCCGAGGGGAACCAGCACCACCGCCCAGGTGAGGTTGTAGTACTGCACTGGGCTAGCCGCGAAGCTCGTCCAGCTCGTCCGCCTGGACGGTCTGGTGGCGGCGGTAGGCGACCAGCAGCAACGCCACCGCCACCGCCACCTCGGCGGCCGCGATGGTGATGACGAAGAGCGCAAACGCCATGCCGCTCAGCGGTCGCAGGTTGCTGTAGCCGAAGCGCGCGAACCCGACCAGGGCGACGTTGACGCCGTTGAACATCAGCTCCACCGACATCAGCAGGGCGATGGCGTTGCGGCGCGAGAGGAGCCCGAAGACACCGACGCAGAAGAGCGCTGCGCTGACCACCAGCAGGTGGGTGATGCCGATGGTCATGTGGACTCGTCCGGGGTGCTCACCCCGTCGCGAAGCCGGGCGCGGCGAGCGCGGTCGCGTTCCTCGCGACGGTGCCGGACGCGCTCCTCGCGCTGCCGCCGCTCCTCCTCGCTGCGCTCCAGCACAGCCTCACTCTCGTCCCGGCGAGCCAGCAGCACCGCGCCCACCAGCGCCACCAGCAGCAGCGCCGACGCCACCTCGAAGGGCAGCGCGTAGCGGTTGAGCAGGGCGTCACCGATGGTGCGGGTGGTGCCGTCGTCGAGCAGCCGCTGGGGATACGTCCCCCGGTGCCAGCGGTCGTGGCTGACCGCGAAGACGCCGAGCAGCACCGCGCCCAGGCCCATGGTCACCAGCAGCGCCAGTGGCCACCAGCGCACCCAGCTGTTGCCCTCGCGGCGCATGCTGCCGCGCGTCAGCATCACCGCGAAGATGATCAGCACCGGGATGGCACCGGCATAGATCAGCAGCTGGGTGGCGGCGAGAAAGTCGGCGCCGATGGCGAGGTAGAGCGCCGCCACCATGAAGAAGCAGGCGATCAGCGCCACGGCTGCATGGATGATGTTGGGAACCGCCACCACCGCGATCGCGGTGGCGACCACCAAAACGGCGATGACGTAGAACGCGACCGGATTGACGGTCACTCGTCAGGGTCCGCGGTGGCCTCGGCGGAGTCGGTACCGACGCCCGCTGCCCTCTCGGCACGGGCACGGTCCTTGGCCGCCGTCTTCTCCTGCATCTCCGCAAAGATCCGCGCCTCATCGTCGGCGGTCGCGATCCAGCCCGCCTCCCGGAAGACCTGCTCCGGATACGGCCCCTGCAGGCGGTCCATCTCGTAGACCAGCGACTGCCGGTCGTATGCCGCCATCTCGAAGTTGGGGCCGAGGTGGAGCGCCTTGGTCTCGGTGGGGCAGACGTCCTCGCAGAGCCCGCAGAAATAGCAGAGCCCCATGTCGACCGCGAAGCGGTCGACCTCGATCTTGCGCGACACCGGGTCCTTGTGGATCTCCATGTAGATCGCGTCGACTGGGCAGACGCGGTCACACAGGGTGCAGCCGATGCAGAGGTCGAGGTGAAAGATGTGCTGGCCGCGGGCGCGGGGACTCAGGGTGGCGCGCTGCTCCGGATAGCGCACCGTCACCTTGCGGCCGACGAGGTGCTGCAAGGTGACCCCCATCGAGCGGAGGATTCCCGGCGCTCTCATTCGGGGCCGCATTGTAGGAGTTCGGCTCCCTTGGCTTCCTAGCGGCCGATCTGCGGGAAGGCGGCGATCTCCGCAACCGCGATCAGCAGGTTGAGAAAGCCGAGCGGAGTCAGCACCTTCCAGCCGAAGCCGAGGAACTGGTCGATGCGCAGCCGCGGCAGCGAGAAGCGCGCCCAGACCAGCACCCCGAAGACCAGGTAGGCCTTGAGAAAGAACCAGATCACCGGGGGGATGGCGCTGATGCCGGCGAGCGGCTGCCAGCCGCCGAGGAAGAGGGTGGTGAAGATGGCGCCGATGGTGAAGGTGGTGCCGAACTCCGCCAGGTAGAAGAGTCCGAAGGCCATCCCGCTGTACTCGGTGCTGTAGCCGGCGACGATCTCCGACTCCGCCTCGGGCAGGTCGAAGGGATGCGCGGCGTTCTCCGCCATCGCCGCCACCAGGAAGACCACGGCGCCGAGCAGCTGCGGCACCACATACCAGAGGCGGTGCTGGGCGGAGACGATCCTGGTCATCGACAGCGAGCCGGTGAAGAGCATCACTCCCAGGGCGCTGAGGATCAGCGGCACGGTGAAGGCGAGCACCTGCGCCACCGCCCGCATCGCTCCGATCAGCGCGTACTTGCTGTTCGACGACCACCCCGCCAGGAACATACCGGGGAAGGCGAGCGCGGTCAGCGCGAAGACGAAGAGGATGCCGATGGGCAGGTCGCTGGCGACCGCGGTGGGCCCGAAGGGGATCACCGCGTACACCATCAGGAAGGGGAACACCACCACCGCCGGGGCCAGCAAAAAGAAGAGCGGGTCGGCCCGGGTCGGGACGATGACCTCCTTGAGCATCAGCTTGATGCCGTCGGCGACGAACTGCAGCGATCCCTGCACCCCCACCCGGTTGGGCCCCAGCCGGTCCTGGAAGAAGGCCATCAGCCGCCGCCAGGCGAAGACCATCACCCCCGCGTTGAGCAACGCGAAGTTGGCGACGATCAGCACCTTGATGGTGCTGATCACCCCGTCCCCCACTCCCCCCGGCATCCACGAATGCAGCTTCGCCCCGAACCCACAGAGGATGTCGCTGCTGGAGCAGCTCCTCGCCCCAACGAGAGGGTGAGCTAAGGTCGGCATTGCGTCCTACGTTAGGCGGGGCGTGGTGCGTCGCTGCGGAAAGCGGCTCGCACAGGCTCCGTGCAGGAGCCGAGCGCGAGCGGCGAACGCCAGAGGCGTTCGACCGCGGTCCGCTGCAGCAGCGATGCGCCGCGACCCGCCATCAACAAAGGAGCCGGCGACCGGCGTCCTCATCCGTCGAGGCTCATGCAGGAGCCGAGCGCGAGCGGCGAACGCCAGAGGCGTTCGACCGCGGTCCCCTGCAGCAGCGATGGGCCGCGACCCGCCGCCAACACGTGACCCGGCGACGGACGCAGCCCTCATCGATCGACCTCCCCCATGTTGATGTCGATCGAGCCGAAGATGGAGATGAGGTCGGCGATCTTCCAGCCGCGGGACATCAGCGGCAGCGCCCCGAGGTTGATGAACGACGGGCTGCGCCACTTCATCCGCTCCGGGTTGGTGGTGCCGTTGGCCTTCATGTAGCAGCCGACCGCACCCTTGGGTCCCTCCACCTCGATGTACGCCTCACGCCCGGCCGGCGGTTTGACGCTCTTCGGCTCCTTGCCGAGGTCCGGGGAGACCTGGTGGAGCAGGTCGAGGCACTGGAGGATGATCCGCCGTGACTGAAGGATCTCGTCGAGCCGCACCTCGTACCTCGCCATGCAGTCGCCCGCCTGCCTGGTGACCACGTCGAAGTCGATGTCGGCGTAGCACGCGTAGGGCCGTGCCTTGCGAACGTCGTAGGCGACACCGCTGCCGCGCAGGGTGGGACCGGTGGTGCTCAGCGCCAGGGCGTCACTGCTGGGCAGCACCCCCACCCCGGCGGCGCGCTCCTGGAAGATGCGGTTGCGGGTGAGCAGGCGATGCATCTGCTCCACCCGGCCGGGCGTCTGCTCGCAGATGCCACGCACCTTCGTCTCGAAGAACTCGGGGAGATCCTTCTGCATCGTGCCCGGCCGGTAGTAGTTGAAGGTCATGCGCTGGCCGCAGACGTCCTCGAACACGTCGAGGATCTCCTCGCGCCAGTTGAAGGCCCACATCACGCTGGTGACCAACACGCCGACGTCCTGTCCGTAGACGCCGGTGCCGATCCAGTGAGAGGCGGTTCGGTTGAGCTCGTCCATCAGCACCCGGATGATCTGCACCCGCGGAGGCGGCTCGATGTCGAGCAGCCGCTCGGTGGTCAGCGTCCAGGCGTGGTTGTTGGTCATCGCTGCGACGTAGTCGAGGCGGTCGCACAGCGCCATGCCCCCCACGTAGGTGCGGCTCTCCGCCAGCTTCTCGATGGCGCGATGCAGGTAGCCGAAGATCACCTCGACGTCGCGGACGATCTCGCCGTCGAGGGTGACGAGAAGGTGGAGGACGCCGTGCGTGCTGGGGTGGTGGGGACCGAAGTTGACCTTGAGCAGCTCGGTGCCGCGCTGCCGCTCGGAGGCCGCCCGACGCGGGGCCGCCGCGACCGGGGCGGTGCGCGCTGCGACGGCAACCGCACCGTCGTCGGTGTCCGGCGGCGCGGGCGCCCTCGCCGGCGCGGTGCGCGAGCCGCGGAAGCGCATCAGCCTCACGGCTGGTCCTCCGCCGGGCCCGGCTGAGCGGCCAGGGTGGCGTCGCCGGCGATCACCTCCCAGGCGGCCGCGTCCTGGTCGGCGGCTCGCGCCTCCTCCTCGCCGAGCAGGGCGCCGTCGGGACCGCGCAGCCCGGCCAGCCGCCAGGGAATCTCCTCGTCGATCTGCTCGTAGTCCTTGCGCAGCGGGTGGCCGCGGAAGCCCGGCCAGGTGAGCACCCGGGTGAGCTGCGGATGGCCGCGGAAGCGCACCCCCATCAGGTCGAAGACCTCGCGCTCCTGCAAGTTCGAGCCAGGATAGACCGCAACCGCGCTGGGCACCAGCGGCCCGTCGGGATGGTCGCCGCGCACCGCCCGAAGCACCAGCAGCAGAAAGCCGGGCAGCTCCGGGTCGCCGGGGCGGACCAGGTGGTACAGCAGCCGGAGGTGATCGCCCTCGTCGGTGGCGGTGAGTGACGACAGCAGCGAGAAGCCCAGCTCGTCGCGGGCGGTCCTCAGCACCGCCGGCAGCTGCTCGGCGCTGACCGCACAGCGCAGCCCCACCGGATGCGACGGCGGGGGCTCGGCAGCCGCGTCGCGGCGCAGCCGGCCGCGCTCGAGGTCCTCCTCGATCTCGGGTTGCAGACCGTGCCGCCGCAGCGCTGCGGCGACCGCCTGCGGGGTCATCGCCTCGGGCTGCCAGACGATCCCGACGCCGACACCGGAGCCTCCGGCGACAGGCCGGCCGGCGAGCGCCGGTGACGGCCGGCGATCGGACGCTCCCGTGCGATCTTGCGCTGCAGCTGCATGATCGAGTAGATCAGCGCGTCGGGGCGCGGCGGGCAGCCGGGGACGTAGACGTCGACGGGAAGGATGGCGTCGATCCCCTCCACCACCGAGTAGGCGCCGGTGAAGATGCCGCCGCTGACGGTGCAGTTGCCCTGGGCGATCACGTAGCGCGGCTCGGCCATCTGATGGTAGAGCCGCACCACCGCCGGCGCCATCTTCTTGGTGAGCGTGCCGGCGACGATCATCACGTCCGCCTGCCGGGGCGACGGCCGGATCACCTCGCTGCCGAAGCGGGCAACGTCGAAGCGACCCGCCGCCATCGAGATGAACTCGATGAAGCAGCAGCTGAGCCCGAAGCCGAAGGGCCACAGGGAGTTGGCCCGCGCCCAGTTGGCGAGCTTCTCCAGGGGAGCGATCAGCACGTTGCGCGACAGCTCCTCGGGGATCTCGATGGTCGAGCGCGGCAGCTCGGCCGCGGTGGGGACGGTGGAGGTGTCGCTCATGCGGTCACTCCCACTCGAGCGCACCCCGCCGCCAGGCATAGCCGAGTCCGGCGAGGAGGATGGCGATGAAGAGCGCGATCTCGGCGAATCCATAGCCCTTGTCGAGGTCGCGGTAGGCGAGCGCCCAGGGCACCACGAAGAGCACCTCGACGTCGAAGAGCACGAAGATCAGCGCGTAGAGGTAGTACTGCACGTTGAACTGCACCCACGCCGGCCCGCGGGTGCTCATCCCCGACTCGTAGGTGTCGTCCTTGGCGGGATGCGGCCGCCGCACGCGCAGGAGGCGGCCGAGGAGCAGGGCCAGGCCGAGGGTGCCGGCGGGGATCCCCACCGCGACGCCGGCGAAGATGGCGATATTGCCGAAGGAGCTCAGCATCGCCGCCTCAGTATAGGCTCGCTCCGGCGGTGCGCCCGGTCATACTCTCGCCGCCATGACGCCGGTCGCACCAGCCACCAACCCGGCCTGGGGTGTCACGGGGCAGTACGCCTCCCGCTGGCCGCCGAGTCTGGCGGTGGTCGCCGCCATCGTCCTCTTCGTCACCCTTCCCGAGAAGCTCTCACCGGGCCCACGCTGGGTGCTGCCGGTCCTCGAGGCGGCGCTGCTCATCCCGCTGCTGCTCACCGCTCCCCGCCGCCACGTCGGCGAGTCGACATGGGCGCGGGTCGCCTCCATCGTGCTGATCGGGCTGATCAACGTCGCCGACTTCGTCTCCCTGGGACTGCTGGTCCGCGAGATCGTGCGTGGGTCGCACACCAGCGGCCACGACCTGATCTTCGCGGCGGTGCAGATCTGGTTGACCAACGTCATCGTCTTCGGCCTGTGGTACTGGGAGCTCGACCGTGGCGGTCCCGGGCCGCGCGCCCACAGCGAGCATCGCGAGCCGGACTTCCTGTTTCCCCAGATGGTCACTCCCGAGGCGGCGCCGGCGGGATGGGCGCCGAGCTTCGTCGACTATCTCTACGTGTCGCTCACCAACGCCACCGCCTTCAGCCCCACCGACACGATGCCGCTGACGGTGTGGGCGAAGGCGCTGATGGGCGGACAGGCGCTCGCGTCGCTGGTCACCGTCGCGGTGGTGGCGGCGCGCGCCGTCAACATCATCGGCGGCTAGGGGCCACTCACCGCGCTGCTACAACCCGTCGGGTGGAGCGGTGTCGGGAGCGCCGCGCGGCGCTGCGATCAACCGCACCGGCCGGTCGTAGCGGAAGTACTCCCACCCCCAGTTGATGAGCACGATCAGGCGGTTGCGGAAGCCGATGATCTTGATCAGGTGCAGACCCAGCCAGGCGCACCAGCCGATGAAGCCGGAGAGCTTGAAGGGACCGACCTGGGCGACGCCCGAGTTACGGCCGATGGTGGCCATGATCCCGGGGTCGTGATAGCGGAACGGCTGAAGAGCCTGGCCCGCGGTCATCGCGGCGATGGAACGGGCCACGTGCTCGCCCTCCTGCATCGCCACGGGGATGAGCATGGGCAGCGGCGCGCCGTCCTGCTGCACCTCGGCGAGGTCACCGATCACGAACACCTCGGGATGCTCGGCCAGCTGCAGGGTCGGGCCGACGGCGACGCGCCGCGCCGAGGCAGGTCGGGCGACCACCGCGCCGGCGAGGTCGGCGCCGTAGACGCCGGCAGTCCAGATCACCGTCCCCGCCTCCACATGGGTGCCATCCGCAAGCAGCAGGCCCGTCTCGTCGGCGCGCGTCACCGACGTTCGCACCCGCACCTCGACGCCCTTGCGCTCCAGAGCCCGCTGCGCGGCACGGCGGAGCCTGGGGGCGAAGGCGGCGAGCAGTCCGTCGCCCGCCTCGACCAGCGCGATCCGCACCGCACCGATGTCGAGGTTGGGAAAATCCTTGCGCAGAACCAGGGCGATCAGCTCCGACAACGCCCCCGCGAACTCGACGCCGGTGGGGCCACCGCCGACGATGGCAAACGAGAGGAGCCGGCGGCGCTGGTTGGCATCGTCGGTCCACATGGCGCGCTCGAACTGCCGCAGCACCCGATTGCGCAGCGCCAGCGCACCTCCCAGGTCCTTGAGGCTGAAGCCTCGCTCCTCGACTCCCTCGATGCCGAAGAAGTTGTCGACGCTTCCCGCGGCGAGGACCAGGTAGTCGTACTCCACCGGGGCGGCGCTGGTATGGAGCCGCCGCGCCTCGAGGTCGACACCCTCCACCCGCGCGACCCGCAGGTCGGCGTTGCCGATCCGCCGCAACAGCGCCCGGGCGGGCCGCGCGATCTCGCTGGGATCGAGCAGCGCTGAGGCCACCTGGTACAGCAACGGCGTGAACAGGTGGTAGTTGTGCCGGTCGACCACCAGGGTGTCGACGGGAGCGCGCCGCAGCCCGCGCACCGCCGAGAGCCCTCCGAAACCGGCGCCGACGACCACCACCCGGGGACGGTTCACCCCGCTGGTCACGTGCTGTCGTCGGCGTCGAGCGGCGGCAGCTCGGGGCTCTCGCGCTGTTCCACCGCCACCGGCTCGAAGAAGAGCACCAGCGACAGTCCGGCGAGGGCGACCAGCAGTCCGCCCACCAGCACCGGGCTGACGCGGATGCCGATCACCGGCAGCGACACCCCCGCCTCCCACGCGGTGGGCACGCCCTGGCTCCTGGCTGCGCCGGCGGCGACGTCAGCGCCGATGCTCTGCTGTCCCGCCACCCCGGCGAGCACCGCCAGGGCGCCGATGGCGGTGATCAGGTAGAGCCAGTTGTTGCGCACCCCGCCGTCCACCGCGTAGGCGGCAGCGAGGGCGGCGAGGACGGCGATGACGACGCCGAGGACCACATCTCCGCCGCTCGGCATGTCAGGACGCCTCGGCGACGATGCCGCCGCCGAGCACCTCGTCACCGCGGTACACGACCAGGGCCTGGCCCGGCGACACCTGCGCGACCGGTTCCAGGGTGCGCACCTCGAGCTGGTCGGGGCTGGCGAGGCGGATCACCGCCGGATGCGGCGCACCGTGGGCGCGCAGCTGCACCTCACAGCGCGAGCCGGCCGCGGGCGCGCCGGCGACCCAGCTGCACGCGCCGGCGCGCACCCGCGAGCGCAGCAGCGCCTGCCTCTCCCCCACCACCACGGTGTTGGTGGCGGCGTCGAGGCGGAGCACGTACCGCGGCTCGGAGTCGGGCCGGGCGGGAGACAGGCCCAGGCCGGCACGCTGACCCACGGTGTAGAAGGGAAGACCGCGGTGCTCGCCGAGAGGAGTGCCGCCGGCGTCGACGATCGGCCCGGGCGCATAGCGACCGGCGAGACGCCGCTGCAGCTCGCCCCGGATGCCGTCGCTGACGAAGCAGAGCTCCTGCGACTCCGCCTTGGCGGCGGTGGCCAGGCCCAACCGGCGGGCGTGGTCGCGAACCGCATCCTTGCCGGCACTGGCACCGAGCGGGAACACCGCTCGCGACAGGCGACGCTGATCGAGCCGGTGCAGGGTGTACGACTGGTCCTTGGCGGCGGCGACGGCCCGGTGCAGGGTGAAGTCGGCGCCCCGCCGGCCGGCGCGTGCGTAGTGACCGGTGGCGACGTGCGTCGCACCGACCTGCAGCGCCCGCTCGAGCAGGGCGCCGAACTTGATGCGCTCGTTGCAACGTACGCAGGGATTCGGCGTGCGCCCCGACGCGTACTCCTCCTCGAAGTCGGTGATCACCGCCTCGCGGAAGCCGTCCTCCAGGTTCCACGCGTAATGCGCGATTCCGAGGGTGGCGGCGACGCGGCGGGCGTCGTCGACGGCGTCGACCGAGCAGCAACCGCGATCGCGGTCGGCGGTGCGATCGCGCGGCCACATTGCCAGGGTGATGCCGACGGCGCGAAGGCCGCGCTCGGCGCAGCGGGCCGCGGCCACGCTGGAGTCCACCCCGCCCGACATGGCGACGGCGACGACCGCACCAGCGGGAAGCGAATCGAGCGGATCGTCGGGAACCGAAGCTGCCACAACCGCCGCCTCGGCGACGGCGCTCACGTCGCCAGCTCGCCCTCGACGGGATCGACGCGCACGCCGCGCTCCTGGCAGTAGGTGAGGCCGCGGTCGATGTCCTCGAGCTCGCCGTCGACCTCGAGCACCACCCAGCCCTCATCACGGGTGACGTCGGCGCGCCGGATGTTGGTGACCACAGGGAAGCGACGGCCGAGCTCGTGGATGACCGGCTCACCGACCAGGTCGGGGCTGAAGCTCAGCTTGACGCGGCGCCGAGCCACCGCGCCGCCCTCAGCCGCCGCCGGCGACCGCGGGAACGATGGAGAGGTCGTCGTTCTCGCTCACCGGCGTCTCCAGGCCCTGGCCGAACCGGATGTCGGAGTCGTTGAGGTAGATGTTGATGAACTGCCGCAGCTGCCCCGAGCCGTCGTAGAGACGCTCGTGAAAGCCGGGGTACTTGGTCTCGAGGTCCTGCAGCGCCTGCGACACGGTGCCGCCCTCGACGTGGACCTCGGAGCTGCCGTTGGTCAGCCGGCGCAGCGGACCGGGAACGCGAACGGTGACTGGCATGGCGCCGAGTATACCGAGGGCCACGAAGCGGCCCCGGTGCGCCCGGCGCGGGCCGATGCGCAACACCACCGAGCCGGGGCGTCGCGGAACTGGCCGCACGGCGCGGGGACGGCGCCGGACCCCCGCGCGGCGGCGTGCGCCGCTTGCGCGGGCGCCGAGCGCCTATGTTCCGCCGCTGAAGACGATGATCGCGGCCGCCACCCGGCCGCTGTCAGGGGCGGGGCGCTGCTCGCGCCGTACCGCCGAGTTCGGCGCCCGCGTCCGCTCATCGGGCCGGCGCTGCACCGTCCTCTTCTCTCCCCTCGTCCCCACCTCGGTGTGGTTCCTGTTCATGGGCCACTCCGGGGGCGAATTCCCTGGATGGGAAAGGCTATAGTGATGCTATCACATAGCACCCCGTACGGCTACGGGCACACGGCGCGGCTTCAGGGACACTGGTTGACGAGATGGACGCCAAGGCGGCTGCCAAGAAGGGGGTGAGCGACGGCCGGGACCGGCTGATCGAGCTCAGCCACCGCATCCACGCCCATCCCGAGCTCGGATTCGAGGAGGAGCGCGCCTGCGCCTGGGTGGCGGAGGAGCTCGACCGCGCCGGCCTGGCGGTGGAGACGGGCATCGGCGACCTACCCACCGCGCTCGCCGCCACCGCCGGCGGCGGCCCGCTGACGGTGGCAATCTGCGCCGAGTACGACGCCCTGCCTGACGTCGGCCATGCCTGCGGTCACAACGCGATCGCCGCCGCCGCGGTCGGCGCCGGCCTCGCGCTGGCCCCGATCGCCGACGACATCGGCGTCACCGTTCGCGTCATCGGCACACCGGCCGAGGAGGGCGGCGGCGGGAAGATCCTCCTGCTCGAGCGCGGCGCCTTCGCCGGCGCCAACGCGGCGATGATGGTCCATCCCTGCTCGTACGAGCGCGACCGCATGCCGTGCCTCGCCGTGTCCCACTTCGAGGTCGAATATCACGGCAAGGAGGCGCACGCGTCCGCTCACCCCGACGAGGGGATCAACGCCGCCGACGCGATCACCCTCGCGCAGGTGGCCATCGGACTTCTCCGGCAGCACATGCGCGCCACCGACCGCGTCCACGGCATCGTCACCCTCGGCGGCGCGGCGCCCAACATCGTGCCCGCGCACGTTCGCGGCACCTGGTACGCGCGCGCCCGCACCCTGGCAGAGCTGACCGAGTTCGAGCCGCGGGTGCGGCGCTGTTTCGAGGCGGGTGCCCTGGCGACGGGAGCGACGCTCACCTATCACGCCGACCCGCGGCCGTACTCGGAGTTCGTCACCGACGACGAGCTCGCCGACCTCTATCGCGCCAACGCCGAGTCCCTGGGACGCCGCTTCGCCGACCTCGGGCCGGAGATCGATCGCAAGGTCGGCTCCACCGACATGGCCAACGTCTCGCTGGCGATGCCGACCATCCACCCCATGCTCGACATCGAGTCGGAGGGCGCGACCAACCATCAGAAGGAGTTCGCCGCCCACTGCGTTCGCCCCGCCGCCGACCGTGCCGTGATCGAGGGAGCGATCGCCATGGCCTGGACGGTGATCGACGCCGCCACCGATCCGCGGGTGCGCGACCGGCTGCTCAGCGCCCGCGCCTGAGCTCCGTCAGGACGGCGTGATCACCACCACCGGGATGGGCCGCTCCGTCTTCGACTGATACCCGCGGTAGCGATCGTGGTTGTTGGCCGGTGGTGTGCAGCAGCAGGCTCGGGACACCGAGCATGCGGTGGCCGATGCGTCCCTCGGTGCCCGCGTAGAGCCGCGAATGGAAACGCAGCACCGCCGCCTGCAGGGAATCGACGACGCTCATACTCCCCGCCTCACGACCAGGCTGCGCAGCTCGTCGCCGAGACGCCGGAGGTCACCGGTATGGTGAAGCAGCTCGTGCGGCATGTCGTGGGCGATGTCGCGCAGCACGATCTCGCCGGCCTCCTCGTGAACGCCGACCCTTGCCCACGCGTCCTCGGGGAGCGCGCCGATGAGCTCCACGAAGCGGCCGACGGCGGCCTCCATGCGGTGGAGAGACGGCTCGACCGGGACCTCGTCGAACCGCCCGCGCTCGGCCGCGGCATCCTGGTCGTAGCCCTTCAGGACGGGCCGATCCTCGGATGCGATGCGGCGCACCCGCCCCTCGATGAGCTCGCTGGCATCGGCGAGGTGGGCGCAGTACGCGTTGGGCGACCAGACCGCGGGCGCAACGCGACGAGCCCGCAGCTCATCGGGCACGGCGAGAGCGGCCTCGCGCACCTCAGGCATCGTGCGGCTGCAAGTCTCGGCGATCGACGACCCGGTCAGCGCGTACCGAAAACCGCACTCGCGGCAGCGGAAGGTGCCGTCGCTCTCGCGAAGCACCTGGGTGGGATCCACCGCCGCACCATATACCGGTGGAGGTCGACCCGTGACGCCGGTGGAGCTCGACGACCTGGCGGCGGTGGAGATCGATCACGTTCTGATCGCCATGGCCGATCTCGAAGCCTCGGTTGCCGACTTCGAGCGCCGGTACGGGCTGACGAGCGTCGAGGGTGGCCGCCACCCCGGCTGGGGAACAGCCAACCGGCTGGTGCCCCTCGGCAGCACCTATCTGGAGCTGATCGCCGCGGTGGATGCGAACGAGGCGTCGCGCAGTGATGTCGGCCGGTGGGTGTCAGGCGGGCAGCCGGGAATGCCGCTGGGATGGGCAGCGCGGACCTCCAACATCGAGCGCATCGCCGACCGCCTCGGGCTGACCGTGCACGCCGGCTCGAGACGATCCACGAGCGGCGAGGTGCTGCGCTGGCGCACCGCAGGGCTCGAGGTTGCCGCGGTCGAGCCCATGCTCCCGTTCTTCATCGAGTGGGATGCAAGCGCTCGGTTTCCCGGGGGCATTGCGGTCCGTCATCCGTCGGGCGCAACCCGCATCGGTGGCCTGCTTCTCGATGGCGACTCCGATCGCGTGTCGGACTGGGTCGGTGGTCATCCGCTGCCGATCACGCTTCGTGAGGGGAAGGCCGGGATCGCGCGCGTGGTCATCGCGACGGTGGAGGGAGAGATCGCGATCGGTCTGAGGTGAACCGGCGGCTCTTTCGAGCGATGTGGCAAACCCATGTTCGTAAGCGAGGGCGGTGCAAGTTTGGCCGCTTTGCGCCAGTCATCCATAGGCAGGGGTGGCGGCAGCCGCGGGACGAGGAAGGGAAGTCGAGCATGGGACGACGACGAGCCGGCAGACCGGCGGTGCTGCTGGTGCTCGCGCTCGCCATCGCCGCCTGCGGCTCCGGAGCTACCACGGCGACCGACCAGCGCACGGCCGGCCCGGCGGGATCGGCCCCAACGTCGGCACCAGGCTCGCCGAACACCTCGGCGGCTGGCGCGGCCGCGGGCGCGCCGCAGGCGGGCGGCGCCGGCCCGAGCGCCCGGTGGGTCGCCGCCCCCAGCGACAACTGGCCGGGCCACGGCTTCGATCCGGCAAACCCCGCCGGGTGCGACCCGCTGGATCCCGCCCAGTGCCTGCTCCCCTACCCCAACGACTGGTTCACCAAGCCCGACGCGACCAGCGCCACCGGTCGCCGGCTCGACCTCACCCTGCTCGGGATGCCGCACAACGCCGCCGGCAAGCCGATCGAGCCGCAGGAGTGGAATCGCAGCGACGGCTTCAGCGCTGGCGCGCAGATCCTCACCCTCGTCCCGGGGATGACCAGCAACGCCGACCTGGTCCCCTCGGGCCTGCCGCCGGTCACCGACCTGGCGATGAACACCCAGCCCAACCTCGGCGTCGTCCTCCTCGACGTGCAGACGGGGCGCCGCGTCCCGGTGTGGGTGGAGATCGACCAGTACACCGATGAGGCGGGGCTGGTGTCCACCGGCAGCGTGCAGCAGGACCTGATGATCCATCCGGCGGCCAACCTCACCGACGGGCACCGATACATCGTCGCCCTGCGACATCTGGTCCGGGACGACAAGAAGCCGGCCCAGCCGTCGGCGGCCTTCATCGCGTATCGGGACGGCACGGCCTCCAGCAGCGATCCCCGTCGCGCGCACATGGAGAATGTCTTCCGCACCCTGCAGCGCGCCGGGGTGTCACGCAAGGACCTCTACCTCGCCTGGGACTTCACCACCGCGAGTACCAGGAATGTCACCGGGCGGCTGCTCGCCATCCGCAAGGATGCCTTTCACCAGCTGGCAGACAACAACCTCGCCGACGGCAAGGTCGAGGGCAACGCGCCAGCGTTCACCGTCGACTCCGTCAGCAACTACACGACGGCTCAGAACAGCCGCCTCGCCCGTCAGGTGACTGGCCACCTCACCGTCCCCTGCTATATCGCACCGACCTGCTCGCCACCGGCGAAGTGTGCGGGCGTCACCGGCGGCGCCATCAATGACTGTCCGAGCCCCGGCCAGTTCGCGCTCGACCCGAGCAATCCGGACGCGGTGCCGTCTCAGGTCGCGGGGCAGACCTACCAGGCGAACTTCATCTGCAACGTGGGACGCAGCGGCTTCGAGAACCACCAACTGCTCCGCCCGGTCGAGTATGGCCATGGCCTGTTCGGCGGGGCTGGGGAGGTCAACTCCGACCCGCAGCAGGACATGGCGTCGCGGTTCGGGATGATGTACTGCGCCACGGACTGGTTCGGGTGGGCCAGCGCCGACACCCCCAACGCGGCGGTTGCCCTGGCCGACCTCTCGCGCTTTCCGCTGCTGACCGACGAGGCTCAGCAGGGCGAGCTCGACTTCCTCTATCTCGCCCGGCTGATGATCCATCCCCAGGGCTTCGGCTCCGACAAGGCCTTTCAGTTCTCGGACGGCACCTCGTTCATCGACACCCACCAGGCGTACTACGACGGCAACAGCCAGGGCGGCATCTTCGGCGGCACGGTGTGCGCCGTCTCGGTGGACCTGAACCGCTGCGTGCTCGGGGTGTCGGGGATGGACTACTCGATCCTGCTGCCCCGCTCCAGCGACTACGTCGCCAAGAGCAAGCCGGACCCGACCAAGCTCGATCCCAGCAATCCCAGAGGCCTGGTCGGCTTCTCGACATTGTTCGACAGCGCCTATCCCGACCAGTCACAGCGGATCCTCATCTTCGACCTGATCCAGACGCTGTGGGACCGCTCCGACCCCAACGGCTACGCCGGCCACATGACCGGTGGGCTTCCGGACACGCCCAGCCACAACGTGCTGCTCCAGATCGGCTACGGCGACCACCAGGTGGCCAACATCACCGCCGAGGACGAGGCCCGGACGATCGGGGCGCACGGGGTGTACCCGCCGCTGGTCACCGCCCGCTATGGCCCCTACCACGACGTCTTCTGGAGCATCGCTCCGGTGACCAGCTTCCCGTATAGCGGATCGGCGATCGTGCTCTTCGACACCGGTCCGGCCGCCGCGGTGCTTCCCGGCGGCCACCACGGAACCGATCCGCCACCGCCGGCCGACGTGCCGAACCGCTCGGGGGAGGACCCCCACGAAGCGCCGCGACGGGCGCCGTGGGGTCAGGTCCAGAAGTCGGACTTCCTGTCGGTGGGCGGGGTCGTCACCAACCCGCAGCCGGGAGGCGCGCCCTACTTCGCCTGGGGCTGGGACGGAATCACCGGCCTCTAGGCCGGCGGAGCGCGCCTCGCGCTGCGGCTACAAGGAGCCGAGGACCTGGCTGGCGAGGGCCTCGAGTCGGTCGATGGGCGATGGCGATGTGATGGTGAGCTCGAACCCGCCTTTCAACACCGAAACGGTGGCGTATACGCCCGGATTGGTCGGGCTTAACGAGCCGGAGGGATGTAGCTGGCCGTGACTCAACGAGAAGGCTGCGTCGCCGATCCCCGAGACATCGGTGACGGTGTTGCCCTGCGAGGCGTATTGGGCCTTGTGGCTGGCGAACGCCGCGGCGTCCACGCCCGTCTCGAGCCGTACCATCACGCGTGCAGGCGAGAGAGCGTCAGGGTAGTCGCAGTCGATGACCGGCTGGTGGACTCGGGAGGTGGGGTCGTTGACGCTCAGGCCGAGGATCGCCTGCACCGCCGAGGCCGGCACCAGTGCGCACGACACCGTGGTCGCGGATGTTGTGCCAGCCCCCGAGGCGCTCGCGCCGTGGGTGAGGGCGGGAGCGGCCGGGTTGCTCGAGCCGCACGCGACCAGCAGCACGGGCCAGGTCACCGCGGCGAGGGTGATCGCCAAGGCGCGACAGCCGGCAGGAGCAGCGGTGCGCACAGGCGGTGCCATGGCGGGAGGCTGGCGCGCCTGCCGGCTCAGCGCCGGCGTCCGCCGGTCACGCCGCGCACCGGCGTGATCGCCGGGCCTCGTTCCTCCACCGCCTGGCTGAAGCGTTCGTGGAAGGCGCGCACCGTCGGCGGGATAGGATCGGCGAGCGTCGACCGGCCGGTCATCACCTCGGCCGTCTTCAGGCCATGACCGGTGACATACGCCACCACCGTCTCGTCGCCGCGCCACCGGCCGGACCGCGCCAGCTTGGCGAGCACACCGACGGTCACGCCCCCAGCGGTCTCGGTGAAGATGCCCTCGGTGCGCGCCAGCAGCTCGATGCCCTCGAGGATCTCCTCCTCGGTGACGCTGTCGACGACGCCGCCGGTGGCGCGGGCTATCTGCACCACGTAGGAGCCGTCGGAGGGATTGCCGATGGCGATGGACTTGGCGATGGTGTCGGGCTTGACCGGAACGATGTGGGTCTCGCCCTGCTGGAACGCCGTCGCCACCGGTGAGCAGCCCAGCGCCTGGGCGCCGCTGAGGCGCGGCATGCGGGCGCCGTCGCCGCTCACCAGCCCCAGGTCGATGAGCTCACGTGCCGCCTTGTTGTGCTTGACGAACTGGCAGCCCGAGGCGATGGGGATGATGATCTCGTCGGGCAGCCGCCAGCCAAGCTGCTCGGCGGTCTCATAGGTCAGGGTCTTGCTGCCCTCGCTGTAGAAGGGGCGGATATTGATGTTGCAGAAGGCCCAGTCGACCAGATCGGCCAGCTCGCTGCACAGGCGGTTCACGTCGTCGTAGTTGCCGTCGATCCGCACCATCGTCGGTTTGAAGACGGCGGTGGGCGCGATCTTGCCGGCCTCGAGGTTGGCGGGGATGAAGACGTACCCCGGCATGCCGGCGCGCGCGGCGTAGGCGGCAACCGCGTTGGCGAGGTTGCCCGTGCTGGCGCAGGCGATGGTGTCGAAGCCGTTGCGCCGCGCCCAGGAGGTGGCAACCGACACCACTCGATCCTTGAAGGAGTTGGTCGGGTTCATGGTGTCGTTCTTGATATAGAGATTGCGCAGCCCCAGCTCCTCGCCGAGCTGCGGTGCATGGACCAGCGGGGTGAAGCCCTCGCCCAGGGTCACCGGTCCCTCGTCGTCGCTGGCGTCGAGGTCGACGGGCAGCAGATCGCGGTACCGCCAGATGCTCTGGGGGCCGCGGTCGATCGCCTCGCGCGAGATGCGCCGGGCGACCTCGCGGTAGTCGTAGCGCACATCGAGAGGGCCGAAGCAGAGGTCGCAGACATGCGTCGCGGCGACGTCGATCTCGGTGCCGCACTCGCGGCAGACGAGCGAGCGGATGCGCGATGCCATGGGCCGAGTGTATCCGAGAGGCGTCAGGGCGCCGCCGGCAGATCCACCACCAGCGGGCTCTGCTCGGCGCGCTCCGGGGCGCCGGCCACCAGGTCGTCGTAGACCAGCTGCGACCACGACTCCATGTTGAGGTAGTGGCGCCGCATCGCCTCCAGGCCGAGGCTCTCCCCCTCCAGCTTGTCGATCTCGCGCACCGCTGCCGTGCCCGCGTGCGGCTCGACCAGGAAGACCAGGCCGAGATGCACCCGCGACACCGGCGTGGTGTCGTCATTGAGCAAGGCCACCAGCCGGGCCGTCGCCGCCGATGCGCAGACGATCTCCTCGCTCCACTCCCGGCGCAGCCCCCCCACCACCGGGTCGCCGTCCTCGCCGTCACCGGGATTGACATGCCCGCCCACGCCGAGCGAGTAGAGGTGATGCAGGCGCCGCTCGCTGGAGCGGCGCAGCCGGCGGGTCAGCAGGAAGCCGCCGTCGCCCTGCTGGACGATGCAGTAGGGAATGATCTGCTGCTGCGAGGCGTCCTCCTCGACCTGACCGCGGGGGCGGTAGACGGCGGTGGCGCGGATGGTGCGCAGAGCCCGTTCCAGGCCGCTGGTCACCAGGCCGTGCCAGGCGCCGTCGGGGAAGATGGTGGTGCGCGGTACACAGAGCACCATTTCGCGCCGCGCGCCACCGGGGTTGCCGCGGGCAGACGGGTGAGCGCTGCCGCTGACGGCGTCACGATCGGCAGGCGTCCTGCGGGCAAGCACGGGCGCAGATTGTACGGGCGCTGAGTGGATCCGAGCTCAGGCGTGCGCCTGACGGCAGTAGGGATCGCGAATCGCCTGGTAGCCGGGCACCGTGCCCGTGACAATGCTCTGCGCCCAGAGCTGGGCGTTGTCCTCGATCGACTGGGCCACCGAGCGGCGCTCCGACGCGCTGTGGGCGTTGACCAACCGCTCGGCGTTGCGCCAGGCGCCCTCGCGCCACGACTTCAACACCTCCAGCGCTGCCTGATCGGTCGCGGGGAAGGGCTGGCTGGGCGAGCCCCACTGGAAGATAGAGTCGTAGCGCCGCTGCAGCTCCTGCTTGATGTGCTCCATGACGCTGACCAGGATGGCGTTGACCTGGTCATGGTCCGGCTTGCGCGAGCTGCTGTCGCGCATCCGCAGGCCCACCTCGGCGAGCGCGAAGGGAAGGTCGCGCTGGATGTGGGCGTTCATGCCCAGGAAGACGTCCTGCCCGGCGTTGGTCTGGTCGCCGCGCGCCGCATCGAACGCGGTACGCCACGCCCGGGGGACGAAGCCGCGGTGATGCGCGTAGTTGTCGAAGGCGCGGAAGTAGAGGTCGGCGAAGTCGGCGTCCAGGTGCACGATCCAGTCGAAGTCGCGGAAGAAGTGGGGATCACGCCCCAGGGTGTCGCGGAAGCCCCTGGTGGTGATCAGGTAGGTGAGGGCGAAGACGGCGCGGTGGTCGCAGCTGCGGTCGAGCGGCTGCCAGGCGGCGTCCATCCGCCGGATGACGCCGTCGACGCAGCGCAGGGTCGCCGTGTGACAACTGGCGGTGGCGGCGGGCTGCGGACCTCCCGACCCCGGCGCCGGCGGAAGCAGCTGCGGCCAGGGGACGTTGACCGGCTCGAGCTGCGCGCCGGCCGGCGGTGGGAAGACCGCGGCCAGCGACAGCAGCGTGAGCAGCAGCGCCAGAGTGAACCTGCGCACCACCATCCTTCCTTGGTGCGCCTGTTGTACCGGCACGGCTGTGGCGCGGTCAAGGCGCCGGATCGCCCGGCGCCTGCCACGATAGAGTCATGCCCGAGCTTCCCGAGGTCGCAGCCCTGGCCCGCGACCTGGCGTCGCGGCTCGGTGGTCGCAGCGTCGCCGCCGTCTC
The DNA here is from genome assembly GCA_005880985.1 of Chloroflexota bacterium. GTDB lineage: Bacteria > Chloroflexota > Dormibacteria > Aeolococcales > Aeolococcaceae > CF-134. The sequence goes on from VBIQ01000013.1 coordinate 96,735, forward strand.
GCTCCGCTCCTTCGCCGCCCTCAAGACCTACGACCCGCCGCTGCAGGCGCTGGTCGGCGCCACCATCGCCGGCTGCACCCGTCGCGGCAAGTTCCTGGCGATCGAGGCCGGAGAGCTGCACCTGGTAATCCACCTCGCCCGCGCCGGTTGGGTGCGCTGGCACGAGCAGCTCGCCGTCGACGGTGCGCCGGCGCGGCGCAGCCCGGTGGCGCTGCGGGTGCGGCTGGACAGCGGCGCCGGCTTCGAGGTCACCGAGCAGGGCACCGAGAAGCGCCTCTCCCTCTACCTGGTGCGCTCGCTGGACGAGGTCCCCGGGATCGCCCGGTTGGGGCCCGATGCGCTCGATCCAGGATTCGACACAGCGGCCCTGTCCGAGGTGCTGGGCAGCGCGGGAACCCAACCGTTGAAGAGCATGCTCACCGACCAGGAACTGCTCGCCGGGGTCGGCAACGCCTACTCCGACGAGGCGCTGCACGCCGCCCGCCTGTCACCGTACCGGCGTGCCGGCAGCCTCGACGACGCCGAGGTCGAGCGGCTCCACGCCGCTCTGACCGGCGTGCTCCGAGATGCGGTCAGCCGCAGCGACGGCCTTCGCGCCAGCGAGCTCAAGGGGGAGAAGCACGCGGGGATGCGCGTCCACGGGCGGACCGGTCAGCCCTGCCCCGTGTGTGGCGACACAATCCGCGAGGTGGCGTTCTCCAGCCGCTCGTTCCAGTACTGCCCGACCTGTCAGACCGGCGGCAAGGTGCTCGCCGACCGGCGGCTCTCCCGGCTGCTGCGCTAGAAGCTAGAGAACCTTCGACAGGAAGGTGCGGGTGCGCTCCTGTTTCGGGTTGGCGAGCATCTCGCGCGGCGGGCCGGCCTCGACCACCACGCCGCTGTCCATGAAGACGAGGGAGTCGCCGACCTCGCGGGCGAAGCTCATCTCGTGGGTGACGACCACCATGGTCATGCCGTCCTCGGCCAGCTTGCGCATCACGTCGAGCACGTCGCCGACCAGCTCCGGGTCGAGCGCCGAGGTCGGCTCGTCGAAGAGCATCAGCTTGGGCTGCATCGCCAGTGCCCGGGCGATGGCGACCCGCTGGCACTGGCCTCCCGAGAGCTGCCGGGGATACGCGTCCACCTTGTCGGCCAGTCCCACTCGCGCCAGCAGCGTCTTGGCGCGGTCGACCGCCACCGACTTCGAGTCCCCCTTGACCCGCATCGGTGCCAGGACGATGTTCTCCAGGGCCGTCATGTGCGGAAAGAGATTGAAGCTCTGGAACACCATCCCGATCTCCGACCGCTTGTGGCAGACCTCGGCGTCGCGCAGCTCGTAGAGCTTGTCGCCGCTCTGCCGGTAGCCGACCAGCTCACCGTCGACCGAGAGGCGGCCCCCGTCGATCTTCTCGAGGTGGTTGATGCAGCGCAGGAAGGTGCTCTTGCCCGAGCCGGACGGGCCGATGAGACACATCACCTCGCGCGGTGCCACCTCGAGATCGATGCCGCGGAGCACCTCGAGGCGGCCGAAGCTCTTGCGCACCTGCTCGGCGCGCACCATCGGCGCGGTGCTCACCGCGGGCCTCCGACCCTGCCCGGAGGGATAGTGGGTGGCGGCGGAGCCGGCGGCGGCGCGTGGAAGGTGAAGAGGTAGCGGCGAAGCCGCTGCAGCGGGGTGGGCGGCAGCCCGCGGACCGCGCCGCGGGCGAAGCGCCGCTCCAGGTAGTACTGGCCTACCGTGAGCACCGAGGTGACGATCAGATACCAGAGGCTGGCGACGATCAGAAGCGGGATCTGCAAGAAGGCTCCAACCGAGCTCGGTCCCGAGTAGATGAGCTGGACTGAATAGAGAAGCTCGGTATAGGCGATGACGCTGACCAGCGACGACGTCTTCAGCATCGAGATGGTCTCGTTGCCGGTCGGAGGGATGATCACCCGCATCGCCTGGGGCAGGACGATGCGTCGCATGATCTGGAGTCTCTTCATCCCGAGGGCCTGAGCCGCCTCGGTCTGGCCGTGCTCAACCGAGATGATCCCGGCGCGGACGATCTCGGCCATGTACGCGGCCTCGTTGAGCCCCAATCCCAGTATCGCCGCCATGAACCCCGTGATCAGCTCGTTGGTACTCCTCGAGAACGCCGGTCCATGCGGGATGCCGATGATGAATGACGGGTACAGAGCGCTGACGAAGTACCAGAAGAGCAACTGGACGAGGACGGGCGTGCCCCGGAAGAACCAGATGTAGAGCCATGACATCCCCGCCACCACCGGATTGGGCGACAGACGCATCACCGCCAAGACGATCCCGAGGGAGACGCCGATGGCCATGGCGATCGCCGTCAGCTTCAGAGTCTCGACCAGCCCGTCGAGCACACGACGGCTGGTGAAGTACTGCCCGACCACGTCCCAGTGGTACCTGTCCGTGGTCAGCAGGGAGTAGACCAGTCCGCCGGCGATCGCCAGAACGACGAGAGTGGCCACCCACCGGCCGGGGTGCCGAATAGGGACAGCCTTGATCGCCGATGGCCGTCCAGCCCCGGGCTCGACGACCATCGGCGGCACCACGTCCATGGTCAGCCCACTGTCGCTCGATCGGTAGGGCGCCGACCGCTAGCTCGTCGCGCCGTTGACCTGGGGGTTGTTGATCGCCCCGCTCTGGATGCCCCACTTGTCGAGGATCTGGGTGTAGACCCCGTCCTTGATCAGCTCCTTGACGGCGTCGAGGACAGCCTTCGCCATCCCGTTGTTCTTGGGGATGGCGATCCCATAGGGGAAGGGCCCGTACTGCTGGCCGGTCAGCTTGAGCAGTCCCTTGGACTGCTGGACCACGTAGACGGCGACCGGAGCGTCGGCCATGCTGACATCGGCGCGGCCGCTGCTCAGCGCAAGGTTGGTTGCGTTCTGGTCGGGATAGACCTGGACGTCGACGCCTGGCTTACCCGCACTCTTGCACTTGGTGTCCTGAGCGGTGGAGTCGTCCTGTTGCGTGGTGCCTTTCTCGACCGACACCTTGTGGCCGCAGAGGTCGTCCAGCGTGTTGATCGTCGGCCCGTTCGCATTGATGAAGAAGGCGGTCTTGACGCTGAAGTAGGTGACGAAGTCGTAGGTCTTCTCGCGCTCTTTGGTGTCGGTGAACGAGGACATACCCAGGTCATACTTTCCGGACGAGAGCCCAGGCAGGATGGCATCGAAGGTGACGTTGCTCACCTGCAGGTTGAGCCCCATCACCTGGCCGAGAGCAACCGCGAGGTCGGCGTCCATGCCGACGATCGTCTTGCCGTCCGGACCGATGAACTCATTGGGTGGATAGGTCGCGTCCGCGGCGACGGTCAGAGAGCCCTTGCTCCTGAGGCTGCTCGGCACCTCGGAGGCGATCGAGTTCACCTTCGTCGCGGCCGAGATCGCGCCGGACGATGACGAGGAGGTGGCTCCGCCGCCGCCACCGCCGCCGCCGCCGCCGCCGCCACAAGCGGCCAGCGATCCCGCAGCGATCACGATCAGCGCCGATATGCGCCTGCTGCTGATGCCTGACATCAATGGAAACACGGTCTGCCTCCTCTCCCCTCGATGATCGCGGCGATGATGGCAGCGCACCCACGGATGCGCAAGCTGGCCTCAGGTTGCGGTCAGATTATGGTCGATCCCAGGCGCCACCGCCTCACCCTGCCGGGGGATGCGCGGGGGCCCGCTAGAATCGGCTGATGCCGATCGGGCGCGGCGGGGTTCCGGAAGGGGAACCCCGGCCGGTGGTTCTCCGCTGGGACGGCTCCGACGACATCGAACGCGCCGTTCACGAGCTTGCTCGCCGCGTCCCGGCGCGGCTGGCCGACCTCGCGCGCCTGGCCTACAACTACCGGTGGTGCTGGAGCCCGGAGGCGACGGCCCTGTTCACCAGCCTCGATCCACATCGCTGGCAGGCGTGCGGCGAGAACCCGATCCGCCTGCTCCAGGAGGTGTCGCCCGCCACCCTCGACCACGCCGCGCAGGACCCCGCCACGGTGTCACGGTTGCAGACCGTGGCCGACGAGCTGGCCTCGTACCTCGCTCGCCGACCGGCCGGCGAGCAGATGCCGGCGAGCAGTCCCATCGCATTCTTCTGCTCCGAATACGGCATCCATCGCTCGCTGCCGGTGTACTCGGGAGGTCTCGGCGTCCTCGCCGGTGACATCCTCAAGGAGGCGTCCGACCAGGCGATCCCGCTGGTGGCGGTGGGACTGCTCTATCGCCAGGGCTACGGCCGGCAGCACGTCGACCACACCGGCTGGCAGCGCGAGTACTGGGTCGACACCGACCCGGAACGCCTGCCTGCGGTGCTGGTCACCCACGCCGGCCTGCCCATCACCATCACCGTCGACCTCGCCGGACGCCCGGTGCAGGCGCAGATCTGGCGCGTCGACGTCGGTCGCGTGCCGCTGTACCTGCTCGACAGCGACGTACCCGAGAACCATCCCGTCGACCGCTGGATCACCTCGCGCCTCTACGTCAACGAGCACCGCATGCGGCTGTCGCAGTACTCCCTGCTCGGCATCGGTGGACTGCGCGCGCTGCGGGCGATGGGAATCGAGCCGTCGGTGCTCCACCTCAACGAGGGCCACGCTGCGCTGGCGCCCCTGGAGCTGGCCCGCGATGCGGCGCGAGCCGGGGTTCCCTTCGACGTCGCCCTGGAGGTCGCCCGAAGCCGCACCCTGTTCACCACTCACACCCCGGTGGCCGCGGGCAACGAGACCTACGGTCCCGGCGAGGTGCTCGAGGTGCTGCGCGACTTCTTCGCCGACGATCCCCAGCGCTACCTGCAGCTTGGCCGGATCCGTCCCGACGACCACAGCGAGCCGCTGGGCATCACCGTGCTCGCCCTGCGACTCTCGTCACGCGCCAACGGCGTGAGCCGCCGGCACGGGGAGGTGGCCCGGGAGATGTGGGCCGAGCTCGGCGTTGACATCGGCCATGTCACCAACGGAGTCCACATCCCCACCTGGATGGCCCCGCCGATGCGCGCCCTCCTCGACCGGTACCTGGGGAACGACTGGCTGTCGCGCACCGCCGACCCGGCCACCTGGGAGCCGGTGGACAGCATCCCCGACCACGAGCTGTGGGCGGTGCGCCAGGAGCTGCGCCGGCGCCTCATCGACGCCGTGCGGCTGCGCGTCGTCAACGACCGTCTTTCACGCGGCGAGGCCGCTCACCTGGCCGACCGTGCCGCCCAGGTGTTCCGTGCCGACGTGATGGTGGTGGGACTGGCGCGCCGCCTCGCCACCTACAAGCGCACCGCCCTGATCGTGCGCGACCGCCACCGCTTGATGCCGCTGCTCGGCGGCGAGCATCCCATCCAGCTGCTGGTGGCGGGCAAGGCGCATCCCGCCGACGACGGGGGCAAGCGACTCGGCCAGGAGATCATGGAGGTGCAGGCCGGTCCCGATGCCACCGGACGCCTGGTCTTCCTGTCCGACTACGACATGGGGCTGGCCGCCAACATGGTCGGGGGAGCCGACGTCTGGCTCAACGTTCCTCGCCCTCCCCTGGAGGCGAGCGGCACCAGCGGCATGAAGGCGGCGATGAACGGCGGGCTCAACCTCTCGGTCCTCGACGGCTGGTGGGCGGAGGGGTTCAACGGCGAGAACGGTTGGGGTATCGAGAGCGTGGGCGCCGACGACACCGAGCAGGACATCCACGACGCCGACGCGCTCTACAGCCTGCTCGAGCACGAGGTGATCCCCCTCTTCCACGAGCGCGACGAGCAGGGCGTCCCGCGCGGCTGGGTGCGGCGCATGAAGGCATCGCTGCGCAGCGTGGGACCGCAGTTCAGCGCCACCCGGATGCTCCACGACTACGTGGAACGCTACGAATCGGTGCGCCGCGCCGTCGAGGGCACGCGGCTCTAGTCCGCCTCCGGCGCCACCTTGAGCAGGGCGTACTCCATGGAGTCGGCGAGCGCCAGCCAGGACGCCTCGATGATGTTCGGCGAGCAGCCCACCGTGCTCCAGCGGCGCCCGTCGCGCTCGTCACCCGACTCGATGAGCACCCGGGTGACGGCAAAGGTGCCGGCCGCCTCGTCGAGGATGCGCACCTTGTAGTCGTGCAGCCGGATGTAGGCGAGCTGGGGGAAGCGCGGCACCAACGCCTTGCGCAGGGCCAGGTCGAGGGCGTTGACCGGGCCGTTGCCCTCGGCAGCGGTGTGGTGCACCTCGTCCTCGACCCGCACCTTGATGGTCGCCTCGCTGACCACGCTGCCGACGCCGCGGCGGTGCTCGACGATGGCGATGAAGTCGAGCAGCTCGAAGGGGGCGGCATGGCCGTCGCGCATCCGGCGGATGATCATCTCGAAAGAGGCGTCGGCGCCCTCGAAGGAGTAGCCGCGGTGCTCCATCTTCTTGAGCTGCTCGACCAGGCGGCGGGTGACCGGGTCGTCCCTGTCGACGTCGATGCCGAACTCGCGCGCCTTGTAGAGCACGTTGCCGCGGCCGCTGAGCTCGCTGACCAGGACGCGGGAATGGTTGCCGACCAGAGCGGGGTCGATGTGCTGGTAGGCGTCCTGGTGACGCATGACCGCGGCGACGTGCTGGCCGCCCTTGTGGGCGAAGGCGACCTCGCCGACGAACGGCTGCTGCGGCACCGGCGTCATGTTGGCAATCTCGGCGACGAACTGGCTGGTCTCGGTGAGATGGGTCAGCCCCTGGTCTGCCAGCGCCTTCATCCCCAGCTTGATACGCAGGTTGGGCACGATGCTGCAGAGGTTGGCGTTGCCGCAGCGCTCGCCCAGGCCGTTGATGGTGCCCTGGATCATCTCCGCGCCGGCCTCGACCGCCGCCAGGCTGTTGGCCACCGCGAGGTCGCAGTCGTTGTGGCAGTGGATGCCGATGCGCACGCCGGTGGCGGCGCCGTCGAGCCCGGCGAGGCGTTCCTGCAGCGCCCCGATGCCGTCAGCGACCTCGTGCGGCAGCCGTCCGCCGTTGGTGTCGCAGCAGACGATCCAGGCCGCTCCCGCCTCGGCGGCGGCGACGCAGGTGGCGAGCGCGTACTCGGCGTCGCCGCTGAAGCCGTCGAAGAAGTGCTCGGCGTCGAAGACCACCTCGCGGCCGCGCTCGCGCAACCAGGCGACCGAGTCGCGGATCATCGCCAGGTTCTCCTCGCGGCTGGTGCGCAGCACCTCCTTGACCTGCCAGGCGCTCGACTTGCCGACCAGGGTGCACACCGGGGCGCCGCTGCTCAGCAGCGCCGCCAGGTTGGCGTCGTCGTCGCAGCTGCCGTGGGCGCGGCGGGTGGCCCCGAAGGCGGCCAGCCTGGCGTGCTGCAGCCCTTCGTGCTTCAGCGCCTCGAAGACCTCGGTGTCCTTGGGGTTGCTGCCGGGGAAGCCCGCCTCGACGTAGTCGACGGTGAGGGCGTCGAGCCGGTGGGCGATCTTCAGCTTGTCGTTCGCCGACAGCGACACCCCGAACCCCTGGGTGCCGTCGCGCAGGGTGGTGTCGTAGATGACGACGCGGCGTTCGCGGGCGCTGCTCATGCGCGGACCCTGGCCGGATATGGCAGCAACTCGACCAACCGCTCGGTCATCGCCGCCGTCCCGAGCGCACGGTCGTCGTCGGCGCCGAGGTCGCGGGTGCGCGCCCCCAGCTCGAGCGCCTGGTCGACGGCGGCCTCGATCGCCGCCGCGGCCTCCGGCTCGCCCAGCGAGATGCGAAGGCAGAGGGCGACGCTGAGGATGGCGGCGATCGGGTTGACGACCCCAGTGCCGGCGATGTCGGGGGCGCTGCCGTGCACCGGCTCGTACAGACCGGGACGGCGCAGGGGATCATCACCCGGCTCGCCCAGAGAGGCGCTGGGCAGCATCCCCATCGAGCCGGCGATCATCGCCGCCTCGTCGCTGAGGATGTCGCCGAAGAGGTTCTCGGTGAGGATGACGTCGAACTGGCGCGGGTCGCGCAGCAGCTCCATGGCGGCGCTGTCCACAAGCAGGTGGGTCAGCCTCACCTCGGGGAAGTCGGCGGCCACCTCGCTGACCACCTCGCGCCACAGCCGGCTGGTGGCGAGAACGTTCTGCTTGTCGACGCTGCAGAGACGCCGCTCGCGTCCGCGCGCCAGCTCGAAGGCGAGGCGGGCAACGCGCTCCACCTCCGCCTCGCTGTAGGTGCTGGTGTCGACGGCGCTGCGCTGCGGCGGCTCGCCGCTGCGACCCTGTGGCTGCCCGAAGTAGATCCCGCCGGTCAGCTCGCGGACCACCACGAAGTCGGTGCCGACGATCACCTCCTCACGCAGGGTGGAGAACTGGGCCAGCGCGTCGATCACCCGCACCGGGCGGAGGTTGGCGTAGACGCCGAGGCCCTTGCGCAGGCCCAGCAGCCCCTGCTCGGGGCGCACCGCGGCGCGGGGGTCGTCCCATTTCGGCCCACCCACCGCGCCGAGCAGCACCGCGTCGGCTTCGCGGCACGCTTCGACCACGCCGGCCGGCAGCGCCGACCCGTGCGCGTCGATGGCGGCGCCACCGATCGGATACTCGGCGCGGCTGATGCTGAAGCCGTAGCGGGCTCCTACCTCGTCGAGCACCTGCAGGGCGGCGGCGACGACCTCGGGACCGACACCGTCGCCGGGGAGCACCGCGAGGCGGTGGACGCGATCGGCCATGCGCTCAGACCCCGGACCCCGCCGGAAGGCTGACCGCCGGCTGCTCCGCTGCCACCTTGTTGAGGGCGTGGCAGTAGGCCTTGGCGCTGGCCACGATGATGTCGGTGTCCGAGCCGTGTCCGCTGTAGATGCGCCCGTCGTGGCGGACGCGCACGCTCGCCTCCCCCACCGCGTCGAGCCCGCCGGTCACCGACCGCACGTTGAAGTCGACCAGCTCGTTGGGCACGTCGACCAGGCGGGCGATGGCGTTGCACACCGCGTCCACGGGGCCATCACCGACGGCCGCGTCCTCGAGCAGAGCATCGCGCTCGGCGTCGCGCAACCGCACGGTGGCACTGGGGCGGGCATTGGTGCCGCAGCTGACCTGGACCAGCTCCAGGGTGAAGCGCTCGGGCACCGACCGCACCTCGTCGGCGACCAGCGTCTGCAGGTCGCGGTCGGTGACCTCCTTCTTCTTGTCGGCGAGCTGGAGGAAGGCATCCCAGGCGAGCTTGAAGGCGTCGTCGTCGAGCTCGTAGCCCAGCTCCTTGAGGCGGTGCCGGAAGGCGTGACGTCCGCTGCGCGGCGACAGCACGATCTTCGAGTCGGCGACGCCGACGTCCTCGGGGCGCATGATCTCGTAGGTCAGCTTGTCCTTGAGCACGCCGTCCTGGTGGATGCCGCTGGCGTGGGCGAAGGCGTTGGCACCCACGATGGCCTTGTTGGCCTGGACGTGCATCCCGGTGCGCGCCTGCACCAGCCGGCTGGTCGGTGCCAGCAGGCGGGTGTCGACGTCGGTGTGCAGCCCCAGCAGCTTCTCGCGGGTCCGCAGGATCATCACCAGCTCCTCGAGCGAGGCGTTGCCCGCCCGCTCGCCGATGCCGTTGATGGTGCACTCCACCCGCCGCGCCCCGGCCTCGATCGCCGCCAGGCTGTTGGCGACCGCCAGCCCCAGGTCGTTGTGGCAGTGGACGCTGACGATGGCGTTGCCGACATTGCGCACGTGCTGCATCAGGTCGCCGATCAGGCCACCGAACTCGTGGGGCAGGGTGTACCCGGTGGTGTCGGGGACGTTGATGACGGTGGCGCCGGCCTCGATCATCGCCTCCACCGTCTCGTACAGGTAGCCGCGGTCGGCGCGCCCCGCGTCCTCGGGCGAGTACTCGACGAAGTCGCAGTACTGGCGGGCGTACTCGATCGCCGAGATGCCCTTTTCCAGCACCTGCTGGCGAGTCCCCAGCCCCTTCTTCTCGATGTGGATGTCGCTGACCGACAGCACGATGTGGATCTGCTTGCGAGGCGCATCCTTGATCGCGTTCCAGACCGCGTCGATGTCCTGGGGGACGGCGCGAGCGAGGGCGGTGATCACCGGGCCCTGCACCTCGCGGGCGATGCGCTGGCAGGCGGTGAAGTCGCCGGGGCTGCTGATCGGGAAGCCGGCCTCGACCACGTCGACGCCGAGGCGGGCCAGCTGATGGGCGATCTCGATCTTCTCGTCGACGTTGAGGGCGAAACCGGGCGCCTGCTCGCCGTCGCGCAGGGTGGTGTCGAAGATGTAGACCCGGCTGGGATCCGGAGCGCCGTGAACCGTCATCGCTCCGGCTCCGGGTGATGCAGCTCGACCAGCTCGTCGAGCACGCCGCGCTGCTGCCAGAGGCCACGGCGGCGGTCGCCGCCGCGGTCCACCGTGCCCAGCATGGTCGCGTTGGCGGCGGCGTCCTTGCGACGAGCCGCGGCCAACCGCTGCTCGCTGCTGGAGGCCTGCACCGGTGCCTGGTAGCGAGGCCGGGTTCGATGGGCCATGGTCAGTCTCCCACGAGCACGCCGGCGCTGCGGCGTTGCCGCTCGGCGGCGGCCAGGTCCTGCTGTGCCGGTGTCCTTGCCTGGTGCTTGGCGCTGAGACGGAGGCCCTCGCGCCCACGGGTCATGGCGACCGTGCCGCTGCGGGCGACCTCCTTGATACCGAAGGGCCGGACCAGCTCCAGAAAGGTCTCGACCTGGTCCTCGGCGCCGCTCATCTCGATCACCATCGAATCGGTGGCGACGTCGGCGATCTTGGCCTTGAAGATGTCGATGATCTGCAGCAGCTCGCTGCGATCGCCGCGGCCGGCGGTCACCTTGCAGAGCACCAGCTCGCGATCGATGATGGGATCCTCGGTGATGTCGCTGATCTTGATCACCTCGATCAGCTTGTAGAGCTGCTTGACGGCCTGGTCGGCCTGGGCCCGGCCGACGTCGATGGCCACGGTCATGCGCGACACCGACTCGTCGTCGGTCTCGCCCACCGACAGCGAGGTGATGTTCATCCCTCGCCGCCGGATCATGCTCGACACCTTGTTGAGCACACCGGGATGGTTCTCCACCAGCATGCTGAGCAGACGGTGACGGGTGCTCATCAGAACCCCGCCTCCACGATCTCCTCGACGAAGTCGGGAAGACCCTTGCCCAGCGGCACGATCGGCCGGACGTTGGCCTCGGGATCGATGATGAACTCGCCGATGCAGGGACCGGAGTGGCGCTGCATGCGGTCGAGGAGCTGCGGCACCTCCTCGACCTTGTCGGTGCGCCAGCCGGGCATGCCGAAGGCGTCGGCGAGCTTGACGAAGTCGGGACCGACCCGCAGGTCGACGGCGCTGCGCACGCCCTCGTAATAGTCGTCCTGGAACTGCCGCACCATGCCGAGGCAGTAGTTGTTGAGGATCACCACCTTGACGTCGATGTTCTCCTGCACCGCGGTGGCCAGTTCCTGCATGGTCATCACGAAGCCGCCCTCGCCGGCGATGCACCAGACCGGCTTGTCGGGGCGGCCGACGCGCGCCCCCAGGGAGGCGGGGAAGGCGAATCCCATGGTCCCGCTGCCACCGCTGTTGAGGTACAGGCCGCTGCCCTTGAAGTCCCACCACAGCGCGCCCCAGATCTGGTTCTGACCGACGTCGGCGACCACGATGGCGTCGCTGTCGCAGCGCCGGTACATCTCGAGGAGCACGTCCTGCGGCTGGAGCACGCCGGTGTTGCGCCGGTAGCGAAGCGGGTGCTCCTCCTTCCAGCGCTCGATCTGCGTGATCCAGGAATCGAGCCGCTTGGGAGCCACCAGCTTGGCGATCTCCCCCAGCACCTGCTTGGCGTCACCGACGATGGGCAGGGTGGGCCTCACGTTCTTGCCGATCTCGGCAGGATCGATGTCGATGTGGATGATGTTCTCGACCTGGGGCGCAAAGCTGTCCAGCTTGGTGGTCACCCGGTCGTCGGCGCGCATTCCCACCATGATCAGCAGGTCGCAGCCAAGCACCGCCTTGTTGGTGTAGCCGGCGCCCATGAAGCCGACCATGTGCAGGCTCAGCTCCTCCCCCACCGGATAGCAGCCGGTGCCCAGCAGTGTCCAGCCCACCGGGATACTGGCCTTGCGGGAGAGCTCGAGCAGTTCCTCCTCGCCCCGTGAGATCAGCACTCCCCGCCCCGCCAGCATCGCCGGACGCTTGGCCTCGTCGATCAGCTTGGCGGCCCGCTTGATCTGCAGCGGGTTGCCGCGGGTGGTGGGGTTGTAGGAGCGCAGGCTCACCGGGCCCGCCGGCCAGTGGAAGGGATGGCGGGCGTTCTGCAGGTCCTTGGGGAAGTCGATCACCACCACCCCGGGGCGGCCGCTGGTGGCGATGTGGAACGCCTCGCGGACCACGCGCGCGATCTCGTCGACCGACTGCAGCAGGTAGGAGTGCTTGACGATCGGCATGGTCACGCCGATCACGTCCGATTCCTGGAAGGCGTCGGTGCCGACGGCGACGGTGGGCACCTGTCCGGTGACCACCACCAGCGGCACCGAGTCGTACTGCGCGGTGGCGATGCCGGTGATGCAGTTGAGCGCCCCGGGTCCGCTGGTGGCGAAGACCACGCCCGCCTTGCCGCGGTTGGCACGGGCGTACCCGTCGGCCATGTGGGTCGCGCCCTGCTCGTGGCGCGCCAGGATGTGACGGATGTCGGTGAAGTCGGGCAGGTAGCGGTAGAGCCAGAGGTTGGCGCCGCCGGGATACCCGAAGATGGTGTCGACGCCCTCGCGCCGCAGGCACTCCAGCAGGATCTCGGCCCCGGTGATCACCTGGCCGTCGGCGATCACCGGCGCGCTCCCGTTGGGAGAATCGGTCGCCGTCGTCGGTGTCGTCGTCGAGGTGGTCATCCGCTGGTTCCTCCGCAAACAAAAAATCCCTGCGTCCGCAGCACGTTGTCGCTGGGACGAGGGATTTCCCCCGCGGTACCACCCGGCTTGGTCCGGCCCGCCTACGGCCCACCCCTCTCCGGCACCGGCCGGATTCGGCGAAACCCAGAACGAGCGACCCACTCGTCGGCGCTGCTATCGGGCGCCACTCCGGCCCGGTCTACTGACCCGGGTGGTGGTTGTCCACTCGGGAGGTTTGACACTCCCCCCACCGGGTCATCGGAGGGGGTCGGACTGCTCGGAGGCGAGTTCAGGGCTGCGCGGGTCGCCGGCTTTCACCATCCCGGCTCGCTGGGCACCGTTGCGGTAGCCCCTACTGCTCCTCGTCATCGCGGTATTCAGGTGTGGGCGAAAGCCTAACAGACCCTCCGGCGTGGGCGGCAAGGCCGGCAACGAACGCCTGACGGCTTTGTGATCGGATCGCGACCGGCGCCCGGCCCGCACCCAACCCGAGCTCAGCCGGTCACCGCTCCCTCGGCGGCGGAGCTGACGCTGGCCGCATACCGGGCGAAGGCGCCGCGCCGGTACGCCGGCTCGGGGGGTCGCCAGGCCGCGAGCCGGTCGTGGAGCGCCGCCTCGTCGAGCTCGACGTCGAGGCGGCGGGCATCGACGTCGAAGCTGATCATGTCGCCGTCGCGCAGCGCCGCGATGGGTCCGCCCACCGCTGCCTCGGGGGCGACGTGGCCGGCCATGAGGCCGCGGGTGGCGCCGCTGAACCGCCCATCGGTGAGCAGGGCGGTGCTCTCGCCGAGCCCCTGTCCGACCACCGCGGCGGTGACGCCGAGCATCTCGCGCATCCCGGGCCCGCCGCGTGGGCCCTCGTAACGGATGACGATGACGTCGCCGGCGACGATCTCGCGGCGCTGCACCGCAGCCATCGCGTCCTCCTCGCGGTCGAAGACGCGGGCCGGCCCGCGGTGGCGGGTGCGCTCGTGGCCCGCGACCTTGACCACGCATCCGTCGGGCGCGAGGTTGCCGCGCAGGATCACCAGCCCGCCGGTCGGCTTCAGCGGCCGCTCCACCGTCACCACCACCTCCTGGCCCGCCGCCTCCTCCGCCGCGGCGCACTCCTCGGCCAGGCTGCGCCCGGTCACCGTCGGCCGGCCGCCGTCGAGAAGACCGGCGTCGAGCAGCCGGCGCGCCACCAGTGGCGCGCCGCCGGCGTGCTGCAGGTCGACAGCGGTGAAACGGCCCCCGGGCTTGAGGTCGGCGATCAGCGGCGTACGTCGGCTGACGGTGTCGAAGTCGTCGATCACCAGGGGCACGTCGACCTCGCGCGCCAGCGCCAGCAGATGCAGCACGGCGTTGGTCGATCCCCCGGTCGCGGCCACACCCGCGATCGCGTTGTCGAACGAGGCGCGGTTGAGCAGGCCGCGCGCCGGCTGCCCGCGGTCGAGCATGTCGACGACAGTTCGTCCCGCCGTCTCGCCCACCCGCGCCTTGGCGGGATCGAGGGCGGCGATGGTGTTGGCTCCCATCGGCGACAGGCCGAGGAACTCCATCACCAGCGACATGGTGTTGGCGGTGTACTGGCCGCCGCAGGCGCCGGCACCCGGGCAGGCGACGTCCTCGAGCTCGCGCAGGTCGGCGTCGGTGATGCGGCCGGCCTCGAGTGCGCCGACGGCCTCGAAGACGTCCTGGATGGTGACGTCGCGGCCGCGAAAGCGGCCCGGCATGATCGACCCGCCGTAGAGCACCAGGCCGGGGATGTCGAGGCGCAGCAGGCCCATCGCCGCTCCGGGGATGGTCTTGTCGCATCCGACCAGGCAGACCATGGCGTCGAAGAGGTAGCCGCGACCCATCAGCTCCACCGAATCGGCGATCACCTCGCGGCTGATCAGCGATGCCTTCATCCCCTCGGTGCCCATCGAGATGCCGTCGCTGATGGCGATGGTGTTGAACTCCATCGGCGTCGCCCCCGCGTCGCGCACGCCGCGGGCGACGTGCTCGGCGAGGCGACGCAGGTCGAAGTTGCACGGCATGGTGCCGGTCCAGCTGTTGGCGATGCCGACGATGGGACGGGCCAGCTCGTCGGCGGAGAAACCGATGCCCTTGAGGTATGACCGGGCGGCAGCGCGGTCGTGCCCGTCGAGCAGGCGGCGGCTGCGGTGACGCGGATCGACCGCGGTCACCGGCCGGCGCCGCCGGTCACCGGCAACCACGACGACCGCCTCGCCTCGTAGGCGTCGATGTCGGCGCTGTGCCGGAGGGTCAGGGCGATGGCGTCGAGTCCCTCGAGCAACCGCCGCCGGGCCTCGGGGTCGAGGTCGATCGGCTGCCGCTCGCCCGCGAAGTCGACGGCGCCGGCCTCGAGGTCGACCACCGCCTCGAGCCCCGGCTCCTCGCGAGCGGCGTCCATCCAGCGGCTGAGCACCGCCTCCGGCAGGCGGACCGGCAGCAGACCGTTCTGCAGCGCGTTGCTGAAGAAGATGTCGCCGAACGACGGCGCGATCACCGCCCGCACCCCGTAGTCCATCAGCGCCCACACCGCGTGCTCGCGCGACGAGCCGCTGCCGAAGTTGCGTCCGGCGAGCAGGATGGGAGGGTGCCGCCACGGCTCCCGGTTGAGCTCGAAATCAGGGTTCTCGGTGACCCCGTCACCGCGGAAGCGCCAGTCGTAGAAGAGGAACGGTCCGTAGCCGGTCCGCTCGATGCGCTTGAGGAACTGCTTGGGGATGATCTGGTCGGTGTCGACGTTGGGCCGGTCCAGCGGCGCGGCGACTCCGGCGACGCGGCGGAACGGCTCCATCAGGCGATCCCGGCGCGCTCGGCGTCGAAGCTGCGCACGTCGACCAGGTGACCGGCGATGGCGGCGGCGGCGGCCATCGGCGGGCTGACCAGGTGGGTGCGACCGCCCTTTCCCTGCCGGCCCTCGAAGTTGCGGTTGGAGGTGGAGGCGCAGCGCTCGCCCTCGGCGAGGATGTCGGGATTCATCCCCAGACACATCGAGCAGCCCGGCTCGCGCCACTCGAAGCCGGCATCGCGGAAGACGGCGTCCAGGCCCTCGGCCTCGGCCTGACGCTTCACCTGGACCGATCCGGGCACCACCATGGCGTGCACGGTGGGCGCCACCCTGCGGCCGCGGGCGACCTCCGCGGCGGCGCGCAGGTCCTCGATCCGGCTGTTGGTGCACGAGCCGATGAAGACCCGGTCGATGGCGACCTGGTCGAGCCGGGTCCCCGGCCGCAGCCCCATGTACTCGAGCGCGCGCTGCACCGCCTGCCGGTCGCTGGGGTTGTCCCACTGCTCGGGATCGGGGACGGCGCCGGTGACCGGCGCCACCTGGGCCGGGTTGGTGCCCCAGCTCACGTGGGGAATGATCGCGCCACCATCGACCACAACCGTCCGGTCGTAGCTCGCGCCGGGATCGCTCCGCAGCGAGGCCCAGTCCGCCACCGCCTGCTCCCACGCCGTTCCGGACGGCGCCGCCGGGCGGCCCTTGATATAGGCGGCGGTGGTGTCGTCGGGGGCGATCATGCCCGCCCGGGCGCCCGCCTCGATCGACATGTTGCAGACCGTCATCCGCCCCTCCATCGAGAGGCCGCGGATCACCTCGCCGGTGTACTCGATCACGTGACCGACGGCGCCGTCGACGCCGATGCGTCCGATGATCGCGAGGATCACATCCTTGGGACCGACGCCGAGCCCGAGCCGGCCGTCGACGCGCACCTCCATGGTGCGGGGTCGTCGCTGCACCAGGGTCTGGGTCGCCAGCGCGTGCTCGACCTCGCTGGTGCCGATGCCGAAGGCGAGAGCACCGAAGGCGCCGTGGGTCGAGGTGTGGGAGTCGCCGCAGACGATGGTCATTCCCGGCTGGGTGAGCCCCAGCTCGGGACCGATGATATGGACGATGCCCTGGCGCGGGTCGCCGAGCCCGTAGCAGGCGATGCCGAAGTCGCGGCAGTTGGCCAGCAGAGTGTCCATCTGCTGCCGCGCGATGGGATCCGCCACCGGGAGTGAGCGGTCGGTGGTGGGGACGTTGTGGTCCATCGTCGCCACCGTCAGGTCGGGCCGGCGGACGCCGCGGCCGGCGAGGCGAAGGCCCTCGAAGGCCTGCGGCGAGGTCACCTCGTGGACCAGGTGAAGGTCGACGTAGAGCACGGTCGACCCGGCGTCCTCGCAGACGGCGTGACGGCGCCAGATCTTCTCGAAGAGCGTCTCAGCCATGTCGGAACCCGGCGGGCATGCCCGCCATCATAGGTAGCGCGCCGCGACCGCCGGCTCGGGAGCCCGGTGGAGCCGCGAGCCCGGAGCCGGGCTCAGTCGCCTCCGAACATGCGCCGCTCGAGGGCGGCGGCCAGGTCCTCCTCGGACGTGGGGTCCGGGCGGGGCGACTTCTGCTGCTGCGGTTGCGATTGCTGGTGCGACGGCGATGAGGACGTCATCGGCGGCACGTACTTCTTGGGCGGAGACGGCCGCTTGCCGCCCCGGCCGAAGAGGCCGCGCTTGTTGTTGTCACCGGTGGCGAAGATCTCGCTGCGCATGAAGGTGAGCTCCTCGCCGAGCTCCTCGGCGCGGGTCTCGGCGGCGGCGCGCCCCGCCTCCTCCTCCTGCAGCTTGAACCGCGCCGCCTCGAGAGCTCCGCGGGCGACCTCCAGGTCGGCGGCGGAATGGTCGGCCGCCTCGCGGGTGGCGACGATCTCCTTCGCCATCGCCGTGGTGCGGGCTTCGAGGGCGGTGATGCGCTCGGCGTCGGAGGCGGCGTGGGCCTCGGCCTCGGTCTTGAGCAGCTCGACCTCGTTGTTGTGAGCGGCGGTCACCCGGTCCATCACCGCGGCGTGCTGCGCGGTCAGAGCTTCGATCTCGGCGGCCTGCTGGGCGGTGATCGCCTCGATCTTGGCGGCGTTCTCGGCGGACATCGAGTCGAGCATCGCGGTGTTCTGAGCGGTCAGCTGCATGGTGGCGCTGCTGTGCTCGCTGCGCAGCTGCTGCAACTGGGCGGCGTGCTCTCCCTTCAGGTGCTCGGCCTCGGCCGTCAGGCGCTCGGTCACCGCAGCATGCTCGGCCGCCAGCTTGTCGGCGGCGGCGGTCTGCTCGGCGGCGAGCTGGGTGGCGGCGGCCTCGTGCTCGCTGCGCAGCCGCTTCAACTGGGCGGCGTGATCCGCCGCGACCTGCTCTGCCGCGGCGACCACCCGCTCCAGCTCGGCGACGTGCTCGGCGGTGCTGCGCTCACGCTCGGTGGCGAGCTGTTCCAGCTCGAGGGTCACCCGTTGCAGCGCCGCCGCGTGCTCGGAGCCCAGGCGCTCCACCGCAGCGGCGTGCGCGGCGTTGAGACGCTCCAGCGTCGCCGCGTGCTCGGCGGTCACCCGCTGCAGCTCGGCGGTGTGTTCCGCGTTGCGCCGCTCGGTCTGCTCGGCGTGCTCGGCGGCGACCCGTGCCACCTCGGCGGGATCGGCGGCGAGCCGCTCGGCCTCCTCGGTGAGGCGTTCGATGACCCCGGCGTACTCGGCGTTGACGCTCCGCACCACCTCGGCGTAGTCGGCCGCCAGGCGATCGGTATCGGCCGCGTGCTCGGCACGGAGCTGCTCGATCTCGGCCCGCGCTTCGGTCAGGCGCTCGCCGGCGGCGGCAAGTTCCGCGGTCAGCCGCTCGACATGCTCCTGGCTGCCGCCGTTCACCTTCTGCACAGCGGCGGCGTGCTGCGCCGTCATCTGTTCGATGCGCTCGGCGTGCTCGCCGAGCAGGTGATCGAGGGCAGCGCCGTGCTCCTTCTCCAGAGCCGCCCGCTTCTCGTCGGCGGCGTGGCGCTCGGCGGTGTGCTCGCTGGTGAGGGCCTCCACCGTCGCCGCGTGTTCGGCGACCAGGCGCTCCACCGCGGCAGCGTGCTCGGCGGCCGTCCGTTGCAGCACGCGGGCGTGCTCAGCCTCCAGCGTGGCCTGCCGCTGGGCCGCGGCCTCGCGCTCGAGCTCGACGTCGGCGCGCAGACGCTCGACCAGCGCCGTCTGCTCCGCGACCGCCTGCTCGAGCTCTGCCGTCCGGCCCGAGGCGGCTCGTTCGAGCTGTGCCGTCCGCTCGGCGACGGCGCGCTCCAGCTCCTCCTTCTTGCCGCTGAGGATGCGATCGCGCTCGGCCGCGTGGTTGGCCTCCAGCGCGGTCCAGCGCTCCTCGGCAGCCCGGAGCTCGGCGTCGTGGCCCGCCCGGAGTTGATCGAGGGCGGCGGCATGCGCAGCACCGAGCTGCTCGACCGTCGCCGCGCGCTCCGTCTCGAGCTGCTCGACCGTCGCCGCATGACCGGCGGTGAGACGCTGCACCGTCGCCTCGTGCTCGGCGAGCTGCTCGACCGCGGTGGCATGCTCGGCGGCGAGTCGCTCGGACGCCGTCGCGTGCTCGGCCGCGAGTTGTTCGACCGTCGCGGTGTGCTCGGTGAGGAGGCGCTGCACCGTCGCCTCCTGCTGGGCGACGGCACGCTCCAGCGCGGCCGCCTGCTCGGCAACCACATGCTCCAGCTCGGTCGCATGCTCGCTGCGCAGGATGGTTTCGCGCTGGTCGGCGGCCTGGCGCTCCTCGGCGAGGGTGCGGACGAGCTCGTCACGGGCGGTCGCGACCTCACCCTCGAGCTGCTGGTAGCGCTCGTGGAGCCGCTTGCGTGCATCGCGCTCGTTGACCAGGTGCGCGTGCAGCTCCTTGGCGGCCTGTTCGACGCGACGCTCGCGGCCGACGGCGTCGGTGAGCTCCGAGCGCAACCCGTCGACCAGCTTGGTGAGCCGGGTCAGCTCGACCTCGGCACGCTGGCGCCATTCCCGGGCGGCGCCCAGGCCGGTCTCCAGCGCGGCGGTGCGCGCCCTGATCTGCTCAACCTCCGCCACCAGGCGGCGGTTCTCGGTGGCCACGGCGACGCCGCGCTCGGCGGTCTCGTTCCGTTCCGCCTCGAGGCGCTGATGCGCCTCGCGCAGGGTGCCGTTGGCGGCGTGCTCGGCGGCGAGCTGCTGCTCCACCTCGTAGCGCCGCGCTGCCTCCTCGAGGCGACCGCGGTCGCTCAGCTCGAGGTTGCGCTGGGACACGGCCAGCATGCCCTGGAGCTGGGCGAGGTCCGGACCTGCGGCGGCGGTCGGGTCTGCGCTCATCGCCGGGGACTCACAGAGCTCGGGCGAGCTCGTCGAGCGCGCTCACCGCGCCCGAGTTGTTGCCGTTCAGCACCGCCGGACGCCCCATCGACACCGCCTCGAGGAAGCCCGTGCCGCCGTGAGGGATCGAGATGTTGACGGGGCGGCGCAGGAACGCCTCGACCCGGCTGGCGTCGATGCCGCTCACCTCGAAGACGCGGTTGAGCACGAGCACGACCCGTTCATCGGGGACCCCCAGGCCGGCCAGGACGCCGAGGAACTCACGGGTGCGACGCAGCGCGGTCAGCTCGGGGGAGGTGACCACCACCAGCCGCTCGGCAGCCTCGTAGATGGAGAGCGCGGTGTCGTTGTAGGAGGGCGGCAGGTCGACCACCAGGTAGTCGTGCAGCACCCGCAGCCGGGTGATCACGTTGGTGACCACCTCCTCGGTCACGACGCTGGCGTCGTGCGGCTTGAAGGGCGCCGCCAGCACCCGTGGGCCGCTGGGATGGCGGACCAGGAAGTCGTCCCAGGGGATGTTCTCGCCCAGGGTGTTGATCTCCCGGGCCAGCTCCCCGATGCCCATCTTCGGCTGCAGGTCGAAGAAGATCGGCAGGTCGCCGTGCTCGATGTTGAGGTCGAAGGCGCACACCGTCTCGTTGCGGCGGCAGAGGAGCACCGCGATGTTGGCGGCGATGGTGCTGGTGCCGACTCCGCCCTTGGCGCTGGTCACGCAGATGAGCTTGGCCAGGCCGGGAGCGGCCGTCGGCGCGGTCACCTGGGCACGGCGCAGGAGGGCGTCGATCTTGTGACGCAGCACCTCCATGTCGACCGGCTTGGCCAGGTAGTCGTCGGCGCCGGACTCGTAGCCGGCCACCACGCGGTCGGCCTCGCGCATGGCGCTGAGCAGGATCACCGGGATGGCCGCGGTGCTCGGATTCCGGCGGATGGTGCGGACCAGCTCGTAGCCGTCCATCTCCGGCATCGCCACGTCACTGACGATCAGGTCGGGCTGCGCGTCGCGAGCGGCCTGCCAGCCGAGCACGCCATTGTCAGCCACATCAACCTCAAAGCCGCGCGACTCGAGGAAGCGCTTCAGCAGCTTGCGGACCGAGGGCTCGTCATCGACGACCAGCAGACGCATCTATTGCTCCTCAACTGGGTTTGCCGGGCCGTGTGCCAGGCTGGCGTACTCCGCCGGTCCCGGGAAATACACGGCGCGCGGCAGGGTGAAATGGAAGCGGCTGCCGCCGTCTGGGTTGGGTTCGGCGCCGATCTCGCCCCCGTGGAGCTCGACCAGGCCCTTGACGATGCTCAGGCCCAGGCCGCTGCCGGCGACGCTGCGGGTCTCGTACGACTGGACCCGGTAGAAGCGCTCGAAGATGTGCGCCCGCGCCTCGGCGGGAATGCCCATCCCCTGGTCGCGGACCGAGACCTCCACGAAGCGATCATCGGCGGTGGCACCGACGCAGATCCGGCCGCCGTTGGGGCTGTACTTGATCGCGTTGCTGACGAGGTTGACAAGAATCTGGATGACCTTCTCGGGGTCGGCGCTGAGCAGCGGGGTGTCGGCGTGGACGTCGTTGACGAGGACGTGACCGTCGGTCGCCGCCGGCCGCAGGGAGCGGAAGACCTGGTCGACCACCGGCCGCAGCCGCACCTCGCGCAGGTCCAGGGTCAGCTTGCCCTGGGCCACCGCCTCCTCCTGGAGGACGCGCTCGACGTAGGTGCTCAGTCGCATCGCGTTGTCGTAGATCTCGCGGGCGAAGTCACGCGCCTCGTCGAAGTCGACGTCGCCCGCCTCGATCATCTTCGCGTAGCCGCGGATCCCCATCAGTGGGGTCTTGAGCTCGTGGGACACGGTCGAGACCACCTCGCTGTAGAGGCGGTTGAAGTGCTCCAGCTTGTCGAGCACCTGGCGCTCCTCGCCGTACAGCTGGTTGACCTCCTCGAGGCGCAGGGCCAGGGCCCGCTCCTGCTCGTGCATGCGCGCGTTCTCGAGCGCGATGGCGGCGCTGTTGCCGATGGTGGCGACCAGCAGCAGGTCGGAATCGGTGAACTGCGTGCTGGTCGACCGCCGCACCAGCGAGAGGGCGCCTAGGACGCGCTCTCCGATGGTGATCGGCACCGCCAGCATGCTGCGCGGGGTGCGTCCCTCCATCGAGGCGAAACGCTGATCGAGGTTGGAGTCGCCGACGATGGTGGGCGACCGGGTGGCGATCACCCAGCCGACCACGCCCTCGCCGGTGGCGAAGTAGTGCATGTGGTCGGCGGCCAGCTCGTACCCCCAGGTGGCTCGGATGACCGCTCGCCCCTCCTCGTCGAGGGTGAACAGGGTGGCGGTGTCGAAGGCCAGCGCCTCGGCCACCGCGTCGAGCACCGAGTTCAGGGTGTGCTCCATGTCCGGCGACTTGGTGAGCTGCTGGCTGACCCGATGCAGCAGCTCGAGCTGAGCGCCGCCGGCGAGCTGCGAATGGACGCGGATCAGCAGCTCCACCTGGTGACGCGACGGCGGCGGGGCGTCGAACCCATCGAGCTCGTCGGGGTCGAGGATGATCAGCGGGCAGCGGTGCAGCGCCGGCTCGGCGCGCAGCCGGCTCTCCGGCCGCCGGCCGAGGCCGGGGAGCCGGGGATCGACGATGGCGCAGCCGGCGCCCGCGGTCGCGATCTGGCTCACCAGATCGCCGAGCGAGGTCGCGAGGGCGACCTCGTATCCCTGCTCGGCCACCGCATCGGCGATGTGGCCTCGCAAGGCGGGATCACTGGATGCCACGCACAGGCGTGCGCCCGCCGTTCCGCTCACGTCGGCGATGCTATCGGTCGCTCTGGCGGGGGAAAGTTCGCGTTACCGGACGGTGTTCGCCAACATGAAGGCTTGACGCAGCCGTCACCGGACGGTCGCGGCGAGGCGCGCCGGCGGTCACCGTTGCGGCGGTGTCAGCCCCTCCCCAGCAGGGTGGCCAGGTCGTCAAAGAAGCGCGGGTACGAGACCGCGGCACACCCGGCGCCGGCGATCGCCGACTCCCCGCCGCCGGGCGGCACCAGCGCCGCCGCCACCGCCCAGGCCATCGCCAGGCGATGGTCGCCGTGGGCCTCGAGCCGGGCCGCGCGGAGCCGCGCCGGGCCCTCCACCACCAGGCCGTCGGGCGTCTCCTCGCAGCCGGCACCCAGGGAGCGGAGCCCGTCGGCGAGCAGGGCGATCCGGTCGGACTCCTTGACTCGCAGCTCGCCGGCGTCGCGGATCTCGCAGCGCCCCTCCGCCTGGGTGGCGAGGACGGCGAGGACGGGAATCTCGTCGATGCACCGGGGCACCAGCGCGCCGGCAATCACGGTGCCGTGCAGGCGAGCGCCCGCCACGGTGACCGTTCCCACCGGCTCCACACCCCCGGCCGGCTCACCGGCGTCGACGGTCACCTCGGCCCCCATCGCCGCCAGCACCTCGAGGACCCCGGTGCGCCCCGGATTGAGCGTCACCCCGGGACACACCACCCGCCAGCCGGGCCGGGCGGCCGCCAGGGCGAGGAAGAACGCCGCCGAGCTGAGGTCCCCGGGGATGTGCAGCCCGAACGGCTCGAGCGGACCGGGAAGCACGCGCACCCCGTCGGCTCCGGAGCTGACCGAGACGCCGCAGAGGCGAAGCAGCCGCTCGGTGTGGTCGCGGCTCGGCGAGGGTTCGATCACCCGCACCGGCCCGTCCGCCGACAGCCCGGCGAGCAGCACCGCCGACTTGAGCTGGGCGCTGGCGACGGCGGGCCGGTAGTCGATGGCGCGCAGCCGAGCGCGACCGCGCAGCCGGAGCGGCGCCGTCCCCTCGGGGGTGGTCTCCGCCTCGGCCCCCATCGCGGTCAGCGGCTCGGCGACCCGGGTCATCGGCCGCCGGCGCAGCGAGCTGTCGCCGTCGAGCACCGCCTCCACGTCATGGCCGGCGAGCACGCCGGCCAGCAACCGCATGGTGGTGCCGCTGTTACCGCAGTCGAGCGGGGCCGGCGGTGAGCTCAGCGCCCCCCGGGCACCGCCGCCGTCGAGCGACACGCGTCCGGCGCCGAAGGGCCGCACCGAGCCGCCGCAGAGTCGCAGGCACTCGCCGGTGCTCGCGACGTCGGCTGCCGGTGAGAGGTTGCCGAGGTAGCTTCGGCCGCGGGCCAGCGCCCCCAGGATCAGGGCGCGGTGGCTGATCGACTTGTCGCCGGGAACGGTGACCGCACCGGCGACCCGCCCGGCCGGCCCGACGCGCACCTCGCTCACGGCGGCAGGCCCCCGGCGGCGGCGCGCTCATCGAGCCAGCGCTGCCGCGCCGCGCGAGCGGAGGCGAACCAGTCCTCGGCAGCCGTGCCGTCGCCGCTCTCGAGCAGGCGGCGCAGCTCGCCGAGCTGCCGCTCGAGGCCGTCGAGCGCCGCCAGCATCGGCCCGGCGTTGCTGCCGATGATCGCGCTGTACATCGCCGGGTCTCCGCCGGCGAGGCGGGCGACGTCGCGGAAGCCGCTCGCCGCCAGGCGCTGTGCCGCCGGCCACGAGGGGGCGGCCGCCGCGGCGCGGACCATGGCACTGCTCAGCCCGAAGGGGAGGTGGGAGATCCAGCCCACCGCGTCGTCGTGGGCGGTGGCATCCATCACCTCGATGCGGCAGCCGATGTTCTCCACCGCCCGCTGCCAGGGGATGAAACCGTCGGGCACCGCTCCCGACGCCGGGGTGAACACCCAGACGGCGCCGGCGAAGAGTCCCGCATCGGCGGCGGCGTAGCCGCTCAGCTCGCGCCCGGCCATGGGATGGCCGCCGAGGAAGCGCTGCTCCCCCAGCAGCGCGGTGCCCCGGCCGGTGACCCACGCCTTGGTGCTGCCGCAGTCGGTGACCTGGGCGTTGGCCGCATGGTCGCGGCAGGCGACCAGCCACGCCTCCATGGCGTCGACGGGAGTGCAGATGACCACCAGGTCGGCCTCGGCGAGCAGCCCCGCGCCGGTCCCGGCGGCGTCGCAGACGCCGTCGGCCAGCGCCCTCTCGGCGGTCTCGGTGCGCCGCGTGACCCCCACCAGCCGCAGCTCCGGCCGGCGAGCCCGGAGCGCCCGGCAGAGGGAGGCGCCGATCAGCCCCAGGCCGACGACCGCGACCGAGCGCAACTGACCGCGGGCCCTAGCCCGGATCCACCCGGGCTAGCCGGCGGCGCCGGCGGCGACGCCCTCTGCCACCCGCCTCCCCACCGCCTCGGCGACGCGTCGCAGCTCCCCCATCACCACCGCGAAGTTGTCCGGGGTCAGCGACTGCGGGCCGTCCGAGAGGGCCTCGTCGGGGCGCGGATGCACCTCGATCATCACCGCGTCGGCTCCCGCCGCCACCGCCGCCCGGGCACTTGCGGCCACCAGCGACCATTTCCCGGTGGCATGGGAGGGGTCGACCACCACCGGCAGGTGAGAGAGCTCCTTGAGCAGGGGGATGGCACCGATGTCCAGGGTGTTGCGCATCGCCGTCTCGAAGGTGCGGATGCCCCGCTCGCAGAGCATCACCTGGTAGTTGCCCTGGGAGAGGATGTACTCGGCGCTGAGCAGCCACTCCTCGATGGTGCTGCTGAGCCCGCGCTTCAGCAGCACCGGCTTGGGCTGCCGCCCGCACTCGCGCAGCAGGTCGAAGTTCTGCATGTTGCGAGTGCCGATCTGGACGATGTCGGCGACCTCGCTCACCCCATCCACCTCGCTGGGCGTCATCACCTCGGTGATCACCGGCAGGCCGGTGAGCTCACGAGCCGCCGCCAGGTATTGCAACCCCTCGCGGCCCAGTCCCTGAAAGGAATACGGGGAGGTGCGAGGCTTGAAGGCGCCGCCGCGGAGGATGTGGCCGCCGGCGTTGCGCACCGCCTGCGCGGTCTCCAGCAGCATCGCCTCGCCCTCGACGCTGCAGGGGCCGGCCATCACCACCACCGCGGCGCCGCCGACGGCAATGCCGCCGTCGAGCTTGATCACCGTGTCGCTGCGCCGCCACTCGCGACTGCTCAACTTGTAGGGGCGGGTGACCCGGAGGACGTCCTGGACCGACTCGTCGTGGGTGAAGGCGTCCTTGATGGAGAACGGGTCGTGACCGATCACCCCGATGACGGTGCGATCCTCACCCTCGCTGAGGTGGGTCTTCAGCCCGCGCGCCTCGACCTTGGCGACGACGCGGTCGATGTCGACGCGGGTGGCGCCGGTCTTCATCACGATGATCACGCCGGTGCCCCCTCGGAGAGGTGGGCTGGCTCCGGCAGGTCACCGGCCCGGACCCGGTCGAGCTCATCCTTGATGGCCTGGGCGCGGCGTTGGTACACGAAGCACATCTGCGACTGCTCGCGATCGGTGTTGAGCAGGATCATGGTGCGAATGCAGCGCGGGATGCTGCGGGGATTGCCACCCGGAACCGGCATCTCCTGGCCGCAGAGCAGCGGGACGTCGACCCATCCCAGCTGGCGAGCCGCCACCGCGGGGAACTCGCTGCGGAGGTCGGCGGTGGTGGTGAACCACACCCCGGCAACCTGCTCGGAGACGATGCCGTTGCACTCGATCAGCTCGAGGAGCAGCTCGCGGGTGGCGGCGACGATCTCGATCGGATCGTCCAGCTCGACGGTGGTGGCGCCGCGGATGCCGCGAACGGCGGTCACGACGTTCCCACTCCACGCATGGCGAGCAGGAAGCGCTCGGCGGTGGCACCGGGATCGCCGGGTTCGGCCGACACCGCGTCGAGAAGCGCCGAACCGACCACCGCGGCCTCGGCGTGGCCCCGGAGCGACTCGAGGTGCTCATGCCGTGACAGGCCGAACCCGAGAGCCCGTGGCAACGGGGTGACGTCGCGTACGCGCCGCAGCAGGTCGAGCGCCTCCTCGGAGATGCGCGCCCTCGCCCCGGTGATGCCGGTGACGCTGACGCAGTAGACGAAGCCGGCGGCGCGCCGGCAGGCGGCCTCCAGGCGGGACGCCGTCGTCGTCGGCGCCACCATCAAGATTAGAGCAAGCCCGGCGCGATCGGCGGCAGCCCGCACCTCCTCGGCCTCGTCGAGGGGCAGATCGGGGACGATCACCGCATCGGCGCCGGCCGAGGCACAGTCGGCGGCGAAGCGCTCGACCCCATGGGCGAGCACCGGATTGGTGTAGGTCATCAGCGCCAGCGGCAGCCGCAGGCCGGCACCGCGAGCCCGCGCCACCTGGTCGAGCGCCAGCGACAGGCGCATCCCGTTCTCCAGAGCGCGCTGGCCGGTGCGCTGGACGGTGGGACCGTCGGCGAGCGGGTCGCTGAAGGGAATGCCGACCTCGGCCAGCAGGCAACCGGCACGCTCCGCCGCCGTCAGCATGGCGCCGGTGTCGTCGAGTCGGGGAAAACCCGCGGTGACGTAGGGGATCAGGCCGGGCAGGCCGGCGGGGTCGAGCCCGGCGAAGGCGCTGGCGACGCGGCTCCCATGGGAAGGGGCAGCCGCGTTCATGGTTGTCGCCTCTCCGAGGTGTGCTCGCGCACGGTGTCGATGTCCTTGTCGCCGCGACCCGAGAGACAGACGAGCATCAGCGAGTCGCGCGGCATCGCCGCCGCCAGCTCGGCAGCGGCGTGCAGGGCGTGGCTCGGCTCCAGCGCCGGGATGATGCCCTCCAGCCGCGCCAGCCGGGCGAAGGCGGCGAGCGCCTGCTCGTCGGTGGCGGCGATATAGGTGGCGCGGTCGCTGTCGCGCAGCAGGCTGTGCTCGGGCCCGACGCCGGGGTAGTCGAGGCCGGCGCTGATCGAATGGGTGGGCAGCACCTGGCCGTCTCCGTCCTGCATCAGGTAGCTGTAGGCGCCGTGGAGCACGCCGGGGCGGCCGGCGTTGAGCGGCGCCGCGTGCTCACCGCTGCTCAGTCCCCGCCCGGCCGCCTCGACTCCGACCAGGCGCACCTGCTCGTCGCCGACGAACGCGGTGAAGATGCCGATGGCGTTGCTGCCACCGCCGACACAGGCGACCACCACGTCGGGGAGCCGGCCGCAACGTTCGAGCAGCTGCGCCCGCGCCTCGTCGCCGATGCAACGCTGCAGTTCGCGCACCAGGGTAGGGTAGGGATGCGGACCGACCGCGCTGCCGATCACGTAGTGGGTGGTGCGCACGTTGGTCACCCAGTCGCGGATGGCCTCGTTGGTGGCGTCCTTGAGGGTGCGCGAGCCGCTCTCGACCGAGCGCACCTCGGCGCCGAGCAGATGCATGCGGTAGACGTTGAGCGCCTGCCGCCGCATGTCCTCGGTGCCCATGTAGACGACGCACTCGAGCCCGAAGCAGGCGCAGGCGGTGGCGGTGGCGACGCCGTGCTGTCCGGCGCCGGTCTCGGCGATGATGCGGCGCTTGCCCATGCGCCGGGCCAGCAGCACCTGGCCGAGCGCGTTGTTGAGCTTGTGCGCCCCGGTGTGGAGCAGGTCCTCGCGCTTGAGCCAGATCTGGGCGCCGCCGACCTCGGCGCTGAGCCGCTGGGCCAGGCTGACCGGGGTGGGCCGGCCGGCGTAGTCGCGCAGCCGGCGCTCGAGGTCGGCGCGGAACGCGGTGTCGGCGAAGGCCTCGTCGATGGCGACGGCCAGTTCCTCGAGCGCGGGCACCAGCGTCTCGGGCACGTAGGCGCCCCCGTAGGGGCCGAAACGACCGGGGGCGAGGTGCGGCCCGGTCATCGGATCGCCCCCTCCGCGCTGACCGACCCCTGCTCGGCGAGCACGTCGAAGGCGGCGCGCGCGGTGCGCACGTAGGCGCGGACCAGGCCGGCGTCCTTGACCCCGGGCTCGCGCTCCAGCCCGCTCGAGGCGTCGACGCCGTGCGGACGGACGCGGGCGATTGCGTCGGCGACGGTCTCCGGTCCCAGCCCACCGGCGAGCAGGATCCGCCGGTGCCGCGCCACCTCGGCGGCCCACTCCGGCGGCAAGCGGCGACCGGTCCCTCCCGGCAGCCCGCCATCGGCGTCGGGGGCGGCGTCGAGAAGGATCAGCCCGTCGGGCCACCAGTCGACGGTGAAGGCGGCCTCGGCGCTGTCCGCGTTGATGCCGCGGATGACCGGAACATCGCAGCGGGAGACGAGGTCGCGGGGGACGTCGCCGTGCGCCTGCACGGCGGAGAGCCGGTAGCGCGCGGCCAGCTCGTCGCAGGTGGCGGACGAAGGCTCGACCAGCACCCCGACCAGGTCGGCGCGGCCGGCCACCGCGGCGACCACGGCGCGAGCATCGGCCTCAGCGGCATGGCGCGGGCTGCGCGGCTCGAAGACGATGCCGATCCAGTCGGCGCCGGCCTCCACCGCCACCTCGGCGATCTCCGCGGTGCGCACCCCGCAGACCTTGACGATCACGACACCGCTCCTGCCCGTCCCGCCGCGGCCTCGCGGGCGGCGGTCGCCAGCGCGGCACAGGCGGCGGCCGGGTCGGAGGCGCGCATCAGCGCCTCGCCCACCAGCACCGCGTCGGCGCCGGCCACCACCAGGCGGACGATGTCGTCCGCGTCGCGCACTCCGGACTCGGCGACGCAGACGGTGCCGTCGGGGATCAGCGGCCGCAGCCGGGCGAACGTGCCGGGATCGGTGCGAAGGGTTTGCAGGTCGCGATTGTTGACGCCGATGCACGCTGCGCCGGAGGCCAGGGCGCGCTCCGTCTGCGCCTGGTCGTGGACCTCGGCGAGGACGTCGACGCGGGCGCGAGCGGCGGCCTCGATGCACTCGTCGAGCAGGCGGCCCGGCAGCGCCGCGACGATGAGCAGCACCGCGTCGGCGCCGGCAGCCCGCGCCTCTGCCACCTGCACGGGATCGACGATGAAGTCCTTGCGCAGCACCGCCAGCGCGGTGGCGCGGCTTGCCGCCGCCAAATCGTCGAGCGAACCATCGAAGTCGGCGCCGTCGGTGAGCACCGAGATGGCAGCGGCGCCGGCGCCGGTGTAGGCGCGAGCGATCGCGCCGGGATCGAGCCCGGGCCGCAGGCTGCCGCCGCTGGGCGAGCGGCGTTTCATCTCGGCGATCAGCGCCCCACCGCGCAGGGCGGCGGCGAAACCGCGCCCCGGCGGCATCTCCGCGGCGCGCGCCCACAGCCCGGCGGCGGCGCCGCGCAGGGCCTCGGCCTCCTCCCGCTTGCGCGCCAGGATCGGGGCGAGAGCGCCGAGCTCGCTCACGCCGGTGCTCCCACCGGCATCGCCCGCGGGACGCGAGCGCTGTCGAGGAAGTTGCGGAGCAGGTCACGACCCACCGGGGTGCAGATCGACTCGGGGTGGAACTGGACACCCTCGACCCGATGGCGTCGGTGACGCAGCCCCATGATCAGTCCGTCCTCGCTCCAGGCGGTCACCTCCAAGTCCGCCGGCAGCGTCTCGCGGTCGACGATCAGCGAGTGGTAGCGCGTGGCCTCGAAGGGGTCGGGCAGGCCGCGACAGCAGCCGCCGCCGCGGTGACGGATGCGGCTGACCTTGCCGTGCATGACCTGGGGTGCTCGCACGACCCGGCCACCATAGGCCTGGCCGATCGCCTGATGACCCAGGCAGACGCCGAGGATGGGGACCTCCGCCCCCATCAACCGCACCACCTCGAGCGAGATCCCGGCCTCGTCGGGAGTGCAGGGGCCCGGCGAGATCACCACCGCCGCGGGCTCCGCCTCCGCCAGCTCGGCAGCGGTGGCTGCGTCGTTGCGCAGCGTGTGCACCCGCGCCCCCAGCTCGCCCAGGTACTGCACCAGGTTGTAGGCGAAGGAATCGTAGTTGTCGATCACCGCGACGGTGCCGTGCAGATCGCCGGTGAGCGCGCTCATGTGTCGAGCCCCGCGTTGGCGCGGCGCACCGCGACCAGCAGCGCCGCGACCTTGTTGTCGATCTCCAGCGCCTCCTCGTCGGGGTTGGAGTCGGCGACGATGCCCGCCGACGCCTGGGCGTAGGCGACGCCGTCACGCACCACCACGGTACGCAGGGCGATGGCGGTGTCGAGGTTGCCGTGAAAGTCGAGGTAGCCGACTGCCCCGGCGTAGACGCCGCGGGTCTCGGGCTCGAGCTCGGCGATGATCTCCATCGCCCGCACCTTGGGTGCCCCGGTGACGGTGCCGGCGGGGAAGCACGAACGGAGGGCGTCGACGGCGGTGCGCCCCTCCGCCAGCTCGCCGGTGATGCTGCTCACCAGGTGCATCACGTGCGAGTAGCGCTCGATCTCCATGAACTCGGTGACCCGCACACTGCCGGTACGGCAGACCCGGCCGAGGTCGTTGCGACCGAGGTCGACGAGCATCAGGTGCTCGGCACGCTCCTTGTCGTTCTCGCGCAGCTCGTGCTCGAGCTCACGGTCGCGCGTGGGGGTGTTGCCGCGGCGGCGGGTGCCGGCGATGGGATGGTAGTCGACCTGCCCGCCGGTGACCCGCACCAGCATCTCCGGCGAGGCACCCACGATGTCGCAGTCCGGGGTGGCCAGGTAGAACATGTAGGGGCTGGGATTGATGCTGCGCAGCGCCCGGTAGACGTCGAAGGAGGGCGCGGTCAGCGGGATGGCGAAGCGCCGCCCCACCTGCACCTGGAAGATGTCGCCGGCGAGGATGTACTCGCGGCAGCGGTCGACCCAGCGAACGAACTCGTCGCGCGAGACGTTGGCCACCGCGTCGTCGACCGGTTCGATGTCCCCCTCCGCCGCCGCCGGCGGTGGCACCGGTCGCCGCAGCCGCTCGCGGAGGTCGTCGAGACGGCGCACCGCCTCGTCGTAGGCGACATCCACGTCGCACCCCGCGGGGGTGCGCACGTGGGTGAGCAACTGCATGCGGTGGGCGACGTGGTCGAAGGCGATGAGGGTGTCGACGATCCCGAACCAGCCATGCGGGAGCCGGAGCGGGTCGGCGGCGGGAACGGGGACGCGCTCGAAGTTGGTGACCGCCTCATAGGCCAGGTAGCCGATGGCCCCGCCGGCGAGGCGAGGAGGCAGGCCCTCGACCGCGGCGATGCGGCGACCGCCCAGCTCTCGCTCGAGCACCTCCAGGGGATCGCGGAAGCGCTCGCGCCGGACCTCGCCCTCCAACCCGTACACGGTGGCGACATCGCCGGCGAAGCTCATGGTGGCCAGCGGACGGCCCCCGAGAAACGAGTAGCGCGCAAGATGCTCGCCGCCCTCCACCGATTCCAGCAGGAACGAGCCGGATCCCGCACCAAGACGCAGAAAGGCACTGACCGGGGTGTCGCAGTCGGCGAGGAGCTCGCTGCACAGCGGGATCAGGTCGTGGTCGCGGGCCAGCACCCGCACCTCGTCACGCGAGGGCCGGCAGGCGGGGGTGCGCGTGATCATCATGGCGGCGTGCCGTGCTGGGTCAGCTCAGTGGACGGCGGGCGCCGCTGCCAGGTGCACGCCGATCCGATCGATGGCGCGGCCGATGTTGTCGACGGAGTTGGCGTACGAGAGCCGCAGATACCCGGCTCCGTGGGCGCCGAAGGCGGTGCCGGCGAGCAGCGCGACTCCTGCCTCCTCGAGCAGCGCCCGCGCCAGGTCGCGCTCCGACCATCCGGTCGCCTCGATGTTGGGGAAGACGTAGAAGGCACCGGCGGGGCGGTGGCAGCGGATGCCCGGAATGCGGTTGAGCCCGTCGACCAGGACGTCGCGCCGGAGCTGGAACTCCTCGCGCATGGCGTCGACGGCGGCGTCCGAGAGCGGCGACTCGAAGGCTTCGACCGCGGCCAGCTGGGTGAACGAGGCGGCGCAGGACGAGCTGTTGATCATCAGCGTGTCCATCCGCTTCGCCAGCGGCACCGGCATGACCCCGAAGCCGAGCCGCCAGCCGCACATCGCCCACGCCTTGCTCATCCCGTCCATGAGGATGGTGCGCTCCGCCATCCCGTCGAGGGCATAGATGGAGACGTGCTCACCATCGTAGAGCAGTCGGGAGTAGATCTCGTCGCTGAGCACCACCAGGTCACGCTCGATCGCCAGCTCGGCGATGGCCTCGCAGTCGGCGCGGGTCAGCGCCCCACCGGTGGGATTGGCGGGTGAGTTGACGATCAGCAGCCGGGTCCGCTCGGTCGTCAGGCCGCGCAGCTCCTCGACGTCGATGCGGAAGTCGTTGCCCTCGCGAACGGGCAGAGGCACCGGCCTGGCGCCGACGAAGTTGGTCAGCGACGAATAGATGGGATAGCCGGGGTCGGGAAGGATGACCTCGTCGCCGGGCTCGATCAGCGCCAGCAGCGCGAAGAGCAGGATGTTCTTGCTTCCCGGAGTGAGCACCACGTTGTCGGCGGTGCAGGGAACACCGGTGCGTTTCGAGATGTAGCTGGCGGTGGCCTCGCGGACCGGCATCAGTCCGCTCGCCGGGGTGTAGTGCGTGGCGCCGTCGCGCATCGCCCGCACCGCGGCATCGACGATGTTCTCGGGCGTCGCGAAGTCCGGCTCACCGATCTCCAGGTGGATGACGTCGCGACCCTGCGCCTCGAGCCGGCGCGCCTGGGCGAGCACCTCGAAGGCGCCCTCGGTGCCGAGCCGGTCCAACCGGGCGGCGAAACGCAGGCTCACGCCGTCACCTGCATCGGCGGCCGCTCACCCGCGGGCGGCTCCTCGGCCACGTCGACCGCCTCCACCCGCGCATGCGACGGCCCCCGCCGCAGATACTCGAGCAGCGCCGAGACCGCGCCCCGGGGTCCCTCGACGACGCATTCGACGCTGCCGTCCGAGCGATTGCGCACGCTTCCCCCGAGCGACAGCCGGTTGGCATGATGGAGCACGAAGGCCCGGAAGCCGACCATCTGCACCTGCCCACGAACCACCGCTCGGACCCGGAGAACGTCTTCCACAGCGGCTCCGATTATGCCTTGCCGCCGAATCCAGGGCTCCCGCGGGCTTCGTGGCTCGGGCGGTGGGTGGGGCACATCGCTGCGGAGACCCGCGGTTCCGACGCCTCTGGCGTCGGCCCGCTGCGCTCGGCTCGCTCAGCTCGCCTGCGCGACGGTCTCCTCCGCGACGCGCCCCACCCACCGCCGCTGCCTACGCATCTCCGACCATACCGGCGGCCAGCCCGATGCAACGCGCGGCAGACAGTCGCTCGAGCGTTCCACGCGTGCACTCATCGCCCGAGCGTCAGACGCCGGGCGGCCGGAGCCTCGGCGGAGGTGCAAGCTGCTAACGCCCTACGACCACCGCGATCTGGCAGACCCGATGCGCGCCAGTGCCGCAGCGGCGAGGCGGGTGGGGGACGCCGATGCGGAAGACCGTCGCGCAGGCGCCGTGCAGGCGCCGAGCGGAGCGGG
Source organism: Chloroflexota bacterium (assembly GCA_005880985.1). Taxonomy (GTDB): domain Bacteria; phylum Chloroflexota; class Dormibacteria; order Aeolococcales; family Aeolococcaceae; genus CF-134. The sequence goes on from VBIQ01000013.1 coordinate 130,746, forward strand.
CTGACGCCAAAGGCGTCGGAACCGCGGCTCTCCGCAGCGATGTGTGGCCCGCCCGCCGACGGCGCTACTAAGCAGCAGCGCGCAGAGCGGGAAGCAGGTCGCGGATGGTGCGCATCTCGGTGCCGGCGAGCTCCGACATCAGGGCGAGGACGCGGCGGCGCACCGGAGCCTCGTGGTCGCGGCCGGGGAGGTAGAGGTTGAGCATGCGCGGGATGTAGTCGGGGTCGTCGAGCTTGGAGACGACCGACGGCTCGGTGATGGTGGTCGGGTGCTTGGGGGCATCATTGGTGGAGCGGAGCATCCACAGCGTCATGCGCAGGATGGCGGGCAGGCATTCCGGGTTGTTCTGCACCGCCTTGCGCAGGTAGCCGGCGTAGCAGGCGGCGTGACGCAGCTCGTCGCCGGCGAGCTTGCTGAAGATCAGGCGCAGCACCGGCTCGGGCGCGCTGGTGCTGAAGGCGGTGTACCAGTGGGCCAGACGCTGCTCGCCGACGAAGTGCATCGTCAGGGTTTCGATCGCCGGTCCCTCGGCGAAGGTGAGGCGCAGCCTCGGCAGCTCGCGCTCGAACTCGTCGCCGAACTCCTCACCGACGTGCTCCAGGTAGCGGCGCAGGGTGAGGCAGTGCTTCATCTCCTCGTAGAACCACACCGAGATGAAGCTGCAGAAGTCGATGTCGGCGTAGAAGTCGCGGAGGAACATCTCGGTCGCGTAGAGCGCGCTCAGCTCGGTGAGATGCACCTGCCGGACGTCCGAGATCCACTGCGGGGTCAGCGCCTGGCGGTCGATCGAGTCGAAGGGGATGTCGCGCCGGAGCTCCCAGCGCGCCCGTTCCAGGCGGTCGAACAGCTCGTCGTACAGCATGGGTCGATTGTGATTCGACGCGGGGTCCAATAGCATCAGCCCCAGCAGCGAAATCGGCGGCGCCTTTTTGGCCACGGCGTATAAAATTGCCTGGTGCCCGCCGCCACCCCCGCCAGCGGCCTGCCTCCCGAGCTCACCCAGCGGCTGCTCGGTGACGTCAAGCGGCTTGCGAGGGACCTGACCCGCCGCCTCGCCGACGAGATCGGCCTGCCCTCATCGTTCCGCCGCACCGCGTACCTCCGGGCGGTGATGGCCGCCTGCCGCGAGGGCCTCGAGGCACTGCTCCGCCAGCTCCACGACGGCACCCGGATCCAGCCGTCTGAGCTGACCCGGCTGGGGCGGGCCGGGGCACAGCAGGCCGAGATGGGGGTCCCGCTCGAGGTGCTGCTGAGCGCCTACCGGCTCGCCGCCAAGGTGATCTGGAAGGAGGTGATCGGGGAGGCGGCGCGCGAGCACCTGCTCGATCCCGCCACCGCGGTCGCTCTGAGCGAGCAGGTTCTCGAGTACCTCGACGAGATCAGCGGTGCCGTTGGCCGCGCCTATCTCGACACCCGCGAGCGGCTGGTGCGGCAGCGCGACCGCGACCGCGACCGGCTGCTCCAGCGGCTGCTGGCCGGCGACAGCTCGGCGGAGCTGCGCCGCCTCGCCGCCGCCCTCGACCTGCCGCTGGTGCCGCCGTACCGCGTGGTCGCTTGCTCGGTGGCCGGGGTCGACGACGCCGACGCGGTGCTCGACGCAGCCTGGCGGGACGTCGGCGCGCTGCTCAGCGCCGGCGAACCGGGGACGTGGATCGCCCTGGTCCCGGGCGCCGTCCATCCCCTGTCGCTGTGCCGCGCGGGGATCGCCGTCCTCGAGGCCCGTGGAGTGAGCGTCGCGGACGGCCGGCCGCCTCTGCGCATCGGCACCGGTCCGCTCGCCGACCGCCTGGAGGATGTCGCCACCGCTGCGCGCCGCGCCCGGCGGGCGCTGTCGATCGGAGCTCGTCTGGCGCCTCAGCGCGTCCTCCACGACGACGCCGACCTCGCCATCTTCGGCGTTCTCGCGCAGTCGCAGGAGGAGCTGCGCGCCTTCGTCGAGTCAACCCTGGGACCGGTGAACGGCCACAGCAGCCGTCAGGCAACGCTGCTCGAGACTCTTGAAGCTGTGCTGGCAAGCTCGAGCGTCGCCGAGGCAGCGACGTCGCTGGGGGTTCACCGTCACACCGTCGTCTACCGCATCGAGCGGTTGCGCGAGCTGCTCGGCCGCGACACCCTCGACGATCCCGCTCAGCGCCACCGGCTGTGGCTGGCCCTGCAGGGACGGCGGCTGCTGGAGTCGCCGGCGCTCACTTCTGGGTGATGCGTCCCTGCTCCGCCTCGCGGGCGAGCATGAAGATCAGGTCGGAGCAGCGGTTCAGGTAGCGCAGGACCTCGGGGTTCTCCAGCTCGCCGGCGCGCCGCAGCGACACCGCGCGGCGCTCGGCGCGGCGCACCAGGGTGCGCGCCAGGTCGAGCGCGGCGGCGGTGGGCGTTCCGCCGGGGATCACGAACGCAGCCGGGAGAGGAACGCGCGCCTCCAGCTCATGGGTGGCACCCTCGAGCGCGTCCACCATGGCAGCGGTGACGGTGGCGAAGTGCTCTTCCAGCTTGCCGCGCTCGCCCCTGCCGGTCGCCAGCTCGGCACCGACGGTGAAGAGCTCGCGCTGCAGCTCGAGGAGTCGGCTCGCCCGGGTCGCGTCGGCCTCGGTGGCCCGCGCCAGCCCCAGCGCGGAGATCGCCTCGTCGAGCGCCCCGTAGGCCTCGGTATGAAGGTCGTCCTTGGGGACGCGGCCGCCGTAGAGCAGTCCGGTCTCGCCGGCGTCGCCGCGCCGGGTGACGATGCTACGGGGTGCCGCCGGGCGCGGACTCGACGGTCGCGTGGGCTGCCGGGTCACCCGACCCGGCGGGCCTCTGGCGGGGTCGGCGCCATCCCGGCCGCCGCGTGGTTGCCCTTGGCACGCTCCTCCACCCACTTCGAGGCGGCGATGGTGGCGGTGGTGGCGTCGCCGACGGCGGTGGTCACCTGGCGGGTCAGCTGCGAGCGCACGTCGCCGGCGGCGTAGATGCCGGGAACGCTGGTCATCATCGTGTAGGGATCGGTGAGGTAGTAGCCGGAAGGGTCGTGCTCGATGTGCTGATCGACCAGCCCGGTGTTGGGGATGAAGCCGACGAAGACGAAGACCCCGCCGACGTCGAGCGCGCTCGGTTCCCCGGTCACCACATTGCGCAGCGCCAGGTGGGTGACCCGCCCGGCCCCGGTGACGATGTCGATGGCGCTGCCCTCGATCGACTCGACCACCGTGTCCATGAGCAGGCTCACCTTCTGGCTGTGGCGCGCCTCCTGCACCAGCACCGGCTGGGCGCGGAACTCGTTGCGACGGTGGATGATCGTCACCTTGCTGGCGTAGCGGGTGAGAAAGACCGCCTCCTCCACCGCCGCGTCACCGCCGCCCACGACGGCCAGGTGCTCACCCTTGAAGAAGGCGCCGTCGCAGACCGCACAGTAGGAGACACCCTTGCCGGCGTACTCCACCTCGCCGGGGACCTCGAGCTTCCGCGGATTGCCACCGGCGGTGATGATCACCGCGGGAGCACGGAACTCACCCTCGTCGGTCTCGACCACCTTCATGCCGTCGTCGAGGACGCGGATGCGGTGGGTCGGCGAGATCACCAGGTCGGTGCCGAAGCGAGTCGCCTGTTCCACCATGTAGCCGGCCAGCTCGTGACCGTCGACGCTGACGAAGCCGGGGTAGTCCTCGATCAGCTCGGTGTTGAGCAGCTGCCCGCCCGGCGCCTTGGCCTCGATGAGCACCGAGCGCACCATGCTGCGCCCGGCGTAGAGAGCGGCGGTCAGGCCGGCAGGGCCGCCACCGATGATGGCGATGTCGTAGCTACGATCGTCCACGGGAACCTCGCGCGAGTTCGTCCCCATCAGTGTCGACCACGGCCGAGCGTCTCAAACGTTGCTGCCGCGGCGAGCTGGGCCGATTCTATCCGCCCCTGGCGCAGCCGCCCGCCGGACCTCACTCAACCGACGGGGGGACGCCGCTCACCCGCCCGGCCGGCCGGCGAAGGCCCGGATCTCGCCGAGGACGCGGTCCAGCGGGATGGCGAAGGCCTGCGCCGAGGCCCGGCTGGCCAGGGTGACGATGCCGACCACCCGGCCACGGTCGTCGAGCACCGGACCGCCGCTGTTGCCCGCGTAGATGCGCGCCCGCAACGCCATCATGTCGGTGTAGACGGTGGGCAGGTCGCCGAACCCGGGATCGACGTCGGTGCCACGCACCGGCACGTCCTGGTGCAGACGCGCCAGGGTGCCCTCCGTCTGATCCGTGTGCTGGGTGGCTCGCGACGACGCCAGCACCACCACCTCCTGGGGGATGCGCAGCGCCTGGGTCTCCACCGGGAGCGGTACACCGGCGAAGCCGTCGACCGAGCGGATGACCGCGATGTCGTGCTCGCGGTCGGACCCCATCACCATCCCCACATGCGTGCCGTCGGCACGATCGCGGATGCGGATCCCGAGGTTGCCCTCGACCACGTGCCAGTTGGTGACGAAGTCGCCGCGGTCGTCGATGAGCCATCCCGTGCCCAGCTCTTCGCGATCGCGGGCGACACTCTCGATGGTGACCACGCGGCTCAGCGACTGCGCCGCCGCCTGGGACAGCGAGAGCACCGCCACCACCGGCGGGGCCACCGTCGGCGGGGTCGGTCGCACCGCGGCGGCCTCGCGCGAGCCGACGGCGGCGATCCGGTAGGCGGCCCCGAACCCGGCCAGGGCGAGCACCAGCAGCACGCCGGCCAGGGCGAGGCGGCGGTCGCGACGGCTTCGGGGCGCGGGCGGCGGAGGGGTCCACTCCTGCATGGCGCGCGAGCCTAGCAAGCCGCTACCGGTAGCCCGCCGACCACTGCAGCAGCTCGGACTCCGCAAGGCGGGCGAGCGCCCGAGCGCGATGGGAGACGCGATCCTTCTGCTCCGCGGTGGCCTCGCCGAAGGTGACGCCGAGATCCCCGGAGAAGAAGCCGGGGTCGTAGCCGAACCCCGCCTCGCCCCGCGGCGCCACCAGCACGCCGTCGCAGTGCCCGCGCGCCAGCACCGGCTCGGCTCCGGGCCGGGCCAGGGCGACCACCGCCACGTAGCGGACCCGCCGGTCGTCGGGAGTCCGCCGCTCGACCTCGTCGACCAGGGCGCGCAGCCGGTCGGCGTCGCCGGCGTCGGGGCCGAGCCAGCGCGCCGACTCCGGTCCGGGCCAGCCGCGCAGCGCCAGCACCTCGATGCCGCTGTCGTCGGCGATCGCCGGCAGCCCGCTGCGCAGACAGGCCGCCGTCGCCTTGGCGGCGGCGTTCTCCGCGTAGCCCTCGCCGGGCTCGGGCAGCTCACCGCCGATGCCCGCCTGATCAAGGTCGATCAGCCGCCAGGGGATGGCTCGCAGCAGCCGGCGGAACTCCGCCATCTTGCCGGGGTTGCCGGTCGCCACCACCAGCGGCGCCGCGCCCTCAACACTCACCGCGGCGGCAGGGCGGCCGTCTGGATCGCGAAGAGCTGCTGCATGCCCTGCTGGGCCAGGAGCAGCATCGCGTCCATCTCCTCCCGCGAGAAGGGTTGCAGCTCGGCGGTGCCCTGAAGCTCGATGAAGCGACCATCGTCGGTGCCGACGCAGTTCATATCCGTCGCAGCGGCAGCGTCCTCCAGATATGCGAGGTCGAGACGGGGCTCGCCGGCGACGATGCCGACGCTGATCGCCGCCACCTGCAGACGCAGCGGCTCGCGCTGCACCACCCTGGCCTCCTGCAGCCGCCGGACCGCCAGGGCCAGCGCCACCCATGCACCGGTGATCGAGGCGGTGCGCGTTCCGCCGTCGGCAACGATCACGTCGCAATCGAGGGTGATGGTCCGCTCGCCCAGCGCCTCGAAATCGACCGCGGACCGCAGGCTGCGACCGATCAGCCGCTGGATCTCCTGCACCCGGCCGTCGACGCGACCACGCCGCGCCTCGCGTTCGGTGCGCGTCTGGGTGCTGCGCGGCAGCATCCCGTACTCCGCCGTCACCCATCCGCGCCCGGTCCCCTTGCGGTGCGGCGGCACCCGTTCCTCGACGCTGGCGGCGCACAGCACCCGGGTATCACCCATCGCGATCAGCGCGCTCCCCTCCGCGAACGGCAGCGTGCCGGTCTCGATCGTCGTCGATCGCAGCTCATCGGGACGGCGGCCGTCGGGGCGCATGCGCGCGGATGCTACGCCATCGGCGTCTCCACGCTTCTACGACGAGGAGGTCTTCGGTTGCTTCCGGGGCGGAGGGGGCAGGTCGCCTCCGCCTTCGTGATGCAGGGCACTCCCCTGTTGCGGCCGTGCGCTTCGGTCCCACGAATCGCCCGCGCGAGCCGCCGGGCTCCCCTGGGTGCAAGAAACGCGAAGCACCGTTCGTGGCGCACGGTTGCATCGCGGTTGGCGGGGCCACGGCAGCACAGGCCCGCTCAGCGCAGCGCCGCGATCAGTCGGCAGTGCAGCGAGCGGGCCTGCATGCTGCCGAGCGAGGGCGCCGTCTCCGTGCCGCTACGACCCCGCCGGCATCGAGTGGCGGTCCTTGTTCGCGAAGGCGGGGGAGGTGCTGTCGCGGAGGAGGCCGTCGCGGCGCGGCGTGCAGCCGCGTCCGCGCCGAGCGAGTCGACGCCGTAGGCGTCGGCCGTGTGCCTCCGCAGCGACGGCACCTCCCCCGCCCTGCCGCTTAGCAAGGGCTCCCCGACACGAAGTTAGCGGTGCAATACGCGGTCGAGGACGAGGATGCTCCCCTCGAACAGCAGGATCAGGGGAATGGCCAGGGCGGTCGGGGTGAACGGGTCGGCGCCGGGGGTGATGATCAGGGCGCCGAAGATGATGCCGATGATGATGGCGCGGCGTCGGCGTCGCAGCGAGCGGGACGAGACGATTCCCAGCATGCCGAGCAGGACGAGCACCACCGGCAGCTCGAAGGTGACGCCGAAGATGGCGATCAGCAGCACGAAGAAGTTGAGGTACTGGCTGAGCTCGACGTTGTAGGCGACGTCCTGCGAGGGAAGGAAGTTGGCGAGGAAGTTCAGGCCGAGCGGCATCACGAAGTAGGCGAAGGCGCCGCCGGCGGCGAAGAGGAGCAGGGTCGAGCCGACGAAGGGACCGGCGAAGCGTCGTTCCACCGGTCGCAGGCCGGGGTTGATGAAGGTCCACACCTGCCAGGTGATCACCGGCAGCGCGCCCACCAGGCCCGCGACCGCGGCGACCTTGAAGGCGACGGTCAGCGGCTCCAGCGGGTTGAGGACCTGGACCCTGCCGGCGTTTCCGTTGTGCACGTTACGCAGCGTCGGCAGGATGGGATGCAGCAGGATGTCGAAGATCTGATTGCGGAAGATGAAGGCGACGGCGGTGGCGATCAACCACGCGGCAGCGCTGATGATCAGCACCCGGCGGAGCTCCTCCAGGTGCTCGACGATGGTCATGCGCCGTTCGTCGTCTGCCACGCCCTGCACAGGCTAACGTTCCTCAGCCCGCTGCACCGGGCGCCACCGATGAGGTGTGGTGGTGAGCTCTCCCGTCAGCCGGGCGGGTGCTGGTCTCCGCCGGCCGGGGTGGGGCTGCTGGCGACCGGGTCCGCGGGCGGCGCCGGGTTGGCGGGTGCCGCGGGAGGCGCCGAGCTGGAGGGTGCGGACGGCGAGTCGCCGCTGCTGGCGTTCATCACGTGATCGCGCGCCTCGGACGTCGCCTTCCGGAACTCACGAATGGCCTTCCCGGCGCCGGCGCCGATCTCGGGCAGCTTGCCGGGGCCGAAGATGATCAACACCACGATCAGCGCCAGGATGATCCAGACGATATGTCCACCGCCCAGGGGCATGGTTGCTGTACTCCGTCTCCTCCCCTCCGTCGGGCGATGAGCCGACGTGGGATTGCGGCCAGTGTACCACCGGCCTCGAATTGAACCTGAACCAACGCTGAGAGACGTGCGCCGGACGGTCGGGCGCGTGCGCGGCGACCGCGGCGCGGTTCTCAGCCGCGCAGGGCCTGCGCGAAGACCTCCACCACCCGATCCACCTCGGCGTCGCCGTGCGCGGTGCTCAGGAAGGCGCTCTCGAACTGCGAGGGCGGCCAGAAGACACCCCCCTGCAGCCAGGCGCGATGCGCGGCGGCGAATCGTTCGCGGTCGGCGTGGCGGGCCGCGTCGTAGTCGGCGACCACCTCGACGCCGAGGAAGGGCGTCAGCATGCTGCCCACGCGGTTCACCGCGCACGGCACCCCCACCGATTCGGCGGCGGCGGCCAGCCCCGCGCCCAGCCGCGCGCCGAGCCGCTCCAGCGCTGCGTACGCAGCGCCGTCGAGCGAATCGAGCACGGCGCAACCGGCGGCCATCGCCAGGGGATTGCCACTCAGCGTTCCCGCCTGATACACGGGTCCGGACGGCGCCACCAGCGACATCAGCTCGGCGCGTCCGCCGTATGCCCCCACCGGCAGCCCGCCGCCGATCACCTTGCCCAGGCAGGTGAGGTCGGGATGGACACCGAAGAGCTGCTGGGCGCCTCCGCGGGCGACACGGAAGCCGGTGATCACCTCGTCGAACACCAGCAGCGCTCCGTGCGCGGTGGTGAGCGCGCGCAGCCCTTCGAGATACCCCGCCGCGGGAGGCACGCACCCCATGTTGCCCGCCACCGGTTCGACGATCACCGCGGCGATGCGCTCACCGTTGCCCGCGAAGAGCGCCTCCATCGCCGCGATGTCGTTGTAGGCGACCACCGCGGTGTCGGCCGCCGCCGCCGCGGGGACGCCGGGCGAGCTCGGGATACCGAGCGTGGCCATCCCCGAACCGGCCTCCGCCAGCAGCGCATCGGCGTGGCCATGGTACCCGCCGGCGCACTTGACGATGACGTCGCGCCCGGTGGCGGCTCGCGCCAGTCGCAGCGCCGACATCGTCGCCTCGGTTCCGGAGTTGACGAAGCGCACCATATCCACCGAGGGCACGGCGTCGACCAGCCGCTGCGCCAGCTCCACCTCGAGCGCGGTGGGACCGCCGAGCGCGGTGCCCTGCTCCAGCTGAGCCGACAGCGCCGCGCGAACCGCGGGATGGCCGTGTCCGAGGATGTGCGGTCCGTAGGCGAGCACCATATCGATGTAGCGGTTGCCGTCCTCGTCGACGAGGTGGGCACCGTCGCCACGAACCAGCACCGGCGGGTTCCCACCGACCGCGGTGAAGGCCCGCACCGGGCTGTCGACGCCTCCGGGGAGGAGCTCGGCGGCGCGACGCATCAGCGCCGCCGAGCGCTCGTGGCCTGCCACAGCGCTGCTACTGCTGCTCGGATACGGTGACCGTCTGCATCACATCGCCCTTGGCGATGCGCTGAGCGACGTCCAGCCCCCCTGCCGCGCGGCCGAAGAGATTGTACTTCGGCTGCAGCTGGCTGGAGTCGTCGGCGATGCAGATGAAGAACTGCGAGCCATTGGTGTTCGCGCCGGAGTTGGCCATGGCGACAGCGCCGATGATGTACTTCTGCCGCACTGGCTCGTCGCGCAACCGGTAGCCGGCACTGCCGCTGCCGGTGCCGGTGGGGTCACCACCCTGGATGACGAACTTCGCCACCACCCGATGGAAGGTGAGCCCGTCGTAGAAGTGGTTGCGCGCCAGGGCCACGAAGTTGTTCACCGTGTTCGGTGCCAGCCTCGGTTCCAGGCAGAGGGTGATGACGCCCTTGGCAGTGGTGATGGTGGCGAGGTAGAGCTTGCTGGTCTTGATCTGAAAGGGTGGCGGGGCGCTGTACTTGTGCACGTCGGCGGGCGGGTTCAACGGGGCCAGGACAGGTCCGAAGTTGGCTGGACCGCAATTCGCGTAGGCGACCTGGCTCGGGGTCGGGGTCGGGCTCGGTGTCGCGGACACACTCGGTGTCGGCGTCGAAACGAACGGCGTCGGCGGCACGCCGGAGGCCGAGTTCCCTCCGGCCACAGCGTTGATGCCGATGCCGGCGCCGATCAGGCCGCCGACGACCACCACCAGCACGCCGATGGTGAACGGCAGGTTTGCCCGCGTCGGAGTGCTCATGCCTCCTCCGCCAGCCAGCGGGCCACGTCGCGTGCGTGGTAGGTGAGCACCAGGTCGGCGCCGGCCCGGCGGATGGCCGTCAGCGTCTCCAGCACCGCGGCGCGCCGGTCGAAGGCACCGGCAGCGGCTCCTGCCTCCAGCATGGCGTACTCACCGCTCACGCAGTACGCAGCCAGCGGCAGGTCGGTCTGGTCGCGCACCCGACTGACGATGTCGAGGGCGGTGAGCGCCGGCTTCACCATCACCATGTCGGCTCCCTCCTCGATGTCGAGCAGGGTCTCACGCATCGCCTCGCGGCTGTTGGCGACATCCATCTGATAGGAGCGGCGATCGCCGTGCCGCGGCGCCGAGTCGGCAGCGCTCCGAAACGGGCCGTACATCACGGTTGCGTACTTGGCGGAGTAAGCGAGGATCGCCGTCTCCTCGAAGCCGGCCTCGTCGAGCGCCTCGCGGATGGCGGCGACCTGGCCGTCCATCATCCCGCTGGGAGCGATGATGTCGGCGCCTGCGGCCGCCTGGCTGACCGCGGTGCGGGCATAGAGCTCGATGGTGGCGTCGTTGTCGACGCTGCCGTCCTCGCGCAGCACCCCGCAGTGGCCGTGATCGGTGTATTCGTCGAGACAGCAGTCGGCGATGACCACGCAGGCATCACCGTGCTCGTGCCGAAGCCGCCGGATGGCGGTCTGCACCACCCCATGGTCGGCCCACGCCTGCGACCCCTGGGCATCCTTGGTCGCCGGGATCCCGAAGAGGATGACGGCACCGATGCCGAGCCGCACCGCGTCGTCGACCGCGCGCACCAGCGAGTCGTGCGATTCCTGGAACTGGCCGGGCATGGCGGCGATGGCGACCGGCTCGTCGACCTCCTCGCGCACGAAGGCGGGGTGGATCAGGTCCTCGGGACGGAGCCGAGTCTCGCGAACCAGGCGGCGCAGCTGCGGAGTGCGACGCAGCCGGCGGGGACGGTCGAGAGGGAAGGGCATGGTCGCGCCTCAGGGTAACGGGAGGGCGCCCGCCACCGAGGCGACCCCGCGCGCCGCGAAGTGCGCCGCCAGGGCCCCCGTCAGACCCGCGGTGGTGTACTCGGCCGCCACCACCTCGACCGGGAATCCCGCCTCGCGGGCGCTGGCGGCGGTGACCGGGCCGATGCACGCGGCGATCGCACCGGCGGGAAACGGCCGTCCCTCGAGCGCGGCCCGAAAGTGCGCGACGGTGCTGCTGCTGGTGAAGGTCACGGCGTCGATCGGTCCCCGCTCAAGCTCGGAGCGCAGCGCGGCGGCGCTGCCCTCGGGAAGCACGGTGCGGTAGATGGGCAGAACCTCGACCTCGGCGCCGGCCTGGCGGAGCCGCTCGGGGAGGACGTCGCGCGCCGTCGCCGCCCGCGGCAGCCAGACGCGGGCGCCCTGCACGCCCTCGGCGATCATCGCCTCGGCCACCGCTTCGGCGACGTATTCCGGCGGGACCAGGTCGGCGCGCAGGCCGTGTCTCGCCAGGGCGGCGGCGGTCTCGGGGCCGATCGCCACCAGCCGCACCCCGCCCAGGTCGCGGGCGTCGCCACCGCTCGACTCGATCGCCGTCCAGACCAGGTCGACCGCGTTGGCGCTGCTGAAGACCGCATAGCGCCGCGCCGCCTCCGCGCGTCGCAGCGCCACCAGCGACGCCTCCAGCTCGCGACGTTCCGCCACCGGCTCGACCGCGATCACCGGTAGCTCGACCGCATCGGCGCCCAGCCGGCGCAGGCGCTCCAGGAAACCGCTCGCCTGGGCCCGGGCACGGGTGACGAGGATGCGCCGTCCCCACAGCGGCCGCCGCTCGAACCAGGCAAGTTGCTCGGCCAGCGCCGCCACCCGACCGGCGACGGTGACCATCGGGGCGGCCATCCCCGCCTCCGCCACCCGTTCCGCGATGGTCGCAAGGGTGGCGACGACCGTCCGCTGGCGCGGGTCGGTCCCCCACTGCACCGCCGCCACCGGAGTGGCCGGGTCGGCACCGCCGCCGATCAGCCCGGCGCAGAGCCGGGGAAGGGTGCGCGCACCCATCAGGAACACCAGCGTCCCGGTGGACAGCAGCGGGGCCAGCACGGCGGGATCGGCCCGACCGGGATGCTCGCTGTCCTCGCGCTCGTGGCCGGTCACGATCGTGACATGACTGGCCCAATCTCGATGGGTGACCGGGATGCCGGCCGAGGCGGGTGCCGCGATCGCGCTGGTGACCCCGGCAACCACCTCGAAGGGAATGCCGGCGGCGGCGAGCACCTCGCATTCCTCACCGCCACGACCGAAGACGAAGGGATCGCCACCCTTGAGCCGCACCACCACCGCATGGCGGCCGGCGAGCTCGACCAGCAGGACGTTGATCTCCTCCTGAGTCGCGGAGTGCGCCCCGGCCCGCTTGCCGGTGTGGTGGATCTCGGCGCCGGAGCGGCAGTGCCGCAGCAGCTCGGGACTGGCCAGCGCATCGACGACGACCGCGTCGGCGGCGGCGAGCAGGGCCTGGCCGCGGACGGTGATCAGCTCCGGGTCGCCGGGTCCGGCTCCCACCAGGTAGACCGTCCCGGGAACGGTGCTCACCGGCCGGTTGCTCGCAGTCGGGCGGCCACCGCGGCCCCGAGGGTGTCGGGGTCGTCGCCGTCGCTGCTCAGCTCGGCGGTGCGCACCCCGTCGGGGCCCGCGACCGCGCCGAGAACGACGAGCCGCCCGTCCTCCCAGCGCGCCCAGGCGCCGATCGGCAGCAGGCAGCCGCCGCCGAGGGTCGCCAGCAGGCTGCGTTCGGCGCGCACCGCCGCGGTGGTGGGCCCGTGGTCGGCGGCGGAACACACCGCGGCCGCGGGGGCGCCGTCGAGCGCCTCGATCGCGACCGCACCCTGCCCCGGAGCGGGGACGACGCGCCGCGGATCGAGACGCTCCGAGACGCGGTCACCCAGCCCCAACCGGTCGAGCCCGGCGCAGGCGAGCAGCAGGGCGTCGGTCTCGCCGTCCGCGAGCTTGCGCAGCCGGGTGTCGACGTTGCCGCGCACCGCCACGGTTCGCAGGTCGGGACGCAGGGCACGCAGGAAGGCCTCGCGACGGGGACTGCTGGTGCCGACCGTGGCTCCCTCGGGCAGGCCGTCCAGCCCTCCCCGATGGCGGCTCACCAGCGCGTCTCGAGGGTCGGCCCGCTCGAGGTGGGCGACCACGCTCAGGCCCGGTGCCAGCACGGTCGGCAGGTCCTTGGCACTGTGCACGGCGGCGTCGGCGCGTCCGTCGCCCACCGCCGCCTCCAGCTCGGCGGTGAACCAGCCCTCGCCCTCCATCTGCGCCGCCGGGGTGGACTGATCACGGTCGCCGCGGGTGCGGATCACCACCGTCTCCACCACCGTGGAGCCCGCGGCCCGCAGCGCCACCGCTGCCAGCTCGGTCTGGGCTCGGGCAAGGGCGCTGCCGCGGGTCGCCAGGCGCAGCGTCGCCGATGCCGCCGGCGAGGTCACCCCCGCTCCGCGCCGTCGTCGAGGTCGAACACCTCGCGCAACGTCAGCGCGACCGAGGGATCCTCCGGGCCCTCCTTCAGATGAGTGATGGGGCCGTGCAGCAGCTTGCTCACCAGGCTGCGGGTCAGCACGTCGACCTGGGCGCGGACGGAGTCGTCGAGGTTGGGAACGCGCGCCAGGCTGCGTTCGACCTCGCGCCGGCGCAGCGATTCGGCCCGCCGGGTGAGCGCCGAGATGGTCGGTCCGGCCGCGTCCCGTTGACCGATGACGGTCATGGTGCTGTGCAGCTCGCGGGCGACGATGCGCTCGGCGGCGGGCAGCTCGCGGCGTCGCTCGGCGAGGTTGCTCTGCACCCGCGCGCCCAACCCGTCGAGGTCGATCAGGGTGATCCCCGGAACCAGCGCGGCCTCGGGATCCACATCGCGCGGCACCGCGATGTCGACGATGCACAGCGGCCGGCCGCCCCGCCGCTCCTGGAAGCGCTCGACGTCGGCGAGGGTGAGCACCGGCCGCTGGCTGTTGGTCGAGCACAGCAGCACCTCGACGTCGGCGACCGCGGAGTCGAGGTCGTCGACCGGCACCGCGGCGCCGCCGAGCTCGGCGGCGAGCGCGGTCGCGGAGTCGCCGCCACGCGAGGTGACGAAGAGCCGTGCGCCGCTGGACGACAGGCGGCGCGCCGCCAGGGCGCTCATCTTGCCGGCGCCGACGAGCAGCACCCCCACCCCCTCGAGCCCTCCCAGCGTCCAGCGCGCGTGCTCCAGCGCCGCCTCCGACAGGCTGCCGGCGCGGCGCCCGATGGCGGTCTCGCTGCGCACGCGCTTGGCCACCGACACCGCTCGGCGCATCGCGAAGTCGAGGCGGGCGTCGAGCGTGCCGGCCTCGCGGGCGGTGCGGTGGGCGGCCTTGAACTGCCCGAGGATCTGGGCCTCACCCAGCACCATGCTGTCGAGGCCGCTGGCGACGCGGAACATGTGGGCCACCGCGTCGCGGTCGACGAGCGCGCGCAGATGCTGGGCGACGTCACCGCCCCCGGCGGGATCGAGATACCGCGCCAGCCGGGGAACGACCTCCCCGGTCAGCGACGGGTCCGGAGACACGACGTAGAACTCGGTGCGATTGCAGGTGGAGAGCACGACCGCGCTCGCCAGCCCGCTGTGTCCGACCAGGTAGCGGAGCACATGCCGTGCCTCCGCCTCCGGCACCACCGCCCGCTCGCGCACCGCCAGCGGCGCGGTGTGGAAGGTCAGTCCGGCGGCGACGAGCTGCATCAGGCGCGAACGCCCGGAGCGACCGACGCCGCGAGGGCCTCGGCCTCGGCTCGGCGACCGCTGCGCAGCAACGCGAGCAGCTCGGGCAGGGCATCGGCGGCGAGGCGATCCCGGTCCTCGTAGCCGATGCCCGCGGCGCGCGCGCGGTCGCGCATCTCCCCGGCGAGCACCGCGAGCTCGCCGTATTCCTCCCCCACCGCCGCCTCCAGCTGCTGGCGCATGAACTTGGCGAATGCCGGGCTGCGCCCACCGGTGCTGATCGCGACCTGCAGTGGACCGCGGCGGACGATCGACGGCACGATGAACGAGCAGAGCTCGGGATCGTCGACGACGTTGACGGGAATGCCCGCCCGCCCCGCCGCCTCGGAGATGCGACGGTTGACATCGCGGTCGTCGGTGGCGCAGACGACGACGGCGGCACCGGTGACGTCATCGTCGCCCGCCTCGCGGCGCTCCCAGGTCAGCTCGCCCGCCTCGGCGCGGGCACGCAGCTCGGAGCACAGCTCGGGAGCGACGACGCGCAGCCGGACACCCGCGTCGAGCAGCGGGCCTGCCTTCTGCGCCGCGATCTCGCCGCCTCCGACCAGGAGAGCGTCACGTCCGGCGAGGTCGAGCATCGCCGGGTAGTAGGCCGGGCGCAACCGGATCTCCCATTGGGGTGAAGTGCTCATGAGTATAGGGAGCCACCCGCGCGGCCCGGCCTGCGGAACGGACCGCTACTATCGGGGAGATGCGACAGTCGGAGCCGGGGTCAGCAGCGATCAGCAGCGCCGACGCCCCGCTCGAAACCGGTACCGCTCCCCCCTCCGACCGTCCCGGCACCTCCCCGCGGCGCCATCGCTACGGCCGCCGCCGAGGCCTCATTCCCGCCGGCGACGCCTTCGTCTCCCGCCTGGGGCCGGCCTCGGGCGAGCCCTTCGCCGCCCTCGACGACGTCGAGGGCGGGCCGCCACCCCCGCGACCGACGCCGGACGTCCCCATCGAGGCGCTGCGTTTTGTCGCCATCGACTGCGAGACCACCGGCCAGACCCCCCACCGCCTCGTCGAGCTGGGCGCGATCGCGTTCTCGGTCGACCGCCACATCTGCTCGATGGAGACGCTGGTCCACAACAACGACCGGATCAACCCCTTCGCCCGCCGCCTCCACCTGATCAGCTCGTCGCTGCTGGCTGGAGCGCCACGGGCGGAGCCGGTGCTGCGGCGCTTCGCCCGGTTCGCGGCGGGCTCGGTGCTGGTGGAGCACAGCGCCGATGCCTTCGACACCCGGCTGATCAGCCGCACCCTCGGCCAGCCGCTCGACGCCGACAGCATCGACACCTCGCGCCTGGCGGCGAAGCTGTGGGACCTGCGCGACACCATCGGTCTCGAGCGACTCTGCGCCGAGCTGGGGGTAACCCACCGCCGCCCCCACCACGCGCTCGCCGATGCCGAGGCGACCGCGTCGTGCTTGCTGGCGCTTCTCGACCGCGGTCGAGAGCGGTTCGGCTGGAACACCCTGGGCGATCTCCTCCGCGACGGCCAGCCCCCGCCCCCGCGCCTGGCGGTCGTCAGCGTCGGCCCGCGTCCGAGCGTTGCCGCCGACGGTGACGGCAGCAGGCAGGCGGAGGCCGACCAGCCGCCACGGCGCCGGCGCCGCCGGTCGGGTCGACGCCGCCGCCGGCCGGATGCCGAGGGGGGCGCGCCCACCGGCGAGGGGGACGCGGAACCCGAGGACTGACCGGTCCCTGTCCGGGCTGTGCGCCGGCACAACTCCTGGGCCGTTGACATACAGGCGTTCGCCACATACCATCCCATCGGACCCACAACTCCACCCCACGTCGCATCCGCGGGTCCGCAGCGAGGCTAGCGTCATGCTCGACCGTCTCAGCCAAGCCGATCGTATCTGTGGCGCCGGCGCCCTGCTCGCCCTGGTGGCCAGCTTCCTGCCCTGGTATCACTTCGACTCCGGGTCGATGCGGGTCACCAGCAACGCCTTCGGCACCGGCTTTCTCGGTGACGTCGTCTTCTTCGCCGGCGCGTCCACGGTGCTGCTGCTGCTGATCCGCTATCGCATGATCGCGGTGCGCAACAGCTCCTTCGCCGACGATCCCAGGACGCTGCTGATCGCCGGCCTGACCGCCCTCGGCGCGGTGGTGCTGCAGATGCTCATCGGCATCAACGGCAGCGGCGCCTTCCACCACATGACCCTGGGAATCGTCGTCGCGCTGTTCGCCACCGGTGCCATGGCGATCGGTGGCCGCATGCAGAGCACCCATCTGGGATCGCGGCACTCTCGCGGCATGCGCTGACCCACTCCCCCTGACGACCTCGACAGCCGCCGGACGGCACGCCGGCGGCTGTCTGGTTTAACTACCTCGTCGATGCGACGGCTGGACAGCTCCCGCGCGGTGGTCGAGACGGTGGCCGCGGTGGCCGCGGCCGCCGCCTGCCTGCTGCCGTGGGAACGGCTGGAGGCGAGACCGTCGGGACCTCCCTCGACCACCTGGGTCGGCGCCTTTCACGGTGCCGGCATCGCCGCGTGCCTGGGGGCGGGGATCGCCCTGCTCACCGTCTCTCACCGGGCCTGGCGACCGTCGGCTTCGCGGCTGCGCGAGGCCGGCAGCGCGCTGGCGGCGACGCTGTTGATCATCGGCGCCGCGGCGTTCACCACCCTGGGCGGGGTCCGTCCGGGAAGCGGACAGCCCGCGCCCGGCCAGGGATACACCGTGTCGGTGCAGCCGCCGCTCCTCATCGCCGGGATCGCCGGCGCGGTGATGCTGCTCTGCGCGGTGATCGCGGCCTGGCTGCCGCCGTCCCCGTCAGGCGCCGGTGACGTCCCCGGGGGACAGCTGCTTGCGGTAGGAGAGGCAGGCGCAGGCGGCCTGCTCGGGGACCGCGAGCAGGGCGTCGACGAGGAGCGCGCCGAGTGAGCGGGCGTCGTCGTGCAGGATCTCCTGGAGCAGCTCGTAGTCCCAGCTGGGACGCACGCCCTCCGCGTAGTTGAGCAGGATGAGCAGCGCCGCGTAGCAGGCGCCGATCTCGCGGGCGAGGTACACCTCGGGGGAGATGGCCTGGCTGAGCACGTCGACGCCGAGACGGGCATACGCGGCGACCTCGGCCGCGGTCTCGAAGCGCGCACCCTGGCCGACGCCGTGCACGGCGCGGTTGAAGGCACGGGTGGCCTTGTCGGTCGCCCAGCGCCCCGCCTGCGTCCACAGCGCTTCGCGCAGCTCGGGACAGAACGGCGCCCGCATCATCGCCATGTATCCCGGCTCGAGCAGGCCGGACGCCGGCGGGGAGAAGTCCATCACGTCGTGGGGCAGCACCAGGTCGCGGGGACGGAAGTTCTGACTGATGCTGGCCGCCCCCGCCTCGGCGAGCACGCGCCGCACCCCGGCCTCGCGGAACACCCAGAACAGCGCCAGCACCGCCTGCCGCCGCCGGGGATCCTGCCGCCAGCCGTGCATCCGTGCCACCAGCGCCTCGCGAACCCGCCCGTCGGCACCCTCGACGCGGATATGCTGCACCGCCGGGCTCTCGCCGAAGGGCGTGCTCGCCACGATGCTGCCATCGATGGCACTAACACGCGCGTCGCCGAGCTCCCCCGGGAAGTCCAGCGCCGCGGTGCCCGCGCCGCCGACGATCGCATGCGCGCACTTCGGGATGCCAGCCATTGGGGCCGGAGTATAGGCGGCGGCGGCAACTCTTCTTGGGTGGGGGCGGGGGAGGCATCATCGCTGCGCTCACCCTCGCCGGCCGACGCCTACCGGCGTCGACTCGGCTCTTCGAGCGCGCCTGCACGGCGCGTCTCAGAGGGTTCTCTCCGCGACGACACCTCCCCCGCCTTCGCGAACAGCGCTGCCACGTGATGTCTCCGGCTGCTCGGCGGCACGGAGACGGCGCCCGCGGTCGGCAGCACGCAGGCCCGCTCGCTGCACTGCCGACTGATCGCGGCGATGCGCGGAGCGGGCCTGCGCTGCCGTGGCCCGGGCGACCGCGATGCAAACCGGGGGAATACTCCCGCTAGCAGCTCTTGCCTCAGCGAACAGCCGGGCCGAAGGACGCCCCGCTACGCAGGAGTGCTGTGCACCGAGAGGGCGGAGGGGGCAGGTCGCGGAGAAGGCGGTCGCGGCGCGGCGTGCAGCCGCGTCCGCGCCGAGCGAGTCGACGCCGATAGGCGTCGGCCGCGTGCCGCCGCAGCGACCTGCCCCCTCCGCCCCCCGTAGCAACGTGGACCTTCGGTCGTGGCGCCAAAGCAGCAGGGACGCTAGAGAGCGAATTCCGCAAGCAGCGGGAAGTGATCGGAGGCGGCGGCCGCGGCCGGCTCGGGGCGGCGGGCTCCGCCGACCACCTCGCAGGATTTCAGCCGCTCGGCCAGGGTGCTGTCGGCGAAGACGTAGTCGATGCGGGCTGCCGGCATCCAGGTGGC
Organism: Chloroflexota bacterium; assembly: GCA_005880985.1. Lineage (GTDB taxonomy): Bacteria > Chloroflexota > Dormibacteria > Aeolococcales > Aeolococcaceae > CF-134. Next base: position 149,820 of record VBIQ01000013.1, read on the forward strand.
GCAGGTGTAGCCGCGGTCGTCGTGCAGGGCGCGGTAGCAGTCCGTGTAGCCCGCCTCCAGCAGATGCGGCACGCACCAGCGCTCGATGAAGCGGTTGAGCACGCGATCGGTGATCTGCGCCCGCGGCAGCACCCCGGTGATCGGCCCGACGATCCAGGGGAGTCGCGGCAGCCCGGCCTCGAGGGCGGGATCGATGCCCGCCGCCAGGTAGGCCTCGTCGAGGGCGCGGTCGACGGCGGCGGTGCGGCCGCGCGGCCCCATCAGTCCGTCGAGGCCGCGCACCATCAGCCCGGCCCGGCGAAGCTCGCTGAGCCTGGCGAAGAAGTCGCTGGCGGCGACGACGTCGCCGGGCGCGACCGCATTGAAGTCGCCGAGCAGAAGGTGGGGCGCGTGGCCCGAATGGCGGATGTCGCCGAGGATCGCGCCGAGCTCGCGCATCCGGCGCTCCTCCCCGTTCGCTCGCTCACCGAAGCGGGCGGCGAGGTGGAGGTTGTGGACCCGGATGCGATGCGTGTGATCAGCGTTGACCGCGACCTCGCACTCGAGGTGAGCTCGCAGCATCCGCCCGGGATGCCGGTGGTTGCGCCACCGGGTGAAGGGATGGCGGCTGAGAACGGCGAGGTTCATCCTGCCCCGGTCGCTCGGCTTGCCCACCGCCATACGCATGCCCAGCCGATCGGTGAGGCGGCGCACCAGGCCCAGGTCGGACGCTTCCTGCAGCGCGATGATGTCGGCGTCGCAGCGCTCCAGCAGGGCAGCGATGCTGTCCTCGCGACGTTCGCCTCCGAGCAGGATGTTGTAGGTGACGGCGCGCAGGTGACTCGGCATCGACCGCTTCTACAATGCCACGGTGCCCGGTCCCTCGGCGCGGCCGGCGCGCTCCGGGTCGGGCGGCGCCGCAGAGGGGGTCCGAGCCGGCCGTCCCGGCATCCGCCGGCGCCTCGCCGTCGTCCTCGTTCTTCTCCTCGCCACCGGCTTCGGCGTCGTCAGCCTCCAGGCGCAGCACCACTTCGCGGCGCAGCGGACCGGCGGCGCTCAGCTGAGCCTGCCCGCCGACATCCTCGCCGACGGCTCCTCGGCGCGCACCGCGTGGCCGGGTTGGCTTGCGTCCATGTTCTTCCTGCTCGCCCTGCTGCGGCTGCAGCGCGGCCCGCCGGAGCCGCCGGCCGGCCTCTCCCCCGCCGAGCGGCTCACCGCCTCTCAGATCCGCGCCGGCCTGCGTCGCGAATACCTGGCGGTGCGTGTCGCCCTGGTGGTGGTCGCGGTGCTCGCGACTCTCGACACCGGCCGCGCCGCGGTCTATGCGGTCGCCGCCGCCGCCGGTTCCGGCGATGCCCGGGGCACGGTGGTCGCGACCGTGGTCGAGGCCGTCGGCCTCTGCACCGCCACCGTCATCCTGGGACGCTGGCTGGCGGTCTTCCGCGCCCAGCTACGCCGTCTCGGAGCCCTCGACGAGCCGTTGAGGCAGTCGCCACCAGGGTGACGAAGGCACCCCTTCGTCACCCTGGCGCGTGCCCAGCCAAGCGTCAGCTGAGCCCGTTGGAGATGTTGGAGAAGACGTTGTTGACCTGGCCGCCGGTGATCTGAAGGATCACGATGACCACGACGGCGATGAGAACCAGGATCAGGGCATATTCGACCATTCCCTGACCGGCCTCGTCGTCCTCGTCGCCCCTGCTCCGCCGGAATATCACGGGTAGGCGGTTCATCTCTGCCAGGTGTCCCCCACTCGGCGTTTGGTTGGCTACATGCGTGGAAACGCGGGTGCAGATGGGGGCTTACTGGCCGGCCGGTGACAAGAAGGTACGGCGGCGCTGCATAGCGTTAACAGCCCGCGACACGACACTCCCATCACCTCCTCGCCGGGCCGGCCGATGACGGTGTCAGGATCCGATTAAGGTTCCGGGGCCGATCTCGGCGGCGCCTTGCGCCCCGGGGAACCGGTGCGTACCGTGGGGCTGGCAGCACCGGGACAGCGCCAGCAGAGGAGGGTGATCATGGCGACTCCGTTGGACCTCATCGACGCGCAGTCGGAGACCTTCTCCTACGGCGGGCCGGTCGACGCCGAGACAGCCATGGGTGGCGCCGACGAGTGGTGCGGGGCCTGGGCGGCGCTGGTGGCGAGGAGCATTCTCAGCAGCCGGCCGGCCGGCGGCGATCAGACGGACGACCGTACCGACGGGGCACTGGCGGGAGCCCGAGCCGAGGAGCGGGAGCTGGTCCTGGCCGGCACCCGCTGAGCCGCCGCCGGTTCAGCGTCGCCTCTCGACCACGTAGTCGCACAGGCCGGCCAGCGTCTCCCGTTCGCGAGAGGGGGCGAAAGCGGCCAGTTCGGCGCGCGCCTTGTCGGCGAAATCGTGGGCGTCCCGCTCGGCCCTGGTCACCGCCGAGGAGTCGCGCACCAGCCGGACGACCTCCTCGTACTGGCTGTCGGTGAGGGCGTCATCGGACAGGATCTGCCGGAGTTCCGGGGCCACCTTGCCGTCCTTGAGCGCGTACATCAATGGCAGCGTGATCGTCCCCTGCCGCAGATCGGCACCGACCGGTTTGCCCAGCTGATCAGCGGTGGCGACGTAGTCGAGCACATCGTCGGCGATCTGGAAGGCGGTTCCCAGGCAGCGGCCGTAGCGCTGCATCGCCTGCTGGCGCGGCTCGTCGAGGCCGCCGAGGATCGCACCGCTGTAGGTCGAGGCGGCCAGCAGCGCCGCCGTCTTGCGTTCGATCTTGCGGTAGTAGCTCTCCAGCGGCTGGTCGTAGTCGCGCTGGCTGGTCAGCTGGAGCAGCTCTCCCATGCAGATGGTCATCACCGCGGCGCTGACCACCGAGTTGATCTTGGGAACCCCGGTCGAGGAGCAGAGGTTGGCGCCCTTGGCGAAGTAGTAGTCGCCGACGATGATCGCGGGGTCGGAGCCGAGCATGGCGTGGATGGTGGCCAGACCTCGACGTGTCTCGGCGTCGTCGATGAGATCGTCGTGGATCAGGGTCGCGGTGTGGATGAACTCGATGCCCATCGCGAGGTTGTAGAGCCGGTCGATGTCCGGCTTGCCGAGCAGGCCGCTCAGCATCACCAGGGCGGGGCGCAGGCGCTTGCCGCCGGCGTGCACGATGTGCTCCATCGCCTCCGACATCGGACCGATGTCATCGTGGACGGTCTCGCGCAACCGCCGCTCGAACTCCTGCAGCTCGGAAGCGATCGCATCGAGCATGGAGCCGGTGCTCAGACTCATGACACCGCTCGCATCGGCTCGGCGCCCTGTGCCGGCGGCTCCTCCCAGAGCCGAAGCACCTCCGGCTCGGGCAAGCGCTCACCGAAGAGCAGCGCGGCCGCCTCGGTGAAGCGCGAGGCCGCGCCGGTCACCAGTAGCCGCGGTGGTTCCGCGGCCTCGAGTCCCGATCCGAGGCGATTGACGCCGAGGATCCGCCGCACCCGAGCCGCCGTGGTCTCGGCGCTGTCGACGATGCGCAGGCGCCGGCCGGCGACACGGCGCAACGCCGGACGCAGCAGTGGATAGTGGGTGCACCCGAGCACCAGGGTGTCGGCACCCCAGTCGAAGACCTCGTCCAGCACCGCGCCCAGCGCCGCATCCGCGTGCGGGCTGTCAGCCTCGCCCGCCTCGACGATCTCGACCAGGTCGGGAGCCGCCTTGGCGAGCACACCGACGCCGGGGTTGGCTTCCTTGATCGCCTGCAGGTACTCACCGCTCGCCAACGTCCCCTCGGTGCTGATCACGGCGATGCGACCGTTGCGCGTCGCCTGCGCCGCCGCCTGGGCGCCGGGAGCGATGACACCGACGATGGGGACGTCGAAGCGCTCGCGCGCCGCGTGCAGCGCCGCCGCGGTGGCGGTGTTGCAGGCGATCACCACCAGCTTGACGTCACCGCCGATCAGGTGCTCGACGATGCGCAGGGCGAGGTCGCGCACCTCGTGCTGGTAGCGCGGTCCGTAGGGGAAGTGCGCCAGGTCGGCGAGGTAGACGAGCCGTTCACCGGGCACCTGGCGACGGAGTTCGCGCAGGACGGTGAGCCCACCGACACCCGAATCGAAGACGCCGATGGGGCGGACGTCACTCATCTGCGGGCGAGGATAGCAGGGGACGCCGCGCCGATCCCCGCCGGCGATGCTGCGTCAGTCGAGAGCGAGGGCCATCAGCAGCAGCTCGCGCTCGGCCTCGGCGGGATCTGCCGCAGCGCGACTGCGGCCCTCCTCCTCGAAGCCGAGCTTGCGGTACAGGGCGACGGCACGGCGGTTGTCGGGGAGCACCCGCAGGGCCAGCCTGACCAGGCCGGCGGCGCGTGACCAGGCGATGGCGGCCTCGACCAGGGCCCGCCCCAGGCCTTCATCCCGATACCCCTCGCCGACGGCCACCGCCAGGTCGGCGATGGCCCGGCTGGAGCGGTCCCAACGCCGTGACACGGTGACCTCACCGACCACCTCACCGTCGACCTCGGCGACGAGCATCAGGTCGCCGCGCGCGATGGCACTGGCGACGGTCAGGGTCTGCTCGAGGGCGCTGCGCGCTCCGGGGACGCCGGTCATCCAGCGACCCTCGGCAGCGACCGCGTCGTGCAGCCGCAGCAGGGCGCCGGTGTCGGCCTCGCGCGCCGCGCGCAGGCGGTAGGGACGGCCGCTGCGCGTCCGTCCGGTGGTGACCGGGGGCGTCACCGCGCGACTCATACGGCGGCGGCCGGTGCCGTCACCGGGGTGGTGCGGAGCAGGCGGTCGTGCAGGCGGCGGCTGATGCCCCGCGCCGACATCACGCTGATGTGCCCCTGGCGGTACTCGAGCAGCTCGGCACCCCAGGCGGCGGCGAGCTGGCGGACCGGCCCGGCGCCGACGATGCCGTCGTACTCGGCACACACCACGGTGGTGCGCGCCGGATCGGTGACCGGGTGCAGGAGCCGCGGGGTGACCGGTGCCAGGGCCGAGTCGAGCACGCCTCGCGCTGCGGCGGCGTCGGCGCCCCACGGCCCTCCGGAACCCCCCACCAGCCCGAGCTGCCGGCGGATCCGGCCGGGGCAGCGCTCCAGCATGGTGTCGGCGAGGTCGCAAGGCGGCGTCACCGCCACCACCGCGTCGAGGGGGACCACCGCGGCCAGCAGACAGGCGACCAGCCCGCCGAGGCTGAAGCCCAGCACGGCGACTCGCGAGGTGACCTCGCGGCGGGCCCAGGCGACCACCGAGGCGGCGTCCTCCACCGCCTGCCGGAAGACCACGCGGTCGTGGTCGAGGTCGGTGCTGAAGAAGCCGTCGCCGGAGCGCTGGCCGGGAACCCGCCGGCTCAGGTGGAAGGGCAGGTCGATGCGGGCGGCGTGGGCTCCGCGACGCAGCAGCCGCCAGGCGTGCCAGTCCTCGTAGGTGGGCAGCGGAGCCGCGTAGCCATGGAGCAGCAGGACCAACGGTGCCTCGAACGCCGACGAACGGATCCGGGCCCGACCGGCGAAGCGCCGGCTGCCCGGGTGTCCGCCCGGGCCACCGCTGTCGCCGGAGAGGTCGAGCACCCGCACGCCGTTCTCCGAGGTGCCACGCCGGCGCACCTCGAGCGGCACCGGGGTCGCGGCCCGGCTCTCCGCCCAGAACGCGGTGGGCTCCGCCGGTGGCGGCGCCGTCCCGCGGGAGGGGCTGGGGCGCACCAGCCCGATGCGCCAGAGGATGGCGGCGTCGATGGCGGCAAGCGTCCGGCCGCGAAGGCGGGGCGGAGTGGGGATCACGCCGAGGCCACCAGCGCGGACCGCGCCTCGGCCGGCCTGATGACGCCCTCGCAGAGATCGAGACCACTGCGGCGGACGACGGGGATGCGCAGCCCGTAGCGCTTGCGCAGGGCGGGATCGGCGTCGATGTCGACCTCGTGGATGGAGATGGCGACGCCGAGGTCGCGGGCGGCCTCCTCGAACGCGGAGCGGGCCTTGACGCAGAGCGAGCAGGCGGGCCGCGTCAGCAGTTCGAGGTCGACGGTGGCGGGCATGCAGTCGAGAGTACTGCGCCCAGCCGGACACGACGCGGTGCGTCGCGGCTTCGTGCCCGGTGCACGCGCTGCAAGCGGCGGCTCCCGGCCCCGCGGTTGCCAGCAGCGGCACCGGGTTGGGATCATCTGCGCTCACCCAGAGAGGAGGTCCCCGGATGGTGTTGACGCTGGTCGCCGAGCTGCTCGCGGGCGAGACCCTGCTGACGCCCGGGGGACCCGTCGACGCTGTGACCGCCGCCGGGCTCGAGCCGCGGTTCCTGTGGCAGGAGTGGACCGACGAGGTGGTGAACGGCGCCCCGCCGCCCACCACCCCGCCCGATCTCGAGCTGGTCGCCTCGCGCCCGTAGGCGCCGGCGGCGTCTGCAGCTGCTTCGCATTTCGCATCAACCCGACGTTGGGGGACCAGGCCATGGACGTGGTCAAGCTCGCCCGAGACTTCAAGGCATTCCTGTTTCGCGGCAACGTCGTCGACCTGGCGATCGCAGTGGTCATCGGCGTCGCCTTCGGCGCGGTGGTCAACGCGGTGGTGCGCGACCTCCTCACCCCGCTGATCGCCGCCATCTTCGGCAAGGAGGACTTCTCCAGCCTCAACTTCACCATCCACGCGAGGACCTTCCGCTACGGCGACCTGCTCAACAACGTGATCACCTTCGTCTCCATCGCCGCGGCGGTCTTCTTCTTCGTGGTGCAGCCGATGAACGCGCTGGTGGCCCGCTCGCGCCGGGAGCCGCCTCCCGACCCCACCGTCAAGAAGTGTCCGGAGTGCCTCATCGCCATCCCCGCCGAGGCCCGCCGCTGCGCCTTCTGCACCAGCCCGCAACCGGCATGAAGATCGACGGCTCGCTGATGGCGCCGCTCGCCGAGGTGCCGGCGCGAGCGAGAGCGCTGGAGGCCGCGGGATACGACGGCGGCATCACCGCCGAGACCGGTCACGACCCCTTTCTCCCCCTGCTGCTCGCCGCCGAGCACACCGAGCGGCTGGAGCTGATCACCGCCATCACCGTCGCCTTCGCCCGCAACCCGATGACCGTCGCCGTCACCGCCAACGATCTGCAGCTGGCATCCCGGGGCCGGCTGCTGCTCGGCCTCGGCTCCCAGGTGAAGGCGCACATCGAGAAGCGCTTCAGCATGCCGTGGTCACATCCGGCGCCGCGAATGCGCGAGTTCATCCTCGCCGTGCGCGCCATCTGGCAGAGCTGGAACACCGGCGAGAAGCTCGACTTTCGCGGCGACTTCTACCAGCACACGCTGATGACCCCCTTCTTCAGTCCCGGCCCCAATCCGCACGGCGCGCCCCGGGTGCTGCTCGCGGCCGTCGGCGAGCTGATGGCCGAGGTCTGCGGCGAGGTCGCCGACGGCATCCTGGTGCACGCCTTCACCACCGAGCGCTACCTGCGCGAGCGCACCCTCCCAGCGATCGAACGCGGCCTCGCCCGGGCCGGGCGCAGCCGCGAGCGTTTCGAGGTGGTCTTCCCCGCCTTCATGGTCAGCGGCGAGACCGAGGAGCAGATGGCGGCGTCGGCGGCGCTGGTGCGACAGCAGATCGCCTTCTACGGTTCGACCCCGCAGTACCGCGCCGTTCTCGAGCTGCACGGCTGGGGTGAGCTGCAGGGAGAGCTCAACGTCCTGTCCAAGCAGGGACGCTGGAGCGAGATGTCGGAGCTGATCGACGACGGGATGGTCGATGCCTTCGCGGTGCGCGGCCGTCCCGCCGACATCGCGGAGCGTTTCCTGCAGCGCTACGGCGACGTCGTCGACCGGGTCAGCCTCTACACCGGCGAGGCCACCCCGGCGATGATGGGCGCCCTCCGCGGGGAGCGGGTCTAGACCGACCGCTCAGGGCGCGTTCACGTCGAGGCGTCCCGTCGTACCCTGCGCGGAATGCCGACCGTCCCCCTCGACCCCGATCAGCGTGCGGCCGTCGACCATCGCGAGGGGCCCTGCCTGGTGCTGGCCGGCCCGGGCAGCGGCAAGACCCGGGTCATCGTCGAGCGCTTCCTCGCTCTCGACGGCGAGGGAGTCGCCCCCGAGCAGCAGCTGGTGCTCACCTACACCGTCAAGGCCGCGGGCGAGATGCGTGAGCGCGCCGAGGCCGCCCACGGTGTCTTCCGCGGCGAGGTGCCGCTGACCAACTTCCACAGCTTCGGCAGGCGGGTGCTGCGGCAGTGGGGATGGTTGATCGGCGTCCCGCCCACCTTTCACATCGCCGACGCCGCCGAGCGCTGGCTGCACCTCGACGCGGTGCTCACCGAGCTGCAGCCGCGCTCGCTGTGGAACCCGCTGCGCCCGCATGACCTGATCTCCGCGCTGCTCGGCCTCATCGAGGACGCCAAGCAGGAGCTGATCACCCCGGACGCCTATGCCGCCTGGTGCGAGCGGCGCCGTCCCACCCTCGCCGATCCCGTCGAGGCTGCCCTGCTGGAGCGGCACGCCGAGTGCGCCGCCGTCTACGCCGCCCTGATCGAGCGCTATCGGCGCGCCGCGGTGCTCGACTACGACGACTGCATCCTCCTCGCCGAGCAGCTCATCCGCGAGCACCCCGCGGCCCGGGCGGCGGTGTGCGATCCGCTCGCCTTCGTCATGGTGGACGAGTACCAGGACACCAACTACGCCCAGGCGAGGCTGGTCGAGGCGCTGACGGCAAACCGCAACCTGCTGGTGGTGGCCGACGACGACCAGGCGATCTACAAGTTCCGCGGCGCCAGTCTGGTCAACCTCAACCGCTTCCAGCGGCTCTATCCCGAGGGCCGCACCGTGGTCCTGGGTCGCAACTACCGCAGCACCCGGCAGATCGTCGCCACCGGCCAGGGACTGATCGCGGCGGCAGCGCCCGAGACGCGCGTCACCAAGCGGCTGGCCTCCACCCGCGGCGAGGGAACACCGGTGGAGCTGTGGCAGGCTCCCGACGAGCGCAGCGAGGTGATGGCGGTGGCACGCGAGTGCCGCCGGCTCATCGACGCGAACGCGGCGGCGACCGGCATCGCCTGGCTGTTCCGCCGTCACGCCGACATGCGGGCGGCGATGGCGGCGCTGCAGGAGGTAGGCGTTCCCTACCAGGTGCGCGGCGGTGGCGGCTACTTCCAGCAGCCGGAGATCAAGCGGCTGCTGGCGCTGCTGAGCGCGGTCCACGACCCCGGCGACTCCCAGGCGGTGCTGCGCTGTCTGACCCTCCCGGCCTGGCGGGTGAGCAACCGTGCCCGGCTGGCGCTGGTCGACGCATGCCGCGGCCACGACGTTGCCCTGCACGCCCTCCTGCTCGACGGGGCGATCGGCGAGCTCGACGAAGCGGACCAGGCGGTGGCGCGCCGCTGCGCCGCCGACCTGCTCGAGCTGCACGGCCGCAGCCTCGACGAGGACGTGCGGACCCTGCTGCACGACGCCGTCGCAGCGAGCGGCTTTCTCGGCATCCTCGAGTTCGACCGCGACCTCGAGCGGATCCAGGCGGGCGCCAACCTCAACAAGTTCTACGAGCTGCTCGATGCCTTCGCCGACTGGGGGACCGACCTGCGGTTGGGGCCGGCGCTGCACTATCTCGAGATCCTGCGCGACTCCGGCACCGCCGACGACGTGGCGGCGATCGATCCGGTCGAGGACAGCGTCTCGCTGCTCACCGCCCACAGCGCCAAGGGACTGGAATGGCCGGTGGTGTTCATCGCAGGGTGTGTGGAGAGTCGATGGCCCGGGCGGGGCGGGTTTCCGGCACGGCTGGGACTCCCCGACGAGCTGGTTCCCGAGCCCCCACCGCCTGGCGACGGGGTGATCGACGAGGAGCGGCGCCTCTTCTACGTCGCCGCCACGCGGGCGCGCGACCGGCTCATCCTCTGCGCGGCGACGCGCTATCCCCGCTCCTACGCCGACGAGCGCCTCAGCCCCTTCCTCGCCGCCCCGGCGGGACGCAACGGGGCGCCGCGGCCGGTGCCGGTCCCCTACGCGCCGCCAGCGCTGCAACCCCGGCCGCGCCCGGCGGCGGGGTTGGTCCGCGAACGGGTCCCGGTTGGGGTGCGCGATCTCCGCGACTTCAACGACTGTCCGCGCCGGTATGAGTATCGTCGCCGCTACCGCATCCCGGTGCAGCGCTCACCGCAGCAGCTCTACGGCGAGCTGGTGCATGGGGTGCTCGAGGCCGCGGCGATGATGCGCCTCGCCGGTGGCGATGCGGGCCCCGAGGAGATCGCGGCGCTCTGGCAGTCGTCCTGGGCGGCGGCGCACGGGCCCAAGGGAGCGCAGCCGCAGCTGCGCGAGTACGGCGAGCAGCAGCTTCGCCGCTACGTCGAGTCGGACGCGTGGCGGGAGGCGACCATCCTCGAGGTGGAGCGCGATTTCACCCTGCCGCTGGACGCCGCCGACCTGCGCGGACGCTTCGACCGCATCGACGCCGCCGGCGGCGGCGCGCGGGTGGTGGTCGACTACAAGACCGGGCCGGTGCGCGACGTCGACAGCGTCGGCCGCGACCTGCAGGTGCGCGCCTACGCGGTGGCGCTGGCGCAGCGCGAGGCCTCGGACGAGGTTGCCGTCGAGGTGCACCACCTGCAGACGGGCGAGGTGGCCCGCGTCGACTTCGATGCGCCGCGACTGCGGCGTGCCTTCGGCCACCTGTCGGCGCGCACCGCCGAGCTCGCCGCCGCCTGGCGGGAACGCTCCTTTCCGCCGCGACCCGCCGCCCACCGCTGCCGCGGCTGCGACTTCCGCATCGTCTGCGACGAGGGCCGCGAGGCGCTCTAGACCCGACGCCCGGTGAGCGTCACCGTCAGTTCTGATATTCCTTGGCGGTGCTGCTGATGGTGGCGGAGTGCAGCCCGAACAGCCCGGCCATGGGATTGAACGAGTACGACACCGACACGGTGCAGTACGAGCCCAGCGAGTCGCTCGACTGGCTGGCGGTGACGGTGATCGCCTTGGAGAACGGTCCCGAGTTTTTCTGGGCGGCGGTCTGCGCCGACGTCTGGTCGCACGACGGGTTGGCGACGATCGCCTGCCGAGCACCCTCACGGGCGGCGTTGGTGACCTCGGTGCGGGCGAAGACGAACCAGGCGCCCGTCAGCAGCCCGAAGATCAGCGTCAGAAAGACGACCCCGGCCAGGGCGAACTCCACGATCGAGACGCCGCGACTCCCGCGCCGCCGCGGCCTCGCCGGAGCGCCCGACCTCGTCGCTGCCACCATCGGGCTCAGCATGGCCGCGGAGTCGGTGACGGCGACGCCGGCGACGGCGTCGGACAGACGTACACGTTGACCACCGACGACATCTGCACCGGGTTCGCCACCGGAAGGAACCGCAGGATCAGCGACATCGAGCAGGTCACCTGGACGGTCTGCTCGAACGGGGTGCCGCCGCCGCTGGTGGTGGGCAGCGGGGACGGCGAGGTGAGCGCCTGCACGGTGGGGCTCTGGCAGGCGAACCCGTTGCCGCCGGTGGAGCCGTCGACCACCGACTGCAGATTGGCCTGCGTGTAGCCGGGATGACCGGTGGCGTAGAGCCCGGCCTCGCGGGCCGCGTCGCTCACCTCGTTGCCGGCGAAATAGATGCGGGCGAGGTCGACGCCTCCGCCCACCAGGGCGAGCAGCAGCGGGGTGATCAGCGCGAGCTCGACCAGGCTCTGCCCGCGCCGCCGCCGCAACCGCCGCCGCCGCATCATCTATCCAGCGAGTCCGATCGAGAGGGGGGTGTAGGTCGGCGGCGTGCCGCAGCTCTGGCCCTCCGGGCAGCCGCTGTTGGGCAGCTTGGCGCTGTAGCCGACGATCTTGCCGGTCCAGGGCGAGCTGGGGTTGGTGTTGGCCGAGTCCGGGATGATGGCGACGAAGCCGACGATGTGGAAGTGGTTGACGCCGGACTGCTTGTAGGACGAATCGATCACCGGAAGATAGAGCGGCGTCTGGTTGTTGTAGGCGTTGACGACGTTCTGGGTCGGTTCCTGGCCGAGGGCGTTACCGCTCGAGGAGCAGGCGTCCCCCTGCTGGTACACGTTGGGATGCCCGTTGCAGTCGTCCTCGAACTTGAGAAAGCCCTTGAAGCCGTTGCCGTTGATGCCCCAGGCGGGATCGCCGCAGGCGGCGTCGGCCGCGAACTGGTTGGAACGGAAGACGACGTCGTCGCCGATCTTGATCCAGGCGCCCTCGACCCCGTTGTTGCAGGTCTTGAACCAGACCACCCAGGGGCCGGAGTTGGGTTGGGTCACGTCCACCGACTGCACCGCGGAGAAGGTCGAGGTTCCCTTGGCCGCCTCCTGGGCCGTCTTGAACCCCACCAGCTGCACGAAGCGGGTGCTGTGCGCCGGGTCGCGCGAGGTGACCTCGACACCGTGGGCGGCGCTGGGGATCGAGCCGCCACCGACCGCGACCGGTCCGGCGACGCGCTGGCCGCTGGCGTCGGTGTAGTAGGCGGTTACGTCGGTGGCACAGGTGAGCCCGGGACTGCCGCCCGACTGGCTTCCGGTGGCGGTATCGCAGACCACCTTGGAGATGTCGGTGTCGCTGTAGAGCCCGCTCGCCGGCGACCCGGTGGTGCGGAAATTGGCCGCCAGCATGTGCGCGCTCGCCTCGGCGGCCGAGTCCGCCGACGCCTGCATGGCCCGACGGTTGAGCAGCGCCTGCCCCCCATCAATGGCGAGGCCGACCAGCCCGAGCAGGCCGACCGACACCACCGCGAAGAGCACGATCGCCTGCCCGGAGCGGGTGGAGGCGCCGCGGCGCGCCCGCTTGCGCTGCTGCTGAGTGCCCGCCGCCATCGACCGGCCTGTCTGAATTTTTCTCATGCCCTAGACGACGGAGACCCACGCTGCGGTCGGGAGGGGGGCCCCACCCATGATCCCGACCGGCGATGCAACGCACCGTGCCTCGAATTGTCGCGGGGGTCGCTGACTGGTCGGTGCGAAAAGCGGCAACGGAGCCGTGACGTAGCGGTGGCGGGGTTTTTGCCATCAACTCTCAGCGTTTGAGCTTGGTGCGTTCACCCGTTACCGGATCGCCAGACCTCAACGCCTGCGTCCGCCCTCGGTTCGGCCCCGAGCAGGTCGCGGATGAAATGCACCGTGGCGTCCTGATGCGGACTGGGTCCCACCACGATCGTGCTGACGCTCCAGCGGCGCAGGTCGGCCATCAGCGTGGTTCGCAGACCCGGCGTGAGAGCCGGTGGCTGACCGGTTCTGGCGATGCCGCCGAGGGCGGCCGACATCGCCGTCGGCGGCGCCCCCGTCTGCGCCACGCCCCCCCTCGCCGCCCTCAGGAAGTAGCCCTCCGGCATGCGGAAGCGGAAGCCCGACTGAGCCTGCCAGACCATGGTGAGGTCGTTGCCCGGGCCGTCGGTGAAGGGCACCACCAGGGCAACCGTCCCGCCGGCGAGGTCCTGCGCGGCCCGCCCTGCGGTGAAGTACGCGGGCGCGGCGACCTGCCCGCTGGGAAACCCGGCGGTGGGCAGCAGGCAGACCAGCGACAGCGCGAGCAGCCCACCTCCCCACAGCGCACGGCCCCGGCCACCCTGGTGCAACCAGGCGACGAAGATCGCGACCATCAGCCCCGCCAGGAGGAAGAGGTACACGGTGAACCGGACCGGCAGCACGTTGTCGAGCGCAGGCAGGTGGGTGAAGACGTCGGCGGGCAGGCGGGCGGCGCGCACGGTGCGCCCGCCGATGTGTAGCTGCGGTCCGAGCGAGAGCAGACCGACGGCAACGCCGAGGATGACGCACAGACGGACGAGCGCCGACCGCCATAGCCGCAGGGCGACCACCCCGATGATCACCAGCAGAGGGATGCCGAGGTAGGCCGTCTGCTCGGCGCCGTTGCCGGAGAAGCGGTCGCTGATCGATGCCGCCCATGACGGCGTCAGCTGCTGAACGCCGCCCACCGGGATGACGAGGTTGAGCACGTCGCTCACGTAGACGTTGGGGGCGTGGATCACGCCGGTCACCCGCTGCGGACCGTGGAACTGGATCAGCAGCGGGCCGGCGGCGACGATCGCGGTCAGCGCGAGGGCCACGCCGAGGGCGGTCCCTGCATAGGCGAGACGACGCCACGTCACCAACCGCCGGTGGATCGCCGCGAGCACCACGACCGCGAGCGCCGCCACCACCACCTCGGTGGCGAGCATCTCCTCGCTGACGAAGAGCTGGACGAGAGCCAGCGTGCCGAGGGCGATGCCGGCTATCCAGGGACGCCAGTGCTGCCGGCGCACGATCTCGTCGCCGACCAGCAGGAGCAACGGCGGCACCGCCGCCAGGCTGAGATTGGGATGGCCCTGGGCGTGAGCGACGATGTACGGAGAGAACCCGTAGAGCAGAGCGCCGGCGAACGCCGCCTCGCGCCGCGGCACGAAACGGCGGATGGCGATGCACGCCGCCCAGGCGGAGAGTGCCGGGCTCAGGGTGACGAAGAGGTTGTAGGAGACCAGTGGCCCGGCCAGCGCGGTGACCGGCCACATCGCCACCGCCACCAGCGGCACCGAGGCGTTCCACATCAGGTTCACGCCATCCGGGTAGTTGAGGTAGGTGGTGAGCAGGGGGTTGTGACCGTGCGCAAGCGCGAAGGGTGTCCAGCTCAGGAACCACGCGAACTGCACCGCATCGCCACCGCCACCGATCAGTCGCGTGCCCGGCGACGACCACGCGCTGCGGAAGAGCAGGAAGGCGAGCCCGAGGTAGACGAAGGCCTCGACGAGCGCGCCCCGGGCGCCGATCCGGCGGGCGATCACCCCCCGATCACGGAGCGGTGGGCGGCGACAGCTCGCTGCGGGTCGCCAGCAGCCCTACCGCCAGGCAGACGGGACAGCTGGCTTCGGCCGACGCCTCCGCTCCCCGGCGACCGCGACGCACGATCCACACGGTGACGGCGGCGAGCGCCAGGGCGACGAGGACGACGATGGTCGGAGTGCGCGCGGCGCCGAGTGCGTCGCGGGCGACCGGGCCGAGAAGGTAGCCGAGGACCAGGTGCACCTGGAGGAACACCGAGCCGCCCACCACCAGCAGCAGCAGCGCACGCGACGCGCGCAGCTGGGTGCCGGCGGTCGCCAGCACGGTGACGGTGCGCAGTCCCGGCATCGCCCGCCCGGCGGCGACCGCCATCTGCCCGCGCCCTTCGAGGACCGCGCCGGCACGTTGCAAGCGCGGCGCGGTCAACCCGACGCGTGGGCCGAGACGCCGGAGCAGGCTCTGCGCGGGGCCGCGCGCGAGCAGATAGAGCACGGAGGTTCCGATCACGGTGACCGCCTCGAGGGCGAGCACCGCCGCCCACAGCGGGATCGCGTGGGCCGCGGCGCGCTCGCCGACGAGGATCATCAACAGATCGCCGGGGACCGGCAGCGGCACACCGGCCTCGATCAGCAGCAGCGCTCCCAGCAGCACCGGCACCCCCGCGGACGACATCAGAGGTCGATCAGCGTGGCGACCCGCTCGCGGTGGTAGCCGGGATCGCCGAGCAGTGCCGCCATCGCGAGTGCACGGCGGTACCAGAGGTGGAGGTTCGCCTCCCAGGTGAAGCCGATGCCGCCGTGGAGCTGGATCGCCTGCGAGGTGGCGGCGCGGTAGGTGTCACCGGTCCATGCCTTGGCCGCGGAGACCGCGAGCGGAGCGTTGTCGAGGTCCTCGTCGCAGCACCAGGCGGCGTAGTAGCTCAACGACCGGGCGCTCTCGACCGCCAGCAGCATCTCGGCGCAGCGGTGGGACACGCCCTGGAACGAACCGATCGGCCGGCCGAACTGCTGGCGCGTCCTGGCGTACTCGACGGTCAGCTCGAGCACCTTCTGTGCTCCGCCGCACATCTCGGCGCACTGCAGGGCGGTGGCGCGGTCGAGCACCCGCTCGATCGTCGCCCAACCGCAGGGCTCGCCGCCGAGCAGGCAGTCGGAGCCGACCTCGGCACCGGGCAGGCGCAGCGTCGCCAGCCGGCGGGTCGGGTCGATGCCGGCCTCGTCGGTCAGCTCGCAGGCGCCGGCATCGACGACGAAGAGTCCGGGTTGTCCCTCGAGGAGCGCGGCGACGACCACGCTGCCCGCGATGTCGAGGTCGGGAACGAACGCCTTGCTGCCCTCGAGACGGTATCCGTCGCCGGCCGGGGTGGCGGTGGTGGTGACCCCGTCGCGGCCGAGGACGCCGTCCCGCTCGAGGATCGCCAGAGTGCCGCGAACCTCCCCCGCCGCGATCCGCGGCAGCCAAGCGCCACGCTGCCTGGCGTCGCCCGCGACCCGGATCGCCTCGGTGAAGAGGCCGACGGTCGAGAACCACGGCGCGGGCACCAGGCTGCGCCCCATCTCCTCGGAGAGGATGGCCAGGTCGACCAGGGGGCGGCCGAGCCCGCCGTGACCCTCGTCGACGCCGAGGCCCATCCAGCCGAGCTGCGCCATGCTGTCCCAGAGACGGTCGACCCCATCGCCGCCGGCGCCGGCATCGGCGGCCTCCCTGACCAGGCCGATGGGACACCGGTCGTCGAGAAAGTCGCGCGCCGAGGTGCGCAGCAGGTCCTGCTCGTGGGTGAAGGCGACGTCCATCAGCGTGCTCCGCCGGCTACGAGCCCTTGGGAAGGCCCAGCACCCGCTCGGCGATGATGTTCTTCTGGATCTCGGAGGTGCCGCCGCCGATGGTCAGGGCGCGGTTGATCAGCGCCCCGTAGGCCCAGGCGCCCTCGTCCTCCGCCAGGTCTCCGCCGCGGCCCGCGAGCAGCCGCACCCCGAGGATCTCGGTGGCGACCTCGCTCAGCTGCTGGCTCCAGAGGTCTCCCGAGAGCTTGAGCACCGACGCCTCCGGTCCCGGTGCCTGCCCCTTGAACTGGGCGCTGAGAACGCGGTACGCGGTGAGCCGGTTGGCCAGCGCGCCGATCCACGCCTGGGCGATGCGCTGGCGGAAGTAGGGATCGTCGGCGACGCGGCCCCGCTCACGCCGGGTCCGCCGCGACATCGCCAGCAGACGCTCCAGCCCCTGCACGGCGATCACCGCCGCACCCGCACCCGCCGACAGCGCCACCCGCTCGTTGAGCAGGGTGGCGATCGCCACCAGCCAGCCGCTGTCGACCTCGCCGACCACCCAGCCCGCGGGCACCACGCAGTCGGTGAAGAACACCTCGGCGAAATCGCTCTCACCGGTCATCTGCCTGATCGGTCGCACCTCGATCCCCGGAGTGCTCATGTCGACGATGAAGAAGGTGAGGTTGCGGTACTTGGGACCGTCACCGGTGCGGGCGAGCAGGATGCCCCAGCGCGACCAGTGCGCTCCCGAGGACCAGACCTTCTGGCCGTTGATGACAAAATTGTCACCATCACGGCGGGCCCGGGTCTGCAGCGAGGCCAGGTCGCTGCCGGCGTTGGGCTCGGAGAACATCTGGCACCAGATCTCGCGCCCGGAGAGCATCGGCGGCAGATGCGCCTGCTGCTGCTGCTCGGTGCCGAAGGTCAACAGCGCCGGCGCGCACCACCCCAGGGTCACCGACATGTTGAGATGCCAGGGGGCGCCGAGCTTGGCCGACTCCTCGACCACCAGGTAGCGCTCTATCGAATTGGCCGGCCGGCCGCCGAACGCCTCGGGCCAGCCGAGAGCGCCGTAGCCGCCCTCGAACAGCTCGTGCTGCCAGTCGGCGGCGATGCCAAGGCGCTCCTCCGACGGCGGGTTGGCGCGCAGCCGCTCCTTGAAGGGAGCCAGGTGCTCCTGCAGCCAGGCGCTCAGCCGCTCCCGGAAGGCCGCCTCCTCGGGCGAGTCCCGATAGTCCATCTCGAACCGAGAAGCCTACGGGCGCGAGCATCCCGAATGCGACTGGGGCCCCTGGAACAAGGGTCCGCCGGCCTCCACTGATCAGGAGGCCGGCGGATCCCGAGACGGGGGGCGCGCTCACTGGGGGGACGCTCCTCTGCCCGGCAAGACGTGGGGAACCGGTGTCGTCCTTGGCCGTTTCCCGGGGCGCCGGGATGTCTCTTTCCGCACACCCCAGGTGTCAGCGAACGCAGCAACGGACCCTACCGCGTCAGACGCACCTCCCGCAACCGAACTTCGGACGCTGTCACGGGATCGTCACCAAACCGCAAGATCGTGTGCCCGCCTGCCGAGCCCGGGATTCGAACCCAGACGGGGGCAAGCCCCCAGCGGTGTTTAAGACCGCGGCGTCTACCGTTCCGCCAGCTCGGCGCGAGCGACTGGCCGCAGTCTAGGGCGGCTCGGAGCGGGCAAGGGGCGGCTGACCCGGGACCAGGCCCGAGTCAGCCGCCCCACCAGCGGTGCTAGGCGGTGATGCCCACCATGGGAGAGACCAGCATCTTGCCTCCCATCGAGCCCTGGAAGGTGGCGTCGCCGAAGGAGAACACCCCCCCGTCACTGGCAACCGTCCAGTAGCCGCCGGCGTCGGAGGTCGCGGTCATTCCGACCATCGGCTTGACCAGCGTCTTGCCGCCCATGCTGCCCTGGAACTTCGCGTCACCGAAGGTGAAGATGCCGCCGTCGCTGGCCACCTCAAAGTAGCCGCCCGCGTCGGTCGTCGACGCCATGCCCACCACCGGCTTGGTCAGCGTCTTGCCGCCCATGCTGCCCTGGAAGGTCGCGGTGCCGAAGGTGAAGATGCCGCCGTCGCTGGCCACCTCCCAGTAGCCACCGCCGGTCGCCACCGCGGCCATGCCCACCACCGGCTTGGTCAGCGTCTTGCCGCCCATGCTGCCGTAGAAGACGGCGTCGCCGAAGGAGAAGATGCCGCCATCACTGGCCACCAGCCAGTAGCCGGCACCGGTGGACGTAGCCGCGATGCCAACCACCGGCTTGGTCAGCGTCTTGCCGCCCATGCTGCCGAAGTACCCCGCGTCACCGAAGGCGAAGACGCCGCCATCGCTGGCCACCAGCCAGTAGCCCTTCCGGTCGGAGGTCGGCGCGATGCCCACCACCGGCTTGACGAGCGTCTTGCCGCCCATGCTGCCGAAGTACCCGGCGCCGCCGAAGGTGAAGACGCCACCGTCACCGGCGACGGTCCAGTACGCCTGCGTAGGGGCCGCGGCAAGCGCGTGGCGCGGACCGAACCCGCTCCAGAGAGAGCCGGCAGCGGCCAGCGCTGACGCGGCGGCGATCACCGCAACGCGTCGTCGCCATGGTGTGCGCGACGCGATCTTCGTCATCGTTGCGACAGACATCAAACGTTCCCTCCTGCCCCCTCTGGATGCGCGGAGGCCCGAGGTCGGGCCGCCGGTGACGCCGGCTGATTATTCGGACTCGGTACTGAGCGCCGCAAGCAGGTTGCCCGCGCAGCGAGCGTGCAGGGCGTCCTGCTCGGGTGGATTGCAGCGCCCGCGGCGACGTTGCGCGCGGCGGTCACTCCGATTGCAGCGCCGGTGAATTCCGCGTGGGACGCCGCGTTCGCATGGATTGCGGCACCGGTCACCGGCTGCCGCTCGTCGGCCGGCCGGCGTCTGCCATGCGATGGCGAGCCCGCGGACCCGTATACTCGACGAGCACATGTTCGAGCGCCGGTCCCCCCTCGATCCCACCTATCGGCGCAGCCAGGCGGCGACGCGAGCGCCGGTCCAGCCGACGGCGACGGCGCGAGAGCTAGCGCGACGACTGCTCGCCACCGGCGACGACGCCCGCGAGCGCCGGCGGGTCGCCCAGCTTCTGGTCGACGAGCTCAGCGCCGCGGGCGGGTTCAGCCGGTGCGAGGTGGCGGTCGCCGACCGTGCCCAGACGCACGAACACGACGGACAGAGGCTGCTCAGCAAGACCTACGGCTACTACCGCTGCTGGTTCGAGGGCGACCGGGTCAGCCGGGCCCGCATCCGCATCTACAACCGCACCGCGGTGCGCCAGCAGGTCATCACCTCCAAGGTTTTCCTCAACACCCTCCTCCACGAATGGGTGCACCACTTCGACTTCGACGGGCTGCGGCTGCCGCGTTCCCCCCACACGGCCGGCTTCTTCGCCCGGCTGCGTGCCCTGGCCGAGGCGCTCGAGGTGGCCTTCGTGCTGCCACCGGAGCGCGATGCCGACGGGAACCCGATCCTTCGATACGGGGTGACCGGCTGACCGTTGCCGCTGCCGCGGGCGGCTCAGCCGATGCGCTCTCCGAAAGCGATGAAGCGCTGGTTGTACTCGCCGTGGACAAAGCGGCCGGTGCAGGTCATCAGGGTGACCCGCGACACGCCATCGGACTGGTTGACGCCGAACACCCGGTTGAGCACGGCCGGGCTGTTCCCCTCCTGCAGCGAATAGACGTGCACGTCGGTGATGCGGTAGCGCACCACCACGCCGTCGGCGAGCCGGGTGACGTCGACCTCGCTGCCGGGCTGCATCTGGCGCAGGGTCCAGAAGGCGCGCGGGCGCCCCAGGGTGTCGTCGAGATGCCCCGCCAGCGTGGTCGTCCCCGCCGTGCCCGGCTGGGCGGTGCTCCCCAGCCAGAAGCCCTGGTCCCAGATCGGGCTGCGGGCCGGTCCCTCGGGCGCGTTCATGGCGCCGCTGCGGGTCACCCCCACGGTGATCACCGGGGCGTGGATGCCCACCGACGGGATGTCGAGGTGGAAGACCGGGACAACGCGCGCCGGGTGTGCCACGGGCGCTGTCGCCGCGCCCGCCGCGGTCGTGGGGCCGGCCGGCGCCACGGCTGCCGGGCTGGCGGCGGGGGTTGAAGGCGCGGGGGTGATGACGCCGTGGGCGGGGTGGCCGGCGGCGGCGCGGTTGACGGCGGTCTCGGGCCCGGCCACGAGGTGCGGGGCGGCGAGAACCCCGGTCGCAACAATGGCGGCGATGGCGGCGCAGGCCACGATGGCCCAGCCGCGCGCGGCGGCCCTGTCCATCACCCTGTACGACGCGACATCCGCCACCGGTCTTGCGGAGCCGCGATCGGTCAGTGGCCGCTGGCGACCTGGGCTGCCTTGACCACCAGCAGGAGCACCGCCACCACCAGGTAGCCGCGCAGCGCGTACATCGCGAACAGGCGTCCCCGTGACCAGGCGGGGCGTCCCAGCAGCGCCAGGGGAGGCATCCGCCAGGTCGACCGGTCGAGCTGGGGTTGGGTGGGCGCCGGCCGCCGGCCACCACGCGCCGCCAGGGCCATGCTCAGCAGTCCCGCCGCCAGCACGGCCGCGAGGACCACCACCAACCGGCCGATGTCGATGTTCGGGAGCACGGTGCTGACCACCAGGACAAACGACAGCATCAAGAGGACGGCGACGATGACGGTGGCGAGGGCGTTGAGCCACCGCCGGTTGACCCAGGGGCCGAGCACCTCGTGGTCGTTGCAGAGGAGGAGCAGAAAGACGCTCGCGCTCGGCAGCAGGACCCCCGCCAGCGCCTGGACCGCGGTGGTCATCAACCCCAGCGGCGCGTTGGGGATCAGCACGATCCCCGCCGCCAGCGCGACCATGGCGGTGAAGGTCCCATAGAAGACCCGGGCGTCGCGCCAGCTGCGGTGCAGGGAGTGGTGCACGCCGAAGACGTCGCCGAAGGCGTACGACGTGGCCAGGGTCACCGCGCTGGCGCCGATGATCGAGGCGTCGAGCAGGATCACGGCGAAGATGCCGCCGGCGGCGCGCGAGACGTGTTGAGCGAGGCCGGTGGCGACGCCTCCCGCGTCCACGAAGTGGCCGGCATCGCCGGTCCCGGCGAAGGCGGAGGCGGCGGCGATCATCACCGCCGCCGCGCCGACCACCACGACCACCGCGCCGATGACGGTGTCGGCGCGCTCGTAGGCCATCCAGCGCGGGGTGATCCGCTTGTCGATGACGTTCGACTGCTGGAAGAACAGCTGCCAGGGGGCGACGGTGGTGCCGACGATGGCGATGATGAGCAGGATGGCGTTGGACGAGAAACCCCCCTTGATACCGGGCACCACCGAGTCGTGGAGCACCGGTCCGATGCTGGGATGGCTGAGCACGGCGAGAGGGATGACCAGCGCGTTGCCCGCCATGAACAGGAACATGAACCGCTCCCAGCGCCGGAAGCTGCCGCTGACGGTGATGCCGATGAGCAGCGCTGCCGCCAGCGGTACGGCGATCAGAGGGCTGAGACCGAGGAAGTTCGCGGCCAGGCTGATGCCGATGAACTCGGTGATGATGGTGAGGAAGTTGAGGACGAAGAGGTCCCCGACCGAGAAGGCGCCCCAGAACCTACCGAAGCGCTCGATGATCAGCCGGGCGTGCCCCACACCGGTGACCGCGCCGAGGCGGACGACCATCTCCTGGTTGACGATCAGCACCGGGATCAGCAGGAAGAGCGTCCACAGCATGCTGGTGCCGTAGTTCTGGCCGGCCTGCGAGTAGGTGGCTACCCCGCCGGCGTCGTTGTCGCCGACCATGACGATCAGGCCGGGGCCCATCACCGCGGCCAGGGTGAGCAGGCGCGCCCTCCACGACCGGCGAGGAGCCAGGTCGCTCTGGCGGATCGTGCCGAGGGCACCGCGGATGTCCCCGACGTGCGCAGCGTCGCGGACCGCGGAGCCACCCGGTGGCGCCAGGTTGAGGACGTCTTCCTCGATCATGTCGGACCTCCGGCCGCGGGAGGCGGCTGGTGATGGGAACGGGACTTCAGCGCCCGTCACCGGTCACGACGTGGAGTTGTCCTCGTGCGGGCGCGCGAGAGGGTGGGCGGACTGGCGACTGCCGTCTCCGTCCATGTCGGCCTCCGATGCGCCCGGCCGGCAGTCCGCACCGCGGAAGGGGTGGCGCCGGGCGGGCTCCAGGCTCACCGGTGGCGACGGCGCCCCGGTGCACCCCTTCTCGTCAGAGCTTTGGCGCTGGACGGCGTAGTTCCCGCTGGGCCAGCCACTTCGGGTCACCCCTTAATCCGGGGAGACCTGGTCTGACCCGGAGCGTGTCTCCACGGGTGGGGTCAGTGGCTTCTGTCCGTCCAGCCGCCTCGCCGAACGAGGTGCGACTGTTTGCCTGAGCACGAGTCTACCAGAGCCTTCGTGCACGTCGGTAGACACGACCGTGTGGCGCGCCGAATTGCGACCGAGTTTGAACGCACCGCGTTCGCGCGCCGCGGCGCCCGGCCCCGCGACACCGTTCCGCCCGGCACAATACCGCCCGAGGCGACGTAGCCAAGTGGTAAGGCACGGGTCTGCAAAACCCTGATCGTGGGTTCGATTCCCACCGTCGCCTCCAGCGCCCGTGCAAGAGGTGACCGTGCCCGCCACCGCGCCGGACCTCGACAGCCGCGCCGCCGCCGTCCTCGGTGGGGGCGCCACCCACGCCGCCCGCACCTACCGGCCCGCGATCCGGGTCGCTCGCGCCCGCGGCTCGCGCAAATGGCTGGTCGACGGCCGCGAGCTGGTCGACTACACCATGGGACACGGCGCGCTGCTGCTCGGCCACGCGCCTCCCGAGGTGGTCGCCGCGGTTCGCGCCCAGGTCGAGAAGGGCACCCACTACGGAGCCGCGAGCGTCGTCGAGGTGGAGTGGGCTGAACGTATCGTCGCCGCGGTCGACAGCGTCGAGCAGGTGCGTTTCACCGCCTCCGGCACCGAGGCGGCGATGCTGGCATTGCGACTGGCGCGCGCGGCGACCGGTCGCGATCGCATCGCCAAGTTCGATGGCCACTTTCACGGGTGGTACGACGCGGTCAGCGTCGAGCTCGACGGCGCGGGCCGCCCCGTCCCCGGGGCGGGTGTGCCGGCGAGCATGGCAGCGCTCACGCGGGTGGTGCGTGCCGACGACGGCGATGCCCTCGCCACGGCGCTGAGTGACCAGCAGGTGGCGGCGGTGGTCGTCGAACCCTCCGGCGCGCACTACGGCCGCTCACCGCTGCAACCGGGGTTCATGGCGGAGGTCCGCCGCCGGTGCGACGAAACGGGCACGCTGCTGGTCGTCGACGAGGTGGTGACCGGCTTTCGGGTGGCGCGGGGCGGCATGCAGGAGCTGCTCGGCGTCCGTCCCGACCTGAGCCTCTTCGGCAAGGTGATGGCGGGTGGCCTGCCCGGCGGCGCCGTCGGCGGCCGGCGCGAGGTGATGGAGCTGCTCTCCCCCGCCGACGGCCATGTCGTCCACCCCGGAACCTACAACGCCAACCCGCTCACCGCGGCGGCGGGAATCGCGACCCTCGACCTGATCGTCGACGGCGAGGCGCGGGCGCAGGCGGACGCCTATGCGGAGCGGCTGGAGCGCGAGTGGCGGTGTGTCCTCTCCGACGCCGGAGTGGCGGGCCGCGTGTGGCGGCTGGCCAGCATCATCCACTGCGCTCTCGACGACCCCGATGCCCAGGCGCGCCTGCCGGGAGCGCTCCGCGAGCGCGGCGTCGACCTGCTCCACACCAGCGGGTTCTGCTCCACCGCGCATGACGAACGCGACCTCGCCGACACGGTCGCCGCCCTCGCCGCCGCGGTGCGCGCCGCGGCCCGGGTGCGCCGCTGATCGACATCGCGCTGCCGGGCATCCAGCTCGAGGCGTCGCCGCTGCTGGTGCTCGCCGGCGGAGAGCAGCGCGGCGTGCCCGATCCGCGGGCGGAGCTGCGGCGCGGCCCGGGCTGGGTGCGGGCGTCGTGGCCGGACGGGATCACCCTGCGAGTCGCGGCGCGGCCGTCGCGGCACGGTGGCGTGACGCTCCGGAGCGAGCTGGTGGCCGGTGCCTCGCTGCGCCTCGACGCCCTCGGCGTCCGCCTCCGCGGCGCGCGCGCGTCACGGGTGCTGGTCGACGGGTATCACTCCTGGGACTGGACGGGGGTGCGCGACGCGACCGCGCCCGGACGTGGCTGGTGGAGCGCGGTGTGGGGCGACGAAGGGGCGGACTCGCTGCTCACCGTGGCGCTGGCGGCCCCACCGCGGACGGGCGCCCTGTGGCTGCGATGGCAGGGGCCCGACGGGCTCGACGCGCTCTGCGCCGGGGAGCCGGTGCAGCACGGGCAGCGCACCGGCCCGCCGCTGTCGCTGGACCTGCCGGTCGCGGCCAGCACGACGCTGCGCTCCGACCCGTTGCGTGTCGCCGCCCTCGATCGGCGGCGGGGCGCCGGGACCGGCCTACCTGGTGAGCTCGGAGCGGTCACCACCGCCCGGCTGGTGGGATGGATGAGCTGGAACTCCCTGGGGGCGTCGGTCACCGCCGCCGACGTGGTCGCCGCTGCCGGGCAGCTCTGCCCGCCCGGCGGACTGGCGCTGCTCGACGACGGCTGGATGCGCTGCTGGGGTGACTGGCAAGTTCATGACGGTTTTGGCTCGAACCTGACGGAGCTCGCCGCGGCGGTGCGGCGCCAGGGACGCCACCTGGGCGTCTGGGCGGCGCCATTTCTCGTCGACGCCCGGATGGGGACGCAGCTCGCGGCACTCCTGCTCCGCGACGCCGAGGGAGCGCCGGTGGTCGACGTTCGCGCCTCGGCAGACCGTCTGGTGCTCGACGCGTCACGACCCGAGGTCCGCCACCACCTCGCCGCTCTCGGCGCCGCCTTCGCGCGCTGCGGCGTCCGTGCGCTCAAGCTCGACTTCCTCTATGCCGGGGCGCTGCCCGGCGCCCGTGCCGCGGGATGGAGCGGGGTGCGCGCCCTGCGCGAGGGCATGGCCGCCCTGGTCGGCGCCTACCGTGCCGCCGCTGCGCCAGGCAGCGCGGTGCTCGCCTGCGGAGCCCCGGCGCCGCCGATTGTCGGCCTCGCCGACACCTGTCGCAGCGGCGGCGACGCCGTCGTCAACGTCCCCGGCACCCATGCCGCGCCGCCGCCGCGCCCCTGGTTCACCCACGGCGAGCTGGTGGTTCGCGCCCAGGCGCGCAACCTCGCCGCGCGCGCCTGGCTCTGGGGAACGACCCTGCCGCCCGACATCGATGCGGTCACCCTTGGCCAGATCGCCGACACCCCGCCGCCGGGCGGCGAGCTCGCCGCTCAGTGGCTGCGCCTGGCCGAGCGCTCCGGCGGACCGCTCCTCGACTCCGACCGCCCCGCAGCTGCGCTCGACCCAGCGCGGCTGCGCCAGCTCCGCGCCACGTGGCACCGCGTCGCGGGCCGGCCACCGCGCCCCGACCGCAGCCACGACCCCCTGGCGATGCCGCCCGCGCCGATGAGCGAGGACGACTTCTACAGCTGGACCGAGCCTCCGGGTTGGGAGCCGAGCGAGTAGGCCGGCCGGCGACTTCGTTGTTACCGCGGCGGACGCGGCACGTCGCTGCAGAGGCGCGCGGTTCTGACGCCTTTGGCGTCAGCCCGCTCTGCTCGGCTCCTGCAGGGAGCCTGCGCGACGACCTCTTCCGCGACGTGCCGCATCCGCCCCTCGCCGGTGCGCAGTCGCTCGACGTCGGACGTGGGCGCTCGGTCCCACCCTCCGCAAAGCGAGAGGGTGCTTTGCGCACCCCGTCGCGCCGCGGTTGCGTTGCGGCGTTCAGCCGGCGACGTGCGGGGATCAGTGCCGGGGCTGGTGGGACTTGGGGGGCGGCTGTTTGGGGATGGCCTCGCCCACCTGCGGGTAGAGGGACTCGTCCAGCTCCCAGCCCCGGTTCGGCTCGCGAGCGCTCATCCTCCAGACGCCGACGACAAAGCCCACCACGAGGACGACAACGGCGGCCAACCCGATCACAGCGACGACGATCACAGAGACCAGGATAGGTGACTCATCGCTCCGCGTCGACCATCACCCGGCGCCGCGTGACGCCGTGCTCACCACCCGGTTGCACCGCGGTCGCGAGGGCCACGGCAGCGCAGGCCCGCTCAGCGCAGCGCCGCGATCAGTCGGCAGTGCGGCGAGCGGGCCTGCATGCTGCCGACCAACGGCACCGTCTCCGCGCCACCGAGCAGCCGAAGGCCCCAATGGCAGTTCTGTTTCGCGAAGGAGGGGGAGGCGCCGTCGCGGAGAGAACCCTCTGAGACGCGCCGTGCAGGCGCGCTCGAAGAGCCGAGTCGACGCCGATAGGCGTCGGCCGGCGAGGGTGAACGCAGTCGATGGCGCCTCCCCCTCCCCGCGCTACCTCAGGACTCCCCCGCCGCCGGACTCGCTCCTTCCCGCCGCCGAGCAAGCTCAGCCCGCATCGCCGCCAGCCGTTCGGCGATCGCGGCTTCGGCGCCGTGCCCGCTCGGCTGGTAGTAGCGCCGGTCGGCGAGTACGTCGGGGAGATGCTGCTGCTCGACCACCCCATCCTGGTAGTCGTGCGCGTAGCGATACCCGCTGCCGAAGCCCATCGCGCGGGTCAATCCGGTCGAGGCGTTGCGCAGATGCAGCGGAACCGGCTGGGTGAGCGTGGCGCGCACGTCCTCCAGGGCGGCGCTGTAGGCGCGCATCGCGGAGTTGCTCTTTGGCGCGGCGGCGAGGTAGAGCGCCGCCTCCGCCAGCGGCAGGAAGCCCTCGGGCATGCCGATGGCGTGCACCGCCTGCTGGGCCGCCACCGCGAGCGGCAGCGCCGCGGCATCGGCGAGTCCGACGTCCTCGGCGGCGAGGGTCACCAGTCTGCGGGCGACGAACATCGGGTCCTCGCCCGCCTCGAGCATGCGCGCCAGCCAGTACACCGCCGCATCCGGGTCGCTGCCGCGCACCGACTTGATCAGTGCCGATGCCAGCCAGTAGTGCTGATCGCCGGCACGGTCGTAGAGGAGCATCGGGTTCTGCAGCGCTCCCTCGACGTCGGCGGCGGTGATGCGACGGTGTCCGTCCTCCACCGCGGCTGCGGCCACCGCGAGTTCGAGGGCATCGAGGGCGACGCGGGCATCGCCGCCGCTGAGCGAGACCAACCGGTCCTCCGCCTGCGGGTCGAGCTCGGCGCCGCTGGCCTGCAGACCCCGCTCGCGATCGGCGAGCGCGCGGCGCACCAGGGCCCGCACCTGATCCGGTTCCAGCGCCTCCAGCCGCACCACCCGAGCGCGCGAGAGCAGCGCGGCGTTGACCTCGAAGCTGGGATTCTCGGTTGTCGCCCCCAAGAGCGTGACGAGCCCGCTCTCGACGTTGGGCAGGATCGCGTCCTGCTGCCCCTTGTTGAAGCGGTGGATCTCGTCAACGAAGAGGATGGTCGGCTGGCCGAGGCGCTGTCGCTCGCGCGCTCGCTCGACGATCTTGCGCAGGTCGGCCACCCCGGCGTTGACCGCGCTCACCGCCTCGAAGGCCGCCTGGGAGCGGCCGGCGATGATCCGCGCCAGCGTCGTCTTGCCGCTGCCCGGCGGGCCCCAGAGGATCAGCGACGGCAGCCTGTCACCCTCGAGAGCTCGGCGCAGCACGCTGCCCGGTCCGATCACCGCCTCCTGACCGACGAACCCCTCGAGCGACGCGGGACGCATCCGGGTCGACAGCGGGACGCGTGCAGCCGCCGCCACCGGCTCCGAGACGTCTCCCCGGTTGCCCCTCTCACCGGCGTCGGCAAAGAGCCCCGACTGCTCGCCCATCGATCGCTCCGGTCCCACATCCGGATGGTAGACGCGCCGCCGCCACCCGCCGCGCCGACCGCCTACAGTTGATGCCATGGGCGAGCGCGGGAACAGCATCGAACCCGACCTGACGGCGTGGATCGGGCGGCAGCGCCTGTTCTTCGTGGCCACCGCGCCCAGCGGCAGCGGCGGCCAGGTCAACCTGTCGCCGAAGGGGCTCGACACGTTTGCGATCCTCGATGAGCGGGCGGTCGCCTATCTCGACCTGACCGGCCGCGGAGTCGAGACGATCGCCCATGTCCGCGACAACGGACGGATCACGGTGATGTTCTGCGCCTTCGAGGGCCCGCCGAAGGAGGAACCGGCATGAGCGGCGAGCAGCCGCCACGGGTGGTGCCGCTGCCGCTGAGCTCGGCGTCGGATGCGCCGCCACGGCACGAGACGGTGCTGCCCGCGCAGCCGCCCGAGGCGCTCGCCGCGCTCGATGCGGCGCTGGCGTCGGCACAGCCGTGGTCGGCGCTTCGCGCCACCGTGGCGCGCTGGCCGGCGCTGCTGGACGGCTGGGCACGACTGGGCCGGTTGACATGGGAGGCGGGCGACCCGGTCGCGGCCTACGCCTTCGCCCGCACCGGCTACCATCGCGGCCTCGACGCGCTTCGCCGTCACGGTTGGGGCGGCACCGGCATGGTGCGCTGGGCCCGAGAATCCAACCGCGGCTTTCTCCGCGCGCTGCACCTCCTGCTGGTGTGCTCGGCGAGCATCGGCGAGCAGGACGAGGCGGTGCGCTGCCGGCAGTTCCTCCTCGAGCTCGATCCCGAGGACGGCATCGGCGCGGCCGGCATCCCCGAGAATCCGCCGCGCGACTGGCGGCCGGAGCGGTTCCTCTGAGCCGCGTCCGACAGTCCCTCAGCGCAGGCCGAGCCCGCCGTCGACGACGACGATCTGGCCGGTGACGTAGCCGGAACGCACCAGCATCAGGCACACCTCGGCCACCTCGTCGGGGATCCCGCTGCGCTGCAGCGGCGCCATGCCCTTCACCACCTGGTGAAGATCGGTCCACCCCTCGGTCCACGGCGTCTCGATGAGTCCCGGAGCCACGGCGTTGACACGGATCTGCGGCCCCAGCACGTTGGCCAGCAGCACGGTGAGATGGTTGACCGCCGCCTTGGACACCGCGTAGGGCACCGAGCTCCCGGTGGGGCGCACCCCGGCCAGCGAGCTGATGTTGACGATCACCCCGTCACCGTGCTCGCGCAGCGCCGGCACCGCCGCCCGGGTGAGGTACCAGGTGCCGAGCACGTTGACATCGAGGATGCGATGCCACACCTCGTCGGTGACCGCGTCGAGGTCGGCGTGGGGGATGCGCACCGTGGTGCCGGCGTTGTTGACGAGGATGTCGAGCCGTCCCCAGCGATCGATGGCGGCGCTGACCAGACGCCGAGCCTGCGCCTCGTCGGCGATGTCGCCCTGCACGTAGGTGGCCTCGGGCAGCTCGGCAGCGAGCGCCTCGCCCACCTCCACCGACGACCGCGAGTTGACCACCACCCGCACGCCCTCGCCGGCGAGAGCGCGAGCGACCGCGGCGCCGATGCCGCTCGACGAGCCGGTGATGATGGCGACGCGCCCGGCGATCGACTCCATGGCGCAGGGATGCTACCCGGCGAGCCGATGATCCGTCCGGCGCCGGCGTTGAGAAGGCGGCTACGGGGTCGCGGAGTCGACCGAGGGCGCCGCCTGGATCACCGACCGCAGCGCCTGCGCCGCTCCCAGGATGCCGGCAGCCTCATACGGCACCACGATGGTGGCGTTGTCGCTCTCGGCGAACTTCGACAGCGTGTCGAGCTGGAGGATCGACACCAGGGTCGGGTCGGGAGCGGCCTGCCTGATCGCGCTGTAGACGGTGTTGATCGCCTGGGCACGGCCTTCGGCGTTGAGAATCGCCGCCTGCCGCGTGCCCTCGGCGTTGAGGATTGCCGCCTGCCGGGTGCCCTCGGCCTCGAGGATTGCCGCCTGCTTCTGGCCGTCGGCGACGTTGATCGCCGACTGCCGCTGTCCCTCCGACTGGAAGATGACGGCGCGCTTCTCCTGGTCCGCCTGCTTCTGCAGCGCCATCGCCTGCAGGATGTTCGGCGGCGGCAGGATCTCGACGATCTCCACCCGGTTGATGCGGATCCCCCACTTGTCGGTGACCGCCTCCATCTGCTGCTGGATCTGGGTGTTGATCTGCTCGCGGCCCGAGAGCGCCTCGTCGAGGGTGACCGAGCCGAACACCGACCGCAGCGCGCTGCGACTCTGCTGATCGACGGCGACCTCGTAGCTGGCGACGCTGAAGAGCGCAGCCCGGGCGTCGACGATCTGGCTGAAGATGGTCGCGGTCACCTGGACGGCGACGTTGTCGCGACTGATGACCTGCTGGCGATCGCCCGGGCGAGGAACCTCACGGATGTCGACCAGCTGGAGCTGGTCGACGAAGGGCACCAGCAGGACGATGCCGGGCTCGCGGATGGCGCGATACTGACCGAGCCGCTTGATGACGCCGACCTTGCCCTGTTGCACCAGCCGCACGCTGAGCGCGATCAGGATGATGACGACGAAGACAACCACCGCCGGAACGATGACCACGACGAGGTCCACGGACTCCCCCTCTCGGTGTGACGGCCTCAGCCTGCCGGCGGGGCCTGGGTTGCGGAAGCGACGGACGCGGCGCGGACCACCAGGGTGGTGCCGTGTACCGCGGTGATGACGACGTGCGTGCTGGGCGGAAGTGACGCTCCCGAATCGGTGACCGCCAGCCAGCGCTCTCCGGCAAGCATCGCGTGCCCGGGGTGCAGCTCGTCGCCGACCTCATCGAGGGTGAGAGCTGCCTGGCCCACGATGTCGTGCACGCCCTTGAGACGCACCGGGACGCGATGCCGGTCGACGACGCGCGCCACCACCGGGCGGATGAGGCTGAGTCCACCGAGGCCCACCACCGCGAACACCGCCAGCTGGACCCCGAGGGGGGCGCCCACCGCGGCCACCAGGGCGGCCACCAGGCTGCCGGCACCGAGGAAGACGGCGAAGAAGGCCTGATGGAAGGCCTCGAGGACGATCAGTGCGATTCCGAAGATCAGCCAGAACAGGGCCATCTCAGCCCGAGTGTACGGCGGCTTGGCTGGCTGCGCTCACCCCCGTTGGCGGGCTGCGCTCACCGCATCGGCGTGCTCCGGTCGCGCGACGGCGCCTCAGGCGCGAGCGGGAGTCGCCGAGGCTGCCTCGTAGACGTCGACGACGTGCCGGTAGTTGGTGGCGACCTGCTCGACCGCCTTGTCACGGGCGAGCCCCTGGTCGAGGTAGGCCTTGAGTGCGTCCCACCAGATGGTGCGACCGATGGCGAAGCCGATGTAACCGGGAACCACCGCGCCCTGACGCAGCCAGTGGTCGACCTTGGCGGCGTCGGCGCCACGGCCGAGGACGACGCAGCCGACGCCGTCGCGCCCACCGCTGCGGGCCTGGACGACGATCCGCTCGCAGTCCTCCCGAGTGTCGATGCCCTCGATCTTCCAGATGTCCGGTTCGACGCCGGCCTTCTGCAGCTCGGCGATGGTTCGCACCATCAGCTTGGGACGCAGCTCGGCGTCATAGCGGTCGGCATCGCCGCCGACCGACTCGAGCTGGGCCGGCTCGGCCGGCACCAGCAGCTCGAACAGGAAGCGGCGGCGACGCGCGTGCAGCCAGTCGGAGAGGCGTCGCAGGCGCTCACTCTGACGCCGGTTGAGGGCCGCGTCGCCGTCGGGGTTGTAGCGCGTCAGCACCTTGGAGAAGGTGGGATCGAACTCCTCGATGTGGCGGCCGAAATCATCGCCATACTCGAAGTCGAACTCGTCCTGGCCGCTCTTCTCCACCGGCATTGCGAGGATGATGCCGTCGCCTCGCGCCCGCCGGGCCACCTCGCTTCCGAACTGCTCGTCGACGAGGATTCCCGCGGAGTCCTTGGGTACTCCCTGCTCGAGGGCGCGCCGGAAGCCCTCGGAGATCACCGTCTTGGCGTCGATGATACGCTCCACCTGCCCGGCGTCGGGTGCTCCCGGAATGCCGAACATCTTCTTGAGGAAGGAGCCGCGATGATCGAAGGCGAGGATGTAGAGGCGGCGGTCATACCCCAGGCCCATGGCGCCCACTCCTGCGCAACCCAGCTTCCCCTCGTCGACATCAAGGATAGCGCCGGGGTCACGGCGCGGGAGCGGCCACCACCTCGGCGTCGAGTGGCGACTCGCCGACCCGACCGCCGGCAGCGCGCAGCAGTGCCAGCATCACCAGCGCGCCGACGGTGGACCACCCGGCCAGGCTGATCCAGGCGCGGCCGAAGTCGGTGCCGGTGAGCTGCGCGTGCACCAGGAAGAGGCCGAACATCGGATAGGCGAGACGGTGGACCCAGCGCCACAGGCGCGCCGGCATCCGCCGCCGCACCGCGCTGGTGAGCCCGACCAGCAGCAACAGCAGCAGCGCCGCGGTGCCGAGCCCGATACCCACCTGGCCGTAGGCGGCGCGAAAGGGGATGACGAGGTCGACCAGGCGGATCCGCGCGGCTGCGTCGAGCAGCAGGGCGCCGATGTGCACCCCGACCAGGGGCACCCAGAACCAGGAGAGGAAGCTGTGCACCGCCAGCACCGAGCGGTTGCGCGCCACCGGAGCGAGCAGCGAGGTGCGCAGCGCCATCCCGGTCAGCAGCCCGGCACTGAGCACGGCGAAGGCTGCCAGGGCGGCGGCCCGGGCCGCGTACCACAGAACGATATCGGAGTTCACGCCACCCCCTGCCGTATCTCGGAGCGCCGCAACGCGATCCGCTGCGCGCCCCGACCGGAGAGCCAGCCGGGAGTCCGCTCGGCGCCGATCAGCACTGCCGCCTTGGCGAGGACCTCGGCGGTGAAGGCATCGCCGGCGACCACCGAGACTGCCTCGACGTCGGTGTCGGCACACCGTCCGGTGCGCGGATCGATGAGATGGTGTCCGCCGGTCCAGCGGCGTCCGCCGACGCCACTGGTGGCGATGCCGGCGTCGTCGACCCGAACCACACCTCCGTCACAGAGCGCCACCAGCCAGCCGGCGCCGACGGGACCGCGGCCGATCGCGCGCAGGTCGCCGCCGAGGTTGATCACCGCGTTCTCCAACCGTTCGCCGAGGCGGTCCGCCAGCCAACCCTTGCCGACCCCGCCCAGGTCGACCGCGTGACCGTGCGCCAGGCGGGCCCAGCCCCGGCCCACGCTCAGCACCTCGGGAAGCGGCGGAGGCGGAGGCACCGGAACACTGCGCATCACGGTGGAGCGGCGGCGGACGAGCTCGATGCTGCGGTCGTACCCGGCGGCAACCAGCGCCGGGAGCACCGCGGCGTTGACCAGGCCGTCGCTGAGAGCGTGCGCCTCGAGGCAGACGCGCAGCAGCTCCTCGAGCAGCGGCGAGACGTCGACGCGGTCGCCGGCGCGGACGTTGAAGCGGCAGAGCTCGCTGCCCGAGTCGAAACGGGTCAGCCGCGCCTCGAAGGCGTAGACCTCGGCCACCGCCGCGGAGAGATCGTCGAGGCACACGCCGGCCGCGTGGATCTCGCACCGCGCGCCACCGAAGGCGGTGAAGCGATGGACGTCGGTGTCGTGCACGGCGATCACGACACGTAGGTCGAGGTGACCGGAGCTGCCGTCGCCGGGGCGCTGACCACGTTGGGCGTCACGCTCATCGACGGATCGGTGGCGCCGCCCGGCTCACCGGCCGCGGCGCCGCGGCACGGCCCGGAGGGGGCGGCGCCGCCGCCGGCGCGCTGAGCGGTCCGCAGCAGCGCGGTGAGCTGCATGCGCTGGTCCGGGGACAGCGGTTGCAGGATCGCCTGCCGCTGCGCCGCGGTGGTTGCCGCCCGCAGCTGCTGCAGGGCCGCCCGCGCTGCGGGATCGCTGACGGCGGGTACCAACCCCGTACCCGCCGTCGCTCCCGCGCCGCCACCGGAGCTCCGCTGGCAGACCGGGGTCGGCGGGATCAGCAGGCCGGAGGCGGAGGCGGCGACCGCCGCATGGTCGACCGCGGCCGAGGGATTGGCGGGTGGGTGCAGCGGTGCCGTCGACGGCTTCGCGTCGGTGGCGACAGCGGCGCCCGCTCCACCGCAGACCAGCACCGTGCCGATGCCGGCGACCGCCTTCAGCGCTCCCGGTCCGAAGGCCATGGTCACGCGGCCTTGAGCAGTGGCAACTCGGCGAAGGATCCGCCCAGCACCGCGGCGGCGTCGCCACCCAGCCAGTCACGGATCACCGTCTGATAGACGCTGCGAAAGTCGGTGGTGTGCTTCAGGTTTCCCATGTCCAGCGAGGTGAGCGACGGTGGCTCGCCATAGAACCCACCCTTGACGGGCTTGCCGACGACGAACACCGGCGCGGCGCTGCCGTGGTCGGTGCCCCGGCTGCCGTTCTCGTTGACCCGCCGGCCGAACTCGGACCAGGTCATCAGCACCACCCGGTCGCCCTGTCCGTGGGCGTCGAGATCCTTCATGAAGGCGCTGACGGCGGCGTCGACGTAGCCGAGCAGCGCCTGCTGGCGGGTGTCCTCCTGCTGATGGGTGTCGAAGCCGCCGAGGACGACGTGGCAGATCTTGACCGAGGGCTGGGTGACGATCATCTGCGCTGTCAGCTGCAGGGCGGCAGCGAGGTCGTTCTTGCTCCCGTAGACCGTTGACTCCGCCGTGTACGGCACCGACGGCGTGTATTTGCTCGCATCGGCAAGTGCCTTCATTCCCTCCTGCGCGGTCGAGAGAGCCTGGTCGAAGAGCACGCCGTAGATGCCGGGGGTGCGGCGGTAGAGCGCCGGAGCAGCCACCTCGCGACCGGTACCGCCCTGGAACCGGTAGCTCTGCGCCGACTCGATCACGCTGACGGTGGCACCCTGGGCGCGCATCTCAGCGGGCGTGTTCGGCTGTCCCAGGGCGCAGCCGGCGAGGGGGTGGCCCTGGCTGTCGACCTGCTTGGCGAGAAGCCGGCCCAGCCAGCCGTCGACGGCGCGACGTTGCGGATCGGCGTACTCCCACACGTGCAGCGCCTCGAAGTGCGAGTAGGTCGGGTTGTCGTAGCCGACCCCCTGGACGATGGCCACCTGGCCCGCATTCCAGAGCGCCTGCATCCCGGTCATCACCGGGTTGAGGCCGGCGCGGTCGTCGAGGCGCAGCACCTTGTCCGGCTTGATCCCGATGGTGGGGCGGGCGTTGCCATAGCCGGGATCCGCATACGGGATCACGGTGTTGAGCCCGTCGTTGCCGCCGCCCAGCTGCAGCACCACCAGCACCCGGTCGCTGTGGACGCCGTCGTTGGCGGCGGCGACCACGCCCTTGGCGAGCACCGGGGGGACGATCACCCCGGCCGCGGTGGCGGCAAGGCCGCTGGCGAGGAAGTCGCGTCGGCTGAGCATGTCGGCT
The DNA here is from genome assembly GCA_005880985.1 of Chloroflexota bacterium. Classification (GTDB taxonomy): domain Bacteria; phylum Chloroflexota; class Dormibacteria; order Aeolococcales; family Aeolococcaceae; genus CF-134. Next base: position 185,409 of record VBIQ01000013.1, read on the forward strand.
CCCTACTTGAGATGGAACTCGGGACTGGCGAGCAGCGCGTACCAGCGGTCGGCGGTGCTCTGGCTGCCGTTGAGCACTGCGGCGGTGTCGGGTCCGACCACGCCGTCGAGCTGGTTGCGGACAGCGGTGGCCGGATCAGGAAGCGAGCCGCCGCGATTGACCACGGTCTGGGCGAAGTTGACGCGGGCCAGCAGGGTGCTGGAACTGAGCCAGGCACCGTTGCTCGGCCAGCCGGCGACGGTGGGCGGGTCGTAGAGGACCTGCCCCATCCCGGCGCCGGCGGTGACGGCCTGGGCGGCGAGGTCGGGCTGACCGAGCGCTCGCATCGTCGCCACCACGTAATCGGCCGGGCTTCGCACCAGCGACCGGTAGTTGGCGGCGGCGGTGAACTCGTCGCTGGTGAGGATCGCACGCACCAGGGTGCGGATGTCGTACCCGCTGCCGCGGAACTGGCCGGCGACCCGGGTGACGAGGTCGTTGCTCGGGTTGGCTGAGCAGAGATGCTCCAGCGCCTTGGTGGCGATGTGCACCGCGCATGCGTCCTGGGCGAGGATGGCGTCGACCGCCTGCTCGGGGCCGATGTTCCCCGTCCGGCCCAGGTAGCTCTTGCTGCCGCCGTCGTGCAGCCGGGGTGTCAGCACCCCCTTGAAGGCGGCGCCGGATTGCGCCAGCTGCTCGAGCTGGGCGTAGTACTGCTGCGGGGTCATCCCCTGGCGGCGCGGCAGCGGCAGCGACTGCCCCTGGGCGTCGACCAGCACGATGCGCAGCCCGGAGAGCGCTCGCGCTCCCTCGCGCACGTCCTGCTCGCTGAAGTTGCCGACGCCGAGGGTGAAGAGCTCCATCAGCTCGCGGCTGAAGTTCTCGTTGGGAGCCCTGGCGGTGCTCTGGTCCAGGTCGAGGTAGCGCATCATCGCCGGGTCGTAGGTCGCGGCGAGCAGCAGGCTGCGCAGGTCGCCCGTCCCCAGGCGGCGATACAGCTGGTTCTGCTGATAGATGTAGGGGAAGCGATTGCTCTTGCGGAAATCGCTGGTCAGCAGTCCGTGCCAGAAGAGCGTCATCCGCTCCGGGAACTGGGCAGTGGTGGTGGCCATGTGCGTGTACCACCACGAGCTCACCGCGCGGTAGTCGGTGCGCATCCTCGGCGGCTGCGCCGGAGCCTGCGGCGCCTGCGAGACCATCCTGTCGACCAGCTCCGGGTAGCTCATCGAGGCGGCCGCGTCGAGCTCCGCGTCGGTGTATCCGAAGCCGGCGCGACGCAGCAGATGGGCGGCGAGACCGCGCGAGGTGCCCAGCGGGCTGGCCCACGCTCCGGCGGCGCCGGCGGCGGAGACGCTGGCCGACGGGCTACCGGAGAGGTGCAGGCTGGCGAGGCGCAGACCGGCGGCACCGGCGGCACCACCGACGGCCAGGCCCAGTGCCTGACGGCGGGAGAGGCGCAGCGAGGCGGTGCTCATGGCGCCGCAGTCTCGGCCGCGATCCTGAGAAAAGGGCGAGTCGGGACGCGCTGGCGCGCATCTCTCAGCGGACTCTCAGTCAGGCGCGCGTCCGCTCAGGTCGCGAAGGGTCGAACCGCCAGCGCGGCGCCCTCGAGCGCCCTCCGCACCGCGCTCGCCAGCTCCACCGCTCCGCGGGTGTCGCCGTGGACGCAGATCGATTCGGCGCGCAGCGGGACGTCGGTTCCACTCGCGGAGACCATCCCCTCTCGAACCATGCGCACCGCGCGCCGCGCCACCGCCGCGGGGTCGTCGACGAGCGCGCCCGGCTGCGAGCGCGGCAGCAGGTTGCCCGACGAGTCGTAGCCGCGATCGGCGAACACCTCGCTGACGGTTCGCACGCCGAGGCGCTCACCCACCGCGACCATCGCCGATCCCGCCGGCACCAGCCAGGCGAGCCGGGGATCGGTGTCACGGATGGCGGCACCGATGGCGGCCGCCAGCTCCTCATCCTCGGCGGCGACGTTGCTGAGCGCGCCGTGCAGCTTGACGTGGCTGAGCACGCATCCCTCACGGGCCGCGATCGCGCTGAGCGCGCCCACCTGGTACAGCACCATGGTGGCGATGTCCGCCGGGGCATCACCGCTGACGCGTCGCCGGCCGTAGCCCCAGAGATCGTTGTAGCCGGGATGAGCGCCGACCCGCACGCCACGCTCGACCGCCATGGCGACGGTGCGCGCCATGATCAGCGGGTCGCCGGCGTGGAAGCCGCAGGCGATGTTGGCGGTGGTGACGATGTCGAGCATGGCGGCGTCGTCACCCATCCGCCAGGGACCGAAGCCCTCGCCGACGTCGCTGTTGAGGTCGACTCCGGCACGGGCTCGGTCCCCGTTCCCATCGACACCGCCACGAGTCCTCGGCACGATCCCGATGATATGGCGGTGGCCGCCCGACCGCCGCGATACCTGCCGGCCGCCGACACCGCCCTGGTGGTCGAGTTCCCGGACATCGCCTCCGGCTCGGTGCTCGACGATGTGCTCGACGAGGTCCTCTGCCTCGACGCCGCGATCGCCCGCCGGCCGCCACCGGGAGTGCTGGAGACGGTGCCGGCCATCGGCTCGCTGCTGGTCGAGTACGACCCGCTGCAGACCTCGCAGGCGCAGCTGCGTGCCGCCCTCGACGCCCTGCTCGATCAGCCGGCGGTGGCCCCCCGGGCAGGATCGATGTGGCGGCTGCCGGTGCACTACGGCGGCGACGACGGTCTCGACCTCGGCGAGGTGGCGGAGCGCTGCGGCCTGACCGTCGCCGAGGTGATCGATCTGCACACCCATGCCGTGTTCCGGGTGGGCATGCTCGGCAACCTGCCCGGTCTCCCCTACCTGACCGGGCTGCCCGATGCACTGCGGCTGCCCCGCCGCGACGACCCGCGCGCGGCGGTGCCAACCGGCTCGGTGGCGGTGGCGGCGGGCATGTCGTGCGTGTACCCGGTCACCGGCCCGGGGGGATGGCATGTGCTGGGCCGCACCCCGATCCCGCTCTTCGACCCGGCCTCCGACCCGGTGTTCCTGCTCCTCCCCGCCGATCGCGTGCGGTTCGACGCCGTCGACAGAACACGGATGGCCGAGCTCGATGTCGCGGTTGCCTCGGGCTGGCGGCCGGAGCCGGAACGGTGATGACCGCCGGTGCGCCGGCGCTGCGGGTGCTCACCGCCGGCCTGCTGACAACCGTCCAGGACGGCGGACGCCGTGGCCTGCAGCGATACGGGGTGCCTCCGTCGGGCGCCGCCGATACCGAGGGGCTGTGGCTCGCCAACCTGCTGGCGGGCAATCCGCCCGACGCCGCGGTCCTCGAGGTGACCGGACGGGGACCGCGTCTCGAGGTCGCCTGCACCTCGGTGCGCGTCGCCCTCGGCGGCGACGCCGATGCCGTGATCGAGGCAGAGGCCGGCCCCCCGCTGCCGGCGTGGTCGGCGCAGACCCTGCGACGCGGCCAGCGGCTCCGCGTCGGCACGGTCCGCTCCGGTCTGCGCTGCTACCTGGCGGTCAGCGGTGGGCTCGCGATCGACCCGGTGCTGGGGAGCTCGTCGACGTATCTTCGCGGAGGCATCGGGGGCATGTCGGGACGCGCGCTTCGCGCCGGCGACGAGCTGCCCGTGCGGCTCGACGAGGCACCGCCGGGTCCCGATCTGCGGCTCGATGCCGTTCCCGCGACCGCCTCCAGCGGCGAACCGCTGCGAGTCGTCCTCGGTCCGCAGGACGGCCTCTTCTCCCCCGCCGCCCTGGCCTCCCTGCTCGCCTCCGCCTACACCGTGTCGCCGCGCTCGGACCGCGTCGGTCTGCGCCTGGTGGGACCGCCGCTGCCGGCCACCACCACCGAGATCGCCTCCGACGCCTGCGTCACCGGTTCCATCCAGGTGACCGGCAGCGGCCAGCCGATCGCTCTGCTCTGCGACCGAGGCACCACCGGCGGATATCCGAAGATCGCCACTGTCATCTCCGTCGACGTGCCGCGGTTGGGCCGGCTGCGCCCGGGCCAGCCGGTTCGCTTCTCGTCGGTCGACGTCGCCCAGGCCGAGCATCTCCGTCGCGCGCGCGCGCGATTCCTCAATGCGATGCACGAGCGACTGCGACCGCGCTGAGACAAGCTGCCCACGTCGCTGTCAGGAGAGACGGGCGCGTGAGTTGTCGTCACTTGTGACATCAGCGTGCACAGTGCAGTGAGCGATACGGAAAAGATCGATGAATTGAGGTTGTGCGCACCCGGCGTCCTCTACACTCCGGTCCCGGCGTCCATTGATAGTCTGGCCACACGTTCTCTCCGCCGCTGCAGCAGCAGTCCTCGTCACCGCCGGCGCTGGATCGCGCCCCACGACAACCACTGCGACCGGCGGTCCTCCCTACGCCGCCGGCGCGCTGGGCCAGGACATCTCCTATCCCCAGTGCACCGGACTGCCCAGCACCCCCGTCGCCTTCGGCATCGTCGGCGTCACCCACGGACGGCCGTTCACCCAGAACGCGTGCCTGGGCGCCGAGGCCGCCTGGGCCCGAGGCTTCCGGCCCGAGGTGGACGCCTACTTCAACCTCGACTACAGCCCCGCCGACGCTGCGGCACACGGCGGGGTGGGGCCGGCCGGGCTCTGCGGTGACGGTGACCTCGGCTGCCTCGCCTACAACTACGGAAGCAACACCGCCGAGGACGCAATCGCCTACGCGGCGTCGCAGCGGGTCGCACCTCGCATCTGGTGGCTCGACGTCGAGACCGGCAACAACTGGGCGGACGACGTCAACCTCAACAACGCGGTGATCAACGGCGCCATCGCCGCCCTGCAACACCATGGCGTGACCGTGGGCGTCTACTCCGCCGCGTTCATGTGGGCGTCGATCACCGGTGGCATCCGCAACGGGCTGCCGGCCTGGGTCGCTGGGCCAGCGAGTCTCGAGGCCACCCCCTCCTACTGCTCAGCGGCGCAGTCGTTCACCGGTGGTCCGGTGTGGCTGGTGCAGTACCCGGCTCCGGTGGACGGGGACTACGCCTGCGGTGGCTCGATCCGGCAGTACCTCGTGACCGCCGATGGCGGGGTCTTCGCCGCGGCGCTTCCCTTCCGGGGCTCGGCCGGCGATCAGCGTCTGAACGCGCCGCTGGTCGGCATCGCCACCACGCGATCGGGCAATGGCTACTGGCTGATGTCGGCCGACGGCGGGGTCTTCGCCTACGGCGACGCCGCCTACCACGGCTCGCTCGGCGCGAACGGGCCACCGGCACCGGCCGTCGGCATCGCCGTTACCGCCTCGGGCAACGGCTACTGGCTGGCGACCGCGGATGGCGGTGTGTACACCTACGGCGACGCCGCCTTCCATGGCTCTCTCGGCGGCTTGGACCTGGCGGCGCCGATCGTCGGCATCGCCGCCACCGCCTCCGGCAACGGCTACTGGCTCGTCTCTTCCGACGGGGGCGTCTTCACCTACGGCGACGCCGTCTTCCACGGCTCGCTGGGCGCGGGCGGGCTCGCGGCGCCAATTGTCGGCATCGCCGTCAGCGCCTCCGGCAACGGCTACTGGCTGGCCTCCGCCGACGGCGGGGTGTTCGCCTACGGCGGCGCTCGCTGGCAGGGCAGCGCCGGCGGAGGTGGACTGGCAACGCCGGTGGTCGGCATCAGCCGGGCTGCCGACGGCAGCGGGTACCGGCTCGCCCTTGCCGGCGGCGGGGTGATCAGCTTCACGGGGCAGCCGTCCTACGCACCGGTGGGAGCACCTGTCAACGGGGCGGTGACCGGGCTCGCCGAGCCGCCGCCACCGCCGCCGCCTCCTCCCCCACCACCTCCCGATTGGCGGATGGAGACGCGGGCTCACCGGTAATCGGCGGCGTCACAGCGCCCGGACCTCGGATACACTCCGGCGCAAGGGCCACCCCCTCCGATGATCGACCGCGTCGATGCGGCGTCGATCATCCGGTCGTCCGTCCGCCCGCCTCCGTCACCGCCAGCGCGGCCCCGCCGCGCGCCGCCGCCCCAGAGGAACCAGGATGACCCGCCGCCTGCGCCGCGCGCCCGCGCTCGTTGCTGCCATCGTGGCCGTCGCCGTGGCGATCCCCGCAGCGCCGGCGACCGTCGCCCGCGCCGCCACCACCTACCCGAACGGCGGGCTCGGCAACGACATCTCGTACCCGCAGTGCCCCAACTCGTTTCCACAGCCGCAGACCTTCGGCATCGTCGGCGTCAACGGCGGCATGGCCTTCACCCACAACGACCCCAACGATGCCTTCCTCAACCAGAACGGGGCACACGGCTGCTTCGCCGCCGAGTGGGCCTGGGCCCAGGGAGCCGGCATCGCTCCCACCGTCTACATGAACGTCAACTACGTGGATCCCAGCATCAGCGCGCGCAGTGCGGCGTTCTTCCAGCAGCACGCGCTCAGCGGGCCGGCGGGCAACTGCGATCCCAGCCAGCCACCACAGAACCCCTGCACCGCCTACAACTACGGCTGGAACGCCGCCGCGGACGCGGTCGCCTACGCGGCCTCGCAGGGAGCGCACCCCGGCACCTGGTGGCTCGACGTCGAGACCGCCAACTCCTGGGCCGATCCGGCGGCCAACCCCGACGCCTTCACCCTCAACGCGCGGGTGATCCAGGCGGCGCTCGACTACATGGCGTCGCACAAGCTCAGCGCCGGGATCTACTCCATCAACGAGATGTGGGCCAAGATCGCCGGCCCCAGCTACCGTCCCGGGGTCCCGGCCTGGTACGCAGAGACCTACTCACGGAGCAACCCCCGCTATGGGTTGGCCGGCGCCGGCGATTTCTGTGATCCGACCCACGCCTTCACCGGCGGGGTGGTGGTGCTGGTGCAGTGGAGCGACACCGTCGACCACGACGTGGCCTGCGGCGCACCCCAGGGGTACTGGATGGTGGCCTCCGACGGTGGCATCTTCAGCTTCGGCTACGCGCCCTTCTACGGCTCGACCGGCAAGATCGCGCTCAACAAACCGATCGTCGGCATGAGGGCGACGCCGGATCACGGCGGCTACTGGATGGTGGCCTCCGACGGCGGGATCTTCACCTTCGGCAACGCCTCGTTCCGCGGTTCCACCGGCAACCTGCGGCTGGTGGCGCCGGTGGTGGGGATGGCCGCCACCGCCGACGGCGCCGGCTACTGGCTGGCGGCCTCCGACGGCGGCGTCTTCAGCTTCGGCAGCGCCCGCTTCCACGGGTCGACGGGCGCCAAGCGGCTCAACCGGCCGATCGTCGGCATCGCCGCGACCCCCAGCGGCGGTGGCTACTGGCTTGTGGCCAGTGATGGCGGGATCTTCGCCTTCGGCGACGCCGCGTTCTTCGGCTCCACCGGCAACCTCAGCCTCAACCAGCCCATCGTCGGCATCGCCCCCACGCCGGACGGCGGCGGCTACTGGCTGGTGGCCTCCGACGGCGGCATTTTCGCCTTCGGCAACGCCCAGTTCTTCGGCTCCGCCGGCAACCTCCACCTGGTTGCGCCGGTGGTCGGCATCGCCACCACCAGTGACGGTCAGGGTTACTGGATGGTGGCCAGCGACGGTGGCATCTTCAGCTTCGGCGACGCCCAGTTCTACGGTTCCATGGGAGGCAAGCGGCTCAACCTGCCGGTCGTCGGCATCGCCAACTCGGCGTGAGGGCGATCCGCGCCTCCGCGCCCGGGGGGCCGGAGGTGCTGGTGGCGGTCGAGGCGCCCGAACCGGAGGTGCGACCGGGCGAGGTGCTGCTGCGCGTCGCCGCCACCGCGGTCAACCGCGCCGACCTGTTGCAGCGGATGGGGCTCTATCCGCCCCCACCGGGGGCGCCGGACATTCTCGGCCTCGAGGCGTCGGGAGTGGTCGACAGGGTCGGCGACGGCGTGCGCGATTGGCAGGCCGGCGATCGCGTGTGCGCCCTGCTCAGCGGCGGCGGTTACGCCGAGCTGGTGGCGGTTCCGGCCGGGCAGCTGATGCCGGTCCCGCCAGCCGTCGACATCGTGCCGGCCGCCGCGATTCCCGAGGTGTTCATCACCGCTCACGACAACCTGATCACCCGCGCCCGGCTGCAGCCCGGCGAGGTGGTGCTCATCCATGGCGGCGCCGGTGGCGTCGGCACCGCGGCCATCCAGGTGGCGCGCCGGGCCGGCGCCCGGGTGCTGGTGACCGCCGGGTCGAAGGAGAAGCTGGAACGCTCCCTCGAACTGGGCGCCGAGGCCGGCATCAACCACCGAGCCGAGGACTTCGTCACCCGCGTGCAGGAGCTCACCGGCGGTCGCGGCGCCGATGTCATCCTGGATGTGATGGCGGCGAGCTACCTCGAGCGCAACCTGCAGGCGCTCGCCCCCGACGGCCGGCTGGTGATCATCGGCATGCAGGGGGGCGTTCGTGCCGAGATCGACCTCAACGGGTTGCTCCGCAAGCGAGGGACGCTGATCGCCACCATGCTGCGCAACCGCCCGCTGGAGCAGAAGGCGGCGATCGTGGCCGAGTTCGCCCGCACGGCGATGGCCGGCTTCGCCGACGGGTCGCTGCGCCCGGTTATCGACCGCATCCTGCCGCTGGAGCAGGCCGCCGAGGCACACCGCATCATGGAGGCGGGCGAGAACATCGGCAAGCTCGTGCTCACCCTCTGACCGACTGACTACACTCCCTGGTCGACCCCGGGCGGCGATCGCCGCACACGCGAGGAGGAGGACCCTTGGCGACCGACGACTTCCAGACCGCGCAGCAGGTGTTCAGCGAGCTCAACGACCGCCTCCGGGCGGATCCTCAGAAGGTTGCGGGCACCAACGCCGCCTATCTCTTCGACCTCACCGGCGACGGCGGCGGCCCCTATCACATCGTCCTCCAGGACGGCAGCGGCGAAGCCGGTCCCGGCGCGGTCGAGAATCCCAACGTCACCTTCACCATGTCCGCCGGCGACCTCGTCGGCCTGCGCACCGGCAAGCTCGACGGCACCATGGCCTTCATGAGCGGCAAGCTCAAGATCAAGGGCGACATGGGGCTCGCCATGAAGCTGCAGACGTTCTTCGGATAGCCGCTCCGACTCGGGGCAACCGCCACGGGAGTAAACGGGACCACGTCGCTACCTTGGCGGGTGGAGGGGCACATCGCTGCCTCCACCCTCTTCGTGCACGCCGTCCCTTGTCGCACCAAGCTCTTTGACCGGTGCTCCGCTGAGGCAGAGTTGCTTCGCATCCACGGTGCGAATGGGCTTGGCCCTCAGCAATGAGCCTTACCTGAGCTGCCGGCAACTGCGTAGGGAATACCAAATGGCAAATAACGAGACGAATGCTTCCAAACTGATAGACAAGAGGATCAGGGAGCTGAGCGATTGGCGCGGCACGACGCTCAGCAAGGTGCGAGGAATCATCAAGGAAGCGGACCCCGATATCGTCGAGGAGTGGAAGTGGGTGAAACCCACGAACCCCGGAACACCGGTCTGGTCCCACCACGGGGGTATCTGTACTGGTGAGTCCTACAAGAACGTGATCAAGCTGACATTCCACAAGGGCGCTGCGTTGAACGATCCTTCAGGTCTATTCAACTCCAGCCTTGACGGAAAGGTCAGGCGTGCCATCGACATCAAGGAACGTGACCGCATTGACGAAGGCGCACTGAAGAACCTCATTCGTGAAGCTGTGGCGCTGAACCTACAGAGCACCGCGAGCCGCTGAGGCCGGCCTGCATCGCACCCACGCTGCAATCGCTCTTGGCCTCAGGAGGAGGTCGCCAGAACCACAGTCGTGTTTGGCTCAGGTGGGGGCGGGGGACGCAGCGCACAGCGGCCGTCGCGGCGCGGCGTGCAGCCGCGTCCGCGCCGAGCGAGTCGACGCCGGTAGGCGTCGGCCGCGTGCCGCGGAGCGCTGGGTCCCCCGCCCCCACCCGGCGCTACGAAGACGTTCGCCGCCCGACCTTCCGACGCACCTGTATGTCGTAGTAGATCCGCTCCAGCTCCTGCACCTCGGCGGGGATGACGCTCGGCTCGCCGTGAGGGATGACAGCGAGCATGATCTGGGCGAGGCGTTCGGTCATGTGACAGACGGTGATCGCCTGCACCGCGTCGCGCCCAACGCCGAGCATGCCGTGGTGGGCGAGCATCACCGCGCGGCGATCACCGAGATGCTCGACCACGGCGTCGGCGAGCGCCTGGCTGCCCGGCAGGGAGTGGGGGCACAGCCTGACCTCGCCGCCGAGGATGGCCACCTGCTCGTCCATGATCGGCGGGATGTCACGGCCGAGCAGCGAGAGGGCGGTCACCTGGACGCAGTGCGCGTGGATCACGGCGCCGACGTCGTCAGGCCGGGCGCGGTGCACGGCGAGGTGCATCAGCAGCTCGCTGGTGGGGTTGCGCTCCCCCTCGATCAGGTCGCCACTGTCGACGTCGACGACGCAGACGTCCTCGACCCGCATGGTCTCGTACCGCACGCTGCTCGGCGAGGCGGCGATGAGGTTCGACTCGGGGATGCGCACGCTGACGTTGCCGGCGGTGCCGGCGGTGAGACCCAGGCGGGCGAGCTCGCGACACGCCCAGATGACCTGATCCCGCTGTTCCTCGTGCGCCACACCGATCTCCTCGTCCAGCCCGGCCGTCGTCGCCGCCGGCAGCGCTACAAAGAGTGCAGTTTGTCGTAGTGCATCCGCCAGTCGTGGTAGCCGGCCGCGTACGCCGCGGCGTCGGTGGCGTCGGGGCGCAGCGTCTCCCCCGCCGCCTCCATCGCCCCGGCCGCCGCTTCCAGCGAGCCGTGATCCCCGGCAGCGACCGCGCCGCACATCGCCGCCCCCACGGCGGTGGCGTCGCTGGTCACCACCGTCAGCTCCCGCCCCAGCACGTCGGCAAGGATGCGGCGGAAGAGCGCGCCGCGCGCCATGCCACCGGTGAGCACCACCGGACCGGGCTCGCCCCCGCGCGCCGCCTCGGCCTGCTCGAGGTTGACGCGGGCGCTGTAGGCGATGGCCTCCAGAGTGCTGCGCAGCACCTCGGCGGCGCCGACCTCCGAGCTGATGACCGGCGATGGCCAGAGAATCGCGTGGACGCGGGGCAGGAAGCTCGACGGTTGGGTGGCGTGCATGACGCTGGCCCCGCCGGCGAAGCTCACCACCCCGCGCGAGCCGGGGGGAGCCCGGCCCGCCAGCTCCTCGGCACGCGCGTAGGCGGCGTCGCCACACAGCCCGGCGGCGTCGCCGACCAGCCGCTCAACCGTCCACGCCCAGCCGAAGCCGGTGGTGCCGGCGTTGCTCTCGTTCACCCCGAGGCCTGCGATGGGATGGCGTCCCGTCCAGGTGCGACGGGTGGGGTCTGCGCGCGGTCGATCCGCGGATGCGAGCACCGGCATGGTCGAACCGGCGAGGATCAGGGTGCTTCCCACCCGCCACGCACCCGACCCGAGCAGCGCCGCCATCGAGTCCGGAACCGTGACCGCCACCGGGGTGCCGGGTCGCAGTCCGGTGCTGGCGGCGGCGGCGACGTGCACCGTGCCCAGCACGCTTCCCGCCGGACGCACCGGGGGCAGCAAACGCGGGTCGGCTCCGAGGCGCTGCCACATCTCGTCGAGCGGCCGGTCCTGGTACACGTCGTGAGCGAGCAGCTCGACGGCACTGGTGACGGCGACCGCGGCCTCGCCGCTGAGCCGCTGTCCCAGCCAGTCGCCGAGGCCGACTATGGCCTTCACCCGCGCGAAGAGCTCGGGCTGCTCGTCACGGAACCAGAGCAGCCGCGCCGGGGCGAAGAGCAGTGCCAGGCCGCGCCCGGTGCGGTCGTACAGCGCCGCACCGGCCGCCTCGTCCACCACCCAGGCGTTCATGACTCCTCTGGCATCAACGTTGGGACCGACGTAAAGGGTCTCGCCGGCGGCGTCCAGAAAGGCGCAGGCAAGCCGCTGCCCGGTGGTGGCGACCGCGCTGACATCCTCCGCTCCACCGGCGGCGGCGGGGAGGACCTCGCGCACCGCTCGGCAGGCGGCGTCCCAGAGAACCGCGGGGTCCCAGCGGCGACCGATCAGCGGCACGTCCTCGATATGGGGAGTCGCCACCGCGGCCCGAGCGACGCAGAGTCCCTGCCGGTCGACGAGGGTGGCGCGCAGGCTGGAGCCACCCGCGTCGAGAACCAGCACCAGCGAGTCGCTCACCCCATGGGACCGACCGCGTCGAGCACCTGTGGATTGGCGCAGTGCACCGGCCGTTCGCCGCGCATCAGCCGCTCGAGGTCCTCACGGATCATCCGGGAGTGATGGCGAACCACATCGTCGGTGGCGCCGCCGATGTGGGGAAGCAGCAGGGCGCGCGGCTCGTTGAGCAGTGGGTGGTCGGCCGGGATCGGCTCGGGATGGAAGACGTCGAGGGCGACAGCACCGAGATGGCCGCTGCGCAGCAGCTCCACCATCGCCGCCTGGTCCACAACCTTGGCGCGCGCGGTGTTGACCAGGATGGCACCGCGACGCATCGAGCGAAGGCGGTCCGCATCGAGCAGGCCGGTGGTCTCGGGAGTGAGCTCGACGTGGATGCTGACGATGTCGGACTCGCCGAGCAGCCCGTCGAGGTCGACCCGCGACACCCCCTCGGCGTGGAAGACATCGTCCCGCTGGTAGGGGTCGGTGGCGATGACGCGCATGCCGAAGGCACGCGCCCGGCGCGCCACCGCCCGGCCGACCGCGCCAAGTCCCAGCAATCCCAAGGTGAGGCTGCCCAGCTCGCGGCCGCGAAAACGCAGGTAGGGCATCAGCGTCTGGTCGTCGAGCGAGTACACCCACCCACCCTGTCGCACCAACTCGGACGCCGCGCAGATGTGGCGAACGCGGTCGAGGATCATCCCCAGGCAGAGGTCGGCGACCGACTCGGCGTTGCGGCCCGGTGTCTGCAGCACCACCCGGCTCAGCTCGGTGGCCGCCTCGATGTCGATGTTGACCGGCTTGCCTCGCGCCGAGGCGACCACCCGCAGACCCGGGACCGTCTCCATCACCTCACGGGTGACGAACTCGGCCTCGACGGCGACGACATCGAAGCCGCCGTCGACGAGGCGGGCGGCGAGGTCGACCGGGGCCAGCATCTGCCGGTGCTCGATCCACGACTCGTGGACCACCTCGGCGACCCGGCGAAGCTGGTCCAGCTCGCCGGCGTCGAAGGGCGCCAGGATCAGGATCTTCACGGCGCAGGCGAGGATAGCGGGCCGGCCATGCAACGCCGACCTGCCGCGCGGGGTCTCTCCCTAGGGGGGCGGGCAGCCGGCGGAGGTGTGATGAGAGCTGCGAAGGGAATGAGCGGGCGGCGCGCCCGGTGGGCCGCCGCCGGTCTGGCCGGGGTTGCCGGCCTGGCCACCCTCGGCCAGGTGGGCAGCGCCGGTGCCGCCGGCCAGGTCGGCTTCGCCGCTCCCACCTACGTCGACAAGGCGCGGGCGGGCGGCGAGCCCGGCATCATCCACAGCACCAAGTTCGGCGACCTCGTCTACACCGCCCACGAGGGGACCACCCACCTCGACCGCGAGGGTTTCGCCGGCAACTCCATCGTCCAGTTCCTCTGCCCCGGGCTCACCACCGCCGACTGCTACAAGAATCACGTCTGGATCTGGACCTCCGACGACCACGGCGCGAGCTGGCAGCTTCGCGACGAGGGGCTCCGCTACACCGGTTTCAGTGATCCCGACCTGAGCGAGGACACGTCGGGGAGCATCTACAACACCGGCATCGACCTGGCCAACGACTCGGTCTTCTCGTCTCAGGACGGCGGCAAGACCTGGCCTCACGGCAACCCGCAGTGCCATGAGGGTGACCGTCCCTGGCTGGCCGGGGGCAAGGCCGGCGAGCTGTTCATGACCACCGACACCGACACCGGAGGTGGCCACCAGCTCTTCCACAGCAGCAACTACGGCGACAGCTGCAGCGGCACCGGCATCAGCGACAACCAGAACTTCGACAGCAAGAGCGGCTACTCGGGCTTCGGCAAGCTCGTCTACGACCGGGTCGACGGCAGTGTGATCGAGCCCGCGGTGTTCCACCACGCCGACGGCACGGTTGGCGTCGGCATCAGCCGGCTCGCCAACGCCGCCGCCGCCTTCAGCGGCGGGAGTCAGACGTTCCAGCCGGTGGAGGTCGTCCACCCCACCACTGTCTACTCCCCCTTCGGCGCTCCCCTGCTCATCTCGATGGACAGCGCCGAGAACATCTACTTCGCCTGGGACACCGATGAGCGCGACGCAAACGGCACCGGCGGATGCAATACCGCCCAGTCGCAGCCGCTGGTCGGCGGCGGTCCCACCCCGCTGCCCAACCACATCATGTTCGTCGCCGGCAAGCACGTCGGTTCCGGGCAGTGGCAGTTCTCGACTCCGATCAGCCTTGCCAGCCAGGGCAGCGCCCGGGTCCTGTGGCCGTGGAGCGTCGCCGGCACCGCCGGCAATGTCTCTGTGGTCTGGTACCAGATGGACAGGATGGTCGACCCCGATTGCGACCTGTACAACGGCCAGCCGGTGCCGGGCGTCAAGACCTTCATCTACGAAGCCCACATCGGCAACGCCACCAGTCCGGGGCGTCAGATCACCGTCACCAACGCCTCGGGCCGGGCGATCCACGAAGGCGGCATCTGTGACAGCGGCACCACCTGCGTGGCCACCGGCCAGGACCGCCGCCTCGGCGACTATTTCACCAACAGCGTCGACGCCAACGGCTGCGTGATCATCGCCAGCGGCGACACCACCGTGCTCGACCCGGCGAGCGGCGGTCTTCGAGCCACCAGCCTGCCGATCTTCATCCAGCAGAACCGGGGGCCCGGCCTGACGGGGAAGGACTGCCGCCCCGCTGCCGCCGGATCGGTCGGCGCCACCACGGCCGCCACCTCGCTGCCGAACACCGCGACCGGGCCGAATCGCGGGCTCCTTCCCCTCACCGCCCTCGCGGTGATGCCACTCCTCAGCTGGTACCGGCGCAAGCGCCGCTGAGCGTCGGGGGCGCACGCCAGCGGCGAGTGGGCATGGCCGTCGGTGCCGACGCACCCGGCGGCAGCGCCGGTCCCCGTATCCTCGAGGCCATGCCGGAGGAGTCCGACGCGCGCCTGCAGCCCACACAGTTCGCCTACGACGAGGTGGGGCGGGCGCTGGTGATCACCTGGGGCGACGACGCGGTGCAGCGCATCGGCTTCGCCGGCCTGCGGCTCGCCTGTCCCTGCGCGGTCTGCTCCGGCGAGTTCGGCAGACCGGGGCGCTTCGCCGTCGACCCCGAGCTGCATCCCGGCGAGGACGAGCTCGCCGACATCTCGCTGGTCGGCATGTACGGGCTCAACGCGGTGTGGGCCGACGGCCACAACACCGGCATCTACACCTTCGAGCTCCTGCGTAGGCTGGGCGAAGCCTGAACCGTGCCGCCGCCGTGCGGCGGGCTCGCGAGTCCGGGTCCGGCGCGAGCTCCGCGCTAGGAGCGGAAGTAAGTGACCAGCACCAGCGCGCTCATCGCCATCGAGGCGGCGAACATACCGACGACCATCCAGCCGAAGGTGCCGATGCGCCGCGACAGCGGGGCGAAGGCGATCACCCCGGGAGCCTCCCAGCCGCAGAGCGGGCAGTGACCGTCGGTATAGCGCGGCCGGAACGGCCAGGAGTCGACCGGGCAGATCGCCCTCGCCTCCCGAGCCGCCACCGTGGTGCGCCAGCCGGCGAGCCCGTCGGAGAGGCGGCCGAAGCGCCGCGCGACCGCGCTCATGTCGCCGCCGCCTTGGCCATGGCGCCACCGTGGCGCCACCACCAGATGCTACACAGCGTGCCCACCAACAGCGACTGCCACATGAAGTAGAGGAGCAGCAGCCAGAGCGGCTTGTTCTTGATCAGCGACGAGGCGGGCGCTGCCGGCAGAGAGCTCTTGCCGGCCGGTGGCGCCGTCGTCGTGCCTGGCGCGGTGGTGCCGGGAGATCCTGGCGAGCCCAGCGTCGCCGGCGAACCCTCGGTGCCGGGAACATAGCCGGAGCCGGTCGCCAGGCCGCTGCCACCCAGCGAGCCGGCACCCAGACCGCCGAGGTCGACCGCAGCCGCGGACGGCACCGCCAGGTTGTCGGCAAAGACGTAGCCGAGGGTGTGCTGGACGGTCTGCTGCGGTGGCCCTGGCTGGGTCTCGGACACCCGGACTCCGGTGGCGGTGACCGTCTCCTGCGCCGTCGAGGTCTTGATGTCTGGGGCCACCTCGGTGATGGTGAGACCGGCGGCGGCGAGGATCTGGTTGAGCTGCTGATTGGCCTGTTGAAGCTGGTCGAGGGGCACGGTGTTCGGGCCAACTGTGAGCCCATCCTTGCCGACCGAGGCGGGCGCACCGCCGACGGTGACGTCGCCCACGTTGACGGTGATGGTGGCCTTGGGGGTGCCGGAATTGATGATGGTGACGGCGGTGTGGACATCGTGGAAGTCGACTGCGCCGCCACCGAAGCTGGCGTTCTGCACTCGGGAGTCGCCGCTCGCGATCAGCCCCTGCGCCGCGTCAAGGGTCACCGAGCTGCTGGCGGTGTCACCGTCGGTGCCATCGGGATTCGCAGCGCTGGCGACCACCTGGGGATGCGCGGCGGCCGCCTGTGGGGTGAGGAAGCGGGCCCGCCAGGCGCTGAAGGCGGCGTTGAAGGCGGCGATCCTCACCGACTGCGCCGACGCGGCGCTCGACTGTCCGGATGCGGTGTTTCCGCCGGCGCTGGCCAGGGAGCTGGCCTTGGTCGCGCCGGCGGAGGCCTCAGCGTAGGGGCCGCCCGGCGAGCCGAACGTTGCCGGCTTTGCGGCGCCGGGCGGGTACTTCTGCTCCGCGTACTGCGGCTGGGTCTTGCTCAGAACGGTGGCGACCGCGGTCTGGCCGGCTGGGCCGGTATCACCGGGACTGGCGGTGCCCTCGGCGAAGGGAGCGTTGTCAATGTGGCTGTGGGCGAGTGGGATGTAGCTGGCGGCGAGGCCCGGAGTCCAGTTGGGGAAGGCGCCGTTGAAGTAGACGACGTAATCAGCGCCGGCGTTGATGGTCGCGTTGGTCACGTCGAAGTTGACGTTGGCACTGGCGGTGCTGCGCAGCGTCGCCACATCGAGGGCGGCAAGAAGCACCACCAATCCCGCACCAACGGTGACTGCCCGGCGGACCGGGCGGCGATCACGTGCCACCTCTGGTTCCTCCCGACGGGGTGGGGGTCGCGGCTTCCGAAGGAGTCGCGCCGTTCTCCTGCAGGGCTTGACGGATCAGCTCGGACACGGGGACCCCGTCGCGCTCCGAGAGTTCCTCGAGGGCACGCCGCATCACCGGCGGCAGGGTCGCGGCGATCCCCTCGCGCGCCTTCTCCGCGCCGGCAGCGGCCGAGTCCTGCCAGCGGCGCCGCCTGCCGACCTCTTCCACCTCGACGGTGACGTCGCCAAGGTAGGACCCGCGCACGAAGCTCTCGTCGGCGGCGAGGTCGGCCGCCCTCCCGGCGAAGGTGATCTCGCCCTTCTCCAGCACGTAGGCGCGGCTCGCCACGCTCAGCGCCTGGCCGACGAACTGCTCCACCAGAAGCACCGACGTGCCGCGTCGCGGAAAGGTGGCGACCAGCTGGAAGAGGTCGGCCACGATGGTCGGGGCCAGTCCCTGCGACATCTCGTCGATGAGCAGCAGTCGCGGCCGGGCGATGATGCCGCGCGCCAGGGTGAGCATCTGCTGCTCGCCGCCCGACAGCGTACCGGCCGCCTGGGAACGCCGTTCCGCCAGCTTGGGGAAGGTGGTGTAGACCTCGTCGATGCGCTCGCCGGCGGCTGCACGCGACACTCCCGCCATCGCCGCCGCCAACCGCATCGTCTCCTCGACCCCGAGCGAGGGGAAGATGCCGCGGCCCTCGGGAACATGCACCAGGCCGCGCCGGGCGATGCGGTCCGCGGAGCGGTTGGCGATCGACTCCCCGGCGAAGCTGATCTCGCCGGACATCGCCCGGATCATTCCCGAGATCGCTCGCAGCGTCGTCGTCTTGCCGGCACCGTTGGCGCCGAGCAGAGCGACGACCTCGCCCTCCTCGACCTCGAGGTCGACCTTGAACACCACCGGGATGCCGGCGTAGCCGGTGCGCAGACCGCGGACGCTGAGCAGCGACATCAGGCCGCCTCCCCGAGATAGGCGCGGATCACCGTCGCGTCCTCGCGGATCTGCTCCGGTGCCCCCTCGGAGATCAGCCGCCCGAAGTCGAGGACGTAGATGTGCTCGCACACGCGCATCACCAGGGCCATGTCGTGGTCGACGAGCAGCATCGTCAGCTTGAAGCGATCGCGGATCCGGCGCAGCGTCGAGGCCAGGTCAACGGTCTCACGGGCGTCGAGACCGGCCGCAGGCTCGTCGAGGAGGAGCAGGGTGGGGCGCAGGGCGAGGGCCCGACCCAGCTCCACCCGGCGCTGCAGGCCGACGGGGAGATCACCGGCCAGCGTGTTGGCGGTGTGGCCGATACCCAGGAAATACAGCAAGCTCTGAGCTCGCTCGTCCGCCCGCTTCTCCTCGAATCGCGCCACCGGGAGCCGCAATGCGTCGGCGAGCAGGCCGCGGCGGGCGAAGGCGTCGACCGAAACCATCAGGTTCTCCAGCACCGTCATCCGCTGGAAGAGCTGGAGGTTCTGGAAGGTGCGGGCGATGCCCATCCGAGCGCGGCGGTGCGGACGCAGTCCACGAAGGTCCTGATCGCGGAAGCGCACGTGACCCTGGTCGGCCTCGAAGACACCCGAGACGATGTTGAACATGGTGGTCTTGCCGGCGCCGTTGGGCCCGATCAGGCCGAGGATCTCGCCCTCGCGGACTTCGAAGGTGACATCCTCCAGCGCCTGCACGCCGCCGAAGCGCTTGGAGACCGAGGTGATCTCGAGGAGCGCCATCAGGCGGCCTCCACCATCGACGTGTCGGCCACCGGAACGCGCGTGCGGCGATGCAGCAGATGGGCGATGTCGGCCTGCGTCTTGGCAACGATTCCCTCGGGCGTGTAGACGAGCTGGACGACCAGTGCCGCGCCGACCAGCAGCGGGAACCACTTGGCCGAGAGCGGGGTCTTGGAGAGCAGCTCCGGCCCATAGACGAAGAAGATGCCACCCAATCCCGCCGCGGCCAGCGAACCGACGCCCCACACCGTAGCGATGGCGATGATCTGCACGGAGTGGAGGAAGTCGAACGAGCCGGCGCTCACCGACTCGTTGGCGACCGCGATCAGGCATCCGGCCAGACCGGCGATAGCGGCAGAAAGGCCGAAGGCGGCCAGCTTCCAGGCGGTGACGTTGAGGCCCATGGTGCCGGCGGCCAGCTCGGAGTCGCGCACCGCTCGCAGCACCCGACCGACCTTGCCCGTGCGCAGGTTCCAGACCAGAGCGACGACCAGCAGCAGGACGACCAGGGTGAACAGATAGAAGGAGTACTCGCCGGTCAGTTGCTGGCCGAGCAGCGAGGGCTTGTGGGGATGCCACTGGGTGGAGCCACCCGAGAACGCCGGCCAGGTGTTGGTGGCGAGCACGAAGTTGTCGAAGAAGAGGGCGACGGCGACGGTCAGCACCGCGAGCAGCAGTCCGGTCAGACGGAGGGCAGGGATGCCGACCAGCACCCCGACGCCGGCGGCGGCCACAACGCCGACCGGCATGGCCAGCCAGAAGTTCCATCCGTGGCCATCGACCAACGCCCCGGTGGTGAAGGCACCGATGGCGGCAAAGGAGAACTGGCAGAAGGAGATCTGGCCGACGTAACCGGACAGCAGCACGACGGAGATCACCAGGATCCCGGTGATCGCCGCCAGCGCGGCCTGGTCCTGATCGAAGGCCGACAGGCGCGCCGGAAGCACCACGGCCGCGGCGATGCCGACAAGGACGAGGGAGCGGCGCAGACGGGCAGCGCTGATCATGCGGCACGCAGCCGGAGGCGGGCGCCTCCAACGCCTGGACGGTAGATCACCACCAGGGCGATGAGCACCAGGACGAACGCAGCCACCTCGTTGATACCGCCGTTGGAGGTGAAGGCGGTGGGCCACTGCTGCGCCAGGCCCAGCGCGATCGCGCCGACCAGGGTCCACGGCAGGCTGATCAGCCGGCCGATCAGCGCCGGGGTGAAGGCGTAGATGACGATGAGGGTGAGCGAGTAGGTGTTGAAGTTGATCAGCGGCGTGATCAGCACGCCCGCCACCGCTGCCATGGCCGAGCCGATCATCCAGGAAGCGGCGGTGACCCGGTTGACGTTGATGCCCCACAGTCGGGCGGAAGCGGGATCATCGGCGACCGCCCGCATCGACGCTCCCAGAGTGGTGTACTTCAGCACGGCGGCGACACCCAGCGAGAGCCCGATCGCCACCAGGAAGATGGTCAGCTGATCGAAGCCCACGATCACGTTGACAATCGGAATGTTGAAGCCATTGGTGGGAGCCACCTCGACGGGGAGGTGGTAGTTGGTGTCCCCCCAGATCAGGCCGGCCCCGGTTTGCAGCACCAGCAGCCAGCCGATGGTGATCGCCACCTTGGTCAGGGCCGGCCGGCCGGTGAGGGGACGGATGGTGAAGTACTCGATGATGAAGCCGATCAACGCGCCGGCGACCAACGCCGCGACCAGCCCAGCGACCGCCGGCAGGCCCTCGACGATCGAGACCTGGTAGGCGATGAAGGTGGCGAACATCGCCACCGCACCGTGGGCGAAATTGAGCACGCCGGAGACGCGGTAGATCAGCACCAGCCCGGTGGCCGCGAGCGCGTACACGCCGCCGAGCGCCAGGCCAGGAACCGTCAATGGGGCGATCAAGTGCAAGTCAGCGAGCATCGCCTATGACCTAGAAGCAGTTCCAGCCGGAGTAGGTCTGCCACGTGCCACCGGACTGCCTGATCCATTGCAGGCAGCCGTTGGGATCGTGGGCACCCCCGGCCGAGAAGGAGATCGGGACGGTTAACCCCGTCTGGAAGTTCTTGATCCCGTTGAGCGAGGCCAGCAGCGACTGGCGGGTGACGGGTCCGCTGATGCGCTTCACCGCCTCGACGAAGATCTTGGCGGCGACCCAGGAACCTTCCGAGTACACATCGAGTGCGTCCATCTGGCGGGGGAAGTACTTCTGGACCGCACCGAGGTACTCGGCGACCGCCGGGTCCTTCTCGTGGCCCACCGGCTCGACCAGCGGGGTCAGCGACTCCGCGGTGGTGAAAGCCTGGTCCTGGTACTGCTTCTCGGCCGAGGTCTTGTCGAGGCCGGAGCCGTAGAAGCGGATGTTGTAGTTCTGCCGCTTCATCGCCTGGAAGAAGCGCGCGTAGGAGAAGGGGTCGAGTCCGGCGATGATCGAGTCGGCGCCTTCGCTGCGGAGCTTGATGACCGTATCCGTGTAGTCCGGCTTGGTCGCGTCGACGGTGATGACGTCCTTCTCCTTGATGCCCTTGGAGTGGAGGGCGGCGAGCAGATGGTCCAACACCTGCTGGGTGAAGTTGGTGTTGAGGGCCACCACGCCGGGCGCCTGGATGGGCTTGCCGTCGGTGGTCTTGATATCGGCGGCATGGAGTCCCTGGCCGGTGGCGCCCTTGGCGAGATCGATCGACAAGGGATACGAGGACGAGTCGGTGAACTCGGCCGGGACCCCCAGGCCGCCGATGATGGGCATGCCGTGCGAGGTGAGGAACGGCGTCTCGGGTTGCTCACTGCTGGCCGACAGCCAGCCGACGACGGCGAGGATGTTGGCGCTGAGCAGCTGCTGCGAGCACTGGTGGCCGCGGGTGGGGTCGTAGGCGGAGTCGCAGTCGATCAGCTGGAACTTGTAGCCGTTGACGCCACCGGCAGCGTTGACCTGGTTGAAGTAGGCGCGCACCGTGTCGCGCTCGACGGTGGCGTCGAGGACGCCGGTCTCGTCGTAGGTGCCGCCCACGGTGATGACGCCGTTGGCGACGCCGATGCTGGCGTTGGAGACCGGTGCCCTGGCGGCTCCGGCGCCCGCGACCGCGTGGCCGGCCGTGCCGGAGGTCCCCGCCGTGCCTGAGGTCCCCGCCGTGCCACTTCCGGTGGTGGGACCGGACACCGTGGCGCTGCCGCTGGTGTCGGTGGTCCCAGCACCGGTGCTGGCGGTGCCGCCTGCGCCGGTGCTGGCCCCGGCCGGCCGGCCGAGCTCGTAGGCCACGGCCCCGCCCAGCCCCAACGTGACGAGTAGGCTGACCCCCATAAAGGCGATCGCGACCCGTTCTCGCAGGTCCATCATCACCTCGAAACCTCCAACCGCTCCTGGCCACCCCACGAACTGCCCCTGTCTCAGTTATGACCATTCGCGGTGGGATTTCTTGCAGCGCTCGGCCGATTCGGCGAGGACGGCGGCCCCCCAGCTTTGAAGGGCCCGGAGGCGACCCCGGGTGCCGCGACCGCCCTATGCTGCGGGCCGATGGCCGTCGCCTCCCCGGTCGCCTCCACCCGCGAGCGTCTGGCCCGCACCGCCCTCCGCCTCTTCGCCGAGCGCGGCTACGCCGGGGTCAGCAACCGCGAGATCGTCGAGGCCTGTGGGCTGACCAAGGGGGCGATCTACTGGTACTTCGAGAACAAGGAACACCTGTTCCGGACGGTCCTGGCCGAGGCGCTGGCCGACTTCCAGGAGCGGATCGTGGCCAGCATCGCCCCGGTCACCGGCTGGCGGGCGCGGCTGACCCGGGTCTTCCGCCTCTTCGTCGAGGTGCTCGAGTCCGAGGACGACCCGCACCGCGACCTGCTCATGCTGCTGATCCACCAGTTCCCCGGTGAGGGCAAGGGGCCGGGGCAGGGCGACCTCGCTCGCGCCACCCAGCAGCGGCTGGTCGGTTGGATCGGCGGCGTGGTCGCCGACTACGACGGCCCCATCGAGGCAGCCGACCTGGCGGCCTTGATCCATGCCACCGGCCTGGGCGTGCTGGCCCAGACGGCGAGCGGGACCGGGGATCCACGCAGCGTGCTGACCAGCCTGCTCCGCCTCCTCGGCGCCGGCGAGGTCTGATCGATGGCGACCACCGCCTCGCCGCTCCTGGTGCAGCAGGACGCCGGCGTGATGACCCTCACCCTCAACCGGCCCGAGCGGCTCAACGCGCTGACCCCGGCGCTGCTCGACGAGCTTCTCGCCACCCTCATCGAGGCGCGCGACAGCGACAGCATCCGCGCCCTGGTGCTGACCGGCGCCGGACGCGGGTTCAGCGCCGGCGCCGACCTGCGCGACGCGTCCCACACCGGCAAGCTCGACGTCCGGGCCCGGCTGCGCAACCACTACGCGCCGGTGATCACCACGATGCGGACGATGGAGAAGCCGGTGCTCGCCGCGGTCAACGGCGTTGCCGCCGGCGCCGGGATGTCGCTGGCGCTGGCGTGCGACCTGCGCGTCGCCGCCCGCAGCGCACGGTTCATCCAGGCGTTCGTCCGCATCGGGCTGGTGCCCGACGCGGGGAGCACCTTCTTTCTCCCCCGCCTGGTGGGGATGGCCCGGGCGGCCGAGATCGCCATGCTCGGCGACGAGCTCTCCGCCGAGGACGCGCAGGCGGTCGGCCTGGTCAACCGCGTGGTGCCCGACGACGACCTGCCCGCGGTCGCGGCCGAACTGGCGGCGCGCCTGGCACGGGGACCGCGATCGATCGGCTTGATCAAACGGGTGCTGAACCTCTCGCTCACCAGCGACCTGGCCTCACAGCTGCAACACGAGGAGGACCTGCAGGCACTGGCGGCCGCCTCAGAGGACTTCGCCGAAGGGGTGACAGCGTTCCTCGAGAAACGGCAAGCGCACTTCCGCGGACGCTGAGGCGAACAGCGTCTTTGTCGGCGGTCGGTGATCCAGGGCTGCGGTATACTCGGCCGCCGCGAGCGGGAGTAGCTCAGCGGTAGAGCACTACCTTGCCAAGGTAGGGGTCGCGGGTTCGAAACCCGTCTCCCGCTCCCAGCTCCGCCTCCGAGTTGGTTTCGAGTTGAGCGAAGTCAACAACCAGGTGGCTTGACCCGTCGGTCGAAAACCTCAAAGAAAGTGGTCACATTCTTCAGACCACTTACTTGAACTTTTAGTAGCAAGGGGGTACGCTGCGGGCATGCCCCAGGTGCCCGTCCGCCCCCATCGCCGCGGCGAGGACTGGCGCGCCCGGCGATTGACCTCGGCGGACGGTGCGGGGCTGTCGGCGACGTGGTCGTCGGCGGTCGAGGCCTTTCTGCGCGACGCTCGGGCTCGCAACTGCAGCGTCGCCACCATCGAGAACTACCGCACCTATCTGCTGGGTCCCCGGGCACAGCAATTCATCGCCGATTACGACGTTCACAACGTCAACGAGGTCAGTCCTCGAGCGCTGCGAGACTTCCAGGCCGAACTCCTCGACGCTGGACTGGCCGCGGGGACGGTGGCCACCTTCCACCGGGTGATGCGCAACTTCCTCGGCTTCTGCAAGCGGGAAGGGTGGGGGGTCCCGGGCGAGGCCCTGGAGATCTCCGCTCCTCGCCTTCCCGTCACCGAGCCGGCGACCCTGAGTGAGGCCGACGAGCGTCGGGTGCTTGCCGCGGCGGGGACGGAGCGCGACTGCTTCCTCATCGAGTTCATGCTCCGCACCGGTGTGCGGCTCGGAGAGGTCTGCAACGTGGTGCTTGATGACCTCGTGGACGGGAGCGACGGGCAGTACCTCAGGGTGCGGCAGGGGAAGGGACGGAAGGACCGAATCGTTCCTCTCGACACGACGACGACGACGTTCTCGAAGCGCATCGCTGCGTACATCCGCAACGTACGTCCTCGTGAGACCCGGTGCCGGCACCTGTTCCTCAGCACCCGGCATAACCTGCGGACCAACGACTTGGAGCCGATGTCGCCAACTGCAGTCAAGCTGGTGATGAAGCGGCTGTCGGAGAAGACGGGGATCCATGTTCATCCACACAAGTTGCGACACACGTTCGCCACCCGCGCGCTCGCTGGTGGTGTCGACAGCCTCGTCTTGCAGCGTGCTCTGGGGCACACGACGCTAGCGATGGTGAACCGATACGTGCACTTCCAAGCGCGCGACATGCTTGACGCGTGGAGGGCTCGGCGAGACTAGCACCGGTGCCGAGTTCGGCCGGCAATACCCATCCCCCCGCAGGTGGACCCTGATGTAGCCGCCCTTGAAGGTGGTGCGGCCACG
The DNA here is from genome assembly GCA_005880985.1 of Chloroflexota bacterium. GTDB lineage: Bacteria > Chloroflexota > Dormibacteria > Aeolococcales > Aeolococcaceae > CF-134. The sequence continues at coordinate 210,369 of VBIQ01000013.1, forward strand.
ACGACGATTGACTGCCGAACGCGCCGGCTGCTGTACCCACCGGAGGGGTCGTGGCGTTCCACGCCGGGCTGCAGGCAGAGGGCGTGGCGTGCCACCCCCTACTCGCACTCTTGGCGGCGGCCCCAATCCTCGGCCTCTGCTTAACGCAAGGGGTGGCATTTGCCGGCGCTGTCCTTCCAACTCATTCCGCCGTGTTGCCAGCAATAGGTGGCCGTCACGTTCGAGTGGAGTAGGGTCCCGGTGCAGCCGCGCCGCGAATAACAAGCGCCTGTCGATGAACCAAGCGTCACAACTTCGGCCAATTTGCCTGCCTCCGCGTCAAGTATGAGCAGGAGGTCATATGTGAGCTCCAATCGCTGCATTATCAGCGCGATCTCTTGCTTAGCACGTGCACCGATGTCGTCAATCAGCGGCTTGAGCTGCTTTTCCATCAGTCCACCCAGGGCTACTACATGGCCATCCGCACCCTCCGGATCGTCTTCTGGTGGATCAAGCTTCTCAATGAGCTTGTCTAGCTTCTCGACTACCTGCTGGGCAGGGCCTGGCAAAAGACCCACTAGGTTTGGGACTGCTTCCTTAATTGCCTTGTCAATCTCCTTGATTTCTTTGATCGTTTCGGGGGTTAGCGCTTGTTTAGCCTTATCCAAGCCTTCTTTGGCTTTCTTCGTCGCCTCATCGATCAGCTCGCCAGCCTTCTTCTTCAGCTCATCAACGCCTTCGCCCATGGCCTTCTGAGCATCCTCTATCTCCTTGCCGAGCCCTTCAGTCACAGTTGGCCTCCTTCTGGTCGAGGCAACCCGCGAACGCTGAACCGCACGCGTGACACCACGACAAGCACGGCTTCAGCCCGCTCACTCCGTATCACGGGGAGGGGGCCAAAGAGCTACATGCGATCGGGTCTCGCCAAACGGTTCCGAATGATCCAATCGCAAAGCCCAGCGCTAGGTCGGCCAGGCCACCCGCGGATCGCCTTGGTCACTCGAGGGACACCGTGCTACGGGGATATACCCGCAGATCGTTCTCTCACATCCCCCGACCGTCCGCGAGCATGTCGCTCGGCGACGGAAGAATCGGCCTGGCAGTTCGGTATCTACCCGAACAAAGGGGGGCTGGGCAAGAGTGCCTCTGCTGGCGCAGCTCAGCCACCAGCCACCTGTGTCAGGCGACCGGTGGTGCGGGCTCGCGTCGTCCTCGTTGCGGCACTCACAGGCGATGATGCAGGCAGGAGGCCGAGAGCGCTCCATGCCGGGCGGCTCCACCGGTTGATGACGTCAAGCTCCGCTAACAGATCGGTCAGGCTGCGGAGGTCCCCCGCCACGCGCTGCCGATGGTGTGGATTGCTGCGCGCGGCGCGCCAACCCCCAGGGATGCCGAGCTCACGGTAGACAGCAGGGTTGGTCAGCGACTCGACAGTGCCCTTGACGTAGATGGGTGCGAGGACAGCGCCGCGTGACCGTGACAGCCAGTCCAACCGTGGCCACTCGTCGTGCAGGTAGGTGCGTGCGAAGGCTACGTGACGAGCCTCCTCGATTACGTGGATCCGCGCCATGGTGGCGGCCACGGGATGGATGCCTGGGGTATTCATCATGGCTCGGTTGTTGACGTCGAGCACCTCTTCCGCGGCGAGGATGGAGATGAACCCCGCCGTCGTCTCGGCGGTGGCCAGCATCAATCTGCCGGCGAGACGCAGCAGCCGGTGTGGACGGTACGCCGGTGTGCCCGCGCGTCGGATGTACTCGCCGAACATCGTCGAATGACGGCATTCGTCTGCCACCTCAACGAGGAGGTAGCGATGAGCCTCGTTGTCGGCTGGCGCGGCATACAGATGGCGGAGGACCAGGCGCATCAGGATATTCTCGAGCCAGATACCGGTCGCGCAGAGCGCCGCGCACTCGTGTCGGCTGTACGTGATCCGCTCCCGCCGGGACATGTCCTTCCACGGTCGCGTGCCGTAGAGGGGGAGGAACTCGGGCGGAATGTGGAAGGCGCTATCGTCGATCGGTATGGACCAGTCGACGTCGTTGAACGGATCGAAGCTCTTGCGCCTGGACGCCTCCACGAGGCGCGTGGCGATGGCGGCCGTCGTCGACGCTCGGGTAGCCGAGCTCCGAGGCGGACGGGTGGGGGCATCGCGCGATCGGCGGGTTGCTGTCGTGGCACCAGTCATGGGCGATTCCTCCTTGGTAACGGCTGGTATCGCTCGAGTGCAGGGGACCCCGAAGGGTATCGGGCGCTACAACCTGTCGTCCATGGGCGATGTGCCCCCTTAGCAGGGTGCCAACTGCCCGAAGACGGACATCCCGAGTGGGATGTCCGGAGGTGATCAAGCCCGAGTGTTGTGTATCTATTGCCCACCGGCTCCGCGGCTCACCGGTCGCCGCACCAACCCGGAGCTTCGTTGCTGTTCAACTCATGCGGTATCGGTGGATGCCGAGCTATACCTCGTGTTGATGACGGCCGCGATATCGAAGCCGGTTGCATGTGCGACCTCCCGCACACTAGTGGCAGCGAGCAGGAACGATGCTCGTTCCAACTGTGTCATTAGACCTGGCCGCACGCTGCTCAATCCCTCGATTAGGACGGGCGACGACTGCCTAGTGGATCTCTGCGCTCCGGTCGGCCGGCCTGTGTCTGAGCTCCGAGACAGTTCCTCGAAGACTAGCTTAGCCTCGCTTGACACCTTTTCGGTCGTAATGATCACGGCTTCGTTTGCTCCATATCTCGCCCTTCGGTAGTTGAACGGGTGAGCATCCCCCAGATCCGAATTCCCGATCCTTCAGTTCGAGAACCCATAGACGGGCGTCCGTGTCAATCCCGGTGTGAAACTCCCCAACTTTCCCCGGTCTCAAATTCCCCAGCCTGGGCGGTCTCTTTACCGATCCACGGTTTGAACTTCCCCAGCTGAGCCGCTCAGGAGGCCGACTTGGCCGAGGGGATGGTGAAGACGCCTGCCCGCTTCTTGTCCTTGAGCCGGTAGCTC
>VBIQ01000002.1 GCA_005880985.1 Chloroflexota bacterium
ATCAGTGGGCCGGCGAGCCGGCGTCGCCGCTCATCGCAGAAAATCGCTGACCGCGGCGACGCAGTCCGGGTGGGCGACGACCGTGTAGTGGTTGGCGTCGACCTCGACGCAGCGGGCGGTGGGAACAGCGGCGAGAAAGCGATCGCGTTCGGCGGCGGGGACCAGGTGACCTAGTCCAGGCATCACCGGCGCGGCGGCGCGCACCAGCAGCACCGGCATGCTGAGATGCGGCCAGGTGTCGCTGATGTCGTGGCCGGCACCGTAGGCCACGTCCTCGAGCACGGCGGCTCGGTCGGTCAGTGAGACCACCCCGCCGTCGACCTCGCGCAGCTCGTAGCGGTAGTGGTTGCTCCAGAAGTCGCTCCACAGCACGATGACGCCGGAGGCACGCAGCCCATCCACGTATGTCTCCGACGACGGCCACACGACGCCCAACCGCTCGACCCCTTTGAAGATCGGCCCGACGGAGTCGGAGTCGGGACGGCCGGCGATGTCGATCAGGACGACGCGGCGCAGACGCTCGCCAGCGAGCATCGCCATGGTCATGGCGACCAGCCCGCCCATCGAGTGGCCGACAACGTCGAAGCTCTGTGCGCCCAGGGCGGTGGCGGCGTCGAGGACGTCACGGGTGTGGGCCTCCCAGCCGTACGTCCCCGCCGCGGTGACGTCGCTGCGCCCGCGGCCGCGCAGGTCGAGGGCGACGGCCCGGTGGCCGGCGGCGCCGAGCCGCGGAGCGATCAGGTCGAAGGCGCGCTGGTTGGAGCTGAGGCCGGGGACGCAGAGCACCAGCGGCGCGCCCGCATCTCCGAAGGCGCAGGCGGCGAGGCGCCCGCGCGGCAGGTCGAGGCGAAGGACGGTGGCGCCGTCGGGGATGACGGGAGTGCTGAGGGTCATCGTCTCCTCGGCGAGGGCTCGGGCGCGCGGCGACCTCGATGATACGGACGCCGCCGGTGGGGAGCCGCGAGTTGGCGCCCACCGCGATCACCCCTGACGGTGTGCCCTCGCCCACGCACGCACCTCGTCCGGGGACATGCAGTTGATGATCCGCTCGGTGGGAATGCCGGCCCGTACCGCCGAGGCGATCCCGAGGTCGAGGTTCTCGTGCTCGACCGCGACATGGGCGTCGCTGCCGATCGACACCCGCGCGCCCTCCTCGCGCACCAGCCCCAGCAGCTCGACATCGAGGTCCTGGCGGTTGCCGTGGCAGTCGATCTCGACCGCCTTGTCCAGCCTCGCCGCCTCGCCGAAGACACGCCGCCAGTCGGCCTGCAGGCCGACACGCGTGTCGAACATGCGCGCCCGGGGGTGGGCGAGAACGTCGACAACGGGATTCCGGATCGCCGCGAGGTAGCGATCGGTCTGGTCGTCGCGCAGCCGCAGCTTGGAGTGGAACGCTCCGAGCACGAGGTCGAGCTCGCAGAGCGCGTCCCATTCCATGTCGCCCTCGCCCTCGGGCGACAGGTTCATCTCCACCGATCGAAGCACGACCATCTCGCTGCCGCTCTCCCGCAACTCGGCGTTGATGCGGGCGATCTCCTCTCCCTGCGCCCGCAACCGGGTCTCGTCCATGCCGTTGGCGATGCGCAGTCCCTTGCTGTGATCGGTGATGGCGATGCAGCGCAGCCCGCGCTGCCGGCAGAGGCCGATCACCTCGGCGAGCGGCATCGCGCCGTCGCTGTCGGTGGAGTGCATCTGGAAGTCCGCATCCACCGGCGGCGCGGCGACGCCCGGCTCGCGCAGCAGCTCCCGCGCCTCGGCGAGGCTGCTGAAGCCGCGTCGCTCGGGAGGTGAGTCGGGGATCTCCGCCGCCGACTCGAGCCCGGCGAGAAGGATCCCGGCCACGTACGGACCGACGCCGGGCAGGTCGGTCAGCGGCTGCCCCGCCTCCACCATCGACGCCACGCTGACCGGCCAGGCCAGCGCCTGATGCGCCGCGCGCCGCAGCGCCTTGGCCTTGTTGGTGCCCGCCTCCTGCTGCTCCGCCGCCCGGGCGAGCAGCTCGGCGAGCTGGCTGTTGGTGCGACTCACCCCACGAGTGTGGCGGGCGCGCCCCTGGTCAGGCCGCGGGCGGGTGCGCGGTCTCCGACGCAGGCGGTCCGGTCAGCGGGCACGAGTAGTTGTGCTGCTCGCTGACCGCAGCGGCTTGCGGCCCGCGTATCAGCGCCCATGAGATCACCCCGCCGGCGGCGCAGAGCCCGGCGCAGATGAACATCGCGGTGCGGAACCCGGACGAGAACGCGGAAACATTGATGGCGCTGCCGGCGTTGCTGATGCCTGCAAGGGCCGGCACCACCGCGACCGCCACCAGGGACGCGGCCCGGGCCACGTCGTTGTTGACCGCCGAGGCGATGCCCGCGCGCTCGGCGCCCACCGCACCCATGGCGGTGGTGGTCAGGGCGGGCACGGTGATCACCAGTCCCAGCCCGAAGACGATGGCGGCGGGCAGAACCGCGCCCGCGTAGGTGGCACCGGCGCCAACCCGCGCGAACATCGCCATGCCGGCGGCGGCGAGCAGCGGACCGACCGTCATCGGGATGCGAGGGCCGATCCTGGTCGCCAGCCTCCCCGTCCGGGACGACAGCGCGAGCAGGAGGAGGGTGAGCGGCAGCAGCGCCGCGCCGGCCTGCAGCGGTGTGTAGTGCAGCACCTGCTGCAGCTGGATGACGACGAGGAAGAGCACCGCTCCCAGGGCGCCGTAGATGGCGAAGGTGGCGGCGTTGGCGCCGGCGAACTCGCGAACGCGGAAGATGTCGAGCGGCATCAGCGGGTCGCTCTGCCGACGTTCGTTGACCAGGAAGACTCCGAGAAGTGCAGCGCCCGCGGCGATGGCGATGAGCACGGCGGGAGAACCCCAACCCATCGCCGAACCCTCGATGAGCCCATAGGTCACCCCGCCGAGGCCCAGGGCGGCAAGCACCGGACCGGGGATGTCGAGAGGCCCCCGTTCGCCCGACTGCGAGGTCTCGGGGACGTGGCGCGCGGCGACCGCCACCGTGATGGCGGCGATCGGCAGGTTGATGAAGAAGACCAGCCGCCACGACACCGCCCCCACCAGAAAGCCGCCGAGCAGGGGGCCGATGGCCCCGAAGACGCCGCCGAGTCCCGACCACGCGCCGATGGCGGCGCCCCGGTCGTCCGAGCGGAAGGTCGCCTCGATGATGGCCAGGCTGGCCGGGGTGAGCAGCGCGCCTCCCACCCCCTGCAGCGCCCGCGCCGCGATCAGCATTGGGGACGAGGGCGCCAGCCCGCACACCAGCGACGCGGCGGTGAACCAGACGACCCCGACCACGAACAGACGGCGCCGGCCGTATCGGTCTCCGAGCGAGCCGCCGAGGAGGAGGAAGGCGGACAGCGTCAGCGTGTAGCCCGTCGACGTCCACTGCAGGTCGGCCAGCCCGACGTGGAAGTCGCGGCTGATGCTCGGCAGGGCGACGTTGACCACCGTGCCGTCGAGAAAGGCGATTCCGGAGCCGAGCACGGTGGCGAACAGAACCCACCGCCCTCTGGCGCTCGCGAGGCTCAGCCCCGGAGCACGCTGTTCCGCTTGACTCGTCAGCATCACCGTCCCCTGCTACCGCTGCTCCCCACGTGCCCTCACTCAGTGAATCGAGGCCAGAGTACCCACCAGCACGCAGGCGCCAACCACCAGCAGACCCACCTCGGCGCGCAGACCGAGCGTCTTGATGTGGTAGCCGCTCACGTTGCGATGGGTGACCTCGATGAGGATGGGGACCACGCGCTCGGGGGACGCGTCGGGATGCCGTGGCGGGGTCAGGCTGGGATCGCGCAGCCGCCGCGTCGGCCAGAGCACCACCCCGCCGGCGACGATGGCGCCGATCAGCGCGACCAGGCCGAAGTAGTAGAGGCCCTTCGCGACCGTGGCCGCGGCCAGGTTGCGAGCGTTGTTGATGCCCAGCGCCAGGATGAAGCCCGCCGGTTGGAGGATCGCCACCGCGCGGCGCTCCAGGCTGCCGATGGCGGCGACCTGGTCGTCGACGTACATCCGCATCGCCGACAGGTCGTTCTCGGTGTAGTGTTCCGGACCCCCCATGGGCGCGCCCAGGTCCACACGCATCTCGGAGCTGGAGCGGGGCGGCATCTCCCCTCGACCGTAGCAGGGGACGGGAGCCGAGGCTAGGCCGCGGGCTGGGGCAGCCTCCCCGCGCGACCGGGTTCACCCGCGCCGCGGTCGCTGCCCGCGAGCCGGGCCGCGCGCTCGGCCGGCATGCCGAAATGCGGCCACCAGTTCCACCGTCCCAGCGGCACCGCCAGCGACGGCACCAGGAAGCTGCGCACGATGAAGGTGTCGAGCAGCAATCCGACGGTGATGGCGAAGCCGGTCTCCTGGATGTTGCTCAGCGGCGAGGTGACCAGCGCCGCGAAGGTGCCGGCGAAGATGACGCCGGCCGAGGTGATGATCGCGCCGGTGCGGGCGACGGCGCGCTGGATGCCGTCGACCGGGTCCTGGAGAACCTCCTCGCGGACCCGCGACATCAGGAAGATGTTGTAATCGGCTCCGACCGAGACCAGCATGATGAAGGCGAAGATTCCCACCGTCCAGTCGATCGCCCCCCGGTGCAGCAGTCCCTGCCAGACGCCCACGGTCACCCCCATGGCGGCGGCGTAGGAGAGCAGCACCGTGGCCAGCAGGTAGAGCGGCGCCACCAGGCTGCGCAGCAGCAGGATCAGCACCACCAGCACCCCGATCATCACCGCGATCGCCACCACGCGGAAGTCGGTGCTGAACAGATCGCGCAGCGACGCGTTGAGCGCGGCATCGCCGGCGATCAGCACCTGGGAGCCGGCGAGCGGCGTGCCACGCATCGCCGTCTGTGCCGCCGAGGTCTCGTGGGCGACGCGGTCCAGGGCTGCGACCCCGAAGGGGTTGTCACGGCCGAACACCAGCAGCCGCGCGGTGGTGCCGTCGCTCGACAGGTAGTAGTAGCGGGCCAGCGCCAGCTGCGGGTCGTTGAGCCGGTCGCCGGGCACGTAGAAGGTGTCGATCCCCGCCGCCGCGGCGTCACGGCTCAGGGTTGTCAGGTAGCCGGTGGCCTGCGCCAGCCCGGACGACAGCTGATCGCTGCCGCTGCCCATCTGACCGACTCCGCCGCTCAAGCGGTCGGCGCCACCGCTCAACCGGTCGGCCCCGCCGGCCAGCTGACCGAGCTTCGCGCCGAATGCCGTCTCACCCGCCTGCAGCTGCTGCACGCCGGAGTCGGCGCGCACCAGGCCGTCGTGCAGCTGGGCGAGCCCGCCGGTGAGGTCGCCGGCACCGGAGGCGAGGCGGTCGGCACCGGCGATCGCCTGATCGAGTCCCGGCAGGATCTGCGTCCTCTCGGCGTTGTCGATCGCCTGCAGGCCGTTGCGTGCGTCCTGGCAGGGGGTGTGCGCATTCGCGGGCATGGCGCAGCCGGGATCCGGGTCGACGCGGAAGTAGAGCAGCACCTGGTCCATCCCGCTCACCGCCTGCTGCACGCCGCCGCGAAGCGCCCACAGGCCGGCGGCGACTCGCGACGCACCGTCGCGCAGCTGGCCCGCGCCGCCCTGCGCCGACGCCGCTCCCGACATCGCGCGCTGCAGGCCCGAGTCCTCCTGCGCCAGCCCGCTCGCGAGCGCGCCGCTGGCGTCCGCCGCCTGGTGTGCCCCGGACGCGAGTTGGGACGCCCCGCCCGACAGCTGCTGCGCCCCCTGGCTGAGCTGGGCCGCGCCCGCGGTGCCCTGCTTCACCCGATCGCTGGCTGCACCCAACCCCTGCCCGACCAGACCCGCCTGGTACGGCACCGAGGCCTGCTCCACTCGGCTCCCCGTCGGCTGGGTGAAGCTGCGGACCGAGCTCACCCCGTCGACCTTCGCCAGTGACTTGGTCACCCCGTCGAGAGCGGCGAGGTCGCGGGGGTTGCGCATGTCGTGCGAGGCACGGATGAGCACCGTCTCGGGCAGCACCTCGCTGGTGCGGAAGTGCCGGTCGAGCGCCGCCAGGCCCTGCATCGAGTCGTTGGACGCGGGTTGCGGACCGCGCTCGTCGTAGGTGATCCGCATCGTCGGATACAGCGCCGCCAGCACCAGCAGCGGAACCAGCGAGACCCACAGCACCCGCCGAGGTCTGCGAGCGATGAGCGCCGCCGCGCCGCTCCAGAACCGGCTGACCCGCTCGGTTCCGAGCCGCTGCGGCCAGAAGAAGCGGTCGCCGCCGATGGCGATCAGCGCCGGGGTGAGGGTCAGACCCGCGATCAGCGTCACCACCACCGCCACCGCGATTGCCGGTCCGGTGGTGTTGAACAGCGACACCTTGGCGAAGAGCATCGACAGGCCACCGACGATCACCGTCGCCGCCGAGCATGCGATGGCCCCTCCGACTCGGCGGGCACTGGTGGCGATCGCCTGTGGCCTGCCGTCTCCGTGCGTCAGCTGTTCCTTGAAGCGGCTGATCATGAAGATGCAGTAGTCGGTGCCCGCGCCGAAGACGATGGCGAGGATGAAGGTCTCGGTGAAGGCCGCGACGCTGAGGCCGTGCAGACCGAGCAGGGCCACCACCGGTCGGACCACCATCACCGACAGCCCGATGGTGGTCAGCGGAATGATCGGGGTGACCGGGGAGCGGTAGACAGCGAGCAGGATGACGATGACCAGGAGCACGGTGATCGCCGCCGTCCGCACCGTGCTCTTCTGGATGCTGTCCTGGAAGTCGGCGATGATCGCCGTGTCACCGGTGACGTGGGCGTCGAGATCGGCCGGCCTGCCCTGAGCGAGCACCCCGCGCAGCCAGACGGCATCCGCGTCGCCGGGTGGGCTGCCGACGGGGGCTCGCAGCCCGACCGGCATGTAGGCGGCCTTGCCGTCGCGGCTTCGCGCCGCGTCCCGGAACTCGGGGTGCGAGGCGTAGTCCTGGACAAAGACGACGCGCCGGTGATCGGCGCTGATCCGCTGGGCGGTGGTCTTGTAGAAGGCCTCGTCCTGCGCGGTCAGCCCGCGCGGGTTGTCGAGGACGACGATCGCGTATCCCCGCACGTTGCCGCCGGCGAACTTGGCGCCGATGACGCCGTACGCCTGCATCACCGGCGCGCTGTCCGGCAGGAACGGCCCGCTGTACCGCTTGATGACGTCACTCAGCGGCGGCACGACGATGTTGAGCAGCAGCGCCGCCGTCACCCAGGTGCCGAGGATGAGCCAGCGGAATCGCGCCGCGGCCTCCCCGATCCTACGGAAGAACATCGGATGCCTCAGCGGTAGATGTTCACCTCGGCGGGCAGGCCCATCGCGGCGGGCTCGGCGCGTCCGGTCGCGATGAGAGCGAACTGCAACGCGTCGCCGCTGACCACCCGTCCGTTGCCGTTGCTCCCGCCGATGGCAATCGCCGCAACGCCGTCGAGCTCGAGGCGGGCCGGACCCCAGCCCTGGTGCTCCAGCTCGTAGGCGACTCGCTCGACGCAGGCCTGCAGTCCCTCGCCGCGCAGGCTGGGATATCCGATGGCGGCGCGGATGTCGTCTCCGTGCAGGTACTGCTCGTGCCACAGCGTCAGCACGCCGACCCGCATGCTCATCTCCGGCACCGGACTCGGTCCTTCCCAGGCAGCGTCGTCCAGGGCTCGCACCACCGGTCGGATGCCGTCGATGTAGCCACGGAGCTTCGCGGCCAGCGCCTCGGGCGGCTCGGCCGACAACGCCGCGACCTGGTCCGCCGGCGTCCGCTGGCCGGTGGTTCCGTTGGTGACGTCCTCGGCGATGCCGACGACGTGGGCGGCGACGTCGCGCACCCGCCACCCCTCACACCGCGTCGGCGCCGTCCACTGGTCGGATCGCAGACCGGCCACCAGCTCGGCGAAAACCTCGGCGGAATCGAGAAAGCCGTCGATGACAGAGATGCGGGACAGGCTCATTTCCTTCCTTCCTTGCCTGGATGTCGCGCCACGGCGGCCGGGAAGCCGCCCCTTGCGCTGCAAGCCTAGCTCGGCGATACTTCTATTTCAAGTAGGAAGTGCAAGCGGTTCTGGTATGACGCTGGTATGAGCCGGTCTCCCTCCACGGTGGGACGCCCGGGGCCCCGGCGAGGCTACGGGCAGTTCTGCGGGCTCGCCCGTGCCCTCGACGTGGTCGGCGAGCGCTGGACCCTGCTGGTGGTCCGCGAGCTGCTCCTCGGGCCCAAGCGGTTCACCGACCTGCTCGAGACGCTCCCCGGCCTGAGCACCAGCCTGCTCTCGACCCGGCTGCGCGCCATGGAAGAGGACGGCCTGATCCGGCGCGACCGGCTGCCTCCTCCGGCCGCCTCCAACGTCTACCAGCTCAGCGAGTCAGGCCGCGAGCTGGGCGAGGTGCTCAAGCCGCTCGGCCTGTGGGGACTTCGCTTTCTCGACGAGCCGAGACCCGACGATGTCTTCCACCCCAGCTGGCTGGCCTTCTACTTCGAGCTCACCGGCGATCTCAGCAAGGCGCGCGGTGTCCACGACGTGTACGAGTTCGAGGTCGACAGCGAGCGCTTCCACGTGGTCGTCGACGACGGCGCGCTGCACGTTTCCCAGGGGGCGGCACCGCTGCGCCCGGCGGTCAGGATGCGCTGCGATCTCGCGACCTTCGCCGCCATCGGCACCGGCCGCCTCTCCGCCGAGGACGCCGTCGCCGACGGGCGGCTCACGCTCGAGGGCGATCCCCGGGCGATCGGCCGCTGTCAGGCGATCCTCGCCCCGACGATCGCGCTCCCCGCGACGCCGTCCGCCGGTCGGCGACCGGTCAGATAGCGCCCGTCGGAGCCTCCGCTTCCACTCGCAACGCCTCGCCGGGAAGCACGATGTCGGGTTGCGCCTGGTCGAGCTCGTCCTCGGCGATGCGGCTCAGCTCCTCGTCGCGACCGACATACATCATGGCGATCATCTGGAAGTCGCCTCGCACCGCCCACAAGGGGTTGCCGACCAGGGTGACGGGACGGTTCTTCTCGATCAGGTAGTGACTGGCAAAGGCAGGCCCGTACACCAGCGCGGGAGCGGCCGCGAGAAGCAGCGGGCTGCGACGTGCAAGCCCGGTCAGACCAACCAGAGTTCCGACGTGGGTGGCAATGAAGTGCACCCACCGCGTGGCCGGCTTGCTGTGCTGGCTGACGTAGTACCGGAAGAAGTCCTCGAAGCTGTCGAACGTCGTCATCGACGTACCACCATCTGGGCGAGGCCCGCGGCCCCGCGTCTCTTCCTCGACCATCATGGCGCAGATGACCCCGCCAGGTCACATCACCCCTCGGCGGTGGCCAGCTCGGCGTGCGCCTGCTCGAGCCGGCGGGCCGCCTCGGCCTCGGCGTTCTCCAGGCTCTCCTCGCGGTCCCGGGCCTCCCTCGCGGTCGCCGCCGCTGCCGCCGCCTCGGTGGTGAGCGCCAGCGCGCGCCGTTCCAGCCGCTCCACCTCGCGGCGAGCCTTGTCGAGCTCCTTCTGCGCAGACGCGAGCGTTCGACCGGCATCGTCCACCGCCCGCTGCGCGGCCGCCAGCCGCTGCTGATGGTCCCGGCGTTCGGCGGCCGTCGCACCCTGCCCTCGGACGTGCTGCGATATGCTCGGCTCGGGCGTCAATGCAGCACCACCGGCCGCGAGCGTGCTCGCGTCGTCATCAGCGACCGGAAACCCCGCCGGACCCGGTTCGCTGAGCAGACGGCCGGCCATCAGCTCCTGCTGCAGCGCGGGGGCCGCGGTGGCGAGTGAGCTGAGAGTCATCACGATCTCGCGCCGCACGCTCTCCGACGCCGCGTGCGAGCCGGCGGTCAGCACCATCACCGCCCGCCGGCCGAGCAGGTCGGCGAGCCGGCGTTGCTCGCCGCCGGCGGCACGCAGCTCGTCGGCGGCGGCGCGATCACCCCGCAGCAACCGCTGCTGCGCCGCGCGCAGTCGCGCACCGGCGCCGAAGAGCTCGGCGAGGTCGTCCTGCGCGTGCAGCCCCAGTTGATTCAGCGCCCACAGCACCGTCGACGGCCTGCGCAACGCGGCCACGCGGGCAGCGTCATCGCTCCGTCCCTCGGCCTGCAGGCGCTTCGCCAGCGCGTTGCGCGTCGGCGTGAAGGCGCTCAGCGGTGCGCGGTACAGCTCGCCGAGGTCAACGTCCAAAGAGTCGTGTGATGTCGCCACCCGGCCACGCTAGCAAGCGGATGCGGCCCGGGTCGATGGTTGACGGGCTCAAGCAAATTGTCCTACCCTGGGCAACTCATTCACAAAGTCAACCGTTGGATTGCTCAGGGGGTGTGGATGGGACGGATCTCCCATTTCGTTCTCGCTCACCGGAGGTGGGTCGGCCTCTTCTGGCTGGTGGTCACCGTCGTGGGCATCGCCACCGTCTCAACCACGACCAACCGCCTGTCGACGGCGTACTCCGTCCCCGGCCGCGAGGGCTTCGAGACCAGCGCCAAGATCTCCGCCCTGTACGGCATCAGCGACGAGGTCGAGGCGCTGGTTCCGGTCGTCCAGCTGCCCCCGGGGACGACGGTGAACAGCCCCGGCGTCCTCGATCAGCTCAAGGCCTTCGACCAGAAGATCCTGCAGACCGGCGGAACCGTGGGCAGCGGCCAGCCCGCGGTCAAGGTGATCAGCTACGCGTCGACCGGCGATCGCCACCTGGTGAGCGGCGACGGCCGGACCACCTACTCGGTGGTCACCGTGCCCAACCCGCCGCCGGGGAACGCCTTCGACGTGCCCAAGCAGGAGAAGGCGGTGCGCGCGCTGGTCAACGGGGCGACCGTCGCCGGAGGCACCGCGCGGCTCACCGGCATCGAGGAGCTGGTCACCAACACCTCGGGCAATGAAGGTCCCAGCCTGCTGCTCGAGACCCTGGCCGGCGGTCTGGGCGCCCTGGCAATCCTTGCCTTCGTGTTCGCCAGCTTCGTCGCCTTCGTACCGATCATCATCGCCATCGTCGGCATCATGACGACGTTCCTGATCATCCTGGGCATCACCACCTTCGCCGACGTCTCCTTCATCGTTCAGTTCCTGGTCGCGCTCATCGGCCTCGGCGTCTCCATCGACTACTCGCTGCTGCTGGTCACCCGCTGGCGCGAGGAGCGGGCCAACGGGCTGGCCAACGACGACGCCATCCACAAGGCGATGGCGACGGCGGGAAGCGCGATCGTCTTCAGCGGCACCACCGTCGGCATCGGCCTGCTCGCGCTGGTGGTTCTGCCGGTGCCCTTCCTGCGCAGCATCGGCTACGCGGGCCTGCTGATCCCCGTCGTCAGCGTCGCGGTGTCCATCACCCTGCTTCCCGTCATCCTTCACTCCATCGGTGGCGCCGCCGTGCGCTGGCCGTGGCGCTACCGCTTCTCGTTGGGATTCATCCCCCTGTTCGTACCCCGCCTGCTGCGCCGGCTGGCAATGTTCCCGAACATCCGCCGCGAGACTCATGCCAGCCCCGGATGGGTGGCCTGGGCACGCGGCATCCTGCGGCGTCGGTGGATCGCCGCCGGCCTGGCGGTCGCGGCACTGGCCGTCCTGGTGGTGCCGGCGACCCACATCACCGTGGGCACGCCGGTCGCGAGCGCACTGGCGCAGAGCGGCCCGGCGCGGCAGGGCCTCGACATGCTCGAGTCCGCCGGTCTCGGGACTGCGGGGTTCCAACCGCACATGCTCCTGGTCAGCGGCGGCAAGGACCCGAACGCCGTCGCCACCGCAGCCGCCGCGGTCCCGGGCATGGTCACCGCCGTGGTGCCGACCGGTCCCGGTTGGAGCGCGCCCCCCGGTGCCGACACCTCGGTGGTCGTCGGCCTCAGCCGCCTCGAGCCGGACAGCAGCGACGGCCGCCACCAGATCGACGCCCTTCGCACCGCGGTGCGCTCGGCCGGTGGTCCTGGCACCGCCACCGTCGGCGGTTCGCGCGCCGGCAGCGCCGACTTCGTCTCTGCCGTCTACGGCAATTTCCCGCTGATGATCGGGCTGGTGGTGGTGATCACCTTCATCCTGCTCGCCCGCGCCTTCCGCTCGCTGGTGCTGCCGCTGAAGGCGGTGGTGCTGAACGTCATCTCGGTGGCGGCGGCCTACGGCATCCTGGTGCTGGTCTGGCAGGACGGTCACGGCAGCAAGCAGATCTTCGGCATCGACGCCACCGGCGCGATCGCCGAATGGATCCCGCTGATGGTCTTCGCCTTCCTCTTCGGCCTGTCGATGGACTACGAGGTCTTCATCCTGTCGCGGATGCGCGAGGAGTACGACGCCACCGGCAACACCGACCTGGCGATCGTGCGCGCCATGGGACGCACCGGCCGGCTGGTGACCTCGGCGGCACTGATCCTCTTCCTCGCCTTCATCGCGCTGGCCAGCTCGCCGGGGGCGATCATCAAGACCTTCGCCACCGGTTTGGCGGCGGGAATCCTGCTCGACGCAACCGTGATCCGCATGCTGCTGGTGCCGGCGCTGGTGTCGCTCTTCGGGCGCTGGAACTGGTGGTTGCCACCGGTCCCGGCGTCGCTGATCCGGGTCAGGCCATCGCTGCCCAAGACCGAGCGCCGGCGGCCGGTGCTGCCTCAGGAGGTCTGATCTACCCGGTCGACGCGGACTCGCTAGCATCCCGCGGATGATTCACACCCGCGGACTGCGACGCACCTTCACAACGCGCCATGCCACCGTCGAGGCGGTGAAGGGCGTCGACCTCGACATCGCCGAGGGCGAGATCTTCGGCTTCCTCGGTCCCAACGGGGCGGGCAAGACCACCACCCTGCGGATGCTCTCGACCCTGCTCCCTCCGACCGGTGGGACGGCGACGGTTGCCGGCGCCGATCTGCTGCGCGAGCCCGCCAAGGTTCGCCTCCACATCGGCTACGTCAGCCAGGTCGGCAGCAGCTTCGCCGAGCTGACCGGGCGGATGGAGCTGGAGATGCAGGGGCGGATCTACGGGATGAGCAAGGCGCACGCCCGCAGCCGCGCCGCCGAGCTGCTGACGTCGCTCGAGATCGACGACGCGGCGGACCGGGCGACCAAGACCTACTCGGGCGGGCAGAAGCGGCGACTCGACGTGGGCATCGGGCTCATGCACCGCCCTCAGCTGCTCTTTCTCGACGAGCCGACCACCGGCCTCGACCCGCAGAGCCGGGCGCGGATGTGGGAGGAGGTGCGCAAGCTGCGCCGGGCCGGCACCACCGTGTTCCTGACCACCCACTACCTGGAGGAGGCCGACGCGCTCTGCGATCGGGTGGCGATCATCGACCACGGCCGGATCGTCAGCGAAGGCACGCCCGACGAGCTCAAGCGCCAGGTCGCCGGCGACGTCATCGTCATCGGCGTCGACGGCGCCGCCGCGCAGGTGCTCCAGCTGCTCCAGGCGCAGAGCTTCGTCCGCGAGGCCAACCTCGAGGACGGCTCGCTGCGGCTGTGCGTCGATCGCGGCGAGACCGCGATGCCCCAGATCCTGAGGCTGTTCGACAACGCCGGCATCGAGCTGGGCTCGCTCTCCCTGCACCGCCCCAGCCTCGACGACGTCTTCCTGCAGCAGACCGGGCGCTCGCTGCGGGACGCGGCGTAGGAGACCCGCATGAAAGTCCTGCGCGACACCTGGCTGGTCTTCGAGCGGTATCTCACCGTGCTGCTGCGCAATCCCGCCTGGATGATCATCGGGGTGCTGCAGCCGGTGCTCTACCTGGTGCTCTTCGCACCGCTGCTCAAGTCGCTCGCCTCGACGCGGGGCTTTCCTGCCGGCGGCGCCTACAACGTGTTCGTCCCGGGGCTGCTGATCCAGCTCGGTCTCTTCGGGGCGAGCGGGGTGGGCTTCGGCCTGATCGCCGAGCTGCGCGCCGGCGTGATCGAGCGCTTCCGGGTCACCCCGGTCAGCCGCTTCGCCCTGCTCCTCGGCCGGGCGATGCGCGACATCCTCACCCTGCTGGTGCAGTCACTGGTGCTCCTGCTGCTCTCCATCGCCTTCGGCCTCCAGCCGACGGTGCCCGGGGTGATCATCATGCTCGCCTTGGTGGCGCTGATCGGCCTGGGCATGTCGTCGCTGGCTTACACCGCGGCTCTGGCGCTGAAGAACGAGGACTCGTACGCCCCGCTGGTCTTCACCCTCTCGCTGCCGCTGCTTCTCCTCAGCGGAGTGCTGCTGCCGCTGAGCCTGGCCCCCGACTGGCTGCAGCACGTCGCCCAGGCCAATCCCCTCTCCTACGCGGTGACCGCGGCGCGCGATCTCTTCAACGGCCACGGAGGCGACCCCGACGTGGCCAAGGGCCTGGCGGTGATGAGCGGGATCGCCCTGGTCGGCGTCCTGGTGGGCGCGCGGTCGTTCAACCGCGCCATCGCCTGAGGACGGTGCAGGCATCCGCCACGAGCTGCACCTCGGTGTCTCAGAGCTCCCGGCGTCGCGTCCGGCCGCACGTGGCCACGATGCTCTGTCTGGCCGCATTGGCGATCGTCACGTCTCATGTTGCTGCCGCCGCCGGCGCACCGCTGAGGTGGGAGCAGTGGCGCTCACTGCCCGGCGTCGTCGACGTGGGCGGCCCGCTGAGCACCGGGGAACTCGTCGTGGCGGCCGGTTCGCATCTGTTCCGGCTCGCCCGCGATGGCACCGATTCGGAGCTGGCTCCGGCGTATGCGCGTGCGCCCTTCACGCCGCCGGCGGGATCGGAGCCGTACATCGCGGTTGCCTCGCCGGAGGTGGCCGCTACCGCCTGCCCATTCCCCCGTGACTCCGTGTTCGCCCTTCGACCCGCCGCGCCCGGGAGCGTCGTCCGCATCGATCCGTCGGGGACGGTGACGACATTCGCCCGGCTCCCGGATGCCGGCGGGCTCAACGGCATCGTCTTCGACACCGTCGGCCGCTTCGGCCACCGGTTGATCGTCACCGGCGGCGTGTCCGGGGGTCACGTCGCGGTCGTCGCCATCGACTGCCACGGCACGGCGACAACGCTGACGCGCACCGCCCCGCAACAGGAGGGAGGACTGGCGGTGGCCCCGACATCGTTCCCGCGCTACGGCGGTGACCTCATCGGCCCGGACGAGCTGAGCGGTCGGGTGGTGGCGACCGATCCCTCGGGCGCGTCGGCGGTGATCGCGGAGTCTCGAGCCCCGGCCGGTGGAGACACCGGAGTGGAGGCTGTCGCCTTCGTCCCACCGGGGTTTCTCGCCGGCGGCGCCGCCTACGCCGCCGACCGCGGAACCGCGGGCAGCCCGCATCCCGGCACCGACACGCTGCTGCGACTCTCCGCCGCGGCGCTCGCGGGCGCGGGAGTACACGAGGGCGACATGCTGCTGACCACCGAGGCGTCGGATCGCATCGTCGAGATCCGCTGCGCCACCGACTGCGCGGCGCGGACGCTGGGCATGGGCGACCCGGCCGCCCACGGCGAGGGACATCTCCTCATGGTCGCCGATCACCCGCGACCACCACCGCCTGCCGCGGTTCCCATCACCCTCGGTGGAGACCGCAACTGGGTCGTGGTGACCATCGTCGTCGCCGCCGTCGCAGCGGGGATCGGAGCCGCTTCGCTCGCGCTCGTCCGCCGTCGCCGCCGTGAGGCGCGGCGGTGACCGCACGCGGCTGGGCCCTGTTCGCCGCCATGTGCGTCATCTGGGGTATTCCCTACCTGCTCATCAAGGTCGCCGTCGGCGGCGTCACCCCGGCCACCCTGGTTTTCCTGCGGACGGCGGTGGGAGGCCTGCTGCTGCTGCCCCTGGCGTTGCGCCGGGGAAGCCTGCGCGCCCTGGGACCCAGCTGGCGGGTGATCGCCGTGTACACCGTGATCGAGGTCGCGCTGCCGTGGTGGCTGCTCTCCGACGCGGAGCGCCGCCTATCGAGCTCGCTCTCTGGACTGCTGGTCGCCGCCGTCCCGCTGACGGGAGTCGTCATCGCCCGTCTCGCCGGCGACCATGACCGAGTCGATGCCCGCCGCCTGTTCGGTCTGTTCGTCGGACTGGCGGGTGTCGCGGTGCTGCTCGGCTTCGACGTGGGATCGGGCGACATTGGCGCCGTGGCCGAGGTCGGCCTGGTCACCGTCGGCTACGCCGCCGGTCCGCTCCTGATCGCCCGCAAGCTCTCGGCGCTGCCGGCCGATGGAGTGGTGACGGCTTCGCTGATCCTCGCTGCCGCTGCCTATGCCCCGCTGTCCCTAACCCAGATGCCGGCGGCGCTACCGTCGGCACGCGTTCTCGCCGCCATCAGCGCGCTGGCGGTGGTGTGCACCGCCGTCGCCTTTCTCGTCTTCTTCGCCCTCATCGCCGAAGTGGGACCCCTGCGCGCCACGGTGATCACCTACGTCAACCCGGCCGTCGCCGTGCTGCTCGGCGTGACCATCCTCGGCGAGCGCTTCTCGGTCGGTACCGCGCTCGGCTTCGTGCTCATCCTCGGCGGCTCCTTCCTCGCGACCCAGCGTGCGCGCAAGCCCGCGCCTGCCTCGGTCGCTCCGGTCGAAGCCCAGGTGGTGGCCTCGCCGGCGCTGGCCCAGCCGGATGTGATGCGTGAGGACCCGACCTAGAACGAACCTGTGACGATCTCGCCGGCCGGCTCGTACGTACCGATCACGACTCCGGTGGTTGAGACCTTGCTGTCGACGAGCTTCAGCCCTGAAGGGATGGTGCCTTCCGAGAACAGCCGCTTGCCCGACCCGATGACAAGGGGAAAGACCCACAGCCGGAACCGGTCGATGAGGTTGTGCCGCAAGAGCGTCTGGATCAGGTTCCCGCTGCCATGCACCTGCAGCTCTGGCCCATCTCCCTTCTTGAGCGCCCCGATGCCTTCGGCCGCGTCTCCCTCGATCAGCACGGATTTGCTCCACTCCAGCATGGGACGGCTCCGCGACGCGACGTACTTGGTGGCCGCGTTCAATGGCTTGGCGGCATCGTCTGTTGAGTGTGGCCAGTATGCGGCGAAGATGTCGTAGGTCTTGCGTCCGAGAACGAGGTCGAACGGCGTGCCCATCGCCTCGCCCATGATCTGGCCCATCTGCTCGTCCCAATAGTTCACCGACCAGCCGCCGTG
Organism: Chloroflexota bacterium; assembly: GCA_005880985.1. Classification (GTDB taxonomy): domain Bacteria; phylum Chloroflexota; class Dormibacteria; order Aeolococcales; family Aeolococcaceae; genus CF-134. The sequence goes on from VBIQ01000002.1 coordinate 16,915, forward strand.
CGCGAAGCCGCCACTGGCGTCTTCTTCAGGTCCGCCCGGAGCTTGCATGACCCCGTCGAGGGTCAGGAAGGTGTTCACGATCAGTCTTCTCATCTCTCGTGTCCTTTAGATCCGATTCCCGCTTGAGTGAAGCCGACGGCAGTATGAGACGGTCCGGCGGCGCACAACTCATCGCGATCGGAGAGGCGATGAGAGGTTCGGGGACACACCCCCTAGGCGAGGGTCAACGACACCTCACGCGAACGCAGACGCGGTCGCCCTCACGCGGCGCAGCCCGGGCCGGTCGCCGGCGGACCACCGGCATGCGCCTCCGGCTCGAGCATCTTGTGCAGCAGCATCAGGAAGGCCTCGCTCTCGCGCGCGTCGAGGTTGCGCAGGCCCGGGACGTCGGCGAAGAGGTCGTGCCCCAGGCGCGCCCGCAGCTCTGTCCCCTTGGGAGTGAGCACCAGGTTCTTGATGCGGCGGTCGTCATGATCGATCTCGCGCCGGGCCAGGCCGCGCTCCTCGAGACCGTCGGCGATGGCGGTGACGAAGGACCCGTCGCAGTGGATCCGCGTTCCGAGCTCCTTCATCGAGATCGAGCCGTCGATCATGCGCAGCGCCTTGGCGCAGTAGGGCGGGAGGTCGTAGGGCTGAACCACTCGCTCGAAGTGAGCCTTGAAGTGGCTGAAGAGCTCGGCCAGGGTATCGAGGACCTCCTCGGACGGCTGGACCCGCTGGCCGCCCTCGGCCACCCCTCCCTTCGGCCTACCCGTGCTCATAGCAGAAGCATATATGACCTGATCGATAGTTGACAAGGTCAAGGGATTTCCGGTAGGCTACGGGTGCTTGATCAAATCAACAGTTGGGCCGCTCAGGCGTTCTGGGGACGGACGCCGCGGGGGGTGGCCGGCGGAGGTCCTGTGATGTCTGTCTCGCTGCCCAAGGTGTGGAATCGGGGCCCGGCGGCCCGCAGTGTCAGCCCCTGGCTGGTCCTGGTGCTGGTCGGGCTGGCCCAGTTCATGGTTGTGCTCGACGCCACCATCGTCAACGTCGCCCTCCCCTCGATCCAGCGCAGCCTCCACTTCTCCACCACCAACCTCCAGTGGGTCATCAACGGCTACACCCTCGCCTTCGGTGGCTTCCTGCTGCTCGGCGGCCGCGCCGCCGACCTCTTCGGCCGCCAGCGTCTGTTCCTGATCGGCATCGCCCTGTTCTCCTTTGCCTCGCTGCTCAACGGGCTGGCAAACTCGGCGGGAGTCCTGGTCGCCGGGCGGGCGCTGCAGGGTCTCGGAGGCGCGCTGGTCGCGCCGGCGGCGCTGTCGATCATCACCACCACCTTCGCCGACGGCAGGGAGCGCACCCGGGCCCTGGGCGTCTGGAGCGCGATCGCGGTCGGCGGCGGCGCCGTCGGGCTGCTGCTCGGCGGCATCCTCACCCAGCTGGTCTCGTGGCAGTGGATCTTCTTCGTCAACGTTCCCGTCGGCCTCGGCGCGCTGCTGCTGTCAGCGCGCTACGTGCCCGAGAGCCGCGCGCCGGGCGAGCATCGTGACATCGACATCTGGGGCGCGGTCTCCATCACCGCCGGCCTGCTGGTGCTCGTCTACGCGATCGTCAACGCCCAGTCCGCCGGCTGGATCTCGGGCCAGACGCTGGGCCTGGGTTTGCTCGCCGCCGGACTGATCGCCAGCTTCGTTGTCATCGAGCTGCGGCATCGCAGCCCGCTGTTCCGGCTCGGCATCCTCAGCACCCGCTCTCTGGCCGGCGCCGACCTGGTGATGCTGCTGGTCGCCGCGGGGATGTTCGGGATGTTCTACTTCGCGTCGCTGTACGTGCAGGGCGTGCTCGGATATAGCCCGGTGCGCGCCGGTCTCGCCTTCCTCCCCGTCACCCTCGGCATCATCGGCGGTGCGGGTCTGTCGCAGCAGCTGATCCGGCGTATCGGCGTGCGGGCAACGGCGATGAGCGGAATGGCGATCGCCGCCGCCGGCCTGCTGGTGCTGAGCCGCGTGCCCGTCGACGGCACCTACCTCGCCAACCTGCTGCCGGGCCTGCTGCCGATGGCACTGGGCATGGGCCTGGTCTTCGTGCCCATCACCCTGATCGCCACCACCAACGTTGATGGCGCCGACGCCGGCCTGGCCTCCGGACTGCTCAACACCGCTCAACAGGTCGGCGGCGCGCTCGGGCTGGCCATCCTCGCCACCCTGGCGGCCAGCCGGACGTCGGGAGTGCTCGGTGGGCTGGGACACACGGCCACCGGGGCCGACCAGGTCTCGGCGCAGGTCAGCGGTTACCAGCTGGCGTTCCTGATCGCCGCCATCCTGATCGCATCGGGCGTCGCGGTGCTCGGACTGATGGTCCGCCGCCGTCACGTGGCGCAGATCGAGGTGACCGCAGAGCAGCCGGCTCTGGCTGCCTGACCGGGGGACGCCTCCTCGTCGTGCGACGATGAGGAGGCGCCGCTTCCGCATGCTGGAAGCGGCGCTCAGGACTGATACGGAGGACGGCGTTTGACGGATGGGGCGGTCTCTCGGGCCGTTCGCGCCGATGCCGCGGTGGTCGCCGAAGGTCTGCGCAAGCGGTTCAAGGACACCGTCGCGCTCAAGGGTGTCGACCTCCGCGTCGAGTGGGGCACGATCTTCGCCCTGCTCGGCCCCAACGGGGCGGGCAAGACGACCGCCATCCGCATCCTCACCACCATCCTGAGTCCCGACGGTGGCCGAGCCCAGGTGGCCGGATTCGACGTCGTCAGCGAGCCGGCGGAGGTGCGCTATCGGATCGGCCTTGCCGGCCAGGCCGCGGCGGTCGACGCCAATCTCACCGGTCGCGAGAACCTGCGGCTGATCGGTCGCCTGGCGCAGCTGCCGGGGAGACTGGTCGCGCCGCGCGCGGTGGAGCTGCTCGAGCGCTTCGGCCTGCAGGACGCGGCGGACCGGCCGGTGCGCACCTACTCCGGCGGCATGCGTCGCCGGCTCGACGTGGCCGCGGCGCTGGTGCAGCGCCCGCCCATCCTCTTCCTCGACGAGCCGACCACCGGCCTCGATCCCCAGAGCCGCAACGACCTCTGGACGACCATCAGAGAGCTGGTCGCGCAGGGCACCAGCGTCGTCCTGACCACCCAATACCTGGAGGAGGCCGATCGGCTGGCCGGTCGTGTCGCCGTGGTCGACCGCGGCCTGGTCATCGCCGAGGGCACGCCGGCAGAGCTCAAGTCGCGGATGGGAAGCACGGTGATCGAGCTGGGACTCGGAGACGAGGAGCGAGCCATCCGGTCGGTCGAGCTGTTGTCCCGCCTGGACCGCGCCCAGCCCGAGCGTGACGCATCGATGGTGCGTCTGACATCTCACGACGGACCGCGACTCCTCGCCGAGGTGCTGCGCGCCCTCGACGCCGAGGGTCTGGCCCCGGTCACCATCAGCGTCCGGGAGCCCAGCCTCGACGACGTCTTCCTCGCGCTCACCGGGCATCACGCCGAGGGCGCGATCGAGGCCGCCGACACCCGCCCAACGCAGGCTGCCTCATGAGCACCATCACCGCCACCATTCCAGCTGCGGACATCGAGCGCCGCAGCGCCGTGGTCGCCGCGGTCCGCGACGCCTCCGCGGTGGCCCAGCGCAACCTGATTGCCTACCGCCGGGTGCCTCAGCTGCTGGTGTTCTCGACCATCCAGCCGGTCGTCTTCGTGCTGATGTTCCGCTACGTCTTCGGCGGGGCGATCTCGGTACCGGGTTTCTCCTACGTCGACTTCCTGATGCCGGGCATCTTCATCCAGACGGTGGTCTTCGGCGCCATGGGCACCGCCGTCGGGCTCGCCACCGACGTCAAGAGTGGGCTGCTGGAGCGCTTCCGCGCCCTCCCGATGGCGCGTTCGGCGGTGCTGGCCGGCCGCACCCTCGCCGATCTCTGCCGCAACGTCTTCGTGGTGCTGCTGATGACCGCGATCGGCTTCGCCGTCGGCTTCCGGGTGCACACCGGTCCGCTGGGCCTGCTCGGCGCGCTGCTGCTGCTCCTCCTCTTCGGGTACACCATGTCGTGGGTGTTCGCCCTGCTGGGGCTGGCCGTCGGCGATCCGGAGACGGCGCAGGCGGCGGCGTTCCCGGTGGTAGCTCCGCTGGTGTTCGCCTCGTCCGCCTTCGTCCCGGTCAACACCATGCCGGGCTGGATGCAGGTCTTCGCCAACCATCAGCCGGTGTCGATCACCACGTCGGCGGCACGCGCCCTGGTGCTGGGGGGCGACACCGCCTCACTGGTTCTCCAGTCGATCGGCTGGTGCGCGGGTATCCTGCTGGTGTTCGCGCCGCTGGCGGTCTGGAGGTACCGGCGGGCGGTCTAGGGAGGCGGCGCGGCCGGCGATGAGCAAGGGGCGGGTAGAGGCGTTCAGCGACGGCGTCTTCGCGATCGCGATCACCCTGCTGGTGCTCACCATCGCCCAGCCCAACAACTACAGCGACCTCGCCCATCAGCTCGGCGATCGCTGGCCCTCGCTGGTCGCCTACGTCGTGAGCTTCGCCATCATCGGAATCATGTGGTCCAACCACCACTCGGTCTTCGCCCACTTCTCGCACATCGACCGCGGGCTGAACTACCTCAACCTGCTGCTGCTGCTGACGGTGGCCTTCCTCCCCTACCCCACCGGCGTGTTCGGCGAGGCACTGCGCCGTGGAGAGGGCGCCCGCACCGCAGCGGTGGTGTACAGCGTCACCATGGCCGTCAACGCCTACGCCTGGGCGGCGCTGTGGCTCTACGGGTCACGGAGACGGCGGCTGCTGGTGCCGGGCTTCCCGGAGGAGCAGCGCACCATCGCGACCGTCGGCTTCACCGCAGGAACCGTGCTCTACACCGTCGCGGTCGGCGTCGCCTTCGTCAACGCCTACGCATCGCTCGCCCTGTACGGGGCGTTGGCGGTCTATTACGCCATGGATCCCCTCTCGCGGTTGGCAGCGCGCAGCTCCAGCCGGCGGCGCTGAGAGGTCCCAGCCGGCCGCATTTAATCGTGGGCAGGCCCCATTAACATTTGCAGACCGCCACCCGTTGCCCATTTACGCCCTCTCCGAATATGGTATGGCCGCACGTCGATTTGGAACAGTTCGAGAGGGGGGCGCGGCGATGGCGCAGGTACTCGGTGGCCTGAGTGACGACCTGATCAAATCCCTAGAACAGGGGTTCAGGGGGAACCTGATCAGGCCCGGCGACGAGGGCTACGACGACGCTCGCAAGGTCTGGAACGGCGCCATCGACAAGCACCCCGGGATGATCGCCCGCTGCACCTCCACCGAGGACGTGGTGGCGGCGGTGAACCTCGCCCGGGACAACGGCCTGACCTTCGCCGTGCGCGGCGGCTCTCACAGCTTCCCGGGCAACTCCACCTGCGACGACGGGCTGGTGATCGACCTGTCCGGCATGAAGAAGATCGACGTCGACCCGGCCACCCGCACCGTCATCGCGGAGGGCGGCGTGACCTGGGGAGAGCTGGACGCGGCCACCCAGGCCCATGGGCTGGCGGTCACCGGCGGGCACGTCACTCACACCGGCATCGGGGGCCTCACCACGGGCAGCGGTATCGGTCACCTGATGCGCAAGCTCGGCCTCACCTCGGACAACCTGCTGGAGGCGGAGGTGGTGCTGGCGGACGGTCGTGTCGTTCGCGCCGCTGCGGACGAGAACGAGGACCTGTTCTGGGGCATCCGCGGCGGTGGCGGCAACTTCGGAGTGGTCACCGGCTTCGAGTATCAGCTGCACGAGCTCGCCGGTCCGCTCCTCGCCGGGCTCGTCTTCTACGACGCCAAGCAGGGACGCGAGTTCCTCAGGTTCTACCGCGACTGGGCCGACACCCTTCCCGACGACATCACCACCATCGTCGGCTACATGTGTGCGCCGCCGTTCCCGTTCGTGCCGCCCGAAGTGGTGGGCCAGCCCGGCTTCGCCGTCGTGATGGTCTGCCAGGGGCCGCACGACGTCGCCGAGAAGGCGATCAAAGCGGCGCGCGATTTCGGGCCGCCGCTCTTCGAGATGATCGCCCCGATGCCCTACGTCGCGGTGCAGCAGCTCTTCGACCCGGCGCTGCCGCCGGGGACCAAGGCCTACCTGAAGAGCAACGACCGCACCGGCTACAGCGACGCCTGCATCGAGACCATCCTCGACAACTGCGCCCGCATGAAGCCCGGCCACTGCCAGATCCTGCTCTTCCAGCTCGGCGGCGCCGTGGCTCGGCTCCCCGAGGACGCCACCGCCTTCGCGCAGCGCTCGGCCAAGTACATGGACGCGTACATCGCCATCTGGGAGGACGAGGCGGAGAAGGACGAGGCGATCGCCTGGTCGCGCCGCTTCTGGGAGGAGATGAAGCCCCATGCGAGGGGCACATTCAATCCCAACTTCGACGGCGACAACGAGCCCGCCGCCGTGGTGGCTCAGGCGTACGGCCCGACCAAGTACGCCCGTCTGCAGGCGATCAAGGCCAAGTACGACCCCGGCAACCTCTTCCGCCTGAATCAGAACATCACCCCGCGGTAGCCGCGGAGACCTGGCGGCCTAGATGTAGTTCCCACCCACCTTGTTGACAGGCTGAGGGCCCTGCCCGACGGTCTGGGACTGCTTGACGGTTCCGGACCAGGGAGGGCCCTCGGATGCATGGTAGGCGGCTGAGCGAATTCGGTCGAGCGCTGATCGTGGCGCGAGTTCTGGTGCAGGGCTGGTCAGTGGCGACGGCGGCGGAGGCCG
>VBIQ01000028.1 GCA_005880985.1 Chloroflexota bacterium
AATCGCCAGCGCTGGTCGACGCGCGTCGAGCTCGCCAGCGCTATCTTCGAGTACTTGGAGATTTTCCACAACCGCCAGCGCCGCCACTCGTCGCTGAGTATGCTGACGCCTGTCGAGTTCGAGGCTCGCCATCAACCAACGACGGCAGCGTGAGTCCAAGAATCCGACTCCACCGAAGTCAGGACACCCCTAAGCCTCCATCAGACCGAGGGCAGATCAAAAGGGCTGCGTACCCTTGGCCATTCGAATACAAAAAGTGCCGGGAAAGGGAATCGAACCCGACCACGTGTTCCAAGCCCAAGCGCAAATCTGGCCGCCCGAGTACGAAGAAGCGGCCATAGCGGGCCACGCGCGGCCAGGTAGCGCCCATCGAATTGGATGCGAAATGGACGCCGGTCGACCGCCCCCGAGCCGGACTGAGGACGGGGCTCAGGCCCTTGGGCTGCTCGACGATCGCGGCAGTTCGGTGTCGCGGCCCACGACCGAGGAGGCCTGTGCCTGCCAGGGGTTCGAGTCCACGTGGGCCACCCCCACGTTGTCAGAAGCCGAACCCCTGGCGATCGTGGCTGGGCCGCGCGTCAAGCCTCGGGTGACGTAGCTCGAGGTTCGATACCCGCCCGTGGGCGGGCGGTCGACAGCCCGAATCCGGGGTTGTCGAGGGCGATACAGCGGAACTCGTCCCGCAACGTGCGGATCACGTCGCGGCACACAAACGACCAGGTCGGGTTGCCGTGGAGCAACAGCAGCGTCGGCCCCGATCCTTCGTCCACGTAGTGGACGGTGTGCCCGTCGATGTTGACGAAACGGCTCTGAAAGTGGAAAAGTTCGGCATCAACCCACGCCGGTCGCCCGACAGGCATCTTCGTGTCGGCCATAACCTCGGTGTTCGATCGCTCAGGCATCGGCGCACCCTCCGGCGGTCGGGCCGACCGGGCTCACGGTTCCGAGGGCAGCCCCGGACCCGCTGCGGCAGGCACCGGCTCGAACGACGGGACAGGCGAGCCGACGGCGATCTGTTGCGCCCTTTCGAGCACCCCGCTCGCCTCGGGAGCCCCGACCGAGGGTGGCTGGGCCGGGAGGAAGGCGATGGCGATGAGGGCACCCAGCACGGCCACGCCGCCTGCCACCAGGCACCCCACGCTGATGCCGTGCAGGAAGGCGTCGAAGGCGGCCCGGTGCACGGCGGCACCGTCGTGGGTCAGGCCGACCGCGGACAGGCGGTTCGACACCGCGATGGCGGCGCCGACCGACTGGTGGGCGACGGCGGACAGGCCCGAGGGGAAACGAGCCGGCAGGCCGGCGGTGAGCTTGGACCCGTACAGCGAGGCGTACACACTCCCGATCACTGCGACGCCGAGGGTGCCACCGAGCAGGCGGGTCGAGTCATTGACGGCCGAGCCCACCCCGGCCTTATGAATCGACACCGCCCCCATGATTGACTCGGTGGCCGGCGCCGCCGTGAAGCCCATGCCCACGCCGTACAGCACCATCTGCGCCGCGATCACGCCGTAGGTGGTGTCGGCGGTGATCACGACCGCCACCCACACGTAGAAGGCGGTGATGGCGAGAAGCCCGATCGCGACCACGAGCTTGGTCCCGGCGCGCACCGCCAGCCGGGTGCCGATCACCGAGCTCACCGCCACCGAGGCTGCCACGGGCAACAAGTGCACGCCCGTGGATAGCGGGCTGAAGCCCTGAAGGAACTGGAAGTACTGGGTGATGAGGAAGATGAAGCCGAACAGAGTGAAGAAGGCGATGGTTACCGACCCGCTGGCGGCGGTGAAGCGCATGTTGCGGAACAGTCGCACGTCCAGCATGGGCGTCTCGACTCTGCGCTCCCACCCGATGAACAGCGCGAACAACACGGCGGCGACGGCGAAGCCGGCCACGCTGCGCCCGCTGGACCAGCCGGCGTCGGGAGCCTCGATGATCGTGAAGACCATGGCTGCCATGGCGGCGGTGGACATGGCGAATCCAGGCAGGTCGACGCGCGCCACCGCGGGGTCCTTGGAGCTCGGGACGCTCAGGGCGACCAGCAGCATGCCGACAGCGGCCACCGGGGCCATGAACACGAAGATGCTCACCCACGAGAAGTGCTCCAGCAGGAATCCCCCCACGATGGGACCCACGGCGATGGCCACGCCGGCGCTGGCGCCCCACAGGCCGATCGACAGGGCCCGCTCCCGGCGCTCGGTGAAGACGTTGGCGATAAGGGACAGCGTGGCCGGGAAGATCATGGCCGCCCCGAGGCCCATCACCGCCCGGGCAGCGATGAGCGCCGACGGCGTGGTGGTGAAGGCGCCCGCCAGGCTGGACAGCCCGAACACGGCCAGGCCCCCGAGCAGCATCCCCTTGCGACCCCAGCGGTCGGACAGGCTCCCTGAGGTGAGGAGCAGAGCGGCGAAGACCAGGTTGTAGGCGTCCACCACCCATTCGAGCTGGGTGGTGGTGGCGTGTAGCTCCCGCACCAGGGTGGGCAGGGCCACGTTCACGATGGTTGTGTCCAGGTTGATGGCGAAGGACGCCAGGAGGAGCGAAGCCAGGATCAGGGGCTTGGAGCGCACGCAGCGGTTCTACCACCAGGATCTTTAGAAAGTCAAGCTATAACTATTGAAACTCCAGTGGAGGGCTGCTACCCTCCCGGTATGCGCTCGTATGGCCAGTACTGCGCGGTGGCCAAGGCCCTCGACGTGGTTGGCGACCGGTGGACTCTGCTCATCGTCCGGGAGCTGCTGCTCCGAGGCGGCTGCCGCTACACCGATCTCCAACACGGCCTGCCCGGGATCGCCACCAACCTGCTCAGCCAACGCCTCAAAGAGCTCGAGGAGCAAGGACTGGTGCGCCGGGACGCGGTCCCGCCTCCCGTAGCGACGACCCTGTACGACCTGACCGATGCCGGCCGGGAGCTGGAACCGGTGCTGCGGGCGCTCGGGGGCTGGGGAGTGAGGTTCATGCCCGACCCCACGGGCAACGAGGTGTTTCGAAGTCACTGGCTCGCCTTCCCGGTGTCGCAGTTCCTGCAAGACGGCGAGCCCGATGGCCCGCCCGCCACCATCGAGGTCCGGACCGCTGACCAGCCCGTCGTCATCGAGGTGGGCGGCGGCGAGATCACCTCGTACCTCGGCACCGCGCCGTCGCCCGATCTCGTGCTGGAGGGCGACCCCCCGATGGTCCTCGGCGTTCTGTCGAGCATGCTCAAGCTGGCGGACGCCCGCCAGCTCGGGCTGCGGACCGAGGGCTCGACGACAGTTCTGCGCCGTCTGCGATTCCGGGTCCCGACCTAGCCTCGTCCACCGAATTCGGCCGCTCAACTCAGTCGCCCACCTGAGGTCCGCGCCCTAGATTTCGTCGGGCCGAAGTCGGCTTGGTCCCAGGCAATGCAACCATAGCCACCGCTTCGGAACCCACGAATCAACCGCAGCCCACGTAGCCGCCGTCCACTGGGATCACCGCGCCAGTGAGATATGCGCTGGCCCGTGACGTGAGGAACAGCGTGGCGCCGATGATGTCGTCGGGCCTGCCGAGCCTGCCGAGCGGGATGCGGGATTCCACCTCGGAGCGGCCCTCCTCACTCTCGAGCATGAACGCGGTCATCTTCGATGGAAACGGTCCCGGAGCGATCGCGTTCACGCAGATCGACTCGCTTGCGAGCTGCCTGGCCAGGTGGCGCGTCAGCATGTTCAGCGCCGCCTTGCTGCTGCTATACGCGTAGCTCTCGATCTGAGGCACACGGGATCCGTCGGCCGAGCTGATGTTGAGGATGCGGGCCGGACTCTCTGGCGAGGCCGCAACCCGGAGCTCCGGCAGCAGCGCTTGGGTGAGCATGAACACGCCTTTGACATTGGTGTCCATCACCTTGTCCCAGCCAGCCTCGGGGTACTCCTCCAACGGCGCCCCCCAACCGACGCCGGCGTTGTTCACCAGGATGTCCAGGCGGCCATTGAAGCGTTGCCTTGTTGCTGCTGCCAACCGCTGCACACCATCGCGCATGGCCACGTCCGCCGGTACCGCCAGCACGTCGCCGTGCGCCGAGAGCTCCTTCTCGGCCTGGGCGCAGACGTCGCTCTTGCGGGACGAGATGATCACGTGCGCACCGGCTCGTAGCAAACCGCCGGCGATGATCAGACCGATGCCGCGGCTGCCACCGGTGACGACGGCAGTCTTGCCATCTATGGAGAACAAGTCCTCAAACATCTGGCTCCTCATGAGGATGATCGAGCTCCTCGGGCTCCTTCTCATCCGATTCCGTCCTACGGGCGGCCCGTATCGTTCGCTATCTCTTTCGTTGCTGTCTCAGGAGGTGCGTGCGGAATACCCCTGATACCTTTCGGCAACGCGCTGGTCGGCGCCGGTAGCGCGAGAGCTGACCAGAGAGTTCCTTATTCGAACTTTTCGGACGTGCAGGATCGTATACAGAATCTGCTCCGGGCGCTTGATGGCGCGGCCTAGTTGTAGTTCCCAGGGAGGTTGTTGACACGGGCGACGGGTGGCCTGCCTCCCAGGGCGGTGTGAGACCGGTGGTGGTTGTACTCGTGCAGCCACACGGGAAGCAAATCCGCCCGGGCCTCGTTCGAGGAGTAAGGGCGGACGTAGGCCCACTCCTCGA
>VBIQ01000022.1 GCA_005880985.1 Chloroflexota bacterium
CAGGGAGGACCTGCTGCAGTTCTGGGTGGGTAACGAGCTCCTGAAGACGGTGGTGCGGGCCGGCAGTGGTGAAATTCGCAAGAAGAAGGCTTCCGGGGCTGCCCGGACGTCCTAGGCCAGCCTGGGAGTGTCAAGGATCAACCGAAGCAGAACCGTCAAGCGTCAACCGGAGGCCCACACGCCCAACGACTTTTTGTATTCGAATCCCTCGGATTTTCGACCAGTCGCGACCACTGACCGGGCGGATGGGAGCAGATCTTGAGAGCAGATCTCGAGGACCGAGATGTGAGGATTGGCGACCCTCGGTCGCAGGTTCCAATCCGCCCCGCCCAGCGATTTACGAATACGAATCCGTCGGTGTCGCGACCGGTTTCCGGCCCCTGACCGGACGGATGGGAGCAGATCTGAGAGTAAATCTCTCGGGCAAGCCCTTAGCTCTGGTCGCCCGCGCTGCGGTGCGGCGTGGCTCGTCCTAGCTTGGGGTTTCGAGCAAGGTCCACGGTTGACAGCGGTGGACGACCCGTGTAATTTCCCAAATGGGAAATTAGCCAGCCAGGAAAGTAGGGGCGTGACCACCGCGATCGACGAGGACCGGCTCAGCGGGACCTTCGCCGCCCTGGCCAACTCGACGCGCCGAGCGATCCTGGCCCGCCTCGCCGCAGGTGGGGCGACCGTCAACGAGCTCGCCGAGCCGTTCGAGATGACGCTCCCGTCGATCTCGAAGCACATCAAGGTGCTGGAGCGGGCCGGGTTGGTCGTGCGGGGTCAGCGAGCCCAATACCGACCGTGCGCCCTCGACGCCGCACGGCTCGAAGAGGTGTCGACCTGGGCCGAGCGGTACCGGCCCGTCTGGGAGGCCCGCTTCGACCGGATGGACGAATACCTCACCCAGCTCCGATCGCAAACAAAGGAGGGACGAAGACGATGACTGACGGCCTCGGTTCCCGAGACGCGGTCGTGATCGAACGCAGCTTCGACGCTCCGGTGGGGCTCATGTGGCAGATGTGGACTGATCCGGAACACTTCAAGGCCTGGTACGGCCCCGACGGGGCCACCATCCCGGTCGCGAAGATGGACCTGCGCGTTGGTGGGACCCGCCTAGTGTGCATGGAGATGCAGACCCCGGCCGGCCCCATGCACATGTGGTTCACGGGCGAGTACCGCGAGGTCGTCGAGAACAAGCGACTCGTCTACACCGAATCGATGTCCGACGAGAACGGCAACGTCTTGTCGGCCTCGGACACGGGCATGCCCGCGGGCCATCCAACCACGACCGAGGTTCGCATCGAGCTCGAGGATCTCGGTGGTCGCACGAAGATGGTGATGACCCACGTCGGGATTCCCGCCGACTCCCCCGGTGCCGCCGGATGGGCCATGGCCCTCGACAAGCTCGCCGCCCACGTTGAAGCACAGCGCGGCCGATAGCCCGGCAACCTTCCCGCCCCATGGCACCGACGCGTGCTCGCTTCGGCAGCGGCGGGCTTGATGGCTGGTCACGTTTCGGCCCTCGACGAGGGCCTCCTCCAGCGGCCTGATCTCAGAAGCTCCGTCCGGAACACCCGGCAGCAGGGCGCCCCACCACACCGCCTCGTCGGGGATCGGCGCAGTCGAGCAAGACGAACCCGTCGACGCGCTCCTTCTCAGCGAAGGAGGCCGTCGGTACCCCGGGCTTCTGGCCGTCGGACGAGAAACGCGACTCGTAGCCGTAGATGGAACGTCGTCGGCCTAGCAGATGAGACCGCGTTCGCTCAGCTCGGCGGTGGCTGCATCGGTACGGTTGACGGGACTCTCCGAAGCGACCCACCGCGCCAGCTCCGCGAGTCCGGCCGCCCGCTCGATCTGTGGCGCGTATCCGAGAAGCTCGCCAGCGCGGGTCAGGTCGGCCCAGCAGTGACGGATGTCTCCAGCACGGTACCGACCGGTGATGGCAGGCGTCAGATCCTCGCGGTCGAGCGAGCGTGCCAGCGCTGCCGCAAGCTCACGAACCGTGATCGAGGTTCCGGTGCCCACGTTGATCGCCTGACCCACCACGCTGGGTGCTTCCATGGCGAGGAGGTTTGCCTGCACGATGTCTGAGACGTGGGTGAGGTCGCGACGCTGGTCCCCGTCCTCGAAGACGATCGGTCGCAGGCCGGACAGCAGGCGAGTGCAGAAGATCGCCGCCACCCCGGTGTACGGATTGCCCAGAGCCTGACGCGGTCCGTAGACGTTGAGATAGCGGAGGGCAACCGACTCCAGACCGTGGGCCCGGCCGGCGACCAAGACGAGCTCCTCGCAGTCGCGCTTGCTGATCGCATATGGCGACGTGGGCCGCAGAGCAGTGTCCTCGTCTGTCGGCACGGGGGAGAGCTCCTCGCCACACCGGGGACAGTGCGGTTCCCAGAGACGCTGGCGCAGATCCTCCTCACGGCGCAGGCCGGGTGCAAGAATGCCGTGCTCCACGCACCGATAGCAACCCTCGCCGTAGACGACCATCGACGAGGCTGCGATGAGGCGCCGGACGTGGTCGTGCCGGCGAACCACTTCCTCGACGAGGATGGCTGTACCGGCGGCGTTGACGTCGACATAGCGATGGAGTTCGTACATCGACTGCCCGTTGCCCACCATTCCGCCCTGGTGGAAGACGTACTCGACGCCCTCCAACGAGTGAGCGACGGCGTCGCGGTCGCGCAGGTCACCGATGATGAGCTCGGCCTCCGGGTTGACGAATCGGGCCACTCCGCCCTCGTGAGCCTGGGGATCCAGATTGTCGATGACCCTGACGCGATGGCCGCAACTGAGCAGCTCGTCGACGAGGTGCGATCCGATGAACCCGGCGCCGCCGGTCACCAGCACGCTGCTCACGACAGCTGCACCGATCTCATTCGATCACCGGTGCCATCGACGAGTGCGCGGACGCGTGCTGCTGTGCGGGTGCAGCGTCGTCGCTGGGCAGCTCGAACCAGACGGTGACGACGCTGTCGCGGCTCTCGGCTCCCGTCTGTCCACCGTGGGCTGCGACGAGTTCCCTGACGATCGCCAGACCGATTCCCGCACCACCCGAGGTGCGCCCGCGACTGCGGTCGGCACGAACGAACCGCTCGAAGATGAACGGGACGACGTCCGCGGGAATCTCCTCACCCTGGTCGCTGACCTCGACGCGAACAGCGCCCGCAACCCGACGAATGCCGAGGTCGATCTCTGTGCAGCTTCGCGCATAGCGCACGGCGTTCTCAACGAGGTTGTGGAGCACCTGGAAGACGCGCCGCGGATCAGCCTCAGCCTCCACGTCGCCGTCGGCGGGTCCGTTGACGAGCAGGTTCAGCCCGCGGACCTGGGCCTGGGGCTCGAACCCACGCGTCACCTCGCGCGCCAGGGCCGTCAGCAGGACCCTCTCTCGGTGGAGATGGAAGCGCGCGGCCCGTGCCTCAGCCAGGGTGCGCAGATCATCGACGATCGAGGTGAGCCGCAGGACCTCTCGATGAACTCGCTCCAAGGTCGCGCGGTCGGCGGACATGACCCCATCACGCATACCCTCCACCAGACCGAGGATGTTGTGCAGGGGGGTACGCAGCTCGTGGGCGACGTCATCCGCCGCCTGCTGGCGCAGCTCCTCGAGCCGCTGCAGCTGGGCCGCCATGTCGTCGAAGCTCTTGGCGACCTCGCCGATGTCGTCACGCGCCCCGCTCCCGACCCGGACGCTGGGTTCGCCGGCCGCGAGCCGCCGGGTTGCGCCACGCAGCGCACCCAGGGGGCGAAGCGCCACGGTGACCACCGCCAGGTTGAGGGCAATGGCGAGCACCGCGGCAATGAGAACAGTGGGGATGACCTGGCGGTCGACCGCAGAGTCGTACGCCTGCTGCGCCATCTGCGGCGTCGCTGCTGCCGCGGCCTTGTGCATCAGCGCGTAAACGGATGGCGAGTCGATGTGGTGGACCAGCATGAGGACGGTCAGGCCCGCGACACAGACGACGCCGGCGTTGAGCACCACCAGCTTCCATCGCAGTGCCAGGCGGTTCCAAGGGCCCATCAGGCGTCGGGGATGCACGTGCGTCCTCTATGTGGGCTGGGACAGCCCGAGTTTGTAGCCCACCCCGCGGACGGTCTCGATCTGGACGCGGGCACCTGCCTGCTCGAGCTTGTCGCGGATGCGGGTGACGTGGACATCGATGGTTCGCTCGAGAACGTTTGGATCCTCCGTCCCATAGAGGCGATGCAGCAGCTGCTGCCGCGTCCAGACGCGCCCCGGCTGCTCCAGGAGGGTGAGCAGCAATCCGAACTCGAAGTGGGTGACGTCGAGGGACTTGCCGTCGACGGTCACCTCGTGGTGCTCGGGGATGAGCGTCAGGTCGCCATAGGTCAAAACGGCCGGGGGCCGGGGGCCGATCTCGGCGCGCCGCAGCAATGCCTGGACCCGGGCGACGAGCTCGCTCGGGCTGAAGGGCTTGACCAGGTAGTCGTCGGCTCCGATCCGCAGCCCGAGAACACGGTCCACCTCCTCGGCTCGGGCACTGAGCATGAGGATGGGGACGGTGCTCCCACGGCCGCGCACCTCCTGGGCGACGCCGAAGCCATCACCTTCGGGAAGCATGATGTCGAGGATGATCAGCCGCGGTCCGGTCTGCCGAGCCATGTCGAGAGCCTGCCGGCCACTCCGCGCGACGGCGACGCCGAACCCCTCGCGCTCGAGGTAGGCGCGGACCACGTCGGAGGTGGTGGGATCGTCCTCGACCACCAGGATGGGCGCGGCCATGGAGCGAGTCTGCCCCCAACTCGTTGCGTCCGTGTGAAGCCCGATCCCCGGACCGGCACGGCCGCCCCGCTTCACGTCCGCTTCACACCGGCGTAGGGCACGGGTAGTACGGCATCGGCACCCTGCTGCGGTGCGTCCTGCCCTCATCCTCCCGGCCCGGAACGAGGCCGGTGCGCTGCCCCACGTCCTGAGCCGGGTGCCGGCCTCCCTCGGGGCTGCGGTCATCGTCGTGGACAACGGCTCGGTGGACCGCACTGCGGCGGTTGCAGCGGCTGCCGGAGCGGTGGTCGTCTCCGAGTCCCGCCAGGGGTACGGATGGGCGTGCCTGGCAGGGACAAGGCGCGCCTGTGAGCTCGGCTGCGACGCCCTCGTCTTCCTCGACGCCGACGGCAGCATGCCCCCTGAAGACGTGTCGCTGCTCCTGGGTCCGATCAGTTGCGGGAAGGCCGACCTCGTCCTCGGCGCTCGCCGCCTGACACCTGGGGCGATGCCGACGCATCAGCGGCTGGCCAACCGCGTGATCGCGCACCTGCTCCGATCGCACGGTGTCCACGTCTCAGAGCTGGGTCCCTTCCGGGCGATCCGGACATCGACCTGGATCTCACTGGGCATGAGCGGGTCGCGTTTCGCCTGGCCCGCGGAGATGCTCGCCCGGGCCGCCTCAGCCGGTGCTCGCATCAGCGAGGTGCCGGTCGGCTATTCGCCCAGGATCACGGGGCGGAGCAAGGTCGGTGGATCGCTGCGGGGAACGGTGGCTGCCACCTGGGAAATTGGACGCCTCCTCCTTGCCGGGGCGCCTCGATGACTCGGCCGGTGCTGGTCGTCCTGGCCCGCTCCCCGGTTGCCGGCGCGGGCAAGACGCGACTGCGACACACGCTCGGTGACGTGGTCGATCATCTCGCCGCGGCCTTCCTGCAGGACACGCTCGGCTGGGCCTCGCAGGGCGACTGGCACGTGCTGGTGGCCCACCACGGGCCCCCGAACCAGTTGCGCAGCCTGGCACCGCACGCATGGCTGATCCCGCAGGTTGACGGCGATCTCGGTGCGCGCATCACCAGCGCGGTCGCGACTGCGTTTGGGCGCGGTGGCTCGCGCGTGGTCCTCATCGGGACCGACAGCCCGACTCTGCCCCACCCGCTGGTCGCCGCCAGCTTCGCCGCGCTTTCAAGCGCCGACGCTACGGTGGTCCCGGCGATCGACGGAGGGTGGGTGGCCATCGGTGTCACGAGCCCACTTGACGACGTTTTGGATCAGGTGCCGTGGAGCTCGGCCATGACCTGCGCCGAGACAGTCCGAGCTCTGCAGCGCACCGGGCGCCATGTCGTGCACCTGCCACCGTGGTACGACATCGACGAGCTCGCGGATCTGCGGCGATTGCGCGAGGAGCTCGGTGGACCTGCCGCGGCTCGGTCACCCCGAACCGCGGCGTTGCTGCAGAGGTCCTCGGCGCTCGTCGCAGCACTGGGACGCATCGCGGCCTGACCGGAGTGACCGCGCTGGCCGCAGCAGATCTGACCCGTCACGCCGGCAGTGCGCGCCTGTCAGTTTGGCGGACCCGGTGGCGGATCGAGGTCATCCCGGCGGCCGTCGCCCTTGCAGCGCTGGTCCTGTACCTCACCGTGGGACTGTTGCGCTACCTGACCTACCACGCAGGGTACGACCTTGGGTACTTCGCCCAGGTCGTGGACCGCACCGCGTCAGGGCACCCCTTCGAGACGAGCTTCGCGCCCTACTCCTTCCTCGGCCAGCACTGGGAGCCCGCGCTGCTGCTACCTGCCTTGGTGACGCGCGTCATTGCCACGCCGGTGTTGCTGATCGGGCTGCAGTCGATCGCTCTCGCTGCAGCTCCTGTCGGGGCATGGCGACTTGCCCGCGTGTGGATTGGTGGACGGCTGGCACCGGCGGCCGCCTGCCTCGCCACGGCCCTCAGCCCACTCGCTGCCGCCGGGGCTGTGTCCGACTTCCACACCGAGGCGGTGACGCCCGCGCTGGCTCTCTTCGCGCTGGACGGAGCCGCTCGCGGACGCCGCTGGGCCTTCCTGGTGCCCGCCGCAGCGCTCTTTCTGGTGAAGGAAGACGCCATGCTCGTCGCTGCTGGGGTCGGCTGGATCGCCTGGCGAGCCAACGGCCGGCGCCTGGGCATCGTGCTCGCCGTGGCCGGAATCGCTGGGTTCGCGATCACCGCGGGCGTCATCATGCCTGCGCTCCGAGGCGGGCGACCCCCGACAGAGTTGGCGGCCCGCTACGCCTATCTCGGTCTGACACCCGCCGCGGTCGCCCACGGCGCGGTGTTGCATCCGACAGCGGTGCTCGCGCATCTCACCGGTGGGTACTCTCGGTGGGGATGGCTGCGCGCGTTCGGGCCGCTCGTGTTCCTGCCGCTGCTGGCCGGAACAGCGCTGCTCGGCGTGCTCCCTGCGCTCTTGGTGGCGCTGCTCAGCGACAGCCAGTGGCAGGCAAGCCTGGACTTCCAGTACGGGCTCGAGGTTCTGCCTCTGCTGCTGGCCTGTGCGCTGCTCGGTTGGCGCCGGGTTGCACCCAGACGTGGTGGGCGCGCACCGGCGGTCTGCGCCGGTGCGCTCGTCACCGCGGCTCTCGTTGCCTATCTCGCCAGCGGCTACCTCCCGGGAGGTCATGGCTTCGACGTCGCCCGGGTGACTGGATTGGAGCGGCGCGGCGCAGTAGAGGCAGTGCTGCGGCTCGTGCCGCAGGACGCCAGCGTGTCGGCGTCGACCGGGCTGCTCGCGCATCTCGCCAATCGCGCGGCCATCTATCAATTCCCTGACGGCATGGGCGCACGCTGCGTCGTCCTCGACGGAGACGCCTCCGCCGGTGCAGTTCTCCCGACCGAGGGCTACCACCTGGTCACATCGGCGGGCGGAGTGACCCTGTGGGAGCGCTGACTGGACTGTTCGCTGCGGAGCCGGTGCTGCTGGAGCGATGGTTCGCCGCTCAGGGAGCCCCCCCGTCGATCGACCTGGCTCGGAGCGGTGCCCCGGAGCTGAGCACCGCTGACATCCTCACCGTGGCGGGCCCCGAGGCACGCGACGAGTACCTGGGTTTGCCGCTCGGCTACGGACACCCAGTCGGGGAGGAGGGCCTGCGGGCAGCGATCGAGCGCGACCGGTCAGCCCGCCACGCCGACGAGGTCATCGTGACCACCGGCGCCACGGAGGCGCTCCTGCTGGCCGCTGCCGCGGCGTTGGCGGCCGGTGAACAGGCCGCGGTCGGCGTCCCAGCCCATGGGGGAGTTGTGCGCGCACTCGAGGCCACCGGAGCACACATCCTGCGTGTCCCGGTTTGGCGCCCGGGATCATCGCGGCTCGACCTCAGTGGGCTCTTCCGGGCCCTCCAGCGCGGTGCCAGCGTGCTCGCGCTCAACTCGCCGCACAACCCCACCGGTGCGGTCGCTGATGGCGACGAGCTCGCAGCTCTCATCGACGCCTGCACGCTGTACGGCGCCCGCATCCTCGTGGACGAGGTCGCGCTCTCGACGCTGAATCCCCATGCGGAGAGCGTCACCCGATGTCCCGAGTTCATCAGCGGGACCGTCGTCGCGGTCGGCGACCTCAGCAAGTCCCTCGGTCTGGGCGGCCTGCGCATCGGATGGCTGACGTGCGCGGACCATGAACTCCTCGGCCGTGTCACCCAACTCAAGGACATCACCACCCTTGGCACCAGCGTGACGTCGCAGTTTCTTGCCGCACTCGCCCTCGAGAACCGCGCCACACTCGCCCGGCAAATCGCCGCTCTCGCCACACGCAATCGCGATGCCCTCGGGGATTGGGTCATGCAGATTGGCGGCGCGGAGTACACACCGCCGGCAGACGGTCTGGTGGCCTTTCCTCTGCTGCCGATGCGCGAGGGCGCCATGGGCTTTGTGGAGCGGCTGCGGGCCACAGCAGGGGTGAGCGTCGTCCCCGGGGTTCTGTTCGGCGTCCCCTCGCGTCTACGGCTTGGGCTCGGACTCTCACCGGGGGTCTTCACCCGTGGACTGGAACGGATCGCCGTCGCACTGGGATGACCGGACATCGGCCCTTCACCTGCTGTTCACATCGAGCCCCTAGCCTGGTGCGACGGTGAAGCCAGGCCACGCCATCGGCTCGCTTCGGCATCGACTGGCCCAGCTATGCGGGGCTCCTCACGACCCAGACCCGGGCAGTCTCTCTCACTCGGAGAGGTTGCGCTGCGCGGGTGCCGGTCTGGTCGGCGGTCTGCTGTTCGATGCGACGACGCTCGGCTTGCGGCACATCACCGGAGCGCCTTCATTCCCCGAGGACACCTCCGACCTGCTCGTGCCGTTTCTTCCTGCCGCAACCTTCAACAGTCTGCTCTCCGCTCTCGGTCCCCACGGCAAGGAGCTCCTCGTCGTTGGCGCGCTGACAGGCGCAGTGATCGCGGTGGTCCTGCTCGGGACCCTGTACGGGGGGCTGGTCTGGCGCGGGTGGAGGCCTGGACGCCTTGCAACCGTCCTCGGCGTCGTGGGGTTCATCGGCTTGTGGGCGCTGTTCGGGCCGGTGCTCGACGCCAACGACGCAGGTGGCACGCTCCTTCGACGACGTGCCATCGGCGCCGGCACTCTGGCTCTGGACGTGATTGTTTCAGTGGGTGCCGTGTACCTCCTGGTTGGACGTCCAAGGTCGCGAGAAGGCGGCGCAGGGCCCGAGGTGCCGGATCGGCGAGCCTTCCTCGCCGCTCTCGGCGGTCTTGGTGGGGGTCTCCTCCTCGGCACCGGTGGGCTGGTAGCCGGTTTTCGGAGCCTGGCCGGGGCCACCAACCTGGACTACGAGGGACGCTGGAGCAGCGCGGCGTCGCCGATCACCCCGATCGACCAGCACTACGTGGTCTCCAAAAACCTCGTCGATCCCTCGGTGAATGTGGACACATGGCGGCTTCAGGTCGATGGTCTGGTCAGAAGTCCGGTGACACTGACGCTCGACGACCTCCGACGTCTCCCGCAACGCCAGGAGATCGTCACCCTCGAGTGCATCTCCAACAGCGTCGGGGGCGGGCTGATGAGTACCGCGCGGTGGCGGGGCCCGCGACTCGCTGAAGTGATCGGGCTTGCCGGCGCGGTCGACCAACGCGCCCGCTTCGCCATCGTCAGCGCGGTCGACGGCTACTTCGACAGCCTCCCCATCGATGCGGCGCTTTCGTCGAGCACCGTCGTCGCCCTGACCATGAATGAGGTGACCCTGCCGGACCGTCACGGGTTTCCCGCCCGCATCGTCTTTCCCGGGCACTACGGCGAGAAGAGCATGAAGTGGCTGGCTCGCATCGAGGTGGCAGAGCACGACCATCTCGGCTTCTACCAGCGTCAGGGGTGGAGCGAGGACGCCGGTGTGCGCACCTGGTCACGCTTCGACGCGATCGGCAGTGGGCGACCCTTGCGGGCCGGGCATCCGGCGATTCTCCGCGGCCACGCTTTTGCCGGCACACGGGGCATCGAGAGCGTCCAGGTGAGCACCGACGGTGGTACGACGTGGGGCGAGGCAGACCTCGACGCTGCCATATCTCCGTACGCGTGGCGCTTCTTCACCTCACACTGGACACCGTCCCACCCTGGCACGTACGTGCTCGTCGTAAGGGCGGTCGATGGCGCGGGTGCCCTGCAGGAGGAACGCCGCGAGGACAGCCCGCCACGAGGATCGAGCGGGTTCCACAGTGTCACAGCCCAGGTCGTCTGATAGGTTGTCCAGATCCCGAGACAGTGCGCACCCAAAGGTGGCCCCAGCTGTACCGTGAGGCAGTCGGTTTTTCAAACATCGCAGCCTCCTGTCCCTCGCGGTCGGTTGTGCCGCGCTTCGGTTGTATGGCGGCGTGCGCGCCGTCCTCGCAGGCTCGTCGAGCGCGAGAGACGGCGAACCGCCCAGGAGGCCACCAGGCGTGCGGCATCCATGACGAGGCGACTCGGTGCGTCCCGCGGCGATTGGGAGACGTAGATCGCCGGAAGTGGACCGATGGCCGGGCTGACCGCGAAGCTGTCGGGCGTACTCGTGGCATCCGTCGAAACAACCCGCTCGTCGTCACCCGTAGGAGAGAGCTGCGGAGGTCGTGTCGTCATGGCTTTCGTCGATCCCTCACATGTCTAGGACGGTGTCGTTGTCAGGACTGTTGTCAATTGGCCAACTCGGCGCGAGCGACGATACGCTCCGGTGTGACTGTGATGACGAGCTCTCCTTCGATGTCGTTGCGGGCGCCGAATTCCTCGGCGCGAGTTGGGCCCATGTAGCGCGCTGCGATTAGCCGGGCAAACCGTGCGCGCTTTCCGGGATCCGTGCTGATCGAGGCTCGACCCTGAATCGCGACGAATGCGAACGGAGGCTTATCGTCGTCCACGCAAATTGCGATCCGGCTGTCACGACGCAGCGAGCGGGCTTTGACTGATTCGTGCCAGGTCATGAAGACGAGCCTTTCGTTGTCGATCAGGAACCAGACCGGCACGATGTGCGGCGCTCCGTCGCGCAGGGTTGTTGCGAGCTTCGCAGTGCGGGCGCCGTCGCTGAGGAAGCGCAGAGTCTCCGCGCGGCTCATTTCATGCATGTCGCGCTACCTGCGCTGCAAGCTTCGGACCCGAGATGGGTTGACAGCGGCTTCACGCCGGCCCTGTATGCCGATGCGGTCCGTCTGCGAAAAGACGAGTAACCCTATCCATCCGAGCGGACTGAACAGGAAGACAACCGCCCGAGGCGCGTCGAGGGCCGTGCGGCGCGCTCGGCCATCAGCCATGAATAGCCCATTGCTTAAGCGCCCACGTCCGCCAGTCGAGCGGCAAGGAGGGCGCCATGAGGATGTGGGTGGCCAGGGAATGATCCTCGAGGTACGCACGTCCAATCATGTCGACGGTGACATCGTGGGCCGGGTGGTAGGCCACTGTTATCGCGTCGCCGCGACCGATCTCGCCTGGGCGTAGGACCCGGAGATACACACCGAATCGACGCGCCTTCGCAAACCGTCGCACAAATTTTGCGTCTCCCATCCTGATACCCAGCTTGTAACAGGGCAGCCGTGGCTGTGTGACCTCGAACTCCGCGGACCCGATGCGCCAGCGATCGCCGATGAGTGACCCGCCGAGGTCCCCCGACGTAGTGACAGTGAGGTTCTCACCGAACGTCCCTGGTTTGAGCGGTCGCCCCAGTGCTTCCTCCCACCACGCGAGGTCGGCGGCCGAGTACACGTAGACGGCCTTGTCGAGACCTCCATGCACACGGAGATCTGCCTGACGATCACCGTCGATGTTTGTCAGCGACACATTTCGCCGATCTGTCACAGGCATCTTCCAGATGGCTGTGACGGCGGCTTTGCCGTTCCATGTGACGTGTCGCGGCCGACCGACGTTGACGCTCAGGACTTGTCCCGCGAGCATGTGCGCGCTGTCCTCCACGCCGTAGGTTCGTTCGACGGAGGTGATGTCGCCCATCGCAGCCTTTTGTGCGAGTCCGCCCGTGCCCTGGTGTGCGGCGGCGTTGGAGCTGACGCCGCCGCACCGTAGGCTTAGGCGGCCTCGGCAGCCCCGTGCTGGACGAGCGGAAAGTCGACGTCCACGTCAGCTGCCTTGTTGAAGTAGTTGGTGAGCACATTGATTGCAACATTGCCGATGATCTCGGCGATCTCTGCATCGGACCATCCGGCACTGCGGACCGCATCGAGATCCGCCGAGGTGACGCCGCCTCGGGTCTGGACCAACCTGTGGGCGAATTGGAGCGCAGCCGCCTCATGTCCGTCGGTTGACGTGTGCTCACGTGCGCCGGCGAGCGCCGCATCGTCGATCCGAAGCAGGCTACGCCCAACATAGGTGTGAGCCGAGAGGCAGTAGTCACACGAGTTCGCCTCGCCCACCGCCAGGGCGATGAGCTCGCGCACTCGCGCGCTGAGCTTGCCGGCCCCAAGGGCGGCGGCGAACTGGAGGTAGCCCTTCAGCACTGGAGGAGCCACCGCCATGGTTCGGAAACTGTTCGGCACGCTTCCGAGCTGCCGTTCGACGCCTTCGAGGAGTTGCCTGGTCTCTCCCTGAGCCTGGGCAAGGTCCACCGTCGTCAGCCGAGTCATCGCCATCCTCCGTAACCGGTTACCCGGACCGATGTCGTGGTCGTCTGGTCAGTGGCGCGATGCTCAGAGGTCTTACCCCGACACCCGCACCACGTCGCGATGAGACAGAACCTCGTCCGGAGGTAAGAAGTGACGGACCGAGGACACACATACACCATGATCGGGACGCGTCACCCTCTCCCCGAGGTCTCGTGGGCCGCAGTACTGGCCTGGCGGGAACGGGTGCTACGCCGCGCGGGCTTGTCGCCCGATCTGGCGAGGACGCTCGCTGCGGATCGGAGTGCGACGTGGACGAGACGCTCAAGCTCTCGCCAGGCGCGGTGGCCCATCTCGGCTGGTTGCGAGAATCCTCGCGCCTCTGTCTGCCGGGGGAGGCGGGGACGGGTAGAATCGGCGCCATAGAGACTCCCGCCCTCGCCTCCGAGCAACCTGCCGGTGGCGCCTCTCATGTCGCGCCGGCTTTAGATGCCAACTCACGAGCCTGGCTGGCCGCGTTACGGGCCAGTGGGCCGGACAAGGATGGCGCGCTGAGGAAGCTGCACGCGCTTCTGCTGCGCGCCGCTCGTCACGAGGCATATCGGCGTCGGCCCTCGCTCCCGGATCCAGTCGCTCGTGACCTTGACGATTTGGCACTGCAAGCCGCTGACGACGCATTGCTTTCGATCACCGGTAAGCTCGATGACTTTCGGGGTGACAGCCGCTTCACAACGTGGGCATATATGTTTGCCATCGTGGAGGTGTCTTCCAAACTGCGCCGCCACGCCTGGCGCGGGCGGCGCCTCAATTTCGACGAGGAGCAATGGAGCCGCCTGCCTGATCGACTGGCGGGCCCGGATGACCAGGCCGAAGGGCGTGAACTGCTTCGCGCGCTCCGGGACGCGATCGCCACGCAGCTGAGCGCGCGCCAGCGCGAGGTCTTCATCGCCGTAGCGCTCAACGGCGTACCCATCGATGTCCTGGCGGAGCGGATGGACAGCACCCGTGGCGCTCTCTACAAGGTGCTCCACGATGCTCGGCGCAGGCTGCGCGCCTGCCTCGAGGAGCAAGGTCTTGGGCGTCCTCAGTTGAAGGAGACGCAATGAACGTACGCGACTCCGTCGACCGAGCGTTGGGCCCAGTGGCGCCTGACGCCGGCTGCGAGAGCGCCGCCGTCAATTTCGCCCAGTACGCGGATGGCGCCGTGGCGGGCGAAGATGTGTCGCGTGCGTTTCCTCACGTGGCCAACCACCTTGCCGCATGCCCGGACTGCAATCAAGACTACGAGGGCTTGGTCAACTGCGTGAGGGAGCTTGCGGTCTCAAGCGAGGACACGCCGCCCCCGCCGGAGCACTGACCTCCCGCACGCCTTGGGGGTCGTCTACCGGATTTTCACCGCCGGATCACCACGATCGTCGGGCGGCGTGCCACCTGAATGTCCCATTCGGGGGAGGTGGTCCTACTCACCCCCGGTTCGCCCAGCAGGTGAGGGCACCCTGGACCAGGCCAGCATCCGCAAATGTACCCAGAGCCGCTCGCGGATCGGTAGAGAGGGACAATGATCCGGCGATGGACAATAGCCCGGGGATTTAGAGTGATCTGCTGGGCGCGCCGCGCGGATGAAGATCCACTTTGCGGTGATAGGTATCGACGGTCTCCCGGCTCGCGCGGCGCAAGTCACCCGTCACTGCGACTTCAACCGACCACGTCCCGCGCTGTTATAAGTAGATGAAGACGAACGTATCGGCTAACAGAGGTGGAAGCAGATGAACGTCCAGTTCGTTGCAAGCATCGCTCCGATCGTGCGAGATGGTGACGCGGCTCGCTCGTTCTACCAGGAGGCCTTGGGCCTGTCCTTTGAAGGCCAGGGAGGAGACTACGTCTACACCCACAAGCTGGAGGGAACAAAGCACTTCGGCTTGTGGCCCCTTTCGGAAGCGGCGACCGCCTGTTTCGGCACCACGGAATGGCCCGCGGACATCCCGATCCCCCAGGCGAGTATCGAGTTCGAGGTCGCAGACGTCGCGAACGCAGCCACCGAACTCACCGCCAAGGGTTATCAGCTCATTCACGAGGCCCGCACGGAGCCGTGGACTCAGATTACCGCTCGGCTGTTGAGCCCAGAGGGCTTGCTCGTCGCCGTCTGCTACACTCCAGCGTTCCACGACCCACACGACAGTTGAACCCCGTGCTCTCGGTGGGCTGGGTGCGTGCCCGTTCGGTCGTGCGTTTCAACTGCCGTATCAGCTGTCAGCTCAGCGCATACGCGCCACCACTATAGTTCAGGAGCCTGGCACCGTCGCCGCCGGCGACCCGCGTTCAGGACGCTGTCTCTACCGCCGTGTGAGTAATTCCTGGCGCATGCCACTGTCGACTGATGACATGCGGGAGCGGCTGATCGCTCGGTGAGACGGCGTACAGTCCGCTCACACCGAAGTCGGCGGATGGCAGAGTCCGCCGATCGTCGGGCCGACAGCGTCGATGTCAAGGAGGGCGTCCCAGTGGACTGGAAGCAAGCCGGCCACGCATGGGGAGAACGCGCCGCGGACTGGGCATATCTGTTCGAACCCTACGCTCTACGTGCGAACCAGACGCTCTTCGACCGCCTGGGCGTCGGAGAGGGGTCGCGGCTCGTCGACATCGCGTGTGGGTCGGGATACGCGGCGGCGCTCGCCGCTGAGCGAGGCGCGGTCGTGGCCGGCGTCGATGCCTCCGAGCCACCCATTGCCATTGCTCGCGCTCGAACCCCAGTCGGGGATTTCCGAGTCGGCGATATGTTCTCGCTGCCGTACCCGGCCGAAAACTTCGACGTGGCGACGAGCTTCAACGGCATCTGGAAGGGGCTCGAAGCCGCGCTGCGCGAGGCGGGCCGCGTTGTGCGCCCCGGGGGGATGGTGGGAATGACATTCTGGGGTGCGCCGAAACGCCTCGGACTGCTCCCGTATTTCATGAAGGTGGTCGAGCTGTCCCCGCCGGATCACGGGAGCGCCACCCTCAACCAGGGGGAAACAGGAAGGCCGGGGGTCGTCGAATCGATGATGGAAGAGGCCGGGCTCGAATTCCTGGAGAGGGATGTCGTGGAGGTCGTCAACGAGTTCCCCGACCTTGACATCGCGGCGCGTGCGCTGGCTGCTGCGGGCCCGTCGTGGCCGGCTCTCCAGGCGGTTGGCGAGTCCCGCTTCGTGACTGAGTTGAAGGAGGCGCTTCGGAATCTGTCCGCGGACGGCGTTGGCGTGCGGATCAGATCGGAGCTCGGGTGGGCCACCGCGCGCGTGCCGGACGCGTGACGTTCGCGCATCTGGATTGCCGCGCAACACCCCGCCCGGCGATCTCACAGCGGTCGTCGCAGGACACTGCCGCGAGCCAGGCCACTATCCCCTAACCGGGTGGAGGGCCGGGCCATTGCTCAACGTCGGCACGGTTGGGGCCGTGGACGTCTGAGTGACGTGCCGCAGACGTGGAGCACCGGGCGGGGGTCGTGCGAATGCCCGGCGATCGAGAGAACCGTCGTGTTGCGCTCACGCCCCGAGGCGGCCCTGAACTCGATCGCAAGATCTGCCGTGGTACTGCAACCGGAGACCCCCGTCTGCCGTCGGTGCGCCGGCCGCTGCTCGGCCACTCGGGATTGGTCAGCGGCCAGGCTGCCGCACTCGACGGGCTGATACTGGGGGCCTGACGCGTGACGGGGTCAACCCAGAACCAGGACCTCTCTCAGCCACGCCTCGCCTCGGCCGGGTCGCGGAACCAGCCGTTGGCGGCAGCTATCTGACCGCTCGGTTGAGGGCAATTCTGAGAGCAAAAGGGGTGTCGGCTGGTGGAGGGACTTGGACTCTCCAGCCTCCCTTCGGGTTCAGCGAGGGGCTCGGTGGAGGCTGGTAGAGGCGCTTAGACCCCGCTTAGTCGGGCTCATAATCCTGTGGTCGCAGGTTCGAATCCTGCCCCGCCCAGTGATTTTTTTGTATTCGAATCCGTCGGAGTCGCGATGCTTCTGCACCACTGACCGGGCGAATGGGTGCAGATCTTGAGAGCAGATCTCTGAGGCGAGTCCTTCGCTCTGCTCGACATGCTACGAACGAAACCTCTAGCGCTGTTGCCATCGATCAGCGCCGCTTGACGGCGAGCCGGCTGAGGTTGAGTCCGGTGATCACTCCAGAGACGCGCTCGTATTGACCCTTGATGCCCTTCGCTGGACCGTCGATGACAATGCACTGATCGTCGGTCAGGATTTTCGCCTTGATCGGCGGCTCCTTGGGCGGCCGCTCCCGTCCCATCTTCTTCAGGAGGCGGAGGGTGAGAGGCGTCGGCTCGGCGTCGATCTCGAGACGGTCATCGACAACAGTGATGGTGAGGATGGCGCTGTCGGTGTCGAAGACGCCGGCGTAATCCTGTAGCTCATCGCCGGACAGCTCGAGCGGTTGATCCTCCGGCTCATCGACGCCCAGGTACTCCTTCAGCACCCACCGCTGTAGCTCGCGGTGGACCTGAGCGCCGTTGGTGGAGTTGGTGTTGATGACCACCGCGAAATGACGATCGGGAACCATCTGGAACGCCGACAGCTGTCCCTCGGTGGTGCCTCCATGGCCGACCAGGCGCAGTGGCCCGACGTGGCTGATCAGCCACGAGATGCCGACCGAGTCGCCGAGGGTGACGGGTAGCTTCGCCGTAGGCGTCTGCATCAACTCCAGCGACTCGCGACTGAGGACTCGCTGGCCATCCTTGCCGGTGCCGTCGCCCATGTGGAACTTCGCCCATTTCAGCGTGTCGCCGAGATTGGCGGAGATCCCTCCCATGGGGTTGGCGGCGCGCAGCAACCGCCATGGCCGCTCCACGTCGATCTTCTTGTCGCCGTCCTCCTCGTGATTGCGATGGCCGACGGCGAAGCGGCGTGTCATGATGTCGTTGGGGAAGAAAAAGCAGTTCTCCAGTCCCATAGGGTCGAAGACCAGCTCCTTCATCGCCTTCTCGTAGGTTTTCCTGGTGACCTTCTCGATGACCCGGCCGGCCAGCGCCACCGCCGCGTTGTTGTACGAGGTGCCGGTTCCCAAGGGGAACACCTGAGTGAGCGTGCGCATGCGGCGCACATAGTTCTTGAGCGCGTCATCGCCGTCGCCCTGGTCCTCGAAGAAGTCACCGTCCCACCCTGCGGTGTGGTTGAGCAGCTGGAGCACGGTGACCGACTGAGCGACGTTCTCATCCTTCAGCTTCAGCTCGGGAACGTAGGTCCGCACCGGTGCGTCGAGCGAAACCTTGCCGGCCTCGACCAGCCGCATGATGGCGGTGGCGGTGAAAGTCTTACCCGTGGACCCGATCTGGAAGAGCGTCGACTCGTCGACCTCCAGAGGATGCTCGATCGAGGTGATGCCATAGAAGGCGTGGTGCTCCGCCTCACCATGGACCACGCCGGCGGCGACCCCGGGAACGTTGAGCCGCTCCGCGGCTTCGGCGACCGCCTTCCCTAAGGCCTGCTGGAGGTCACTCTCAACCGTCACCGCGGCCGTCTTCACCTTGGGAGTTCTCTTCACCTCGATCGCCAACTCTCTTCTCCTTCTGGCGCCGGGTCGCGTCCACGAGATCCGGGCACAGTGCTCCTAGACCCCCCAGCGGTTGTCATTCTCCTCTCCTCGGACGACCGGACTTTTGTGCGAAGTGCGCAGCGCCAGCGGCGTCGCCTGTTGAAGAATCCAACGGAGGCCATCGTTCCTGGGGTGATCATCCGGGCGTGTGACCATGGTCCCGCCTGTCGATCAGGCGCGACGGGCGGACAGAGACGTGGCTGTAGTCAGTGCGGCGATGCACCAACCGCCGACGACCAGGAACGCGAGCGCGAGTCCCCCGCCGCCCGTCAGGGTGCCTCTGAACAGGTCTGCCATGTACTGGATCGGCAACCCGCGGTGCACGGCTGCGAGCCAGCTGGGCAGGCGGTCGGGCGGGAAGTTGATGGGCGAGAACAGCAGGGTGAAGAACAGCATCAGGTTGCCGGCCAGGTTGGCCAGCGTGCCATTCGGGGTAAGCAGTGCGACCATGAAGCCGATGGCGGTGGCGGTCAGTCCCACCAGCGCGACAGCGGGAATCAGCAGAGGGCTGGGGTGCAGCACGAAGTGAAAACGCAGCACCGCGATCACCAGAGCGAGCACCATGCCGGGGAGCGCCACTGCGATCAGCACCGCCAGCATGGCGACCGGGTAGGTGAGAGGAGGCAGCGGCAGTGACTGCATGAAGTCGAACGTGCCGCGGCTTCTGGCTTCGCTGACCATACCGGGCATGACTGCGAGGCCGATCGCCGCGAGAGCCAGCAGCGGCCCACCGGTCGCCAGGTACGCCGCGGTGGTGCTGTTGATGTCGGGCACCAGGAACGCGAAGCCCAGGATGGTCCCGCCGCCGAGGATGGTCTGGATGGCGGCCAGGAAGGGAAGCCAGGTGAGCATCCGAGTCCACTCCCATTGGACCATCAAGCCGTAGCCTCGGAGCCAGGTGAGGATCATGCGGCGCCCAGTGGCTCGGCCTCAGCCCGCACGTGGACTGTGGAACCCAGATAGGCGTCTTCCAGGGTTGCCGGGCCCAGTCTGAATTCCTCGACAGCGCCCGCTTCACGAAGCGTGGTGGCCCACGACAGCGCGAGTGCTGCGTCGGCGACGGGAACGTCGATCACCACGCGGTTGCCCACCCTCTCGTGCAGGGTGAAGGTCGAGGGCATGCCGTCGACGCCGCTGCTCGAGTCGACGATGAGCTCCAGCCTGACGACACCCGCGAACGACGCCTTGAGGGCCGCCGGGCTCCCGCAGGCGACCACCCGCCCATTGTCGACGATCGCCACGCGGTCGACGGCGCGCTCGGCCTCGAGGACGTTGTGGGTGACCAGGATCACCGCTGCTCCCCCGTCCGCCAATGCGCGCACCTCGTCCCACAGGAGGCGACGACGACGCGGGTCGATGTCGTTGGTGGGCTCATCGAGGACGACCACGCGGCCGGGCGCGACCGCTGCGAGACAGAACCCGACCAGGCGTCCGACTCCGCCGGAGAGGGTCTGGGTGCGCCGGGTCGCCCACTCAGCCATGTCGAGGCGGTCGAGGAGGAACCGCGTGCGTGCCATGGCGTCGCCCCGTGACAGCCCGCGGATGCGGCCGATCAGTGAGATCGCCTGGGTGGGCGTGAGGCCATCCATGGGAACGTTCCCCTGCGGCTGGAAGGAGCAGAGCCTCGGGGCCGCCAGTGGATCGGCAACGATGTCGACCCCGGCGATGCGGATGCTCCCCGACGTGGGGCGGCTGAGGCCGAGGATCTGCCGGACCAGGGTGGTCTTGCCCGCCCCGTTGGGCCCGAGCAGCCCGAAGACCTCGCGTTCCTGGATGCACAGGGAGATGCCGTTGTTGGCCAGCACACCATTGCGGTACTGCTTGGTGAGATCGCTGACCGTCACCAGGTCCATCTCAGCCTCCCTTCCTGCTACTCTCACCTACACCGTAGGTCATGGTGACACCTACAGCGTAGGTAAAGCAAGTGCTCCGCCGCCGATGGGACGCCGATCCAACCCGCCGCTGACCAGGCAGCGCATCCTGGAAGCCGCCGTGGCTCTCGCCGACCGCGAGGGACTCGAGGCGGTCAGCGTGCGCCGGCTGGCGCGCCAGCTGTGCGTCGATCCCATGTCGCTGTACAACCACGTCGACAGCAAGGAGGCGATCCTCGACGGCATCGTCGAGCTGCTGATGCGAGAGGCCGACCTCCCCGTCGAGCCGATGGAGTGGGACGCGTGGGCTCGGTTCACTGCCCATCGGTTCGCCGAGCTGGCAGCGCGGCATCCCAGAGCCTTCGCCGTGTTCTCCCTCCGACCGCTGATGGCTCCCGAATCGATCAGGCCCGTCGAGGCCTTCCTCGCCGCCCTGGCGCGGGCAGGTTTCACCACGGAGCGCAGCTCCGAGATCCTCGTCGCCTTCTTCGGCTATGTGGTGGGGTTCTCGATGCTGCGCCACGCCCGCAGTCTGTTCACCGAAGCCGAACCGAGTGCAACCGACATGAGCAGGCTCAGCCCAGAGGAGTTTCCCCGTTGCCACCAGTTGGCCACTCTCCCCCAGCCCGAAGAGGAAGTGGTGTTCGATGCCAGCCTGCAGGCGCTGCTGGAAGGCATGCGGGCGATCCTGTCTGCTGACGTTCGCACGACCCGGGTCGCGCGGACCAGGGAGGCCACCGCGTGACGCGGGGGCGAGCTCGAACACCACCGCGCGATGCACTGCCCGGGCTGGAAGCTGAGTGGGTTGATGAGCGAGCCTCGACGCTGACCCTCGGTGGCTTCATCCAGTACCTGGAATCCGCTGTCCTCGAGCTCCTCACTGCGCCACGGGGCTTGGATGTTCCCGTCGCCGAGGTCGTGGTCTACGACCCGCTGGACCCGATGGAGCCGCACCCCGGAGACATCATCTGTGGCGTCGGCATCGTGCCGGGCACGCAGACGGATGCTCTGCTGACGTCGCTCGCCCAGGCCCGCGCTGCTGCGCTGGTGGTCAAGGGATCGCCAGGGCCGGCCGCCCAGCTGATCCACGGCGCCGAGGAGGCGGGCGTGGCACTGTTCTCGGTGCCCACCGGTTCCTCGTGGGCCCAGGTGGTGATGCTGCTCCGCCAGGCGGTGTCGGGGGGCAGCTTCGGCAACTCGGGTGAGCGGTTCGGTGGGGTGGCCGCCGGCGACCTCTTCGCCGTCGCCAACGTCGTCGCCTCGCTGGTCGATGCGCCGGTCACCATCGAGGACTCGCAGTCACGCGTGCTCGCCTTCTCGGTCGGACAGGAGAAGGCCGACGCGGCACGAGCAACCACGATCCTCGGCCGCCAGGTGCCCGAGCACTATATCGAGCGTCTGCGCAAACAGGGCGTGTTTCGCACTCTCGCCAAGCAGACAGCGCCCGTGTATGTTGACAACGTCGATGAGGAGGTTCGCCCCCGCGTGGCCGTGGCCGTCCGCGCCGGCGACGCCGTGATCGGCTCCATCTGGGCCGTCGTCGACGGTCCTCTCACCCCTGAGAGGGAGGCGGCCTTTGCGGACGCGGCGAGCTTTGTGTCACTTCACCTGTTGCGACATCAGCTGCAGGCGGACACAGAGCGCGCGCTACATTCGGAACTTGTCGGAACAATCCTGAAGGGTGGCAACCTGGCGCGGGAGGCAGCCGAGCGACTGCGGCTGCCTGAGTCTGCATATCGCATCCTCGCTGTCGGGGTGGAGACCGACGACGACCACGACAGCGATCTGATGGTGTCGCGATGCGGGGAACTGCTCTCCCTGCACGCGGCTCCATTCCATCGTAGTGCGGTAACGGGCGTGTTGGCGGGCGTCCTCTACGCGCTGGTACCGGTCTCCGGCAAACCCGTTCACAGTCTCTCAACCATGGCCCAGCTCGCCAACAGCTTCGTGACCCGCGCCGAGCCCGTCCTGCGCGGCAAGGTCCTCGTCGGAATCGGCGGCTACGCGGCGACACTGGGTGACGTCCCACAGTCACGCACGGAGGCCGATCAGGTGCTCCGCGTGCTGCGCAGCCGGTCCGGACACCCCGCCGTCGCCGAGGTCTCCCAGGTGCGGACCGACGTGCTGCTCATGCGCATCGCGGATTTCTGCAGCAGCGAGCCGTCCCTGCCAGGCGGGCCGGTTGCACTGCTGCGCGAGCACGATGCCCACCACCACACCGCCTACGTGGAGACCCTGCGCGCCTTCCTCGACGCATTCGGCGATGTGGACTGTGCAGCCCAGACGCTCTCGGTTCACCCCAATACCGTGCGATACCGCCTGCGGCAGTTGCAGGACGTCGGCGGCATCGATATCCGAGACCGGGACCAGCGCTTGGCGGTCACGCTCGAGCTGAGCCTGGAGAGCCCACTGCGACGCGCAGTCCCGCCACGTCCACGGGAGACGAACAGCCGCAGAGCACGGCGCTGAAGCGGGGAGCGAAGCCGCCGCCGCGGCGGGACGCGAAGGCCTCTTGGTGGCGGAGCAGGCGGCAGGTGTGGCTGCCGTGGGGAGGGCATCCGTCGCTCCGGCTCGGATAGGCGGGCGACACGTCTGCTTCGGCGGACGCGTCTAGTCAGTTGTGCGAGGCACCAGCAGCCCTTGTCGGGGCTCTACAGATACTGCGCCCCCTTTGGCCGTCCCGACAACGGGGTGGCTTGAGCCCGCACCTACACTGCCTGGAGGATGCGGATGAGCGGGCAATCGATCCCCCGGCATCGGCGGCTGCGACTGCGACTGCTGGCAGTGGCGTCGGGTCTGGCGGCTGGAGCCGCGCTCCTGCTGTCCGCGTCCGGAGCTGTCGCGGCGACAGGACGCCTCTCGGCCCAGTACCAGGGTTACGCGTCAGGCGGCAGCCATGATCCCTACGCCGGCGACAACCCGCAGGACGTCCACGTGGACGGCTTTGGCGGCCAGCCGGTGGTCACCGGCTACGTTCGGCTCAACCTGGACTCGCTGCCCGCCGGCTCGACAATCGACGGACTCAAGCTGACCCTGACCCCAAACTCGAGCCAGAGCGACAACGTCGCGGCGGCCCAAGCGGCGATTGAGGCCTGCATCCTGGATCAGCCGCTCAGCTCGAACGGATACCAGGCCAGCCCGCCGCCCTACGACTGCAACAAGGTCCACGCCACTGGAGCATCGCAGGCCAACGGCGACTGGACCTTCGAGCTGGCCCCCCTGGCGCGGCAATGGGAGCAGAAGGGCAACACGGGGTTGGCTCTGGTCGCCTACCCGCCTCCCAACGGGACCCCCATTGGGGCGGCGCCGAGCGCGTGGTCGGTGGCCTTCGACCACACCAAGACGGCGGCGGCTGCGGACTACACGCCGGGGGCATTGTCCTCGACGACCTTCTTCGGACCGGCGGCGGTGCCGGCTCCCGTCCAGCCCGTGCCAGGGGGTGTCGTGCCGGCCCCAGCGCCGGCGGTGCAGCCGGCCCCGGCGGTGAACCCGGTGCCCGCGCCATCCGTGCCGCCGTCGCCCGGCCGGGCGGCCACTCCCACGACACCGACGATCGGGTCGGCTCCGCCGCAGGCGACCCAGGCACGGGTGAGCAACCGGTGGGTCTGGCTCACCGCGGCCCTGGGAGGAGCAGCGCTGCTCATGCTGCTGGTGGGAGCGGGGCAACAGCTGCTCCGGGGCGGCGGGCCGCTCCGCCTGGGGGCTCGGTTGGGCTCGGCGCTCTCGGTCTCTCGGTCGCAGCTCGCCACGCCGGTCGCGGTGCTGGCGCTGGCGGCCGTGTTCGCCCTCGGCTTCACCGGGCAGGCGCTCGGGGTCACTGGGGGCGCCGCCGGCGGTTCGGCCCTGGGCGCAGCTGGCGGTACGGGGGGCAGCGGTGGCACCGGTTCGGGTAGCGCGCCTGGATCGACAGCCACCGGCTCGAGCAGCGCGCCGGGATCGACAGGCCCCGGCGCCACCGGCCGAGGGTCCCTGGGCCCGGGTGGCTCCGGTCCCGGTTCCGGCCCGAGCGGTATCGCCGCCAGCACCAACGGCGGGCTCGACGGGCCCGGCGTCACCTCGACCACGGTGCGCCTCGGATTCGTATACGTCACGAACACGCAGGCGGCCAACAACGCCTTCGGCTTCAAGGTCGCCGACGTTGGCAACGAACAGTCGGAAGAACAAGCCCTGGTCGCCTATGTGAACCACCATGGCGGCATCGCGGGCCGGCAGATCCAGCCTGTCTACGTAGCGGTGGACAACGCCCAGGCGGAAAGCGATCCGACGATCGGCGAGGAGGTGTGCCACAAGCTGACGGAGGACTACCACGTCTTCGCCGTCATCGGGGGCGCAGGGCCGCCGGACGATGCCAACGCCAACGCCTGTTACGCGCAGGCGGGAACGCTCAACTTCGATGCGCAGGCGGCGGTCGACCTCACCTTCCTCAAGCAGGCGTCGCCCTACATCTGGCCCACTGAGGAAGCGGCCCTGGATCGCACGATGCGGATGGAGATCGGCGGGCTGCAGAACCGCGGGTTCTTCTCCGGCAGCCCGAACCACAAGCTCGGTGTGGTGATCGCGCAGGATCCCGTGAACGACCGCGTCTACCAGCAGGTGACGCTGCCCGCGCTGCAGGCCGCGGGTGTACGCAGCCCTGACACCTTTTATGTCCCCCATGACACCGTGAGCGACATCGCCAACACCATGAAGCAGGCGGTGGTGCACTTCCAGGTGGACGGCGTCACCAACGTCATCTTCCAGGGTGGCGGCAGCTACGGCGTGGGCTCCTACGCCATCCTTTTCATGGTCGATGCCGCGTCGCAGCACTACAACCCTCGCTATGGGTTGTCGAGTGACGATGCCCCGGTCGCGCTGGCGCAGAACGTTCCCGAGGACCAGCTGCAGGGTGCCCTCGCCGTCGGCATCAGTCCCGGAACCGACACCGACGACCAGCACTACGGGCAGTGGCCGTTCACCCCCGGCGAGAAGAAGTGCGCGTCGATCGAGTCGGCTGCAGGCAACAGCTTCAGCAGCCGCGAGGGCGCGCTGGTCATCATCCTGCTCTGCGACTCGGTGTTCGAGTTCCAGGACGGCGCCCAGGCGCTCAGCGGCCAGCCGCTCAACGCCCAGCTCTGGGCGGATCAGGCCATGAAGCTGGGCTCGAACGTCTTCAACGCGGGCATGTACCGTCGCTACATCGGGCCCGGGCACTGGGACACCGCCGGCGGTTACCGCCTGCTCCACGCCATGCTCAACTGTGAGGGCAGCAGCGCCTGTTTCGTGTACGACAACGCGAACACGTACAGTGGCTGACGGTGCGTCGCGCCTTCCTGTTGTTCCTGGCCGCGCTCGCGGCGCTGCAGCTGACAGGGTGCGAGCAGTACCTCTTTCGTCAGAGTGATCGCATCCGGGTCGTCTCTCCTCAGACTTACTCGACGGTGCGCGAGCCGCTCACCATCCGCTGGCAGGCGCGGGACTTCACCCCTCCGCGGGACGGCAGCTTCGCCGTCTTTGTCGATCGCGACCCGATGCCGCCGGGTGAGAGTCTCGACTACTTCTCGCGCGACGACCGTGACCGTATCCACGTGCTCGACCAAACGTGGCTGCACATCGACGTGCTGTCGCCGCAGGTCGGCGTCGACCCGGCGGAGCAACACCATCACGACGTGACTATCGTCCTGCTCGACAGCAGGGGCGCTCGGATCGGGGAGTACGCGGGGTTCACCGAGTTCAACGTGGTGCGCGGCCCGTGAGCCTACCCGGCGACTTGATCGAACAGGTCGAGGAGAGCGAGAGCCGGCTGGGCTCGGGCGGGCGCGCCGCCATGGGCGTCACGGGCGAGACCCAAACCGAGGGTTTCTGGGCCCAGCTCCGTCGACACCACCTCGGTCTCTACCCAGTGGTGGCGCTGGGCCTGCTCGTTATCGTCGACCAATTCCAGCTGACCGCGTACGTCATCCAGGGACCGGAGATCAGCCGCTCGCTCGGTGTCGCTCGCGGGATCATCGCGCTGCTGGTCTCCCTTCAAGGACTGGCGCTCACCCTGGCGGCGCTGCCGATCGCTGCCGCAGTGCAGGCCAAGACGCGCCGCGGACTGTTGGCCAAGACCACCGGTGTGGCCTGGAGCGCGGCCACCCTGTTCACCGGCCTGGTCACCAACGGCCTCGGCTTGGCCGCGATGCTGCTCTTCGACGGCGCCACCAGCGGTTCGGTGCAGGCGATTCATCAGCCCCTTCTGATCGACAGCTACCCGACGACGCTGCGCGCTCGAATCATCTCCGTGTATCGCGCCTTTGCCGAAGCCGGCTCGGTGCTGGCGCCGCTGTTCGTCGCCCTGCTCAGCGGGGTGCTGCTGCTCACCTGGCGCGGCGTGTTCCTGGTCATGGGCGGCACCGCCGTCCTATTGAGCCTGGTGGCGGTACGGCTGCGCGATCCGGGATTCGGCCGGTGGGACGAGCAGCGGCTGCGCGCCGCAGTGCGGCGCGAGTCGGAGAGCGCGCAGGGCAACGCTCCGGAGCCTGAACACTACGAGCTCCGTTTCTTCGAGATCGCA
This sequence comes from Chloroflexota bacterium, assembly GCA_005880985.1. Classification (GTDB taxonomy): domain Bacteria; phylum Chloroflexota; class Dormibacteria; order Aeolococcales; family Aeolococcaceae; genus CF-134. The sequence continues at coordinate 26,734 of VBIQ01000022.1, forward strand.
CGACGCCTGTTCCTCATCCCGACGGTGCGTCGCGTGCTGCTCGCCTATGCCATCCTGGGCATGCTGCTGGTCCCGCTGAACACCTATTTCGTCTTCTTCCTGGAGGAACGTTGGGGGCTCGCGCCCTACCAGCGCGCGCTCTTCTTCGCCGCCCTCCCGGTCTTCTCGATCACCCTCATCCTGCTGTTCTCGCGCTTCAACGAATCGCTGTTCCACGCCAACCCCGCGCGGCTGTTCCGGCTGGCCGCGATCGTCCAGTTCGCAGGCCTCTGTCTGGTCGGTGTCGCGCTCGCCATGCCTGTGTTCTGGGGCATGCTCACCGCCTTCGGGCTGGCCGTCGCATGTTTCGCTCTGCTCACCCCGGTGGTGCAGACGGGATACCTGTCCATCGTGCGCGCGCACATGCGACCCCACGCGGCGGCTCTGGCAGGGGTGTTCCTGTACGGCGTCGGCGGGGTTGGCGGGTCGCTGGTGCTGGGTGGCCTCGACGTGCGCTACGGCGTCGTCGGGTCGGTGGCCGCGGTGCTCGCGGTGGGCATCTTTTCCTCGATCGCCCTCAACTCCGTGCGCCGCCATGTCAGCGCAGACCTGGATCGGACCGTGGGCGAGCTGGTCGAGGAGGAGGAGCTGCGCAACCTGGCACGTGCCGGCATTCGTCTGCCGATGCTGGCCTGCCGCCACCTCGACTTCAGCTACGGTCAGCTGCAGGTTCTCTTCGGGGTCGACTTCTCAGTCGACGACGGCGAGATGGTCGCGCTGCTCGGCACCAATGGGGCCGGCAAGTCGACGCTGCTGCGCGTGATCTCGGGTCTCGGCCTACCCAGTCGCGGCACGGTCCGCTTCCGCGGCGCCGAGATCACCTACCTCGACGCCGAGCGCCGGACCGGGCTCGGGATCACACAGGTGCCCGGCGGCCGCGCCGTCTTCGGACCGCTCACCGTGGTCGAGAACCTGCGCGTCTTCAGCTTCGCCCACGGGCGGCAGCGTCGCCAGGTCGAGCGCGGCATCGAGGAGGCGTTCGCCGCCTTCCCCCGGCTGGCTGCGCGCCGCAACCAACCCGCATCGACGCTGTCCGGCGGTGAGCAGCAGATGCTCGGCCTGGCCAAGGCGGTGATCCTCAAGCCGCAGCTCCTGCTCATCGACGAGCTCTCCCTCGGCCTCGCGCCCAAGGCGGTCGCCGAGCTGATGGAGATGGTGCGCCGCATCAATGCGGGCGGCGTCGCGGTGGTGCTGGTCGAGCAGTCGGTGAACTTCGCGCTCGCTCTGGTCCAGCACGCCTACTTCATGGAACGGGGCGAGATCCGCTTCGACGGCAAGGCGTCGGACCTGCTCGGCCAGACCGAGCTGGTTCGCTCGGTCTTCCTGGAGGGCGCCGGCGGGCTGCTGCCGGCCGGCACATGATCGCGGCGGTCGGCGGCTCTGCCGGCCTTCAGGTGCCCGCACCCATCCTCTTTCTCGGCCTGGTCACGGGAGCGACGTACGGGCTCCTCGCCGTGGGTCTCGTGCTCGTCTACCGTTCGAACCGGATCATCAACTTCGCCCACGGCGAGACCGGCGCGTTCGCCGCCGCCCTGCTCGGCGTGGCGGTGGTGAGCTGGCACTTCCTGTACTGGCTGGTCCTGCCGCTGGCGCTGATGCTGGGGGCCGGAACCGGCGCCCTCACCGAGGTCGCGGTGGTCCGGCGGCTCCGTCACGTCCCCCGCCTCATGAGCATGGTGGCGACGCTCGGTGCGGCGGCTCTGCTGCTCGGATTCGAGGCGGTGGCCAGCGCCCAGGCGCGCACCGGCTCGCTGTACCCGCAGCCGCCGGGGTTTCCCTCGTTCCACCTCGGCTCTCTCCTGATCACGCCGGCGTACACGGCGATGCTCGTGCTCAGTCCCATCGCCGTCGCTGCGATCACGGTCTTCCTGAGGTACACGCGCTACGGTCTTGCCATCCGCGCCGCCGCCGCCAACCCGGACGCGGCGCGGCTGGCGTCGGTGTCGGTCGCTCGCATGTCGACGCTGACGTGGGCCATCGCCGGCGGCCTCTCCGCCCTCACGGCGATCCTGATCTTCCCGACCCAGAGCTTCCTCTCGGCGGAGGCGTTCGGTCCCGAGCTGATGCTGCGCGCGCTGGCCGCCGCGGTCATCGCCCGGATGAACTCGCTGCCCCTCGCCCTCGGCGCCGGTGTCTTGGTGGGAGAGGTCGAGGCTGTCCTCTATTGGAACTACCCGTCGGGCGGAGCCGTCGAGGCCATCCTGTTCGGTCTCATCGTGGTCGCGCTCCTGCTCCAGCCGGGCGTGGGCGGACGCCGCGCCGATCAGGGTGGTTGGGCCGCGCTGCAGGGCTGGCGTCCCATCCCCGACGCCTGGCGCCGCGTGTGGACCGTGCGGCATCTGGGCCTGCTCACCGGCCTGCTGGCGCTGGCGCTGGCGATGCTGCTGCCGCTCCTGATCAGCTTCGGCGCGTCCTTCAAGCTGGCGACGATATTCGCCATCGCCGTGGTGGGCGTCTCGGTGTTCCTGGTCACCGGCTTGGCCGGGCAGCTCTCGCTGGGCCAGTTCGCGCTGGCGGGCATCGGCGCGTGGTGCGCGTATCTGACGGCGCAGGCGAGCGGGAACTACCTCCTCGCCGTGTTCGCCGGCGGCGCCGCCGGGGGGATCGCCTCCATTGCGGTGGGCATCCCGGCGCTGCGCATCCGCGGGCTGATGCTTGCAGTCACCACGCTTGCCTTCGCGCTCATGACCTCGTCGTGGCTCCTGCAGCAGCACTGGTCGCTGGGCGCGGGCGTCATTCCCGGCCGCCCAGTCATCGGCAGCCTGGTGTTCACCAGCTCGAAGGCGTACTACTACTTCGCGCTGGCCTTTCTCGTGCTGGGGACCTGGATCGCGGCCAACGTGCGCCGGGGCGGTCTGGGCCGTCTCTTCGTGGCCATCCGCGACAACGAGGACGCCGCCCGGGCGTTCACCGTCAACGTCGTAGGACGCAAGCTGCAGGCCTTCGCCCTGGCCGGCTTCCTGGCCGGGATCGGCGGCGCGGTGTACGGCTTCGCGCTGGCGCGCATCTCCTCCGATGCGTTCCTGCCGGCGCTCTCCATCAACGTGGTCGCGATGACCGTGATCGGCGGCATCGGGATCCTCGGCGGTCCGATCCTCGGTGCGCTCTACATCTTCGCGCTCCCCGCATTCGTGCCCCTCGACGCGGTGAGCACCGTCGCCAGTGCGGCCGGATGGCTCCTGCTCATCCTGTACTTCCCCGGCGGCATCGCCGGCCTGCTTGCTCCCCAGCGCGATCGTCTGGTGCGCGCCCTGGTCAGGCTGGCCGGCGCCGACCCGGACGCGTTGCTGGCGACGCCGGACGGGCCGCCCGGTGGCATCACGCAGCTCAGGCCTGCGCTGTCGCGAGCCACCGCCGAGGTTCGCCCCCTGCGGGCGGGCAAGCTGCTCGAGGTCGAGGAGGTCTCGAAGTCCTACGGCGGCATCCAGGCCGTGAACCGCGTCAGCCTGGAGGTGAACGAGGGCGAGATCCTTGGGCTCATCGGGCCCAACGGCGCCGGTAAGACCACGCTCTTCGAGCTGATCGCGGGCTTCACGCATCCGGACGGCGGCCGCATCCGCTTCGACGGCCAGCGGCTCACCCGCACGCTGGTCTTCGGCAGCATGCGGCGGCAGCTCAGCGTGCCGGCCTTCATGCGCGCCCGCCAGGGGTTGGTCCGATCGTTCCAGGACCCCCGGCTGTTTCCCACCATGACGGTGCTGGAGACGGTGATGCTGGCCCAGGAAGGACGGCTGCCGACCACACTCTTCGCAGCCGTGGTGGGCTCGCAGGAGCTGGAAAGACCGAAGCGTCAGCAGGCGCGCGAGCTGATCATGGCGATGGGGCTGGAGCGGTACACGCACACGCAGATCCAGGAGCTCTCCACCGGCACCAGGCGGATCGCCGAGCTCTGCGCCCTGGTGGCTACCCAGCCGCGGCTGCTGCTGCTCGACGAGCCCAGCTCCGGCATCGCCCAGGCGGAGTGTGAAGCGCTTGGAGGCCTGCTCCAACGCATCAAGGAGCACCTGGTCGCGACGCTCATCCTCATCGAGCACGACATCCCGCTGGTGATGGGCATCTCGGATCGCGTCGCCGCCATGGAGTCCGGCCGCATCATCTGCACCGGCCGCCCCGCCGAGGTGCGCGCCGATCCGCGGGTGATCGAGGCGTACCTCGGGGCAGACGTGAGCGCCATCGAACGGTCGGGCGAGCGCAGCCTTATCGAGTCCTCGGCGCAGTGACGCGTCGGCTGGCTTTGCGCACCGACGGCGCACGGGATCGACCGTGCCGTATGCCTTCCGACGCGGCGAACAGGAGGGCCTTGATCGCCCACTCGAAGAGTTCGTCGGGCGCGAGCTCCGGCGCCAGCAGCCGGTGTTGCTGCAGGCCCTGGACGCATGCGTAGTAGATCTCTGCCAGCTGTTCGAGGCTTGGAGGAGGCCCGGGCGAGGGGACTTTGCCGAGCTGATCAAAGACATGGGCCAGCCCCCTCGTCAGGTTGCGGCCGCCTGATCGCATCTCGCGGCGCACAGTCCGATCGCGCAGTGCAAGCAAGAGGAGCTCGACCTGAAGCACTACCAGCCGCCGGCTCTCCACGGTGTCGGCGTACCGGCCTGCGGCGATGGCTGTGTCCACCAGGTGCTCAACGACCGGCTTGTCGGGGTCGTCGGCTCGCGGATAGATTGCCGGGTCCTCCGGAGATCCCTCCATCTGCCAGTCGACGAGGTCGAGCAGCAGCGCTTCCTTGCTGCGGAAGTTGGAGTAGACAGCGCCGGTGGTGACCCCGGCCCGTTCCGCGATATCGGCGAGGGAGGCGCTGGCGAAGCCCTTCTCAGCCACCACGGCCAGCGCCGCCCGCAGGAGGCGCTGGCGGGTCGCCTCCTTCCTCAGGCTGCGCGTCGGAGCTCTGGCCACCATGGCGGCATTATGCTTGACTCAGCTAATAATGAGCATTATTATTCCATGAGAGGGATGGCAGGAGACCAGGAACTTCGGGAGGTGCGCGAATGGCGACCATGCCACTTGGGACCAGGCAGTTGACTCCGGAGCGGGCCCATGAAGCGCTCGAAAACCTCATCAGGGAGCGCGACATCCCCGGCGCCGGGTTCGCCGCCTGCCGGGACGGTGAGATCGTCGCCAACGTCGCTGCGGGTGTGGTCAACCTGAACACGGGTTTGCCCGCCACCGACGAGACGGTCTGGCAGCCCGGGTCGATCGGCAAGACGTACACCGCCGTGCTGGTGATGCAGCTGGTCGACGAGGGTCTCCTCGATCTCGATCGGCCAGTGGTGACCTATCTTCCGAACCTGCGATTCGCCGATGTGCCGGCCACGAAGACGGTGACGCCGCGCCAGCTCCTCTGCCACACGGGCGGCATCGACGGTGACCGGATCGATGAGACCGGCGCCCTCTTCGGCCGCGGCGACGACGCGGTGGCGCGCTACATCGATAGCCTCGTCGATCTGCCGCAGATCGTGGAGCCCGGTCGGTTGTGGAGCTACTGCAATGCCGGCTACGTCGTGCTCGGCCGCCTGATCGAGGTGCTCAGGGGCAAGTCGTATGAGGACGTCCTGAAAGAGAAGCTGTTCGGGCCGGCAGGGCTGGCGAACACATTCTGCTTCGCGGAAGAGGTGATTCAGCGCAACGTGTCGGCAGGCCACATGCTCGGCCCCGACAGAAAGATGACACTCGCTCCCATCTGGATGCCTGGTCGTGCCCTCGGTCCGGCCGGCACTGCCGTGCTCGCGACCATGGCGGACCTGCTCTCATTCGCTGAGATCTTCCTTCGCCGCGGCGTGGCCCGCACCGGCGAGCGCATCCTCTCGGAAGCATCGGTGGCCGAGATGGAGAAGCCGCACGCCGAATGCCCCGAGCGCGAGCTGCTGGGCGGACATTGGGGCCTGGGGTTGCTGATCAAGCTCGGGCCGCCTGCCGTGTACGGCCATGATGGCAACACCTTCGGAGAGACTGCGGCACTGCGGTTTGTACCCGAAGCCAACCTCGCCTTCGCACTCATCACCAACCGCGAGCAGGCCAACAAGTCGTTCGGCGAGTTGTCCAACGCCGTCGTCGACGAGTGGGCCGGCATCGTCACGAGCAGGCAGCGCTCGCCGGTCGAAGGGCTACAGGCCCGCAATCCGGACCGCTTGGTCGGCACGTACGCGAACGTCGCAGCCCGGATCACCGTGCATGCGCATGACGAGAGGCTGACGATGGCGGTGAAGATGGAGCGCGAGACGGAACAGGTGCTCGACAACCGACCCCGTGAGCTCCGACCGCTCGACGACAGCACGTTCGTCGTGCACCTCGACGAGGTCGACGACGACTTGCAGGTCGCCTTCATTGAACCCGACGCGAGTGGACGCCCGTCGTACATCCATTTCGGAGCGCGGCTCTACCGACGCATGGCGTGACCCCACCTCGAGGCCCTGGTCGATGAGATGGGCGGGATCTCCAACGCCCGGCCCCTCGCATGTGGGCGGGGCGCAAGTCGGCGAGCCTGGCACCCGCATAGACTGGCCGGTGGGATGACCGAACTCCGAAGGCCCACCTCGCCAGCGACCGCGTCTGGGCTCCGCGTCGAGGCCGTCGAGCTGCGGCGCATCGCCATCCCGCTGGTGGCGCCGTTTCGCACCTCGTTCGGCGTCGAGCGGCAGCGCGACGTGCTCCTGGTCCACGTCCTCGGCAACGCCGGCGAGGGCTGGGGTGAGTGTGTCGCGATGGAGGAGCCTCTGTACTCCTCCGAGTACGCCGACGGTGCTCAACGGGTCATCGAGGAGCACCTTCTGCCCCGGCTGTTCGCCCAGGATCATCTCGATGTCACCGACGTGGCTCGCGTGCTGGCGCCGATCCGCGGCCACCGCATGGCCAAGGCGGCGGTGGAGATGGCCTGGCTCGATGCGCAGCTGCGCAGCGCCGGTCAGTCTCTGGCCGCGTACCTGGGCGCGACACGCACGTCCGTCGAGTGCGGAGTCTCCGTCGGGATCATGGATTCCATCCCGCAGCTCCTGGATGCCGTCGGGACGTACCTCGAGCAGGGATACCGGCGGATCAAACTCAAGGTCGAGCCGGGCTGGGACCTCGAGCCCGTGCGCACGGTGCGTGAGCACTTCCCGAGCGGCATCCTCCTCCAGGTCGACGCCAACGCTGCCTACACCTTGGCGGACGCTGATCATCTTGCGGCACTGGACCAGTTCGACCTCCTGCTCATCGAGCAACCACTGCCCCAGGAGGAGCTGCTCGCGCATGCCAAGCTGGCCAAGGTGGTGCGCACCCCGATCTGCCTGGATGAGTCGATCGTGTCGGCTGCGGTGGCGACAGAGGCGATCGAGATGGGCGCGTGCTCTGTCATCAACATCAAGCCCGGCCGTGTCGGCGGCTACCTGGAGGCCGCTCAAATCCACGACCTCTGCCTGGCGCGGCAGGTCCCGGTGTGGTGTGGGGGGATGCTGGAGACCGGGGTGGGTCGAGCGGCCAATGTGGCCCTGGCGGCGCTGCCCAACTTCCTGCTCCCCGGTGACACCTCAGCCTCCGATCGGTACTTCCGCCAGGACATCACCGCTCCCTTCATCCTGGAGGACGGACGGCTTGCCGTACCGAGCGGCCCGGGCATCGGCGTCGAGGTCCTTCGCGACGTCGTCGACGGGCTGACCACCTCACGTCGGGTCGTGCGCCGGGTCGGCTGAACTTTCGCGGCCGGGTGATCAGGCGCGGTGGACGAGGCGGCCACCCAGGTTGAGTGCCTCGATCCTCCCTTCGGCGTCGCGCACCGCGGCGAACTTCAGGCCCTTAGCGTCGCCGTCGATGATGAGAAGGAAGTCCTTGGGCAGCACCCGGACTCGGAGCGGCTTGGGCTCGGGAGGAGGATCGCCGAGGATCGCTGCGGCTTGGCGTCGCCCCTCATCGGTGTACGTCCCCCGGATCACCAGGTGATCGCCGTCGACAGAAACGTCGTAGACGCCCGCGTAAGCTGCGAACCGTCCTGTGTATCCGGCGAGCTGCTCCTGATCGAGGTCAAGGGGAACCGGCTCAGGCTCTCGGACCCCCAGATATGCGTTGAGCGCCCAGGCGACAAGCTCGTGCTGCAGTACCCGGCCATATTCAGCGTTGGTCAGCACCGTGATAGCGAAGTCACGCTCCGGAACCATGGCGAAGGCCGACAGCTGACCGTTCGTGGTGCCGCCATGCTCGACGACTCGTACACCGTCGATGTCGCTGATCAGCCAGGAGATGCCGACGTGGTTGGCGAGCACACCGTCGGCGGGGAATGTGGGCTCCTTCATGCGCTGCAATGACGCCTGGCTGAGGACGACCGCACCAGCCTTCCCCGAGCCATCGCCGAGGTGGAATCGCGCGTAGCGGATCTGGTCGGCCGCCGTCGACACGATCCCGCCCGCGGGATGACCGCTGCGAGGGAGTGCCCACGGGCGCGCGACCTGGAACTTGCCGTCCTTCTCGTTGTGGCCGACGACAAAGCGCCGAGTCATGAAATCGTTCACGAAGTAATAGGAGTCCTTCAGGCCCACCGGGTCGAGGAGGAGCTCTTGGACGGCGACCTCGAACGGCTTTCCCGTCACCTTCTCGATGAGACGACCCGCCAAGGCGAACGCCGCATTGTTGTAGGACGCGACGGTGCCGAGCGGTTGGTCCTGGTTGACATTGGCGAGCTTCTCAACAAACCGCTCTAGTGCGTCGTCACCCTCGCCGGTGCTCTCGAGGACGTCACCCGTCCAGCCAGCCGTGTGGTTGAGCAGATTGAGCACCGTCACCGCTCGTGCAACCGATTCGTCCTTCAACCGCAACTCGGGGACATACGTCCGAACCGGTGCGCCGAGGTCGACCAATCCCTTCTCGACCAGGATCATGAGGACGGTGGCGGTGTAGGTTTTACTGGTGGACCCAACCTGGAACAGGGTCGATGCGTCCACCTCAAGAGGATTCTCGATCGAGGTGACACCATGAAAGACGTAGTCCTCGTCGCCACTAGACCAGATGCCCACCGCGACCCCGGGGACGTTGAGGCGCTCGGCGGCTTCGGCGACCTGCTCCTCCAGCGATGCGTGCAGGGAACTCAGGTCGGGTTTGGCTGTGACTGCGCTCACGGATTCAGGCCCTCAGCTTGCAGTTGGTGAGTGTGGCGAGGAGGCCATGCCCGCAGGTCACTCGGTGGCGGGTGTTCGGTGTACGCGGAACCCCGGCCCGTCGACGGCGAGAACGTACTCGCCTCTCGTCGTCGTCCTCACCGGCCGCATCCCACGCGCTGCACACGACACAAATGCATCGCGAAGGGCCATCCGCCAGGCCATCGCCAGGGCAGGATCGCGCTGGCGGAGACTGACGATGTCCGGAGGAGTGTCGATCAGCGCCGCCGTCGTGCCCGGCTCGACGTCATGGAGACGCGGTCCGCCATCATCCCCGTGACCGAGCACGCATTGGGAGACCTCGGCGGGGAGCGGACCATGTCCGTCGCCTCTCTCGTCGTCACAGACGGCCCGGACACGCGCAGTGTCCAACTCCCAGGCAACCAGCAGGCGGTCGCTCTCGTCCCCGTTGTTGATGCCGTCGTTCATCCGTCCATAGAAGTTGACGAGGTACTCGACCGCCTGCGCACCCAACCGTGACAGGTTGAAGCCGGCGTTGCCCCTGACCAGAGGATCGAACGTCCAGGTGATCATGCGATGTCCGCGCTGCAGCGCCCAATTCCGCTGATGGAGCTTCAGCGCAGCTCCGACACCGCGCCCGCGCTGATCGGAGCGTACACCGAGGATGTGGGAGTGCAGGACGCACTCACCGTGCCACTCTCCCTGGTACCCGACCAGGGCTCCCACCAGCTCAGCCCCGTTGTAGGCGCCGGCGACGTAGTTGCCGCTGTGTGAGAAGCCGCGGAGTAGCTCGGGGGTGGCCGCATGGTAGCCCTCGGTTCCCCACACGTCGTCGAGAAGGTCGGCGGCTGCGGCCAGCGTCGTGATCTCGGCGAGCTCGGTGACCGTGACCCCGGCGCGGTCTGCGGCCCGCGTGGCCGCAGAGGCCGCGGCCGGCGCGAGCGGCCGCTGCTCCGGAGCGCTGGTCATGGTCGGACCCGTCAGGGGAGGGGGCGGCATGCACCAACCGTAGCCCCACGAAGCTCAGGCCGGCTTGTCGACCTCCCCAACGGGGGTGGCGCCGCTTAGAACATCAGCCAGCCCGTGCGGCCCGCCTGGGGTCGTGCGCCCGGAGCCTCGTGATGGATGGGCTGGTTGTCCGCTGCCACATCCGCGACAGGCTTCGTTGTGCCAGGGCACACAGCCCAACCGCCGGGGCTCTGCTATCGTGCGGGTCCAATGTGCAGCACCCGAATTCGCGGCATCGTCGGCCCGGGAGGTTCCCGGACGTAGCGCAGCATCGTGCCATGTCCGTGGACCTCTCGGTGTTCGGCCGGGAGGTCTTTTCATGTCCGCCGTCGCCGGTGTGGCTCCGACCAGCGGTCTCGCGGTGGCCCACCTCGCCCTCGACCAGGTCTGCCTCGATGTCGAGAGGGTTCTGGCTTTGGTGCGCACACGCGGCTACCACCTGCAGCGGCTCATCGTGAGCGGCGGCGACTGCCACGTGTGGATCGAGGCCGCGGAGGGCCAGCTGCCCCTGCTCTGCGCCCGGCTGCGGCGCCTCCAGGGCCCGCGACTGTGCGGTGATCTGGAGTGGCGTGCATGACCGGCGCCGATCGGATGTGCGAGGCGATCCTCGGCGCCGGCGTCGGCACTGTCTTCGGTTATCCGGGTGGCGCGATCATGCCCTTCTACGATGCGCTGCTGCGTCATCCACTGCGCCATGTGCTGGTCCGCCACGAGGCGAACGCCGGGTTCGCCGCCGACGGCTATGCTCGGATCAGCGGCGGCGTCGGTGTCTGCGTGGTGACGTCGGGGCCGGGTGCGACCAACCTGGCCACGGCCTTGGCGTCGGCCTTCATGGATTCCGTCCCGGTCGTTGCGATCACCGGTCAGGTGGCCAGCCATCTGGTGGGCACCGACGCCTTCCAGGAGACCGACGTCACCGGCCTGACTCTGCCGGTGACCAAGTGGTCCACCGTGGTGCGCCACGCCGACGAGCTGAGCCCGGCGCTGCACCGGGCATTCGCAGTGGCGGTGGAAGGGCGTCCGGGGCCGGTGCTCGTCGACGTCTGCAAGGATGTCCAGGCGGGACCGGCGGCACCCGATGGCTGGGAACCGGTGGGTCAGATGTGCCGAGGCCACCGCAGCGTCGATGGAGCGAGTCTCGATGCCGTGGCGGTGCTGCTGCGCGGCGCACAGCGCCCGGTCATCCTCGCCGGACACGGCGTGCTCCAGGCTGGAGCCGAGGCCGCGTTGCTGCGGCTGGCCGAGCACTGGAAGGTGCCTGTTGCCACAACCCTTCTAGGGCTGGGTGCCTTTCCCGAGGACCACCGCCTCAGCCTGGGCATGATGGGGATGCATGGCGACGTCCAGGTCAACCGCACCATCGACAGTGCGGACCTTCTGGTTGCCGTGGGCATGCGGTTCGATGACCGAGTCACCGGCGACCTCAGCAAGTACGCTCGCAATGCCCGAGTGGTGCACGTGGACATCGACGCGGCCGAGATGGGCAAAAATGTGTGCCCCGACGTCGCTCTGGTGTGCGACGCACGCACCGCTCTGGAAGCGCTGGTGACACTGCCCGCACCGCACGTCGACCAGGCCTGGCCGCCGAGCGTGCCGGGGTCCGACAACCGCGCCTACCTCGACACACTCGATGACACCGTGTTCGTTGCACCCCAGGCGATCACTCTGCTCGACCGCATCAGCAGCGACGACGCCATCGTGGTCACCGACGTCGGCCAGCACCAGATGTGGGAAGCGCAGTTCTACACTCACCGCCCTGGCCGCAGCCTGGCGACGTCCGCCGGCTGCGGTGCCATGGGCTACGCGGTCGGCGCGGGGATGGGCGCGAAGCTGGCGGCACCGCACCGCGAGGTGTGGGTGGTCTGTGGCGACGGGGGGTTCCAGATGAGCAGCTGTGAGCTGGCCACGCTGGCCCAGGAACAGCTCGACCTGACCGTCGTCGTGGTCAACAACGGCTACCTGGGGATGGTACGGCAGTGGCAGGAGCGCTTCTTCGACCGACGCTACAGCTTCACCCGCCTGACCGGACCGGATCTGCTGCAGCTCGCCGCGGCGTACGGCATTCTCGGTCTGCGCGCGGACACGGCTGCCCAAGCGGATGCCGCGCTACGCCAGGCGCAGGCCCACGCCGGTCCATGCCTGGTCGACCTCCGCGTCCTCGCCGAGGACAACGTCTACCCGATGATCGCTCCCGGCCGACCTCTGGGCGAGATGCTGGTGCGTCCTGGGGCGCCACACGGATCGGAGCGTCCGGGATTGGTAGGGGACACTCTATGAGCCAGACGCAGCTGCTGCTTCGCGGAGGGACCGTTCACGACGGTCTGGGCTCCCCAAGCCGGATCGCCGACGTGCTCGTCCGTGGCGATCGCATCGCCGCCGTCGGTGTGGGGCTGGACACGTCCGATGCGGCGGTCGTCGACTGTTCCGGCCTGCTCGTCTGTCCCGGGTTCATCGACACGCACGCGCACTCCGACGGAGTGCCGCTGCTCGACGACCCCCAGCCGTTCAAGCTGCTTCAGGGGGTGACCACTGAGGTCGTCGGCAACTGCGGCATGTCCTTCGCACCGTTGACCGAGGCTGCCGCCGCGGAGTTCAGCGGTCTCTACGGGGAGCTGGCACCCGGCATCTCCATCGAACCCGCAGGCTTCGCGGACTTCTGTGACCGCGTTGAACGGGCGGGACCGACCAACAACCTCGCGTTCCTCGTCGGCCACAATACGCTGCGGCTGTGCGCCAACGGCACGGACGATGAGCTGCGCCCCGGCGCCCTCGAGAGAATGCAGCGCCTGGCGGCCGATGCGTTCGACGCCGGCGCGGTGGGATTGTCGTCTGGGCTCATCTACGTGCCCGGGACGTACTCGGATACCGACGAGCTGGCCGATCTCGCGGCCGTGGCCGGGGTCTATGGGCGCCTGTACACGACGCACATGCGCGACGAAGGCACTGGTATCGACGCCGCTCTCGACGAGGCATTCGCGATCGGCCGAAGGGCGGGAGTACGTGTCGAGATCTCCCACTGCAAGGCGGCGGGGCGGTCGTCGCACGGACGGGGTGGCGCCATCGTCGATCGTATCGCTCGCGCCCGGCGCGAGGGCATCGACGTGCTCGGCGATCAGTACCCGTACACGGCGGGCTCAACAGTGCTCAGCTCGCTGATTCCCACCTCCGCGATGGTCGGTGGGGTCGAGACGATGCGCCGGCGGCTTGGTGACCCGGCTGAGCGCGCGAGATTCCGCGCTCTGGCTGACACGGGCGGAAGTGGCGACGGTCTGTGGCGAGAGGTCACCCCCGAGGATGTCCTCGTCATCCACCATCGCGACGCCGCCAGCGTGGGCAGGACTCTGGCCGATCTGAGCGCCGGCCGCGAACCGTGGGACACCCTCTGCGACCTGATAGCCGCCGATCCCGGGGCGATGATCGTGCTTCATCTGATGAGTGAGGCGGATGTGCGAAGGATCATGTCCGATCCGCTGATCAGCATTGGGTCGGACAATGGGCCCCCCGTCGGCATGCAGCATCCTCGAACCTGGGGATGCTTTCCCCGTCTGCTGGGGACGTACGTCCGCGAGGAGGGCGTGCTGACCTGGGAGGAGGCTGTGCGCAAGGCCACCTCGATGCCGGCTCGGCACTTCGGCCTGGTTGGTCGAGGCGTACTGCGCGCCGGAGCTGTCGCGGACGTCTGCGCCGTCGATCCGCAGACGGTGGGCCACCGTGGAACATATCTCGAGCCCGCGGCTCAGCCCACCGGAGTTCCGCTGGTGCTGCTCGGTGGGCGACTGGTGGTACGGGACGGCGCCTTCCGAGGGGAGCGCTACGGCCACGTCCTCCGCGCAGGAAGAGCGTGAGGTGGTGTCCGACAGCACGTTTCCTGCGGTGACCGAGCGTCCAGCCGACCTCCTGGGAGAACTGCGTGCGCAGACGTCCGAGATGCTCGAGGCGCTCCGCCTTCTCGTCGAAGCAGAACCGGGCGAACGAGTCTCAGTCTGTGGAGTGTTCCACGAAAGGGCACGATCGGCAGACAATGGCCATCCTGGTCAGCGTGGCGGTGCGGCGCCCAGGGAGGACGAGAAGTGTTGCCCGGGCTGCGGGTCACCCCGCGGCCGCTGTCCGTCCAGATCATCACTGCGGAGCTTCCATGATGAGCATCGACACCGACCGACTCGCGAAGATCGAGGCCCTGCGCCTCGCCAAGGGCGCACACGACTCGTTCGCCAGGGGTGCCAGCGTGATGGAGGCTGTCGCCTACGTCGCCGGCGAGCCCTTCTCCGATCACCCGCAGTGCGCTTCGCCCGTCGTGGGTGCCTTCCTGCGCGCGTGGAACGACCGCCTCGACGATGAGACACGACAGCGTCTCACGCCGTACGTGGTGCGCCTGGTCGGCACCGCCGGCAGCGACGAGGACGAGCGGCGTCGGCGCGACATGCTGTGGGAGTGGGTGCTCGGCACCCTCGTGCCGACGTGGCTGGAGACGGCTGGGATGCACGCCGAGGCCAAGGACGTCCGTGCCCAGGGGCGCCAGGCCTTGGCGCATGTCCGTGAGAAGGCGTGGGAGAGGCGGATGGAAGCGCGCGAGCGACTGACGGCGCTGGTGCGCGCCTACGTAACCTCCGCCTCCGCCTCTGCCCACGCCGCCCCGGCCGCCGCCGCCTACGAGGCCGCCACCTACGGCGCCGCCGCCTATGCAGCCTCCGCCGCCCACGCCGCTACCGCCTCCGATGCCTCCGACACCGCCGACGCCTCGCTCGCGGACGCCGCCGCCTCCTACGACGCCGTCGGCGCCGCCGCCTCCACCTACGTCGACGCCGACACCGACGCCTACGCCGCCTACGCCGCCGACGCCGATAACGCCGTCGCCGCCGCCTACGCCTACGTCGAAGCGGTCATGGCTCCCACCGTGCGGGAGCTAGAGGACAGCGCCTTCGATTTGCTTGACCGTCTCATCGACGTCCACCGCAAGGTGGCGTGAGCGGGGCGTTGGGTACGCAGTGCGTGATCCGTGCTCGGTGCAGCGCACGTCATCCCGCGTGGTGCCTGCCTCAAGTGGCGAGACGGCACCAAGAGGGCGGACGAGAGGCGGCCCGATTGGCTTCGAGTCCGTAGGGCCAGTAGTGCTGTGTCTCTTCGATGTGATCAATGAGGAACGCGAGTGTGATCCGGAGCGCGTTGGTGTCGTAGAGGCGCGACGTCGATAGTCTCCGGTGCCGCGCGGCTACTTGTGGTTGTGGGCGAGCCATTCGGCGAAGCTTGTCTTGCCCAGGCGCGCGTCCGGGCCCGCAGTGAGCGAGGTGTCGGTCAGTTCGGTGCCGAAGTAGCGGGCATGCTCATCGCCTACGACCTTGCGCGGATCGTTGTCGGCAGCAAGTACGCCACGGATCAGCTCGGGGAGCTTGATTTTCTCCGGCCCGGCGATCTCGATGACACCGTTGTCCGGGTCGGACACGGCAACCTCGGTCACTGCGGCGGCCACGTCCTTGGCGGCGATCGGCTGGAGATTGGCCGAGGGAACGCGCACGGTGTCGCCGGCGGTCGCGGAGTCGGCGGTGGCGCGCATGAACTCAAAGAACTGGGTGGAGCGGACGATGGTGTACGGCTGGCCGGCCCTTTTGATCAGCTCTTCCTGCGCGAGTTTGGCCCGCATGTACCCGCTGTCGGGCACTCGGTCGGCCCCGACGATAGTGAGCGCGACGTGGTGCCCGACGCCTGCATTCACCTCTGCCTTGAGCAGATTCCGTCCGGAAGTCTGGAAGAACTCGAGCACCGCGGCGTCGTCGAAGGACGGCGAGTTGGCCACGTCAACGACGACCTTCGCGCCGGCGAGCGCCGCGTCCAGGCCCTCACCGGTGATCGTGTTCACCCCGGTGTTCGGTGAGGCTGGCACGGCCTCGTGTCCGCGTGCACGGAGGTTCTGGGCGACTTGGCTACCGATGAGCCCGGTACCGCCGATAATCACGATCTTCATGTCGTACCCCTTTCGCCTCGGACCTATGGGCGCACGGATTGTGTCGGTGCATGTCCCCCATGGTAGTGCGGGAAGCACGAGGTCGAGCACTCTCGAGTTCCGCCGGTCGATTCACCTTCCGCTTATGAGGAACAGCCATCCTCCTTCGGGCGCTGCCCCGGCGTGGAACTGGTGGACGTCCGGTGGACGTGACCATGTGCGCATTGGACGTCTCCGAGACGTCTAGGGAATCCCTGGGCCGAGGGGAGGCGATCTGTCGGGACTCGAGGAGGTCCCGGAGACCCTCAGATCCTCGGAGTTCTCCGACGAAATGAACGTGCCCAGCTTCTGGCTTACCAGCGGAGACAGCAGGGTGCGCCCGGAGCTGACGGCCGCGTTGGAGACTCTCCGCGTCAGCCGGTCGCCGTCAGGTCAGGAGGGACGAGCCGGGACGATGTCCTCGAGGTGGTATCTCCGCAGGAGACCACGGTCTCGCCAGTGCGACGGTCGCTGCTCGGCCACACCGATCTCACAAGAAGCCCGACTACCGCATTCGACCTGACTGATCCTCAGGGCCTGACGGCGGATGGGTTTGGGCTAGACCAGGACCCAGCCACGCGGAGCCGTGGGATCGCGGAACCTGAAGGGGGCAGCTATCTGACCGCTCGGTTGAGGGCAATTCTGAGAGCAAATGGGGTGTTGGCCGGTGGAGGGACTTGGACTCTCCAGGCTCCCTTCGAGGTCAGCGGTGGGCTCCGTGGAGGCTGGTAGAGGCGCATAGACCCCGCTTAGTCGGGCTCATAATCCCTCGGTCGCAGGTTCGAATCCTGCCCCGCCCAACGACTTTTTGTGCTAATCCGGCTGACGCTGGACAAACGACCTTCGGCTGAAGCTTTACGCAGCTTCGGGTGAGGGTTTACAGCTACTTCGGCTGACGCTTGACACTCCCTCACATGAGGGAACT
>VBIQ01000003.1 GCA_005880985.1 Chloroflexota bacterium
GAGCGCGTCCGCGGCGGTGGAAAAGCAGAACAGGAAGCCGTCGCCGGCGTCGTCGAGCTCCTCGCCGCCGTGGCGGGCGACACACTCGCGGGCCTCTCTGTCGTGCCAGGTGATGACGTGAGCCCAGGCCTCGTCCCCGATCGCCTCGATCAGCCTGGTCGAGTCGACGATGTCGGTGAACATGAACGCTCGGGTGGCGCGCTCGATCGCGGGCGGCGAGCCGCCGCCCGACGAGGCGATCAATGCGGTGACGCGACGCTCGTCGCGAGCTGCTCCCAGCTCGGCGAAGGAGCGGCGAGCCGTCTGCCACTCCTCGATGGCCTCGGACACCTGTCCGAGGTCGGCAAGCGCCTGGCCGAGCAGGACCCTGGTCTGGGCAGCCTCGTAGGGAATGCCCAGCGTGCAGAACGTCGTGACCGAGCGATGCAGCGCCCGTGCCGCGTCCTCGGCCGACCCGGTGGCGAGCAGCACACGGCCCGCCGCCTGGTCCCGGATGGCTTGCCACGCCGCCGACGAGAAGGTCTCCACCGCGCGGTCGAGCTCGGCAGACGCCGCCCGCGCCGCGTCCAGGTTGCCCGCGGCGATCGCGATCTCGACGGCGGGGCCCAGCAGGCGCATGCGCTCCAGCTGGTCCGACTGCTGGGCGAGCCCTCGGTCGAGCGCGCTCATGGCGGCGGCCGGCTCGCCGCGAGCCAGGGCCAGCAGAGCGCGCCCGGGCTGGGCCTCGTGCCCCAGCTCATGAGCGCGGCGAAATGCATCCTCGGCTCCGTCCAGGTCGCCGAGTCGCAGCCGCACCTCGCCGGCCTCGCACAGACCGGCGGCAGCCATCAGCCGGCTCACCTCGATCAGGTCGGCCCACCCGGACAGGGCCTCACGCTCGGCCTCGGCCCAGGCGCCGCGCATTCTCTTCAGCTCGGCGCGGTGAATGCGGCAGACGCCCGGGAATGGTGCCACGTTGTCGCTGCAGGTCCAGCGGTCCGCGACCTCGGTCCACTCCGCCGCGCGTTCCCAGTCACCGAGGTCACGGCAGGTGGCGATGACGTTGCAGTAAATCAGGCCGGTGATCCACGGCCCGGTCTCCCGGTTGACCGCCGCCAGCGCAGCCTCCTCGAGCAGGGCCAGACCCTCATCGACCTGACCACGCCGGATGAGCCACAAGCCCTGGTAGTGCATCGCGTAGAAGGCGAGGTCTGCGTCCGCGTGCCGGCGACCGAGGTCCAATGCCCGAGCCATCAGCTCATCGGCCTGCTCGATGTCGCCGCGCTTGTGGGCGCCGACCGCGTGGCGAATGGTGAGGTGTCCGTACGCGGCGCAATCCTCGTCGCCCTGCAGTGCGTGCTCAGCGCGGCGCAGCCAGCCGGCGGCCACCGAGGTCTCGCCGCGCCGGCCATGGTCGCTGTACAGCTCGCAGGCCATCCGACCCGCCGCCCGGCTGTTCCCCTCGGCCAGGTGGGCGGCGTAGGCGCGGGCCTGCGCCTCAAGCGCGTCGTGAACGCTCCCGCTGGCAAACGCGGTGCTTGCCAGCATCGCCAGGCCGTCGCCGTCGAGCCCACCGGTGGAATCCGCATCGGACAGGAGCCGATGCGCCTCAGCCCAGTTCCGTCGCGAGACGGCCTCTCGTGCCGCCCTGACGACCTCGCTGACGAGGCCAGGGTCCACCGTTGCCATTGCGCTACCCCCCCGAGTGAATCACCCGAATTATGGGATGGCGCCGCTCCACGTGGGCGGTTCGCCGGGCCGCTGAGCTGGGGGGCAGGCTCCAGGGGCACCGACCTCAGCGCAGGGCGGGCGGCGCCGATGCCACCAGCTCTCCGGCGGTGCCGATCGGCGTCGCCATCTCGGCGAAGCGGCACAGCGCGTTGACCAGCCGGAGCTGCTCTGGCGTTCTGCACCGCACGCGGAGCAGCTCCGGCGAACACACCACGATGACGAGCGCCCGCGCTCGCGACACGGCGACGTTGAGGCGGTTGCGGCTGAAGAGGAACTCCAGGTTGCGCGGAATGTCCTCGGCGCTCGAGGTCGCCATCGCGTAGATGGTCACCGCGCCCTCCTGGCCCTGAAACTTGTCGACGGTTCCCACCCGGGCGCCATCCGGCAGCCGCTCCCGGAGGCGCTTCACCTGAGCGTTGTACGGAGCGACAACGAGGACGTCCGATAGACCCAGCGGATGCTCGACGCCGTCCGCATCCGTCCACGTCGCGGTGTGCAGCTGCTCGACCAGGCCGGCCACCGCTGCCACCTCCTCCGGTGACCAGGTGCGATTGCCGCGGTGCTCGACCTGCGCCAGCCGGGTCCCGCTTCCCGACAGACCGCCGTCGGCTCCGTTGACCCGCTGCCGCGCACACTCGGCGAGCGCGGTGAGGCGATCCTCATAGAAGGCCGCGGACACGAAGGCGCACACCTCGGGATGCATCCGCCGCGTGGTGGGGAGGAACATCCCCCGATCCGCCGGAATGGTGTCGTGGCCGGCCAGGACATGCTCCAGCGCAGATCGCTCGGCGCCCTTCGGGTGGATGCCCTGCGAGGGCTGGGCGAGCTGCTGCGGATCGCCGAGCAGGACGAGGTTGCGCCCCGCTGTCCCGACCGCGCAGGCGTTGGCCAGCGACATCTGGCCCGCCTCGTCGATGATGATCACGTCGAGCCGCCCGTCGAATCGCTGGTCGGCGAGCAGCCAGGACGTGCCGGCAACGACGTCGACCTCGCCGGCCTGCAGCGCCTCCTCGACCTCGGAGGCGTGGCCGGCTCTGCGGATGCCGGGAGCCTCGCAGCCCTCCTCTGCTTCGCACTTCTGGATCGCCCGCACCGATACCCCGCGCTCCGCCGCGACCTTGCACATCTCCTCCAGGAGGTTGCCGATCGCACGATGCGTGGTCGCGCAGACACCCACGCGACAGCCGCGCCGCACGAGCTCGACGATCATCTGCGCGCCGGTGTAGGTCTTGCCGCAACCCGGGGGCCCCTGCACCGCGAGGCAGGTGTCGTCCAGCGCCATGACCAGCCGCCGGGCGGCGAGGACGGGGTCCTCCCCGGGCGCAACCAGCGATCCGCCATCCACGCCGCCGCGTAGCCGCGGCGGCCGGCGCAGCAGCAGGTCGCGAACCGCGCGGTACTCTCCCGGAGCGTCCGGCCCGTTGGCGATCGCCCAGGTCGCGAGCCGCCGCAGGGCGTCGCGCATCGGCCGCGTGTTGTACGGAGTCCCGGGAATCAGCGAGGTCGGATGACCCCGCTCGGACACCCTGGGCCCCCGTCTCAGCTCCACGATTCCTTGGTCGTTGTCGAGGGCGACGATCTCGCCGCAGACCGCCTTGGTCCGCGGGTCGTGGGGCTCGTCACCGACGTCGAACTTGTGCTCCTGCAGAGGATTGAACGCGTACTGATGCACGACGCTCTTGTCCTCGGTACGAAGCATCTTCAGATGGGTGATGTCGCCGATCGACTCGGAGTCCTCGACCAGGTCCTGGTCGGTCATGTGGTCGCAGCGCTCGTAGTACGCCCACCACCCGGACTTCTCCTCGCGCCGGTGCCACTCGAGCAACTGGGCGAGTAGCCAGCGCGCCTGCTCGTCCGCGGTGCGTGACGCCGCGTCCTCGCCGACGCCGGCCGACAGCGCCTCGACCAGCTCGCGCGTCTCCTCCGCCGCCTGTGCCACCTTCTGCGGCGCCTCCCCCTCCCGCGGCTCCGGTCGAGGCACCGGCACGCCGGTCCGGGCGGCCAGCTCGTGACGGCGGTCCTCCAGCCAGCTGCGGAGCAGACGCGTTGACTCGCAGTCCCGCTGGTTGTATTCCCCAATGTCGTCGAGCAGGGCGGGGTCACGGATCTCGAGCCACCGCTCGTAGGCGACGATGCTGCCGGCCGCATCGGCGATCGTCTCTTCGCGCTTCGGCATGTAGTAGGCCTCGAGGCTCTTCAGCCCGTAGGACTCCTTGGAGACGCGAACGCCCTGACGGACAACCCGATACAGGTCGACGAAGGCACCGCCCCGCAACAGGCGGTCGACCTCCTCCTCGCGGGTCGCGTGACGGCCCATCAGCTTCTTCAGCGCCGCCACCTCGTAGTTGGCGTAGTGGTAGACGTGGAGGTCGGGATCGCGCGTCAGCCGGTCGATGATGAGGTCGACCAGGGCCTCGAAGGCCGCCTTCTCCTCGGTTGCATCGTGCCCCCAGAAGGCATGGAAACGCGGCGCGCCGTCAACCACCTCGATGATGCCGAAGAGGTACTCGAGCCCGCCGTCGACGACGAAGGGATCGCCCTCCATGTCGAAGAAGAGGTCGCCCGCCGACGGAGGCGGCAGCGCCGCCAGCCCCAGGCCGGGCTCCTCGCACAGGACAACGTCGAATGTCTGCCGGCCGGTGGTGCGCTCTTCGAGCTGCAGACGCGCCTGCTGGCGCAGCCGTTCCCACGGTGCATCGCCCACGTCGGCCACCGGTTCCTCCGCCGCCTCCGCCAGCCGGGCGACGGTGGAGATGCCGGCGTCGACCAGGCGTCGAGCGTGGTCGCGACGCATGCCGGCGACCAGCGAGAGATGGTCGTCGGCACGCCACTGGGCGCCGCACCGTTCACGCCAGCGGCAGACGCGGCAGTGATCGACGGGCTCGGGGTAGGTGGCAACCGGCGCACCGAGAACGCGCTCCTCGAGCCGGGCGCGGGCGGCGCGGTGGTAGGCGTCGTACTCGGCGACCCGGTGGCTCTCCTGCGTCCTGTCGCCGAGGATGACGTGCATGGACTCGGGCGTCAGGCCCTGCAGCCGCGCCACGTGGAGCGAGTAGTCGCACATCTGCAGCAGCGCGTTGACCTTCACCGAGCGCGCCAGCTTGGCGTCGGCGACCTCGTATGACCACACACCCAGGTTGCTGGCGGTCTCGACGCGAAGCAGATAGTCGGCCCGCCCGCGCCAGGTCCCGTCGAAGAAGGCGGCCTGGTAGATCACGTCGGCGCCCGCGCGCATGGCCGCGAGCGTCTCCTCCTCCGCCGCGCGCAGACCGTCGAGCGTCTCGGGATGGTCGGCGATCGCGACGACATGTCGCCGCTCGGTGCGCAGCCGCTCGAGATGCTCGAGTTCGTGGGCGTGGCCCTTGCGGGCGAGAAGGTCGAGCTCGGCATCCTCCAGCACCGGCCGCACCAGCTCGCCACGGGTGACCGCGAGCTCGAGCTGGGTCAGGTGCTCGCAGGCGAGCAACCCGATCAGGTCCGAGGGGCTGAGGAGGGTCTTGCCCTCGATCTTGTGCATGGCCCGCGTATTCTCGTCCGGCCCGGCGACAGCTGTCTGACGCCGGCCGCGACTGTCCCGACGGTCAGCTCGCCGGGGTGCCCTTCCCGTACATTCGCGCCCCCTCGCGCATCGACGCGGTGGCGTGCTCGCGGAGCGATGGCGGCTCGAGCACCTCGACCTGGGCGCCCCAGCCGAGCACCCAGGGACGCATCTCGACCTCGCTGGCCACCCGCAGCCGCATCTCGACGCCGCCGTCGGGCAGGTCGGTCAGTACCGCGCTGGGATGCCAGGTCGACTGCCGCACCCGAGCGGCGACGGCGGGATGGAAGCGCAGCACCACCGACTGCAGCTCCTCGCCGGGCTGCCACACCCCCCACGACGACCCCGTCATCGCTCCGATGTCGAAGTCCTCGGGGACCGCATACGTCCCTTCGATCCTCAGCTCGCGTGCGGAGTGGATGCGGTCCATGCGGAACCAGCGGGTCGACCGCGATTTGGAGTCGAGCGCGAAGACGAAGACGGTGTGACTCTCGACGCGTGGTTCGAGGAAGTAGCTGCGGATCACGCGCGTGTTGACCTCCCCGTCGACGTTCTCGTAGTCGATCTCGCAGGGGATCCGATCGACGAAGCACTGCACGACCACGTTCTCAATCCGCTGTCGCGGACTCTCCGGCTTCGCCTCGGCGGCCTGGAGCATGGTGCCGAGGTACGAGGTGACGGTGCCGATCTTCATCGCGTTGGCCAGCCGGGCAACGGCGCCGATCAGGGCGTCATCGCGGGTGCTGCGCAGCTGCTGCAGCAGGCGCAGCGCGATGAGGATGTCGACCCCCTCGGCCTTGCTGAACTGCATCGACGGAAGCCGGCTGCCCTCCCCCACCTTGTACCGACTGTGGGCATCGCGCTCGATGTCGAGGCCCGCGTCCTGCAGCTGCGCGATGTAGCGCTGCACCGAGCGCACGTCGACGCCGAGCTCGTCGGCCAGCTCCTGGGTGCTCTTACCGCGCTCGGTGGTCTGCAGGCTGTCGAAGAGGGTGATGACGCGGAGGAACTTGTCACCCCGCTGGTAGCTGGTCTCCTCCGGCATGGGCGAACGGTACCTCGGGGGCCTCGAGGTCCTCTGGGCTGCAAGGTGGCAGGACGCGCCGCGTCTTCCCTTCTATATGAGGCGCCTCGTCCTCGCCCTTGCCGCCGCCGTGGGTGCCGGCCTGCTTCCGACGAGCACACTCCCGGCCCGGGCGGCGGGCCCGCCACCGCTCACCGAGCCGTATTGCTACCACCCCACCCAGGCCAACGCGGACTACGAGGCCTACGGTCCCACCGACGTCAGCGTTCAGGCGGGCAACGGCCGGATGACCGTCGACGAGAACGACAGCGGCACCATCACCGTCCTCAAGTATCCCAACCCTTCGTTCTCCAACCAGGTCAAGTACCTCGCCGTCTCGCGCGACCGCGCCACCGGTCGGGTGCAGTCGCAGTTCCCCAACGAGGGAGTGTTCACCGGCATCCGGTGGTCGACGCGCGACGGCGACGGTTTCGCCTGGCTGCGTGACTGGGCCACCGAGCAGCGATACAACTCCGACGATGTGCCGGTGCCGGTGACCGTCCACCACGCTCCACCCGGAGTGGGGCTCACGGTCACCGAGATCGATCTCGCGGTCGCCGGTGGTGCCTCCGCGTTCGAACGCGAGATCTGGGTCGACCGCGATCGCGGCTCTCCGGTGAGCGCGGTGCGGCTGGTCGCCTACGCCAACCTCAATCCGGTGGCGTCGCGGTTCACCTACGCCCCGATCACCGACTGGTGCCTCAGCCAGCTCTCCGACCAGCAGGCGGCCTACGACGCCACCGCTCATGCCATCGTCTCGTCGTGGCGGGGTGTGGATGCCGCCTCGCAGCGGCCCGCCTCGGTGGCGCTCGCGACCGCGTGGGACGGCGCCGACGCCGCGCACCAGGTCGGCGGCGACGGCTTCGACCCGGCGACGCTCCCCGGCCAGCCCAACGACGGCTACCTGGAGGAGACGCAGGCGCCGCATCACCTCTCCGGTGCGACCACCGCGGCCGGCCAGACCACCGGCACACTGGAGACCGTCTCCGCGTTCGACCCGGGCGGACGTGCCACTGCGCGGCTCACCATCGCCGCCGGAACCGACACCGCGGCGGCGCTGGACATGCTCGGCAACGCCCGCGCTCAGAGCTTCGACGCGCAGATCGGTGCGGTCAACGCCGACTGGCACGCCTGGCTGTCGCGTACCACGCTCCCCGCCACCAGCGAAGCGCGCGTCGTGCAGGTGGCCAAGCGCAGCCTGATCAGCGTCCGGCTCGCAATCGATCCGGACAGCGGGGCCATCGTCGCGTCCGCCGCCACCCAGGGTCCGTACGGCGAGGACTGGATCCGCGACGGCTCGTTCATCAACGCGCTCCTCGACGCCAATGGATTCCACGACGCCGTCACCCGGCACAACCTCTTCTATGCGCAGGTGCAGACGTCACCGCTCAACCCCAGTCCCCTGCGACCCTCGGGCAACTGGCCGATGGCGTCGTACGGTGACGGCATCGACGGCGCACCCATCCCCTACGAGATCGACGAGACCGGCCTCGGGGTGTGGACACTGTGGGGCCATGCCCAGCATCTCGCCCCCGCCGCCGCGACCCAGTACCTGCAGGCGGTGTGGCCCGCCATCGCTCGAGCGGCCGACTGGATGACCTCGTGCCAGGACCCGCCCACGGGCCTGCAGTGCCAGGCCAACGAGGACGACAACGTCACCCCGAGCCAGAGCCTGCACGGCGCGGAGACGGTGTGGCTCGGCCTGCAGTCCGCGATCGCCGCCGCCGGCGCATTGCATCAGCAGGGCGCAGAGGTGGACGCCTGGCGGGCACGGCTGACCCGGCTTGGTCAGGCAATCGATGCGCTCTACGATCCCCAGGCGAACGCCTACCGCGAAGGCAACAACGCTGGGAACGCCTACAACGTCGAGTACGGTGACGGAGGCTGGTTGCTCTGGCCGGTGGCGTTCCACCCGTACGACGACCCGCGCATGCAGGGCGAGGCACGGCGCGTTGCCGGCGCGATGGAGGCGTCGCTGGCGTCGCGACAGGGCTCGTACGAGGGCAAGGCGCTGGTGGGCCTGACGTACGCGTGGCAGCCTGCAACGCCCTCCCAGCACGCCGAACTGGTCGACGCTCTGCACCACATCGCTTCAACGGCCACGCCGACCGGTCTGCTCGGCGAGGCGTGGGAACGGCTCAACGATGGCAGTCCGATCGCCGTCCAGGACATGCCTCACGTCTGGGCGCACACCCTGTTCTGGCTCGCCGCGGTCCGCATCGAGGGCGCGGCCCCCTACACCTTCTCCACCACCGACTTCTACGGCTCGCACCGACGTGCGCCGGCGCTACCCAGCGCGGCGACCGCGGTGGTGACGGCGATTCCGAACACCGCCGGCGCGATGAGCGCCGCTCCCGCGGCTGCCGCCGGTCTCCTCTTCCTTGTCGCGCTGGGCGTTTGCAGCCTGCGACGCGGCCGCCGCGGCCCCCGTCGGTGGTTCGGCTGAGGCCGCCGGCGCCACGTCAGCGTCGCCGATACACGTCCCTGCGGTGCGCGATCCTCGCGATCTCGACCCGCGTGGCGTCGTCGTCGAGCCGGTAGAGAATGCGGAAGTCGCCTCGCCGCAGAGACCAGACGCCGGCCAGCTCACCGACCAGCGGCTTGCCTGCGCGCGGATCGTCCGCCAGGGCGTCGAGCGCGGCCAGGATCGCTCGCCCATCCGTCGAGGGAAGGCTGCGGAGATCGCGCGCGGCTCGGTTGCTGAGGATGACCCGGTACGACCCGGTCACTCCGCGGTGAGGTCCGCTCTCAGCGCCTCCAGGCTGATGGTGCGGCCCTCGTCGAGGTCGGCGAGGCCCTCGCGCAGGGCGGCGAGCTCGACGGGGTCAGCGAGGATCGCGAGCGTCTCCTCGAGAGCCTCGAGCTCCTCCGGGCTGACCAGCACCGCGGCCGGCCGGCCGTTTCGCGTGATCGTCACCCGGGCGTGCTGACGGGCAACGCGGTCGACGAACTCCGAAAGGCGGTTCTTGACCTCGGCCAGCGGGTGGGTCTCCATGGCCAGAATTATAGCCAACCCTCCTCGGCGCCCAGAACCCCAGCGAAGATTTGACTCTGTCACATCTAC
This sequence comes from Chloroflexota bacterium, assembly GCA_005880985.1. Taxonomy (GTDB): domain Bacteria; phylum Chloroflexota; class Dormibacteria; order Aeolococcales; family Aeolococcaceae; genus CF-134. The sequence goes on from VBIQ01000003.1 coordinate 9,376, forward strand.
TACGTATCATGACAATGTCACGATAGAGCCCACCCAGAGGAGATCGCCCGATGAGCGTTGCCGAAGCCCCCGCCCCTTCCGCAGTTCAGGACACCGAGACGGCCGCGGAGCTCCAGCCGACGCTGGTCGAACTGATCGCTCTGAGCCTGATGGCCAAGCAGGCCCACTGGAACGTCACCGGCCCCTTCTTCCGGCCACTCCACCAGCACTTCGACGAGATCGCCGACGCGGCCCGCGGCTGGGCCGATGACGTCGCCGAGCGGCTCGAGGCGATCGGCGTCGCGGCCGACGGACGGGCGCCCACCGTCGTGACCACCTCAGGCTTGTCCCCCATGCCCGAGGGCAAGCTCGACGGCCCGACCGCGGTGTCGCTCGTCACCGATCGGATGGCCGAGATCGCGCATCGGGTGCGCCATCGCGTGCGGCAGCTCGACGACTCGGACCTGCTGAGCCAGGACGTTCTGATCGAGGTTGCCCGCGGACTCGAGAAGCATCTGTGGATGTTGCGCGAGCAGTTGACCCGCCCCTGAACGCGCTGACGCAAGACCTGCGAGCGGCGGGACTGCGGGCGACCGGGCCCCGCCTGCTCGTCTTGCGTCTACTGCGTGAGCGCCGAGGACATCACTCCGCCGACGACCTGACCGCGGCTCTCGCGGCCTCTGGCGAGACGCTGCTGCGAGGTTCCGTCTACAACGTGCTGGGCTCGCTGGTGGACTCGGGGTTGGTCGCGGTCGCCGACGCTGGCCCCGGCCGCACCCTGTATGAGGCGAGCACCGGCTGGCACCACCACTTCGTCTGCAGCGAGTGTGGAAGCGTGCTCGACGTCCCTTGCGTGGTGGGCGCCAAGCCGTGCCTGGAGGCAGGGTTGGGCGACGCCGAAGTCACCGAGGCCCAGGTGATCTTCCGCGGTCGCTGCCCATCGTGCGCAACCGCGGCCGGCCGCTGATTATTTCCAGAGGCGCCGCCAGACTCCCGCACGCCCGAGGGCCCTGCCCACCAGCTTGTTCTTGACGCGACGGCGCAGACGCTTTGGGTGGGTTGCGGCGTTGACGTCGTTCGAGACGCGCGCCGCCCGGTACAGGAACCGCGTGAGCTTCATGAATTCCCCTCGGCACGGCTGAGCTTACCTGACGAAGCCTTGGTTCCAAGGCCCTTCTCGCAGACGCAACCGGCTCCGGAACTCAGCCGGGGATCAGTCTCCGTCCGGCGATGGCGACCACCGGCTGGTTGAGCCTGGCCCCGCCCATGCTTCCGAGGAACGGCGCGTCGCCGAAGGTGAACACGCCGCCGTCGGAGGCGACCAGCCAGTAGCCGCCGCCGGTCGAGGTGGTGGACATGCCGACCACCGGTTGGTTGAGGCGGGTGGCGCCCATGCTGCCGGCGAACGATGCACTGCCGAAGGCAAAGACGCCGCCATCCGATGCCACCATCCGGTAGCCGCGACCGTCCGGCGTCGCACTCATGCCGACGATCGGCTGGTTGAGGTGGGTCGCGCCGGTGCTGCCGAGGAAGGGCGCGTCGCCGAAGGCGAAGATGCCGCCGTCGGATGCCACCAGCCAGTAGCCGCGCCCGTCGGGAGTCGCACTCATGCCAACAATCGGCCGGTTGAGGTGCTTTGCGCCGGTGCTGCCGAGGAAGGGCGCATCTCCAAAGGTGAAGATGCCGCCGTCGGCCGCGACGAGCCAGTAGCCGTGGCTGTCGGGAGTCGCCGCCATGCCGACGATCGGCTGGTTGAGGTGAAGCGCTCCGGTGCTGCCGTGGAACTCCGCGTTCCCGTAGGTGAAGATGCCGCCGTCGGTCGCGACCAGCCAGTAGCCGTTCTCGTCCGGCGTCGCCGCCATGCCCACCACCGAGCGGTTGAGGTGGATGCCTCCGGCCGAGCCGAAGAAGCGCGCGTCGGCGAAGCTGAACATCCCGCCGTCGCTGGCGGCCATCCAGTAGCCGCAGCTGCCCGGCGCGAACCGCACCACCGCCGCGTGGTCGCGACTCGCATCCGTCAACCAGACATTGCCGTCGGGTCCGACGGCGATGCCGCCGCTGCCGAGCGGGTTGCCCGGCTGCGCCGGCAGCGGATACCACGACACCGTCCCGTCCAGGGTGATCCGCCCCAGCCGCCCGCCAGCGGTGAACCAGAGGCTGCCCTCGGGTCCCGCGGTGATCCCGCGCGGCTTGAAGGAGACGTCGATGATGCCCACTGTGCCGTCGGTGCCGATGTGACCGATGCTGTCGTAGGTCTGGTCGGTGAACCAAAGGTTGCCGTCGGGACCGACGGTGATGTCGGTGGCGCTGTCGCCGGCGCGCGGCAGCGGAAAGGCGCTCACCATCCCGGCCGATGTGATGCGGCCGATCACCGCCGCGTTTCGGTCGGTGAACCACACGTTGCCGTCCGGCCCTCGTGTCAGTCCGGACGGCTCGGCGAAGGACGCGCCCAGCGGGAATTCCGTCACCGCGCCGCCGGCCGGGGTGATGCGCGCGACCGCCGGCAACCCTCCGTCGGGCACCTCGGTGAACCAGAGATTGCCGTCGGCACCCTGGGCGATCTCGTACGGCATTCGCGACGCCGCCGACGGCAGCGGAAACTGGGTGATCGCGCCCTGTGGGGTGATGCGTCCCACCTGCCGCGTCCCCAGCTCGGTGAACCAGAGGTTTCCGTCCGGACCCACGGTGATGCCGAAGGGATCGCTGTTCGCCTGGGGTAAGCCGAACTCGGTCACCGCTCCCTGCGGGGTGATGCGCGCGATGGCGTTGTTGTTCTCCTCGGTCAGCCACAGGTTACCGTCGGGCCCGCGAACAATGTTCTGCGGCGCGGCGCTCGAGTCGGGAAGCGCGAACGGATTGATGCCGCACGGCGGACCCGGCCCGCTGCTTGCCACCCGCACGGGGTCGGCCGGCGCGCTTCTCAGCATGGTCCTCAGCGCACCGGCCGCCGCCATGGCGACGTCGGGCACCACATAGGCGGCCGCGACCGCGGTCTGCGGCGGCGGGCTCGAGGTGAACGGCCCGCACTTGAAGCTTGGTTTGCCGAAGCCACAGTTACCGAAGCCGGTGTAGCCGGACATCGGCTCCGGCAGGAACGGCGGCTGGTTGTAGTCGTCGGGGTTGGAATCCTGTCCGACATGGATGGCGAAGTGCAGGTGAGCGTTGGCGGAGCAGCCGCCTCCGGTGGGGAGCGGTGGACAGCACCCGCTGCCCGAGCAGTCCGAGACGCCGACCTGCTGTCCCTGCTGCACGCGGGTGCCGTCGGGGACGCTGTAGCTGCCGAGGTGCGCGTACAGCGAGACCAGGCCGTTGCCATGGGTGATGGTGAGGTAGTGCCCGTAGCCGAAATAGTCGAAGCCCTGGTGGACGGTGCCGTCCATGTCCGCCGAGAGCGTGGACCCCGACGGGAGCGCGAAGTCGAGGGCGTAGAAATCCGAGGGACAGCAGGTGACGCCGTGGTCGGCCTCGCCGTAGGAGAAGCCGCCGTTGATGAAGTACGACGTGCCGGTGGGCCAGGGCAGCTGGATGGCGGGATCGGGAGGTGCGGCCGCCGACACCGGCCGTGATGGCTGCACCAGGCAGAACGTCACTGTCAGGACGGCCGTCGCGAGGGACAGCCAGCGGCGGCGCCAGGGTCCCTCCGCGAGCACCCGCGAAGGGTACCCGCAAGCCTGCATCAGTGGGCCGGCGAGCCGGCGTCGCCGCTCATCGCAGAAAATCGCTGACCGCGGCGACGCAGTCCGGGTGGGCGACGACCGTGTAGTGGTTGGCGTCGACCTCGACGCAGCGGGCGGTGGGAACAGCGGCGAGAAAGCGATCGCGTTCGG
>VBIQ01000023.1:0-40000 GCA_005880985.1 Chloroflexota bacterium
ACTGTCCGGGCGAGGCCGGCGTAGCTCAGCGGTAGAGCCACTGTTTTGTAAACAGTTGGTCCTCGGTTCGAATCCGGGCGCCGGCTCCAGAGAAACGAACTCGCAGCGGCGACGTGGAGCGGTTGCGGAGGTCCATCTCCCGAGCCTTTGACCGCAACGCTGACCGCAACGCGGACGAACGCGACCTAGCCCCAGAGCAGGCGGTCGATGGTGTCGGCCGCAGCCCTCTGCATCGTCGGGCTGACGTGCGAGTACAGGTCCAGCGTGATGCCGATGGCGGCGTGCCCCAGCATCTCGTTGGCGACCTTGGGGTGGACCCCCTGCGCCAGCATGGGGGTGGCAGCCGTGTGGCGCAGGTCATGGAACCGCGTCCGCGGCAGTCCCGCGCGCTCGAGCGTCTGTCGGAAGTCTCGGAGCATTCGTCCGACCTCCCCCATCAGCTCCAGCGTCGCCACGAATGGGGCGGCGAGCTTCTCAAGGTCGGCGCTCGTGGCACTCGGACTGAGAGACTTGGCCTGTCTCAGAAACGTGTAACTAACCGCGTTTCTCTCAGCCACCGCTAGTAGATACTTTGGGTGACGGTCAGGCTTGGCGTTGGGAAGCCGATCACCGCGATGACGAAGGACGCGCGCGTGGCGGGCTAGCCCATGAGGCGGAGCAGGCTGTCCAGACCCGCGCGAGGATGGTGGGTGTCCAAGGCCCGGAGCTCGAAGCCGCGGTGCATCCAGAAGTCGAGCCGCAGCCGATAGCGGCCGGCCATGTGAGCGATCCGCGGCAAGCGCTCTCCCGCGGTGTCGTCGTTTAGCCATAGGCATAGAGAGTCGATTAGCTGCGAATACACGTCGATCCAGAGTTGGGCGTCGGTGAGGTAGGGGGTGTCCGGCCGCTCGCCCTCGAACAACTCCGAAACGGGCGTGATGGCGTTTGCTATCACAGCCCTGTTTGCGGCCGTAGTCTCCAGGAGGCCACCGTGGTCTGCGCAACGGTCGACCCCGCTCTCTGGTCGGTCATCAGTGCTCAACCTTAGGGCGGGGTTGGCAGGTTGTCGAGGAGAGAAGCGCAGCGTCATCACCATCGCGGCCAGCGTGGTCTGCTGGCCTGGAGCTGGCGCCGTCGTGGCCCGTCCTCGCTGGGCGGTAGCGCCGCAGCGAATCCGCGCTCAGAACCGAATGGCGAAAGGTCGGGGAAGCTAAAAGGGGCCGGCCCGAAGGCCGGCCCCCGAGAGGGGGGGCGATACCAATGGGCCCGCGGCCGCGAGCCCTTGCGCGCGCTCCTTCCGTACGCTACCGTACGCATTGGGGGAAGGTCAAGGCGTAGACGTTGTCCGCCGAGAGCAATCAACAGGCACCCCAAAGGATGGCGCGACCCGACCGCCCAGCCCGCGTCCGAGGGACCGGGAACCACATCCTCGATGCCTTGCCGCCCGCCGACCTCGCGCGCCTCCGGCCGGACATGGAGGAGGTCGCCCTGGTCGTGCGCGACGTGGTCTTCGACGCCCGGGAGATCATCACCGCGGTGCACTTCCCGGTCAGCGGAATCGTCTCCCTGGTCACGCCCATGGAGGACGGCAGCATCGTCGAGGTGACCACCGTTGGCAACGAGGGGATGGTGGGCGTCCCCGTTTTCCTGGGCGCTCAATCGACCACGGTTCGAGCCATCTCCCAGGTCTCCGGTCGGGCGCTGCGCCTACCGGTCGACGCCTTCCTGAGAGCGATCGACGATCACAGCCAGCTTCGCGCAGTGGTTCAACGGTACACGCAGGCGCTCTTCACCCAGATCTCCCAGTCGGCGGGCTGCAACCGGCTGCACTCCAACGAGGAGCGCCTCGCCCGCTGGCTGCTGATGAGCCACGACCGCGTCGGTGCGGACCGCTTCCCGATCACGCAGGAGTTCCTCTCGCAGATGCTCGGAGTGCGTCGCGCCACGGTGACCGTCTCCGCCGGCATCCTGCAACGGGCCGGCTTCATCTCCTATGCGCGCGGCCAGGTCACCATTGTGGATCGCAAGGGGCTGGAGGGGGCCTCCTGCGAGTGCTACCGCATCATGCAGACGGAGCTCGTCCGCCTCCTGAGCTACTGAGCGCCGCCGCCTACGCGGCCGGTTCGCCGCGTCGCAGCGCGGACTCCAGAGCGGGTGCGATCTCAGTGAGCTCGATGTAGCAATCGTGATGCCACACGGTCACGCCGCTCCTCAGAGCCCAAACTTAGGGTCCGGTCGAAGGCGGGTACGGTGATTCGTTCCGAGCGCCCCCGGGTTTGACAGCAACCGTGACAGCAACGCACCGGGCGACGGCGTACCCTGGTGGCCATTCATGAACTCCGACAAGGGTTTTTCGCAGGTGGTTGAAGCCCCGTGAACGACTACGGATCCGCGTGCGGGGGTTCAAATCCTCCTGGGCGCGCCACCAAACTCCCTGGCCACGGGTCTGCGAGCTATTCGCGCGGCCGTTAAGCTCACTCGATGGCTGTCGCCCGAAGGGGTTTCGTGTCGTTGGACTGTGCCGACCCAGTCCCGCTCGCTGAGTTCTGGGCCGCGATGCTGGGCGGCGAGATCATGTTCACGTCCGCCACGACCGTGGACATCCGAACTGAATGGGTATGGCTGAGCGCCATGAAGATCGCGGACTACGAGCCTCCGACGTGGCCTGCGGGCGACGTCCCTAAGCAGATCCATCTGGATCTCGCGGTGACAGATCTGGAGGTCGCAGTGGCGGAGGCTGAGCGGCTGGGAGCCCGGATCGCGCCGGTCCAGCCAGCGCCCGACCGGTGGCGAGTCCTTTTCGACCCTGCTGGTCACCCGTTCTCTCTCACGACGCAGATTCCTCCAGAGGCCCAGTAGCGCTCGCCCGCCGTACCAGACGAAGGAGCCGTCGCCGTGACCATCACTCTCACCGACCCCGGCCCGCCCAACCTTGAGTTCGAAAAGCCGGCCGACAGGTCGCGGCTCGAATCCACTGCTGCCGCGCTCCGACGCCGCGGTTTCCACGCGCAGGTCGCCGACAGTGCCGAGCACGCCCGCCGGCTCGTCCTCGAGGCCATCCCGGAGGGCGCCGAGGTCCACAGCGCCCTCTCCGAGACGATCCGCGAGCTTGGCATCAGCGCTGAGATCGACGAGTCCGGGCGCTACGAGTCGATTCGTACACGGCTGCGCGGGCTCGACCGAGCGACCCAGGGCCGTGAGATGCGAAAGCTGGGCGCCGCGCCCGACTACATCGTCGGCAGCGCGCATGCCATCACGGACGACGGCGAGGTCATCGTTGCGTCAGGCTCAGGCAGCCAGCTCGGTGCGTACGCGTACGCCGGCGGTAACGTCATCCTTGTCGTCGGCCACCAGAAGCTCGTGCGCGATCTCGACGAAGGCCTCCGCCGCGTGCGCGAGTACAGCCTGCCGCGAGAGTTCGTGCGCATGCAGAGCGAGGGTTTTCCAGGCAGCATGCTGGCGAAAACACTGATCATCCACCACGAGCCGTCGGGCCGCATCAACGTCATCCTCGTCCCCGAGACGCTCGGCTTCTAGTCCGAGAATCTCGAGGAGAACCCCGCCGTACGGCGGTCCCTCCAGCGGCTCGGCGCTGCTCTCCAGGGCTGGGTTCCCGTGCCCGACTCGGTCGCCAATGGAGTCGCCAACATGGTCACAGAAGCGGGGATCTCCTGACCTCACCTCGGACGGCCGACAAACTTAGACCAACCCCCATGACCGGCCTCGGACGGGCGCGGACGCTGCGGACGTGGACTATGGATCCGCGTGCGGGTTCAAATCCTCCTGGGCGCGCCACGCACTTCGAGTTCGGGCGGCGCTTTGAGGATGTCGGCGAAGTCGGCAGCGGTGACGGGGCGAGAAAACACGAACCCCTGGCCTCGGTCGCAGCCCAAGCTGCGAAGCTTCGCCAGCTGGTCTTCCGTCTCGATCCCCTCGGCAACCACTGCAAGGTCGAGAGCATGGGCAAGGTCGATCGTCGCGGCGATGATCAATGAGCTGCGGCGGTCGCTGGCGATTCGCTCCACAAAGGACTTGTCGATCTTGAGATAGTCGAGCGGGAAGGTCTGAAGGTAGGAGAGGGCGGAGAACCCAGTGCCAAAGTCGTCGAGCCCGATGTGGACACCCAGGCTTCTGAGATCGACGAGGGAGCTCATGGCGGAGTTTGACGTTTGCAGCAGCGCATGCTCGGTCACTTCAATGGCCAGGTGGCGTCCTTCCAGGTCCGCATCCCGAAGTCGAGTGGCAAGCCGTGAGGCGAATTCGGCGCTTGTCAGCTCGCGAGCTGTCACGTTGACAGCAACGCGACCAATTGCGCTGAGATCTGGATTCGAACGCCACGCCGCGAGCTGGGTCAGTGCGGTGGCGCGCACCCACTCGTCCATAGCCGGGAGCAGCCCAGACTCCTCCGCAACCGATAGGAAGTGCTCTGGCACCAACCGACCGAGGTCATTGTCATCGACGCGGAGCAGGGCTTCTGCCTCGACAGTCATGCCGGTCGCGAGATCGACGATGGGCTGATATTCGACGGCCAGTCGTCCCCCTGATATCGCGCGTCGCAGCAACCGCTCCGTCTCGAGCCGCTCGACGGCTCGTACCTGGAGTGCCTCTCCGTAGACCTCGTGGCGGTCCCTGCCCCGGTCCTTCGCTCGATACAGCGCGAGGTCTGCTTCACGTAGCAGGTCCGCCGGCAAATGGTCCGGCAAGGACGTGGCGGCGATGCCGACACTGACGGTCGCCACGATGTCCTTATTACCAATCCGGTAGGGCTCCCGCAACCCAGTGACGATGCGATCGGCGAACGCAGTTAGGTCGGGAGTCTTTTCCAAACCGTGTACGACGACGACGAACTCGTCGCCACCGAATCGCGCCACGGTATCGTCTGGACGGGCGAGACTCTGCAGGCGATGCGCAACGGCCACGAGCACTGCGTCACCGATCTGATGGCCGAGTGTGTCATTGATGGCCTTGAAGTGGTCGACGTCCAGCATGAGCACTCCGACGACCCCCGGCCTTCGCTTAAGCCGTTTGAGGCCTTGCTTCAACCGGTCAGACAGAAGCACGCGGTTGTCCAATCCGGTGAGCCCATCCGTGAGCGCCTGGTGCTCGATCGCCAGTTGCGCCTCTTTTCGTTCGCTGATGTCGCGCATCACCACCTGGGTCTCGCACAATGCTCCCGTGATAGGATCGAAGACCGCCTGGCTCCTGCTCTCGATCCATGCGTATGAGCCGTCCTTACGCCGGTGTCGGAGGCTGACGCTGTGGGCATCAGGGCTGAGCGTGGCCTGCCTTCGAGGGGTCCCCGCCAGCGCCCGGTCCTCTGGGTGGATCAAAGCGGCGACCGGCTTGCCAATCAGCTCTTCCGGCGCGTAACCCAAGAGCGATAAACAGGCTGGCGAGATGTACGTGAAGACCGCGTCAGCATCGGTGACGGCGATGGCATCAGTAGCATCGAGCATGATGCGGTCAAGTGCATCGGAATCGGGAGCCTCTTGGCCGGTCTTCCAGTCGGCGATGTCCTCGGCGAGGCCGTACAAGAGCTTTTCGCCTCGATCGCAAGTGAAGTGCCAGCGCAGCCACCGGTACGTGCCGTCGTGACGGCGAAAGCGGTTCTCGATCTCGATCGTCTCGAGTCTTCCGGTCGTCAGCGTGGCGGTGGCGCGAAGCGTTTCGTCGCGGTCGTCGGGATGCACCAGGTCGATGTACGCCACCGAATCAACCTCATCGACTGCGTCACCACCCAGCTCGCGCACCCAGCTGGCATTGACTTCGAGAGTCCGACCGTCGAATCCGACGACACACGCGATGTCGGCGGAGGACTCGATGATCTTTCCTGCGGAATGATCAGATAGGTCAGTGGCAGGCCTTTCAGACCTGCGCCCGCCGCCCATGATGGTTTACCCGCCAGGCGCTGTTTGATGTGTTGCGTTTGAGGAGCTACAGCGCCGCAACAACTCAGGCCTGTCCAATGCTGCGCGTACGGGTGTGTGCCGTCTGTACGCTGACGTACAGTGGCGGGTGAGCGAGGCCGCGCTCATGGGGCACGACCCCGCCCCATCCCCGTCTCTCGGGGTCCTTCAGCCAGCTGAATGGGTGAGCCTGCGCTCCGCGGGTGCCCGGCGTCGGTACGCAAGCGCGCATTGCAGCCAACGCAAAGCTCGCCATTTGGGGCAAAGCCAGCGGATACGATGCCGCGTAGGAGGGTTCCGTAGCATCCAGGCCATCAACGGCGACGGCAGCTTCACCTCCTCTGGCGGCATCTTCGCCGAGCCCATCTTCGGCGGATAACCTGCTTCACCGGCAGGGCGACCGCGAGCCGCGCAGCATCACAAGCAACGCTGCAGCTGGTGCGGTCGAAGCCCCCACGCACGACCTCAGTGGCGACATCTTGTGGCGGGGACGAACTCGCCCCGCACCGCTCAGTGGTGGCGGCGATGGCCGAGCGGGCTGACGGTCCGCACGTCGAAGCCCAGCCGGCGCAAGGCACCCCGGGCCTGCGTCGTGTTGAAGTCGAGGACGTCGATGCCGGTCGCGCGGGCGAAGACTTCCTTGACCGGATACAACTGCTTCTCGATCTCGACGGCGTGCTGCCGGACTAGGCCCAAGCGCCCGTCACGGACCGCGCGTAGAACATCCGCTCTCCCCAGCCGGATCCTCTTCCCGCTCACGACCAGTTCCACGTACTCGGTTTCGGGCATCCACCTTTCCTCGCTCGGTCGGAGTATACTAACAACAATAATAATCCTACCAACAATCCGGGCGGGCAGGCCCGGCAACTGATCGTGACGACCGGCCCCGGCGGAAGCCGGGGCACCCGCGGGCGCAGTCCCTGGCTGCGCCTCGGGCGTGACGGTCGGAGGACGAGGCATGGCGGGCGAGCAGGAGTGGGTCGACCACCGAGTTCGCACCTACTACGCGGGCATGGACGCGAAGGAACGGTCGGCGCTGAACTACCGCATCTGCTGCGCGATCGACGACGATGGAGCGCGCCGCGAGAGGGCCAGGCCGACGGTGGGGCTGGCGGACCGCCTGCGTCGCCGTCCCCACGACAGCGCCACCGAGGAAGCGATCTCAACCATCTTCGCCCTCTCCGGCCCGTGGTCCTGGCAGGCCATCCGCGGGACCGACGCGGAGCAGGCGATCGACCGGCTCGAGTCGGAGCGCGGGCGCCGAACGGACCGCAGTGCGGCGGTGGCGAGTGTTCGGTCGGTGCTCGGCCTGACGGAGCAGATGGTGCGCGATCGCACGCTCGAGGGCGCCATCCACGCGTCCGCGGAAGCGCAGGGACGGACGGTGACGAGGATGGCGCGCGAGCGGGCGATGGCACGGACCGCCGACCTCTGCAGGCAATGGGGCGTGATGGACGTGGTGGTCGCATAGCCGATCAAGAGCGATATCGGGCGGCACGGCCGCTCGGCAGACCCGCCTCGGTGGGGCGGTGAGACATCTGTAGGTCAGGAGGTAGCGCGATGGCAATGAACTGGAATTCTTGGAGTGACGTGGCGGAGCTCTTGAGTGCGGGCTTCGACCGCACTTTCATGCCCCAGCGGCTTGTCCACAGTCTGCCGTTGGACATCCGCCACACCGACGAGGCCTTCTGGATCGAGGCGTCGGTACCCGGGTTCAGGCCTGAGGATGTGGAAATCACCCTCGATGAGAGCGTCCTGACGATCCGTGGCACCCCGCTGCAAGAAGACGAGGGCCTGCACGGCGGTTACGTCCAGCGTGAGCGGCAGCTCAGCTCGGTCTATCGTCAGGTGGGTCTTGCGGCCGAGGTCCGGGCCGAGGAGATCACCGCAAGTTTCGAGAACGGCGTCCTGACCATCATGGTCCCGAGAGCGAAGAAGGCTCAGCCCAAGCGCATCGCCGTGACGACGGCCGGAGCGGAGCATCCGAAGGTGATCGACGCGCCCGCCGGCGTGAGTTCGGCCACTGCCTGAGCAGAGGCTCGGCGTGTGGAGGTGACAGCGCTGAGGTCTCCCCTTCTCGGGGGAGGCCTCCGTTGAGTCGAGCATGCGGGCCGCTCGCACGTCTTGGATCCAGGTCGGTGCGCGGTTAGCCAGAAGTTGCCAGAGAATCCCTGCACTCCAACCGAGCGGGCGGCTCGCGCATCCTGGACGTGATCACCTAGGAAACCGGCTTCTGGTCAGCTAAAGGAGGTCCTTCTCGAGAGCCCCAGTTTATTGACGTGGAGCTCGCCAACGCACAACATCGGCTCGTGCGACAAGCCTGGGTCCGTAGCCCGTGCCGAGGCCGCCTCGGCGGTCGGGTGACCGCAACGCTGACCGCAACGCTCTTGGATTTCGGCACCCGCGAGAGCACGCTCTCGAATTCGACGCGGACGCCCGCACACGCTTACGGACCCCATCCCGGCAAGTTTGTAAACAGTTGGTCCTCGGTTCGAATCCGGGCGCCGGCTTGCCGAGTTCGACGAGAGAAACGATTGAACGCGAGTAGCCGCAGCTCCAGAGCCCCGAACGCGTTGAAGCCGAGGGGCTCGGCCACCGCCGGCTGGGATCGAGCTCAGCCGGCGGTGGCCAAGTGAGCAGGGAAGGTCCGACGCCTTAGGCGCAGGGCTTGTGGATCTCGATGTTCCCGCCCTGCAGCGGTCCGGACGCCGAGTATCCATTGGAGAGCTTGAGCGCAAAGGTGTCATTGTTGACACCGGGCTCGCCGTAGTCGGCCACGTCGATCGAATACGTGAAGCCGCCCTTACCGTTGACCTCGGCCGTGCCCTCGATGTGTCGAGTGGTGGCGTTGGTCGCGCTGTAGGCGGTGACGCCGGTGCCTTTGACGGTGGGACCGCCGGGGCCGTGGTCGATGTACACGAGATGGCCCCACAGACTACCGTTCTTGGTGCCGCCCCCAACGCCAAAGTTCGCCCTCGCGCTCGATGGCGTTCCGGTGATCCAGCCGCCCCCGGTCACGAAGTCGTTGGCGCTGGTGCAGCCAGACTGCCCTTGACATGAGATATCGCTGTGGGCCGAGGCAACCACAATGTCCGCCACGCCCGGTATGACCACGTGCAGCGCGTTGACCGTCACGGAAGCGGAGTTGCCGTTCTGTGAGATCTGCTGCTCGTTGATCGCGATGTTGCCGCCACCGGGCAGGGCGATGTGTTGGTTGGGGGCCGTCGAAACCACGACGCTCTGACCGTTGACTGCGAGGGCGGCGATCTCCGAACTGCCGCTCGCTGAGGCCTGCCCCGACGAACACATTGCCGTCGCTCGCGACATTAGGAAGTCGGCGGTGACGCTGTTGCCCGCTGCGTTGAGGCTCAGGTCAGCCAATGAAGCCTCGGAACTGCTGCGGGAACCAATCCCGACTGTGGTCGCGTGGAGAACGTCCGCGGTCAGCGTGCCGGGGACAGTGGCTGTGAGCAACGAGGCCTGCTCGGCGCCGCCGGAGCTTGGCAGGGGACCGGTATCTGCCAGCGTGGTCGTCGTCCCCAGCAGAGTCGCGCTCACCGCGGTCCCCCGGCCACTGAACGAGGTGGCCGAATCGCCGGTGCTGGCTCCGGCGGGCGCGAAGTGAGCCGTGAGATAAAGGAGGGAGAGGACTGGGACAAGAGTTGTCCATCGCCGCATCGCCGTGGGTACCATGCGTGTACCTCCCTGGTGCGCGTTCCTTTGGGGTGGTTCGTACAGGTCGACGCCACCGGAACGCACTCGTGCGGCTAGCACGTTATGGCAGTTCTCTGTGGGATAAAAGTCGCCAATGTTGCTATACGCGCTGCTCAGAGCGTCATCAAAATCGCTGTAAGCAACTTGGATGACATGAGCTGGCAGGCGGCCGAGCCAAGTTGAGCCGACTACGCGAACTCCACGGCGAGGTATGCGACGCCCGAAGCGCTGATCGCCCAGGCGGCTCCCATGTAGTGAAAGCGCCCCAGGATGGCGGCGCGCTGCTGAGGGTTGGCCACGAAGAGCAAGTTCATCTGAATATCGTCGACGTTGGACCAGTAGCCCAGGTTCTCGGCGGGCTGCGTCGACCCCAGCGCGCAAACTCGGTCGAGAGATGGCCCGTCTGCCCCAGACACGAATCCCTGACTGGCAATGCGCAGCGCGTTCTCAGAAGCCACTTCGATCAAACAGTCGTTCGACGTCAAGGGGAGCAGGCCGGCGGCAGTGCGCTCGGCGTTGACGAGCAACAGCTGACCTGCTCCCTGCATTACCGATGCGGGGGTGTGCACAGCAAGGGGAGCTGGCGCCGGACGGGGTGTGACCGCAGGCGAAGCCAACGGCACCTGGGCGGCAGCGGCACCGGGCGCTGCGCCGGCTCGCGGTGAGATCTGCGACGGCGCTGCACTGCTGCCAGAGACAGGAGACTGACCGGTGGGACCTGGCGGAGCCGCTGTGGGAGACGTCTGTGACGGTGCAAAGGGAAGCCGTCCCGAAAGCTGCTGGGGGGCGATCGCGTGTGCGACTGCCATCCCGGCGGCGACGGATGAGAGCGCTGCCAGTACCCACCACGGATGACGGCGAATCGTCTGGAGGCCCCACGGAACTGTAGGCTCGCTCTTAGCGACACCGGCGAGCAGGACCTCGGCGCCTCCGTCCTCGCTCTGAGGCCAAGGCTCACTCCGCTGTGAGATCTCGAGCATCTCGTTCTCGAGTTGCTCCTCACGCACCTCCGACGAGAGGAACGGTTGCTGGGACAGCCACGCCGCGACGGCTTCGGCGCGATTGTGGAATCCGTGCGCGCAGTAAAGACGGTGGAGGTGAGTGCGGACGGTTGCAGGCGACACTCCGAGCCGCGCCGCGATCTCCTTGTCCGCCATGCCTGCGGCGACAAGGCGAAGTATCTGCTCTTGGCGCGTCGCCAAACGCCAGGGTTCCTTCACCTCGGTATCAGCAGCGCGCGGGCCGTTCGCGCCACGGATACTCCTCTTCGTCTATGCGGACCCACGCCGGGGTCAGATGTGGGCCGAACAGTGCCTTTGCCTGAGCGATAGTGTACCATGGAATCATATAGCATCGATAGCAACAAATCGGCCATCTAGCCTCGTCCTTGGAACCAGGTCAACGCAGCACTCGGGCGACCGAGGCACGAAGCTGAAGCGCAACACACCGGCCCCCGGCGGTCCCAAGGGGATCCGACGCATCCGCTGCGCGGCCAGATGCACCACGCGCCGTTCAAGGATCAGGCGGGCGCCCGTGGCGATCCCCGTAGCCTGCATCGGCAGTGCCCAGCGCCGCCGCGCGAGGTCGGCGCACTGCTCCATGTGCTGTCGGCTGCGATCGTGTAGAGACGATAACTTCGCCTCAGACGCACCGCTTCACACGCGGCGGGCACGGCGCTCCCATGGCCTACTTTGTAAACAGTTGGTCCTCGGTTCGAATCCGGGCGCCCGCTCCACATGAAGGCGCCGGGGACTCTTATATAGGAGCTACTACAACTTCCGGAGAGCGTGTAGTAGTCTCGCGAGCTGGAATGCGCTCCCGCTCCGTGTCGCTGTCGACCCGTTTCCTTTCTACCTTGATGAACGGGCGCCCTGGCCATGGCGAAGGTTGAGCAAGTGCCCGTTCCTGGCCGCAGCGTGTCGGTGGTCGTGCCCGCCTGGCACGCCATGTCCACACTACCGATGGTCCTGGACCGCCTCGCCCAGGAATCGGCAGCCGGTGTGGAAGTCATCGTCGTGGAGAGTTCCGCTGACAGCACTGCGGAGATACTCCGGCAGCGATGGCCATGGGCGAGAGTCTTGGCTCTTGCCGAGCGCACCCTGCCCGGCCGGGCTCGCAACCTGGGCGTCGCTGCCGCCTCGGGTGAGGTCCTCGTCTTCCTCGACGCTGACGCCGTGCCAGCGCCGGGCTGGTTAGCCGCGCTGTTGCTCGCTCTGGAGAGTAGCCGCGTGGGAGCAGTTGCCGGTGCCGTCGACAATGGGACCCCGCGAAACGCCGTAGGCACAGCCTGCTGGCTGCTCGAGTTCTCCGAGTTCTTACCGGGGCGGCGGGGTTCGACGAGTCACGGCGCGAGCTGCAACCTCGCTGTCGCCAGGAGGGCCCTGGATCGCGTGGGCGGCTTTCCAGAACTGCTATTCCCTGGTGAAGACACCATCTTGACCGTTCGGCTCGCGAGTGGAGGGCACCTGCCGTTCGCCGGGGCTGCCGTCGTCTACCACCACAACCGAACCGGCCTTTGGGAGTTTCTCAGACATCAGTACCGCCTGGGTGGCAGTTTCGCCGAGATCTGCCGAACGGTTCCCATGGCACACAGCAACTTCGGCCGCCCACCCCTGGCTCCGCTCAGCTGGCTCCTGCGGTTGGCCGCCTTGGCGCGGCGCCTGGCCGGTCGCCCCCGCGAAGCGGTGATCGCCATCGGGCTGAGCCCCCTGCTCGTCGCTGGCCTGTTCGCCTGGACCGCGGGTCTGATGACTGGAGCGCGGTCCCACCGGTGACCCCGCCTGTGCGGGTGACGGTGCTGGGCCTCGGCTTGGCCGGTGGCCGGATTCACGTGCCGACGCTGCAGCGGCTCCCGCAAGCCAAGCTCGTCGCACTGTGCGATCCCGATCCGGTACGACGAGCGGGGTCGTGGCCGGCTCCCGTGTTCGCGGCGTGGCAGGACGCGCTCGAGGTGTCCGCCGATGCGGTCGTGGTGGCGACAACGCCTGAGACCCATGCCGAGCTGACCGCCGCAGCTGTGAGTCTCGGTCGTCACGTCTACGTCGAGAAGCCGATGGCCGCCACCGTCGCCGAGGGTGTGGCGCTCAAGCACGCCGCCGCCGCCGCTGGCATCGTCCTGCAAGTCGGCTTCGCCTACCGTTTCCATCCACTGTGGCGGTCGGTTCGAAGACTGCTCGATCGTGGCTGGCTCGAGCCTCGCATGGTGGCTCGTGCACAGTTCACCACTCCGGGCGGCGAAGGCAGGCGGGAGCCGGTTTTCGACGTGGCTTGTCATCATCTCGATCTGGTGAGCTGGCTCACCGAACAGCGCGCCCTCGAGGTGCAGGTCAGTGACGGGGGCGCTGTTGGCGCTCGCTGGCCCTGCGCTGCTCAACTGCTGGGCCGGTACCAGGTTGGCCCTCCCACCGATGTCGTCACCCTATCGGACGGCAGGCGGCAGGTCACGGTCGACCGCTTGCGGGGCTGGCGATTGCGTGGCCGCCCCTCCCCACCGGTGCCAGCACTCGTCCTCGCCCGGTTGGCGCGCTCGGGGATGGAGGTGTCCTTCACCAGGGCCCTCGCAGTATTCCTCGCGGCAGTGCGTGGGGGCGACGGCGTCATCGACGGCGCTGCCGGGCCAGCTGACGGCATCGCTGCGATCGCTATCATCGATGCTCTGCGCCGCTCGGTTGTGACTGGACTCCCAGAGCCGGTGGCGATGGTGTGACCTCGCCGCTGGTCGTCGTGTGCGTTGACGGCGGTGACGAGCGCATCGTTGACCGTTTGCTCGCCGCCGGCAGGCTGCCGTTCCTCGAACAATTCTCGGCCCGCGGCAGTCGCGTCGAGGTGGGCACCGTCGCCGCGATCCTCGAGGAGTGCATGTGGGGTCCGCTCTTGGCCGGCGTACCGCCCGGCGATCACGCGCTGGCGCACTTTTTGGAGTTCGACGCGCCGAGCCAGGGGCTGAGGTTGCGACGTGAGTCCGAGCTGGAGCCCTTCTGGATGCATCTCGCAGACCGTGGCCGTGACTGCCTCGCCTTCGACGTCCCCGAGTCCCACCCTCACCCCGAATCTCGGGCAGATGAGGTGTGCGGTTGGTCGGAATTGTCGCCCCCTCACCGACCGCTGTTCACCAGCTCTGAGGTACGCAGGAAGGTGCGCCTGGCTGGCCGGCCGGCCAAGCTGGCTGATGCTGCGCCCCGCGCGTCGCCGCGCCACGAGCAGCGGCTGGTCGCTGAGCTGGTGGCCAACGAGGCCCGGCGATTCCAGGCGATCGCACCTCTTCTTTCCGGTCGACCGGCTGCATGCATCGGCGTCCACGAGACTCACGTCGTCGTCCACGCGCTGGGCCACCATGCCGACGTCGGGTTTCATTGGAGGGCTCCCGCCGCACCCCAACCCGATTTGGTGGAGAGGCCGTACGTGGCCCTCGACCGCTTGTTGGCAGACGTCGCAGCCGGTGTCCGCGGGGCGAACGTAGCCGTCGTGTTCGCCCGAGGCATCCGCCCCGCTAATCACGCGGGTCCGCTGCTCGAGGGCCTGCTCGAGCGCGCCGGACTTCTCGTCAAGTCCGGCGGCATGCGATCCGGTGCCGGTACCGCTGGCGGACGTGTACCGCTCGCCGAGCGACTGCGCCGCTTCGTGCCCGACCGGACCCGTGAACGCCTGGCAACGGCGTTGCTTCCTCGGAGCATGCAGCTGCGCATGGCATCGACGGCGTTCCGAGACGCTTACGACTGGTCGCAAACGGTCATGTTCCCACTGAAGAGCTGGGGCGCCGGATTGTTGCGGGTCAACCTCATGGGGCGTGAGCTGTTCGGGACCGTGGCTGGGGAGGATCGAGACGACCTTCTCGCCCGTGTGCGGCTGCTGATCAGAGAGACCATCAACGCCGACACGGGACGCCCGCTTGCGGCAGAGGTGCACGATTCCTCTGAATTCCCGGGCCGGATGGCCCACCGCTTGCCCGATCTGGTGATCACGTGGGCCGGCGACCGCCCCGCCCGACGTGCCAGCCATCCCCAACTCGGCACCTGGGAGGCTGTGGTCTGGCCCGACCGGTGGACCGAGCACCGGGGCAAGGCAACAGTCCTGCTGGCCGGCCCGGGGGTGGCGTGCTCGCCTCGGATACGTGACGCCCAACCCGACGGGCTGGCGCCAACTCTGCTCGCGCTCTGCGGGATCCGCCCACCTTCGACCATGGCCGGGAGCGCTTGGCGCGATGTCCTCAGCGGCTGAGCCACTGCTGCTCGTCGTGGGCGACTGGTACGGGCAGGGGGGCCTTCAGCGCCAGCTGGGCGACCTTGTCGAGCAGTGGCCTGATCGCTCAGTCACCGTCCTCACATGGCGCCGCGGCTGGCGACCGCGCCGCCGCCGCGCCGGGCGGGTCACCGTCTTCGCCCTGCCAGCCCTGCAGAGGTGGTCCGTTGAGTTGGGGTCCGGACGGGCCAGGCTCAACACTGGCATCGCGGTTGTCGGGGGCGTTCTTGCTGCCCTGATATCGCGACGCAGATGGCGGGTTGCCTACGCAGCTGGGCTTCACCCGGAGGGCACCGTCGCCGTCATTGGTGCCGCGCCGTGGCGACGAAGGGTCGTCGCTTGCACGTGGCTCACCGGACCCCTGGGAAACGTAGCGCGTCTGCAGCAGGCCGCCACACCGTCGCTCGTGCGCCGTGCCGTTGGCCGCGCCCACTGGCTGGTGGCCGATACTCAAGAGGCGGCCGATGAGCTGATTGAGGCGGGCTTCTCGCCGACGCGAGTTCGGATAGTCCCGGGAGGCATCGACCTCGAGCGGCACAAGCCCGCGAGTACCCAAGAGCGAGCGGCCGCGCGTCGATCGCTGGGCTTGGCTGGTGGCGCTAGCATCATCGCCTGCTGCTGCCGGCTGGATCTGCGCCAGAAGCGCCTCGACGTCCTCTTCGAAGCATGGGCGGCGGCTCGCCGCCCGGGCTGGCAGCTGGTGGTGGCCGGCGATGGGCCTGACCAACGCCTGGTGGAGCAACTTGCCGATCGGGCCGGTGTGACACTGCTCGGATGGGTGGGCGACGCGCGACTCGTGTGGCGGGCTGCTGATGCGTTTGCCTTCCCGACCGCTGCCGAAACCACCGGTTTGGCGCTGGTCGAGGCCATGGCTACGGGCCTGACGGGCGTAGTTTCCGCACTGCCGACGTTCGTCCAGCGAAAGCCCGACGGTGTGCGCCTCATCAGCAATAAGGTGAGCGCTTGGGCACAGGCACTCGGGTCGATCATGGACGCAGATCAGGATGTTCGCCGAGCCGAGGGCGCGCGGGCGCGGCTCTGGGCTCAGGGGGCTCACGATGTCCGCAGCACGGCGGCGGCGCTCGCCGCGCTGCTCGACAGTGAGGGCGGTTAGACGGCCTACCAGAGGTCGAGGAGGGGATTGGGTCCAGCATCGCCGCCCTCGGCCACGATCACCAGCCGGTCGACGGAGACATTCCAGCCGTCCGTATGGAAGCCGCGTGCCGCGTCGGACCGCAGGCCGCTGTGACGCACCCGAACGATGGTCGCGTCGGCGTCCGCGGTCAGCGTGATCTCGACCGTGCTCGCGCCAACCGGGACATCAGCGGCGCCGGGGGGGAGCCCGGGTCCCGGCTCCCACCCCCAGGTGAGGACGATGCGCCTGGGTGGGTCGACCTCGAGGTACTCGCCGCGGAGCACGACGCGGTTGCGTCCGGTGATGGTCGTCCGGAAGGAGCCGCCCGGGCGCGCGTCGAGCTCGGCGTCGACCCCTTGCCACTGTCGAAACTTCTCTGGATCGACCAGATACGAGAACACCGTCTCCGGCCGCGCCTGCACGCGGCGCTCGACCTCCACGACCTCGGTCGTCGACTCCCTCATCGTGTCCGCCGTTCCTCCGCCTCGGCGAGGTGGGCGAGACGGTTGAGGTCGGCCTCCCACATGGCCTTGAGCACTGCCTTCAGGGGGCCGAGGCGCGCACGGTCGACGCGGTAGAGCCGCCGGGTTCCTATCCGCCGCTCGCGGATGAGACCAGCGTTCTTCAGCACCCCCAGGTTCTGCGAAACGGCGGGCCAGCTGATGTCGAAGTGGGCAGCGATGTCGGACGAGGTCCGCTCACCGTCCCAGACCAGCCGGAGCATCTCCCGCCGCCGAGGGTTGGCGATGGCCTGGAGGGCAACGTCCTGCACGCCGAGCATTGAAGCAGATTCGAGGCATGGATATAAGGCTTGACCTTCATGTAGCAATATCTTAATATACGCAGCCCGAGGAAGGACGACGCCGGCCGGCCCCAGAGAAGCGGGGCCCAGGGCGTCCCCATGGAGGCTGCGCCGATGGATCCCCGGGAACGCCTCGCCCTCAGCTTTATCCTCGCCAGCGCCGTCACCACCTTCGGGCTGGGTGGTGCGGTTGCCTACGAGCTCGGCACCAACGCCTCCTCCGCCGCGACCGTGGGGTCGGCCGTCGGTCAGTCCGCGGCCGCCTCCGCCAACCAGGGGAGTGCCGCGACGTCGCCGGCCGCCGGCACTCAGGGCGGGGGTGGGGTGAGTGGTGGCGCCGGCGCTCCGGGACCGAGTGCCAACAGCGCCGGCAGCCGGCCGGCGGTCTCGACCGCCAGCATCGGCGTTGCCAATGGCGTGATCACCGTCGGGGGCATCTACGACGAGACCGGTGTGCTCGACGCCACGGTGGAGCGGGACACGGTCCGCGCCTATTTCAACGAGGTCAACGCCGCGGGCGGCGTCAATGGCTACAGGTTCCAGCTCGTCGACTGCGACTCGGCCTACGACCCCACCCGCGCCCACCAGTGCTCGCAGCAGCTGCTCAGCCAGAACATCCTCGCCGTCGTCGGCTGGCTGTCCGCCAGCGGCGAGCAGCCCGAGGCACCCTTCCTCACCTCGCATGGGCTGCCGATCATCGGTGGGCTCGGCGTTCCCTCCGAGTTCACCGACGCGCTCTCCTACCCGGTGTCGGTCGACCTGGCCCGCGGCGCCGCCGGTGCCGGCCTCCATGCAGCCGACCTCAAGACGCTCGAGGGCGGCAGCCTGAAGGCCCCCGGGATCGTTCTGCTCACCAGCAACTTCACCGATCAGGTCAAGAAGTACCTGCTCGACGCTCTGCACTCGAAGGGCATCACCGAGAAGGATTTCATCACCGTTGATGCCACCAAGGCGGACTACACCGACACCGTGATCCGGCTGCGCAGCGAGCACGTGGATTCGATCATCGCCGGCCTGGACCCCTTCTCGTACGCGCGCTTCTTCCAGGCGATGCAGCGCCAGGCCTACGACGTCCGCTTCTACGGCATCACCGCGCTCGACAAGTCGTCAGCCGCGAAGCAGTATGGCGACAAGGCGTTCGCGACAGCGGAGTCGCTCACGCCGCTGATCGAGCCGGTGGGCCACGAGAGCGATCCGGCGGTCGCCGAATATCTCGGCGCGGTGCGGAGATACTTCCCCAACCAGGTTGCCGCCCTCGATCTCTACTCGGAGGGCGACTGGGTTGCGGCCAACGTGTTCGTCGAAGCGGTGAAGCGGATCGGCAAGCAGCCGGTGACTCGCAAAGCCTTGGTCGATGCTCTCAACGGCATCCAGAACTATCAGACCGGCCTGACGGTACCGATCTCCTTCGCGCCGGGCACCTCGCACGATCCCAATCACTGCCTGCAGTGGATCAGGCAGCAGGGCGGCACCTGGACCACCTACTCGGGCTGGAATTGCTTCTGAAGCTCAACCAGCGGGAGGGGACGGGCATCCCTGCCGGCGGGCTATCGTCTGGCGGCGATGCCCTCCGCCACCGAGCTCCTCCGTGTCCGCGACGCCGTCATCGGTGACGCGCCCGAAGTTGTGCGCCTGGCGCGCCTGATGTTCGACTCGATGGGCCTCGGCGCCTCGGATCCGCGCTGGCAGCAAGGCGGGGAACAGCACGTCCGGGAGCGCCTCGGCGATGACCTGGCGATCTACGTCGTCGATCACCCCACCGAGGCCGGGCGGCTGGTCTGCTCGGCCGCCGGCACCATCGCCACCCGGCTGCCGACGCCGGCGAATCCGGCGGCACGGTTCGGCTATGTCCAGTGGGTGGCCACCGAGCCGGGGTTCCGACGGCATGGCCTGGCCCGGGCGGTGATGACGGCGCTGCTCGACTGGTACCGCCGCCACCAGGTGGCGGTGGTGGAGCTCCATGCCACCGCCGACGGCGAGCGCCTCTACCGCTCGCTCGGGTTCTCCGAGGCGCCGAGCCTGGCACTTCGACGGATGGAGTGACGGCTGCGCGGGCTCACCGCACCAGCTGCTCGGCCCGCTCCTGCCAGAAGATGAGACGTTCCTCGAACCGGCGCACCGTGGACTCCAGGTGGTCGACGTCACCGGCCCCCGACGGGCTCTGGCGCGCCAGGCTGAGGGATTGCCGGACGCCGCCGATCAGCTCACTGTAGACCGCGATCCAGAGGGCGGGCTCATCGGGATCCCTGGTCGCGGGATCTTCCCCGGGCAGCAGCTGGCTGACCATGCGTGCACCATCCTCCTGCGCGTGCAATCCCGACCCCCCAGTCAACGATTGTACGCCCGGCCAGGTGGTAGGGACAAGGGGTTTCCGCGACCGTGCAGCCGGTGCGCTGTGCGGGGTTGTGGGTGCGGCTGTGGAGAAGTTGTGGATGCGGCGACTGTTACCAGGACGTCGCCTCCGGTGGGTTGCGCCGTCGGGCCCAAGAACGCGATAACCGTGCGCACACCGTCGCCGTCGAGGGAGGAAGCACAGTGGCAGCGTTGTCCGCGCGTCGAGCGTCGCAGGTCTGGGTCAACGCGTGTCTGTGCTACGACGAGGGAAGGCTTCGCGTTCACGTCATCGACCCGCAGCTGCTCGACGAACCCGGCATGGAGGGGCTGCAGGACGTGCTGGGGCTGCCAGCCGACGAGTTCCTCCGCATTCTGCTCGACACGGTCGGTCGTGAGAAGGGGGTGGCACTCGAGACCATCGGCACGGGTGAGGTGGTGCTGAACATCCTGACCCGGCGAGGCGGCCACTTCCTGCCGCCGGTCCCCGGCTAGACTGGGGAGCGGCCCTGTGTGAGCCTACGTCGCGAGCGCTGCGCTCCGACGCTCATGGGCCGCCGCGGAGGAGCTGGTGAAAGACACGTGGTCGCGATGGGAGATCCCGGTCCTGCGGACCGTTGCCGACTGGCAGGAAGGCGTCTCTGACCGCGACACTCTCAAGTTTGGTGAGCTGCTGCAGCGGTTGGGCGCCAGCAACCGCAACAAGGCTCGGGTGGTTCGGGCCCTCGACAGCCTGGCTCGCGCGGGGATGGTCGATCAGGTCGAGCACGAGGAGGGCCAGTACCCCTCCGAGGTGCCCCGAGCCACTCGCCGCGGGCTGCGCCGCGTCGGCGCCTGGCCCCACTCGGATGGCCTGCTCCGCGAGCTCGTGTCGTTCCTGCAAGAGATGGCCGAAAGTAGCGACGCGGTGGACCCGGAGCGAGCCTCCGAGCTCCGTGCCGTCGCCGCGTATCTGGCGGGAGACGGCCGGGTCCGGGCCATCGAATTCTTCTCCCATCAGCTGACGCCGC
The DNA here is from genome assembly GCA_005880985.1 of Chloroflexota bacterium. Classification (GTDB taxonomy): domain Bacteria; phylum Chloroflexota; class Dormibacteria; order Aeolococcales; family Aeolococcaceae; genus CF-134. The sequence continues at coordinate 20,116 of VBIQ01000023.1, forward strand.
CCGACGCCGGCGTCGTCCGGGGCGACACCGACTGAGCCGGCACCGGGAGGGCCGGCCGCTGCGGCCGGCGGCCCACCTCGGCCGTGGTACGGTGGGTGCCGATGGCGGGCTGGTGCCCCGCGCTGAGTGATCCAGAGGAGCGAGAGTGACCGACTACGCCAAGCCCGAGGTTTTGGTCAGCACCGACTGGGTCGCCGAGCACCTGGGCGACCGGAGCGTTCGGGTGGTCGAGGTCGATGAGGACACGACTGCCTACCAGAAGGGGCACATCCTGGGCGCCGTGTCGCTGCATTGGCGCGAAGAGATCCAGGAGCCGGTCCGGCGCGACTTCGTCGATCGAGCTGGATTCGAGCGGCTGCTGGGCTCGAAGGGCATCGCTGACGGCGACACGGTTGTGCTCTATGGTGGCAACAACAACTGGTTTGCCGCCTATGGCTACTGGTTCTTCCGCTACTACGGCCACCGTGAGGTCCGGCTGATGAACGGTGGGCGCAAGAAGTGGGAGCTCGAAGGCAGGGAGTTGACCACCGACGCGCCGAAGGTGACTCCCGCGACCTACCGCGCCAAGGATCCCGACACCTCGGTGCGCGCGCTGCGTGACGAGGTGTTGGCGGGGGTGGGGAAGACGCCGATGGTCGACGTGCGTTCTCCGGAGGAGTTCTCCGGCAAGCTTGCAGCTCCCGCCCATCTGCCTCAGGAGCAGGCGCAGCGCAACGGCCACATTCCGGGGGCCAAGAACGTTCCCTGGTCGCGCGCCGCCAACGAGGACGGCACGTTCAAATCGGCCGATGAGCTGCAGGCGATCTACGGGGGTGAGGTGGGCCTGTCCGCGACCAAGCCGGTGATCACCTACTGCCGCATCGGTGAGCGGTCCTCGCACACATGGTTCGTGCTGCACGAGCTGCTGGGACTGCCGTCGGTGAAGAACTACGATGGATCCTGGACCGAGTACGGGTCGCTTGTCGGTGTCCCGATCGAGCGCGAGAAGGGGGACGCGGGGTCATAGGAGAGCTCGTGTTGAGACTGTACGGGCGGGTCCACCACCGCGACGAGCCGGTGGAGGGGGCCTACGTCCGGCTACTCGGACCCTCCGGCGAGTTCACCGCCGAGCTGCGAACCGACGAGACGGGCAAATTCCTTTTCTACCCCGTCGAAGGGGAGTGGACGCTGGTCGGCTTCGCCCCCGGCGGAGGCCGCACCGAGCGCCGTGTCCGGCTCGCCGCCGGTCAGTCGCTCGACGTCGACATCGAGGTCTAGCCGCGGGGTTGCACCCTCGCGGTGGCGGCGGCCGAGAGGGAGGGAAGCGCTGCCCAGGGAGATTCCCGCAGCCAGCGGGGCAACTCGTCTGCCGGCAGCGGATGCGCGATCACGAATCCCTGAGCTCCATCGCAGCCCAGCTCCTTGATCAGTCGCAGGGTGCGCTCGGTCTCCACCCCCTCGGCGACCACGGTGAGCCCGAGTCCATGTCCCATGTCGATCGCCGAGCGCACGATCCTGGTGACGTCGTCGTCCCGCCCGAGGTCGGAGATGAACGACTTGTCGAGCTTCAACTTGTCCACCGGGAGGTCGCGCAGCCGGCTGAGCATCGAGTACCCGGTGCCGAAGTCGTCGATGGCGATGCGCACGCCCAGGGCCCGCAGGCGGTGCAGCTGGGCGGCGGCATCCTCCTGCTGGCTCATCGCGGCCCCCTCGGTCAGCTCGAGCTCCAGTCGCCACGGATCGAGCTGCGTCTCCTCGAGCACCCGGGCGATGTGGTCCACCAGGTCGGGCCGCTCGAGGTCGAAGCCGGAGATGTTGACCGCGACCCGCAGCGGCGGATGGCCTGCATCCGTCCAGTCGCGCAACTGCTGACAGGCGGTGCGCAGCACCCAGCCGTCGAGCAGCCCGATCAGCCCGCTTTGCTCGGCCACGGGGACGAACTCGTCCGGGCCCACCGCTCCGCGGGTCGAATGCTGCCAGCGTGAGAGCGCCTCCACCGCGGTGACCCGGCCAGAGCGGAGGTCGATCTGCGGCTGGTACACGACATGGAGTTGCTCCTGGGCGAGCGCCTCGCGGAGTTCCTGCCGGAGGCGGATTCGGTCGAGCCTGGCAGCGTGGTGAACCGCTTGGAACACGACGTGAGAGCCCGGGCCCCGTCCCTTGGCCACGTACATGGCGATATCCGCCTCGCGCAGCAGCTCGTCCATGGCGAGGTGATCGGGCCGGCCAGGGGCGATGCCGATGCTGGCGGTGACCGTTACCTCGCCGCCTTCCACGGTGAACGGCCGGCTGAGCAGGTGCTGGATCCGCTGCGCCACCTCGGCCGCCGCCTCGACGCTCTCGACGCTCTCCAGCATCACCGCGAACTCATCACCGCCGAGCCGCGCCGCGGTGTCTCCGCCGCGCAGCCCAGCCCCCAACCGGGCAGCGACGGCGGCGATCAGCTGGTCACCGGCGGCGTGTCCCAGGTTGTCGTTGACGACCTTGAATCCGTCCAGGTCGACCACCAGCATGACCGGCTGCGGCCCCCCGCGACGGGCACGCGCCAGGGCGTGGTCGGCACGATCGGCGAGCAGGGCGCGGTTGGGAAGGCCGGTCAGCGAGTCGTGGAAAGCCTCGTGACGCAACTGCTCCTCCAGAGCCCGTCGCGCGGTGACGTCCTGCGCCATGGTCAGCACCGCGGGGCGCCCGGCGAACTCCTGGCGGTGGCTGAGGACGTCGACGTCGATGATCCGGCCGTCCTTGAGGCGATGGTGCCAGCCCTCGGAGACCCGCACCCGATCGGAGGCGCGCAGGCGGTCGTTGTCGTCTCCGAGAAATGCCAGGAAGCTGGGGATCTCCTCCTCCGGCCGGATGTCGGTGATGCGCATGTGTAGGAACTCGTCGCGCGAGTAGCCGTACTTGTCGATGGCGGCGTCGTTGACCGACAGGAAGACGAGGGTCTCGGCGTCGTACACCCACATCGGTTGCGGGTTGGCTTCAAAGAGGAGACGGAAGTTGCGCTCGCTGTTGCGCAGCTCGTCCTCGGCGCGACGCCGCTCGGTGATGTCACGGATGGTGATGACGACGCCGCCGATGTCGGGCCGGTCGAGAAGGTTGTTGCCCACCGCCTCGACGTTGTGCCAGCTTCCCTCGCTGCCGCGGAGGCGGAACTCCACCGGTGAGCCGACGCCCGGCTGGGTGAGGATGACGTTCAACGCAGCCTCGATGCGGGCGGCGTCGTCGGGATGGACCCACTCCACCAGGCGCGTGCCGGCGATACCGTCCGCGAGGTGACCGAGCAGGGCTGCGACAGCCGGGCTCGCGTAGCGCACCTGGCCGCTGCCGTCGACGACGGTGATGATGTCGGACGAATGCTGAATGAGTGAGTTGAGCCGCTCCTCGCTGCGGCGCAGGTGGAGCTCCTCGTTCAGGGTGATGCCGTCCAGCGCGAGGGCCACCTCGGTGCCGAGAGTGGCGAGCGCGTCCTTGCTTTCGCCGCCGAGCGGAGACGCCGTGCCGACCAGGAGGGTGCCGGCGCCCGCGCGCGCGACCCGCAGGCTCACCGCCTCGACACAGGCCGCGACGCCGAACTCCGCCGGCCAGAGCGCCTGCGCCTCATCGGCGGTGAGGCGGACGGGGCGACCGTCCGACAGCGATGAACGCAGGCGGTGGGACAGCGGCGCGAGGCCTCGTCGCTGGGCCCGCGGTGGGCCTGCCTGACCGGGGTCGACCGCGACCGCGACCATGTCGTCGGGCGGACCCAGTGCCAGGCACGCGATCGCCTCACCGTGGGTCTCGACCAGGTTGCGGGCAGCGGCGACGGCGGCGAGGCAGATCCCCTCGCGGTCTCCGGCAAGCGCCACCGCCGAGGTTCCCTTCCGCAGCATCGCCTCGCGGGCCTGGCCTCGGGTGAGCTGCTTGAGGGCGCTGCCGAGGCTGTGCATGACCAGGGTTGCCAGGGGAAAGCCGCTGCCGAGGAAGATCAACTCGATGATGGTGTCTCCCGACCGCGCCGCCGGCGAGGACAGTGCGATGGCACCAGCGAAGGCGGCGAGAAACCAGGCGCTGACCAGCGCAGCGTCGCGCCCGGACACGTCCAGGGCGCGGGAGGCGATGCGGGCATAGAGGAGCAGCACGATCACCAGGGGGCTGTCGGCGGCGACCCCGGCGCCCATCAGCACCACCCCCTCGGCGAGGTCCCCGACGGCGCCCCAGTTGCGACCGCGGAGCTCGGCTCGGTACTTCGCGGCCAGCGCCACCAGGGCGACGACGATCGCGAGGTCGGCAGGCCGTCCGTCCACCGCGCGCCCGACCAGCAGCGGGATGAGCATCGCGAGGCTGCCCAGGTTGAAGACGGCGAACACCCAGCGCACCCGGGCGAGAAGGTCGTCTGGCCGGGCCAGCCCTCGCAGTCGTGCCGGCCTCCGTGCCACGGCAGGGAGGACCCGCCGTCTGCTCTCGATCAGTGCAAAAGCCTCATCAGATCGCGGCTCGCCGTCGGGGGACGGACGGACGTCACCACCGGCATTGTCTGGTGGCCTCGATGCGGGTTCCCCGCCGTCACGCCGTCGTGACCACACCGGTATCGGCGGGTGGCACCGGGAACCACGCCCGCATCGCCGCGGTAGACTCCCCAGTCCGCGGAACCCTGCAGCGCACGCTGTGGACGCGGCGGCTCGCAGGGGCGGGTACCGAAGTGGTCAAACGGGGCTGACTGTAGATCAGCAGGCGGAAGCCTTCAGGGGTTCGAATCCTCTCCCGCCCACCCCCCGCGAGCATCCGCTACCGTGAGGCGCCCGGGCCCAAGTAGCTCAGTGGTAGAGCAACGCCTTGGTAAGGCGTAGGTCGACGGTTCAATCCCGTCCTTGGGCTCCAGTCGCGGTCGCCCGACTGGCCGCTACTGCGCCATGGACTGCTCCGGCCGGTCCGTTCGGATTCAGTGGGTTCGCCGTAACCGATGTATACTCTTAGCGGGTGATCAGCACTCAGAGAAGGGGGCCCGCTCGGAGGCGGCGACCCGCCCGGTCACCAGGGACGCCCTCCAGCCCGGTGCTGACCCTGGCGGTTGGTCTCCATGGGGCCCCGCCGCCGGGGCTCTGCTATATTGAGTACGTGCCTAGCCCGTGCTAGGTTTTCTTTTTCTCGAGGCTAAACGTGGCGGCCAAGGGCGGCGCGAGCATCATCACCCTGCAGTGTCCCAACTGCAAGGAGCGCAACTACACCACCGTGAAGAACAAGCGGAACGATCCCGACCGGCTCGAGCTCCGCAAGTTCTGCAGTCGCTGTCGCGCGCACACCAAGCACCGGGAGACGAGGTAGGGTCGGTCGAGACCGGTTGCCCAGACACCACCCAAGGGGCGTAGCTCAGTTGGTAGAGCAGCGGTCTCCAAAACCGCGGGTCGCGAGTTCGAGTCTTGCCGCCCCTGCCATGCCGTCCACATCGCGGCGCATACCGCGCCACCAGGAGGTCCGTCAGTAGTGGCCAAGGCGGTTCGCACCAGCCGACCCACCCCCCCACGGGGGCCGGTCGCACCGCCGCGCGCCGAGAAGGGCGGCAACTACTTTCGCGAGGTCTACCTGGAGCTTCGCAAGGTTGCCTGGCCGACCTGGGACGAGCTGCGCCGCATGACCGGCATCGTCATCCTCACGGTGCTCATCTTCGCCGCGCTGATCGGCCTCGCCGACCTGATCCTCAGCATCATCGTCAAGCAGCTGTACTCGCCGGGCGGCACGACCACGCTGCAGAATTTCCAGAAGCACTGACCAGAGACACTGACCCATGAGCGAGCTCAAGAGCCCCACCACGACCGAGGCCAAGTGGTACGTCGTGCACGCCTACTCGGGGCACGAGGAGAAGGTCCGAGCCAATCTTCTCAAGCGCGTCGAGTCGATGGACATGCACGACAAGATCTTCGACGTGCTGGTGCCGACCGAGGAGGTCATCGAGATCAAGGACGGCCAGCGCCGGCGGGTCGCCAAGCGCATCTTCCCCGGCTACATCCTCGTCAACATGGTGATGAGCGATGAGTCCTGGTACGTGGTGCGCAACACGCCGGGTGTCACCTCCTTCGTCGGCTCGGGCAACAAGCCCGTGCCGCTGCAGGAGTCGGAGATCCGGAGCATCATCAAGACCAAGACCGAGCCGGCGCCGAAGGTCACCGTCGAGTACCAGGTCGGCGAGAACGTCCGCGTCGTCGACGGCCCCTTCACCGATTTCCACGGCAAGGTGGTCGAGATGAACGCCGAGAAGGGCAAGCTCAAGGTGCTCGTCAACATGTTCGGACGCGAGACCCCGGTCGAGCTCGACCTGCTCCAAGTCGAACGGCTGCGCTGATCAAGGACACTGCAATCGATGGGTAAGAAGAAGGTCAAGACCGTCATCCGGCTCCAGATCGAAGCCGGCAAGGCGACGCCGGCGCCGCCGGTGGGCACTGCTCTCGGGCCCCACGGCATCAACATCATGGAGTTCTGCCGGACCTACAACGAGCGCACCGCGGCCCAGGCGGGCACCGTGATTCCCGCCGAGATCACCGTCTATGAAGACCGCACCTTCACCTTCATCACCAAGACCCCGCCGGCCTACGACCTGCTCAAGAAGGCGGCCGGGGTGGAGAAGGGATCGGGCACGCCCAACCGCGAGAAGGTCGGCGAGGTTACCCGGCAGCAGGTCCGGGAGATCGCCGAGCTGAAGATGCCCGACCTCAACGCCTACGACGTCGATCACGCGATGCGGGTGATCGAGGGCACGGCTCGCTCGATGGGCCTCACCGTCAACTAGCAGCCCAAGACGTGGGAGGGCCGCGTTTCGCGACCCGCCGGCACCACAGGAGACTGACATGCCACGTGGCAACGGCAAGAACTATCGTGAGGCCGCCGCCGCGATCGACCGCAGCCGCGCCTACCCTCCGCAGGAGGCGGTGGCGCTGGCGCGCGAGACCTCCAAGGTGAAGTTCGACGCGACGGTCGAGGCCCACGTCCGGCTCGGCGTCGATCCTCGCCACGCCGACCAGATGGTGCGCAGCAGCGTCGTGCTTCCCCACGGCACCGGCAAGGTGCGCCGGATCGCGGTGTTCGCTCAGGGGGAGAAGGTGCGCGAGGCGCTCGACGCCGGCGCCGATCTCGTCGGCGGCGAGGAGTTGGTCAAGAAGGTGCAGGGCGGAGAGATCGACTTCGACGTCGCCCTCGCCACGCCTGACGTGATGGGCATGGTCGGGCGGCTGGGAAAGATCCTTGGTCCACGCGGCATGATGCCCAATCCCAAAGCCGGGACGGTGACCTTCGACATCGCCAAGGCGGTGCGCGACGTCCAGGGCGGGCGCGTCGAGTTCCGGGTCGACCGCTACGGCATCATCCACGTGCCGATCGGCAAGGCGTCGTTCGACGACGAGCGGCTGCGCGACAACTTCGCGGCGCTGATGGACGCGATCGTCAAGGCCAAGCCGTCGGCGGCGAAGGGCACCTACGTCCGCACCGTGACCCTGGCGTCGACGATGGGCCCGCCGGTCAAGGTCGATCCCGCGCAGGCGGCCAAGCTGACCGTCAGCTGAGCCGTTCAGCGGCGGTCCGGGCGCGCGCGGCGCGCGTGCTATCCTGCCGGCTCGCAGAACGTCAACGCGCTGTTCTCACCCTTCACCGAAGACCGCGGGTGTGGAGCGAGCTCCACTCAATCTCCTGCGCAGGTGGGACGTAGCTGCCGATCGTCCGGCGCCCCGGCCCATCCTGGGTCGATGGGCGCGGCGCCAGCTGGAGGACATCGGCGGTGGCCAAGGCTGACCGAGGCAGTACCAACGGCACCGTCCGCGCGGGTCCGCGCAAGATCGAGGCGGTCGCCAAGCTGAGTGACCGGCTCTCGCGGGCGACGTCGGCGATCGTCACCGACTACCGGGGCCTCAGCGTCAAGCAGCTCGAGGAGCTGCGGGCCCGGCTGCGCGCCGAGGGCATCGACTACCTGGTGGTCAAGAACACCCTGGCGCGGCGGGCGGCCGACCAGGCGGGGGTCGGCTACTTCTCGTCCGCCCTGGTGGGGCCGGTGGGACTCGCCCTCGGCTACGGGGAGCTGTCGGTACCGGCTCGCCTGCTGAGCGAGTACTTCCGGGTCAACCGTCGGCTGCTGGTGATCGCCGGCCTGGTCGAGGGCCGCCTCCTCGACGCCGACGGCGTCCGCACCGTCGCCGAGCTGCCGCCCCGAGAGGTGCTCCTCGGCCAGTTTGCCGGCACCCTGCAGAGCCCGCTGACCAGCCTGGCGGGATCGCTCCAATCCATCCTCAGCACCTTCGCGGCGACGCTCGACGCCTACCGCGAGAAGCTCGCCGCCGGCGCGGCCTGATCGCGCCTCGGCCCACCCGTACGTAATAAGAGGAGTCCCCGAGATGGCCACCAAGACCAAGATCACCCCCGAGGAATTCGTCGACGCCCTCAAGGAGTGGAGCGTTCTCGACGTCGTCAACGCCGTCAAGCTGATGGAGGACAAGCTGGGCATCAAGGCGGCGGCGCCGGTGGCCGTGGCCGCCGCTCCCGCCGGGGGAGGCGCGGCCGGCGAGGCCCCGGCCGAGGAGGAGCAGACCGAGTTCAACGTCATCCTCACCGGCGCCGGCGACGCCAAGATCAACGTGATCAAGGCCGTCCGAGAGATCACCGGGCTCGGCCTCAAGGAGGCCAAAGACCTGGTCGACGGAGCTCCCAAGCCGGTCCGCGAGGGCGTCTCCAAGGAGGAGGCGGCCACCATCGAGGCCAAGCTCAAGGAGGCAGGGGCCGGCGTCGAGGTCAAGTAGGCGGGTTTGGGGAGGGCGCCGGGCGGGTATCCCAAGGGTCTGTCTCTTCTGCTGCCTGCCCGTCTGCCCAGCTTCATCGCGCCCGGATCAGCTCAAACTGACCCACGACGACGCGGAATGCTGCATCGCGCCACGAACGAATTTGCTATGATACGCGATTGTGCTTTGCGCACCCCGCCCGGCGCGCCAGATCGCGAGAGGAACTTTAGCACATGGTTCTAGACATCACAGCCGCTTCCGGCCGCGTCAATTACGGGTCGATCGCCGACAAGCTCGAGGTTGGCAACCTGATCCGGACGCAGTTGGACTCCTTCAACTGGTTCAAGAAGGAGGGGCTGCGAGAGCTCTTCGACGAGATCAACCCGATCACCGACTACACAGGGAAGAACTATGAGCTGAGGTTCCTGGACTACGAGTTCGGCGAGCCCAAGTTCGACGAGGAGGAGTGCCGCCAGCGCGACATGAACTTCTCGGCGCCCCTGCGCATCAACACCCGCCTCCACATCAAGACCGGCGACAACGCCGGCGAGATCAAGGAGGCGGAGGTGTTCATGGGTGACTTCCCGATCATGACCGAGGAAGGCACCTTCATCATCAACGGCACCGAGCGGGTGGTGGTCTCCCAGCTGGTGCGGTCTCCGGGCGTCTATTTCACCGCCACCGAGGACCGCGTCTCCGGGCGCATCCTCTACGCCGCCAAGCTGATCCCCAACCGCGGCGCCTGGCTGGAGATCGAGACCTCCAACAAGGATGTGCTGACGGTCAAGATCGACCGCAAGCGCAAGGTGCCGGTCACCACCCTGGTGCGTGCCCTCGGCTACGCGTCCAACGACGACATCCGCGCCTTCTTCGCCGAGGTCGATATCGATCCGGACCACCGCTACATCGACGCCACCCTCGAGAAGGACCCCAGCACCTCGGTCGAGGAGGCGCTGATCGAGCTCTACAAGAAGATCCGGCCGGGCGATCCGCCCACCGTCGAGAACGCCCGCAACCTGCTGACCGCGCTGTTCTTCAACCCGCGGCGCTTCGACCTCTCCAAGGTGGGCCGGTTCAAGCTCGACAAGAACCTCGGCATCCCCGAGGACGAGGCTCGTGAGCGCGCCTGGGACAAGGACCGCCGGGTACTCGACAACCACGACTTCATCAGCATCATCCGCAAGCTGATCCAGCTCAACGATGGCATCGGCGAGCCCGACGACATCGACCATCTCGGCAACCGCCGGGTGCGGGCGGTCGGCGAGCTGCTGCAGAACCAGTTCCGCATGGGCCTGGTGCGGATGGAGCGGATCATCAAGGAGCGCATGACCATCACCGACGCGGCCACGGTGACGGCGGCGAGCCTGATCAACGCGCGCCCGGTGGTGGCGGCGATCAAGGAGTTCTTCGGCTCCAGCCAGCTGTCGCAGTTCATGGACCAGACCAACCCGCTGGCCGAGCTGACCCACAAGCGGCGCCTCTCGGCGCTCGGGCCGGGTGGCCTGTCGCGTGAGCGCGCCGGCTTCGATGTGCGCGACGTGCACCACAGCCACTACGGACGGATCTGCCCGATCGAGACCCCCGAAGGCCCGAACATCGGGCTGATCGGCTCGCTGGCGACCTACGCCCGGGTCAACGAGTTCGGCTTCATCGAGACCCCCTTCCGCAAGGTGTACCGGGACGTCTCGCCGACCACCTCGGGCCACATCCTCGCCGGTCGCACCCTGGGCGCCGACTACGACAGCGGGCTGAAGGTCGGACACGTGCTCAGTCCCGGCGACGTCGAGAAGCTCGTCCGCATCGGGGTGGACGAGGTGAGCATCCGCCCCTGGGTGTCCGACGACATCGTCTTCCTCTCCGCCGACGAGGAGGACAAGTACACCGTCGCCCAGGCCAACGCGCCGGTGGGGGAGGACGGCCATTTCACCGTCCAGCACACCGCCTGCCGCAGCCGGCACACCTTTAAAGACCTCCCCGTGACCGAGGTCGACTTCATGGACGTGTCCCCCAAGCAGACGGTCAGCGTCGCCACCGCGCTCATCCCCTTCCTCGAGCACGACGACGCCAACCGCGCCCTGATGGGCTCGAACATGCAGCGCCAGGCGGTGCCGCTGCTGGTGACCGAGCCACCGATCGTCGGCACCGGGATGGAGACGCACGCCGCCCGCAACTCCGGCGAGCTGATCATCAACCGCAAGCCGGGAACGGTGGTGGCGGTGTCGTGGCCGGAGCCACCCGACGGCGACTCCTCGATGCTCAAGGTGCGCAGCGGCCAGGACTTCGGCATCGGCATCCTGGTGCGCGCCGACGACGGGTCGCCCGACACCTGGTACGGGGTGCACAAGTTCGTGCGCAGTAACCAGGGCACCTGCCTGAGCCAACGCATCATCGTCAGCAGCGGGCAGCATGTCGAGGCCGGCCAGATCCTCGCCGACGGCCCGTCGACCGCCGAGGGCGAGCTCGCCCTCGGTCGCAACGTGCTCTGCGCCTTCATGCCCTGGGAGGGCTACAACTTCGAGGACGCCATCCTCATCTCCGAGTCGGTGGTGCGCGAGGACAAGTACACCTCAATCCACATCGAGGAGTTCGAGATCGAAGCGCGCGACACCAAGCTCGGCGCCGAGGAGATCACCCGCGAGATCCCCAACATCTCGGAAGAGTCGCTGCGCAACCTCGACGAGCGCGGCATCATCTACATCGGAGCCGAGGTGCATCCCGGCGACGTGCTGGTGGGCAAGATCACCCCCAAGGGCGAGTCCGAGCTGAGCGCCGAGGAACGCCTGCTGCGCGCCATCTTCGGGGAAAAGGCCCGCGAGGTGCGTGACAGCTCGCTGCGCGTCCCCCACGGCGAGCGCGGCACCGTCGTCGACGTCAAAGAGTTCAGCCGCGAGCGCGGCCATGAGCTGCCTCCGGGCGTCAACGAGCTGGTGCGCGTGTACGTCGCCCAGAAGCGGAAGATCAGCCAGGGCGACAAGATGGCCGGCCGCCACGGCAACAAGGGCGTGATCGCCCGCATCCTCCCGATCGAGGACATGCCGTATCTGCCGGACGGCATCCCGGTGGAGATCGTGCTCAACCCGCTGGGTGTGCCCAGCCGCATGAATCTCGGCCAGGTCTTGGAGACCCATCTCGGCTATGCGGCGCACGCCCTCGGTATGCGCGTCGCCTCGCCCGTCTTCGACGGTTCCAGCGAGGAGACGATCGAGGACGAGCTGGAGCGCGCCGGCCTGCCGCGCAGCGGCAAGCAGCGCCTGCGTGACGGACGCACCGGCGAGTTCTTCGACCGCGACATCACCGTCGGCTACATCTACATGCTCAAGCTTGCCCATCTGGTCGAGGACAAGATCCACGCTCGCAGCACCGGACCCTACTCCCTGGTCACCCAGCAGCCGCTGGGCGGCAAGGCACAGTTCGGCGGCCAGCGCTTCGGCGAGATGGAGGTGTGGGCCCTGGAGGCATACGGCGCCAGCCACATCCTGCAGGAGATCCTCACCGTCAAGTCCGACGACATCGTGGGGCGGGTCAAGGCCTACGAGGCCATCGTCAAGGGAGAGAACACCCTCGAGGCGGGCATCCCCGAGTCCTTCCGCGTGCTGGTCAAGGAGTTGGAGGGACTGGCCCTGGGTGTCGAGATCCAGTCCGACGACGAGCATCAGATCGTGCTCGGTGAGGAGGACATTCCCGACATTCCGCTCGACCTCGGTATCAACCTCGAGCGCGACGAGCGCGACGAGATCGACGAGACCGGACGCTGATCATCGTCCGGCTCCTGATGACTCAAGCCGCCTGCGTGGTGCAGGCATGGGAGGTTCACTGAACCTGTGCTCAAGCTCGAGAACTTCGACGCCCTGCGGCTCTCCATCGCCAGCCCGGAGATGATCCTCAGCTGGTCACACGGTGAGGTGACCAAGCCGGAGACCATCAACTACCGCACTCTCAAGCCGGAGCGGGACGGACTCTTCTGCGAGAAGATCTTCGGTCCCACCAAGGACTGGGAGTGCCATTGCGGCAAGTACAAGCGCTACCGCTACAAGGGCATCATCTGCGACAAGTGCGGTGTCGAGGTGACCCGAAGCAAGGTGCGGCGCGAGCGCATGGGCCACATCAAGCTGGCCTCGCCGGTCTCTCACGTCTGGTACTTCAAGGGTATTCCCAGTCGCATGGGCCTGCTCCTCGATATGAGCCCGCGCAACCTGGAGAAGGTCCTCTACTTCGCCAACTACATCGTCACCTCGGTGGACGAGAAGGCACGCCAGGAGCTGCTCGCCAAGCTCGACCCGGACTCCGACGAGCGGGTGCAGCGGCTCCGCGAGCAGCAGCAGGGCGGGGCCAGCGAGTGGCGCGAGGAGCTCGAGCAGCGCATCGCCAACCGCGACCAGGCGCTGGCCGCGGAGCGCGAGCGGCTCGGGGCGGAGCGCGAGCGGCGGTTGACGGCGCTGACCGAGTCGGGGGCCGACCTGGAGGAGCGGGTCCGCTCCGGCAAGGGCAAGAAGGCGCCGGCCGACTTCTCGCTGACTGACGGCACCGACAGCGAGGTGGTGGTCAAGCGTGCGACCCCGCTCAGCGAGGACATCGCCGGCGAGATCGCCGGTCGCGTCGCCGCCCGTAAGGAGGCTCTGCAGACGTTGTACGCCGCGCGCCTGCAGGAGGCCGAGGACGATGCCGGCGCCGAGATGGCGCGCTGGCGGGCCGAGCTCGAGGGCAAGCTGGCCGAGGCGCAGTTCAGCGGCCGCGACGAGCTGCTCACCCTGCGCGAGCAGATCGACAAGCAGCGCCAGGAGCTGGAGGCGCTGTCGGTGCGCGACCTGCTCACCGACACCCAGTACCGCGACTACGCCGAGAAGTTCGGCAAGGTGTTCAAGGCGGGCATCGGTGCCGCCGCCGTCCGCGAGCTCCTCAGCCAGATCGATCTGGGCGAGGAGGCGATGCGGCTCCGAGAGGAGAGCAAGTCGAGCAGTGGCCAGCGCCGCCAGAAGGCGATCAAGCGGCTGCGCGTGGTGGAGGCCTTCCGCAAGTCGAACACCTCGCCGACCTGGATGATCCTCGACGTGCTGCCGGTGATCCCGCCGGAGCTGCGCCCCATGGTCCAGCTCGACGGTGGTCGCTTTGCCACCAGTGACCTCAACGACCTCTATCGCCGCGTCATCAACCGCAACAACCGGCTGAAGCGACTGCTCGAGCTCGGCGCCCCGGAGATCATCGTGCGCAACGAGAAGCGCATGCTCCAGGAGGCGGTCGATGCGCTGATCGACAACGGCCGTCGTGGCCGTGCCATCACCGGCACCGGCAACCGCAAGCTCAAGTCGCTCTCCGACCTGCTCAAGGGCAAGCAGGGCCGGTTCCGGCAGAACCTGCTGGGCAAGCGCGTCGACTACAGCGGCCGGTCGGTGATCGTGGTCGGTCCCGAGCTGCGGCTGCACGAGTGCGGCCTGCCCAAGAAGATGGCGCTGGAGCTCTTCAAGCCATTCGTCATGCGCGAGCTGGTGGCGCAGAACTTCACCCAGAACATCAAGAGCGCGAAGCGCATGGTGGAGCGGGTCCGGCCCGAGGTCTGGGACGTGCTCGACCAGGTGATCCATGAGCACCCGGTACTGCTCAACCGCGCGCCCACCCTGCACCGACTGGGCATCCAGGCCTTCATGCCGGTGCTGGTCGAAGGCCAGGCCATCCAGATCCATCCGCTGGTCTGCACCGCCTTCAACGCCGACTTCGACGGCGACCAGATGGCTGTCCACGTGCCGCTCTTCAGCGGGGCTGTGGCCGAGGCCAAGAATCTGATGATGTCGTCCAACAACATCCTCAACGCCGCCAACGGCAATCCCGTGGTGGCCCCGTCGCAGGACATCGTCCTCGGTGCCTACTACCTCACCCAGGAGATCGGCACCACTCCGAGCGGAGAGGAGGAGGTGCGCCGGCTGCGCGCCTTGGCCTCGACCGAGGAGGTGATCCTCGCCTTCGAGCACGGCAACCTCGACCTGCACGACTACGTGCGCGTGCGGATGCCGCGGCGCAATCTGGTCGCCACCCGGCCGGATGAGCCCGATCCCGAGGGAACCGAGCTGATCGTCACCACCCCGGGGCGCGTGATCTTCAACGACGTGCTTCCGCTGGGTGACCCGGGGACCGAGAACCCGTATCCGTCGATGACCTACCGCAACGAGGTGCTCGACAGCCGCAAGCTCCGCTCTCTGGTCAAGGAGTGCTACGACCTGCATGGCTCGGAGCGCACCGCCCAGATCGTCAACGAGGTCAAGCGGCTCGGCTTCCACTACGCAACCCGCGCCGGAGTCACCGTGGCCGCCATGGACATCAAGACTCCGGAGGGCAAGGGGCGCATCCTTACCGAGGCGGAGGGCGAGGTCGAGGAGGTCGATCGGCAGTTCCGCCGCGGCCTGATCACCGACGACGAGCGCTACCTCAAGACGGTGGAGATCTGGACTCGGGCGACCGACGAGGTGACCCGGGTGACCATGGGGTCATTCGACCGCTTCCACTCGATCCTGATGATGTCCCAGTCGGGGGCGCGCGGCAGCACCCAGCAGATCCGCCAGATTGCGGGTATGCGCGGACTGATGGCCGATCCCACCGGACGGATCATCGACCTGCCGATCAAGGCGAACTTCTCCGAAGGGCTCACCGTTCTCGAGTACTTCATCTCCACCCACGGTGCTCGCAAGGGTCTTGCCGACACCGCGTTGCGCACCGCCGACTCGGGCTACCTGACACGCCGTCTGGTCGATGTCGCTCAGGACGTCATCGTGCGTATCGAGGATTGCGAGACCACCGCCGGCATCTGGATGGAGACCGAGGACCGAGAGGTCGGCGAGCGCGTGGTGGAGCGCTTCCAGGGCCGCATCGCCGCCCAGGACGTCACCGCCGGTGACGGGGGTGAGCTGATCACCGCCGCCGGCGACGAGATCAGCGACGCCGCGGCACGCCGGATCCTCAGCGAGCGTGCTCAGATCCCGCGGGTCAAGGTGCGCAGCATCATGACCTGCAAGGCTCGCGAGGGCGTCTGCCGCGCCTGCTACGGGCGCAACCTGGCGACCGGTCGGCTGGTGGAGATCGGCGAGGCGGTCGGCGTCATCGCCGCCCAGTCCATCGGCGAGCCGGGCACGCAGCTCACCATGCGCACCTTCCACACCGGCGGTGTCGCCACCGGTGGTGCCGACATCACCCAGGGCCTGCCTCGCGTCGAGGAGCTCTTCGAAGCCCGGGTTCCCAAAGGCAAGGCGCTCATCACCGAGATCGATGGCGTGGTCGAGATCGTGCGGCCCGATCCCACCTCGAGCCGCGCCGACGCCAAGACGCTCAAGGTGCGAGTGGCCTCGCGCGACGTCTTCGACACCACCTATCCCATTGGTGCCAAGCAGGTCGCCGTGGTGGAGAACGGGCAGGCCGTCATCGAGGGCGCCGACCTGATCCGCGGTCAGGACCCCGAGGGGAAGGAGATCCGCATCCGCGCCAGCTATGCGGGTGTGGTGAAGGTCGCCGGCAAGGAGGTGCTGGTGCGCACCAGCGACGAGGAGGCGCGGGAGTATCCGATCCCGGTGGCGGCGCAGCTCACCGTGCGCGAGGGCGACCACGTGGCCGCCGGCGATCGCATCACCGAGGGATCGATCAGCCCGCAGGAGCTGTTGCTGGTACGCGGTCGCGACGACGTGCAGAACTACCTCGTCCGTGAGGTGCAGCGCGTCTACCGCTCCCAGGGCGTCGACATCAACGACAAGCACATCGAGGTGATCGTCCGGCAGATGATGCGCAAGGTGCGCGTCGACAACCCCGGCGACACCGACCTGCTCCCCGGCGAGATCGTCTCGCAGTTCGAATGGGAGGAGGCCAACGCCAAGGCGCTCAGCGAGGGCGGCGAGCCCGCCATCGCGCAGACGGTGCTGCTGGGCCTGATCAAGGCTGCTCTGAACACCGCGTCCTGGCTGTCGGCGGCCTCGTTCCAGGAGACCACCCGGGTGCTCACCGAGGCGGCGATCTCCGGAAAGATCGACAAGCTCCGCGGCCTCAAGGAGAACGTGATCATCGGCAAGCTCATCCCTGCCGGAACCGGTCTCGACTACTACGCCAAGCTGCGCGAGGAGGCGGTGCGCCTCTACGAGTACGACGAGATGGCGGAGAGCGAGGCCGAGCAGCCGGCCGAGGCCGAGCCGGCCGGATCCTTCTAGCCGGCGCGACCGCGCTGCCCCGGGTGGGGCGGGGGCCGCCGCTCCCGCCCCACCCGGACGGCGGGTCTGGCCGGCGGGTTACATGGCGCAACCGGCTCGGCGTAGAGTGGGTCGCGTGAAGCAACGCACTCGCGGCCGGCAGGGAAAGGTGGTCCTCCGGACCGCGGGTGCGGGTGACATGGCGGGGTTTGCCGAGCTCCTCGCCCGCCTGTCGGCCGAATCGGTGCGCCGCCGCTTCTTCACCCCCGGGCCGCTGGGGCCGGCCTGGGAGCTGCGCTATCTGGAGACGCTCGACGGCATGGACCGCGGCGCGGTGGTGGCCACCTCGGGCTCTCGGATCGTGGGCATGGCCCGCTGGCATCGCGAGCCCGGGGCGACCGAGGCCGAGATGGCGGTGGTGGTCGAGGACGGATGGCAGCATCGCGGAGTCGGCACCGCGCTGGTTCGGGCCCTGGCCGATGGGGCCCGCGGTCGCGGGGTGTCGGTGCTGACCGGGTCGATCCTCGCCGACAACAGCCCGGCGGTCCGCTTGGTGCGCGTCAACGCGCCCTGGGCCGACGGAGCCGTTCGTCGCGGCGTTTACGAGTTTCGGATCGAGCTGCCGGCGGCGTAGCCCCGCGGGTGGCTAGTGCCGGGCGATGTCGCGCAGCGGCAGGTGCGGCCCGAAGCGCGGAGCCCTGATCCCGCCGGCGACCAGCAGGCGGATCACCCGGCCGCGCTGGCCCCGATAGGGCTCGAGCAGCTCCAGCATCCGGGCGTCGTCGCCGCGCGGGGCTCCGGCGAGGGCCCAGGTCACCAGATGGGGGAAGTGGTAGTCGCCGAGCGGGACGGCGTCGGGATCGCCGAGAGCCACCCCGGTGACCGTCGCCGCCGTCCACGGTCCGATGCCCGGAACCGCCATCAGCCGGCGCACCGCCGCCTCCGGCGACATCGCGGCGGCCTCCTCGAGACGGGCGGCGAGCAGGCCGCAGCGGCGCACGATGTCGGCCCGGCGCCGCTCGACCCCGGCGCGGTGGAAGACCCAGAGAGGGGTGGCGGCGAGCTCCGCCGGGGCGGGCGGCAGGCGGAGACCGAGTGGTCCCGGCGCCGGCGCGGCGAGAGCGCGGAGCAGGCGGAGGTGGGAGCGCCCCGCCTGGATGCTGGGGACCTTCTGGTCCAGGACGGCGGGCACCAGTGCCTCGAGCACGGCATCGGTCCTGGTCAGCCGCAGCCCGACCAGCCGGCGGTGCAACTCGACCAGAAGCGGGTGCTGGGGGCGGAAGGGCGCGACATCGTCGGTCTGCCCGAGCAGAGCGGGAAGCCGGTCGAGAGCCCAGCCGGCTCCCGGGCCCCAGGCGGTGGCCTCGGCGGTCGCCCCGCGGAGCGACACTCGAAGGCTGGTGGGGCCGTCGGGCGCGCGGGTGGCGCGCATCAGCTCGCCGTCGGACAGCCGCATGGTCACGTCGCCGGGACCGCGCCAGAGCGGCCCCAGAGTGAGCCGCAGATCGACCGGGTGGCCGAGGCGGACCGTGGTCTGGAACCCGGAATCCCCGGGTGCGACACTGGTGGCGGCGACGTCGGCCGAGGACGGCATCGCGCGCCACGGTAGCTCGCCCGGCGGTGCCGCGCCGGAGGTCTGGCGGCGGCTTCGGCCGGCCACCCTGTGTTAGGATTCTCGGTCGCCCCTGCCGCGGGAGAAGGTCGTCCGACTCCGGGCGGGGAGCCTCGCATGCAGCCCTCGGAGCTGCCGCTGCGATTGCCGGCCGGCCGTGTTCCGGCCGGGCCTCCCCCGTGCCGCTGGGCGGCGCGTGGGAGCCGCAAGGCACCTTGACACTTGAAGAGTGGAGACGACTTTCCGCGAGAGTCCTTGGGGACGCAGTCGTGGGCGCGAGCCTGCGGCGGGTCCTGGCGTGGACCTCGTCACGATCGAGCTGAGGCATCCGGCGCGCGAGCGTCTGGATGCGTGCACAAGCGATCGGAAATTTTCGGAGAGTTTGATCCTGGCTCAGGATTAACGCTGGCGGCGTGCATGAAACATGCAAGTCGAGCGCGGCACCTTCGGGTGTCTAGCGGCGCACGGGTGAGTAACACGTGAGCAACCCACCTCCGAGTCCGGGATAGCCCTGGGAAACCAGGATTAATACCGGATGAAGTCAGCGGGGGACATCCCCTGCTGAAGAAAGGAGCAATCCGTTCGGAGACGGGCTCGCGGCCTATTAGCTTGTTGGTGGGGTAACGGCCTACCAAGGCGATGATGGGTAGCTGGTCTGAGAGGACGATCAGCCACACTGGGACTGAGACACGGCCCAGACTCCTACGGGAGGCAGCAGTTAGGAATTTTCCGCAATGGGCGAAAGCCTGACGGAGCAACGCCGCGTGGGTGATGAAGAGCTTCGGCTTGTAAAGCCCTGTCGGAGGGAGAGAAGATCTGACGGTACCCTCCAAGGAAGCCCCGGCTAACTACGTGCCAGCAGCCGCGGTAATACGTAGGGGGCGAGCGTTATCCGGATTTACTGGGCGTAAAGCGCGCTAAGGCGGCCCGCTGAGTTGGTGGTGAAATACTGGGGCTCAACCCCGGAACTGCCTCCAATACTGGCGGGCTGGAGTGCGGGAGAGGAAGGTGGAATTCCCGGTGTAGTAGTGAAATGCGTAGATATCGGGAGGAACACCAGTGGCGAAGGCGGCCTTCTGGCCCGCAACTGACGCTGTAGCGCGAAAGCGTGGGGAGCGAACGGGATTAGATACCCCGGTAGTCCACGCCCTAAACGATGTGCACTAGGTGTTGGGCGTATTGACGCGCTCAGTGCCGTAGCCAACGCATTAAGTGCACCGCCTGGGGAGTACGGCCGCAAGGTTAAAACTCAAAGGAATTGACGGGGGCCCGCACAAGCAGCGGAGCATGTGGTTTAATTCGATGCAACCCGAAGAACCTTACCCAGGTTTGACATGCACCGGAAAGCCGTGGAAACACGGCCCCCGCAAGGTCGGTGCACAGGTGGTGCATGGCTGTCGTCAGCT
>VBIQ01000014.1 GCA_005880985.1 Chloroflexota bacterium
AACCCGCGACCCCTACCTTGGCAATATTAGTGAGCTGCCCTGGGTCTGATGGAGGCTTCATTCTCTGGGAGGATGGAGCCCATGACGACAGCAAATGGCCCAACGCAGCGACGCTACCCAGCTGAGGTGCGCCAGCGGGCAGTCCGGATGGTCCAGGAGACGATCAAGGAGACCGGGCAGCGCCACGGGGTGGTGACCCGGGTTGCGGTGCAGCTGGGCCTCGGGTCAGAGACCCTGCGTGCGTGGGTGAAACAGGCTGAGGTTGACCAAGGCGTGCGACCTGGGGTGAGCACCAACGAGCGAGAGCGCTTGCTCGAACTCGAGCGCGAGAACCGGGAGCTGCGCCGGGCCAACGAGATCCTCAAGACAGCGGCGAGTTTCTTCGCGCGGGAGCTCGACCCGCGCCTGCCGAAGTGACCCGTTACATCGACGCTCACCGTGAGTGGTTCGGGGTCGAGCCGATCTGTCGAACCTTGCAGGTCGCCCCCTCCAGCTATTACGCGATCAAGGCCAGGAGGCCGTCAGCGCGCAGCGTGCGCGACGGAGAGCTGAAGCTCGAGATCCAACGGGTCCATCGCGAGAACTTCGCCGTGTACGGGATCGAGAAGGTCTGGCGGCAACTCAATCGCGAGGGGATCGAGGTCGGTCGCGATCGAGTGGCTCGTCTGATGCAGGAGTTGGGCCTGGCTGGTGCTGTGCGTGGCAAGAAGGCACGGACTACCGTGTCCGGAGACGCTGGCGACCGCCCCGCCGATCTCGTGGACCGCGAGTTCAGCGCTCAGGCACCGAACCGTCTGTGGGTCGCCGACCTCACCTACGTCACCACTTGGTCGGGCTTTGCCTACGTGGCCTTCATCATCGACGCCTTCAGCCGCTACATCGTCGGCTGGCGGGTCTCGACATCGCTGCGCGCTGACCTCGCCCTCGATGCACTGGAGATGGCCATCTGGGCACGTCAGCCCCAGTCCTTGAAGGGACTCGTGCATCACTCCGACCGAGGCGTTCAGTACCTCTCCATCCGCTACACCGAGCGGCTGGCCGAGGCGGGTGCGGTGACCTCGGTGGGCTCAAAGGGCGACAGCTACGACAACGCTCTCGCCGAGACCGTGGTCGGTCTGTTCAAGACCGAGCTCATTCGACGGCGAGGTCCGTGGCGGACCGCCGGAACTGTCGAGCTGGCCACAGCAGCGTGGATCGACTGGTGGAACCGTCGACGCCTACACAGCGCCGCCGGCCACCTGCCGCCGGCAGAATACGAGGCCTCCTACCATGCAGGACGCGCCGGGGATGCGGCGTGAAATCCCAAGCCGCCGAGCCTCCTCAAAACCCAGGGCGATTCACTTTCGCCGTGCTGATCCCAAGTTTAACATCGGGATTCGCGAGTTCGCGGCAGTCGGGTAGACGCTAGTGGTGTTGGCTCCCGTGTGGCCCAAATGGGGGCACTTCTGGGGTCACTTGAAGCCTACTCTGGCATGAACTAGTGCGCCCAAACGCTCGTCCCATGGAGCTGCCCGCGTTGCGGGCGAGCTCCGGTTCTCGGCCACCCCAGCAGGTTCGAGTCCTGCTGGGCACCGATAGCTGCTCCGCGAGGGGGCTCGGATGCCCGTAAGCGAACGGCTGCACCCGCGTTATCAGTGGCAGCGGGGCTGTCAGCTTCGGTTCCGCCTTCCATAAGGAGGACAGCCATGCTTGGATCGGGACGTCTGCTCGCCGTTGCGGGACGGCTCGCCGTCGGTAGCGTCGTTGCCGGAGGGCTCGCCATCGGCGGGGTACAGACGGCGGCGCTGGTCGGGTCACACAGCCCAAGCACGCACGCTTCCACCAACTCCACCTCCAACCCCGACATCCACGGTGACAAGGTGAGTGCCGCGGCGCACAACTGCCCGGATACCAGCAAGTCCGATCGCGATGCACACGGTGACTGCGTCAGCACTGCGGCGAAGCAGCATTCGAAGGGTGCCGACCACGACTCGAAGGGCGACGCCGCCAGTGCAGCCGCACACCAGAACGAGGCACGCGGCGACGCGGCCAGCGCAACAAATAACGACGCCCGAGGCGATGTAGCGAGCGCCAACGCCGGCTCGACGAACTCGCGCGATACGCACGGCGACACCGTGAGCAAAGCGGCGACGAGTGGTTGCAGCGGCCAGGGTTCGAGTCGTGGCGACTGTGTCTCCGACACCGCGAGCAGCAAGTCGCATCACTGAGGCGATTGCTGCGCTGACCAGGGCTGGGTAGCGATCCCGGCCCTGGATCACCGCCGTGAAGCTCACCGTTCGTCGGCCGCTACCGGAGATGCATGCATAAGGGACGAGTCACCTCCGCGCACGCGCAAGCGAGGGGTCAGGCTTGCCGGCGTCGACTGCCCTCCGCCGTCAGGATGAAACGGCCGACTCGAGGGCGGCCGCTTCCAGGTAGCTGCATGTCTCGGCAAGGACCGAAGCTCCAAACGTTCCACTGCTTCCCTTGAGGCTGTGTGCCAGCGACGCGATTTCGTCGCTCTGGCCTCGCTCCAGAGCCTCTCTTAGCCTGACGATGCGCCCCGCGGCGTCGTCGATGAACCGCGGGATCAGGTTGCGCAGGTGCGCGGGCCCGAGCTCATGCAGAGCGGCCAGGTGAGACGCGTCCAGAACTGGGCGATCCGCCCCCTCTCTCTCGTGGGTCTCGGTCCGCAGACACAGGCCCGACCCACCGGGCGACGACCGCCGCCAAGTCCTCCATTTTCAGCGGCTTGCTGACGTAATCATCCATTCCGGCCGCGAGGAACTTCTCCTCGTCGCCCTTCATCGCTCCGGCTGTCATCGCGACGATCGGCGTGTGCCGCCCCGACCCCTCGCGCCGGCGGATCTCCATCGTGGCTTCGTAGCCGTCCATCTCCGGCATCTGGCAGTCCATCAGGACAGCGGCGTACGCCGTGCTCGAGAGCGCAGCAACCGCCTCTGCCCCGTTCGCCACCACGTCGACGCGGTAACTCATCTTCTCCAGCATCCGCGCCGCCACCTTCTGGTTGACGGGATTTCGGGCACGCGCCCGCTCCCCGGAAGGTCGGCCAGGGACCGTGGCGGCCCGGCGGCTCGCGGTCGCCTGAGTCACCCTGGCGGCGCCGGTGTCGCGGCCGGCACCGGCGCTGCCAGCACTGGCCCGGGGAAGGGACAAACCGCCAGGGGGTCGGTGCAGGGAATGACCCGGCAGCGCCGATGACCGCGTCGATCACGTCATTGACACTGATCGCGTCACTCTGATCTAATGCCCAGGCACCTCAGGAAGGGACCCCAGTGGCTCTGGCAGGCACGCTCCACTGTTGCATGGGATCCCGTCTGCGCTTGACCGGCTCGGGATGGGGATAGGAGCACGGGGATGGGCAGGAAGGGTTGGCGGAAATGGACCCTGCGCGGGCGTGGGGGTGCGGGGTCAGCGCCGGGACGGGTGGCGCTCGGCGCTCTCCCCGCTCTGCTGCTGCTGGCTGTGCAGCTGCTCGGCTCTGAGCCGCAAGGGAGGGTTAGCCGCACGCGAGACTGAATTGCGACAGCCGTTGGGGTGGGGAAGGACTCTGACGGGCCCTGAGAAAGGGGAGTCGTTCATGGAGAGATTGATATGACACGATGGCGTACGTCTCCGCGTGCACTTGCTTGCCTCACGATACCGTTCGTGATTGGGGGGGCACTGTGGGGGCCCATCATGGGAGGGGCCAGCGGCATCCCCGACGTCAACGGCTATGGCATCTTCGAGCTCGACGGCAACGTTACCCACGACGCCACAACGGTCGCGCCGCTCGATTGGGCCGCGGGGACGACGTCCGCGACGGCGGGAGGCGGCCTCTTCAACGCCGATTCGAGCCAAGCTCAGAGCCCTGGCACGACGTATCCTGTTCCCAGCGGTCCTGGCGGCGACACGGCAACTCTGATCACGTCCAAGTTCCTCGCGGACACAGTCGGTCCGGACCTTGCGTTCATCACGGGCGGCTCAAAGGACCTGAAAAACCCGGCCGGGAACTGGCAGTGCACTGTCAAGCCAGTGACACCGAAGGATGAGATCCAGAACGCCTATGCGAGCGCGTTTCAGCTGCACAGCACCAACCCGCTGAGGGATAAGCACATCGTGCTCTATTTGGGCCTGGAGCGCGGCATCGTCACCGGCACCTCGAACGCCGCGTTCTGGCTCTTCCAGAAGAACATCGGCTGCGGTAGCTCCACGGGGAACTTCACGGGCGACCACGCGAACGGTGACGTGCTGCTGTTCGCCACCTTCAACGGCGGATCCGCCAGCATCCAGGCCTTCAACTGGTCCGGCGATGCGACGGGTAGCCTTTCCACGGTTCCGCTGGAGGCAAACCCTAACGCGTGTAGCGTGAACACCGCAGACCTCTGCGGCCAGACGAACCTCACCAACGTCGTCACCCCGTGGCCGCCGTCCAGCAGCACCGCCAGCGCGATTTCGCCTAACGGGTTCTTCGAAGCCGGCATTGATCTGACGACCCTCTTCAGCACGCTCCATCGTTCAGTGCCCTGCCTCTCCACGATGCTTGCAGACACCCGCGCATCCGGCACTCAGGGGAACGCCGTCAGCTCAGATCTGCACGACTACATCAGCGGTCCCTTCACGCTGTGTAGCGCCAACATCAGCACGACCCCGCGCGACAGTACTGGCAAAGACATCTCGGGTGGAACGATTCTGCTGGGCGAGAGCGCCACCGACGACGCGACGGTGACCACCACGGTCGCTGGTTTCCCGGCTCCCACCGGCAGTGTCAATTTCTTCGTATGCGGTCCGTTCGCCCCCCCTATCACCACGAGCAGCGGGTGCGCCGACAAGGACCCCACCAAGGTACTAGTGGAGGGCACGGAGGACAGTGATCCGTCCACCGACCCCACCGTCGGAGAGGAGGGACTGAGTGCTGGCATGGCAACCTCAGACCCCTTCACGCCCCTGGCCACGGGCGTGTACTGCTTCCGAAGCGTGTACGTCCCGGACACCGCGGCCTCGAACAACGGGTACGAATCGGTGAGCGAGGGCCATAGCGGCGAATGTTTCACCGTCGTCCAGGTCACCCCAAAGGTCAAGTCGACGATGTACCTCGCTGACGCAGTCACGGTCACCCACATGAGCGGCGCCGGCCCTGTCGACGGAAGCGTGACCTTCTCGCTATACGGACCCTTTGCCGCCGCACCGGGGGACGACGGCTGCGTCGCGGCCAACTTGGCGACTGGTCAAAGTCCCAACAATCCCAATAGCGGCATCGCGCTCATGATCGACGTGAACGGCGACGGAACGGCGCACACCAAAGCCGCCATCGCGATTCCAGCCATCACGTCTGCGTTCTACGCCTGGGGCATCACGTATACGCCATCAGCGTCCAACACCCACTACACGTCGGCCTCGTTGTCTTGCACCGCCGAGCAGGTCAACGCCAGTTACGTACCGCCATCCGGATACGTCCCAGCGGCGTCGACGCTCACGATCAGCCCGTGATCTGAGCGCACGGGGAACGGCCCGGTATCGACCGGGCCGTTCCCTCCCGTGGACGACGAACGCGAGGGTGGGCGCGATCTCCACGACACTCTCAGATCTGCTCCCATCCGCCCGGTCAGGAGGCGGGAAGCGGTCGCGAACCCGAGGGATTGGAATTCCGACCCGCTGGGCGGGGTGGTGTCGGGTTTCACCACATAGTGGCCGCCCGCCCGGTCGGATGTCTCAGAACATAGTGGCCCCCTACCGACATGTGGGGGTGGCTCGACGGGGCGGGAACGGTATGTGGTGGAGGCCGTCGTTCTCGAGGGACGCAGCCGCCGGGAGCGCGCCCGCGCGACCCCCGCCAAGACGACAGCTCTCCCAGACGCTGAGCTTCGATGCATATCTGCGGTTCATCGAGGACGACTTCCTCGGCGGACAGCGGCTCAACCCGCACACCGATGGACGCCCGGACTCGCGTCCCCACGTGGTCGGGATCGCGGCGGGCATGGGCGATCTGATCAACGATTTCGACTTCACGCAGCCCGTGGCTGCCGCTGACGCGGGACTGGCGTCATCTGCTGGGATCCCCGACACAGGAGCCGCCCGAGCCAACGCCCAGGTCGGCGCAGTTGCGGTGCTTGTAGCCCTGGGTGCCACCGGGGTCGGCCGGGCGCGACGGCGACGGGGGCAGCGGGCAGCTGCGTAGCCGCGACCGCGTCCTGAGCCCACCAGCCGGAGCGATCACCTCCACGGTACCCATTGGATACTGTCGATCTGCTGGTAGCGCGTCTGGAAGGTAGAGCAAACGTAGGGGCTCGAGCAGCGTTGCACCGCTCCAGGAGATTCCCTTACTGCACGAGGGGTTGCGTAGCGCGCCCAGGAGTGCCGGGGTTCACCACATAGTGGCCGGCGCGCGGAGGACCTTGGCGTCGGTTCTCGGATAACCGACGTTCGGCCATTCCCCCGGGGCGACGTGAACCGGCCTCGCCTGCCACGGCCCGCCCTTTTTGCCACCATGGGCCTGTCGATCGTCACCGGGAGGCGGCTCATGACCGAGGACGCTGTGCACGTCGTCCACCGCTTCGTGGACAGGCTCTCCGCCAAGGATTGGGACGCCTTCGCTACCACACTGCACGAGGATGTCGAGCGGGTCGGCCCCTACGCCGACGTCGTCTCCGGACGATCGAGGTACGTCGAGTTCCTCGCCGGCGTGCTCGAGGGGCAGCCGGACTATGCGCTGGTCATGCGCCGGGTCACCTGGTCCGCGGACCAGCGCGTCGCCTTCGCCGAGGTGACGGAGCGGGTCGTCGTCGACGGGCGGCTAATGGAGTACCCGGAGGTGCTCGCCTTCGAACTCGACACGGCGGGGCTGATCACCCGGGTGGGCGTCTACACGATGCGGCCAGGTTCCGCGGCGAGCCGGCACGCCGACCGTTTCTTCGAGCAGCGCGGAGAAGCGCGAGCACGTGAATGACGGCCCCCCCTGGTGATCGAGCGGCAGAAGCCGGCCTCCGAGCCGCGCCTCCAGCGCGAGGTGGCTGATGCCAGCGGAGATGCTAACGCCGCTGCACGCGGGCACATCTATTCGGTCGGGTCAAATTCGCTCGGACGGGTCTGAGGCCTATCTGAGAGTGGCGCGCGCGACGGGTCCGCGTTCGCGGTGCGCCGGGCTCCTTGCGACGGAAAGGCATACTCCGCAGATGTCGGTTGGTGTCGGTGGACGTCGTCAGCTGATGGACGTGTCGCCAACGAGTCTCGTAACCCTCAACCATCGACAAATGGGGTCAGTAATGGGGTCAGTTTCGCGCTTTCCCTTGTCTGGCAAACGCTTTCTCGCGCTTTGGTAGGCTTCGATTCCCTTCCCGGCACTCTGTCGAATTTCGGTGCGTTTCGCGCCGTGGTCACGCGCCTGCCCCGGCCGCGGCCTGTCAAGTGACTGGAACACCTCGCCCGCGGCGTCGCTGGATCCCGGCTCCGCCGCTGCATGAAGCGCGCATCAGGCTTTAACGAGAATCGCGGTCTCCGAGCTTAAGAACTTCACCAGCGAGGTGGCCTCCCTGCCCAGATGGATGAGGGCGATCGGCACCGCCAACCCGAACAACAGGAGCGCCGGGCCCCGATAACTGTCACCACCCAACTTGACAGCCAACCAACTGGCCGGAGTGCCCGCCCGCTGGATCAGCGCGAAGTACCCGAAGCCGGCGACCAAGACGCACGCCGCCAAGGCCGGGCCCCATAGTCGCCGGATCCATGTGATGACGGGGCTGGCCACCTCACGCACCGATGGCGGGACGCTGACCTGTCCGGCGATCGTCGCCCAGTTGATGAACGCCGCGTATGCGAGCACGTTGCCAGCAAAACTCAGATCCAGCATAAGCAGGGTGCCCGCATGGAACAGGACAGCGGCTGCGCAGAACGCCTGTAGTGACCGTCGGGAGAAGATGGCGAAGATGAAGCCCCCCTCCAAAACCAGGGTGAAATAGTCGAGTGGCTTCCAGAAGAAGGGACTCTGAGTCCGGATGAGGAGAGGCGCAATGAGGGTGCCACCAGTGGACGCATAGTGCTGATGCAGGACGTAACCGTATGTTGCCTGCGCAGACGGGTCCAGCCAGCCAGAGGCGGCCTTGGGCAGCGCGGCTGTGAAGAACATGAAGCCGATGAACAGGGCAAGAAGGCTGACCGGCCAGTGATGCACAACCCGTCTTTCACCGTCTGCTCGACGCAGGCGGTCCACAGACAAGGCTTCCCCCCAGCCCGAAGCGGACATCACGATCGGGACCACAATGAGAAGGATGAGGTCATGATTGATCTTGCCCGAGGAAGCGGCATAGGCGAAGCCGGACACCATGATGAGCAGCACGCCCGTGGCCGCGGAGGCCACCCGTGTGCGATATCCGACCAGCAGAGCTACGGTGCACACTGCGAGCGCTAGGGACAGCAGCGTGACGACCCACTCTTGTGGCGTCGAGTGGATAAGCTGCAAAGGCCCGACCGGGGGGGTGAAGAAGGCGTCCGGCACCGCCGAGACCCATCGCACACTCGGCATGGCGAAGAGCAAAAGGTACGAGGCGAAGATCATCCGGTAGATTCCCAGGGAAGGCGCGCTCGTCGCGAAGGACTCGAACATCCACCGATCAAGGCGCGTTTTCACCATAGTGTGGTTCGGCCTTACAACGGAAGGGACACCGACGAAACCGTCGTCGAGGTGTCGTGGCCAAGCCGACCGCAGACTGCGACGTGGTGACGTTGCCAGCGCACCTCGAGTCGCCGGGGAGCCTGTCCTGGGTACAGGTCCGCCAACCGACCAAGCAGCCAGTCTCGAAGATGTGGATCTTGGGCACGGCTGAATGGGGCGGCTGCACCCGACGGAATGGCCGGCTGCTTGAGGAAGTAGTCTTTGAAAAGTCCATAGACGGTTCCCGGGAGTTGCGTGTCACTCGGCGCAAAAACCCGAACCATCGCGTCATATGGGGGCAGCGGGGTCTTCGAAAACAAACGCGCCGATGACACGTCCACCGGGCCGTGGGCGAAGAGCACCGTCAGACGCGGCTCGAGCCACTCCACCGTGCACTGCCGGTCCGGTGTTCCGGCGAATCCGGGCAGGACAAACGCGGGCCACGGCTCGTCGACCAGATAGGCGTATGCAAATTGCAGGGGTAGGAAGACGGCTACGATGATGAAGAGCCAGCGCACGGCTCTGCGTGACATACCAGAGTGGCTCCCTGTGAAAGGCGCCCGCTGGCCGACCTCTCGGTAGTGGTGGGAGGAGCAGGGCTCGAACTGGCCGCCTTCTCGGTGTTAGCGAGACGCTCCGCGGGCTGAGCGATCCGCCCGCGCCCGACATCTGGCCAGAAGATTACCGGCTCGAGTGCAACGCCGCCCCTCGTTCGGCCGTCTTCTCCCTTGGGGAGGTGGGGTCCGAACTCGCTCTCGGTCGCTTTTGTCGAGCAAGAGGAGTGAGCATGCGGCCGTGGCTTCACGGCTCAGAGCTGGGCCAGTTGGGAATCGCGGTCTCGATTGCGCTGCTCGCCGCGGTCGCTGGCTCGGCGGCGCCGGTGGCATCGGCCGCGGGCGCCCCTTCGTCGCACCTGGTCCAAGGCGGTCCGGCCGAAGGACCCCCGCTCGAACCCGTCCCTCCCGCGACCCCCGCCGGCCACTTCCACACCTGGACCGGCACCCCATCTGACATCGCCGGCGGGATCGCCTACAGCCCAGGTGAGGTGATCGTCAGCGACGCGCCGTTCGACGATCACGGCGCCGACACCAACCCCAACGACGCCAGCCCGGGGGAGAACTACACCCTGCTGCAGGGGGCCAATGCGGCCAAGGGTGCGGCCGGTGACTATGCCTACCCTGCCGATGCAGATCCGGCCCACCCCGTCTACGGCAAGAACGCGGCCGACATCGTCGAGGTCCGATTGGCCGCCGACGCCAGGGCCACCTACCTATTGGTGGTTATCAACATGATGAACGATCCCCAGGTCACCGCCATCGAGGCCTGGATCGACACCCACGTCCTCATCGCTCACGGCCAGCAGGGAGCGATCGATGGTCAGCCCGTGGATGTTGTTGGCGACTCTGCCCAAAACCTGTTCGAGGTTCGCATTCCGCGCACCGTCTACGACCCTGGTGCGGGCACTCACCAGGTCTTCATTGCGTCGGGTCTGTGGAATCAGGCGGCCAACACCTGGTACTCCCCCTCGCCGGGGCACTCTCCATTTTATGACCTTGCCTACGTCCCGAACGAGGGCAACTCCTCGTACTGGCACGACGCGCAGCAGTCGGCCGATATCGCGGCGGATAGCTTTGGCAGGGATGCGTTCGCGGTCGATTTCGGCGCTCTGGCACGACGCGGATGCCCCAGCGGCATGCCCTGTCCCGGCTACTCCGGACCGCAGCAGGGCCTCATCACGCGCAGCTTCCGTTCCGGCCAGCCACTCCACCGGGGCGTCACCCTGCAGACACGATGGGCTCAGGACTCCGGTGGCCTCGGGTTTCAGCTCTATCGCTCACCGTTCCAGCCCTACTCGCTCTACGTGCCGAGAGATCCGACGGGCGCCATCGTCTTCCTGCTCCACTTCCTTGGCGGCAACCACATGAGCTACGCCATCACCTCGATGCCGCAGCTGGCCGACTGGGCCGAGCGGCTTGGCGTCACTGTGATCATGCCGCTGGGACGCGGTGAGGCTGGCTGGTATGAGTCCGAGGCGGAGAGGGACTTCTTCGAGGTGTGGCGCGACTATGGGAGTCACTACCGCTGGGATCCCGATCGTGTGTACCTGACCGGCATGTCGATGGGTGGATTCGGCACGTGGCGCCTGGGCCAGCTCTATCCAGACCTCTTCGCACGAGGCATTGTCTGGTCCGGACCCATTGTCCCGAACGCGATCTGGCTCGGGCCAACCCCGGTGATGACCCGGCAGCAGAACCCGCCCGCGTGCAATCGGGACAGCCCTGGGTGCGGATACAACCTCAGTGATCTATTCGGCAACACCCGCAACGTGCCGTACTTCGTGGTCCACGGGGGCATGGACGAACTCGTGCCCTCAACCGGAGCCGAAAGCTGGATGGAGCAATTCGGCAAGGTTGGCGGTGCCACATATCGCTACGCGTTCTATCCGACCCACCGGCACGAGACCTCGTACCCGGGCACCACCGAGCACTTCACCCTCGAGTGGCTCAAGGGTCTGCCACCTCGCCAGACGAACCCGACCCATGTCAGCTACATCCTGCAGCGCAGGTTCATGCAGCCGGACCTTGGTGGTTTCACCTATCACGGCGGCTACTGGATCAGCGGGTTGACGTTGGCGGCCGATGCGAGCCAGGGCAGCATCGACGCCGACCGCGCCGCCACAGCTGACCAGGTCACCACGCTCGCCCCCCAACCGGGAGTCGACTCGCTCGGTCCCTACGTGGTGCGGGGTGCCGACGTTTCGCCTGCGGTTCCGACCGCAAACCAGGTCAGGCTGCGCCTGTCTCAGTTCTCGAAGGTCGTCCTGGACCCGGCAAGGATGGGCTGGGAGCCAAGCGCCCCGCAGCACCTCACCGGCCAGACCGACACGGCGGTCGACGTGACCCTTACCGGCCGGTATCCCGCGACCACCGCCGTGCAAGGAGCATCCTCCACCCGCGAGGCTGCCGCGCTCATCCTCCACGTGCCCGCCGGTCCGTTCGACGTGACGGTCACAGCCGGAGCAGGTGCGCAAGCAGTGGCGACAGCGCCGGCTGGGCTTCCCAACACCAGCGGCGTGGGAACACGGATTGCTTCGCTCGCGGTGCTGGCCGCCACCGTCGGCATCGTGGTGCTTGGCCGGTCACACCGACGGAGGCGCCAGAGCCGTCGAGGTGCCTGACCAACGCCCGGTCAGGTTGCCGACATGGGCGACGCGCCGCCAGGCCGTGCAGGCGGTCTGCTACCGGCGCAACCTGCGGAGCGCCGTGGTTATCGTCCTGATCGTGGGGACGGTGCTCTTCGCCATCAACCAGCTCGACGTTGTCGTGCACGGCGGTGCCAGCACCACCGTGGTGGTGAAGATCGCCCTGACCTATCTGGTCCCCTTCTGCGTGTCGAACTACGGCGTGCTGGTGGCGACGCGGCGGCGGCGCTCTATGCCGCCGGTGGCGACCAGGAGGGATCGCGTCCGCTGAGACCGATGACCCGGTCGAGCAGCGGTGCATCCGCCGGGACGTCGACCGCAGGGCCGAAGAGGCCGTCGTCAACGGCGCGCTTCTCCGGCGGCGACATGACCGGAATCAGCTCCAGGCACGCCTCGAGGTCCTCCGCCGCGGGCTCGTAGGGACGCCCGGCGGTGCGGGCGATGTCCCATCCGTGAAGCACCAGCTCGTCGAGCGCGATCCGGCCGGCGACGTCAGCGGGTAGGTCCAGGCCACCCACCTTGGTCATCCCCTCCCAGGCGGCGGGGCTGCGCCAGGCCTTCGCCAGGAAGGTGAGCTGCTGCGGGATGCGCTCTCGCCAATCGGCGCCCAGGCGGCTGGCGTCGGCCGAGCCGCTCCCGGAGACGCTGGTGTCCTTGCGGGCCGCGGCGGTGAAGGCGACAGACAGGCTGCCGACGTGGTCGATGAGATCACCGAGCGAGGCCTTGCGGCACGGCGTCGGAGCGCCGAGCTGATCGTCGGTGATTCTGTCGAGCACGCTCGCCAGGCGGCGCGCCGCAGGCTCGAGGTCGATCATCACGCCCATTATTGGCTCCTTCTCCGCCTTCGCCCATCTCGCGGGGCGAACGTCCACGAAATGATGAGACCGCCCGACGCTCCAGGACTCATCGACGGGCTGGGCAACTGGCCGTGGCAGTGCCGGCTTGGCCCGGCCTACCGACAAGCCGGCTACGACCGGGGTGCTCGGTGCGTTACAACCTCTCTGGACACCCGAGGAAGGGCTGAGGTTCGAGATCGAGGATGCCACCGGTGATCGCTGGCGACGCCGGCGCGCCCCGCGATCGCCGCGGCGCGGAGGGGCATCGGCGGTCCTCGAAGGGTCCGGGCGCGCGCCGTCGTCGCCGCAGGCGGACGACCGAGTTCGCGCTGATGGCGTGCCTGCTGGCCCTTGCCGTCCCCCTGGCGACACAGCGCGCGGGGGTCGCGGCGACGTCGCCGCCACCACGTGCCATCACGATCCTCCCGCCCGGCGAGGGCAACACCATCACCGTCCCGGAGTTCCTCGCCAACCAGGCCAGCGGCAGCTGCTCTGACCTGGGCCCGCACATGTGCGACCAGCTCGACATGTACAAGAACTGGCAGTTCAAGGACGGCGCACTCAGCCCTGATGCCGAGCACGTGGTCGGGGCGGTCGGCTCCGAGACACCGGCGGCGGGCGTCCGCATTGTCCGCGACAACTTCGGCATTCCCCACATCTTCGCCTCCGGTGCGAACGAGCAGGCGATCGAGGACAACGTCGCCTTCGGCGTGGGGTACGCGCAGGCCGAGGAGCGCCTGTTCCAGATGGAGGTGCTGCGGCGGGCGGCGGAGGGCACCATCTCCGAGCTGGTGGGTCCCGGCACCGACAGCTCCTACGCGACGATGGACTTCGTCACCCGCCGCGACTCCGAGACCAGCGACGAACGCATCGCCGAGATCCGCAGCATCCTCACCGCCGGGCAGCAGGCCTCGCTGCAGCGCTACGCGGACGGCATCAACGCCTACATCAACGTTCTGACCCTGCACCCCGACCAGATGCCGGCTGGCTTCGTGCTCACCTCCGACCTGCCCGTTCCGGAGTGGTCGCCCACTGACGCCCTCGCGATCCAGATCCTCGAGGCCAAGCAGGTGGGCGAGTCAGCCGGCAACGAGCTCGGCTACGGTGGGCTGGCGCGACGGCTCAAGAATCAGTACGGTGTCGACCCGGCCGTCGGCATCCTCAACGACCTGCAGTTCACCGAGGATCCGCTGACGCCGACAAGCGTGCCGCACCGGCAGGCCGCGAGCGTGAGCACCGACGCGCTCACCTACGACTTCATCAGCTACACGCGAGCTGACACCGCCGCCCGCATCGGTGAGCTTCCCGCCTCGATCGATGCGGCCCGGCAGGCGGTCGCCAGCGGCGCCGACGCGATCCACGCCACCACCCGGGCGCTGGGTCTGCCCCAGTTCGGCTCGAACGCGTGGGCGGTGTCGCCCTCGAAGTCCAGCACCGGCGGGGCCTTGCTCTGGGGCGCGCCACAGGTCAGCTACTACGTGCCGCAGGTGGTGGACGAGCTGGAGATCTCGGGTGGTCTGACTCACGTCCGCGGGATGTCGGTGCCCGGCGCCGGGCCCGCGGTGGTGATCGGCTACACGCCCCGCCTGAGCTGGAGCATCACCACGGCGCAGGACGACCAGGTCGACACCTACATCGACCGCATCCGCAGCACCGATGGCGGCCGGACCTACCAGTACTTCTGGCGTGGTGGTTGGCGCGCGGTGGAGCAGCGCACCGAGACCATCCGCACGCGCACCAGCGCCTCGGGCCCACTGCCGGCGCCGCCGCTGGTCTACACAAGCCGCACCGCTACCTTCTACCGGACCCTGCACGGGCCACTGGGCGGTGAGTTGCCGTGCACCATCGACTACATCGACACCTCGGCCGGCGTCTCCTACTGTAAGGCGCGTGCCTTCTGGGGCAGCGAGCTGCTGACCGGCGTCGCCATCGTCGGCCTGGCCCAGGCGACCAACCTGTCCGGCGCCGACGCCGCGCTGCGCAAGGGCGTGGTGGGATTCAACTTCATCTATGCGGACGCCGACGGCCACATCGCGTACTGGCACACCGGCCGCATCCCGCTGCGGGTCCACGGCCACGATACCCGCCTGCCCGCGCCCGGCGACGGCTCCTTCGACTGGAAGGGTTATCTGGACCCGCAGCTCTGGCCGCACGTGATGGACCCGACGCAGGGGTTCATCGCGTCGTGGAACAACAAGCCGCAGCTGAGCTGGCCGGACTCCGGTGACGGCTCGCTCTGGGGCGCACAGCAGAGGGCGGGACAGCCGGTGTCCCTGCTCCGTGCCGGCCGAGCGCTCGACCAGACGCCGCTCTGGCAGGTCGCCCGCCGCACGGGCGAGCTGGACCTTCGCGACACCCTGGGCTTCCGAGGCTTCCTGACCGGCCTCGCCGGGCGTCCCGACCTGTCGTCGGTCGAACGGGCGGCGGTTGCCCAGGTGGCGGGGTGGGACGGGACCGCTTTCTATCCCGACGGAGCAGAACGCGATGCGTCGGGCAAGGAGACCGGCAAGGTGAAGTACGCGGGCTTCGCGGTGCTCTCGGCGTGGTTCCAGGCGCTCGAGACGCTCGCCGCGCAGGCGGTGTTCCAACCCGTAACCGGCAACTCCAACGCCAAGGATGGCGTGCTGGCGTTCACGCAGCATGCCGCCGGGAGTTCCGAGTTCGAGTTCTTCGACGACTATGACGCCTTCCTGTTCAATGTGATGGCGGGGCGGACGAGGTCCGGGGCCGACTACCTGGGCGGCAGGAGCGTGTCCGACCTGTCGAAGGCGGCGCTGGACGCGGCGGTGTCGCCGTTGTCCCACGCGCAGGGCACGACCCCGGCGGCCTGGCGCGCCGACATGCCGCAGATCGTCTTCTTCGCCCTCGACGTCGCCAACATCCCCAACATCCCCTGGGAGAACCGTGGGACCTGGGGCCAGGCGGTGGATTACGGGACCGGTGTGGCGGCGGCGCCCGACGGCGTCGCCGCCAGTGCCCTGCCAAACACGGCGCCGAGAGGTGTGGCGGGGCCGGGGTTCGGAGTGTTGGCTGTGTTCGTCTGCCTGATGCTGATTCGCGTTCTGGGGCGCCGGCGAATACGGTATTGAGCGATTGGGCGACGGCTGGGGGTCCGCGCGACGCGCCTTGACAACGCGCGATCGGGCAGCGTATGAGAGGCGAGAACCGACGGCTTGTGACGGCTTGTGAGGGAGGTTGTGCCATGGTCACTGTGGTTGCGAGGTCGCAGATCCCGCGCGACAAGGCTGACGCGTTCCTGGAAGCAATCAAGGAGAACTCCCCCAAACTCAAGGCCATCACCGGGATGAAGAAGATCCAGTTCCTGCTCGACCGCAGTACGGGGAAGGCCGGCACGGTGTCCTACTGGGAGTCCGCGGAGAGCCTCAAGTCGGGTGGGGCGGCTCTGCAGGTGCTGCGCGAACAGACCATCGGCCGACTGGGCGGAACCATCGAATCAGTCGAGCAGTATGAGGTGATCCACACGATTGGAGCGGAGGCCGGCGCCGCGCGGTAGCACCCAAGCCGGCGTCAGATCTGCTCGACGGCGAAGCTGTTGCCGTCGGGATCCTTGGGCCAGGCAACTCTGGCCCGGCTCTTCGGCAGGCTCAAGTTCTTGATCGGGCAGACGCTGATCGTCGGTGGCTGGGTCCTGATCAACGCAACTCAGAGTTGTTCACTTCGCTCGGAGCAGGTCCTTGGCCTTGCGATGTTCGAGCTGCGCGGTCCGCAGCCGTTCCGCAAGCGCGTGAGCGGCGGCCTGTCCGGTCAGTAGGCTGAGATAGGCCTCGGCGGCCGGATAGTCGTGCTCCTCGGGCTGTTCGGTCCAATGCTCCGCGGGGGCCACGGCCTCTCTCCTATACCCGATTTGATTCCGGCATGGATGTGGTACGCTTCCGCCCAGCGTCGCCCACTTGGGGTGGCGTTCGCTCGTGGTCGTCCCGCCTTCTCGAACGGACGCGCAGCGTCTGATTCGCAATCTCGGGAAGGAAACGGAGACACCAGATGTTGACTGGTAGCGTGAAGAAGATCGTGGCCGAGCGCGGCTTCGGCTTCATCGCCGCCGACGATGGACAGGAGTACTTCTTCCATCGCAGCGGCATCGACAGCTCACTCGACTTTGAGAGGCTCGCCGGCGGAGAGCGCGTGACCTTTGACGTCGAGCGCAGCGACAAGGGGCCTCGCGCCTCGCAGGTGCGGGCGGCCTGAGCCGCTCTCGGTAGCTCCGGTCATCGTGGCTCTCCACGGTGGCCGGAGCGGCCACTATTCGAGGAAGTCGCTCAACCGGGCGCTCCGCGACGGGTGACGTAGCTTCCGCAGCGCCTTGGCCTCGATCTGCCTGATGCGCTCGCGCGTCACCCCAAATCGCTTCCCCACCTCTTCCAGCGTGCGCTGATGCCCGTCCACCAGACCGAAGCGCAACATGAGGATGCGCCGCTCGCGTGGCGACAGGGTGTCAAGGACGTCCTCGACCAGCATGCGCAGCACCGTGAGGGACGCCGCCTCCAGCGGTGGCGTCGCCTGTCTGTCCTCGACGAAATCGGCGAGCTGGGTGTCCTCCTCGTCACCGACTGGACTGTCCAGCGACAGGGGATCCCGTGAGATCCGGATCGTTTCACGCACCTTGTCCGGGGTGGTCCCCAACTCCTCGGCGATCTCCTCGTCGGTGGGCTCCCGCCCCAACTCCTGGACGAGGCCACGCGACACCCGAGCGAGCCTGTTGATGGCCTCGACCATGTGCACGGGGACGCGGATGGTGCGCGACTGATCCGCCAGAGCTCGGGTGACCGCCTGGCGGATCCACCAGGTCGCGTAGGTTGAGAACTTGTACCCTCGCCGGTAGTCGAATTTGGCAACGGCCCGCATCAGTCCGGTGTTGCCTTCCTGGATGAGGTCGAGGAAGGGCATACCGCGGCCGATGTACTTCTTGGCGATGGACACGACCAGGCGAAGATTGGCCTCGGTGAGCTTGTCACGCGCCTCATCGTCGCCGAGCTCGATGCGCTGCGCATACTCGACCTCCTGCTCCTTGCAGAGCAGGGCGACGCGACCGATCTCCTTGAGGTACATCCGGACGGGGTCGTCCAGGGACCAGCTGTCGAGCGCCTCGGCGGTGACCAACACCTCCTCGCCGTCCTCGTCGCCGTCCCCCGAGTCGCCCTCGGCCTCGGCGACCTCGATGCCCATCTCCCGGAACACATGAAAGAGGCGCTCCGGGCCCTCGGCCTCGGGTTCAAGGTCGGGAAAGGCCTGCAGGATCTCGTCGGGTCTCAGACGTCCCTGCTCCCTGCCCCGGACGACCAGGGACTCGGCGGCGGCGACCATCACGTCGAACGCGCCGTCGCGCGCAGCCACGCCACTGCGGCCGACCCTCAACTGCGCCATGCCTCCTCCTGCCCGGCGTCCTGCTGAGGCAGGAGATGTGCCCGACCTCACCCAGTGTGACAGAGCCGACGGCTCGGCACCGTTCTCAGAGGGTCACGAGATGGGTCGCAACCCTTCAGGCGAGCGACGAATGGGGCAGCACGAACAGCCCGATGACGGCGAGATGCAAGCCGGCGGCGGCGACGACGAAGCAGTGGAAGACCTCATGGAATCCGAAGACCCTCGGCCATGGGTCCGGCCGCTCGAGTGCGTAGACGACGGCACCGATGCTGTAGAGGGCACCCCCGCCGACGAGCAGCCCGAACGCCGTCCAACCCAGGCTGTGGATGACCTGCGGGGCGGCGATGAGACCGAGCCAACCGAGGGTGAGGTAGGGGATCACCTCTGCCGCCGTGGGGGGATGACGCCACAGCAGGGTCATCCCGATGCCCGCCGCGGCACCGCCCCATACCGCCAGGAGAAGCGCGAGGGACACCCAGCCGCGCATGGCGAGCAGACAGATCGGCGTGAAGGTGCCCGCGACCAGGAGGAAGATCATCGAGCGGTCCATGCGACTGAGCCACTCCTTCACCTCTCTTGACCAGCGCCCGCGGTGGTAGAGGGAGCTGGTGCCCAGGCAGCCGGCGAGTCCCAGCGAGTAGACGGCGACGGCCGCTCGCGATCTCGCAGATGGCGCCAGGGCAACGAGGCTGAGGGCGATGACGATCGAGCCGTAGAAGCAGTACTGATGCAGCCGGCCACGCAGCAGCGGGGGCGGCCGCAGTGCCGAAGCCCGGGCGGGGGCATCCCGTTCCATTGGCGATTCAGTATCTCCTGTTTGGGGCCCGATGGGAGCGTCGAGTGCTCGTCAGGTCGGTACGCCACCGTGCCGACGACCGCCTTCCCGCAAGCGCACGCTGTATGCTCCTCACCGAGATCGTCGTCGCACGACGTTGCGGTAGCACGGCTCGGGTCCCCCTGCTCTTCCCCGGCCCGGTCCGAAGCAGAGAGGGATTGAGCGGGGCTGGTCGCTGTGCAGCGTCCCGAGCTGTGTCACGTCCACAACTGGCGGACGGATGAGATCGAGTTCACCGGTTCGATCGACGAGTGCCTGCAATTCATCCATCAGAAGTTGCACCGTGCCTGGACCGCCCCCCTCACCAGGGAGCGGGTGCGCATCGCCACCGAGGTCGCCGACCTGATCCTGGAGTGCTGGGATCCAAGGCACGGGCGATGGGAGCGGGCATACGTGGACGACCGGCTCAAAGCCGAGCACGGCCTGGTCGCGCCCGACGCGCTCGGACTCCGGATCAGCAGCTGAGCCGGCGTTTTCGCACGGACATCCCGGCGATTCCGAGGTCGCGCCGCGTAGACTGCGGACAGCAATGAACGCGGTCGGGGCGCGCATCCAGGACCTGCTCCACGAAGCCGCCGAGACTCACCACCGTGTGTATCGCATCGTGGACGGCGACGACCCCGACTGGGCATCGTGGTATGCGGACTGGCTGATCAACCTGTCCGAGCTGCCCCAGCTGCTCGGTCGCAAGCCGATCCGGAGCGCGCTCATGTACCAGCTGGTCAGGCTCGACCGGGAATACACCGCCGAGCAGCGCGACGAACCGTGGGAGCGGTATTACGCGCGCGCGCTCATCGAGGAGCTATCGGTACGGTAGTGGCGTGGGTCTCGATCGGGCTCTCGGCTGCATTCGGTGTGCTGGGGGCTGCCGGGCGGATTGTGGTCCACACGTTCCGGACGGGCCGCTCGCCGCTCAGGCAGGGGGCCGGGGTGAGCGGCATCGCCGCCTTGCTCGTCGTTTCGGCGGCGCTCGTGGCAGGCCGGCTCCGCGGCGCGTAGTCGACCCGGCATCATCCGCTCATGCTGCAGATTCGCCCTGCCACCGCGTCCGACACCGACGTCCTCCTCGGCCTGGTTCGCGAGCTTGCCGAGTACGAGCGTCTCGGCCACGAGGCGACCGGTGACGCGGCGCTCCTGCACGAACACCTCTTCGGCCCCCGACCCGTGGCGGAGGCGGCGCTCGCCGAGGTGGACGGTTCTGCGGTCGGCTTCGCCCTGTGGTACACGACCTTCTCGACCTTTCTCTGCCGCCCCGGGTTGTGGCTGGAGGACCTCTTCGTCCGGC
Source organism: Chloroflexota bacterium (assembly GCA_005880985.1). Lineage (GTDB taxonomy): Bacteria > Chloroflexota > Dormibacteria > Aeolococcales > Aeolococcaceae > CF-134. The sequence goes on from VBIQ01000014.1 coordinate 20,167, forward strand.
CGGAGCATCGGCGGGGCGGTACCGGACGCGCGCTCCTCGCCCATGTCGCGGGCCTCGCCACCTCTCGCGGGTACGGCCGGTTGGAATGGGCGGTGCTGGACTGGAACGAGCCGGCGCTGGCCTTCTACCGGTCACTCGGAGCAAGGCCGCTCGATGACTGGACCACACATCGCGTCGACGGCGAGGCGCTCGAGCGGCTCGCCAGCGGCGCACCTGCGCGGGAGGTGAGTCGATGATCAATGGGGTTCACGCGCTGCTCTTCAACCGCGACCCCGACGGGGTCCGTGCGTTCTTCCGCGACGTGCTCGGGCTGCCGTCGGTCGACGCCGGTGGTGGGTGGCTGATCTTCGCCCTGCCACCCGCGGAGCTGGGTGTCCATCCCACCGAAGGCCCGCCTCAGCACGAGCTCTACCTGATGTGCGACGACATCGAGGCAACGGTCGAGGAGCTCAAAGGGAAGGGCGTGGTCTTCACCAAGCCGATCGCCGACGAGCGATTCGGCCTGGCCACCTCGTTCAGCATCCCGGGCGGGGGCGAGCTGGCGCTGTACCAGCCCAAGCATCCGACGGCGATACCGAACGCGGCCGGCTGATGCCGGACCAAGAGCGCTGCCTGGCTCCAGCTTCACTATGGTGGTGACATGGGCCCCGCCGGCGCCGTGGTCGCCATCCAGACGTTGCTCCTCCTGCTGTGGGTCAGCGGCATCGTCGGCCTTGCCCTCCTTCTGGTGCTGATGGCCGCCAGCCTGCTGGTGCTGTACGCCTTCCGCTGGTGGTGAGTGCCACCTCGGGCATGCCTGTGATCGACGGCCGGTGCGACTCCGGGTTCGGCGCCGTGCGCGACGCATTCGCCGGTAACTTCGCGGCCCGCGGCGAGCTGGGAGGCGCCGTCTGTGTCGCCGTCGACGGGACCGTCGTCATCGATCTCTGGGGAGGGCACACCGATGCCGCCCAGACCCGCGCGTGGGAGCGCGACACCCTGGTCAACGTCTTCTCCGTCGGCAAGGCGATGGCGGCCCTCTGCGTCCACCGGCTCGTCGACCAGGGGCTGCTGCGCGTCGACGACCCGGTCGCCCGCCACTGGCCCGAGTTCGGGGTCGCGAACAAGCAGGCCGTGACCGTCCGGCAGGTGCTCAGCCACCAGGCGGGCCTGCCGGCGGTGCGTCGCCGGCTGCCGCCGGGGGCGATGCTCGACTGGCAGCGGATGACCGCGGCGCTCGCCGCCGAGGCGCCGTGGTGGGAGCCAGGCACCGCGCACGGCTACCACGTCAACACCTTCGGATACCTCGCCGGTGAGGTGGTGCGGCGGATCACCGGCCGCACCCTGGGCACGGTCTTCCGCGATGAGGTCGCCATCCCGCTGGACGCCGACGTGCACATCGGTCTCGGCGACGCCGACGAGCATCGCGTCGCCGAGTTCATCTGGCCCGGTCCGCATTTCTCCGACACCGAGCCGGTCGGGCTGGCCGAGGCGCAGCTGATGGAGCACAACGCCTACGCCAACCCCGCCGGTCTCTCCGGATCCGGCGTCGTCAACACCCGCGCCTGGCGAGCCGCCGAGATCCCGTCGACCAACGCCCACGCCAGCGCGCGCGGCATCGCCCGCGTCTACACACCGCTCGCCGCCGGGGGCATCGCCGGTGGCATTCGAATCATCGACCAGGGCGTGCTCGAGGCAGCCACCGCCGAGCATGTCTACGGCGATGATCTCATCCTGCACCGCCGCTCGCGGTTCGGGCTCGGCTTCCAGCTCACCCAGGCCGAGCGACTCCTCGGACCCAATCCCCGCACCTTCGGTCACTTCGGTGCCGGCGGCTCGCTCGGCTTCTGCGACCCGGACGCCGGCGTCGCCTTCGGCTATGTGACTAACCAGATGGGACCGCGCTGGCAGAATCCCCGCAACCGCGCCCTGATCGATGCGGTCTATGCGGCCCTCACCGCGCAGCTTCCGGGGTAGGATTCCCCCGGCCCCCCGCCGCATCGTCGTGACGGCGACGCGCACCTCGGCCGCTGCCATGGAGGATCTCGGTGCTGACCTACCTGCAGGCGATCATCATCGGGCTGCTGCAGGGTGTCTCCGAGCTCTTCCCCGTCTCCAGCCTCGGTCACTCGGTGCTGGTGCCGGCGCTGATCGGCGGCGACTGGCAGCACCTGGTCACCGAGTCCTCGCAGGACAACAGCGAATCGTCGACCTACCTCAGCTTCATCGTTGCGCTCCACGTCGCCACGGCGGTCTCCCTGCTCGTCTACTACCGGCGCGACTGGGAACGCATCATCCGAGGCTTCATCCGCAGCGTTGTGCGGGTGTTTCGTGAGGGCCTGTGGGAGATGCGCAGCTCCGACGAGCGGCTCGCCTGGCTGATCGTGATCGCCACCATTCCGGTGGGCATCACCGGGCTGCTGCTGGAGCACGTCTTCCGCACCGTGTTCGCCAAGCCGCTCGCCGCCGCGGTGTTCCTGACCATCAATGGCGCCATCCTGCTGGTGGGGGAACGCCTGCGCCGTCGGGCCGAGCTGCGCACCAACCAGGTGGTGGCGCAACGCCGCAGCGTCGGGGCGCTTGCCGCCGGCGGCACCGGCCACCGACAGCTGCAGACGCTCGACTACCGCGAGGCGGGGGTGATCGGGCTGTTCCAGACGCTGGCCCTGCTGGCGGGGATCAGTCGATCGGGCATCACCATGGTCGCGGGGCTGCTGCGTGGCCTCGACCACGAGGACGCCGCCAAGTTCGCCTTCCTTCTGGCGACTCCCGCGATCTTCGGCGCGGGCATCCTCAAGCTGCCCGCGCTGTTCGGCTCGGCGGGAGCCCACATCCATGGCCAGGTCATCGCGGGCAGCCTGGTCGCCGCGGCCGGGGCATACGTGTCGGTCGCGTTCCTGATGCGCTACTTCCGAACCCGCACCCTGACGCCCTTCGGGATCTACTGCCTGGTCGGCGGGGCGATCTGCATCGTTCGATTCGCTCTGTGAGCGTTGCCTCGGGGACCGCCGCGTCGCCGGCTGAAAGAGATCGAACCTCCTTCAGCAGCCTGCCAGGAGCGACCTACGCTGCGGTTTCCACGCGTTGCGGTTGAGCGGCGGCGGTCGGGGAGAGGCGGAGCAGCTTCTCGAGTGCCGGCGGCATCCACCAGTTCCACTTCCCGAACCAGGCGACCAGCGCGGGCACCAGTAGCGCCCGCACCACGGTGGCGTCGAGCAGGATGCCGGCGCCGAGGCCGGTGGCCAGCACCTTGATGTCGGTGTTGGGGGCCGATGCGAGCGAGGCGAAGGCAAGGAACAGGATCAGCGCCGCGCTGGTCACCAGGCGGCCGGTGCGTCCCAGCCCCTCGACCACGGCGCGCGTGGTCGACCCGCTTCGGTCGTACTCCTCACGGATGCGGGTGAGGATGAACACCTCGTAGTCCATCGACAGGCCGTAGAGGAATGCGAACACCATCAGCGGTTCCCAGAAGGTGATGGCGCCGGTGGCCGGGATGCCGAAGATGAGGTTGGAGCCGTGACCCTGCTGCCAGAAGAAGGTGAGCAGCCCGAAGGTCGCCGCCAGGGAGACGACATTGAGCAGCACCGCCTTGAAGGCGAGCAGGGGTGAGCGGAAGGCGCGCATCAGCACGATGAAGGTGATCAGGGCGATGAGCGAGAACATCAGCGGGAAGTTGCTGAAGACGGCATCGCTGTAGGCGTGCTGGATGGCACCCATGCCGGTGATGCCGACCACTCCAGGCACGCCGCTGAGCGCCGACTTGGTGGCATCGACCGGGGCGAGGGTGTTGCTGTTGACCGTCTCGTTCTGCGGCAGCGCGATGACGTCGCTCAGCCCGTTGCGCGTCCCCGCGCCACCCGACGGCAGATCGGCAGTGGTGATGCCGGGCACCGAGGCAAGACGAGCGCGGACCGACTGCGCCGAATCGGCGTGGGTGAGCACCTCGATCGGAGTGAGCACGCCGGCGGGAACCCCACCGGAGACCAGCTGTTGGTAAGCGTCGTGAGCGACGCCGTTCTGGGCTTCGGCCGCGGGGCTGGTCTGTCCCACGGTGAGGCCGAAGACCGGCACCACCATCACCGCGAGAAGAGCCGCTCCCACGGCCGCGGCGGCCACCTTGCGGCGGACGATCATCCGAGCCCACGCCGACCATGGCCGGCTGATGTGGTTCTCGTGCCGCAGCCGCGGCCAGTCGACTCGCTGTCCGATGCCACCGAGAAGAGCGGGCAGCAGGGTCAGGGTCACGGTGACGGAGACGAGCGGGATCAACATGCCGCCGAAGCCGACGCTGCGCAGCCCGGGAACCGGCAGCACCACCAGGGCGAGCAGGCCGATGCCGACAGTGAGGCCGGAGAGCATGACGGCACGCCCTGCGGTCGCGACCGCGGTGGTGACCGCGGTGGCGTTGTCGGCGCCGCGGGCGCGTTCCTCCCGCCAGCGAGTGACCAGCAGCAGCGAATAGTCGATGGCCACGCCGAGGCCGACCAGCGAGACGAGGAACTCGACGATGAAGGAGATGTCGGTCAGGTAGGTCAGACCGAGGACGATCAGCAGGGTCGAGAGGATCGACACCGCGGCGACGAGCAGCGGCACCAGGGCGAGAAAGGAGGCGAAGACGATGCCGAGGATCACCAGCGCGCCGGCCCCGGCGACGAGGGTCTCGAGCAGCACCCCGGGCCCCTTGGTGTCGCCGCCGGTCGCCAGCTGGTCGAGGCCGGTCATGGCGACCCGATCAGCGGCGGGCAGGGCATGGCGAATCGTCGACTGGGCGGTGTCCACCGCCGTTGACGCGCCGAAACTCTTCGGCGTCGGGGCGAAGAGCAGCGCGAAGGTGCTGCGGCCGTCGTTGGTGATGAAGCGGGGATCGTCGGTGTTGGCGTAGTCGACCACCCGGAGATCGGGTTGAGTCCGGCTGACCTGGGCGAAGGCGGCGGCCAGGGCGGCGCCGTCGGCGCGCACCGACTGGCCGGCGGGAAGGGTGACCACGGCGATCGAGGGCGGATCCTGGCCGCCGTTGCCGAAGGCCTGGGTGATCTGCCTGGCGGTCTCGTAGCCGGGCTGGCCGGGCAGCGAGAAGTCGATGGTCAGGCGGTTCGACACCGGCCCGGCGGCGCCGATGCCGGCGACGAAGAGGACGGCCCAGGCGGCGAAGACCATCCGCCGGTGCCGGAGCACCAGCCTCGCCACACGCCCAAGGATGCTCTGGTCGGCGCGCGATGCCATACTCACCTCCTCTCGGGTTCCAGGCGGAATCTTAAGGGTCTAATATTATTGTCACCACTAATTGTTACAGAAGGATAATATTTCGCCGTGAGTGATGTCAAGCCGGCGGAGGGTCCGGTCAACATCGGCGAGGCGCCCTCGAGCGTGGGATTCCTGCTCTCCCAGCTCGGGTTCGTGATGGCCCGGCGCTTCCAGCAGGTGATGGCGCCTCTCGGCCTGGAACCGCGCCAGTTCCTGCTCATGCGCCTGGTGGCGTTCAACGAGGGCAAGACCCAGCAGGCGCTCGGCGAGGCCCTGAACATTCCGGCCAGCCGGATGGTGGCGATCGTCGACGAGCTCGAGCGGCGCGGGCTGCTGGAGCGGCATCCCGACCCCGCCGACCGCCGCGTCCGCCGCCTCTACGTCACCGCCGAGGGCCGGCGCCTCCTGCAGCAGGCGCTCGAGGTCGCGATGGCCCACGAGCAGAGGGTCTCGGCCCCGCTCGGCCCCGCCGAGCGCGAGCAGCTGCTGGCACTGCTGCACCGGCTCGCCGACGACCAGCAGATCACCGCCGGGGTGCATCCCGACCTGACCACCCCCGACCCCGCCGGCTGCTGACCGCCGGGTGCCCGCTGGGGGTGCTCAGCTGCCCTCGGCGTCGGGCAGTCGCCTCACCCGTCCCGCCGGGGTGAGCAGCATCGCCAGCGAGGCGGCGGCTGCCAACAGGCTGGCCCCGATGATGGTCTGGGCCGTCCCAACCCCCGCCGCGACGGCCCCGCCGAGGATGCTGCCGACCGGCCACGCGCCCCAGAAGACGGTGCGGAAGATCGCGGTCATGCGCCCGCGCATCCGGTCCTCGGTGAGCAGCGTCCGCAGGGTGACCTGGCCGATGTCCTCGACGGCGCTGAAGGCGCCGGCGGTCACAAAGACGGCGATCAGCACCAGCAGGGGAGGGGCGACCAGTCCGAGCGGCATGAAGGCGGTGATGCCGGCTGCGATGGCACCGGTGATGGCGATGGCGCGCCCCGGACCCAGAGGACGCAGCATCCGCGCCAGAAACACCGTGCCGACCAGGTCGCCGGCGCCCATCGCCATCAGCGCGCCGCCGAGCTCCCCGGGCGTGAGGTGCAGGCTGCGGTAGGCGAAAAGGACCTCGATGCCCTCGACCGCGTGGCTGCCGATGATGGCCAGCCCGACGAAAACCACCAGGCTGCGCAGCACCGGGTCACCGAAGACGAAGCGCACCCCCTCGGCCATGCTTCCGCGGATGCCGATGTCGGTCGCCGCGGCCGCCGCCTCGCGGGTGCGCAGCCCCAGCAGGCAGGCCAGTGACACGAGGTAGGACACCGCGTCGCCGATGATCGCCCGGGTCGCACCGAAGGCCTGCACCAGGATGCCGCCCAGCCCCGGTCCGGCAACCGACGCGGTGCCGAAGGTCACCTCGAATCGGGCCATCGCGGTCGGGAGCAGCCGGTTGCCGACCAGGCTGGGGATGAACGCCAGCAGCGCGACGTCGAAGACGACGCTGCACGCACCGATGAGCAGCGCAAAGATGTCGAGGGTCCACAGATGCAGCATGCCTCTGACATCGAGGATGGGGATGGCGGCGACCACCGCGGCCAGCGCCACGTCGGCGGCGATGGCGAGTCGACGGCGTGAGAAGCGGTCGACCATCGCCCCGACCGGCAGCGCCAGGAAGGGAAAGGGGAGGCGCAGGCAGGCGACCAGCACCCCGACCGCCAGGGGACCCGCCCGAAATCGCAGCACCGCCAGGGTCGGCAGGGCGAGCTCGCTGATGGCGGTGCCCGCCTCGCTGACCGTCTCCCCGGCCCACAACAGGTTGAAGTCGGCATGCCGCCACAGCGAAGGCGGCGGCTGAGGTTGTGGCGTGGCTAGCGGCGTTGCGTCCACGGGCAGTTCACAATCCGCGCTATGGCGGCGAGCGAGCGCAAGCTGGCAACCATAGTCTTCGCCGACCTCGTCGGCTCGACCGCTCTCGCCGACGCGGATCGCGACCCGGAGCGCACCCGCGCCCGGCTCGACCGCTTCTACAGCACCACCGCGGCCGAGGTCGAGCGCGCCGGTGGCACCATCGAGAAATTCGCCGGTGACGCGGTCATGGCCGCCTTCGGCGCGCCGGCGGCGCTCGAGGATCACGCCGAGCGCGCCCTGCACGCGGCCCTGGCGATGCGGAGTCGACTCGACGAGCTCTTCGGCGACACGGTTTCGGTGCGGATCGGCGTCAACAGTGGCGAGGTGGTGGTCGGCGCGGCGTCCGCGGGGAGTGCCTTCGTCAGCGGCGACGCCGTCAACATCGCCGCCCGCCTCGAGCAGGCAGCCGAGCCGGGCCAGATCCTGGTCGGGGACCGGACAGCCGCGATGGCCGGCGGTGCCTTCGAGTTCGCCGAATCGATCGCCCTCGAGGTCAGGGGAAAGCCGAACGCGGTGCGGTGCCGGCGCCTGATCCGCGCCCTCTCCCAGACGCGTCCGCGCGGTGTCGGTTGGCTCGGCCGGGTGTTTGTCGGCCGGGAGGGTGAGCTCGACGTCCTCCGGCGCGCCTACGACGACGCCGCCGTGACCGAACGTCCTCGGATGGTGACCGTGGTCGGAGAGGCGGGCGTCGGCAAGACGACGTTGGTGCGCGAACTCTGGGACTGGCTGGGCTCGCTGTCCCCCGAACCGCTGCGGCGTACCGGCCGCTGTCGCGCGTACGGCCAGGGGAACAGCTACGCGCCGCTCGCCGAGGTGTTGCGTGAGCATCTCGGCCTGCTGGAGAGCGACTCCCAGCAGGCGGCGCTGGCAGCCTTGGGGCAGCGCCAGATCCTCGGGCTGACCTTCGGCATCGACGTCAGCGAAGGGCTGCATCCCCTGGCGGCTCGCGACCGCTTGCAGGAAGCATGGATCGAGCTTCTGGAGGAGCAGGCCGCGCAACGTCCGGTGGTTCTTGTGGTTGAAGACATCCACTGGGCCGGCGGACCGCTCCTCGACCTCCTCGATCGGATCTTCGATGACGTGCGCGGGCCTCTGCTCCTCGTCTGCACGTGCCGGCCCGAGCTGCTGGAGCGGGGGGGTCCATGGGTGGCGACCGCGCTGCGACTCGAGCCGCTGGACTCAAAGGCTGCCGCCACCCTGGTCGACCGGCTGCTCGACGCGGATGCCCCGAACTGGGTGCGTGAGCTGGTGATCGACCGGGGCGAGGGCAACCCGTTCTTCGTTGAGGAATTGCTGCGCGCGCTGATCGACGAAGGCCGTCTCGCGCGGGCTGACGAAGGTTGGATCGAGTCCGGTGACCAGAGAGGCTTCGTGGTGCCGGACTCGGTGCAGACGCTGTTGGCGTCGCGCATTGATCTGCTCGGTCCCGACGAGAAGGAGGCACTGCAGGCGGCGTCGGTGATCGGGCGGGCGTTCTGGTCTGGGCCGGTATACGAGCTGCTCGAAGAGGGCCAGCCGAACCTCCGGGTATTGGAAGAGCGTGACTTCATCCGCCGCCAGCCTGGCTCGCGAGTCGGCGGAGAGCGCGAGTACACATTTAAGCATGGACTGATACGCGAGGTCGCCTATGCGTCGCTGACGGCATCCCGGCGGGCCCAGTTGCACGCCGGGTTCGCCCGGTGGATGGAACCACGAGCGGAGGGTCGCGATGACTTCGCGGCGCTGCTGGCGCACCACTACGCCGCGGCGGTCCGGCTCGAGGATTCCGATCTTGCCTGGGCGGGGCGCGAAGACGAGTTGCCGCGCCTGCGGGCGAAGGCTGACGACTGCCTGCGCCGTGCGGCAGAGCTCGCCATCACCCGGTATGAGATCGACGACGCGATCGAGCTGTTGCAACGGGCGCTCGAGCTGCGTTCGGGTCAGGATGCCGGCCTGTGGCGCTTGATCGGACGCGCGCAGGCTCTCAAGTACGACGGCGTCGCATTCGTGGATGCGCTCAATCACGCTCTCGAGCTGACTGATGATCCGCGACTTCGTGGCGAGCTGTACAGTGAGGTCGTCTTCCAGTCATCGATCCGAGGCGGGATGTGGCGCGATGCTGCCGACGCGCGGTCTCGCGACGAGGACTGGATACGGCGAGCACTCGAGCTCACGGCCCTGGAGAGCGCGGCCCACGTCCGCGCATTGATCGCCCGAGCCTACTTCACGAACGATGCTGTCGCCGCCGGTGAGGCATGCGTCGCTGCCGAACGACTTGGCGATCTCGAGCTCGAGTGCCATGCCTGGGCTGCGCGTGAAGAGAGTGCGTTCGCGGTCGGTCAATACGAGGAGGCACTCGAGTGGGCGCGGCACTGCCATGACAACATCGCGAGGATCAGCGATCCCGACCATCGACACGACATCCTCGAAGACCTGATCCAGTGCCTCGAAGCGGTCGGTCAGCTCGCCCAGGCACGACCCTTGGTGGCCGAGTGCGAGCAGATCTGCATGACCCTGAGTGCCCACCACCGACTGCATGGCGCTGCGATGTGGCTCGAGCTCGAAGACCTCTGTGCGGGTTGGCCCGCCATCGTTCAACGGCGTCCCGTCACCGAGGCTGCGGTGCGGGCCAACCAGGCGACGCCATGTGTCCGCAACGCCCGTTCACTGCTGCTCACCGCGCTGGGCTGCGGACACGCCGGCGATCTGGCGTCGGCGGCCACGCTCGAGGCCGAGGCGGACGCGTTCGGGGCGAGGGGCTTCGGCCTCACCCTCGACGGCCCCCGCATCCGGCTCGCGCTGGTCCACGGTGACCTTGCTCGGGTCGAGCGGCTCCTGGCGGAATCGGCACACCTGCCGCGCTCGGGCTGGAATTCGCTGTCAGGGACGATCGCCTGCCTTGACGGCTTCGCCGCGCTTCGCGACCGCGCCGGCGTGGAAGGCGAGGCAGCCAGGCACCTTCGGTCGGGCACACTCCTGGAGCCCTTCGCCCAGCGCGCGCTCGGCCTGGTTCGGGACGACGGCTCGCTGATCGAGCAGGCCTTCGCGAGGTTCGAGGCGATGGGCCTCGCCTGGTACGCGGCGGAGACGCGCAGGCTCGCCGGCGTCAGGGAGTGAGATCCAGCGCTTCCAGAACCCGCATCACCGCGTCGAGGATAGCGACGTCGTCCTCGACGATCAGCACCGTGTGGGGCATGCCACCGACGATTTTGCGAACCAAATAAGAATCAGGTGAGCGCGATGTGCGAGAGAGGCCGGAGCAAATTGCCCCGGCCTCTCGGTGATCGGTGCTCCTAGCGCTGCGCAGCCGCCGGCATCGCGCCCAGCTGCTGCAGCATGCCCATCAGATCGAAGTAGTGTCGCGTTTCGGTGAGCTTCCCGCCGGCGGCCCGAACCACCTGAACAGCGGCAACCTTCACCCGCCTTCCCGTCGCCGGGATGGTGCCCATCGGTCCCACCAGATCACCGGTCTGGGTGCCTTCCCAGGTGATCTCGATGGTCGCCTGGTCGCCGGCGCCGATCGCGTTGGTCACCGTGCCTTTGGCGTCCGGAAAGGCGCTTCTCCACCCTTGGCTGATTGCCGCGATCTCATCGGGGCCGCGCACGCTGCGCTGGGTTGCCAGCTCGCTGTACACGGAGTCGGCAGCGAGGGTCGCCTTGAAGCGTTGCCAGTCACCGGCGTTGAAGGCGTCGACATTCTCACGGGCCAGTCTCGTCGCGTCGTCGGCCATATCACAGTCCTCCTCTCGTCTCCACCCTCTGCTGGACGAGCGCGACCCAGTATGGCGCAGGGGCCCCCGACCCGCCATCGGGAAGGTGGTCGAACCGCCCGATCTCGGCGTACCGTCCGCGGATGGCCGATTGGACCACGATCTCGGCGCTGGCCACGGCCGGAGGCACCCTGGTGCTGGCGGTCGCCACCTTCGCCTCGGTGCGGTCCGCCAACGGCGCGGCGCGAACGGCGGAGCGGACCCTCCAGGCGGGACTGCGCCCGCTCCTGTTCCCTTCCCGTTTCGATGACCCAGTCCAGAAGGTCACCTGGGTCGACGACCACCTCACCAAGGTGACCGGCGGGAGAGCGGCGGTCGAGGTGACCGCCGACGTCATCTACCTGACGATGAGCCTGCGCAACGTCGGCTCCGGCATCGCGGTGCTCCACGCGTGGTACCCGATGACAGAGCGACCCGACGCTCGGCGCCCACCACCGGCGCCGGACACCTTCCGCCGGCTGACCCGCGACCTCTACGTGCCACCGGGCGACACCGGCTTCTGGCAGGGTGCCATCCGCGAACCGGACGATCCCCATCGCGAGCCGCTGGCGCGGGCCATCGCCGGCCGACAGCCGCTCTTCATCGAGCTGCTCTACGGCGACCTCGAGGGAGGCCAGCGCACCATCACCCTGTTCAACCTCACGCCCCTCGACGAAGAGAACTGGCTGTGCAGCGTGGCGCGGCATTGGAACCTCGACCGTGCCGATCCGCGGTGACTCGGCCGACGCCAACCGGCTGCTTGCGCTCGCGCGCGAGGCCAGGCTGGCGGGGCCCGACGCGGCGTCGTGGGTTGACCGCCTGACGCCCGAGCGGGAAGGGCTGCTGGAAGCGGCGAGTTGGCTGACCCAGAACGGAGAGCAGGACGCCGCTACCGAGCTGGTGGCGAACGTCTGGCGTCTCTGGCTGCTCTCGGGCGATGTTGACGGCGGGCGCCGGTTGCTGGCGTCCGTACTCGATACCGGAAAGGGGAGGCCATCTCGCGCCCGGGCCCTCGCGCTGTACGGAGACGGGCTGCTCGCCTTCCGGGCAGGCGCGCGGGACGAGTCGCAAGCCCGCAACAAGGCGGCCCTCGAGGTGGCGCGGACGCTGGGTGACGAGGAGGCCGAAGCGCTAGCGCTGGTGGGGCTCAGTCGCGTCGCCCTCCGCGCCGGCGACTATGCGCGGGTTCGCGCGATGGCGTCCGAGGCGCGCGTGCTCACCCGCGACCTGGATGCGCAGGCGGGCGCGGCCCCCCTGCACATGCTGGCCGTCGGGACGCGGCTCGCCGGCGATTACAATGCCGCCGCCGAGCTCTATGCCGAAAGCCTGCAGCTCAACCGTGAGATCGGTGACGGCCGCGGGGTGGCGACGGAGCTGCACAACCTCGGCCACGTCGAGCTGCATCGCGGCAACGTCGACGCCGCGGCACGATGCTTCGACGAGTGCGGAAGCATCCGCAACCTTGACGATCCCTACGAGAGGGCGATGACCGACCTCAACCGCGCTGCCCTCGCTTTCGCGAGCGGTGACCGCGAGCTCGCCACCGAGCTGCTCCGGCGCATGCAGGCGACGCTCGACCGCGCCGGCGTGGTGCTCGATCCCGACGATGCCTTCGAGGCCAACTGGCTGTACAACGCGATCGGATGAGCGGCTAGGTCAGGTCCGAGAGGGCGTTCGACGCTGCTTCGAGCGTTCTGCTGACCTCGGCGTCGCCCACAGTCCCCATGTGCCCGACGCGGATGGCGCGGCCGGCGAAGGGACCCAGTCCTCCCGCCACCACCACTCCACGCTCCGCCAGGCCGCGCCGCAGCGCCGCCTCGTCGACGCCGGATGGGACCGACAGGACGCTGAGCGTCGGTGCCAGGACGTCGGTCCCGGCCAGCGATTCGAAGCCCAGCTCGGCAAATCCGCTGCGCAGCGTCTCGGCCACGTGGCGATGCCGGGCGAATCGCGCTGGCAACCCCTCGGCGGCGATCTCGTCGAGCGAGACCTCGAGAGCTCGCAGCAGACCGGTGGCATGGGTCGAGAAGTAGCGCGTCGGATCGTCGACCACCGGGTCCCACCGCTGCAGGTCGGCGTAATAGGCGTGCACGTCGAGCTGTGCCCGCCTATGCTGCGCCCGCTCCGACACCGCGAGGACGGCGAGGCCGGGCGCAACGCTGAGCGCCTTCTGGGCGCCGGTGAGCACGACATCGACGCCCCAGCCGTCCATCAGTTCCTCAACGGCTCCGGTGGCGCAGACCCCGTCGACGACGACGATGGCACCGGCATCACGTCCGATGCGGGCGAGTCCGGCACAGTCCGCGAGCACCCCGGTGCTGGTGTCCACGTGGGTGATGGTGAGCACTGCGGGCGCAGCGCTCTCGCTGCAGGCGCGCTCGACATCGCTGACGCGAACGGCGGAGCCCCAGGGTGCCTGCACCGTCGCCGGATGCATGCCGTGGGCGCTCGCGATCTCGCTGAAGCGATCGCCGAAGAAGCCGTGGCTGCACACCACGACGCGATCGCCCGGCGCGGCATGGTTGATCAGCGCCGCCTCCATCGCCAGCGTGCCCGAGCCGGCAAAGGTGTAGACGCGCGCCGACCTCGAGCCCACACAGGCCCGGACTCCATCGGCGATGCGCCGCATGCTCGCGGCGTTCTCGGTCGAGGTGTGGCTGCGCATCGGCTCGGCGAGGGCCGCTCGTACCGCGGGTGACAGCGGTGTCGGCCCCGGGATCATCAGCAGCGAATCCACAGCCGTCATTCTCGCAGTGCCGGCGGCACGTCGAACGTTCGTTCTCTGCGCGCCTAGGCGCCTTGGCAATTCGAGCGCAAGCATTCTGTGTGAGCGTCGTTGTATAGATCAGAGACAACAGGCGCCCCATGAAGGGTTCAAGACGACACCGGCTCCCCACGTCTTGCCGGGCTGAGAAGCGTCCCCCATCATTTGAGCGTCGGATAGGGCCCGCCGGTCTTCCTTGAGAGGGGAGGCCGGCGGTCCTATGTTCAGGGGTGGGTTTGGGAACCTCCCGGGCTCCGCAGCGTTTCAGTCCCGTGCGCCGCCTTGGCTTCGTCGTCGCCGTCCTTCTCCTGCTGACCGGCTGCGGCAGTGGTCGCCCTGCCCCGTCCGCGGGTGGAACGGCGAGCCGCAGCAGCTCCGCCGACTCGACCACCGCCACCACGGCTACGGCCAGCAGCAGCAGGGCCTTCAGCGCCGCCGCCACCGCGCACGCGGGAGGACAGGGGACCGGCGCCCTGGTGACCCCGACCCCGGCCACGCGCACGCCGGCACCGCCACCGCCTCCCGCTCCGACGGCCTCGGGGACGGTGGTGGTCACCGATCGCGATGGCGGGGCCACCATCCAGGTCCGCGCCGGCACCACGGTGCAGGTGCGCCTGGCGGCGACCGGCGGCCCCTACCGCTGGACCGAGCCGGCCTCGTCCGACGATGCAACCGTGCACCGGACATCAGGCTCGACGGCTGCCGACGGCAGCGCCACCGGCACCTTTGTCGCCGAGCGCAGCGGTCGCGCCACGCTCACGGCGAGCGACGACCCGCACTGCACTCCCGCCTGCGGCGCGCCGTCGCGCCTGTGGACGGTGACGGTGGTGGTCAGCCCCTGAGCAGGGCTTGTCAGGCAGGCGGGCGGTCGCGCACCATGACCGCGTCGCCTTCAACGTGATCACCACGGGCGACCTGGCTCTGGTGGCCGGCGACTGGACGGTGGAGGCCACTGACCCGTCCGCCAACCCCATGTCGATGAAGGGACGGTACGTTGATGTCGTCCGCCGCCAGTCCGATGGCCGCTGGCTGTTCGCCATCGACAACCCCTGGCTGGGCCGAGCCCGACGTCAATTCCAGGGCAGCGCGCTGCGCGCCGCCCAGTACGCCCGCGGCGGCTCGACCACCGGTTGGAGCTCGGCGTCGAGCTCGTCGGTGTACAGCACCGCGAGCGCTGCGAGGTTGGCCCGCAGCTGGGCGACGGTGGCGGCACCGCTGAGCACCACGCCCACCCACGGCCGGCTCAAGGCGGCGGCGATCGCCAGCGCGTCGGTCGTGACGCCCAGCCGAGAGGCGGCGTCGCGCAGCGGTTGCGGAACCTCGCCTCCGGCAAGCCGGCCGTTGGCCACTGCCTCCTTGACGATGACGGCCAGGCCGGCCGCGTGGGCAGCGGCCAGCGCCGGCTCGGCGCTCCGCTCGAGCAGGTTCCACGTCGCCTGCACGCAGGCGAACAGCCTCCGGCCGCCGGGGTCCAGCTCCAGGGCGCGGCGCACCGCGACCGCCTGCTCCGCACCGGTGACGGTCAACCCGATCGCCAGCCCACCGTCACGCAGGCGTGCCAGCTCCGCGATCACGTCGGCGTCGTCGAGGACGCCGCTCTCGATCGTTGCCGAATGGATCTGCAACAGCTGCACATGGTCGCCGAGCAGCGCGCGACTCTCGGCGACCTGTCGCCGCAACGTCGAGACACTGAGGTCCTTCACCTCGTGCTGCGCGGCGTCGACCTTCCAGCCCGCGGTGTAGGTGTACCCCCACTTCGTGCCGATGGCCAGCGCCCCGCGGACAAGCCCGCGTCGCGCCAGCCATGACGCGAGGAACTGCTCGGCCAGTCCGTAGGAACGGGCGGCGTCGACGTAGCGGATCCCCGACTCCCACGCGGCGTCGAGGACCTCGTGGCAGCGGGTCTCCATGGCCGCGACGTCGCGGTGCAGCGGCATATCGCCGCCGTGGCCGATGGTGATGTAGCCGGGGCGGCCGAGCGCCGCCAGTCCGAGCCCGAGAGGGGAGACGAGCGCCGCGGTGCCGCCAAGGGGGCGAAGCTCCATGGCGATAGAATGACGGTCGTGCGCGACCTCGATCAGCTGGACCAGCAGCTTCTCAACCTCGTCCAGGCCGAATTCCCCGTGGCCCACGCGCCGTATGCCACGCTGGCGGAGCGGCTCGAGACCACCGAGGACGAGGTGCTCGCCCGGCTCGCCGCCCTGCGCGAGCGCCATGTGATCCGCCAGATCTCGGCGATCTTCGACACCCGCAGCCTC
The DNA here is from genome assembly GCA_005880985.1 of Chloroflexota bacterium. Taxonomy (GTDB): domain Bacteria; phylum Chloroflexota; class Dormibacteria; order Aeolococcales; family Aeolococcaceae; genus CF-134. The sequence continues at coordinate 36,030 of VBIQ01000014.1, forward strand.
GGCTACCAGTCGACGCTGGTGGCGATGCGCTTCGATGCCGCCGATCTCGAGCGTGGCGCCGCGGTGATCAGCGAGCATCCCGGCGTCTCTCACAACTACAAGCGCAATCACGACTTCAACCTCTGGTTCACCCTGGCGACCCCGCCCGGCAGCGACATCGATCGAACCCTGCAGCGCTTGCACGAGCTGAGTGGCGCGAAGGTGACGCGCAAGCTGCAGACGCTCAAGCTGTTCAAGATCGGGGTCAAGCTCGACATGACCGGTGAGAAGGACGTCACCCGGCTCGAGGACCCCGACTACACCGGCATCCAGCGCGATTTCGCTCTGCAGTCACCGATCACGCCGCGCGATATCGCGGTGATCCGGGCGGTACAGGACGACATGCCCCTGGTTCCGCACCCCTTCGAGGAGTGTGGCCGCCAGCAGGGCATGAGCGAGGCCGAGCTGTTCGCCGGCATGGCCGATCTGCAGACGCGTGGCCACCTCCGCCGGGTCGCCGCCATCCTGCACCACCGCCGCGCCGGTTATGCTGCCAACGCCATGGCCGTGTTCGCCGTGCCCGAGGAGCGCGCGGAGGACCTGGGTCGCCGGGTTGCGGAGTTCGCCTCGGTCTCGCATTGCTACCAGCGGCCGGTCTACGAGGACTGGCGGTTCAACCTGTTCGCGATGATCCACGGTCGCAAGGTGGGCGACTGCGAGCGGGTGGTGGAGGCGATCAAGGACGCCACCGGTCTCGACGACTACGCGGTGCTGTACTCGACCAAGGAGTACAAGAAGACGCGCGTCCGCTATTTCACCACCGAGCTCGAGCAGTGGGAGGCGGAGCACATGGAGGCGGCACCCACCGCCTGAGGGCCCCGCGAGGTGCCGCAGCTAGGCGGCGCAGTCCTGGGTGGAGGCGGCGGCGGTGCGGCCCATCCCAGCGTTGATGTCCGCCGAGATCTGCGGCATCGTCAGCGCGTACCCCTGATTGGGGTCGACCGTGCTGGCGGCGAAGACCATGCCGATGACGCGTCCCTGCAGATCGACGACCGGGCCGCCGGAGTTGCCGGGAATCACCTGGGCGGAGAGCACCTCGATGTCACGGGTCACCAGGTTGTCGCCGTAGATGTTGCGACCCTGCGCCTGCTCGGTGCCGCGCACCGCCGCGGGGACCACCTGCTCACTGCCACCGCCGGGATAGCCGACAACCGCTCCGGTGACACCGCGCGGCGGATCGATGCTCGTCCGCGGCAGCGCGTGCAGCCCAATACCTGGGACCCGGAGAACCGCGACGTCGACATTGGGGTCGAACAGGACCACGGTGGCGTCGTAGGTGTGCCCGTCGGGGGCCTGGACACTGACGGCCTGGCCGCCGGCGACGACGTGGGCATTGGTGACCACGTAGTCGCTGCCCAGTGGCCACGACGAGCCCGCCTCAACGCCGCAGCCGCGGCTCAGCACCTTGGAGGTGACCTGCTGGGCGGCGCGGACCCCCGGGGTGTCGACATTGGCGGGGATGGGGACCGGACCGAGGAGGGTGGGGGCCAGGCCGGCGAAGGGATTGGGGAAGCTCTGCCCGCGGAAGAGGGACTGCAGCGAGCCGAGAAACGCCGGGGGGCGCGGCGCGATGTCGTCGAGGCCGCGAAGGATCGCCGAGTCACGGATCTCCTGGTCGAGAGTGACGAAGGGGCTGGCGGAGAAGACGAGCCCGAGATACCAGGCGCCGACGAGGACGCCGAGAGCGGCGAGCACAGCGCCGCCGGCTGTGTCGATGCTCGCCAGTCGCGAGCGCACGGTGACCATGCGCGCGCGGTACCCGACGGCAGTGCCGACGCCCTGGATCACGGCGACGACCGCCAGAAAGACGGCGGTGCCGATCAGCGACTGGGTGCCGGGGTGGTGTCCGGCGGTGTGCTTGGCGATGGCCGGCGCCACCGCGGCGCCCACGATCAGCCCGATGAGCAGGCCGAGCAGCGACAGGCCGACCCAGGTGAGACCGCGCCGCCAGCCGGACCCGATGGCGAGGACCAGGAGCAGCACGATGATGGCGTCCAGCACGTCGACCATGGCGCGACAGTTTGGCGGGTGGGCCGGGGGCACCGTCCCGCGTATTGCAAACCGGTTGTCTCGGGGCCGCGGCGGGCCGCGGAGGCCCTATGCTGGCCGCCTCGGGGCGTGGCGCAGCGGTAGCGCACCTGGTTTGGGACCAGGGGGTCCCCGGTTCAAATCCGGGCGCCCCGACCACGACAAACTGATCATCGGTTGTTGAACTCGGGCTGAGTTCAGGGGGAACCGCGGCGGAGTCGCTGTGGAGCCTCCGCGGAAAATGCCGAGCCAGTAGGCCTGTGAGCGGGTCTCGCCTTCAGCGCACCGGCTGAATGCCGGCGATGGAGGCCACGGCACCTCGAGTACAAGGACCATCACGTCGGCCATCTGCACCAAGCAAGGAGATGACATTCGACCCTGGTCGCGAGCAGGGCCGGCGACGACAATACGAATGTCTTCGATACGAGGGCTCGGGGGCCCTCCAGAATAGGGAATCGGTGGGAGACCTGTCCGAGACCGCGTCGTCCCAAGAACGACAGAGAAACAGGCGAGCTGTGATCCGGACCGGCTCCCACCGGCCCCTGAGATGACCTTGGACTAGCCAGCGTCCGTGCTGGCCCCCCGCGGTCTCTTCCGCGCCCGCGTCACCGCTGCCCGGTTCCTCTGATCCCGGTACTGCCATGACCGAAGTCCCCCCTATGCCACCAGTTGGTCGGCGAGATGATGACCCACGATCCGCGGATCGTCGCGGTACAGGGCTCGGGCCATGACTACCTGGTTCTGCAGATCCTCGAGCGCTCGCTGAAGAGCTGGTCCAGGAGAGTCGCCCAGGCTTCCGTAGAGCCGCAGCATCGGCGCGAGCCGTTGTGCTTCAAGGAGCACCTCGTGACCCAGTCCGCGCGGGGCTGCTCGAATCGCGTCGGACACGCTGAGTCGCCAGCGCCATTTCCCGTCGATCAGCCACCAACCCAAGCCCACTCGCCAGTCCTGTTCCAGGTGCAAGGAGCTGCCATTCGCGCAGACGACGTCGACGCTTCCCATCACGTGTTGAGGCACAAGCGACTTCAGGTCGGCGTTCATGACGCGGTCTGTCGCTTGATCGCGGCGACGATCCACTACCTCAGACCACCGCCGGCGCGAGGGCAGCGGTACGTGGAGCCTGCTTGACCTCACTGGGAGGAAGCGGGACGACGATGACCGGGAGTGACGAGTGATGAGTCAGCGCGTGGCTGGTGCTGCCCAGGAAGAATTCGCCCAGGCCGTGTAGCCCGCGTGTCCCGACGATGAGGAGTTGAGCGCCGACCTCGGTGGCCACCTCACTGAGAGCCGTGGGTGCCGACCCGGTCACGACGCGTGACTGCCAGGGGACGCGGGCTTCGGCCAGCGGCGCGCCGAACTCCTCGCGCACCCTTGTCTCGAGCGCCGCGCGCGTCTCATCGATCACGCCCTGGGGCGTATAGGTCATGTAGCCGCCGGCGGACGCCATCAACGGCGGAAAAGGTCCCGCAACGTGGACAAGAACGACCTTGGCGTTCAGTTGCCGAGCGAGCTGTGCCGCAAACGCGACCGCGTGCTGGGCGTGGTCCGATCCGTCCGTCCCGACGATAAGTGTCTTGATCATGGTCACGGTCTCCTTAGATCCAGGTTGTCGTCATGGGCGGCCGCACTGTCTACTCGCCCGACCCGCAATACGCTCACTCTGCGGATCCCGCGGCATCGACGCCAGGGCCGAAGGCACGTGCCGTGGGAGGACGAATGTCCCGGGCTGTCAGGCGACCGGCACTGGCTCGCGCTCTGCCAAACCTTGAGGTAGAGGCAGGGCCGCTGGGCTGACGGGCGCAGGCTCGTAGCCCACGCGCGGCAGCCACTCGAGCCAGCGCGGCAGGTACCAGTTCCATTCTCCGAGCAGCTTCATCGTCGCTGGCAGGAGCACGGCGCGGATGACCGTGGCATCGATGAAGATCGCCACAGCCAGACCGATGCCCATCTGTTTGATGTCGAGACTGTGCAGCGTCGCGAAGATGGCGAAGACCGCCACCATGACGATCGCTGCGCTGGTTACCACGCTCGCGGTGCCCTTGATCCCCTGGGCGACGGCTTCACTGGTTCTCATGCCTCCGTCGACCAGCTCCTTGACCCGGCTGAGGATGAAGACGTGATAGTCCATCGACAGGCCGAAGAGGATGACGAAGAGGAACAGGGGCAGCCATGAGGCGATAGCGCCGTTTGAGTGGAAGTTGAGAATCCCTTCCGCCCACGAGTGCTGGAAGATCAGGACCAGCACCCCGTAGGCGGCGGCGACAGAGAGCAGGTTGAGGAGGACGGCCTTTATGGGGATGACGATCGAGCGGAAGCTCACCAGCAGCAGGACGAAGGCTAAGAGGATGACGAAACCGAAGACCAGCGGCGCGTGACTCTTGATGGTGTCGTTGAAGTCGGCGGTCCCCGCCGTCTCCCCGGTGACCGCGACCGTCGTCCCGCTCACCGCGCCGATGGTCTGCGGGATGACGCGTGAGCGCAGCGTGTCCAGCGCCTGCTTGGACGCGTCGTTGGCACCGTTGCCTTGGAGGGGGATGGACACCGAGGCCACCGTTCGGTCCGAGCTCGTTCTCACGCCGATCGGCGGGGTCATCTGTCCGGACGCGAGCGCCGCGTCCTCCAGCGCCGAGATACCCCGCTGGACGTCGAGGGCGGTCACGTCACTCGCCTGGACAATCACTTCCGCCGGGGTCTGAGAACCGGGGAAAGCCTGCTGGATATGGTCGTAGGTGCGGATGATGGCGATGTCCTTGGGCAGGTCGGTGAAGCTGAGCAACTGGGTGTGCAGCGACAGCGCCGGAATCGCGAGCGCAACCAGCGCGCCGCCCGCGAGCACAGCGAAGAGAGCCGGGCGCCGCAGCACGCGGTCGACGATGAATGACCACATCCGCGGCGTCGGCGTCTGACCGAGCCGGTGTCCCAGGAACGGGATGCGACCCTTGTTGACGCGGTCACCGAGCTTCGAGAGCACGGCCGGCAGCACGGTCAGCGACCCTATCAGCGCCACGGCGACCATGAGCATCGAGCCGAGCGCGATCGAGGTGAAGACCGCAGAGCCGGTGAGAAGCATGCCGGACATCGCGATCAGTACGGTCAGGCCCGAGATGAGAACCGCCTGCCCGGACGTCGCGGCGCTTTTGAACAAGGCTTCTCGATGGGAGAGGCCCTTCGCCCTCTCCTCCCGTTCGCGGCGGATGTAGAAGAGCGAGTAGTCGACGCCGACCGCCATGCCGATCAACAGGATGACGGAATTCGTCGCGTCCGGGGCCGGCACCAGGTGGCTGACCAGCGCGGCGAGGCCGGTGGTGGCCAGCACACTGGAGATCGCGAGCAGAACAGGTACTCCCGCTGCGAGCAGGGCGCCGAAGGCGATGAGGAGGATGACCAGCGTGATCGGCACCGAGGTGACTTCGGCACGCTGGAAGTCTTTGGCGACGGTGCTGTTCAGTTCGTGGGTCGCGCTGGCGAATCCGAACTGTGCCACAGTCAGCTGCGGGTGGGTTGTCTGCACCGCAGCCACCGCGGACAGGATCGGCGCCACCTTATCGGCCGCGTCGTTGCGCTTGCCGCGAATCTGGAACTGGACAAGGGCCGAGTGGTGGTCCCGTGAGACCTGCCCGCCGTTGGCGGCGTCCAGCGGCGAGCGAAGCCCGGTGACGTCGTGCTGTCTCGACAACGCATCCATCACATCGCCCACGCCCGCTTGGAAAGCGGTGTCAGATACCGTGAGCGTCGGCGACTGCACCAGCACGCTCTCATCGGCCGGCGCCTGGAAGTCAGCCCTGTCGAGCATCCGTTGCGCCGCGGCTGATTGGCCCGTCCCATAGTCGACGTCGCGCATCTTCTGTGTGCCCACGGCGATGCCGATGACGATCGCCACTATTGCGAAGACGGCCCAACCAGCGACGGCGAGTCTCCAGTGGGTGGCGCTCCACCGCCCGGCGCGCCCCGCCAGCGGGCGAGAATTGTTGCCTGCCTTCATCACCGCTGATCCATCCTGGAAGCAGCGGAGGGCTGCGGCCAGGGCCGATGGTGGTGGAAGACCAGGGCCGAAAGTCAGTCAGGTGCGGTGGTCGAGGCTTGCGCGCAGCTGGAGCGGCGCTGGGAGATTGACCGCTACGTCCGGGCCCCGCCGCCGGCTGCCTGCTCCGCGTAGTAGCGTCCCCGAGACAGGCCGTTATCCCGGCCGCATGCCTGTGCGAGGCTGATCGTCCCAGGATTGTCGGTGGCGTCTCCCGTCACGGGTCAGGGGTCCCCCCGCTCCGGAGTCAAGGCGCGGAGTCAGAGGCTTGTGGACGCCATCAATGTCGGGAAAAGGTGCCGCAATGTGGACAAGACAACCTCGGCGTTCAGTTGCCGAGCGAGTTGTGCCGCAAAACCGCGACGGCGTGCTGGGCGTGATCTGATCCGGCCGTCCCGACGATGAGTGTCTTGATCATGATCACCGCCTCCTCAATCCAGGTTGCACAGCGGTGTCGTCATAGCGAGCGAGCGGCGCCGTCTACTCGTCCGGATCCACCGGCCGGGCGCCGCAGACGGGCTCAGCCGGGCGCCACTGGTCACGGCACCGTGACCACTGTCCACATGCCCGCCTTGTAGTGGCCGGGCAGGTTGCACAGGAACGCATAGGTGCCGGGCTCGGAGAGGTCCACCTGGCGGGCCTGGTCCTTTGTCGGGTCGATGTTTTCGCCGTCGCTGATCTTGTTGATTCCGGGCGCGTCCTCGTTGACGTTACCGTCGGGGCCCAGGGGCAGATTGGCCGGATCGATCGACGCCGCCGGGTGGAAGACGAGCAGCTCGTGCTGGACGGCTCCGGCGTTCTTTACCTCGAGGCTCTTGATGCCCTTGCTGATGTTGGTCGTAGGTAGGACGACCTTGTAGTCCGACAGGGTGGCTTGAACATTGGGGGCGGTGAGGAGCCCACCGGAAGCCGCGGCCGGCGGCTTCGCCGGAGCAGTGGCGGTAGCCTTCGTCGTAGTCGTAGAGGTGGAGCTGTGATTCGTGACGGCCAACACCACGAGCGTTGCGGCGGTGGCACCGACGGCCGCGCCCATCAGCGCGACCAGGGCTCCGAGGGTCCACACCGACCGCCTGGCTGGAGGCAGCGAGGGGATCGGACACGAATCGGCGTCGGGCGCCACGGCGAGGCGCCACGGTGGGGCACCGCCTGCCGCCTTGGGCGCGAGCGTCTTGCCGGCGCACGGGACGACGTCGCCCCAGGAGACGAGCGGGCAGTGCCCGAGCTCGTCAGGCCCCGTGCATTCTTCTACCTTGGTATGACCGTTCTTCTCGATTACGAGGAGCGCATCCTCCGGCTTTTTCATACAGGGCATTGTCGAGGCGTCTCTCGACATGGCAAAGAGCAGAAGGTCCCGAGCTGTCGAGGGACTAAGTCCCTCCGCTCAGGGCTCAGCCCAGGCCCGTCGAGCGAGCTTCCTCTCAGCTCTGCCCGTAGGCGGGAGAGAGCGCACCGGCCACCGTGTCAGCTACGAAGGACGAAGGCCTCCGGCTGTTGATCGCTACGTCCGGGCCCCGCGGCCGGCTGCCTGCTCCGCGTAGTAGCGCCGCCAGATCAAACGGTGGATGGGAATCCATCGGGGAATGTCCCGCAGCCCGGGGATGAACGGCACGAGTAGCAGAAGCGTGGTCGCACCCACCATCACCAGCACCACGAGCAGGTCGGCGTTGCTGGAAGCGTTGAACGGCGCGATCTGGTACCAGAGGGTGTACAGCCAGAGCCACGACTGGCCGGGGTATCGCCCGGTCTCGTTCATCATGCCCCAGAGGTTGCCGGTCAGCTTCTGGTCTTGTGCAAGGCCGGAGAGATGGCTACCGTCGCCCATGAAGAGCAGTGGCTTGGTGTAGTCGGTCTGGTAGAAGTTGCCGTTGGTCAGCAGCAGCCCGTCGAGACCACCGCTCCGCGCCACCCCGAGCAGCCGGCTCATCAGCAGGGGGACCGGTCCGTAATCGCCCTCGGCGGTGGCCACCTCGCCGCTCTTCACCGAGGCCTTGCCCAGCGCCTTGGTGTAGTTGTCGAGCCAGCCCGATTGCCTGTCACCGCTCGCTCCCGTGAAGGTGGCAAGCGCGGTCCGCAGGCTGGCATCGCCGGGGACTGCCGATTGCAGCGGGGCGAGCACGAAGTCGTTGGGCTGATCGACAGGCTGGTGCACACCGGCCCACGCCTGCGGGTGCAGCACCCACCAGCTCTGTACCGAGCCGCTTCCGTTGTTGTACGGCGGCCCGTACTGCGCGCTGGTGCTGCTGCCGGCGAGCTCGTTGGTCGCCGCGGTCACGAAGTCGACCGGGTCGTCCTGAGCCCAGCGCTGGATGGTGTCGGACGGGACGTCAGGTGAGGACAGCGCGGCGGCGAGGACGACGACCAGGATCGCGGTCGCACCAAGCGCGATGGCCAGCTCCTTGACCAGGTCGTAGGGGACCATGCGGACGCCACGGTAGTAGCGCTCGCGGTCGACAGGCCTTTTCCGCTGGAGCCTCATCAATGGCCACCTTTCGCGGCAGTGACGTCATCGTCCTCCTCAGGCGGGGGAGCGCCAAGGGGTCGGACCACGCCGCGCAGGCGCACCTGGACCACGTGGATCACCACCAGGAGCGTCACCCCGATGGGCAGGAGCATGACGTGCAGCCCGTACATCTGGCCGAAGTTGGTGACGTCGAAGAATGCTCCGAAGCCGGTCGAGTTGACGGCGTCCTTGGCGTTGACGGCGATCCACTGCGCGTCCAGGTTCTGCTGTGCGAGATAGCCCGTGAACGCAGTGACAATGCTGGCCGCGAAGATGACGACGCCCACCATCCAGGTGCCGGCACGACCGTCGCGCCAGCCCGCTCCCCAGAACTGCCCCCACAGGTGCAGCACCATGAAGATGAAGAATAGTTGCACGCTCCAGAAGTGGAGCCCGTTGACGAAGCGACCCTCTCGCGACACGTGCCACCACTGCGGGCCCTCGACGCTCAGGGTCACACCGCTGAGCACCACCCAGACCAGCGCGGCCAGGGTGATCACGCCGAAGACGTACACCCACGACCCCACGTAGTACGGCTGGCGGGTGGGCAGCAGCTCACGCAGGGGCAGGCGGCGCTCGAGGCGACCGCGAATGGCCGCGGTCCAGCCACTGTCGTCCGCGTCCACACCGCTTGGGGCGGTGCCGGATGCCTCGTCAGGCGGCACGGTCATGGTTGTCGCCTCCCGGGCCGCTGCGAACGGCGATGGCCAGGGAACGGAGCGAACAACGCAAGCACGAAGAGAAGGATCATCACGCCGATCAGCACCAGATTGGGCAGCGAGATGAGGATGAAGCTCCAATGCACGTACGGTGCCGGCTGGTCCATGGAGTACCTCCCCTTGGGCTAGGCGACCACGCGACCGCGACCGCGCCGTTTGGCGCGATAGAGCGCGGCGTCAGCATACTTGACGATCTCGGGCAGCGTATCGCTTGCCCGCACGTCGACGACGCCGGCGGAGAAGCTCACGGCGAGGGGATTGGTCAGCACTTCGGAGCGGGCATCGTCGAGCGTGCGCCGCAGCCGGTATGCGGCCTCCTGGCAACCAGCATTGGGCAGCAGGACGGCGAACTCGTCGCCGCCCCAACGACCGACCAGATCCTCGCGGCGCCCCTCACACAGCAGATCCGCCAGCCACTGCAGCGCCCGGTCACCGGCCAGGTGACCGAGGCGGTCGTTGATGTCCTTGAGCCCGTCGACGTCGATGAGTGCGAAGGCCAGGGGCTCGCGACGCCGGGCGGCCCGGTGCTGCTCGTCGGCTGCGCGGGCGGTGAAGCCATCGCGGTTGAGCACGCCGGTCAGCGCGTCACGGTCGGCGTCGACCTCCTCGCGGAGCAGGTGCAGTAGGCCGAACCGACCGCCGACGGTCGCCTCGAGCGCGATGACCACGACGCGGCAACGGCTGCCGTCGGCACGACGCACCAGCATGTCGGGATGAGCGCAGGCTGCCGCCGCCTCTCCCTGGTGGCCGTTGAGCTCCCAGCCGGCGCGCCCGAGCGGGACCTGCTGCCGTGCCACATCCCGGACGGCGCGCTGCCCTGCTGCAGCGGCGAGCGGGCACGGAGCGCGGCAGACGGCGCTGCCGTCGGTGGCGACGCCCTCAAGGATGGTTGCGCAGGCGGAGAACAAGGCAGTCTGTGCGCGCCAGCCCAGCAGCGCCTCGATGGCGCTGTTCCAGGCGAAGACCCGGCCGCCGGCGTCGCTGACGAAGGCGGCGTCAGGCAGGGCTTCGATCTGGGCGGCGGTGAAGGTGGGTCCGATCGAGGATTGCGGGCGAGCCATCACGCATCGAGCCTATGCATGAGCGCCGCCCGTGTCCCCGGCCAGATGTCATCTCGTGGCCGGGCCGGAGGTCCCGGACCTACGGCCAGTTCTCGCCGGAGCTGGTGCGCTTGCGCGCCATGTAGGCGGCCGCCTCGGCGCGGCGCGACAGCCCCAGCTTCATGAGAATGTTCGAGACGTAGTTCTTGACCGTCTTCTCGGCGAGGAAGACCTTCTCCGCGATCTGGCGGTTGGTGAGACCTTCGGCGACAAGGTTGAGGATCTTTCGCTCCTGGGCCGTGAGGTCGTCGACACCACCGGCGCCGGTCACGTCACCGCGCAGACGCGCCAGCACCCTCTCGGTCACCGCCGGGTCGAGCAGCGAATGGCCTGCGGCCACCTCGCGGATGGCGCCGACGAGATCGGCGCCCCGCACCTGCTTGAGGACGTATCCCGACGCGCCCGCCATGATCGAGCTGAAGAGTGCCTCGTCGTCCGCGAAGGAGGTGAGTATCAGCACGTGGCAGTCGGGATGTGTCGAACGGATGTCACGGCAGGCCTCGATCCCGGACCGGCCCGGCAGCCTCACGTCCATGACGACCACGTCCGGTCGCAGGTTCTCGACGGCGTGGACCGCTGCGTCCGCGTCGCCCGCCTCCCCAACGACCTCGTACCCGGCAACATCCTCGAGCAGGCTACGCAAGCCGGTACGGACCAGCTCATGGTCGTCGCAGATAAGGATGCGAACGACATTCGTTTCGGTCATGATCGTCACTGTAACCCGTAGGCCTGCTGGTGGCACACCTGGTGGAGCAGGCAGCGCACCGAGCATCCCACGCCCGTCGGGATGGCTGGTAATGCCTGTGGGCCCAGGGCTGCGGGACGAAAGTCCCGAGGCCTCCGGCATGGGCACCTGGTGACCTCCGGCCCTTGTGGCCCAGTGGCGCAGCGAGCACGCTCATTGGCAACACCACGCCATGACCATGTTCCTGCACGACTTCACCTACATCGACCAACCCGCTGGCGCGGTCAGCGAGCGTCTGCTCGCCGATCACGGCAGCTGGCTCAGCCCGCTTGCCGTCCACGCCGCCGCCGAGGGCGAGGAGATTCGCGTGCGGGTGGGCCCTGGAGGGCGGCCTGTTCTGGGCAAGATCGTCACCGTCGAGGTCGGCGAGCCCTACCGGCGCGGCGAGGTCACGGTGGCACCGCTGAGCTGGCACGCGGCCAGCCAGGTGGCCGCATTCCCCGTCCTCACGGCCGACCTGGAGGTCGCGCCGCTGGGGCCTGGCCGGACCCAGCTGACCTTGCGGGGTCGCTACGACCCCCCGCTGGGAGCCGTCGGCGAATGGCTCGACGGGGTCCTGCTCCATCACATCGCCGAGGCCAGCGTGCGATCGTTTCTCCGCCAGATAGCCGGCGCGCTGGCAGCCGCGGCCTGACCATTCCCCGGGTGGCGGCGGCCTGGGCGGCGTACACTCGGGCGCGTTCAGCATCGCAGTCCCATGCCGAGATCCCGCGATCGCGACCTCAAGCTCCTCGAGACCGGGCTCGCGCTCTCCTCTGAGCTGTCCCTGCCGGCCCTTCTGCAGCGGATCGTCGATCTGGCCGTCGAGGTGACCGATGCCCGGTATGGCGCGCTCGGCGTGCTCGGTTCTCACGGCAATCTGATCGACTTCTTGACGGCGGGGGTGACTCCCCAGGAGCGCGCCGCGATCGGGCATCTACCGGAGGGTCGCGGCATCCTGGGTGTCCTCATCGACGACGCTCGCGCGTTGCGCCTGCACAACATCGCGGACGACCCGCGGTCCGTCGGTTTTCCCTCCAACCATCCACCGATGCGCAGCTTCCTCGGAGCCCCGGTGCGCGCTCGCGGTCAGGTCTTCGGCAACATCTACTTGACCGAGAAGGCCGGCGGCGGCGACTTCACCGCAGAGGACGAGGCGTCGCTGGAGATCCTCGCCACCCAGGCGGGCGTGGCCATCGCCAATGCCCGCCTCTACGAGGAGACGCGCCAGCGGGAGCGCTGGCTCGAGGTGGTGCGGGAGATCACCGGCGCGATCCTGCGCGGCTCGGCGGACGACGCCGTGCTCCGCCTCGTCGCGCGCCGGGCTCGTGAGCTCGTCGCCGCTGATCTCGCCACCGTGGTGACTCCCGACGACGACACCAGCGACCTGCGTGTCGTCATCGCCGAGGGGACCCACGCCGAGGAGCTCCAGGGCATGCCGGTCCCCTCGGCGCGATCCGTCTCGGGCGACGTGATCCGTGGCGGCACGACCATCGTTCTGGTGGACGCCGTGGCCGACGAGCGGACGTACCAGCCGATGGTCTCGTCGGGGATGATGGGACCGTCTGTCTTCGTCCCAATCAGCCTGCGCGGTCGAACCTTCGGCACTCTGTCCGTCGCCAATATGGTCGGCGGCCTTCCCTTCGGAGATGCCGACGTGCGGCTCGTGGAGAGCATCGCGGACCAAGCATCGCTGGGGCTCGAGTACGGGCGGGCCCAGCGCGAGCTGGCGCGGCTGGCTCTGGTCGAGGACCGCGAGCGCATTGCCAAGGAGCTCCACGACGGGGTGATACAGGCTCTCTTCGCTGTTGGCCTCGGTCTGCAGGGAACGGCAGCGCTGATCGCCGAGCCCAAGCTGGCGACCCGCGTCCAGGACGCGGTCAATGAGCTGGACCATGTGATCGGCGATCTGCGCAACTACATCTTCGGATTGCGCCCCGGCGTGCTTGTCGATGGCCGTATCGGCGAGGCGCTCCTGCAGCTCGGGCATGACTTCGAGGCGCGCACCGGCGTGGTCACCGTGGTGGACGTGGACGCATCACTCGAGGAGCCGCTGGCACCTCACGCCACCGATGTGGTGCAACTGGCACGTGAAGCGCTCTCCAACGTGGGCCGGCACGCCGGTGCGATGACATGCCGGGTGAGCCTTCGACGCCAGGATGGGAGAGCCATTCTCGAGATCGACGACGACGGCAGCGGCTTCGACGTGTCCAGCGCGCGCCCAGGCCTCGGGCTCGGGAACCTGCGCCAGCGCGCAGCCGGGATGGGCGGGGAGCTGGAGATCCAGAGCACCCCGGCCGATGGCACCGCGGTCCGGGTGAGCGTCCCCCTCTGACGTTCGGCCTGCTGCCCCGAGGAAATTCGGCCCTGGCCGGCGCCGCCTGCCTCAGCGACACTGCTGGTGAGGACCCTGCAAGGTCCTATATGGAGCTGGGAGTCATGTTCCACAACATCCTGGTCGCCCTCGACGGTTCGCCGCGATCGCTGGTGGCGCTCGAGCAGGCCGCTGATCTGGCGCGCAGCGAGCACGCGCACCTGGCGCTGATCACCGTGAACGAGACACCCTGGACTCATGGCGTGCCGGAGTCCAGCCTGGTGCGCATCTTCTCCGACCAGGCGGAGCTGGCCAAGCAGATCCTCGGCGAGGCGGTGGCGGCGGTCCCCCGGGCGGCTCGGTGCCAGCGCGTCACCGGGTGGGGGTCGCCGGCACGGGTGATCATCGACCAGGTGGAGACGGGTGGCCATGACCTGGTGGTTCTCGGCTCCCGGGGTCGCGGCCCGCTGAGCTCAGCCTTGCTCGGCAGCGTCGGCCGCGACGTGCTGACCCACAGCCCCGTTCCGGTGATGGTCGTGCGCGGCGACGCCACCGCACGGCCGCGCGCGATGGCAGAGGAGCGCGCACTGGCAGGCTCGCATCGGTGACGCCGGCTCCTGCGGGAGGTCTTCGCGCGGCGCCGTCCGTGCCGGGAGCCATCTATCCCCGGCGCTGGGAGATGGACGCCATCCTCACCGACGGAGGGACCGTCCACGTACGGCCGATTCGCCCCGAGGACGCGGAGGCGCTCGTCGACTTCCACGAGCTTCTCTCACCCGAAACCCGGTATCTCCGTTTCTTCTCAGCCAAGCGACACCTTACTGAAGCTGACGTCGAGCGTTTCACACGCGTCGACTATCGTGACCGCTTCGCCTTGGTGGCTGTCCTGGGCGACAAGCTCATCGGGGTAGGCCGGTACGATCGTGTCCCCGGCACCACCGAGGCAGAGGTCGCCTTCGTGGTCGCTGATGCCCATCAGCGTCGTGGGGTCGGCACGCTTCTGCTCGAGTACCTCGGCGCTGCTGCCGCGGAGTACGGCATCTCGCGCTTCATTGCCGACACGCTTCCCCGCAACACGCGCATGCTCGACGTCTTCCACCACGCCGGGTACCAGGACGAGCGCCACTTCGCCGACGGTGTCGTACGGGTCAGCTTCGACATCACCCCCACGCCCAGCGGGGTTGAGGCGGTGGAGCGCCGAGAATGGTCCGCCGACGTTCGCTCCATCAAGCGGCTCTTGGAGCCCCGCTCGATCGCCGTGATCGGGGCCGGCCGATCTCCCGACAACATCGGGCACGCCGTGCTCCGCAACCTGGTTGAGGGTGGCTTCGCCGGGCCGGTACATCCGGTGAATCCGCATGCCGCAGAGATCGCCGGACTCGCGGCCTACCGGAGCGTAAGCGACATCCCGGTTGAGGTCGACCTCGCCGTCATCGCCGTCCCTGCGGCAGCCGCTGTCGAGGTCGTCGACGACTGCGCCGCCATGGGCGTGAGGGGCCTGGTGGTGATCAGCTCCGGGTTCGCCGAGATCGGTGCTGCCGGCGCGGACTTGGAGCGCCGCCTGGTGGAGCGGGCTCACCTCGGCGGCATGCGGCTGATCGGGCCCAATTGCATCGGCGCCATCAACACCGATCCCGGGGTGCGCATGAACGCGACGTTCGCGGGCCGACCGCCGGTGACCGGCCGCGTCGCCTTCGCCTCGCAGTCCGGCGCGCTTGGCATCGCGCTGCTGGAGAAGGCTGAGGCGATGGGCCTGGGGCTCTCCAGCTTCGTGAGCATGGGCAACAAGGCGGACGTCAGCGGCAACGACCTGCTGCGCTACTGGGAACAGGATCCCGCGACCGCGGTGATCCTTCTCTACCTGGAGTCCTTCGGTAACCCGCGCATGTTCAGCCGCGTGGCTCGCCACGTCGCCCTGCGCAAGCCCATCGTCGCGGTGAAGAGCGGCCGCACCAGCTCCGGAGTGCGCGCCGCCGCCTCGCACACGGCGTCGATGGCGACGCCCGACACCGCGGTCGAGGCGCTCTTCCAGCAGACCGGCGTCATCCGGGTCGACACTCTCGAGGAGCTCTTCGACGTGGGCGGGGTGCTCGCCCGGCAGCCACTGCCACGGGGCGGGCGGGTCGCCGTCATCGGCAACGCCGGCGGTGCCGGGATTCTCGCCGCCGACGCCTGCGAGGCCGCCGGTCTCCAGGTCCCCGAGTTGAGCACCACCACCCAGGCAGCGCTCCGCACCGCGATCCCGGGAGCTGCCTCGGTGAGCAACCCCGTCGACCTCGGCGCGGGCGCGGGAGCTCGCGACTTCGCTGCTGCGCTGGCAGCAGGGCTCCGGTCGCCCGACGTCGACTCCGTGATCACCGTCTACGCCCGTGTCCCCGGCACCGAGGCGCAGGCCGTCGCCGATCACATCGCGGGCGTGACGAGTGACAGCGACAAGCCGGTACTGGCCACCTTCTTGGCGATGGACGAGGCACCGGATGGTGGCAGCATCCCCTCGTTCGCATACCCCGAGGCGGCCGCGCGCTCGCTCGCGCGAGTGACCGCCTACGCGCGCTGGCGCCGGCGTCCGGTGGGCACCGTGGCCGCGCTCGAGGGGATAGAAGAGGAGACGGCGCACTCAATGGTCGAGGCGGAGCTGGTGCGGCCGCCGGCCGGAGGCTGGATGGATGCGAGCCAGGCAGCGGCGTTGCTGCAGACGCACGGCATCGCGGTGGCGCCGACCATGGCGGCGACGACCGCGGATGAGGCGGTTGCGGCCGCGAGAACCGTCGGCTTTCCGGTGGCCCTCAAGGCGCAGGCGGAGGCGCTGGTGCACAAGAGCGATGTCGGCGGGGTGATCCTCAACCTCGCCGACGAGGATGCCGTCGCCGCCGCCTTCGATGAGATGCGCCATCGCCTCGGCGCCACCATGCGCGGAGTGGTGGTGCAGGGCATGGTCCCCCCCGGGGTCGAGACCATCGTCGGCGTGGTGAACGATCCGCTCTTCGGTCCTCTGCTGATGTTCGGAAGTGGTGGGACGACCGCGGAGCTGCTCGGCGACCGGAGCTTCCGCGTGCTGCCGCTCACCGACCTCGACGCTCGCGACCTGGTGCGCTCGACGCGGGGGTCGCCGCTGCTCTTCGGCTATCGAGGCGCGGCACCGTGCGACGTGGCGGCGCTCGAGAGCCTCCTGCTCCGTGTGGCACGGCTGGCGGAGAACCTGCCCCAGGTCACCGAGATGGACCTCAACCCGGTGATCGTCTCCGCGACCGGGGCGGTGGCCGTTGACGCAAAGGTACGTCTCACCGCGTGGCAGGTGCAGCCCGAACTCGGCGTCCGCCGGCTGCGCCCTGCGTCTCCGCGCCACGGCTGAGTCGAGAGACTCGTGCTACCGATCCACTCTCCTCAGATCGTCCTCTGGATCCACATCCTGGCGGCGAGCGTGTGGATCGGCGGCCAGGTCACCATCGCCGCCGTCATCCCGCTGCTGCGAGGCGCCGACGGCCTCGCCGCCGCCGCCGGCCGCCGCTATCAGGTCGTGGCCTGGCCTGCGTTCGCGGCCCTGGCGGTGACCGGCGTCATCAACACCAGCAACGCCGGCATTGCCTGGTCGGACCTGGGCGGCACGTCGACAGGGCGGACCCTGGCCGCAAAGCTAGGTCTGGTCGCCCTCTCCGGGGCCGCAGCGGCGATGCATGCGTTCCTCCAGGCGCCAGCCCTCCGCCGGCGCAAGGCGAGCACACCACGCCCTGCCGCCTCTGCGTTGCTCGGGCTTCTCAGCGTCACCGCCGCGATCTTGGCGGCCCTGCTCGGGGTGGTCATCCGAGGGACGTAGGTCGGCCTGCTGAGCCTCTCAGCCGCGGGCGCAACTCGCACCCAGTCGCCTCTCTCCGTGCGACCAGCCTGGTAGTTGGCTGTCGGGCCAGTAGTCGCCGGTGTGGGGATCCTGTACGTACGGGACAGGCGGCTGCTCGCCGGTCGCGATGACTTCCAGGGCGTCGAGCAGCACATCGATGTCGTCCCGCGTGGTCGCCAGAGAGGCGCTTGCCCGCACCGCGCCCGGCATCCTCCGCCGGTCGCCGCGCATCACTGCATCGCGGTAGTGGGCCACCTCGACCGGCGAGAGGTCCAGGAGACGCAGCAGGTAGGGGTGGGCGCAGAAGCAGCCATGACGGACGCCGATACCGAACTCGGCGCTCAGCCGGGCGGCGACAAGCGCATGCGGCACGCCCTCCACCACAAACGCAGCCACTGCGAGGGTCGGTGCCTCGAGGCCTGGGCCGAGGAGACGCACCCCGCGAATCCGGCGCAGCCCACTGCGCAAATGGGTCGCCAGCTCGGTCTCATGGGCCACGATCGCCGGCCAGCCGATCGCGCAGAGCTCCGTCATTGCGGCATGGATGGTGACGGCTCCGATGACGTTGGGCGATCCCGCCTCCTCGCGTTCCGGAGGATCCGCCCAGACCACCTCGTCCAGGTCCACCAAGTCCACGGCGCCGCCCCCGGCGAGGAAGGGGTCGCCCTCGGCGAACGCGGCAGTGGGGCCGATCAGGATCCCGGCTCCGAACGGCGCGTACATCTTATGGCCGCTCCAGGCGATGTAGTCGGCCTCGATCGGGAGGGGCCGGTGGGGCGCCAGCTGCGCGGCATCGACGAGGACTGGGATACCGCGCTGGTGTGCGACATCGATCAGGTCGCCGATCGGCGGGAGCCAACCCGTGACATTGGATGCCCCGGTGATCGCGAGGAGTCGCGGCGCCGGCGCCGCGTCGAGGGTGGCACGGACATCGTCGACGGTGAAGGTCCCGTCGGGTCCGCATTCCACATACCGGCGCTGGGCGGTGCGCGCCCAGGGCAGCAGGTTGGCGTGATGCTCGACCACGGTCGTGATCACGACATCGTCGGGCTGGAGCCGCAGGCGGTAGGCGAGATGATTGATCGCCTCGGTAGTGTTGCGGCAGATGATGGCAACGTCGTTCCGTCCCTGGCGCCCACTGAAGGCCAGCGCCGCTGCGCGGGCCTCCTCGTAGGCATCCGTCGCGAGACGTGACTTGTACCCAGCGCCACGGTGGACACTGCTGTACCAGGGGAGGAACTCGCCGACACGTTCGGCGACGTCAGGAAGTGCCGCCGTGGAAGCGGCGGCGTCGAGGACGATGTACGGGCGCTCGACGCCGTCGACACAGGGGACGGCTAGCCGGTCACCGATCAGCTGTACTGGAAGGTTCGTCATCTTTCGCTGGCCCGAGCCCGGCCGCAACTGTAGCGCCGGTTTGGGTGGCGTGGTCTCCCGCGTGCCTGAGCCAGCGAACGACTTCGATGTCACCGAGCAGCTCGAGACGACGCCAGAGAACCGGGTTGGCAGTCGACTGGCTCACGTGGCACCCGATCGCCAGCAGCTGGCGGTCTCGACTGACCTCGAAGGCCGCGTCGAGTTCCGGACGGGTGCGCCCGACGAAGCCGGTGCCGAAATCAGAATTGAGTGTGGCCGCGATCCACTCTGGAATCGCCCAGGCCAGCACCGGCAGGTCAAGGATCTCGGCGGCGCGCAAGGCGGCGTCGGTTGCTTGCTGGTGATCAGGATGGCCGGTGACGCCACCGTCGTCGAAGACCAGAAGCGCATCCGACTGCGTCTTCTGTGCCCGTCGGACGACGATCGTCGCGAGATCCTCGACGGGAACCTCTATCAGCCTTCCGTCCGGGTAGTGGAGCAACTCGACATCGGTCATCCTCAGGGCACGCGCCGCCGCAGCCAGCTCCGCCATACGCACCGTCTCGAGGCCGCTCCTCGACCCGCTGAGTGTCGACGCCTCCCCGTGCGTGAAGGAGATGCCAGACACACTCATGCCTGCGTCAGCGAATGCCGTCACCAGAGCGCCGAGCCCAAACGACTCGTCGTCCGGATGCGCGCACACCGTGAGCACCGCCCGTGCCGCTACCACATCAGCGGGGGAGACGCCCATGTCAGCTGGCCCCCTCTCCTCCGTGCAACGGTTGCCGATTCCCGTCGGCCGCGAACTCACGAAATGCGGACCAGGCTCGTGGGCCGTACACGCTGCCGGGTCCGCCGGCCATGAGAAGAGCCACGCCCAGGGCCTCAGCCACTTCCTCGGGCGTCGCTCCCGCGCGCGTAGCAGCTCTTGCGTGATACCCGATACAGCCGTCGCACTGCTCGGTGACGGCGATCGCGAGTGCGATGAGCTCCTTGAACCGCGCTGGGAGAGCGCCATCTGCCACCGCCGCCTCGTGGAGCTTGGCGAACCCGGTCCAGACTTCCGGGATTGCCTGCCGGAGGTTGCGCGTCGGCTCGCGGAGCTCGTCGATAGTGTCGTGGAACTCGCCCATACCCACAGCATCCGCGTCGCCGGTCGGGCTTGCCAGGGCCGAAGGTTGAGGACTCGAGGGTCATTGGCCCCGGCGCGCGAGTTCCAGCGCAAAGCGATCCGCCGGTGGGCCTATGCCTCTGGGATCCGCCGGCCTGAGATCTCGTCGATGGAGATACGAACCCAGTGCTCCGACGCCGGCACCGCCCAGGACCGGAGCGGTCCGCGGCGCAGCTGCTCGAGTTCGTTCGGATCGGAGACTTCTCTGGCTGTGCCCTGGACAACCACGCTCCAACCGGAGTGATAGAGGGGGCGGCTGCTGTCGACCTCGAATGCGACTGGCGCTCCGTCTGCCACGTGACTCAGCTTGGTGCCCGGTACGGTGCAGAACACCACCGAGTTGGCGTCCGCAAGGTAGTTGACCGGGAGCACCATCGGGCGGCCATCAAGAATGAAGCCCAGTCTCCCCAGAAAAGACTTGTTCTGAAGGAGGTCCAGGCACTCCTCCCGGCTGAGCTCATGCGTCCGCGTTTGCGCGTCTGGCTCCACCACCTTGCCCTCCTTACCGCGTCAGCGTTCTGTCAGCCCGCCTATCGTCGCCCATCTCGGGGACGATCGTCGAGGGTCACGGGTGCAGGGATGACATCTGGCCCGAGGTCATGGTCCAAAGGTCCCGGTCAGACAGGACCACCGCCCCATCCGAATTGCGGCCGGGCGTCCCGCCTCTGTGGCACCCCTATTGCTCTGTTTCCGGCGCGGCACCGAGGCGATGATGGTTCCATCAAAGACACGTAGCCAGAAGAATCCGATCGCATTGGGAGAACCATGATGACCAGGACGTTGCGCCGACGAGTCCTCATCCTACAGGTGGGATTAATCGGCATTCTCGGCTTCGTTGCAGGCTTCCTGTTCTGGGCCAACAGCTTCTCGCACGGCATGGTCCGCGACCAGCTGTCCGCCCAGCAGATCTACTTTCCACCCGCGGGGAGCCAGGCTCTCAACCCGCAGGAGTTTCCCGATCTGCAGCAATATGCCGGCCAGCAGGTTGTGAACGGCGACCAGGCGAAGGCGTACGCCGATGGCTTCATCGGACGTCACCTCCAAGCTGTCGCCGGCGGCCAGACCTATGCACAGGTCAGCACCAAGTCCCTCGCCAACCCGACCGACACCAAGCTCGCCGGCCAGGTGCAGACGCTCTTCCGGGGCGAGACGCTGCGGGGTCTCCTGCT
Source organism: Chloroflexota bacterium (assembly GCA_005880985.1). Classification (GTDB taxonomy): domain Bacteria; phylum Chloroflexota; class Dormibacteria; order Aeolococcales; family Aeolococcaceae; genus CF-134. The sequence continues at coordinate 57,006 of VBIQ01000014.1, forward strand.
GAATGCATATGGGTGGTGGCAGGTTGGCCAGTACGCGTTCTACGCGGCCGTCGGCCTCGTCGTGGCAGCCATCGCGGTGTTCGGGGCATTGATCTTCGAACTCTGGCGCTGGGCCTTCGCGGTTCGGAAGGAGCGGCCAATCCTGGCACCGACCACCCGGACCATGGAGCCTCGGCCCACGTCCTGATCGCCCGCTCTCACATCCCGGGTTGGATCTGCGACCCGTCAGCCACAGAGCAGGCGGGTCGCTTTGCGTATTGGAGTTCGCCCTCCGTCCCGGTGACTTCGGCCTGGTACGTGCAGTGACCTTCGGCACTGGCCGCCGGCGCCGCGATCTTGCAGGCTCATACGCACGGATCTATCGCATCGACATCGAGAGGAGAGACCATGGCGACCCCAGCTGACGACCTGGTCATCATCCTCGACACGCGCAGCGGCGAGATGGTCGGCGAGTGCGGCGGGCCAACCGCGAGAGGCGAGTGTCCAGGAGTGAGCCCAGGCGAGGTCGTGCCCTGCGCCGGTCGGCGCATCGCTCCGGCTGTCGCCGGCACCGGCCCCCTGTTCCGCCTCCACGTCCCCGCTGGATCGGAGGAGTGCCCCCTCTCCTGGATTCTGGAGGCTCACTGATGACCTGGATGAGCGCTGACCTACACCCGCGCCGCGGCCCCGTCAGGGACGTCATTCTTTGCCCGTTCGACGTCGAAGGGATCGCCGCCTGCCCGTCCAACGTGCCGGTGTCGCCAGCGGTCGAACACCGCAGCCGCATCACCTGCAGGCACTTTCGGTTGCAGGCCACTCCACGGGGCACCGTCGCCGCCTGCACCCGGCCCAGTTGACAAGAGGGGGCGTCGGAATGAGTACTGCACAGAGGGCCGTCGAGGAGCTGAGCCGCGCAGAGTGCCTGGAGCTGCTGCAGACCAAATCCCGCGTGGGAAGGCTGGCGTTCGTCGTGGACGGCTGCCCGCTCGTCCTGCCGGTGAACTACGTCGCCGATGCGAATTCGATCGTCTTCTGTACTTCTCCCGGGACGAAGCTCAGCGCCTTGCGCAGTGGGCCGCGCGTCGCCTTCGAGGTAGACGACAGTCGTGAGCTCTACCACGCGGGCTGGAGCGTCCTGGTCCAAGGCAAGGCACGAGAGGTGCGCGATCCGGAGGAACTCGACCGGCTACGCCGCGGGCCCTTGTGGTCGTGGGCGGTGCCGTCGTCGACCGGACACTGGGTCTCCGTGTCGATCGACGTGATTTCCGGACGCCGGATCCCCGAGACAGGTCGTTATCCAGGCCCCATGCCTGTGCGAGGCTGACCGCCCCAGAATTGTCGGTGGCGTCTCCCGTCACGGGCCAGGGTCCCCTCGCTCCGGAGTCACGGCGCGGAGTCAGAAGGCTTGCGCCGCACATGGCGCCCGTGGCTGAATTCGAGCTGAGTTCGGCGAGACGCCACAGCAGGTTTGGGACCAGGGGGTCCCCGGTTCAAATCCGGGCGCCCCGACCACGACAAACTGATCATCGGTTGGCCGGTCGCGTCACGGCCACAGGGCTGCTTCGACTCCGTCAACGAACCGCACCGCTGAGTGGTCGGCCATAGGGTTTGCGCCACCCCCCACGGTCCGGGCGGTCCGGACGCGGGCACCGGAGTGTCGATGGCAGTGGCGCCGACCAGCCCGGCGACGGGATCGACGGAGGTCGACCCGTCGGCTCGTCGTGCCCTCGGATATGCGCTCGGCGCCCGGGTCGCGGACTGCGTGACCATGGTCGAGGAGGCCGTGGCGGGGATGCGCTGGACTGGCCGGCCCAACCCCGCCTACCTCGAGCGCAGGCCTGCCGTCATCTGGCTCTCGACCCTCCTGATCGCGCGCTGGCTTGCCTGCGGCGCGAACGCCGACGCCGACGAGCTTGGCTGGATCGCCGAGCGCGGACGTCTCGCGGCTCAGGCGCGAGTGTCCGTCGTCAACATCGTGCGGGCCAATCTCGCCTGGCGAGACACCCTCAAGCGCGTCCTTCAGGAGGAGGCTGCGCGCCTGGGGACCCCGCGCGATGTGCTCGACGACACGCTACGCGCCGTCAACTACAACTGCGACTCCGGAATCGTCCGGACCGTGGGCGTGTTCGACGAACACGTGGACCACATCAGCGAGCAGCTCGATGCCGAACGCGCTGCGCTGCGCCACGAAGCCCTCCACGACTCGCTCACCGGGCTGCCCAACCGTACCCTGCTGTACGACCGCCTCGAGCAGGCGCGACGTACTGCACTACGTCGGCACAGCAACTTCGCTGTCCTCGTTATCGACCTCGACGGGTTCAAGGAGGTCAATGACCAGCTCGGGCACCGCATGGGCGACGTCGTCCTCAACCAGGTCGCTGCCTGCCTTGTGAGCGTGGTGCGCGGGGCCGACACCATCGCTCGATTGGGTGGCGACGAGTTCGTCGCGGTCCTCGAAGGAGCCGACCGGGCGGCCGCCAGCGTCGCCTGCCGAAGGATGCTGCGCACACTGCTCCACGACATCACCGTCGGTACAGGCGCGATCCCACTGGGTGCCAGCATCGGCATCTCGCTGTACCCGGAAGACGGCGACGATGGCTGCGTCCTCCTGGAAGTCGCCGACCAGGCGATGTACTGGGCCAAGCTCGACGGCGGCCGATTGGTGCGGTGGGCTGGCGATGGCCAGGCCCGTCCTTAGGGCGACCTGGATGTCGCGCAGTGTTTAGTCCGCGAGCTCGAGACGGCGGTAGGCTTCGACGAACCCCTCACACTCATCGTGGCTGGATGTCGGCCATCGTATCGGCCGGCGGGTGATTACAAAGCCGAGCTGACGTGGATTTGAAGAGCCGACGTCGATGTCCGACCCTCGCGGGCACACCGCCGTCCGCGGTGACACGCCGTCACCGGGTATGGCAAAATGCCTCCATGGCACGTCAACGGGGTTCGGGGGCTGTGGGGCTCCGAGTCGTACGCCCGGTTCGGTTGGCCAGGGCCGACCGCAGAGCTGATCTGCTCGACGCCGCGACCCACCTGATCGTCACCGAGGGGGTCGAGGCAGTGTCGATGGAGTCGGTCGCGGACAGAGCCGGCGTGAGCCGGCCCCTCGTCTACAAACACTTCGGGAATCGCAGCGACATCCTGGTCGCCCTCTTTCGCCGCGAGGCGGAGCGTCTGCATTCGGAGATCGCCGCGGAGGTGCGGGCGGCACAGGGCCTCGAGGCCACGTATCGAGCCCTGGTCCGAGGGTCGATCAAGGCCTCCTCGCAGAGCGGTCCCCTCTTCGCGGCCCTGCGATCGGCCGGCGCCTGGAACTCCGAGCTGCGTCGCGAACGTGAGGCCCGCGATCGTCGCACTGTGCGATTCTTCGCCGACATAACCTCCGCGGAGTTCGGCATCCCCGCGGCGAAAGCGGAGGCAGCATCGGCCATGCTGTTGACCGCCATCGAGTCCGTTCTCGTCCAGTGGCGGACGCGCCAAACCGGTGCCAACGCCGGCCTGCTCGAGGAGACGTATCTCGACATCATCCTCGGCGGGCTCGAGCGGATGGCCGAGCGGGCGAAGACGGGCAGCGTGGCGGTGTACCGCTAGGAGACCACCCTCCCGTAACCGCGGTCGAAGAACACCAGCGGCTCGGCGCACGCGTCGCGGACGTCGATGGCGATCACCTCGCCGAGGACCAGCACGTGGTCCCCTGCGAGATGCTCGGCATGGGCACGGCACTCGGCGGTCACGAGCGCATCGTTGAACAGGAGCAGCCCGGACTCCGGCGACACGGACACGTCGTGGCGCGTGATGGCCTCCGGCTGTTCGTGACGCGCGTGGTCGGCGCACCAGCGGGCGAGATCCTCGTGGTGCGCAGCGAGGACGTTGACCGCGAAGCGGCCGCAGCACCGCACCGCCTGCAACCACGTCGACTCCGAGCTGATGCTGGCGAGCACCAGGGTCGGGTGGAGCGACACGGAGGTGACCGCGTTCGCCGTCATGACCTCGTGCCGGTCGCCTCGTCGCGTGGTCAGGATGGTCACGCCGGTGGCCAGCCGGGCCATCGCCGAGCGGAAGACCAGCGGATCGACGCTCATCGGCTGCCTCTCAGGTGATCACACCGTGCTCGTTGCGCGCCCCGCAACCTCGGCGATGGCCTCGACGACCTGCGGCCACAGGGGCTCGGGCAGGTCGTGGCCCATGCCGGGAATGGTCAGGAGACGCGCACCGGGAATGGCGTCGGCGGTGGCCTCACCGGCGCTGACTGAGACAAGAGGGTCGATCTCCCCGTGGATGACGAGGGTGGGCACGGAGAGGAGTCGCAGAGCGCCCGTGCGGTCGCTCGACCCCGCCATGGCGAGCCGCTGTCGCTCGAGCCCGTCGTGCGAGGGGTTTCGGTCCCAGGATCGTGCGGCCACGTCGCGCACGCGCTCCTCGTTGATCATGCCCTTCGAGCCAATCGCCTCGGCGATCTTCACGGCTCGGGCGATCGCCGTCTGGCGATCCGCCGGCGGTGGCTCCGAGATGGCACGCAACACGTCCGGATCAGAGCGCAGAACGGCGGGGTCACCGGTCGACGACATGATCGAGGTCAGCGACAGCACCAGCTCCGGCCGGCGAATGGCGAGCGACTGCGCGATCATCCCGCCCATCGACGCGCCCACGATGTGCGCTCCGCGGATTTCCAGCGCTTCGAGAAGACCAGCGGCATCGTCGGCCATGTCATCGATGGTGTAGGGAGCCGCCGCCGTTGCGGGCGAGGCGTTCGTGACTCGTTCACCGCGCATCATTGTCGAGAGGCCCATATCGCGGTTGTCATAGCGGACGACGAAGAACCCCCGTTCGACGAGCGCTTTGCACAGCCCGTCGGGCCAGGCGATCATCTGGCGACCAAAGCCCATGATCAGAAGCAGGGGCTCCGATGTGGCGTCCCCGAATGTCTCGTACTCGATGTCGATTCCGTTTGCGCGCACGTTGGCCATGGACGCGAATCTCCCTTGTTAGGTCAGCACGTTCGTTGATTGGGTTGATCTATGCTGCCAGTGTGATTCAGCGACGGCGTCTCGCTCACGGACTCTCCGCAGTCGCAGCGGGGCCGCTCGCAGTGAGCGTGGCCGCCTCGGTGGTCGCATGCGGCGGAGCGAATCCCGCCGGTGGCGGCGGAGCAACGCGCTCCGTCAGCGCGATGCCGAGCGTCGCTGTGGGATCCGCCTACCCGATGTCGTTCGTCATCGTGTATCAGGTCAGCCGCAATGGTGTGCACCAATGGGAGGCGGTGTCGGTGCAGCGACCGTTCAGCGCCTCGGATCTCGTCTACACGACGCTGGCTGAACCGCGCAAGGGTGATCGTGCGATGTCGGGAAGCATCTCGACCACGACGGACCTGTACGCCGTCGACTCGCAGGCTGTGCGGCTCGTGACCGGACGGCAACCCGGGCCCCCGTCGGGCGACGAGTACGTCGGCGCCGAGGTCACGGAGTTGACACGTCGCGGACTCGTTGTCGATCTTGGTGCGTCCGCGACGGTCGCCGGACGCGCCTGTGAGACGTACCGGTTCAGCGCGCCCCCGTCGGGACCGATCGCACCGGCCACCCGCGATGGCGATCACGACGACCTCTGTCTCGACGCCGATGGACTGGTCCTGTCGGAGGTGTGGACGTACCACGGCAAGGTTGTGCTGCAGCGCACCGCGGTGAACGCGACGTCGTCGATGACCACCGTCGCCCAGGGGGCTGCTCCCGCGGCGCCGCCGACGGAGGGCGCCTTCCCTCCCGGGTCGTATGCGGCGACGATCACCCCGGATGCGCAGGTGCGTAGCTTCATCGCGACCCCCCCGCCGCCGGCAGGCTTCCAGCCGGCCGGGCCCGCCGTCGACTTCCGCCTCCCCGACCGCAACGCACGGGCGCACGCGGGCGCTGTCTCTGTCGTGTGGACGTTCACCGACGGGCCTCGTGTCATCACCGTCGAGGCTGGAAGCGAGAGCCGTGGCGGGCTGCCCTGGCGCGACGGCGATACCGTCACCGAGAAGGTGACGCTCACGGGTCTCGGCCCAGCCTCGACCGCCGCGCGCTCCGACGGATTCGAGATCAGGGTCGACCTCGGCGGCGGCCACTGGGTCCGCGTGCGCGGCACCGTCGGGCTCGACCAACTCGTGACCTATGGACATCGACTCACACCCGCTTCAATGGGACCGACAGGGGGATGACCTTGCCGCCGAGCAGCCCGTAGCCCAGGGCCCAGACGAGGGTGGCCGCGATCAGGGTTGCGGCCCCCAACGCCGACGCGAAGTGGGCCCGAAGGCCGGCCTGGGCGTTGGTCGCGATTGGGGCGACGGGCGTGGGCGCGCGCGTCGCGGCCTTCGGCGCCTGGTCGGCGGTCACGGGTGCGGCGTTCGCAGCCTGGGTAGGGGTGAGCGGGAGGGCACTCACCGCCGGCAAGCCGAGCGCTTGACCGGCGGTGCCGAAGCCTGGGTTGACGGTCGATGGCAGTGCGAATCCCTCGGACGACGACGGCAGCGACGACGCCGGGGCCTCTGTCGGCGCGAGTGATCCCGCGTCTGGCGGCTCGATGTCGACCGCGAAAGGCGAGCTGCCCGCCGACAGCGCCGTGCTGTTGGGATCGGGGACAATGGCCAGGCTGAGCAACCCCGGCGTTGCCTCGAATGGAGCCTTCACGTCGAAAGTGATCGCCTTTCCATCCGCGGAGACCTTCCCCGTGTAGTGCTGTCCGCCGCAGTCGTAGGCCGGCTCGGCACTTGCCGGTTGGTCGTCGCCAGCGGGCCAGGTGGTGTTCCGGGTCGGGCAGGCCGCGACCTGGGGTGTCCCCTGCGGCGCGCCGGCGATCTTCAGCTGAAGCGTCGCCGATTCTCCCGGCGCAAGCGCGAACAGCACGGCGCCATAGGCGAGGATCTGCTGACCTTGCGGCATCGTGATCGGCGACGCTGTCGTCGTCGGACCTGCTGCCACGCGCATCCCCCCTCCAGGCGTTGTCGGCGAGGCGGCCGCAGTGCCGTTCGCCGATGCCGTGTTCCACCATCCCACGCGCTGCGGGGAGTCGGCATGCGCGGTCGATGACACCGCTCCGAGCGCCATCAGCCCAACGCCGATGCTCGCGAGCGCGATAGACACCCGACGATGCGCCGTGGCCACGTGGCGTCTCATGTCCGCGCCCTCGGGACGGCCGAGCCGACCAGGGCGGCGGCGAGCTCGCCGCCCGATGACTCCGCCTGCCGGCGCCCGCGGTCAGTCGCGGATCCCAGGTACGACTCCACCACACGTGGATCACACAGCACATCTGCCGGACGACCCTCGGCCACGACCGCGCCGAGGTCGAGCGCGATGAGCCGGGCGGCGAGGCCGCTGACGAGCGGGATGTCGTGCTCGATGATGAGGATGGCGCATTCGAGCCGGCGGCGGATGCCCTCGAGCAGCGGTCCGAGGGCTTCGGCCTCCCGCTGGGCGATGCCGGAGGAAGGTTCGTCGAGCAGCAGGACTGAGGGACGATGGGCGATGAGGCAGCCCAGCTCGACGATGCGCCTCGTGCCCGTCGACAGCTCGGAGACGAACTTGTTGCGGTATGCGTCGAGGTTCATCGTCTCGATGAGTTCGTCCACCCGCTCGTGGACGGCGAGCTCGGAATCGGCGACCCGGGGGACGCCCAGAAGGGCGGGTAGCGCGGCCTCGATCTCGCCCTCCCGATGGAGGGCGACGGCGAGGCACTCGGCGACGGTGAGCCCCGGCCACAGCCTGGCGTCCTGGAAGGAACGACCAAGGCCTGCCATGGCGCGTCGCACCGCACCTCCCCGCGTGACATCCCGGGAGCGGAGGACGACGTGCCCGCCGTCGGGGCGTGCGAAGCCCGATATGAGGTCGAAAAGCGTGGTCTTGCCGGCGCCGTTGGGCCCGATGATGCCGAGGATCTCGTGCTCGTGCAGGTCGAAGCTGACACCGTCCACGGCGGTGACTCCCCCGTAGTGCTTGGTCAGCGCATCTGCGGACAGGCAGATAGGATGCTCGGAGGCATCGACCGGCCTGTGCTCACCCGCGTGCGTGACACGCCCGTTGCCCCCTGGCCCTTCGAGGTGGGCATTGCCCGTTCCTGGCGTGGCGTCGCGGCTCGACGCGAGCTGGCGCTCACCGGCGGCAGCGCCCTGCAGGAACACCGCGCGCAGGATGTCGGGACGGTGTAGTAGTTCGACCGTCGGGCCGGCGAAGCGCACCTGACCCTTTTCCATGAACACGGCGCGCTGGGCTAGCTCGAGGGCGACGTTCACCGACTGTTCGACGATGATGATGGTCGTCCCGCGCGCGTTGATGGCACGCAGGATGTCGACGAGTTTCGCGAGGATGACCGGAGCGAGCCCGAGCGAGAGCTCGTCGATGAGCAGAAGGCGGGGCTCGGCGATGAACGCTTGGGCGAGGCTCAGCATCTGCTGCTCGCCGCCGGACAGGTCGCCTGCCAGCGTGTGCCAGCGTTCGCGCAGCACGGGGAAGTGCCCGACAACGCGCTGGACGGCCTCGTCTGAGTGGGCGCGGTCCTTGCGGACCAGCCACGTCGCCACCTTCAGGTTGTCGGCGACGGACAGTGTGGGAAAGATGCCGCGGCCTCCCGGAATCGCCATGATCCCCAGACGGGCGCAGGCCATGGGGTCGGCGTGCGTGATATCGCGACCGGCCAACGAGATCGCGCCGTCGGTCGGTTGGACGAGGCCGGTGATGGCGCGCATGAACGTCGACTTTCCCGCTCCGTTGGTCCCCAGCAGCGCCACCATCTCACCCTCGTCGATCTCGAAGTCGACGCCGAACAGAACCTGCACGCCACCGTATCCCGCGTCGACGCCGCGGCAGCAGAGCAGTGCTGTCGACGCGAGCGTCTGCTTGGCCCTGGTGGCGCGCTGCGCGTCTGCAGCGATGGTCGCGCGGACGCTCGCGTTGATGACTCCGCCCGCGACCACGATGAAGGCCAGGAGGGTCAGGGCGGGACGGGGGCCGTTGGCATTTTGGATCCCAGCGATGACAGCGGACACCACGATGCCGCCCAGCGCGTACCAGAACAGCGACCAGGCGTAGGCCTGTGACCGGACCCGAGGAGGAACCACGGAGGCGACGAGAGTCGTGTACGCAGGCAGGAACCCGTATGCGCCGACGCTCAGGGCGATCGCCGCGGCCACCGACAGAATGAAGACCGGCGCGGCTGCCATCACGAGGACGCCGAGGCCGAACTCGACGATCATGAGCCCGTTGATAAGCGGCAGCATGCGCAGCCGGTCGGAGCGCATCGCGCGCTGGGTGAGCACGCCGCCAACGACGATGCCGGCGACCCCGCCGACGCCATAGAGACCGGTGAGCACGCCCCGCGCGGCGTCACCCATGCCGTAGACGTCCTTGAAGAAGTTCGAGAGCAGGGTGACGAAGGGGATGGTGCCGCCACCGAAGAGGAACGCCGCGAACCAGGTCCGCCGCAGGCTCGGAATGGCGCGGATGCGCCGGTATCCCTCGAGAATGGAGCCGTGCTCCTCGCTCGCGCCCGCGCCGCCCTGCGAGGCACCACGTTGGGGCTCGCGCAGCGTCGTGAACGCGACGGCCGCGAGGACGAAGGTCGGCAGCGCGAGGATGACGAAGGCCGCGCGCCAACCGAGCACGGCCGCGATCAGCCCCGCGAGCGGACCTCCCAGGAGCGCCAGCGCCTGGCCGAAGGTGCGGTAGCTGCCGAAAACCGTACCGAGCGAGCGCGGCGGGTAGTAGTCGGACAGCAGGCTGGGATAGATCGTCTCCGTGCTCAGCAGGCCGATGCCACCGAGAAGGCGAGCGATGACGAGCAGCGCGAGCACCGGCGCGAGCCCCGAGAGCAGCGCCGTGAAGCCCCAGAACACCGCTGTCACGGTGCTCAGCACCACCCGATTGCGGCGGTCTCCGGCGTAGCCGAGGACGACGGCGAAGATGATGGGGACAGCGCTGGTGATGGCGGCGATGACGGTGATCGCGCCGGTCGACACGTGGAACGTGTCGCGGATGTCGGGAGCCAGAACGCCGAAGGCGACAAGATCGAAGTTCTGGACGCCCGCGAGCGCCACGAGCACGGCGAGCGGCAGTAGGCCGACGGGCCCGAGACCGGCCAGGGAGCGAAGCGTCGCGCGCGGGACGCGCTCAGGCTTGGACATCGGCCGCCACCTTGACGGGAACGCGGGAAGACGCCTCAGCTCCGTCGTCGCCGTCTGTGATGAGTCGCAGAGGGACCGGCATCGTCTGGTCACGCTCGCTGAGACTGGTGTCCGCGAGCAGGTTCGGCACCACCAGCCCGCGGCGGGCGGCGATGAGCCGGAGGGCCGCGTCGCGCCCGCGGTAGACGAGATCGCCCAGGCCACCCGGCAGGAACATCAGCAGGCCGACGATCCCGGCTCCGGTGGCCAGGAGCGACCATCCCGGCGGGAGGAGGTACTGCACGCCGTAGACGTACACCGCCCCGAGGACGGCACCACTCAGTGAGCCGAGCCCACCGATGACAACCATGGTGAAGAACTGCAACCCCTGCAGGGCGCTGAACTCGCCGGCAGCGTAGCCCTGCTGCTGGATGACGAACAGGCCCCCGGCAAGTCCGGCGATGGCTCCAGACACGGCGAAGGCGGCCAAATGGCTGCGCGTCGTGTCGATCGCGAAGGACTGTGCGGCGAGCCGGTTCTCCTGGCCGGCGATCATCGCTCGGCCGGCGTGACTTGCGCGCAGGCCGCGCACTGCGGTCAGCACGACGACGAGTGTGAAGAGACAAAGGAAGTACATCTGCCGGTCGGAGTTGAGCGCGACCCGGCCGAACACGCTGAGCGGCGGGAGCTGGTCGGTGGCCTTGAGCCACGGGAAGTACAGGGGATTCAGGAAGTACTGCGCCGCCGTCACCGCAAACGCCAGCGTCGTGACCGCGAGGAAGGGGCCGCTGATGCGGAGCGCAGGGATCCCGACGACGAACGCCGCGACGCTCGCGACCGCCGCCCCGATCGCCAGGGCGACGAACATGTCGACACCGTGGCGCCCGATGAGCAGGCTCGTCATCGCGGCCCCGAGTCCCATGAAGGCAACCTGCCCCAGCGAGATGTGACCGGCGAAGCCGGTCAGCACGACGAGCGAACAGGCCACGATCGCATAGATGACGATGAGGGCGGCGAGCTGCGTGCGCGCCGGCGGCAGCACGTAGGGGAGAGTGAGAGCGACTACGAGCAGGACGGTCATCAGTGCGAAGCGACCGAGCCGCACGGAGCGCAGAGTGGCGAGCTCGGGCGGCACAGGACGCACCGGCCGGATGGCCTGCCACGTGGAGACTGCCGAGTCGGCGGCGCGTGACAGCGTTCCGCGCTTGACGAGGAGCATGAACAGGACAGTCCCGAGCAGCGCGACGTCCACGTACGTGCCGTCGCGGAACGTCCAGTTGCTGAGCTGGTCGACGACGCCTAGGCCCAGCGCCGCGAGCACAGTGACCGGCAGGCTTGTCATGCCCCCGACGACCGCCGCCGTCAGCGTCATCAGCAGCAGAGGCGCACCGCCGTCTGAAACACTCGTGAACGAGGCGAAGCCGAGGATGGGCACCCGCAACAGAACCGCGAGCGCCGAGAGCAACCCCGTGATGGTCCAGATGATCGTCGACAGCCGGCGAACGGGGACGCCGAGTAGCTGAGCGCGGTCGCGGTTGTCGGCCGCCGCGCGAATGGCCACGCCGTAGTGTGTCGCGCGCAGGAACCAGGTCAGCGCGACAAGCACCAGCGGGGCGGCGATCATCGCGAGGACGTAGTCACCGCTGAAGAGGACAGGAAACACGTAGAAGTGCGCGGTGAACGGTGTCGTGAACGTGCCCGCATTGCCGCGATGCCATTCATAGGGGATGACGACGCTGGCCCCGTTGAGGATTTGGGCGAGTCCGATCGTCACGACGGCGACGATGAGCCGCGGGGCGGTCACGAAGCGTCGCAGGATGGTCAGCTCGATGACAGCGCCAAGAGCGGCGGCGAGCACCATCCCCGCGGCGACCGACCCGAAGTAGTTGACCCCCACCTGGATGTGCAGCTCGATGGCCACGACCGCAGCGACCGATCCGAACTCGGCGGCGGCGAAGTTGACGATCCGGTTGGCCCGGTACACGAGCACGATCGCCACCGCGACGAGGGAGTTGATGGCGCCGAAGACGAGCCCGGACAGGATGATGCCGGCCGGAGCGCCATGAGGGAGAGTGGCGTTGAGCAACGCCCACAAGAGCAGGGCCGCCACCGCGCCGGCAACGGCCTTGGCCGGCCTCGGCATCAGGAGCAGCGTGCCGCGCCCGCGCATGGAATGTGTCACCACCGACATGCGGCGACGGTCACGACGGGTAGAACGGCGGTGCGCCGGCCGGGTAATGCCCGACCTCGAATCGCTGCCCGCCGTAGATCTCGACGTACGTCCCCTGCTTGCCATCGGGCGACGTCTTGCTCTCGTCCCAGTAGATCTCGCGCGAGTCGATGATCGCGGTGTGCGTGTTGCCGTAGTACCAGGTGCCATCCGCCGCCGTTGATCCGCCGAGCCGCGGCAGAGACCGCGTCCCCGCTGCGATGTTTGCCGGCGTGAGAATCGGCCCGGCAGCCTGAAGCTGGACGAAGAGCGGTAAGAGTTCGTAGTAGCCGAGGATCGTGCCCTGATCGACCGGGACCCCTGCGGCCTTGAGCGTGGTCGCCGCCTCACCGTTGGGATCCTGGAACTTCGCATAGCTGCCCAGCTGCGAGAGGCCGAACAGATGGCCCTTGATCTCGTTCTGGTCCCAGAGCTGCGCGAGGTTGTCCTGGTCGGTCAGAGCGACACCGATCAGCATCCACTCGGGGTGGTACTGTTGATTGTCGGCGTCCCTCATCAGGAAGGTTGGGATCAGCGGGTCGCAGGCCAGGACCACGGTGGTGTCCTGATCGGCTGCGAACTGCGTTGCCGCGGCCTGGGCGTCCTGCGGCCACTGCGAGATGTCCAGCGGGTAGTTGTAGCGGTCGAACCGTTTGCTCGAGACGCCGTACTGCTGCTCGTCGATCTTCTGGACGGTGTCGGCGCACTCCTGGTAGCCCGGGTTGGTGGGGGTGAACACGGCGAACTTGCGCTGCAGGCCGTTGAGCGGAACCCCACCGTCAGTGCCCGCCCATTTTGCGGGGTTGGGCGCCATCTGCTTTCCGATGAACTCCGCCTCCTCCGCTCCGCCCAGCGTGCAACTCGGGGTCGGCGCCCAGATATAGGGGTGCTCCGCCTGATACTCCGACTCCGGAAAGTACAGCTGGGCGAAACCGAGGTACATGTGGTAGCGCGCGGCGCACTGCGCGAATGGCTCGGACTCATAGCGGCCGTTGTAGGGGTTCAGGTCGCTGAACGCGTGGAGGGTGTTCACAGCGTAGTCGGCGTCAGCGCAGGCAGCCGACTGGCCCGTTCCGATGGACTCGTTCGTGCAGTTGCCCTGACCGTTGTAGTCCTGGGTGACGACGTGGCGGCCATAGAGCTCGAACACCTGGCTGAGATAGGCGATGAGCTGCTTATCGTGTGCCTCCGCTTTGTCCGGTGGCTCGGCGCCGGCGGCCTCGGCCTCCGCGTACACGGCAGCCGCGTTGGCGCCCTGCGCATCCGAGCAGGTGCGCAGGGCGACGTTGATCGTGGTGGCGGTCACACCGTTGTAGGTGGCGCCGCCGTTGTTGCCCGTGAACTTCGCCACACAGGGAGGGGCGTACTGCGAGTAGGCCAGCTGGTGTACGCCGGGGCGGCAGGGAACGCCGCTCCGCGTCAGGCCCGAGCCAACCTGGACCGCCCCGACCGGGCCGGCGGAGGCGCCGGTGGCGGGTCCGCCGGCCGCGGTACCGCCTCCGGCGCCTCCGGTCGCGGCGCCCGCTGGACCGCCGGCGGGACCGGCGCTCGGGGCCGGCGCACCCCCTGACGGCCCGGCACCGGCGGCGCCCGCGGCTCCGGTCGGTCCGGTCCCCTGTGGTGAGCCGACTCCGACTGTCGGCATGAGTAGGAGGGCCACGAGCCCAACCACGCCCAGGACGTACAGGACCGAGTACCGCCGTGCGTGGTAGGCGGCCCGGAGGGCCATCCGCCCGATCGGGTCCTGGAGGGCGGCGATCGTCTCCGCCTCCTGCCGTGCCGAGTGCGCACGACGTGCCTTGCGTGTTTGCGCAGCGTCCGTGTCGTCCATAGGGGTCGCCTCAGCGAACCTGGCTCCTTCTCCCCAGCGGCCGCGTGGTCTCGCTCCTACACCGAGGTCGCGACCCGTCCGTTGCCGACGCGCCCTATGACGTTCTCGCCCACAAGCTCGACGAAGTTGGCGGCGTAGAACTTCTCCCGGTCGCCGTCGCTGACACCTTCGAGCTCGGCTTCGAACTTGCCGAGCGGGTCGGTCGTTCCCTCGGGATGCGGATAGTCGGACGAGAACATGAACAACTCGGCGCCCGCCTCACGGATCATCCAGCCCACTGGCTCGCCGGGGAACGGAGTGAACTTCAGGTGCTGCTTGACGTACTCCGAGGGCTTCATCGTCAGCCGCTGCAGTGGCTCCTCGGTCCGCTTGAACGACCGCAGTGCGCCGTCGAGATGGTGCAGCCAGGAGACGACCCAGTCGGCGCCCTGCTCGATGCAGCCGCCGCGGAGATGCGGAAAGCGGTCGAACAGCCCGTCGAGGACGAGCACGCCGAGGAAGATCTCGGGCGAGTGATGGATCCCGAGGTAGTCCTTCGAGCGGACGTTCTCACCCCCGCCAAGGTGGTCCTTGACCGGCATGTTGTTGTTGTGGAACGCCTTGTCGAGGAGTTCGCCGCCGCCGCCGACGTGAAGCACGAACGGCACACCCGCCTCGCTGAGCGTGTCCCAGAAGGGGTCGAGGTCGGGGTGGGTTGGCGCTTTGTCACCCGCCGGCTTCGAGGGGATCATGATCGCCGCGCAGCCGAGTTCGATCGCCTCCGTGGCCGCAGCCGTCGCGCGCCTTGGATCGGTGAGCGGGATGTTGGCGACGGGCAGAAGCCGAGGGTCTGCGGAGCAGAAGTCCGTCATGGCGCGGCTGAAGGCCGACGTCCCCTCGTAGACGTCCAGGTCCTTGGAGAGCTTGTACAGCAGCGTCCCGAAGGTCGAGAAGACGAGCTGTGCGTCGAAGCCGAGCAGGTCGAGCGCGCGGCTGCGCTCCTTCGGGTCCCAGGCACCCATGGCGGACCAACCCTTGTCCTTCATGAGGCTCTGCTCGGCCTGAGCCGCCTTGGCCGGATCGGTGCGGCGCTCCTCGGCGTGGGCGACCGCCGTCTGGAGTGTCTCCTTGCGGAGGTCGAAGAGGTCGCGCCGCAGCAGACCGCGCTTGTCGGGAGCCATGTAGGCGTCGAGGAAGTCGGGAAGCTCGAGGATGTGGCTGTCCGCGTCGAAGATCGTTCGCTGACCCGCATAGGCCATGGTCCTAGGCCCTCCAACCCTTCCGGTGACAGCTCGTCACCTCAACGGAGTGACAGAATGCCACCACGGTCGGTGAGAATGCAAGGGCGGCAGGGCCGCGAGTCCCCCGGGGCTCCGGAGCTGAGGCTCTGAAGTCAGGAGGCTTGCGCTGCACATGGCGCCCGTGGCTGAATTCGAGCTGAATTCGGGGTCTCGCCTTCAGCCCACCGGCACAATGCCGGTCATGGAGGCAGCGGCCATGCGGGTCGTCGACGGCACCGCAGCACGGCGGAAGACGCCTCTCAGGAAGCTCCGGCGGTGCTCGTATGGGCGAACTGATCCGCTGCGAGAGCATAGCCCGTCCTCTCCCTCGCCGCACTCGAATCTGCTGTCGCGCGAGACGGCGGAGCAGATCGGACGGGGGGCAGCGAAATCACCGCCTGCGGGATCGCCTCCGCGAGCAACGGCTGGCCAAAGAGATAGCCTTGCGCGAGGTCGACGTCGAGCTTGTACATGGCGCGAGCCGTCGCGACGGTCTCGATGCCCTCGGCAACCACGAGTGCGCCGGTTTCCCGAGCGAACGAGACCACCGCGCGAATGACTCCTCGTGGCCCAGGCAAACCCACCTCGACCACCATACTGCGGGCGATCTTGACGAAGTCAGGAAGTGTTGCCGCGAGCACTTCCAGCGTGCTGTGACCCTCGCCGACGTCGTCGACTGCGAACTGAAACCCCTCATGCCGGTAGCTGCCAACCACCGAGCGAAGACGGCCGAGGTCGCCCACGATCTCGCGTTCGGTGATCTCGAGAACCACGTCCTCCGGCTTGCGACTAACCGACTCCAGGACCAGCAGCATCTGGTCCACGCGGTGAATCGGGTCGAGCAGGGTACTCACATTGCAGTTCACGAAGAGGGGTAAGCCTGTGGGCAGGCTTGTGGCCCCGGCCAGCGCAGCGCGCCGACACAGCCAGTCGAGCTCGCGCCCGAGTCCCATCTGCTGGGCGACACTGAACATCTGGTCGACGCTCATTGTTACGCGGTTGGCGGTGTGGCCGGGCAAGGGCCTCGTATCCAGATACTGCCGCTGTCTTCAAGTCGATGATTGGCTGAAAGACAGCGACGACGCTACGCTCCTCCAGCACCCGCTCGACGACCGCTCTCCAGTTGGTGGCCACAGCGGATTCGTAGGCCGGCTCGAGGGCGGAGATCTTCAGGCGGTTCGGCCCGGAGGTCTTGGCCTGGATGAGGGCGGCCTCGGCGCGCTGCATGAGCGTCTCGAGTCTCTCGTGGCAGTTCCATCGGACCACCCCGGCTGACACTGTCTGCTCCTCTGGCACCGCCATGCGTAGCCGCTCGGTGATAGCGGCGGCATTCTCGATCGTGCACTGCCGAAACAGGGCGGCGAACGTGTCGTTGTGGTACCGGACAATAAGGTCACCGGCCCGCAATAGATCCTGCCAGGCCTGGCCAGTCCGCTTCAGCAGACTGTCGCCCCCTGCATGGCCGCGCATCAGGTTGTACGCTCTGAAGCCATCGAGGTCGAGTGTGGCCACGCAGAAGCGACTGCCTTCACGAGTCGCCCGGATGATCTCGCGCTGCAGCTCCTCATCCCACGCTCGCCGGTTGCCGATGCCGGCGACGTGGTCGGTCCGTGAGAGCCGCGTGAGCTCTTCCTTCCGTGCCCGCACTTCCAGAATCAATCGCCGGATGGTAACGGCCGCGGCCGCCAGCAGCCCAAGGAGCAGCAGCCACGGGGTGCGCCCAATGCGGGACTGTATCCCCACGCCGCTGGGTGGATTGCTGGCCAACTCGACCGTCAGTCCGCTGACGGCGACGCTGGCGATCGCGAGCAAGGCCAGCATGCCGCGTCGCAATTGCGACGCGCGGAGCCACAGTGCGATGGCGAGTGCCAGCGAACCCGCTGCAGTACCCTCGATCGCGACGCTGACGATCAGCCGCGAGGGGGGCGCTGCCAGGGAGGA
Source organism: Chloroflexota bacterium (assembly GCA_005880985.1). Lineage (GTDB taxonomy): Bacteria > Chloroflexota > Dormibacteria > Aeolococcales > Aeolococcaceae > CF-134. The sequence continues at coordinate 74,345 of VBIQ01000014.1, forward strand.
CATGGCAAATGTAGCGGCAATCCCGCTGAGACATGCGACCCAGCGAGCCACGTCCTCAGTGCGCGGCCGTGCCGCGGCGGCCGGGGAGGCGAGCCAGAGTCGCTCGGCAGCAGGATCGCGCTAAGGTTCATGCTGCCGGCGGCGAGTGTGCGGCGACGGGCTGTCCTGGAGGATCCCGTGGAGGCTGAGCGGGAAAATGGTCACGCCATCATCCCGCCGCCTTCCGCGGTGGCTCGATCAGGTTCGAGCGCCGCTTTCTGCTGGCGCTGGTCACTCTGTTGCGGCCCCCCCGCTTCGATCGGTAGAGAGCATCATCGGCTGCCTTGACGAGTGAGTTCGCGTCACTCCCATGCACTGGGTGGGTAGCCACGCCGATGCTCGCCGTCACCGGGGTGGTGGTCACCAGCGTGCTGACGGCCTGTCGCAGACGCTCGGCGACGATGAGTGCAGCTCGCTCGTCGCAGCTGGGCAGGATCAGCGCGAACTCCTCGCCGCCATAGCGCGCCGCAGTGTCGAACTGCCGACAGTGATCGACCAGTACTCCGCCGATCTGGCGGAGCAGGGCGTCACCGGCAGGATGACCGAATGTCTCGTTGACCTGCTTGAAGTGATCCAGGTCGATCATCAGTAGGCTCAGCGCGTCCTGATTCCGCGACGCGCGTGTGAGTTCGTTCTCCAGCCGCGCTTCGAAAGTCCGATGATTGGCGATGCCCGTGAGCCCGTCTGTCGTCGCCTGTTCCTGGAGCTGTTCGACCAGCCAGGCGTTGCGTAGAGCCAGGGCGGCGTATGACGCGAAGCGCTCCAGGGCCGAGACGACCCTGCGCTCGATCCGCGAGCCGTTCGCCATGGCATGCTCGATGACCAGCACTCCCAGGCAGCTGCCTTCTGCCGACAGGGGTACGACCACCAGGTTGCGGGCGGGGCTGAAGACGGACTCTAGCCAGGTGTCGCTGGTCGGGTCGAGATGCGAGACCAAGGCGGTCTGCCGGGTCCGCCGGACATGCTCGATCAGCGAGTCTTCGGTGGTGGCCGCTGGGCTCACTACATGCACCGATCCGCGATGCGCAATGATGGCCTGCTGGCCGCTGCCACCAATCAGGACAAGCCGCTCGAAGCCGAACGCCTCGGCCAGGTTGGTGAGCAGGACGTTGGCGCACTCGTGGGGACCGCCAGCCGTCTCCAGTTCGGTCGCTAGCCTGGCCAGGGCTTCCACATCCAGCCGACTCCGGCGGAGCTCGCGTTCGTTCAAGGCTGAGAGGCTCGATGTTGCCAGGGCCACGAGCCAGAACACAGCGACAAAGGCGAAGAGCTGCGTAGCGTCGTCACCATGTCCAGCGACACCGATGTCGACCGGACGTAGGATGTTCGCCTCCTCAGCATAGTGGACAACAAAGAGGAGAAGAGAGTGCCAGAAGGCCAGCTTTACCCCCGTCCGGTAGGAGGCCAGCAAGGCGACTGTAATCAAGTGGAGCAGGGTGAGGAAGCGGAGCGGGCTCGAGGTGCCTCCCGTCGCATAGGTCACCCATGCCAGGTAGACGCCGTCGATGATGAGCATGGCCCCGAACAGCGGGAGACTGCGTCGACGAAGCAGCCGCCAGAACCACCAACTTGTGAGCGAGACGGCAATGTAGCCAACAGTGACTTCGCCGACCGCCACCATGTCGACAGCGGAGCGCGTCCATCCAAGCCATCCGAAGATGATCACGAGCGCCGCTATCAGCGCACGAACGATCTGCATGTACCGCATGCGGTCGGCAAGCGGAACCAGGTCGCTCCGCTTGACGCGTGCCGCACGGCTGCTCATGGACGTCCTCCGCTAGGGAGCGGCGACCCGACAGAGAGCTCAGTGGCATTCGGCGGTGTCGGCGTGCTCAGCTCGTGCCGCGTTGATCGGGATGTGAACGACAAGTGAGGATCGTCGTTCACAGATGCCAGAGCAAGTTTTGGCTCCCTCCGATCGATTCCGTCCTGGATCGCCAGGAAGACCAGCACGATGAGCAGAAGGAGGCCGGGGAATGCCGACTTGGTGAGCACCGGCACGACCACGCGGCCAAGTCTCCAGTCCAGGGCTTGAACCTGACCTACCGGGGAGGCCTGCAGAGGTTGCCGTCCGCTGCCACCTGTCGCCAGGCTCTTAGGGACTGCGTCGTGGCCGGGAGTGCCTGTCGACGACGAATCGGCTGGCGTCGCCAGGGACGCCGGCGCGGCCGGCTGTGCGCTCGGCAGTGCCGGCGAAGCAGGCGACGTCGATGAGGGTGTGGTCGAGCCGGTGGGCGCCGGGGGCGTGTGGGTGGCAGCTGGTGGTGGTGGCGGCGGCGGCTGGGCTGCGGCGGGCGCCGTCGATCCGGTGGGCGCAGGAGCCTGGGGCGCTCCCAGCGCTGCAACGACCCGAATGCGAGCATTGCCGGCATCGGCGATGTAGAAGTCGCCGTTGGCAGCTAGGCCCACTCGTGCCGGCTGGTTGAGCTCGGCGGACGTGGCCGGCCCTCCATCGCCGGAGAAACCCTGCACGCCCGTTCCAGCCACGGTGGCGATCAGTCCAGACGGGTTGACCTTCCGGATGCGTTGATTCCCGAAGTCCGAGACGAAGAGGTTACCCAGCGAATCGACCGCCACGCCTGTGGGGACGTTGAGCCTCGCGGCTGTGGCCGAGCCGCCGTCACCGGAAAAGCCCGCAACGCCACTTCCTGCCAAAGTGGTGATGATTCCACTCGTGCTGACCTTACGCACACGGTTATTACCAAGGTCAGCGATCAGCAGATTGCCGCTGCTATCGACCGCCACCTGGGCAGGCTGGTTCAACTGAGCAGAAGTGGCCGAACCGCTGTCGCCCGTGTATCCCTGTGTGCCGTTGCCGGCTACCCTTGTGGTGATCCCGGCCGACGTCACCTTCAACACTGTGTTGGTGTTGAAGTCGGAGATGAAGAGGTTTCCGTTGCGGTCGAACGCGAGGCCAGAAGGGCTGGTGAGCTGCGGTGGTCCCACGAAGGTTGTGATCAGGCCTGCGGGAGTCACCTTCCGTATCCTCTGGTTGCCGAAGTCGGCAATGAGGACGTTCCCGGCCGAGTCGACTGTCACATCAGCAGGCTGCTTGAGGTGGGCGGAGCTTGCCGGCCCCCCGTCGCCGGAGTATCCGGCCACTCCCGTGCCTGCGATTGTCCGGATCGCGCCCGCCCCGTTGATCTCTCGGACGGTGTTGTTCCCGAAATCAGCGATGAAGACGTTTAACGTCGCATCCACAGCCACTCCCACGGGGAAAGAGAGGCGGGCTGCCGCGGCGGGGCCGCCGTCGCCCGCGTAACCGGGCGCTCCGGTCCCAGCGATCGTTCGGATGAGGAACGAGGTGGCATAAACGCTGCTGCCACCACCGACGACCCCCAGGCACGCCGCCAGGCCACACAGCCCCACGCGCAGGTAGAGTAGCGGCGATGCGGGTCTCCCCCAAATAGGCGCATGCCGGCGAGACTCGGAGCACAGTGCTGATTGATCCCTCACGCGAAGTGCCGTCCCCGATAGCCCACCCAGCCCGCTACTGCGGCGCCTAGCATCCTGGCTGGGCCGTACAAGGCCCTCGCCGTTTCCGTAAGAACTTGTAAGCGTCAGGTCACGAGCCCGGCTCAATAGCCGCGGGATGGCTGCCTCCGGAAATGGGGACTGTGAGTTCAGCCCCGAGGACTTCCGCAGCGACAGGGGAGGCTGCGCGGTGCGCGGTGACCCGCCGTGACCTCCGGAGAAGGACGCCCGATGGGCCTCGGCTGTCCCAGAGCGACCTCGCGGTCTCAAGCGTGAGGGCCATCTCCGAGCTGGGATTGGGGTCAGTAGGCTTGCGAAGCACACGGCACCCGTGGCGTATCCGCGAGCTGAATATCGCCAACGGCGGTCCCTCTGTACGGTTAGGCGAGTATAAGGACGGACCATAATGCAGCGGCCGGCGACGAGATATGCGCGCACCGGGGAGGCCAGGATTGCCTACCAGGTTGTGGGGGAGGGCCCGGTCGATCTGATCGTCGTCGGCGGGCCCGCGTCGCACCTGGACATGGAGTGGGAGCACCCGGCGGTGGTGGCAGGGATCGAGCGGACCGCGTCCTTCTGCCGTCTGGTGCGCTTCGATCGTCGGGGCACCGGCCTCTCGGACCCGGTGGACGATCCACCGACGCTCGAGCAGCAGATGGACGATCTGCGCGCCGTCATGGAAGCCGCCGGCGTGAAGAGAGCGGCGCTTCTCGGAGCCGGCGACGCCGGCCTGTGCGCCATGTACGCGGCGACTCATCCCGACCAGATCACCGCCCTCGTGCTCTTCGGAGTTGCGCCGACCGGAGGCACCGTGCTCACTGAGGAACGGCAACGGGAGTTCCTCGACATCATCGAAAACCATTGGGGTGAGGGCCGCATGCTCGCGATCTTCGCGCCGAGCCGCGTCGGCGATCGGCGGTTCGAAGAGTGGTGGACGCGCTTCGAGCGTGCCTCTGTCAGCGCAGCCATGGCGCGCAAATTGATCGAGTTCAACCTGCAGACGGACCTGCGGGGGATCCTTGGCAGCATCCGCGTCCCCACGTTGGTATTCGCGAGCGCCGACGACCCTTTGATCCCCCTCGAGCTGGTTCGCGAGACCGCAGCCTTGATCCCCGGTGCCCGCCTGGTGGAAGTGCCGGGTACTGACGCCTACGGGTGGCCCGAGGCGGCCGACAGCCCGGCCTCGGACGAGATCGAGGAATTCCTCACCGGGCGTCGGCGGCCGCGCGAGCCGGAGCGGGTGCTGGCGACGGTGCTCTTCACCGATATCGTCGAGTCGACAGGCCGCGCCGCCGAGGTTGGGGACTACGCATGGCGGACGCTGCTCGAGAGGCACGACGAGATAGTGCGCGCCCAGCTGCAGCACTGGCGAGGCAGGGAGGTCAAGAACCTCGGGGACGGGTTCCTGGCCGTCTTCGATGGCCCGGCGCGCGCCGTCCATTGCGCGCGCGCGATCGTCGGCAGTGTGGCCGAGCTGGGCATGGCCGTGCGGGCGGGCCTGCACACCGGGGAGTGCGACGTGTCCGGTGGTGATGTCCGCGGAATCGCAGTTCACATCGGCGCGCGGATCATCGATCTTGCTCGTGGAGGCGAGATCCTGGTCTCGAGCACCGTCAAAGATTTGGTTGTCGGCTCGGGCCTGCGGTTCGGCGACCGTGGTACGCACGCTCTGCGCGGCGTTCCGGGAGAGTGGCGCCTCTACGCGGTGGAGCCGTAGTTTCGTGTGCGACCACCCCGCACCGCCCGCGACCGGGCTCTGGGAACATGGAGGGCCGCTCGCGGGTAGCGGGAACTGATGGGCGCCTGCGCGGACACCGCTACGGAGCGGAGATGTTGCCCAAGCCGCAGCTGACCCGGGTAGTGGCGGGTGCGCTGGTCCTAGGCTCCGTCGCAGGGTGTGGCGCAAGAACGGGCGGTGTGGCGACGAACGGTCCCGCTCCGGGACCGGCTCAGCGCTTCGGCGCGGCCATGGCGTGGGATGGAGCGACTCGCCAGCTCATCCTTTTTGGCGGCATGGGTGCCAGGGGGCCCGTTGGCGACACCTGGGAGTGGAGCGGCACCCGGTGGATCGAGCAGCACCCGCGGCACGCGCCGCCGCCCCGGGTTGGGGCGGGGCTGGCCTACAACTCGACATCCCGCCAGCTGGTCCTCTTCGGCGGATCAGCGACGACGGTGACGATAACCAACGAGTACGGCCACACGGGGGTGAGATCGATCTCCGCCCAGGACTACCAGGACACATGGACGTGGAGCGGCGACGACTGGATTGAGCAGCATCCCACCGTGGTCCCGCCGCGTACAGCGACGGCGATGCTCGCCGACGATGTGGCCTCTGGCTATCTTCTGTTGACGCGTCGGTCCTATGACCGGTTTTCAACATCCGAGACGAATCTGCGATGGCTCCCGGGCTCATTCAGTCCCAGCGGCCCACCGAGGCCGTCGCTGCCACCCACCGTGTGGGCCTGGACAGGAACGACGTGGCAGCCACTCTTGGCGGTGTCGTTCACGAACTTCGACGCCGTCGCCGCCAATGATCCCGCGTCGGGGCACATCGTGGCCTTCACAGTCAACGATGAGCACTTCGAGGATCGACAGTGCAGCCTGGACGACCCCTCCGACATCCCACCAGCCGTTCGCTCGAGCCCTGGTGCCATCGTGCCGCAACCCATCGAGTCCTGTCACGCGGTCGGCGCAACCTGGCGCTGGGACGGGTCGACCTGGGTACGGGTCGTCACCTCGAACGGGCCACCCGATCTGCCAGCTGCAGCGATGGCCGGCAGCGCCGGCCTCGGAACAGTACTCCTCGATGCCACCGGAGCAACCTGGCGGTGGGATGCAGAGCGCTGGCATCAGACGTCGTCGAGCGGACCGGGACGGCGCTACGGAGCAGCCATGGCGTTTGACACCGCAACCGGCCAGCTCATCCTGTTTGGCGGCTACGCGGAGCATCAGCAGCTTGGCGATACCTGGGCGTGGGACGGCGGCAGTTGGGCGCATGCAGCCGGATTGCCGGCGACGCCGCCGCCTGGCTAATCCTTGCTCCTCGGTGGCCGGCGCCTCCCGAAAACGGCGGCTCGGGGGTGGCGCGGAGGGGGATGGGAACGGTGCAGTTCGCGGGGTGCCCCGGCCGTAACAGTCTCATGCCGCCTGCGTTCAACCAAAACCTCGGGCCCTATTCCAGGGCCAGGTAGGGGGCGGCGATGAAGGCCAGATGGGGAGCGGCTGCGGCACTGGCGTGGCTGTTGGCCGCCTGCAGCGGCGGTAACTCCGCCGTTGGCCAGCACAGTTCGACGCCAGGGGCGTCATCGTCCACTTCGGCGTCATCCACCTCGGTGGCCGAGGTGACGGCGGTGGCCGCATCTGGCGTGGTCATGACGACCGCGGTCCAGACGTATCACCTGGCCGTTCTCTCAACCAATGGCCAGGTGGCTCGCTCTACGTCGGCCGTCGTGCCTTCGGCAGCCTCTCACCTGCCGCGATTCAGCGTGGCTGGCGCCGATGTCTAGTATCTGGACGGCAATGCCAGCCTGAAAGTGCTCAAGGCCGACGGCAGCACCGCGCTGGTCAGACACGTTCCAGGGTCGACCACCGATCGAATCGTCTTCAGCGTCAGCCCCGACGGGCAACGGATCGCTTATGTCGTCATGCACTTCCAAACGGGCGGCAAGAATGGATGCAACTACCCGGTCATCCCGCCGGGTTGCAGCCCGACGATTACCACGCATCTCCGGGTCGGGAACCTCGACGGCACGGGGGAGGCCGAGATCTATTCCGGTCCGACCAGCGAGTACCCGGTGGCGTGGCAGGACGGAGCTCTGCTGATCGCCGTCGGGCCCGCGTTCGTCCAGAACCCGGGAGAACTGAACCCCTACTTCGCAGAGGAGTACCGGCGTGTCAGCCCGACCGATGCCACCCGGCTGTTCTCGACCACCAGCGTGTGTCCCGGTGCGGTGGCACTCACGGGGCCGTACACCAGCGCCGGGACGGCGTGCATCCGTGGCTCCATCGTCCAACGGCTCGACTGGCAGGGAACGCTCACCACGCTGGGAGACGTGGCCCCCGCGCCGTCGGCAGCGGCCGCCCTGTCGCCCGATGGAACGCGCGCCGCAGTGGCCCGGTTTGGCTCCACCGGTCTCGAACCAAGGCTGCTGTTGGTGTCCGGGGGAAAAGCAACCCAGACAGCGACCACCGGCTTCCCCGCCGGCTGGTTCGACGGCTCGCAGCTCCTGTATGTCACGCAGCCGGGGGGCGTCTCCTCCACCTTCGCGATCCTGGATGTGAGCACGGGGACATCGACGTCCGTCGACCTGGGCAACCTGAGCGGCGGCATCGACCCGTATGCCCCCTTCTTCGTCAGACTGGGTGCGTAGACCCTGGCGCCGCGGGCCGCCACCCGGGCCTGGGAGGCTGAAGCGTCACAATCCGGGGCGATGCGACCAGCCAAGCCGGCACCCCCCGGCGGTCCGGCATGAGCCAGGCTACCGAGAGCCGCGTGACGCCGGCCGAGGCCGGCATCGGCAACAGAGAGCGGCTGGTGGTCATCGCGATCCTGACCGGCGCCGCGGTGCTGATTGCCGCGTACTGGGTGATCTGGTTTGCCGTCGATCGGTCGATCCTCGCCAGTGATACCCGCGACGCGTACTACGAGTTCGAGAACGCGTTTCCCCTCGCGGACGGCTGGCTCGTGCTGTGCCTGGTGGTGGCGATCCTCCAGCTGTCGCGCCGCCGTGCCACCGTGCTGCTCTGGCTCCTCGCCGGCGGTGGTGCCGGCATCTACCTGGCCGGCATGGACGTGCTCTACGACATCGAGCACCGGATCTGGTTCCACGGCGGAGGCGGTCGACTGATCGAGCTGGGGATCAACCTCGTCACCTTCGCGCTCAGCGCCGGCCTGCTGGCCTGGAGCTGGCGCCGCCGCGGGGCACTGCTCGCCGGGGGCCAGCCGCAGGCGCCGCGAACCGCGCGCGGGGTGCCGTTGGCCAAAGGCCCGAGACAGTAAAAAGGGGCCGGCCCGAAGGCCGGCCCCCGAGAGGGGGGGCAATGCCAGGTGGGCCCGCGGCCGCGAACCCTTGCGCGCGCTCCCTTAGTACGCTACCGTACCGAGGGGGGGAGGTCAAGCGCGAATCGTGTCCGCCCAGAAGGGCAGGCACCCCATGGGATAGTGCAAGCCGACCGCCCAGACCGCGTCCCCAGGACCGGGAACCACATCCTCGACGCTTTGCCGCGGGCGGACTTCGCGCGCCTTGAGCCGGATCTCGACGAGGTGTCGCTGGCCGTCCATGACGTGGTCTTCGACGCCCAGGAGACCATCACGGCGGTGCACTTCCCGCTGAGCGGGGTCGTCTCCCTGGTCACGCCCATGGAGGACGGCAGCATCGTCGAGGTGACCACCGTGGGCAACGAGGGGATGGTGGGCGTCCCCGTGTTCCTGGGCGCTCGATCGACCACGGTTCGAGCCATCTCGCAGGTTTCCGGTCGGGCGCTACGCCTGCCCGTCGACGCCTTCCTGAGAGCGGTCGACGATCACAGCCAGCTTCGTGCAGTGGTTCAACGGTACACCCAGGCGCTCTTCACCCAGATCTCCCAGTCGGCGGGCTGCAACCGGCTGCACTCCAATGAGGAGCGCCTCGCCCGCTGGCTGCTGATGAGCCACGACCGCGTCGGTGCGGACCGCTTCCCGATCACCCAGGAGTTTCTCTCGCAGATGCTCGGGGTGCGGCGCGCGACGGTCACCGTCTCCGCCGGCATCCTGCAACGGGCCGGCTTCATCTCCTATGCGCGCGGCCAGGTCACCATCGTGGATCGCAAGGGGCTGGAGGGGGCCTCCTGCGAGTGCTACCGCATCATGCAGACGGAGTTCGTCCGCCTACTCAGCTAGCGAGCGCCGCCTGCGCGGCTGGTTCACCGCGCCTCTGCACCCACTCGAGGGCGCGCGCGATCTCGGTGACCTCGAGGTAGCAATCGTGATGCCACACGCTCACACCAGCGGAATCGAGAATAAAAGCGCGGTCGCCGTCCGCCACGGTCAAGCCGCAGCCATGACAGCGTGTCCCCACCAGTGTCGACGAGCCCGCCCCACCGTTCGGGGCGAACAGATTGAGCTCCGACCTGATCACGCCCTCTGTCCCTCTCTGGAGCGCCCGTCACCTGGGCCGTCCACAGTGTGGGCAGCAGCGACTCGGGCGGGATATAGGACGAGCCGCAGCCGTGAGACGAGGCCGCGCTCGCGGGGCGCGACCCCGCCCCTTCCCCCTCTCTCGGGGTCAGTCGGCCGGCTGATCAGGCAGCCTGCGCTCCGGGGGTACCCGGGGTCGGTACGCAAGCGCGCATTGCCGCCAACTCAATCCTCGCAATTGATGCAAAGCCAACTCTGGGGGCGACGGGCCCCCTCAGCGGAGTGGGCTGAGCAGCGCGGCTCTGTCCAGCGCGAGGGCGCTGATGTCGCGCTCGGTGCCGCCGGTGAGGGCTACCTCGGCGGCGACGTCGCCCATCACCGAGGCGAACTTGAAGCTGTGGCCGCTGCAGCCGCCCAGGATGGTCAGCCGCGGCCGGCCGGGCGGCGAGCCGATCAGCAGGTGCTCATCGGGAGTGTTGGTGTACATGCAGACAGCGGTGCGCACGGTCCGGTGGAGACTCCGCGCAGCCTGGTGGTGACGAATTCCTCGAGCGGGGCGAGGTCGCCGGCTGAGACCTCGCGGTCGATCGCGTCGGGGTCGGCGGTGGCGCCCTCGTGGTGGACGGCGAGCTTGATACTCCTGCCGTCGAGGGTGGGCACCCCGTAGCGGAGCAGGCCGTCGGAGAGCTCGCGCACGAAGACGGGGAAGCGGTCGGGCAGGAAGAGCACCGCCGCGTCGAGCGCGAACCAGGCGAGGACCTGGCGCTCGACCTGCAGGTACGCGTTCAGCTCCGGGACGAGCCGGCCGGTCCACGATCCGGTGGCGACCACGCAGCGTCGTGCCTCCACCGCCCCTCCGCCTGCGAGACGGATGACGACCCTGGCCGCGTCCTCCTCGATGGCGACGACCGGCGCTGCGCGGTTCACTCCCGCGCCGAGCATCTCGGCGCGGGTGAGGGCGGCGGCGATGCATGCCTCGGGTCGCAACACCCCCGCCTGCGGCTCCCAGAGCGCCACATCCTCCGCGTCGAGGAGGTGCTGAGGGAAACGCTCTGCCGCCTCGTCGCCGTCGAGAACCCGGTGCTCGAGCCCATGTGCCGCGCAGCTGGCGAGGGCACCGCCGACCAGCCCGCCATCGCGCCGGCCGATCATCAGCGCGCCGGTCATGGTCACCAGCCCGGTGCCGGAGTCGGCCTCGAGCTCGCGCCAGAGCGCGAACGCCTCGCGGATCAGCGGGACGTAGAAGGCGCCCTCGGCACAGGCGGTGCGGATGATGCGGGACTCGCCGTGCGACGAGCCGCGGTCGTGGGGTGGTGAGAACCGATCGAAGCCGGCGGCGGCGACGCCCCGGGCCGCGAGCCGCCAGAGGGCCATCGACCCCATCGCCCCGAGGCCGACGACGGCGACGTCGATCACCTCTCGGCGACCAGCCGGAGGATCACCGCCGCACCGACGAAGACCGCCAGCGGCGCGAACATCAGGGCCATGCGTCGCTCACCCCTGGCAGCGTAAAGCCCGGGCGAGGCGATCACCGCGTAGAGCAGCAGGCCCAATCCCAGCGACGACAGGGCCACCGACCACCGGGCCCGGTGATCGACGACCATCCCGATCCCGGCGGCAAGCAGCACCAGTCCGGTGACCACCTCGGCGGCGACGTGGAAGCGCATCTCGGCGTCGTCAACGGTGCCGGCGGCGGCCAGCCAGTACGCGGGGATCCCGACGCCGCCGCCGAGGCAGACGACCGCGACATACCAGAGCCCTGCCGACATTGCCCGCCTCGCTCAGCGCTCCGCCGGAGTCGCGTCCTCCTCGCCGTTGCCGAGCAGCAGGTGGACCGCCGCGTTGACCCGGTCCTCGACCTGCCTCGCCGGCCCCAGCCCGGCGACCCACCAGAGCAGGCTCGCCATCCAGACGTGCTGGATGACCATGGCGACGCTGCGGTCGTGCTCGTCGGGCGCGGCGTGATGGATGGCGGTGACCACGATGTCGGTCATCATCTCGCCCACCGGCTGCATGGTCTCGGCGACATCGGCGTTGGGGGAGATCAGCGACTTGAGCATCGCCGAGGTCACCTGCGGTTCGCGCTGCAGCGCGCGGGTGGCGCGGCGGAGCACGTCGATGACCCGCTCCGCGGAGGTCTCGCCGCGCGCGGGCCGTTCCGCCATCCGCTGCCGCAGCGTCGCCACCTGCTCCGCCATCGCCGCCACCAGCAGATGCTCCTTGGAGGAGAAGTAACGGTAGAGCGTGCCGAGGGCGACGCCGGCCATGGCCGCGACCTCGCGCATCTGCACCGCCTCGTAGCCGCCCTGGGCCGCCAGGTTGAGCGCCGCGTTGACGATCCGCTGACGGCGCTCGCGCTGAACCCGGGTCAGCCGCGGCCCGTCCTCAGATTGCTGGACGACCCGCAGCGCATTCACGACACGGACACGACGGTGCGCAACTGCTCACCCTTGCGCATCGCATCGAAGGCCTCGTTGATGCGCTCCAGGGGCAGCGTCTGGGTCACCATCGAATCGAGGTCGAGGCGGCCGGCACGGTACAGCTCGAGGATCCAGGGGAAATCACGGTCGGGCCGCGCCGAGCCATAGAAGCATCCCCGCACCGTCTTCTCGCCGATGGTCATGAAGAAGCTGTTGACGCACAGCTCGGCATCCATCCCGGGAACTCCCACCAGGATGGTGCGACCGCCGGCGCGGGTCATCTCGTAGGCCTGGCGCTGCAGCGCGGGATGACCAACCACCTCGAAGACGGCATCCGCTCCCAGGCCATCGGTGAGCGCCTGCACCTCCGCAATGGCGCCGTCGCCGGCCTCCAACGCGTTGGTGGCCCCGAAGCGCTGCGCCGCCTGGCGCCGCCCCGCCACCGGATCGACGGCGATGATGGTCGCCGCCCCGGCCAGGCGGCAGCCCTGGATGACGCTGATGCCGACGCCACCGCAGCCGATCACCGCCACCCGCTCGCCCGGCTGAACCTGGGCGGTATGAATGGCCGCTCCCACTCCGGTGGTCACGCCGCAGCCCACCAGCGCGGCGACGTTGAACGGGATGTCCTTGGGAATGGGAACCACCGCGGTATCGCGCAGGATGGTGGTCTCGGCGAAGGTGGCGGCGTTGAGACCGTGATAGAGCACGTCCCCGTTGAGACGCAGCCGGGTTGTGCCGTCGTCCATGCTGCCGAATGCCGCCATCCCGCTCTGGCAGAGCTGGGGTTGCCCGTGAAGGCAGAAGAAGCAGCGGTTGCAGGTCGCCACCCAGGAGACGATGACGTGGTCGCCCACCACCACGCGGCGGACGTGGGGGCCGACCTCCTCGACCACCCCGGCGCCCTCGTGACCGAGCACCATCGGGGTGATGAAGGGGATCTTGCCTTCGATCGCCGAGAGGTCCGAGTGGCAGACCCCGGTCGCCCGGATGCTCACGCGTACCTCGCCGGCACGCGGTCCCTCGACCTCGACGTCGGTGACGTCGAGTGGCTCGTTCAGTGCATGCAGGACCGCCGCCTTCATGATGTCTCCTTCTTCTATCCCGTCATCGCCAGCGTGGCCCGTTCGCGTGCCACCGTCTGAGCCCACCCGTAGTCAGGCTTGCCGCTCGGGGAGCGGACCACCTCGGGAACGATCACCATGTCGCGCGGCAGCTTGTAGCCGGCCAGCCGGTCGCGGCAATGCTCGACCAGCTCGTCGAGCCGCGGCGCCTCTCCCGGTCGCGCCGCCACCACCGCGGTCACCCGCTCACCCCAACGCTCGTCGGCGACCCCGACCACCACCGCGTCGAACACCGTGGGATGCGACTTGAGCGCCGCCTCGACCTCCTCGGGGAAGATCTTCTCCCCGCCGGAGTTGATGCAGACCGAGCCGCGACCGAGCACGGTGATGCTCCCATCGGCGTTGACCGTGGCCAGGTCGCCGGGGATCACCCACCGGGTGCCGTCGGCAGCGGTGACGAAGACCTGAGCGGTCTTCTCCGGGTCCTTGTAGTAGCCGAGCGGGATGTGGCCGGAGAGCGCGACCCTGCCGACGACGCCGGATCCCGGGGCCACGACACGCAGCTCCCCGTCGAGGACGGCGGTCTGCGCGTTCATGGTGAACTTCAAACCGCGGTCGGGGCTGGCGTCGGGGGTGCCGGTTCCCTGGAAGCCGGTCTCCGAGGCGCCGAAGTTGTCGAGCAGCATCACCGCCGGCAACATCCGCCTCAGCTGCTGTTTGACGGTCTCAGAGAAGATCGCGCCGGCCGAGCTGATGGCGAGCAGCGATGATGCGTCTACTCCGGGGTTGGCTTCGAGATGCTCGGCCAGCGGCCTGGCCATGGCGTCGCCGACGATGCTCATCGCGTTGACGCGCTCCTCGGTGACCAGGCGCCACACCTCGGCGGGATCGAAGTGAGGGACGAGCACCACCTTGCCGCCGGCGAGCAGGCCGATGAAGGTGCCCAGCTGGGCGGCACCATGCATCAACGGCGGCACCGGGAACATCGTTGGCGGGTCCTTGCCGCGAGCCAGCTCGACCAGCTCCTCGGGACGCTGCACCGGCTCGCCGGTCGGATTGCCTCCGCCCATGCCGGCGAAGAAAAGGTCCTCCTGTCGCCAGACCACGCCACGGGGGATGCCGGTGGTACCGCCGGTGTAGATGATGTAGTGGTCGTCCGGCGAACGCCGCTGCTGGGAGTCGCGACCTGCGCTGACCGCTGCCTGCGCCGCGTCGTAGGCGTGCGCGCCGGGCGGCGGGGTAGCACCGCTGCTGTCGTCGACGGTGATCAGATGTCGCAGCCGCGACAGTGCCGGCAGCAGCGGTGTGATCTGCGGGCTGAAGGCGCGCTGGTGCACCAGCGCGACCAGGTCGGCGTCGTCGAAGAGAAAGCGCAGCTCCTCGGCCACGTAGCGGTAGTTGACGTTGATCGGTACCGCGCCGATCTTGAAGGCGGCGAGCATGCATTCGACGAACTCGGTGCCGTTGTGGAGGTGGACGCCGATGTGGTCGCCGCCGGCCAGGCCCAGAGAGAGGAAATGGTTGGCGAGCCGGTCGGCGCGCTCGTCGAGCTCGGCGTAGCTGAGGCGGCGGCCGGCGCACACCAGCGCGGTGCGCTCGGGGAACGCGCCGGCCACGCGCTCGAACATGTCGGCGAGGTTGAAGCGCATCGCCGTTAGCGGGCGACGCCGGCCGGCGGTTGCGAGACCGCCTCGGTCCCGGCCGCCTCATCCGCGAGCAGCGCGCCGAGGCGCTTGAGCTGCGCGGTGCCGGCGCCGAGGTTGAGCTCGATCTGCTTGGCCCACAGGAAGTAGCGATGCAGCGGATAGGTGAGGTCGACGCCGACCCCGCCGTGCAGGTGCTGGGCGGCGTGCACCACCCGCTGGGCGCCTTCCGAGGCCCAGAACTTGGCGACCGCGATCTCCCGGTTCGCGGGCAGCCCCTGGGCGAGCAGCCACACCGCCTCCAGGGTGGTGAGGCGGATGCCCTCGGTGTCGATGTAAGCGTCGGCGGCACGCTGCGCCACCGCCTGGAAGGCGGCGAGTGGCCGGTCGAACTGCTCGCGGGTCGAGGTGTACTGCGCGGTCATCCGCAGCGCCTCTTCGGTGACCCCGACCTGCATGCTGCACAGCGCGACGGTGGCGCGGTCGACGATCCAATCCAGGAGGTCGCGCCCGGTCCCCGTGGAGCCGAGCACGTCGTCGTCGGAGACGGTGACCCCCTCGAGCGACATGCGGTACTGCGTCTCGCGGTTAGTCGTCTCCATGCGCTCGAGGGTCACCCTCGGCTGGTGTGGGTCGACCAGCAGCAGGACGATCTCGTCGCCGCCGGTGCGCGCCGGCACGATGACGGTGCGCGCGCCCGCTGCCGCCGGGACGCAGATCTTCACCCCGTCGATGCGCCAGCCGGCGCTGTCGCGGGAGGCGCGCGTCACCGGTGCGAGCGGATCGGGGTTGCGGGGCTCGATCAGCGCGGCCGAGAGGAAGTGCTCGCCGGCCGCGGCACCCGGCAGCAAGCGCGATCGCTGGGGCTCGGTTCCGAACTCGGCGATCGGCACGGCGCCCAGAGCGAGGGTCGCGAAGACCGGAACCGGCGCCACCGTGCGTCCCACCTGTTCGAGGAGGATGCAGAGCTCGACCAGCCCCATGCCGCTGCCGCCGTGTGCCTCGGGAACGCAGACACCGAGCAGACCGGTGCGCGCGAGTTCCGCCCACAGCCGCCGATCGATCCGCTCCGGGTCAGCCTCGACCTCCACCAGCCGTTGTGTGCTGCCGTGGTCGGAGAGCACCCGTCGGGCGAGGTCGCGCAGCGAGCTCTGGTCGGCGCTGTAGGCGAAGTCCACGATGACCCTTCCCTTCCCGTCAGCGGAGCGGCCGCGGCATGTTGAGGCCGAAGGTGGCGATGATGTCGCGCTGGATCTCGTTGGTCCCGCCACCGAAGGTGAGGATGAGGGTGCCACGATAGGCGCGCTCCACCCGTCCCTGGAGGATCGCCTCCGGCGAACCCCGCTTCACTGCTCCGGCGGGACCCATGATCTCCAGCAGCAGGCGGTAGGCCTCGCAGTAGAACTCGGTGCCGAACACCTTGACCGCCGAGGCGTCGGCGGGGTTCATCTGCCCCTGAGTCAGGCCCGATGCCACCTTCCAGTTGAGCAGGGTGAGGAACTCCAGGTGCGCGTACACCCGGGCGAGGTTGAGCTGCGCCCACTCCTGGTCGATCACCCGGCGTCCGTCGACCAGCCGGGTCTGCTGTGCCCAGCGGCGCACGTCGTCGAAGATGCGCCACACCCCGCCGGGAGCGCAGAGCGAGACGCGCTCGAGGTTGAGCTGGTTGGTGATCAGCCGCCATCCCTGGTTGACCTCGCCCACCAGCGCCGAGCCGGGGACCCGCACCCCCTCGTAGAAGGTGGCGTTGGTGGAGGCGTCACCGATGGTCTCGATGGGGGAGTAGCGGAAGCCGGGCGCCGAGGTCGGCACGATGAAGATCGAGATGCCGCGGTGTTTCTTGGCGTCGGGATCGGTGCGCGCCGCCAACCAGACGTAGTCGGCGTCGGCGACCAGGCTGGTCCACATCTTGCTGCCGTCGATCACCCATTCGTCGCCGTCCCAGACGGCGCGGGTGCGCAGCGACGCCAGGTCGGTGCCGGCGTTGGGCTCGCTGTAGCCGATGGAGAAGTGGACCTCGCCGCGCAGGATCGCGGGCAGGAAGGCCTCCTTCTGCTCGGCGGTGCCGAACTCCATCAGGGTGGGGCCGACGGTGTTGATGGTGAGGAAGGGCACCGGCGCACCGGCGCGCTGCGCCTCGTCGAAGAAGATGAACTGCTCGATCGGCGAGCGGCCCTGGCCGCCGTACTCCTTGGGCCATCCCAGGCCGAGCCAGCCGTCGCGGCCCATCCGCCGCACCACGTCGCGGTAGACCGGCCCGGTCATCTCGCCGCCGGCCATCGCCGACTCTACCTCGGGAGTGACGATGGTGGCGAAGTAGTCGCGCAGCTCCTGGCGCAGGCTCTCCTGCTCGTCGCTGAGGGCGAGTTCCATAGGGCGGTCAGCCCCCTGCCGGCTGCGGGGTGAACCGCACCGGCATCTCCTTGATCCCGTTGATGAAGTTCGAGCGCAGCCGGCGCGCCGGCCCGGCCAGCTCGACGTCGGGAAGGCGGTTGAGAAGCTCCTCGAAGATCAGCCGGATCTCGAGGCGAGCCAGGTTGGCGCCGAGGCAGAAGTGGGTGCCGCCGCCACCGAAGGTGAGGTGCTCGTTGGGAGAGCGACCGACGTCGAAGCGGTCGGGATCGGGGAAGACGTCCTCGTCGTGGTTGGCCGACGGGTAGTAGATCACCACCTTCTCGTTCGCGCGGATGCGCTGACCGCGGATCTCGGTGTCGGTGGTCGCGGTGCGACGGAACTGCATCACCGGGGTGACCCAGCGCAGCATCTCCTCGACCGCGGTGTCGAGCAGCGAGCGGTCGTCGAGCAGCCGCCGCCGCTGTTCGGGCTGCTCGATCAGCGCCAGCATGCCTCCGGAGATCAGGTTGCGGGTGGTCTCGTTGCCCGCCACCGCGAGCAGCAGGAAGAAGAGGTCGAACTCCAGCTCGCTGAGCCGCTCCCCGTCGACCTCGGCCCGCATCAGCACACTGACCAGGTCGTCCTGGGCGCTGTCGCGCCGCTGCAGTGCCAGCTGGTTGGCGTACTCGTACATCTGCATCGAGACCAGCTGCGCTTCCTCGCGCGAGTTCTGGAACTCGGGATCGTCGAAGCCGATCAGCTTGTTGCTCCACTCGAAGATCTGGCGGCGGTCCATCTGGGGGATGCCCACCATGTCGGCGATCACCTGGAGCGGCAGCTCGGCCGCGATCTCGGTGACGAAGTCGCAGCTGCCCCGCTCGGCGACGGCGTCGACGATCATCCGGCAGCGGTCGCGCACCTGCTCCTTGAGCTGGGTGATCATGCGCGGAGTGAATCCCTTGTTCACCAGCGACCGCAGCTTGCTGTGCCGCGGCGGATCCATGTTCAGCATCATCAGCTGCATGCTGGCCAGGTCCTCCGGCGTCCACGGGTCCTCGAGCAGGGCACTGCCGACGGCGGAGGAGAAGGTGGCGGAGTCGCGCGACACCTGGACCACGTCGTCGTACCGGGTGATCGCCCAGTACCCTGGGCCGTGAGCCTCGCGCTGCCAGTGGACCGGGGCCTCCCGCCGCAGCAACGCAAACATGTCGTGGGGGACGCCGCGAACATAGACGTCGGGGTCGTAGAGCTCGACGTCCTCGAGCCGGGTGACGGCTCCGGTGCGCTGCGCAACCGTCATCTCGTCTCCTCCCATCTGGTGCGGTTGGCGGTCAGGCGCCGGGCACGGCGGCGGCCGCCGTCTCGCTCAGCTGGGCGATGGTTCGCAGCGCCTCGTCGACCATGTCGAAGATCACGTCGCGGGTCGCACGCACGCTGTTCATCCGGCCCACGATCTGCCCCACCGGCATGCCGGCGAGATCCTCGTTCTCGGCGCGGCCGATGCGGTGCTGCGCCTCGGCGGTGAGCATGAACTGCAGCGGCATCGGCAGCGCCCCTGGACCCTTGGGGTCGTCCCACGCCTCAGTCCAGGCGGTGCGCAGCTGGCGCGCCGGCTTGCCGGTCAGCGCCCGCGACCGCACCGTGTCGCGGGACGTCGCGCGCAGCAGCTTGTCGCGGATGAAGGGAGGGGTGTCGGCCTCGCTGACAGTGAGCCAGATCGAGCCGGTCCACGCCCCCTGGGCGCCGAGCGCGAGCGCCGCCGCCAGCTGACGGCCGCAGCCGATGCCGCCGGCGGCGAGCACCGGGGTGGGGGAGACGGCGTCGACGACCTCGGGGACCAGCACCAGGGTCGAGATCTCGCCGGTGTGGCCACCCGCCTCGTTGCCCTGAGCGACGACGACGTCGACGCCCACCTCGACCTGCTTGCGCGCCTGCGAGGCGCTGCCGACCAACGCGGCGACCTTGACGCCGTGACGGTGGGCGAGCTCGACCACGTCGGGCGGAGGCGGACCGAGGGCGTTGGCGAGCAGGGCGATGGGATGGCTGAGGGCGACGTCGACGTGCGAGCGCGCCTCGCCATGGGTCCAGCCGAGCAGGGTGCGCGGACGGGGCGCGTCATCGGCGAGAGCCGGTACGCCGTGCCGCTCCAGGATCTCCTCGACGAAGCGGCGGTGCTCGTCGGGGACCATCGCCTGCAACGCGTCCTCGAGCCCATCGCCGGCAGGCAGGTCGGCGCCCGCGTAGGCGGCGGGCATCACCACGTCCACACCGTACGGACGGCCTCCGACGTGCTCGTCGATCCAGCGACACTCGACCTCGAGCTGCTCGGGGGTGAAGGCAAGGGCGCCGAGCACGCCCATGCCGCCGGCGCGGCTGACCGCGGCCACCACGTCACGGCAGTGGCTGAAGGCGAAGATGGGGAACTCGAGGCCGAAGGCCTCGGCGACGCTGGTGCGCATCTGGCTATTCCCCTCCGGGTCGTTCCACCCTGGCAGCGGCCAGGACTATAACGCGTTCTAGTACGGTCGGCAAGGCCGGCTCAGCAGGCGGGCTCACGGGCTGCCGTTCTGGTCCTCGAACCCGGTGACGATGTTGTAGGAGTCGGGACCGGTGATCTGCGCCCAGCGGGTGAAGAGCGGCCCGCTGTGATTGCCCGCGGTCCAGCCCAGTGGCGGCTCCACCCCGTCGTTGAAGCCGTGCATCGCGTTGAGGGTGTTGATGAGGTTCTGCCGGCTGATGTTGTTGCCCATCAGCCGCATCGCCTGACCGAAGACGATGTAGGGCGTCCAGCCGATGAACAGCGCGTAGTTGTCGGGAGGCGTATCCGCGTAGTACTGCTTCAGCACTTGGCGCATCTGGTTGATGGCGGGGACGTTCTCGGAGGGGAAATAGCCCGACTGGCTGCAGACGTAGATGCCGTTGGCGAACGACCCCACCGTGCGGATGCTGTTGGGGTCGCTTCCCAGCGGGGCATAGTGGGGATACTTCTGCGGATCCATTCCCTGGTCCTGGAGGGCCTGGAGGAAGGCGAGCTCGTTGGTGGGCTCGAGCAGGTCGACGATGGAGTCGGCGCCACTCTGGCGGATCTGGGTGGCGACCGCCTCGTACTGAGCCCGGGTGGTGCCGATCTGCTCGAGGTCGTAGCCGCCGCCGCACTTGCTCTGCGAGCAGGTCGTCCCGCCCAGGCTCTTCCACTCGTTGGTGAAGCCGTTGCAGTAGGGGAGGGTGACGCTGGAGTTGACGCAGAGCACATACGGCTTGCGGATCTTGACCGTGCTCTGGTGTTTGTAGAGATAGCGCGCCGCGATCGCCTGCCAGGTGTCGGGCGCCATGCCGATGTACCAGATGTAGGGGCTCTGGTAGCCGGCCGGAGAGGTGAGGCAGTCGTTGACGATCGGAATCTGGTCGGTGTTGATCTCGTTGACGATGGCCGCGTCGGTGACCGGGGCGCATTCGCCAACCAGCGCGAAGGCGTGGTCCTCCTGAACGATCTGCTCGAAGGCCGGACGTCCCTTGGACGGGTCACCGGAATCGTCCTTGACGTCGAGGTTGAACCTGTGGCCGTTGATGCCGTTCTGAGAGTTGATCCACTGCACGTACGCCGATTCGGCGCGGTAGGCATCGCTGGCGTCGAGCGGGCCGCTCTGGGTGATCAGGGCGCCGAGGAGGATGGGCGCCCCGGAGGCGACGGTGACGTTGGCGCCGACCTGCGCCGAGCCGACCACCGGCGCCGCGGCGCTGCCCGGCTTGGCTGCGTTGGCCCCCGCCGCCGCGGCGGCGCCGGCGGTGCCGGCGGTCGGGGTGGCGGTGGTGCCGTTGTCGGTGCTCGTGCCCTGATCGGGGGCGAGGGTGCTGACCGTCTGGTTGCCGCCGCCGCGGTTGCTGGCCAGGTCGTACCCGAGGGCCGCGCCGAAGACCAGCGTCATCACGATGGTCAGGCAGAGGGTGGCGACGAACAGCCGGTCTCTGTCGAGGTACAAGCCCTTCTCCAACCGCTTCCGCCTGAAGTATAACTCGTTCTACCTCGGTCTACCAGGGGTGGGCGGGCTCGCCCGGGCTTGAACGGGCGGCTCCGACAGCGCATTCTGGCGGGGTCGCCGCCGGCCCCGAACGACGGCGAGGGGAAGGAGGTTCATCCGGTGACGCTGCTCCTGGTGGCGCTGATCGGCGGCTTCGTCACCGGCGTGGTCTACGCGCTGGCGGCGCTCGGCCTGGTGATCGTGTACCGGGCCACACGCATCCTCAACTTCGCCCACGGGGCGATGGGGATGGTCAGCACCTATGTCTACGGCCGCGCCCTCCACGACGCCGCCGCACCGCGCATGTCGACGCCCCTGGCGCTGCTGCTGACCTTGGTATTCGCGGTCTGCCTCGGACTGGCGGTCGAGCGCGTCGTCATCCGGCCGCTCCGCGACGCGCCGATCCTCACCAAGGTGATCGCCACCCTGGCGCTGCTCACCGTGCTGCAGTTCACCGCCGGCGCCCTCTTCGGTGATGCCAACTACTTCTTCCAGGGCATCTTCCCCGGCGGCGTCGTCAACATCGGGATCGAGTACCTGCCCTACTCCTCGATCCTCACCGTGCTGGTGACCGCGGGGTTGGTGGTGCTGATCACCCTGTTCCTGCGGCGCACCAAGCTGGGAGTGGCGCTCCGCGCCGTCTCCAACAACCCCGATGCCGCCGGCCTGATGGGCATCGATGTCACCCGCGTCAACCAGGTGGCCTGGGCGCTCGGCTCGGTGCTGGCGACGGTGGCCGGACTGCTGCTCACCCCCGACTTCGGTCTCAACACCTTCACCCTGACGCTGACGGTGATCGTCTACAGCGTCGGCGCCGCCGTCTTCGGCGGCTTTGTGTCGTTCCCCCTGACGCTGGCCGGTGGGGTGCTGCTGGGAGTGGCCACGACCCTGGTGCGGACCTACGCGCCCAGCTCCGCCCCGGGACTCGACTACGCGGTGGGTTTCGGCATCGTGATCGTGGTGCTGGCGCTGCGCCGCGACCTGGCCGTCGGGATGGCGCTGTGAGCGCGGTGACCGGGCCGGTCGTGTCTGCCGAGCCTGCCGGCGACGGGGCGACCCCGGCGCCGCTGCTGGGGGTGGAGGACCTCGGCTACTCCTACGGCGCCGTCGCGGCGGTGCGGCGGCTGTCGCTCACCGTGAACGAGGGAGAGATCGTCGCCCTGCTGGGTCCCAACGGGGCCGGCAAGTCGACGGCCCTGCGCGCGATCAGCGGCATGCGCCGGGCGTCGAGCGGGCGGGTCACCTTCGCCGGGCAGCGGGTGGAGCGATGGAGCAGCGACCGCATCGCCCGCTTGGGGATGGCGCTGGTGCCCGAGGGCCGCGGCATCTTCCCCGAGCTCACCGTCGACGAGAACCTGCGCATGGGCGGCTACACCGTCGAGGCCGGCGTGCTGCCGGAGCGGATCGCCGAGGTGGGCGGAGTGTTTCCCATCCTCGCCGAGCGCAGCGGCCAGCCGGCGGGGACGCTCAGTGGGGGAGAGCAGCAGCAGCTCGCCATCGCCCGGGCGCTGCTCGCGCGGCCACGGCTGCTGGTGCTCGACGAGATGTCACTCGGGCTCGCGCCGCTGGTGGTCGCCGATCTGTATCAGACCGTCCGCGCCATCAATCGCTCGGGCACCGCGGTGCTGCTGGTCGAGCAGCAGGTGGCGCTGGCGCTGGAGGTGGCCGACCGCGTCTACTTCATCGAGCGCGGCGAGGTGACGATGAATGGGCCGGCCGAGCGTTTTCGCAGCGCGGGGACGGTGACCCGTGCCTATCTCGGTGACAGCGCCGGCGAGGCCTCCAGCGGCGGTGACGATGACGAACCGACCCTCGAGCGGGTGAACGTGCCGCTGCGGTCGCGGCATACGCGGGCGCTGCAGCGGTTGGCCCAGGAGCGCGGGGTCAGCGTCGGCGAGGTGGTCGCCGGGGCCATCGAGAAGTACCTCGACGCTCTCGAACGCCGCTGAGGGCCGGCTGGCTGCCGGCGGGCCGCCGGGCGTACAGCCCAGCGTGGCTTGACGGTTTTACGATAGTCATGCTATAAGCTTCGACCGGTAGCCCTCGGGGGCAGCTGCTCCTCAAACACGATGACCAGCAGATCAACGGACCCCCTGAGATCGGTGACCGCCCACGCCTCGGTTTCGACAGGCGACCCGCCGCGGCGGGAACTGCGCAAGGAAACTGCCGGTGTGACCGCGACGGGCGCGCCCAAGGTCGGTCGAACCCGAGTCGACAGAGCTCTCAGCCGGGGTCCGCTCGGAGCGCTTCGGCTTTTGGGGCCCGGGCTCATCACCGGTGCCAGCGATGACGACCCGTCCGGGATTGCGACCTACTCGCAGGTCGGTAGTCAGTTCGGCTACGGGCTGCTCTGGACGGCGCTCTTCACCCTGCCACTCATGACCGCTGTTCAGGAACTCTGCGCCCGCATCGCGCTGCAGACCGGAGTGGGCCTGGGCGTCACGTTGCGCCGGAAGTTCCCGGCTGCGCTCGTCGGCGGCGCGGTCCTGGCTCTGCTGGTCGCGAACACGATCAACATCGGAGCGGATCTCGGCGCGGTCGCGGCGGGCATCAATCTGCTGGTCGACGAGCGCCTCCGTCCTCTCTACCTGGTCATCCCCGTCGCCGCGATGATCTTGATGTTCCAGCTGTTCTCGACGTACGGGCGACTTGTCAGCATCTTCAAGTGGCTCACGCTCGCGCTGTTCGCCTACGTGATCACCGCGGTACTCTCTCACCCGAGCGTGACCCAGCTGGCCACCGGCACCGTCGTGCCCCATCTGGAGGTCTCAGCGGACTTCATCGCCGCGCTGGTGGCCGTGTTGGGGACCACGATCTCGCCGTACCTCTTCTTCTGGCAGGCGTCGTCGGAGGTCGACGAGCTGCACCGGACCGGCGAGGGGTTGTACCGCCAGCATCGAGGGGTCAACAAGCGACAGCTTGTCGCCGCCAGGGTGGATGTCATGATCGGGATGGCGTTCTCACAGGTGGTGATGTACTGCGTCATCCTCACCTCGGCGTCCGCCCTTCACGCCCACGGACACACCAATGTCCAGACGGCGCAGCAAGTGGCCACCAGTCTCGCCCCGCTGGCCGGCAGATTCGCCTTCGTGATCTTCGCCGTGGGCCTCATCGGGACCGGCCTACTCGCCATCCCCGTCCTCTCCGGCTCGGCCGCCTACGCGGCGAAGGAGTTCCTCGGGATCGGTGGGGGCCTGGCCACCAAGCCTCGGCAGCGGCCGACGTTCTATCTGATCATCATCGCGGCCACGCTGGTGGGGGTGGTGCTGAACGCGATCGGATTGGACCCGATCCGGGCGCTCTTCATCACCGCCGTGATCAACGGCATTGTCGCCGCGCCCCTTCTGGTTCTGATCGTACTTCTCGGATCGGACCGCCGGGTCATGGGCAGACGGGTGAGCCGCGGTCTGAGCCGTGTCCTGACCTGGCTCGCCGCGGGCTTCATGGCAATCGCCGCCGTCGCTCTTCTCGTCACCCTCGTCCGGCACTGACGTAGGCTCTCGTCCATGGACGGCACCGTCGTCGCCGCGTTCGGCAGCGCGGCGGATCTGGCGGGGGAGCTGCTGCGCTCGGCGGCGGTCGGCGAGCGGTGGAAGGAGGGCAGCGCGGTTGAGGGCTTCAGCGTTGGCGGCCTCGCCGCGCACATGGTGGGTGCCACCCTGCGGCTGCAGCGGGTGCTCGACGAGGCACCGCCCGAGGGCTCGCCGGTGGTGACGCTGACGGGGTGTTATGGCCTCAACCGGGTGAACGATCCGGCGGAGCTCGAGACCGGCATGCATCCCCTCATCCGGGCCGACGGCGAGAGGCGAGCCGCCATGGGACAGGAGGCGGTGGCCGGAAAGTTCGCAGCGGTGGTCAGCGGACTGCTCCCGCGACTCGCGACCGAGTCCGACGAGCGGCTTGTGCCGGTGCTGCAGCCGCAGGGGGCGGCGACCACGCTGCGGGTCTACGTCGTCACCCGGATCATCGAACTGCTGGTGCACTCCGACGACCTGGCGGTCAGTGCCGGACGCGATGGGTTCGCGCTCCCACGGGAGGCGGCCGACGTGGTGATGCTCGCCTTCCTCGAGCTGGCGCGAGAGCGCGCTGGAGACCTCGCGGTGATGCGGGCCTTCACCCGGCGGGAGCGCCAGGCACCCGACATCCTCCGCGTCCTGTAGCGATGAGTTTGTCCGTAGCCAGCAGGAGCGGAGCAGCATGTTCGTGCAGATGCTGAGCGAGAGCCCGAGAAACGAGCGCGGAGGCCAGGTCTCCCGGCTGTTGCTCACCCGCGGCCAGTTCGGTTCGGCGCGCCTCTCCGTCACCTGGGTTGAGGGTGGTCCGGGGAGCGAGCAGCAGCTCCACGCACACCCGGAGAGCGAGCAGGTCTACGTGATCGTGCAGGGTCGCGGGATCATGTCCGCGGGTGACGAGACGCAGCAGGTGGAAGCCGGCAACCTGGTCTTCATTCCGCCTGGCACCGCTCACGCCATACGAAATGTCGGCGAGGGGCCGCTCGTGTATGTCTCTGCGACCTCGCCACCGTTCAGGCTGCCGCCACCCCGATCGCCGTTCGAGTACGGGCCGTGAGGCGCTATTTATCGCGCAAGCGTCCCGCCCTCGATCTCGACGACCTTGACTCGACTGCGATGTCCCGACGCGATCCGTATCGACGACGGGGCCACATCCAGCCAGCTCGCAAGCATCCGGACAACCGCCTCGTTGGCTCTCCCCTCGGCCGGCGGCGCCGCCACCCAAACGTCCACGATGGAGCCGTCCCAAGCGACGCGCGGCTTCGCCGACCGGGGATGCACACGAACGGTGAGACGCATCAAGTGGAGTCTTGCGCGCTGCCGGCTCCGAACACGCCGGAGCTGGCCGATTTGACGCAGACGGTCGCGTTAAGTTGATATCAACGCTATAGGTTGCGGGCCGCATACGTCTCGAACTCGGGTTGCCGGTGCCGCCTCGGGGCCCCGCTTGACTACAGCGGTAACTGTCACATATCGTGGTGTCACGATCAGAGGAGGGACGCCACATGCCTGCCCAGTCGATCACCGACCTCAACCTCCAGTCGTCGCTGCGCGCCTCGGCGGGCGAGTGGATCTGGTGTGCGGCCCTCCTCGCCGTTCCGTTCGTGGTGACCGCCGCCGTTTTCGTGCTGGGCGGGAAACCGCGGCGCCGGGGCCTGGTCGGCCTGATCGATCGATCCGCCAGCGGTGTCGAGAGGCTCACCGGACGCCCCGCGTGGAGCTCGGCGGGCGTGGCGATCGGCGTCTGGGCGCTGATCACCGCCGCGGTCGGTTTCTTCTGGGACGTCGCCTGGCACATCGATCTGGGGCGCGACCGTGACCTGTTCACGCCTCCCCATACGCTGATCGTCGCGGGGCTCATGGGGCTGGCGGCGGCGGGAGCCGTCAGCACGATTCTCGCCACCGCCGCCCGCGCCGAGAGCGGGTTGCGCATCGGCAGTCTGCGGATTCCGTGGGGTGCCGCGGGCCTGCTGGTTCTCGGGACGTTCGCGACTCTCGGCTTCCCGCTCGACGGGTTGTGGCACTCGACCTACGGCGTCGACGTGACGATGTGGAGCCCGACCCATCTGATGATGATCAGCGGCGCCGCCTTCGCTCCGCTGGCGGCCTGGCTCCTCTACCGCGAGGGCGGGCACGCCACCGGACATCCTGCCGCGCAGCGGACCGCCAGGATCATGCTGGTCGGTGCCCTCGTCGTCGCCCTCGCCGCGTTCCAACTGGAGTTCGACGACGGGGTGCCGCAGTGGCAGATGCTCTATCAGCCGGTGCTCATCGCCCTTGGCGCCACCGCCGCCATGACCATCGCCCGGGTGGCGCTGGGCCGAGGATGGGCGCTGCTGACCGCGGTGCTGTTCCTGGTCATTCGCGGGCTCCTGACGCTGCTGGTCGGTGTCGCCCTCCATCGCACCGTGACCCACTTCCCGCTCTATCTGGGCATCGCGGTGTGCATCGAGGCGGGCTTCCTTCTCGCCTCGCGGTCCGTGCTTGCCGGTGCCCTCACCGGCGGCGTCCTCGCCGGCACCGCCGGGTTGGCGAGCGAATGGGGATGGAGCCACGCGTGGAGCTATCAACCGTGGCAGCCGTCCATGTTTCCCGGGATATGGACGGCGTTCGTGGCTGCTGTCGCCGGTGCGGTGCTGGGCGCCGCGGCCGGGTCCGTGCTCGGCGGGGTACGGCCTCGGATGCGTGGACCGGTCCTGGCTCTGGCAGGCGTTGCGGCCCTCATCGTGCTTGCGGTGCCGTTTCCGCGACATACCGCTCCCATCGTCGCTTCGATCGATGCGACACCGGTGGGGAGCCCAAGCGCGGCGATCGACCGCTACGGACGCTTGTCGTTGGTGCAGGATGCCAACGCTTCCGTGAGGGTTGTCCCCGCCGAGGCGGCTGAGGGTGCTGACGTCTTCCGCGTGATCGCCTGGCAGGGCGGTGGCCGGGTGGACGCCCCACTGCAGCAGGTGTCGCCCGGCGTCTGGCGCACCACCCACCCGGTTCCCACGGGCAGCTCCTGGAAGGCGATCGTGTACCTGCAGAAGCAGGTCCTGCTGGTGGCGGCGCCGGTGGCGATGCCGAGTGATCCCGATTACGGTCAGGCCGCGATCCCGCTCGCTGGCCACCGGACCGTCTCCATGGTCGCCGGCTCGAGCCTGCTGATGCGCGAGGCGCACACCGGCACCCTGCTGCCGCAACTGCTTGCCTACGGCGGCGTCTCGCTCGACATGCTGCTGTGGCTGGTGGTGCTGGTGGCCGGCTACGTGATGGTGGGACGGAGCGGCTCTGCGCAGCCGCGCAAGCCGGTCGCGGCGGAGCGCCGCGGGCTGACGCCGGCGGGCGCGGTGCGCTGAGGTCGGTGCACGGCTACGGGTCGTGCGCGGCTCGCAGCAGTTCGCGGAACCGGGCCACGGTGGCCGCGACCACACGATCGTGACCCCAGACAAGGAGAGGTCGGGCGACCCGGGCGACCAGCCGGAGCCGGCGCTGCATCATCTCGATTGTCCAGGCGACGTCGGTCTTGGTCTCCGCTCCCGCAGACCGGAGCAGCAGGCTGGCCGTACCCCGTAGATCGCCGGCGACGGAGGCCTGGATCGAGCGGTGCGGGACGCACCGAACCAGCGTGACCTCGATCCGCATGCGGTAGGGGAGCGGGGGCGCCACCGTCCCGTGCAGCACCGATCCTGTCGCTAGGCCTGCACCATCGACGTGGAAATCCGTCAGCCAGCTCCACCACGATTCGTAGCGGTCGAAACGAGCCAGCTCCGACCAGATCTGCTCTGGAGATCCCGGGAGCGTGAAGCTCCCCTTGTAGTCGATCGTCTGCGGCGAGGTGGACACGCGACCCACCACGATACGGCCGCTGCCGAGACCACTGTGGACTGAGCGGGCGAGAAGGCCGGCCCACCGGCGCCGACGCTAGTCGCTCGCCGCATAGGGGCGGGTAATCGAGCACGATGAAGCCGATCGACCGCCGGCCCCCGGGAGGCATAGACTCCTGCGCGGCTTCTCGGCGGACTGCTCCAGGGGGATTCGTGTGGCACAGACGATCCTGATGATCGGGACGCGCAAGGGCCTGGTGATGGCTCGCGACCGCGACCACCGCCAGAGCTGGAATCTCGACCCCATCCAGTTCGCCAACAACGAGGTCTACGCGGTCGCGATCGATTCGCGGCGCGACCCGCCACGGCTGTTCGCCGGCGTCGTGTCACCGCACTGGGGCCCGGTGCTGGTCCACTCGGACGACCTCGGCAGAACATGGACCGAACCCGAGCAGGCGGCGATCGCGTTCCCGGAGGCGACCGACACGGCGCTGATTCGCGTCTGGCAGATCCAGCCCGCACCGGACAACCAGCCCGACGTCGTCTACGCCGGCGTGGAACCCCACGCCGTCTTCCGCTCCGACGACGGCGGCGTTCGCTTCCGGCTGATCGAGGGGCTGTGGAAGCACCCGCACCGGCCGGAGTGGACGCCGGGAGCCGGTGGCGCCTGCCTGCACACGGTCCTGCCTCACCCGACCGATCCGCGCAAGGTCCTCGTCGCCATGTCGGCGGCCGGTGTGTACCGGACCAGCGACGGCGGCGAGACGTGGCAGCCGGCGAACACGGGCATCGAGGTCGTCTGGCGCCCCGAGGGGCAACGCCGTCCCGAATTCGGTCAGTGCGTCCACAAGGTGGCGACGCACCCGGCGCGGCCGGAGCGTCTCTACGCGCAGAACCACTTCGGCGTGTACCGGAGCGACAACGGCGGCGACTCCTGGGAGGCGATCGAGAGCGGCCTGCCGAGCAACTTCGGCTTTCCCATGGTCGTGCACCCGCAGCGGCCGGCGACGATCTTCTCGTTTCCGCTGCAGGCCGACGCCGAGCGCATGCCACCCGGGGCTCGCTGCCGCGTCTACCGGAGCGACGATGCCGGCGACAGCTGGCAGACGTTCGCCGCGGGATTGCCCGACGATCCGTACTACGCCGCCGTGCTGCGAGATGCCATGTGCGCCGACTCGGGCGACCCGGCCGGTATCTACTTCGGCACCCGGGTCGGGGACGTGTTCGCCACCGTTGATGGCGGAGATGCGTGGGCCCAGGTCGGCAGCCATCTTCCCGACGTGCTCTCGCTGCGCGCCGCCGTCGTGCCATGAGCCCCCGGCTGGTGCTGCCCGCCGCACTGCGCAACTGCGCCGACGGCCGGCGGGAGGTCGAGGTACAGGGGGCCACACTGCGCGAGGTGCTCGACGGCCTGGCCACCCAGCTGCCCGTGCTGGAGCGGCGGCTCCGGGATGAGCGCGGGCAGCTCCGCGAGCACGTGCTCGTCTTCGTCGACGGCGTCGGCGTCCGGGGAGCCGCCGAGCTCGACACGCCCGTCCGCGACGGCGCCGAGGTCTACGTCGCGCCCGCCGTGTCAGGCGGCTGACCGAGTCCTAGCCGCCGGCCCGAGCCTCGGCGACGGCGCGGCGGATCTGGTCGGCGTGGTCGTGGCAGTGGGCGGCGTAGATCTCGAGCCAGGTTTCCATGCTGTAGGCGCCGCTCTCGCTGTGCGTCCCGGAGCGGTTCCAGTCGGCCTCGCTCAGGTGGTCGAGGATGGAAGC
>VBIQ01000024.1 GCA_005880985.1 Chloroflexota bacterium
CTCTCCGCCTGGCGTCGCGCCGCGGTCGGCGACCTGACCAGCGCGCTCAACCTCGCCGCCCCGGACAGCTCGACGCCGGCGCTGCCTCCCAGCCCGGCCCGCGATCCGGCCGCTGCCGCCGAATGTGTCAGCAACGGGGCGATCCTCCAGCTGATCGCCACTCAGCCCCCGCCGTACCCCGTGCCCAACCCGCAGAGCCTGCCCGGACAGGAGCGCGGTCACGCCCGCCGCCCCAGCGGCGTCTGCGCCGGAGCCACGACCCAGGCTGCACCCCGTCCGGTCACCGCGGCCGGCGGCGCGCCGGCGGGAGCAGCGGACGTGGCCGCTGCCGGTCACCTGCCAGGCGCCGCGGCTGCCGGCCGAGCCACGGCGCCGGATGTGCTGCCGCTGCGGACGTCATCGGTGGCGGTGCCCGTCACCGGCACCGCCGCCCGAGCCACCGCCGTCGCCGCGACGCTGGTGGGGGCAGCGATCGCGTTGCGTATGCGCCGCAGGCAGGGACCCTAGGCCGACTCCGGCGGCTGGTTGAATGCCCAGCCCCATTCCTCGCTGCGGATGAAGGCGCGGGGCGCGTACCAGAACGACCAGACGATGAGTGCGGTGGTCAGTGGGAAGCCGGTCAGGGCGTCGACGACGACGAAGAGCCCGACCCCGCCGGCGAGCAGCACGACCATACGCAGCGCGCTGCGGCAGACGAGATAGACACCCCAGGCCAGCGAGATGACCGAGAAGATACGGCGGAAGGTGGACGACTCGCGCACCTGCGCGGGGAAGGGGTACGTCTCGGCGGCGAACACTCCGGCGAGCGGTCGCCGGATCGCTGCCGAGCCGGCGAAGACGAGGCCATAGATGCCGCTGAGCAGGACGCCCTGCGAGAGGTAGGCGGTCGCGCTGTTGGAGATCAGCCCCACCACCGCCTGGATGAGGACGAAGGCGAGCGAGACGGTCACCAGCGCCCCCGACCGGGTCTGCCGCCGCGCTCGTGCGAAGGAGATGACCGCAACCGCCGTCGCCGCCCCGACGCCCGTCGCCACGCCGTGCAGACGCCAGCCGACGAAGAAGGCAAGCACCGGCCCGAAGGAGTCGTTCGCGAAGCGCGGGCCGCTCAGCCGCAGCAGAGACCCGAGCGACGGCTTGGGCAGCCCGAGGACGTCGATAGCCGCCGGGGTGGACGTGCTAGCTGTCCATCCGCCGGCGGCGTTGCATCAGCGGCACCGTGCACGCCAGCACCAGGACCACCAGCGCCCACGCCGTGACGCCTCGCGGCGTGCCGGACGACGTGTTGGGGAGTGTGCTTGTCTGCGGTGCGGCTGCGGTGCCGGCACCAGCGCTGGCCGCCGTCGTCGAGCCCAGCGTCAGCCTCACCGCGTAGAAGCCGCTGACACCGTCCGAGTACCAGATCTGGTTGTTGGCGAGGTCGAAGGCGGGCGCGCTCATCGCGTAGTGGCCCTGCGGGGCGCCGGGAGGATTGGCTTTGAGAGGGGCGTTGAAGTAGGCGATCTCCCTGGGGTGGAACGGATCGCGGATGTCGAAGATGCGCAGGCCGGAGAGGATGAACGAACAGGCGAGGATGCCGGGCTCGGCGCGCTGGGGAACGGCGCAGTAGTGGCCCGCATACCCCTGCAGCGAGCTGCCGGCACCGGGATCGCCGGCGATCGCCGCTCGGTTCTCGGTCATGTTGACCTCGAGCCGGATGTTGGAGACCACGACGGGGTGCGCGGGATCGGCGTTGTCGATGATGCGGGCGGCCCCGACGTGGGCCGCGGCGTCGCTGGCCGGGACCCCTCCGTTGACTCCGTCGGTGGCGAACTCATCGACCTCAGCGAGGTAGGGATGGCCGTTGATGGTCACCGGGATCGGCACCTGGGGAAGGCTGACCGTCGGCCAGGTGAGGTGGGTGACCGGCTGGACCTGGGGATTCGAAGCCCGCCGCTGCACCTGGCTGACGTCGAGGACGGTCAGGCCCGCGGTGGTGTCGCTGTTGCCGAGGTCGGCGATGTACAGGAGGTTGCCGTCGTCGGACACGTTGAGCCCGTGCGGCTCGATTCCCCGTTCGGTCCAGAGAAGCGTGGGAAGCGCTGGGTTGGACACGTCGACGGCGGACAGCGTCCCGCCGCCCGCGCTGCTGACCCAGAAGGTGTTGCCGTCGGGTGAGAAGGTGCCCTCATGGCCGAGGACACCCATCGGCAGGCTCGACTTCAACGCCGGATGACGGCAGTCAGCGGAGACGTCGTACACATCGACGAAGCCGGGGTAGGCGAGCGGATTGCCCAGATCGGCCGCCAGCAGACCGCGCCGCAGGTTGAGGCTGAGCGACTCGTGCGGTGACTGCATCGCCGGAGTGGAGAGGGTGTCGGTCTGCACCGGGTGCGCCGGGTCCGACATGTCCAGCACGAAGACGCCGGTCTGATGGGTGCTCCCGTACAGGGCGTTGGTCGGATACAGCAGGGTGGTGTCGTAGAAGGCGCACACGTGGCCGGCCGCATCGACGTAGCGGTAGTTGCGGTAGCCGCCGGTGGTCCCGTAGTGACCGACTTCCTGCGTATTGCAGGTGTATCCCTTGGCCGCGTAGCCGTCGGCGACGTCCTGGGCGCTGACCCGCCCCTGCATGCCGAGCTCGGGATGGGAACCCGGCCCGCACTGGGCACGGGGCACCGGGACCAGGGGAGGGGAGACGGTGCTGGCCGTGGCCATCGGCAGGCCCATCGCGAGCAGCGCCGCAATCGCCGCGACCAGCAGCGCGAAGCGAAGCACCCCTCTGCCCATCGGGACCACCTCGGTCAACTCCTTCCTACCGGTGGTGACCATACACCAGCGGGCGGCGTTTCAGCCCTGCAGCAGGGCGCGCACCTCGGCGGCGATCTCGAGGTCCTCGCGCGCATGGACGACCACGGCGGCAACGGCCGCACGCGGATCATGGATGATCCCATCCTGTCCCACGACGGCGGCATTGCGAGCACTGTCGAGCTGGACGCCGAGAAAGCTCAGTCCGGAACAGGCGTCGTCACGGATCCGGGGTGATCCCTCGCCGACGCCGCCGGTGAACACCACGCCGTCGAGCCCGTCCATCGCCGCCGCCATCGCCGAGATGCCGGCTCGCAACCGGTGCGCGTAGATCGCCAGCGCGAGCACGGCGCGCGGGTTGCCGGCGTCGGCGGCGCCGATCACCTCGCGCATGTCGGCGGAGATCTCCGAGACACCGAGGACGCCGGAACGACGGTCGAGCGTCTCCTCGACCTGATCGGCGCTCAGGCCGCGGGCGCGGATGATGTGAAGGATCATGCCGGGATCGACAGACCCGGATCGGGTGGCCATCATCACCCCCTCCATCGGGGTGAAGCCCATGGTGGTGTCGACCGATCTGCCACCCTGGACGGCGGCGAGAGAGGCACCCGCTCCCAGGTGGCATGTCACCAGCCGCAGGCGGTTGAGCGGCCGGTCGAGCATCACCGCGCAGCGGCGCGACGCGTAGGCGTGACTGAGGCCGTGGAAGCCGAGCCGGCGAAGTAGCAAATGCTCGGTCCACTCCGCCGGGATCGGATACACGGCAGCGGCATCGGGCATGGTGGCGTGGAAGCCGGTGTCGAAACAGGCGACGATGGGAAGAGTGGGTCGCAGCCGGCGCAGACGGCGGATGGCGGCGATGGCAGCGGGGTTGTGCAGTGGCGCCAGGCTGCACGCCTCGTCGAGCAGCCGCAGGGTGGCGTCGTCGACGAGCGTCGGCCGACGAAGGCGCGCGCCGCCGTGGACGATGCGAACTCCGACGGCGTCGAGCTCACCGGCCCGGTCGAGAAAGCCGTCCAGCGGTGTCGCGCCGGCCTCGGCGGGATCGGTGGCGAGGTCTTCCTGGAGGATCGGGTCGCCGCTGTCGCCGAGAACCGAGAGCTTCAGGCTGCTCGAGCCCGGGTTGACGACCAGGATGCGCACGGCGGGGTCAGTGCGGCCAGGTCCACTCGCGGATGTCGGGCGGGTCCTCGCCCACCTCCCGGGTGTACTGCCGGCAGCGCAGCCGCTCATCCATCATCCGCTGCCGGAGGTGGGCGGTGCGTGGTCCCAGTCCGGGGACGCGGTCGATCACGTCCATCACCAGGTGGAAGCGGTCGAGGTCGTTGAGCATCACCATGTCGAACGGCGTGGTGGTGGTGCCCTCCTCCTTGTAGCCGCGGACGTGGATGTTGTCGTGGTTGGTGCGGCGGTAGGTGAGCCGGTGGATGAGCAGCGGGTATCCGTGGTAGGCGAAGATCACCGGCCGGCCGGTGGTGAAGAGGGCGTTGAACTCGAAATCGGAGAGACCGTGGGGGTGCTCGCTCGCCGGCTGCAGGCGCATCAGGTCGACCACGTTGACGACGCGAACCCGCAGGTCGGCGCAGTGGGTGCGAAGAATGGCGACGGCGGCCAGCGTCTCCAGTGTCGGGATGTCGCCGGCGCAGGCCATGACCACGTCGGGCTCCTCGCCCTCGTCGTTGCTCGCCCACTCCCAGATGCCGAGGCCGCGGGTGCAGTGGAGGATCGCGTCCTGCATCGCGAGGTAGTTGAGCGCGGGCTGCTTGCCGGCGACGATGACGTTGACGTAGTTCCGGCTGCGCAGGCAGTGGTCCGCCACCGACAGAAGGGTGTTCGCGTCGGGTGGCAGATAGACCCGGATGACCTCCGCCTTCTTGTTGACCACGTGGTCGATGAAGCCGGGGTCCTGGTGGGAGAAGCCATTGTGGTCCTGGCGCCAGACGTGCGAGGTGAGCAGGTAGTTCAGCGAGGCGAGCGGCCGGCGCCAGGGGATGCCGCGGGTGACCTTCAGCCACTTGGCGTGCTGGTTGAACATCGAGTCGATGATGTGGATGAACGCCTCGTAGCAGCTGAACAGCCCGTGCCGCCCGGTGAGCAGATAGCCCTCGAGCCATCCCTGGCAGAGATGCTCGCTGAGCACCTCCATCACCCGTCCTCCGGGGTCGAGGTGGTCGTCGCCCGGCTCGACGGCGGCGAGCCAGGTGCGATCGGTCGCCTCGAAGACGGCATCGAGCCGGTTGGAGGAGGTCTCGTCCGGTCCCATCATCCGGAAGTTGTGCCGGTTGTTCCGGATCACGTCGCGGAGGAAGCCACCCAACACCCGGGTGGCCTCGCCGAATGTCGTCGCCGGCGACGCCACCTCGACCGCGTAGTCGCGGAAGTCCGGCAGCCGCAGATCGTGCAGCACCGATCCGCCGTTGCTGTGCGGATTGGCGCTCATCCGCCGGTGTCCGCGCGGCACCAGCTCGGCGATCTCGGCGAGAGGACGGCCCTCGGGAGTGAACAGCTCCTCCGGCCGGTAGCTGCGCATCCAGGTCTCGAGGATGCGCAGGTGCTCGGGCTTGGTGGCGAGGTCGGCGACCGGCACCTGGTGCGACCGGAAGGTGCCCTCGACCTGCAGGCCGTCGACCTGTTTTGGGCCGGTCCATCCCTTCGGTGAGCGCAGCACGATCATCGGCCAGCGGGGACGGTCGGCGCGGTCGCTGCTGCGCGCCCGATGTTGGATGCCGGCGATCTCGTCGAGACACTCGTCCAGGGTCGCCGCCATCTGCTGATGCATGGTCGCCGCGTCGTCACCCTCGACGAAGTGCGGGGCGTGGCCGTAGCCCTCGAGCAGTGCGTTCAGCTCGTCGTGAGGGATGCGGGCGAGCACCGTGGGGTTGGCGATCTTGTAGCCGTTGAGGTGGAGGATGGGAAGCACGGCGCCGTCGGTGACGGGATTGAGGAACTTGTTGGAGTGCCAGCTGGTGGCCAGCGCTCCGGTCTCCGCCTCGCCGTCGCCGACCACGCAGCAGACCAGCAGCTCGGGGTTGTCGAAGGCGGCCCCATAGGCGTGGGCAATCGAGTATCCGAGCTCGCCGCCCTCGTGGATCGACCCGGGGGTCTCGGGAGCGACGTGGCTGGGAATGCCGCCGGGGAAGGAGAACTGCCGGAAGAGCCGGCGCATTCCCTCCTCGTCGCGGGTGATGCCGGGATAGACCTCACTGTAGGTGCCCTCGAGCCATGCCGCGGCGACGATGCCCGGCCCGCCGTGGCCAGGGCCGATGACGAACATCGCATCGAGGTCGCGGGCGCGGATGGCGCGGTTCATGTGCGCATAGATAAAGGTGAGGCCGGGCGTCGTTCCCCAGTGGCCGAGCAGCCGCGGCTTGACGTGCTCGATGCGCAGCGGCTCGCGCAGGAGGGGGTTGTCGAGGAGGTAGATCTGTCCGACCGCGAGGTAGTTCGCCGCCCGCCACCACGCGTCGATCGCGCGAAGCTGCTCGGCGCCCAGGGGGCCCGGGGCGGCCGGCGCCGCGGCTCTCTCGGTCTGCGCTGCCTGGCTCATACCCGGCAGGGTAGAGCCATGGGGCTGGCGCCGGCGTCGGCCGGATCAGGCTACTGCGTCGGCCCGGACGGACCTGCGACGGGCGCGCCGGGGGCAGACCTCGCGGTGCAGCACCCAGGGCCGCGCCCAGGTGAAGACGAGGGACTGGCAGGCCTCGCAAAACGTCCGTTCAGCCTGCCGGCGCTGCGCCTGGCGATCGACGAAGCGGTAGACGGCGCAATCCCATGAGGGCT
Source organism: Chloroflexota bacterium (assembly GCA_005880985.1). Lineage (GTDB taxonomy): Bacteria > Chloroflexota > Dormibacteria > Aeolococcales > Aeolococcaceae > CF-134. Next base: position 6,565 of record VBIQ01000024.1, read on the forward strand.
TGGACATCGGACGTCCTCCGCATCGCCGCACCGCTCACGGCGAGCGTGTCAGCGTGCATTGATAGAAACGTCGCTGGCAGCCCGCAACCTGCGCGCTTGGGAAAGGGGGTGTTTCCTGCGTATCGGGGTCGACCCGACCGCGGTCAGGTCAGAGGGAGCAGGACTGCTCCATCAGGGCGGGGAGCTTGCCGGCCCACTGACCGGCGGGGATCACCTGGTGCCCGGCTCCAACGTGGACCGGCTCGTCGAGCACCCCGATGGCACCCGTAACGGGATCGAAGCAGTGGGCGAAGCGCACCCTGCCACCGACCCGGACCGCGTGCAGCGTGACCAGCAGCTGCCGCATCATCCCCGCGACCTCCTCGCCCGCCATCCTGCCCCAACATGCGCCCGGCGCCGCGCGGCGGCAAGGTCGAAACCGGTAAAGAATTCGACCCAGTTGCATAGACCTCACCATGGCCCGCCGCCGGCCAGCAGACCGCCGACTAGGAGGACGGCGAGGGCCAGCAGACAGCTGGGGGCGATGAGCAGCGCGGTGACCAATGCCGCCATCGGTGCCCGGGTCGCGGAGCGCTCCTGAAGGGCCACCTCTCGCTGCAGGCGGGCGTCGTCGGCGAGACGCCGGAGCGGGACGGGCAGCTCCAGCCCGAGGGCGTGATGGCGGCGGAGCAGCGCGGCGATGGCGGTGAGCTGGGGGACGCCGCCGGCGGTCGCCTCGGCCTCGAATGCCTGCGCCGGCGGGCTGCCGACGCGGACGCGCGCCGCGACGCGCGCCAGCGAGCCATCGAGAGCGCCCCCGTGCCCGGCGCATCGCGATACCGCCGCCTCCAGCGGCAGCCCCGCCTCCAGCGCCGCCGCGAGCAGGTCGAGGCAGGCGGGGAGCGCGGCCGCAACCCGGCTGCGCTGCCGCCGCGCGCGGTGGGCGAGGAGCAGGTCGGGTAGCATCGCGGCCACCGCAGCGACGCCGCAGCCGGCGATCGCGCCCGCGACGCCACCGGACGCGGCGGCGAGCACCGCGGCGATCGCGCCCGCCCCGAGGGCCACTACGCGTGCGCCTGCCAGCAGCTCCATCCCGTCGCCGCTCCGGGTCGCCGATATGACCCCGTTGACGATCAACGTGGTGCGAAGCAGGGATGGAATCAGGTGGTCAGGCGGGGTGCGCCGCAGCCATGGGACGGTGGATGTCCGCTGGCCGATGACCGCAACCGTTCGGAGCGCACATCGACGGAGCCGGTGCGCGTGGTGCTGCCACCGCGAGCCGGATCGCATCCACGGTGCCGGAGTCTCCCCGTCGTCGGTGGCGTGGTTCGCCGGCAGGGCGGCGAGCATCAGCAGCCGGACCCCGGCCACGGCGACCACCACCCGCAGGCCGGTGACCGCGACCGCCGTCACCGGTGGTCGGTGACGGTCAGGCGCCGCACGATGAGCACTCCGATGGTCGCAACCAGAGCGCAGGCGGCGAGCAGCGTCGAACCCAGCGGGGTGAGCGCCGCCTGGAGCGTGGTGGGGGAGGAGGTCACCAGCGCAATCGCGACCAGCGCCGCCAGCGCGGGGACCGCGGCCGCGACCAGTCGCGCCTCGGCCATGCGGGCGCGCGCGCTGTCGGTGGCCTGCTGCTCGTCCTCCAGCGCGGTGGCCAACCGCCGCAGCGCCTGGCCGGTGCCAACGCCGGCCTCGGCCGCGATCGCGTAGGTCACGGCCAGGCGGTCGAGACCGTTCCCGCTCTGGGGACCGCGCCGTTCACCGTGGTCGGCAACCACCGACGCGATCGCGTTGGCGAAGGCGAATCCTGCCGCCTCGCCGAGCGCGATGCGCGCCACGCCAATCGAGAGGATCTGCTGGGCCAGCGGATCCTCCCTGGCGACGCCGTTGCCCACCGCGCCGGCGAGCGCGACCGCCGCGCCGCATCCGCCGGCAATCTCGGCGGCGATGGCTCGCGCCACCACCAGCGCAGCGCGCTCGAGGGCGTCGGCGCCACGACGCCGTCGCAGCCGGAGCAGCAGCCGGCCTCCGACTCGAACCAGCGACAGCGCCCCACCGGCCGCGGCGACGGCCGACCCGGTGATCACCAGGATGGCGGCGGCGACCGGCAGGCTGGCGAGCAACTGGGCGCGCCGCCATCGACTCGGCGACAGCGAGATGCCCGCGCAGCGCAATCGCAGGGCGAGCCGCCGCGTGCGCGGCCGGCGGTCGTAGGCGGCGGCCGCGCGCCGGCTCGCCACCGCCGCTCGGCGAAACCCGGCGGTCCAGGGAACGCCGTCGACCAGCGCGGTCAGCAGCAGGGCGCCCGCGAGCGCTCGGGCCAGCGGCTGCCATGTGCTCACCGAGACTCTTCGGCCGTCGCGAACAGCCCGGGAGGGAAGTAGACGCCCCGACCGGCCATGCGCTCGAGCACTCGCCGCGGTACGTCGCCGCAGGGCCGAAAGCACGCCCCGCCGTCTTCCACTGTGCGCCGGAAGAGGGGTGTGATGATCGGTTGATGGTCGGCGGTCGTGTCCAGCGCCGCCACCACCGCCACCGCACGGTCGCCGGCGCTGCTTCGCTCGCAATGCACCAGCAGGTCGAGCGCCGACAGAACCGGGGTGCGGAGCGCGTGCGCGGGCTGCGCCGGCCATGCCTGCAGGAGCAGGTCGTCGAGCCGCGCCAGTGCGTCGGCGGGACCGTTGGCGTGAAGGGTGGTCATCGAACCGGCGTGGCCGGTGTTCATCGCGGTGACCATGTCGGCCGCCTCCGGCCCGCGAACCTCTCCGATCACGAGGCGGTCGGGTCGCATCCGCAGGCTGTTGCGCACCAGGTGACGGAGGGTGACCTCGGCGGTGCCCCCGGGACGCGGTGGCCGGCACTCCTGCCGCACCAGGTGGGCATGGTCGATGGCCAGCTCGGCGACGTCCTCGAGGACGATGATCCGCTCGCCGCCAGGCACCAGCGCGCACAGTGCCGCGAGCAGGGTGGTCTTGCCGGTGCCGGCGCCACCACTGATGAGCAGGTTGCATCGCCCCAGCACCGCGGCGTGCAGGAAGGCCGCCATCTCCGCGCTGAGCGCCTGCGACTCCACCAGCGAGCCCAGATCGAGACGGCGGCAGGCGGGACGCCGGATGGTCAGCACCGGGCCGTCGACGGCGATGGGCGGCAGCACCGCGTTGAGCCTGCTGCCGTCGGGAAGTCGCGCGTCCACCATCGGCGCACCGTCGTCGAGACGGCGGCCCGAGGCGAGAAGGAGACGTTCGATCACGGCGCGCACCTGGGCGCTGTCCTGGAAACGCACGCCGGTCCGCTGGAGCCGTCCGTCGATCTCGACGAAGACGGCATCGGGGCCGTTGACCATGACCTCGGTGATCGACGCGTCGGTGAGCACCTCCTGGAGCGGTCCGTATCCGGTGAGCTCGTCGACCATCAACCGCAGCAGACGGTCACGCGGAGGACCCGCGGCGACGCCGTCGGCGCTCAGCCAGCTCTCGACCAGGACGGTCACCGCCAGTGGTCGCTGTTCGTCGCCAAGCGGTCCCAACTCACCGTCGAGACCGACCAATCGCTCGCGATACCTCGGGAGCAGGGTGGAGAGATCGTCGGCGGTCACGAGCCGCCGCCACTGGCTGGGGGGTGCTCGCTCTCGGGAAGCAGCAGGACGCGGAGCGACTTCGCCGTTCCCTCGGCCGCCATGATGCGCAGCGCGGCGTCCCGCTCGACCTCCAGCCAGACGGTGGCCGTGTCCGATGGGGCGGTCGGGGCGCCGCCACCGCCGGCACCCGTGCTCGTCGAGCCCGGTTCAGCGGGGATGACGGCAACGACACGACCGGTGGCAACGGTTCGCGCGGAGACCGCCGCTGTCGGTGCGCCAGGCTCGCCCGCGGCGTCGATCTCGACGTCGACACCGGCGAAGACGAAGCTGCCCACGTCGCGGCGTGCGACGCCGAGGGAGATCAGCCGGTGACCGGTGGCCAGAGGCACCGCGGGTGCCAGGGCGGCGGTGGGGATGCCGGAATCGGCTGGTAGCGCCACCAGCAGACGCCGTCCCTCGACGGCGCGGACGTCGTGAGCGAAGCCGTCCAGCAGGGGAGAGGCCGGCTGCCGTTTGAGGGCGACGTCGTCGGCGGCCAGGCGACTCAACGCCGGCAACGCGCGGGTGCTGACAACGACGGCGACCTCGGTCCCGGAGACCGCATCCGGACGGCTGCCCCCGCCGGCGGCGACCAGCAGCAGAGCCGCGCCGCAGGCCCCGACCGCCAGCGTTCGAAGCAGGCGGCGGGAGATGCTCATGCCGAGGAGCGAGCTACCACAAATCCGGATAGTTACACAGATCAGTGGTGGTCGTCAAACGAAGCGGACCCGTAGCGGAGAGGTGGCGGAGGGCCCGGGGTAGAATTCGGCGCCTGCCGCTGGCCGAGGTGGTGGAATTAGGTAGACACGCTGCTTTGAGGGGGCAGTGAGCGCAAGCTCGTAGGGGTTCGAGTCCCCTCCTCGGCACCATGCAGCCCGCGGCACCTGGTCGACATGGCGCCGGCATCGCTCCCGTGCTTGCTTCGAGACTCGGCGCCTCCAGATCGCTTCGCATTCCGAACCTGAGATCCCGTGTCTTACCGATCATGCTACCATCAGTAGGATGCCAAGAGTAAAAGTCAGCCTCTCGCTTGATCCTCTTCTGATTCGCGACGTCGACGCCTATGTCGAGATGCATGAAGACTCTGATCGCAGCAAGGTCGTGGACGAGGCGTTGCAACTCTGGTCGGCTGCGCAGCAACGCTCAGCGATGGAGCTCCAGTTTGCGGATGAAGGTGAGGCGGATCCGGCGGAGCTGGATGACTGGCGCAAGGTGCGTCGTGGGTCGGCACGTCGCCGTCTGGGTCGCATCTGACTCGGCGAACCGCTCGGCGCGCGCTCCCTCGTCGGGGCGAGATCTGGTACGTCTACACGCCTGGCCAGCCCGATGATCCACACCAACCTCGGCCAGCGCTTGTCGTCTCGGAGAATGTTCGCAACACGATGCGCGACGACCTCATCGTGGTACCGATGTTCTCGCGCGGGCGGGCTGGGCCAACGCGCGTTTCCATTCCCGCAGGAACAGGCAGTGTTCCTGCGGACAGCATCGTCTTCTGCGAAGAGATCACCACCATCGACCGCGATTTCTTGGCGAGGGGCCCGATCGGACCGCCGCTCGATAGGCATCGCATGGACGAGATCGTCCGAGCGATACGCAGAGCCATCGGAGAAGTGGTGCCTGAGCCTTAGCAGGGTGGGTGAAAGCAGAGCGCTCAAGCGAGCCAGTGTGAACCGTCCCGTGCAATCTCGGCATCCGTGGGAGGCAATCGTGAATCGGACGACGCGGCTGGCTGCCCGCTCCGCCCGACACCTCCACGGCGCGACGGCGTCGTGAATTGCGCGCCGGCGGATTCCAACGCCTTCGCGCGCCGACTGTTCTCGGGACTGCCGCGCCGCTACGACGCGCTCGCCGAGCTGTTGTCCTTCGGCCAGAACCGCCGCTGGCGCTCCGAGATGGTCGACCACGTGAGTGCGCAACCGGGAGGTGTCATCCTCGACGTCGCCACCGGCACCGCCGGTGTGGCCATCCGCGTGGCGGAGCGGACGGGAGCCCGGGTGGTGGGGACCGATCTCACCGAGACCATGGTGCGTCAGGGCGCAATCAACCTACGGCGGCATCGGCTCACCGACCAGGTGCACCTGTTGGTCGGCCGTGCCGAGCAACTCCCCTTTGCCGACGGGACGTTCGATGCCCTGACCTTCACCTACCTGCTGCGCTACGTCGCCGACCCGGCGGCGACCCTGCGCGAGATGGCGCGGGTCGTCAGGCCCGGCGGTACGGTCGCCAGCCTCGAGTTCATGGTGCCACCACGACGGGCGTGGCGCGCCCTGTGGTGGGTGTACACCAGGTTCGTGCTTCCCGCGGCCGGGCGCGTGTTCGGGCGGGAGTGGTATGAGGTCGGCCGCTTCCTCGGACCCAGTATCTCCGCGTTCTACCGTCGCCACCCGGTGCGCTCGGTCGTCGCCGCATGGCAGGACGCGGGGTTGACCAGGGTGGGGGTGCGCACCATGAGCCTCGGCGGTGGGCTCGTGATGTGGGGGCAGAAGGGTGACGACTGAGGCGGGCATCCGGCCGGCCTGGTACGCCTCGCACCGCGGCGGGCTGTCGCAGTGGTGGACCGTCCTGCACCCGCCGTACACGGTCTGGCACCTCTCTTACGTCGTGCTCGGGGCCTCCCTCGCCGCACAGCTCGACGTGATTCGGCTGCTGGCAACCCTGATCGCCTTCACCCTCGCTGTCGGAATCGCTGCCCACGCGCTCGACGAGCTGCACGGGCGTCCGCTTCATACGACCCTGCCCTCACCGGCGCTGCTGCTGGTGTCGCTCAGCGCTCTGGCGGGCGCCGTCACTCTCGGGTTCGTCGGCCTGAGCCGGATCGGACCGGCTCTGCTCGTCTTCATCGTTGTCGGAGTTGTCCTGGTGTTTGGCTACAACCTCGAGCTGCTCGGAGGCGTCCTCCACAATGCCAGCGGCTTCGCGCTCGCCTGGGGAGCCTTTCCCGTCCTCACCGGCTACTTCGCCCAAACCGGTCGGTTGTCGCCGGCGTCGGGGCTCGCCGCCGCCGCGGCCTACGGTCTCTCCCTGGTCCAGCGGTCACTCAGCGTTCCCGCGCGGCGACTCCGACGCCGCGTCATCGGCGTCGGTGGTTCCCTCTCGCTGGATGACGGATCAGTGGAGTCCCTCGACCGCGCCAACCTGCTGGCACCGCTCGAGACGTCGTTGCAGATCCTGTCATGGACCACAGTGGTCCTCGCTGCCGGGGTCGCCGCGAGCCACCTCGGCTGAACGCGTGGCTTGCTCGGCGAGAGGAGTGACGTCGGTGTCAAGCCCTCTGAGGCGGGTCAGCCCGCCTGGGCCCCCGCCTCTCGAAACTCGAGCCACATGAAGCCGGGCAGGGCGAGCCGAAGATGCCCTCCCCCCTGGACCAGGACCAACAGCACGCTCGCGCACGCGCTGCAGCGGAGGACCGCGCCGGGCGACTGGGGATACATATAGAGGTGCTGCGCGCCCACCTCGGCGACCGCGCCGCAGGAGGCACAGGCGCCCCGCGCGCTGGTCAGCTCGTGGACGAACACCTCCTGGAGGAGGCCGGCGGCCGCGTTGCCATCGAGCCGCAGCTGTGTCTCGTCCATCGCCTTCTCAGCCTCCGGTGGGTCCAAATCTCTCGGTCTTGATCCGGCCCGGCTCGTGGCCGAGCTGCACGAGCGCCGTCGCCACCGACTCGACCAGCGGCGTGGGGCCGCAGACGAAGACCAACGGGTGAAGATCGGGTGGCCAGGTGACCTCGGCGAGCATGTCCTGGTCGATGCGCCGGCGGTATCCCGGCCACTCCGGGGGCTGGACCCGGGTCAGCGTGTGAAACACCTCCAGGCCTTTCCCCGTCGCCATGAGCCGGTGGAGCTCATCGCGGTAGATCACGTCCTCGAGCGAACGTGACGAGTAGAGGAGTCGCGTCGGAACCGCACTGCCGCGGGCGGCGCGGTGGCGGAGCATGGCCATCAACGGGCAGATGCCCGAACCGCCGGCGATCAGCAGCAGCGGACCGCCCATGCCGACGTCCCAGACGAAGTAGCCTCCGATCGGTCCGCGGAGCTCCAGAGTGTCGCCCACGCGAAGCTCGCCGACCAGGTAGGGGGAGACCTCGCCGTCGTCGAGGCGCTCCACCGTCAGCGCCAGCCGCTCCGGGGTGTCGGGCGCGGAGGCGATCGAGTAGCTCCGCTGCGCCTGGTAGCCGTCGTCGGCGGTCAGCCGCACATCGACGTGCTGACCGGCCCGGTGCCCCGGCCAGCCGGCCACTCCCAAGACCACACTGCGGACTCGCGGGGTCTCGTCGATGAGCTCGGCGACCTCGCCGAGACGCCAGCTCAGTCGCCGCTGTACCGCTGCTCGCGCCACGGATCGCCGTACATGTGGTAGCCGTAGGTCTCCCAGAAGCCGGGCGAATCGTCCTTCATCAGCTGCAGCCCACGCACCCATTTGGCGCTCTTCCAGAAATAGAGGTGGGGGACCAGCAGGCGGGCCGGCCCGCCATGCTCGGGCTCGAGCGGCTGCCCGTCGTAGGCGAAGGCGACCCACGCCTTGCCACCACTGAGATCCTCGAGCGGCAGGTTGGTGGTGTATCCACCATCGCAGAACGCCATCACATAGTCCGCGGCGGTCTCCACGCCGGCGAGAAGCGTGTCCACCGACACCCCCTCCCACGTCGTGTCGAGCTTGGACCACTTCGTCACGCAGTGGATGTCGCGGGTGATCGTCTCGCTCGGCAGAGCGCGAAATTGTTCCCACGTCCAGCTCTTCGGCTCATCCACCTCGCCGGTGATCGAGAACGTCCACTCGGCCAGCGGGGTACGCGGCGTGGGGCCCGCCGACAGCACCGGGAAGCCACGCACCAGGTACTGGCCCGGCGGGAGACGTCCCCGCGTGTCGGCGTCCCGCCGCCGTCCCTTGAAGCCACGAGAGAACACCGACATGCGAGCGCCTCACAGCCTGGCCGACGCCACGAGAAGAGTATGCGTCGTGGAAGCCCCCGGTTGAGGTCATTGGGCACTGCCTCCGCGACCTTCCGGTTTGCACGAGCACGCGGTCGGGCTTACCGTGTAGATCATGGGAGCAGGGTCTGGTGCCGTCGATATGACCAGGCTGAGCGGGGCCAGGTCCGCGATGCTCGAATGGTGTCTCCAGGGCAGGCTCGAACTGGCCGAGAGCCTCCGCCAGTTGCCTCCGGAGCAGAGGGTCGAGATCCACGCGGTTGTTGATTATGTCGTCGCCTGTCTGCTCAGCGGTGTCGGGGCGGCACGCTACTGCGCGATCTGCGGTCACTACCGACTGGATGCCCTGCGCGGACTGGAGATCCTCGGTGCTTCCGAGCGGCTCACCGATGATGAGCGAGGTCGCGTCAAGGAAACGACCGATCACGTCTCTCATCTGTATGCGGACGTCTTCGCCGTGAGCGGCGGAGACGCGGACGTTGCGATGCGCGTCCTGCGCACGCTCTGGCTTGTCTTCTTCGGCAATCGCGACGAGATCAAAGGTGCACCGAGCGCAGACCGCCATGCTCTGCTGGAGTCGCTTCAAGACCTTGACCGAGGGTTGCCGCACCTGCAGCCGCTCGATCGTCAGGAGCTGGCCAGGTTCATCGCCGCCTTGAGCGCATGACGGCGGACGCTAGTTGGCGATCGCCGTCGTCTCCAGGCGCTCGATCTGCTCGACGCGAAAACGGCCCTCGTGCGGAGCCATGCTCACGCTGATGGGGAGGTGTCCCGCGATCTCCTGAGCGGCCGCCACGCGATCGACGTCGTGCGCTGCGAGGATGTCGACCGCGCGGGCGCGCCAGGCCGCGGCGTCGCCGGTGCGGGCGGCGAGGATGACGGAGATACCGCCGCCGGGGAGCATCCACGTCGCCGCCGCGGCCGCGCCAGGCAGGGCGTCATCGACGGCGATCCAGTCTGGGCTGAGGGCGAGCGCCGCCTCGACCGCGGCTTCGCCGTGACCCGCGGCGGACCGCACCCGAACCGCCTGTGGGGAAACGGTGCGGATTGCGGGGCGCCTCTCGACAACCACGATCCGTGCTCCACGAGGCACCTCGTCGATGAGCGCCTCGAGCATCGACGTTCGTCCGCTGCGGGCGATGCCGGTGATCAGCACACCCTCCCCGCGCGCCACCACCTGCTGGAGGCCGGCAACGCTCGAGGCATCCAACACCCCGGCTGCGGCGAGGTTGCGCAGGCCGACGGGCGTTGGTCGGCGCTGCGCGACGAGCACGGGCCGCGCCGTCAGTGGGGGCCGGAACACCTCGACGAGCACGGCCTCGTTGCTCAGGGTGGCAACGTAGCCACCGCTTGACGGATCGCTGGAGGTGAGGCGGCAGAGCTGCTCCCACAGCGCATTCCACGCCTTGGCGGTCACCACGCCGGAGCCGGTCTGACCCCATTCTCCGGCGCGGCGCAAACGGACCTTGGTACCCGGTTCGACGACGAGGTGGGTGATTGCCGGGTCGGCGAAGGCGCGGAACACCTGGCTCACGAAGGCGCTGGTGCCACCGTCGCCGGCAGCGGGCGGGGATTGCGGTGGAGGCGCGCTCTTCGGCGGAGCGGTGGCCGCCGGCGAGGGTGTCCGGGCCTCTGCGTTGCCGCCGCCCTCGAGCTCGAGATGCAACTCCACCGGGCCGACGCGGAGGACCGACTTGGCACCGGCGACCGCGGGGACGTTCGGCTTGAGCCGGCGTCCGTCGAGCATCGAACCGTTGCTCGAATCGAGGTCGGTGACCACCAGCCGGCCTTCCTTGAGGTCGAGCGAGACATGCTGGCGCGACACCTTCGACTCCGGGTCGAGCGCCGAGAGGTCGCAGTCCAGGGTGCTTGGCGCGCCGTCCTGGTACCGGCCGAGGACCGCGGGGAAGCGGTCGATGCGAACGGTCGATCCGTCCGCGCCGCGCACGACGACCGCTGCGCTGCTCATGGCGCCGCCATCATCGACAGGGGTCGGTGCACTGTCAATTCAGTGCCGGGGCCGGTGCGGGTGGATGCGGTGGCGGCACTGTGCCGGTGGTCGGGCTGGACGACCCACGACGCGAGCTGGGTCCGGTTGTCGAGCCGGAGCTTCTGCAGGATGCGGCCCACGTGATGATCGACGGTGCGATGGCTGATCGACAGCCGCGCCGCGATCGTCCGGTTGGTGAGGCCCTCGGCGACCAGGGCGCAGACCTCGAGCTCGCGCTCGCTCAGCGCCTCGCGCGACGCCGGGCGTCCACGCGCCAGGGACCGCTCGATCCGGGCCAGCTCGGCGAGGGCGCCGCAGGCGTGCGCCAGCTGTCGCGCTTCGGCCAGCGCGGAGGCCGCTGCGGTCGGACGTCCGTTGGCGTCAGAGGCGACGCTGAGGACCCGCAGGGACCGAACGCGCTCCAGGGGGGACACGAGCCGCTGTGCGATCGCCTGTTCGGCGGCGTGCAACCCCCCTGCCGTGTCACGCAGCGCCATGCACACCAGTGCGCGCGAGCGGGCGCGAAGTTCCACGGTGAGCGGTGCCGTCGTACCGGCGGTGAGCGCGTCCAGCCGTTCGACGGCAGCGGTCGCGTTGCCCACCTGCCCTCGGACAAGCTCGGTCTCGACAACGTCGGGAAGCATCGCCGTCTCGCCGGCAACCGAGCGACACCCTGCCTGGGCGCGGACGGCCCAGGACAGCCACCGGGCGGCGGCGTCGGGACTGCCGCTGTTGGCCAGCGCCCGACCCGCCGCCCACGCCGACCACGCCGCGGGGCGAAGTCCCAGCGCCTGCCGGTCGAGGGCGAGCAGCGCGCCGACGACGCGCCGGATGGCCGGCTGGTCGGCCCGGTCCGCGGCGACCAGGGCTTCCAGGCCCAAGCGGTATGGCGCTGCTGCCGGGAGCACGCGGTCGATGTCGGCGCACGCCGCCAGCAGCGCGGTGCACTCCTCGAGCTCTCCGGTCCGCCACCGGCACCACGCCAGGGTGAGAGCCGCGCGCATGTGCGCCGGTCCCGGTGGCTGGCCGTCGAGCGAACGCATCCCGGCGAGCGCTCGGGTCGTGGCGCCGTCCGCGTCTCCCGCGAGCAGGAGTGCCTGGGCGAGCGCCGGCATCACGTCCGGCACTCGACGCCCGGACATGGCTGCCTCGGCGCGCTCGATGTGCCGCTCGACCTGCGGTGCATCACCGAGTTCGGCGACCGCGACCGCCGCCAGCGCCTGCGCGTGAGCGGCGGCGCCGGCGTCCCGGATCGTGGCGGCCGCGGCCAGCGCCTCGCCGGCCAGGTGCAGCGCGCTCGAGGGCGACCCGGATTCGAGAACGCTCCACCCGCGCAGTACGGTGATCCGGCATTCCCGAGGCTGGTCGCGGCGGGAGGCGCCGTCCGTGCCCGTGGTGGGACGGAAATCACCGGTGGGGATACGCACGCTGCGCAGCGCCTGCTCGAGGCGGACGCGGTCGTAGCGCGTCCGGTGTCGCGGCGCCAGCTCGTCGGCGAGTGCGGCCAGTACGCCGGGGGTGCCGTTTGCTGACCGCACCAGATGCTCGACGAGCGCAGGGCTCAAACGCAGTGCGGTACCGGCCCGCTGCTCGAGCATGGCGATCGAGTCGTCGACGTCGAGGTGGCGCAGTAGCAACCGGCGTCCCGTGCCCTCGTCGATGCATCGGCGGAGGGGAGCGAGCACACCATTCTGTCCGCGCCCAGGCGGGGTTGTGCACGAGGCGACCAGCAGGACCCACGGGGGACTGATGGCGTTCGCTGCGAGAATGGTGACGAGCCTGGCGTCCAGGCGGTCGGCGTCGTCGGCGAGGACGACCAGCCGGCGGGAGACCCCGGCCGCGCCATCGAGGCGCGCCTGCAGGTCACCAGCGGTGACGCCATCGTTGGTCAGGTCCAGCACCTCGAGACCTTGAGCGGTGGCGGCCGCGGCCAGCCATCGCACCAGCGCCGTCCGCCCGCTGCCGGGGCCGCCCTCGATGAGCGCCGTCGAGGGACCGGCGCCGGAGAGCGCGGCGAGCAGCAGCGACTGCTCGTCTGAACGTCCCACCAAGACGTGGCCCCCGCTCGCCGCCCTGCCTGCGGCCCCCCTCGCAGTCGGCACCGACGAAGTATCGCACCGTCTGCGCCCGTGTACGTGCGACGGCAATGGGCAATTTCGCCGATGCCGGTCCCCTGGGAACCGGCTGGCCGCCGGCGGGGCCGTGGCCGCCCAGATCAGGGCCAGGACCGGCGCGGGTATCGGACAGCGCCGATCGGTCTTTGTCCACGCAATAGGCCATCTCGCCGATGACACCTCTGGCCCGGCGGCAGAGACTGTCGGGCAGACGAGGTGGTCGGGCCGCTGTGGTCTGGACCGACGAGGGGGGACGACCGTGGCAGATGCGGCATTCCGCACCGTGGTGGCCCGCATGGCCGCCGACCCCGAGTTCGCGGCCCGAGTGCGCGGCGATGCGACCTCGGCTCTGGCGGAGTTCGACCTGACCGACGAGGAGCGCGCCCAGCTTGCGCTGCTCGAGTCCGACACCACCTCCTCCGCCGCCAATCTCGGACAACGCATCAGCAGGTCGTCGCTGTTCTTCGGCGGGTCCGGCGGCAGCGCGCCGCCGGGGACCGTGCCGCACGCCGCCGCCGAGGAGGCCGTGCAGGTGGCCCAGGCGGGCGATCAGCCGGTGGTCACCGTGCACGAGACGGCGGCGCACGCCATGGCGGCGTCGGGACAGGCGGATCCGACCCTGGCCTCGGCCGACCTGGGGCAGGGCGGCCAGCCGAGCCTCGCCTCCGAGATCCAGCACGAGCACGACCTCGATCGGCAGATCGCCGAGTTGCGCATCGAGCGCGATCTGCTCGATGCCCGGATCACCGAGCAGACCCTCGCCGGTGGCGGCGATCCCGGGCTCACGTCTCCGGGTGACGGAGGGGCGATGGTTCCGGGCGGTCTGGGGCACGGCGTGCCCGGTGGTGTCGGCGGGTCGCCGCTCGAGGCGATCCCGTCGCTCGGTCACCCGCACCCCGGCGCACCCCACGGCGGCATGCCTCCCGGGGCGGTGGCGCATGCGGAAGCGCGCCATCCCGGCGCCCCGGCGGGGCACGCGGGTGGCGGCGTCCCCGGGGCACCGGCGGTGCATCCGGGAGGTGGCAGTCAACCAGGGGTCCAGGCGCCCGGTGCAGGGGCGGGTTCGGCCGCAACCCCGCACGGCGCCGGAGCGCCGCCGGTGCCTCCCTGGGCGCACCCCGGCGCGATCGCCGCCGCCGCGCACCCCGGCTCGGCGGCCGCGCCACCGTCGCCGGCGGGGCATGGGCAGCATTCGTTCGGCGGTGGCGCGGTGCGCCCGGGTGCCGGCGCCGGCGCCGCGACCGCTCCGCATGCGCCCGGCACAACGCAACACCCGGGTGCCGGTGCGGGCACCGCGAGCGCGCCGCATCCGCAGACGGCGGCGCCCGTCCCCGACAGCGTCTCGCACTTCGCGCGGTCGGTCCAGGACTACGTGCACCGAACCCACCATCAGCCGAGCGAGGAGTGGTACACGTATCTGCGCCAGCACGGCGCGCCGCCCGCCGATGACAACTACGGGCCCCCCCCCGTGCATCCCGGGTTCACCGCCCCACGCCCCGGGACGCCCTTCGGACCGTCACCCGCGGCTCCCACCGTCTCGCCCCAGGACGCGCAGCTGCTACCGCACACCGGCGACCCGGTGGTCGACGCCGCCAACCAGCACATCCTCGCGGACTACCTGCAGCACTACCACCACCGGCCGACCGATGCGTGGTTGGCGTACTTCCGCGATTTCGGTCATCCGCCCAAGGACGACCTCTTCGGCATGCCTGGGCACCCTCACCCTGACGGGCCTCCGGCGGTCGGCCTCAAGCCAAAGCCCGACACGACGACCACCACGTCCAAGCCACCCAAGCCCGGCACCACGACCGGAGGCGGTGGCGGTGGTGGCCGTCCCAGCGGCGGCGGTGGCGCCGGCGCAAGTGGTGGCCATCCCGGCGGAGGAAGTGGTGGTGGTGGGCAGCCAGCCGGTGGCGGCGGTGGGGGAGGTCACGGCGGTCACAGTGGTCCCACCCAGCCCGGCGGCAGGGGTGCCAACCCTGATCCGTGGGGAAGCATGGGCGTGCAGGACCCGGGACAGTGGCAGGAGCCGCACCCCGGTCCGCATCCGCCGCACCCCGGTGACGGGACGGGCGACCACGGCAAACACGTGCCACCGACGCCCGACTCCACGCACGATCACCTGGGACCTCACGGTGAGCTGATCAAGGCCGACGGCAGCCCCATCCTGGGACCACATGGCGAGCTGCTCGGCGCCGACCACAAGCCCATTCTCGGCACCAGTGGCGAACTTCTCGGACCAGGGATGCAGGGGGTGTTGGGGCCCCACGGCGAAATCGTCGGTCCCGACGGCAAGCCTATCCTGGGCGAGAACGGCGAGATCCTGGGGCGCGACGGCTCGCCGCTCACCGGCCCGCACGACGAGATCCTCGGCCCGAATGGAAAGCCGATCCTCGGTGATCACGGCGAGATCCTCGACTTCCACAGCGACCCGATCACCGGGCCCCACGACGAGATTCTCGGCCCCGATGGCAAGCCGATCCTCGGAGCCCATGGCGAGATCCTCGACGTCGACGGCAAGTCGATGGTGGGCAGCAGCGGCGAGATCCTCGGCCCCGACGGGAACCCCGCGCTCGGCCAGCACGGCGAGATCATCCATCCCGACGGATCGCCCTTCCTCGGCAATCTCGGCGAGCTGCAGGGACCCAACGGCATCCCCGCGCACGGGTCGCACGGGGAGATCCTCGGCCCCGACGGTACGCCGCTCCTTGGGGCGAACAACGAGCTGCTCCGTCCCGACGGGGATTCGCTCACCGGCGCTCACGGCGAGATCCTCGGTCGCGACGGCACGCCGATCACCGGGTCGCACGGCGAGATCCTCGACCCCGACATGCACCAGCTCACCGGTGGGCATGGCGAGATCCTCGGTCCCGACGGCACTCCGGTTTTGGGCAGCAATGGCGAGATCCTGAACACCGACGGCAACGCGATCCTCGGCAACAATGCCGAGCTGCTCAAGCCCGACGGCACCCCGGTGACCGGTCCGCACGGCGAGGTCCTGGGCGATGGCGGGGCGCCCCTATTGGGTCCCGACCACGAACTGCAGGACGCGAACTTCGCACCGATTCTCGGTTCCCATGGGGAGATCCTGGGGGGCGACGGCATGCCGGTGTTGGGCGGCAACGGCGAGCTGATGGGCCCCGGCGGACAGCAGATCCTGGGCTCTCATGGCGAGATCCTCGACAGCGGTGGGAAACCGATCCTGGGTCTGAACGGCGAGATCCTCGACACCAATGGCAATCCGATCACCGACTCCAACGGCAACCCGATGGGCGAGAACGGCCAACCGATCGGCGCCAGCACTGGACAAGACGCGTCACAGCAGACAACGAGCACGACCGCGGATGGATCGCAACCGACTGCCACGGCCACGTCGGCCGATGCGTCGCAGCAGACCACGGCGACGTCAGACACCACTCAGCAGACGGCGACTGATCCGACACAGCAGGCGGCGGCTCAGGCGGCAGTAGATCAAGCGGCCCAGCAGGCGACAGCCGACCAGGCGGCGCAACCGGCGGCCGACCAGGCGGCGCAGCAGGCGGCGGCGCAAGCGGCAGCGGACCAGGCGGCGCAGCAGGCGGCGGCGCAAGCGGCAGCCGACCAGGCGGCGCAGCAGGCGGCGGCGCAAGCGGCAGCGGACCAGGCGGCGCAGCAGGCGGCGGCGCAGGCGGCAGCGGACCAGGCGGCGCAGCAGGCGGCGGCGCAGGCGGCAGCGGACCAGGCGGCGCAGCAGGCGGCGGCGCAGGCGGCAGCCGACCAGGCGGCGCAGCAGGCGGCGGCGCAAGCAGCAGCAGACCAGGCGGCGCAGCAAGCAGCGGCGGACCAGGCCGCGGCGCAAGCGGCAGCCGACCAGGCCGCGGCACAGGCGGCAGCAGACCAGGCCGCGGCACAGGCGGCAGCAGACCAGGCGGCTGCGGACGCCGCCGCCGCCGCGTCCGCGGCACCGTCGGACGGAAGCAGCTAATGACGCCGCAACCCATCAGGGCCGACTGACGTGCTCTGTCCACAGTGTCACATCCACACGGACCCGGACTTCCCCTACTGCCTGCGCTGCGGGCGTCAGCAGGGCAACGGTTCCCTGAGCGGCTGGGCCCCGCCCGAGTTGCACCCGGTGGAAGCACCCGCGGTCGCCTTCCCGCTGGTGAAGCGCTCGGTCTCGGTCGGACGCGATGACGCCAACGACATCGTCGTCGAGGACGGTCGGGCGTCACGTCAGCATGCCCGGGTGGTCCGCGACCAGCAGGGCTATCGCGTCGAGGATCTCGACTCCCTGAACGGCACCTGGGTGAACGACGAGGTGGTGCGCGACTCCGGCCGCCGCCTCAATGATGGAGACCTCATCCGCCTCGGGGCAACGCAGCTGCGCTTCGAGCAGCCGCGCACCTCGACGGTGGGGGGTCGGACGGTCGTCGACCTGGCACGGACGACGATGGTGCAGACCAGCACCGGTGGCATCCGTGAAGGCGACTCGGATGCCGCCGCCGGACCGCCGCTCGACCGCAGGCCCCGGCGCCACTCCGGCTGGGAGCTGAAGCAGGTTGCATCGGCGCAGAGCGAGCCGCGCTACGTGCTCCGCAACGCGCGCACCGGCCAGTACCTCCAGCTCACCGATCGCGATGTCTTCCTCTGGAACCTGCTCGACGGGGAGCACACCATCCGCGACCTGCTGCTCGCCTACGCGCAGCAGTACGGGCAGCTGGCGCTCGCACGCATCCAGGGACTGATGTCGCAGCTCGACGGTGCCGGGCTGATCGCTGGATGGCGGACCGCTCCGCCCGCGCAGTCTCCGGTCAGCGGTCTCCGTCGCGCGGGTCGTGCCACGGTCAAGGCCCTGACCCGGATGGAGCTGGCCGTCGGTGGCATCGACGGGTTCCTGGGCCGCTTGTACACGCGTGTCGGCTGGTGGTTCTTCAGCCGTGCCGGCCAGGTCGTCGTCTGGGGACTGGTCGTGGCCGGGATCGTGGCGTTCTCGGAGGTGCGCAAGAACCAGCGACCCTTCGAGATCGCCGGTGCGGGCATCTGGGGAGTCGTCGCCGCATTTGCCGGCTACGTTCTCGCACTCACCATCCACGAGCTCGCCCACGCGCTCGCGGTGAAGTCGTACGGTCGGAGGGTCCACCGGGGCGGCCTGATGGTGATGATGGCGATGCCCTACGCGTTCGTCGACACCAGCGACATGTGGTTCGAGTCACGACGCGCCCGGATCGCCGTCTCCGTGGCCGGCCCGGCGTCCACCGCGATGCTCGGGGGGATCCTGTCGCTCGGTGCGGCCTTCCTGCCGGGAGCCATCGCACCCGGCATCTGCTTCCAGGTCGCCTTCGGCCTCTACATCAACACCGTTTTCAACCTCAATCCGCTCATCCCGCTCGACGGGTACTACGTCCTCATCGACCTCCTCGATCGCCCCCGTCTCAAGGAGGAGGCGGGCGCCTACTTCCGCAAGGGACTCTGGGCCGACCTCCGGCACGGACGTCTGCCCGGCGCCGGTCAGCTGGCCCTTGCCGTCTACGGGGGCATCTCCTTCATCTCCACCATCGGGTTCCTGCTGCTCGGCGTCTATGTCTGGCGGACCAGGCTGAGCACCCCCATCCGTGACCACGTCCCCGCGCCCCTCGACCAGGTCATCGTCGTCCTCGGACTCATCCTGCTGTTCTTCCCCGTGTGGTATGGACCGCTGACCAAACTCTCGCGGGTGGTGCGCCGCCGGCTGGAGAAGCTGCAAACGCCGGTGCAACCGCAGCAGGTGCCGGCATGACCGCGACAGCCGTCGGTCCCTTCACGGTCGTCGCCGAGCTCGGCGGGGGGCGCCTTGGTCCGCTCTTCCTCGGCCGCCACAGCACGTCAGGTGAGGCAGTCTGTCTGCGTCAGCTGGACCCGGCCTTGCTCGCACATCCGGAAGCCCGCGAGGCGGTCGTCCGTGCGGTGCGTCGCATCGCGACCACCGAGGCTCCGGGCGTCATCCGAGTCATCGATCTGCTCGAGTCGGGCAACCAGTGGTACCTGGTCAGCGCCCACGTCCCGGGCCCGACGCTGCGAGACCTGCTCGATCGGTCCCAGGCGCCACGCCTGCACGGCTTCATCGGCGATCCCAGCGCCGCCGCGGTGGTCCTCGGCGACGTCGGCCGAGCCTGCCTTGCCCTCCACGGTGCCGGCGTGGCTCACGGATCCCTGGGGCCGGCCTCGATCCTCTGCTCCGTCGACGGGGTCGCCCGTCTCGCCGACCCTGCGCTGCTGGCGATCACCACCGGCACCGCGACCGGGCCAGCCGCGGATGCACGCAGCTGGGGCGACCTCGCTCTTGTCCTGCGGCGGGCCTGGGTTCCGGCCAGAGAGGGCAGCAACTTCGACCGCGCCGCAGACCGGGCCGAGGCGGGAGACCTCCGGGCCGCAGTCGACACGCTCGACGGTCGCGAGCAGGGGGCGCGAGCGCGACTCGCCGTGGCGGCATCCGCGTGGGAGGCGACACGCTCGGCCTCGCCGGCGCCGTCCGCCTCGGCGGCAGTTCCCCTGTCCGCGGCAACGTCCGGCTCGGAGCGACCGACACTGCTCGACATCCCCGGTGCGTCGAGCGCGGCCGACGGCGGTCGTGCAACCGTGATCGAGCCGCCGCCCGCACCGCGGCCGTCGGCAATCCCGCCACCGCAGCAGACGGTGATCGAACCGCCGGTTCCCGCGCTGCGCGCCTCCGCCAGCGAGACCGTCATCGATCGGCCGCCGCCGAGGGCGGACCCGGTTGCACCCGCGGCCGGTGCGACCGTCGTCGATCGGCCACCGCCGGTGCCGCCGACAGTGCCACCGCCGGCAGGGTCGCCGCATCGTCTCGGCGCGACCCGGGCGGCACCTGCCGTGGACCCGCCGCCCACCCGCGCTGCGGGCGGGGTCCGTCCCGGCTCGATGGGTGGCGATGGAAGCGGCACCGCATCCAGTTCCTTGCTGGTCAGCGACCTCGCCGGTGGCGGCGGACTCCAGCCGGCCTGGCCGGCACCCGCGCCGCGCAGGCGGGAGACGCGCTACCCGCTGCTCATCGGCGCCGCGGTCGCGGTCGCCGTCATCGTCATCGGTGGTGTCCTGCTGGGCGTCATCCTCCGCCACGGCCAATCGCTGCAGGCCACCGCCGCCCAGGTGCAGATCGCGACGCCGCAGGTGGGCTGCAACAGCACCGTCGACGTGGTCGGAGTGATCGGCCTCAACGGCCAGGCGGGAACCGTGGACTACGAGTGGCAGCGCAACGACAGCACCTCCACCGGAGGCGTGCAGCATCAGACCGTCTCCAGCGGCCAGCAGCAACTGGTCGCGCACCTGTCGTGGTCGCTGTCCGGCCCTGGGACGTTCCAGGGTCTCGCCACGCTGATCGTCCGCAGTCCCAATGCCCTGGCGCCGGCGCAGGGCAGCTTCCGCTACGTGTGCTGACGGAGTCGCATCGATGTCGGAGCGAGTGCTGCGGGTGGTGGTCGAGCGGATGGCCGCCGACCGCGAGTTCTCCGCCCTGGTCAAGCAGGATCCCGAGAACGCGCTCGGCGACTACGACCTCACCGACGACGAGCGCGGCACCGTCCTCGGCCTCGGCGCCGACGCGACCGGCCGGGCGCATCGACTGGCGCCGCGGCTGACCAAATCATCGCTGGTCTTCGGCCACCTCGGGAGAGGCGTCGACCATCTCGGGGCGGCGCACTCGACGGGAGGTCATGAGGCCCCTCTCGATGTGGGGACCCCGGTGCATGGCGCCGTGGATGTCGGGCTGACGCCGGCATCGGATGCCGACCAGGTCGGGACCTCGTTCACGCCGCACGGGTCGGGAGTCGACATCTTCGAGGGCGTCCCCGCCGGCTGGTCGCTCCCCGAGCCCGGCGCTCACGGGGATGCCGGGGTCGCCGGCCTCGGGGGCTCGCCGTGGGAGGCCAGCGCCGGAGTCGACACGGCGTCGATGCCTGCCGATGCGGCGTCGCATAACCTTGCGTGGGACGCCATGCCGGCGCATGCAGTGGGCACCGGTGTCGCCACCGACCCCGGTGCGCTGAGCATCGGAGCTCACGGCGACGCGAGCGGTGGTTGGTCGCCGCCGGGTGGTGGAGGAGACGCGGCGGTCTGGCAGCTCCCCCAGCATGGCGATGGCACCGAGGCCGGGCTCGGCGGCGGTGGTGTTGCAGGGACCGGAGCGGTCGTGCTCGGTGGCCCCGGCGCCGACGTCGAGCGGATCCCCGGTCTCGGCGAGCTCTTCGCGTCCGGGACTGCTGTCGGCGAGCTCGCCGGTGGCGTGCCCGTCGATGTTCTCGACACATTCGGGAGCCTCGGCCACAGCGTCGTCGCCAGCATGACCACCGCGATCACCACCTCGGTCGGCGATGCGTTCTCGGTGGGTGCGGCGCCCATCCGGTACATCGAAGACATCAACTGGTAGGCGGCTGCAGGGGGAACCGCGATGTCGAGAGACGCACTGACCGAGGCGATCGCCAGGATGGCGACCGACGCAGACTTCGCGGAGCGCGTCCGCCATGATCCCGACGTCGCACTCTCCGACTACCCGCTGACCGCGGAGGAGCGCCGGAGCCTGGCGTCGATGAGCGCCGATGACGCCGGCGGCTCGTCGCCGCTGGGGCAGCGGTTGTCCAAGTCCAGCCTGTTCTTCGGCGCTGCCGCCGGTGGCGGCGGCGGAGCTGCTGCGCCGGCCGTCGACGATACGGGCTCGGGACGTCCCGACGCGGGCCACGGTGTGGTGCTCGCAGACACCTCGGGATCTCCGGGGGGCACCGATGGTCACGGTCATGGTGACGGCGCAGTCGGCGACGGGTCTCACCCTACCGGGGCGCCGATGGATGCCGCCGGACATGCCACCTCGGTGACGATGGACCTGTACGGCCACCGGCCCCCCGAGGAGATCCCGCCACCGGCCGGCCCCACCGGTCATTCGGTCGCGGCCACCTACGACGCCGACCGGCACGTCTGGGTCGATGCCGCCACCGGCTCCACCTACGACCCGACCCGCGGCCTTTGGTGGGATCCCAACCGCAGTGTCCACTACGATCCGTGGCACGGGCTGATCACCGACACTCCGGTTGATTTCGACAAGTTCGTCCACTACGTTCCTGTGCCGCCGGATAGCGGGCCGCTCGGCTCCTCCGTCCACGCCGTCTGGAGTCCGCACGACGGCGTGTGGATCGACCCATTCACCAACGCCCAGTGGGATGCGGGCCACGGGACCTGGCATGCGCCCTACTCGTCCGACCCCTACCCGTCGGGGGGCGGAGGCACGCCCGATCCCAAGCCGGCGGCGCAAGATGCCGACGGCACGGTGCACCGCCCTGCGTGGGATCCGGTGCACGGGAGGTGGATCGACTACGACCGCGGGACCACGTACAACCCGCAGACCGGCAGCTGGGACCAGGCATTCGAGCGGCCGCCGCTGGGTCCCGACGGGAAGGATGTATCGCCCACATGGGCCAACGGTCACTGGACCGACCCGTCGACCGGTGCGCAATACGACTCCCGCTGGCACATCTGGACCAACCTTCCCGGCGGCCACACGTACGATCCGTGGACCGGCGACCGCGACGTCAGCTCGACGAGCGCTTCCTACTACAACAAGGACGTCCCGGCCACCGACCCCTTCGGGCGTCCGTTCCATCCGGTCTACGACCAGGCGACCGGCGACTGGACGGATCCGGTCACCGGCGCCCATTACTCACCGAGCCACCAGTGGGTCTCACCCCTCGACTACCACCGCTTCACGCCCGGTGAGACGCCGCCCGGCGATCCGCCCGTCGATCCGCAGGGGAGGCACCCGGTGTGGGAGCCGGGGCGAGGTGGTTGGGTTCTGCCGCAGAGCGGTCAGACCTGGGACCCGGACACCGGGTCGTGGAGCGTGCCGACTCTCGACGCGCCGCCCGCCGGGCCCCACGGCGAGTCCATCGATGCGAGGTGGGACCAGGCGCGAGGCGTGTTCGTCGACCCGTCGAGCGGTGCGACCTACGATCCGAAGACCGGCGTCTGGGCCGATCCCGGCGGTCAGCGCTGGTACGACCCGTGGAGCGGTAAGAGCGCCGACCACGCCATCAACGCGGATCCGGCCGACGTGCAGGCGCGGATGCAGGCACCGAATGCCGGTCCTTTCGGCGGTTCGGTCTACCCCAACTGGGACCCGGCGACGCACCAGTGGATCGATCCGACGACCGGTGCGCACTGGAACGGTTCCGACTGGGTTGTGCCCGGCAGCGGTCACGTGTACTCCTCCGACGACGCGCAGCCGACGAGCGACCCGCCGACGCCGCGCTCGGTCTGGGATCCGTCGACCCAGTCGTGGGTCGAGCCGGTGAGCCAGGTGCCGCCGCCCGATGGTCCGGCGGGCCCACAGCCCGTGGTCGATGATCCCCACCCGACTGTCACGCTTGGTCCGACCGATACGTACCATTACATCGGCGACGACGGACAGATCCACGTGCACATCGGAGTCGATGTCAACGATCCGTCGACGTGGCCGCATGGGTGGTGGCCCCCGGGCGTGGATGTCGGCGACTCCTCGACGTGGCCGCAGGGCTGGGCGCCGCCCGACTCAGCGCAGTCGAGCCTCGATCCCAATGGAATCGAAGGCAGGACTGGCGCGTGGCTCGATGCTCAGGGCAACCTCCACACCTTCGCCGACAACCTCGACCCCACCAATCCACACACGTGGCCGTGGGTGCACGCGGACGATCCGACAACATGGCCGCGCGGTTGGATGCCGGAGCAGCCGACCGGCCCGCACGACCAGACCGTGCCGGACATCCCGACTGATGTTGTCGTGCCGACGTTCGGCGACCCGATGCCAGGTCCGTTCGGCGACTCCATCACACCGATGTGGGATGACGCGACAGGTCAGTGGGTGGATCCCTACACCGGTGCGCACTTCGATGGCAGCAACTGGACGACGCCGAGCGGCTACGTGCTCACACCCGCGGATGCGCCGCCGACGCTCAAGCCGTTCACCGGCGACGCGGTGTGGGACCCCCAGCAGCAGGCCTGGGTCGATCCCCGGACCGGGGATCCCCTGCCGCCCGCTCCAGAGGATGCCGTGATACTGGGCATGGATCAGCCGAGCGGTCTCACGGTCACGCCGCCGTCGGGCCAGGACTGGACCAGCCTGCTTCCGGCACCCGACACGGCGCCCGGCGGCGATGGCGGAACGTGGCAGAGCCTCCTTGGTCCGGATGGATCGTCGACAGAGACGCCGCCGGTGGACCAGACGCCGCTGGACCAGACGCCGCTGGATCAGACGCCGCTGGTGGACCAGCCGCAATCCGACCAGCCGCCGCTGGACCAGACGCAATCCGACCAGCCGCCGGTGGACCAGACGCAATCCGACCAGCCGCCGCTGGACCAGACGCAATCCGACCAGCCGCCGCTGGACCAGACGCCGCCGGTGGACCAGACGCAATCCGACCAGCCGCCGGCCGATCAGCAGACCACAGACGAGTCACCGTCCGACCAGCAACCGGTCACGCAGTCGGCGAGCTGATGGATGGGCACACCGTGTCGGTAGAAGAGGGGGTCTCATGTCGAATCGAGGCTTGACTGATGCCCTCGCCCGGATGGCCTCAGACGACGCCTTCGTGCAGGCGGTGCGAACAAACGCAGAGGAGGCCCTGGCCGGGTACGAGCTCACCGACGATGAGCGGCGCTCTCTCGCCGCGGTGAGGACGGAGGCGGCGGGTCGCGGGCCGTCGTCGTTGGGCCAGCGCCTGTCGAAGTCCGGCCTGTTCGGGATGAGCGGTGGCGGGGGAGGGACTGAGGCACTGCCCGCGCCGCCCGATTCCCTCGAGGCGGATGGCCAACTGGGCGGCGACCTCGCCCCGCCGCCAGACATCGCGGTCGATCAGATGCCAGACCAATCCGACGGTCCGTGGCAGAGCCTGCTTGCCGCCGGCACGGAGATGGACACCACCGTGGTCCAGCCCGTGGACGGAGGCGATCAGGGGATGGTCAACGTCTCATCGCCCGATGCGACGGCGACCGACCAGTCGATGGACGCGACCTCGACCGACACCACCGACAGGACGGCGACTGATCAGCAGCTGTCGGGCGCTGCGCCTGACGGCCAGCCGACTGATCAGTCGCCCACCGACCAATCGCCCGTCCAGGCGGGATCGGATCCGGGGCAGGCAGCCGGGGCGCAGCCCACGACCGACGCAGCAGGTGCACCCGATGGTGCCCCGAACGCGCCGTCATACGGACCTGACGGCACGTGGATCCACGCCGAGTACGACCCCCAGTCGGGTGAGTGGGTCGACCCGGTCACGGGCGCGCACTACAACGCAGCGACGCAGACCTGGTATGAGCAGGCGACTGGCCAGGCGTACCAACCGCCCGACACCGACCCTCCCACCTACGGTCCCGACGGTCGCTTCGCACACCCCCGGTATGACTTCGGACAGCACCAGTGGATCGATCAGGACACAGGGGCGCGTTACGACACCGCGAGTCAGCAGTGGCTCGACCCCACGACAGGGACGCCGCTGCAGGGACCGACAGGTGACCCACCAATGGGCGGACCGGACGGTCATCCGGTGCATCCGACGTACGACTTCGGCGCCAAGGCCTGGACCGATCCCGCCACCGGCGCGCTCTGGGACCCTGACAAGCAGGCGTGGGTCGACCCGTTCAGTGGCAACGCGTACCCGCCGGACTACAGCGGTCCCGCCTACGAACGGCCGACGAGCGATCCGTTCGGTACCGAGTATGCGGGCCTGCCGAACAATGTGACCTACGACCCCGCTCGCAACGCGTGGGTCGACCCGATGACCGGCGCGCTCTACGACCCCAACAACAACCAGTGGTACAGCCCGTGGGACCGGCATCCCTTCGAGCCGAGCGACCCGATGCCCTCGACCATGCCACCGGGTTTCGATCCCTTCGGTCAGCCCGTGCACGCCGTGTGGGACCCATCCGGCGACACTTGGGTCGATCCCACAACGGGCGCGCGTTTCGACCAATCGACCGGGACGTGGTCGGACCCGCTGACCCAGCACGTGTACACCGGCGCTGAGCATCGCCCGCCGGCTCCGGTTGTGCTCCAGCCGCCAGACGAGTTGCGTCACGAATACGGCTCCCACGCCATCACCTTCGGTGGACCGCCCACGGCTGGTCCGCTGGGCGACGGCATTCCCGCGGCATGGGATCCCGTTCTCGGCCAGTACTACGACCCGACGACCGGCCTCCACTCCGTCAACGGAACCTGGTACTCGCCGGCCAGCGATCAACCGTCGGAAGCGACCTTCAGGCCGGGGATTTCACCGCCACCGGCCGAGCAACCCACCGACACCCCCAGCGGTTCACACGCGGTGTACGACCCGTACTCGCAGCAGTGGCGCGACCCGGTGACCAAAGCGTGGTACAGCGCGAAGGGAGACTTCTGGTTCGACCCGGCGCCCGGGCAGGTGCACGATGCGGGTGACTTCCGACCCAGCGCCCCGCCGCCGGACACCGGTCCGACGGGAGATCCGGTGAAGCCCACCTGGGACTTCCGCCACAACGAGTATGTCGATCCAGCCTCGGGCCGCGTCTACTCGGCTGAGCGCGGCTTCTGGTATCGGGCGCTGCCCGCCTCCGACTCGCCGAACTGGGAGCACCCGGGCTCGCCGCCTCCGGCCAGCGGGCCGACGGGGAAAGCAACCGATCCCGTCTGGGATCGGGAGAACGCCGAGTGGCTCGATCAGTCGACTGGCGCCAGGTACGACCCTCTGCTGGGGACCTGGTCGCAGGGCGCAGGGGCTGGCGCCCCATGAGGTCGGTACAAGAGAGGACGTCATGTCGAATCAGAGTGTGAGCGATGCCCTAGCCAGGATGGCTTCGGACGAGACGTTTGCGCAGGCTGTGCGCAAGAACGCCAGGAAGGCTCTGGCCGGCTACGACCTTACCGACGATGAGCAGCGCGCTCTGGCGACGATGACGACAGAGGCTGCCGGTCGAGCGCCGTCCGCGCTTGGCCAGCGCCTGTCGAAGTCCAGCCTCTTTGGGATGAGCGGCGCTGGTGCGGGAGCGGCCACACCCTCCGCAGACCCCGGTGTCGTCGGAGACGATGCGCAACCCGGCGGTGACGGATCGACCGCGGGAGGAAACGGCGAGGCGGGTGTCGACGACCAGACTGTCGACTCCGCCCCGATCGTGCCGGTCGATGCCAGCATGGTCGACGCTCCCACCAGCGATATGGCCGACGCAGCGAATACGGGAACGGTCGGCGACGGTGGCGGGAGCGAGTGGACGAGTCTGATCGACACCTCATCCGGCGACACCGGCAATGGTGGCGGCACTGGCGGCGACGTGAGCGCGGCTGGAACTGTGGTTGCCGATCCCAGCACGGCCGACGTCGACCCGTCAACCGGCGGGTCTGTCGTCGGCGGCGATGTTATGCAGTCTCCGGACGGCCCTGTCGGTCAGACATCCGCCCAAACCGATGACCCGTGGCAGAGCCTGCTTCACATTGGCTCAGCACCCGATGCGACGGCGCCCGGCCAGTCCGGGGACGCGACGTCGACCGATGCCACGTCGACCGACACCACGTCGACTGACACCACATCGATCGATCCGCAGACGGGCCAGCCCGCGGACCTGACGCCGACCGACGGCACTGCCTTGTCCTCGGACCGGGACGGCGCCGTCGATCCGTCGACGGCGAGTGTGCCTGTGGGCAGTACGGCGGCCTCTACGGATGCCACGGGGACGGACAAGCAGCCCCTGGAGGCAGCGTCCACGGCTCAACCAGTCGACGGAGCGCCGACGCACGGAACGGGTACCACTGACGCCACAGGTCACACCGACACCATAGGGAACACGCTGACGGATCAGCAGACGCAGGACGGTGGGGGTGGCGGACAGCAACCGACCGATCAGCAGTCGACCGATCAGCAGTCGACCGATCAGGCCTCCTCAACCACCCAGACCAACCCCGACGGGACGAGCACCACGTCGTGGACCGACTCGCAGGGCAACAAATGGGACGTCCATTTCGGGACCGACAACAACCAGTCCAGCTACACGGTGACCCATCCCGACGGTTCGGTCGAACAGCACAAGCCGGACGGAACGTGGTTGTCCACGACGGTTCCGCATCCCGACGGTTCGGGTCCCGCGGCATCGCTTCCGAACTCGCACAGCACCCCGGTGTGGGATGCCACGACCCACGGGTGGCGTGACTCGTACACCGGGCTGACATCGTCGGATGGGACTCACTGGCATAGTGACTATATGGACAACAAGCACAGCGAGGATGTCACTTCAGTTTCCGACAAGCCAACGACGGATTCGCTAGGGAAACAGGGATCGGTGTCGTACCATGCCGCGCTGAATCAGTGGGTTGACTATCAGACAAACGCCCATTGGGACGACAAGGCACAGCATTGGATGATCTCCACAACAGCCCATCCCGGTGGCGAACCGGTTCAGGACAGGCCTCAGGCCGATCCGTATGGTCACGCAGGCGGATCTGTAACCTACAACCAGTCCGCCAACAGCTGGTATGATCCCAATGCTCGTGCGTATTGGGACGACAAGACGCATCAGTGGCTCAGTTCGGACGATGCGACTCACGGACAGCCGTTTGTCGTCAACAAGGCGCCGATGCCCGCGGCGAATCCGGACGGGACCATCTTCGGCTCGTACCATGTCAGCCACTACGACGCCAAGTCCGGTGAGTGGGTCGACGACTGGACTGGCGCGCACTACCACAACCAGGGCGGCAGTTGGTATGACCCCGGAACCAAGCACCTCTACACGCCGGGCCAGTTGGAGCGTGACAAATACCCTGAGCTGCCTGACAAGTATGCGCCGGGTGGGCCGGGTGGAAGTACGGGGGATGGCTGGCACGCGGTCTACGACCCCTACAACAAGCAATGGTACGACCCAACGACTCACGCCACGTGGGATCCGTCTAAGCATGTCTGGAACGATCCGCCGGCAAAGCCGGCACCCGCCTCACCGGGTGACGTTCGCCCATGACGGTGAGGCGTGATCGCATCGTCGATACGGTGCCTGTCGTGATACCCGAGCTCGCTGGGCCCAGAGGCTGGCACCCGCGACCACAGGGCCGGTAGAAAGAGGGGGACGTCATGTCGAGTCAGAGTGTGAGCGATGCCCTCGCCAGGATGGCTTCGGACGAGACGTTTGCGCAAGCGGTGCGCAAGAACGCCAGGAAGGCTCTGGCCGATTACGACCTCACCGACGATGAGCGGCGCGCTCTGGCGACGATGACGACAGAGGCCGCAACTCGAGGGCCCTCCACGCTCGGCCAGCGCCTGTCGAAGTCAAGCCTCTTCGGGATGAGCGGCGGTGGGGGAACGGCTGCACCCGCCGCAGCGCCCGGTGAGCTCGTGGACGATGCGCAAGGCGGCGGTAACGGAGCGACTGCGGGGGGAAACGGCGAGGCGGGTGTCGATGACCAGACTATCGACGCCGCTCCGGTCGTGCCAGTCGATGCCAGCATGGTCGACGCGCCCACCAGCGTGATGGCCGAGGCAGCCGATACGGGAACGGTCGGCGACGGCGGCGGCGGGAGCGAGTGGACGAGTCTGATCGACACGTCGTCCGGCGATACCGGCGACGGTGGCGACGCTGGTGGCGACGTGAGCGCTGGCGAAACCGTGGTTGCCGATCCCAGCACCGCTGAAGTCGACCCGTCGACCGGCGGATCCTCCGTCGGCGGCGATCCCGTGCAGTCGCCGGACCTTGCTGCCGGTCAGACGTCCGACCAACCTGATGGCGCGTGGCAGAGCCTGCTCGGCAATGGTAGCGCGACAGCTGAGCCGGCGGTTCTCACGTCGGCGCCCGTCGCCGAGTCCTCGGGTGCGAGTTCTCCCTCTGACGTCGTCCTGGTTGACGCGACCTACGACACCGGAACCGCCGACACGACCGTGACCGAGTCCGGCGATGGGAGCGACCAGGTGACGGTCGATGCCTCATCACCCGACGCGACGGACGCCGCGCCTGCCGATGCCACGTCGACTGACGCCGCTCCGATCGATGCGCAGGCGGGCCAGTCGCTGGATGCGACCTCAACCGACGGCACGGACTCGACCTCGGGCGGGAATGGCGCCGTCGATCCGGCGATGACAGGCCAGGCAGTGGACAGCACGACAGGCGATACGGCGGGCACCACCGATACCACGGGGACGGATCAGCAGCCAGCCGATCAGCAGTTGACCGATCAGCAGTCGACCGACCAGCAGTCGACCGACCAGCAGTCGACCGACCAGCAGCCCACCGACCAGCAGTCGACCGACCAGCAGCCGACCGATCAGCAGCCGACCGATCAGCAGCCGACCGATCAGCAGCCGACCGATCAGCAACCGATCGATCAGCAGTCGACCGACCAGCAGTCGACCGATCAGCAACCGACCGATCAGCAACCGACCGACCAGCAGTCGACCGACCAGCAGTCGACCGACCAGCAACCGACCGACCAGCAGAGTACCGACCAGCCCACCGACACCAGTGGGGGTGATGGCGGGCACGATGGAGTGGTCGACCCGGCCGGAACTGCCGGTCTGGTGGGGGCCGATGCCGCAGCGCAGGCTGGTGCCGCGGCGGCTCAGGGTTCGGTTGCCGAGACCGCACAGGGTGCAGGCGCGCAGCCAGCCGCCGCGGGTGCAGTGCCCGCCGCTGTACCGGCCGCCGCTGCGCCGCCGCCGCCACAGGCTGCCTCGGTACCCGCGGTGCCGGCTGCGCCCACACCGGCTGCGGCCGCACCCGCGCCCGCCCAGGCCGCGGCCGCACAAGCGCCCGCACAGGCGCCCGCACAAGCGGCCGCACAAGCGCCCGCACAAGTGCCCGCACCGGC
This sequence comes from Chloroflexota bacterium, assembly GCA_005880985.1. Classification (GTDB taxonomy): domain Bacteria; phylum Chloroflexota; class Dormibacteria; order Aeolococcales; family Aeolococcaceae; genus CF-134. The sequence continues at coordinate 36,995 of VBIQ01000024.1, forward strand.
CGCGCCTGCACAGGTGACCCCCGCGCCGGTTGCACCCGCACCCGTCGCGCCTGCCGTCGACTACACGAAGGGATTGAACCCATTGCCTCCGGACTCGCCGGACTACATCAAGGAATGGTGGCAGCAGGTCAAGGCTGGAGACCCGCAGGCCATCCAGAGCTGGCACGACACTATGGGGACTATCGACGACACCGCTCGACACGGGGCGCAGCAGGCTCAAGCTGCTGCCGAGTTCAAGGCAGCGCAGTCGCAATCGGGGTGGGAGAAGGCAACGCAGTTTGTCGGCGATACGCTCGACAACGCATCGCAGACGGTAAAGGACACAGCTGCCCAGGCGAGCGAGAAGGCCGGTCAGGCATTCGATGCTGCGGCTCCGACCCTGCAGAAGTTCTCTGACACTGTGTACTCGGCGGGAGCCCAGGCAATCTGGGGTGACGAGAGCGCGGCTGCGCAGCAGGCTGCCGAGGCCAAGGGCGGTGCGGTCGACGAGACCAGCCCGACGATGGCGTTCGTCAAGAGTCTCTACAACGAGAACTGGTCGGAGGACGCCCTGAAGACACTGGCGCCCGTCGGACAGGGAATCATCGACTTCGGGACCAGCACCGCCCAGAGCATCGCCGACATTCCGCACGGGATCGCCCAGTTGAGCACGCTGAGCACCGATGAGGTGAAGGCTCTGATCAAGCCGATCACGGACATCCCGGGCGGGATCGCCGAACTCAGGTCGATGAACGTCGACGAGCTCAAGGGCACCCTGATGCAGACCCTGGTCGACGGTCTCGAGGCGACGGGGCACCATGACCTTGCCCAGGGAGTGCAGGACGGCCGGCTGGATGTTCCGACAGCCTTACTCAAGGTGGGCGACGACGCGATCAAGGACGTCAAGCATTGGACCAACGACCAGGTCCAGATGGCTCGGGACAATCCTGACCAATTCCGTCAGGTCTGGGGCCACCGCACCGGGACGCTGATCGGCCAGATCCTGCTGGCGGAGGCGACCGGCGGCGGAGGCGGAGGCGCCGCCGGCGAGGGCGCGGCCGCGGAGGGCGGCCTCGCTCGCGGAGCATTGGCCGAGGGCACTGCGGCGGAGGGCTCCGTTGCGCGTGGGGCTCTGGCCGAGGGCACAGCGACCGAAGCCGGCGTGGCCCGCGGTGCTGTGTCGGAAGGGACCAGCGTCGAGAGCGCCGCTGCGCGAGGCGGCGTCAGTGAAGGAGCCGGTCCTCTCGAGCGACCGCTCGGCGAGCCGGCAACTCCGACGAGCGAAGCGCCGACGCAGGCCTACCCGAAGGGTGAAGCGCCGACGCAGTCCTATCCGCAGGGCGAGGCGCCGACACAGACCTACCCGAAGGGCGAAGCGCCGACGCAGTCCTATCCGCAGGGCGAGGCGCCGACACAGACATACCCGAAGGGCGAAGCGCCGACGCAGTCCTATCCGCAGGGCGAGGCGCCGACGCAGGCCTACCCGCAGGGTGAAGCGCCGTCCGCACCGCCTGCGAACGAGGGTCCTCTGGCGCCTCCAAAGCTGCCGGAAACGCCGCACCCGGTGCCGAGCGAAGCGCCGACGACACGCTACCCGAGCTCCGAACCCACCGGTCCCGGGAACACCGAGATGCCGCGTGCGGACGGCAGCGCGCCGCGCTCAGCGCAGCGATTCGATCCCCAGCAGATCGACCCCACCGGCGACCTAGGCAGGGAATTCGACGCCATGCGCGAGCAGGCGGCGCGCGAGGCGGCGGGGACTGCGCCACAACCGGAGCTGCCGCCGCAAAGTGTCGAGCCTGCCGGTCCGCAGTCGTCGGAAGGCCCCAGCAACGTACCGCGCCAGGAGCTGCCGCCGACCGAGACGCGTGCCGTCGATCCGGTGCGGTCTGCGACCACCGAGCGCATCCCGGGCGACGGCGGCACCCAGCCATACAGCGCCGACGAGTTCGCCAAGACGCAGCAGTGGCAGCCGGGCCAGGATCCTTTCGCGTCACCAGAGGCACCGCAGGGCCCCACCGGCACCCAGCCGTACAGCGCCGACGAGCTCGCCAAGACACAGCAGTGGCAGCCGGGCCAGGATCCTTTCGCGCCGCCCGACGCGCTGCAGGGCCAGTCCGGTGAGTGGGGAATGGGATTCCAGAACGCCGACACCATGCCCGGCTACCAGGCGCTGCCCGACACTCCCGAATGGCTGAACCTCCAGCAGGCCGAGGAGGAGATGGCCACACACCAGGCGACGCTCGATGCCCTGCGGGCCGAAGGTGTGGACGTCGACGGCATCGTCCAGCGTGGCGGTCTGGATCTCACCGACCCTGCGGACCTGCAAAGAGCGGTCGATGAGGCCATGACTCAGAGCGTCGACATGGGCAACGTCCAACTTGTCGAGCCGGGCGATCCGGACCTGCAACTGATCAAGGATGCAGCCATGCGACAGGCGGAGGCTGTGGCCAACCCGCTGGTGGCCGACACGCCCGCATACCGCGAGCTACAGGCGCAACTGCAACACCGCATGAACGACCCCGCATTCGTCTCCAAGCTGGAGAGTGGGGTACAGGTCGTCAGGGACGCCGATGCCGTCACCCACAACCCGATCGCGTCACCCGAAGAGCTGGCGCGCATCCGTGACATGGCAACGGGTGGAGCGGGGTACTCGCCGATCGATCACACGGGCCCGATCCGCTGAGCCACGCCGGCAGCCGGCAACGGCTACCCGGTGGGGGAGGTATGCGGCGGGAGCACCGGCAGGGGCAGTCCGTCGTCGAAGTTCTCGCCGCCGCTCGGGGGAGGTGTGGCGTCCGGCGGGCCGCCGCCTCCTGGCTCGCCGGATGCAGCGCCGCCCGATGCGCCCTTGGCGGCTGCCGCGGCGGCCGCTGCCGCCAGCGCCGCCCCCAGCGCCAGTAGCCCGGCGGCGTTGCCGCCGGCGCCGACCCACCCATCAAGAGCGCGCGCGAGATGACCGGCGCCGCTCGGAGACACGTAGAGGCTTCGCGGCACCAACCAGCCGAAGGCAGCGATGACCAGGCTGGACACCGCCGCGGCAGCCAGGAGCATTGCCAGATGGCGCCGCAGCGGGGCCTGGTCGGCCGCACCGGCGGTGTCGTCCACCCGGCGCTCACCGAGCAGGCCGCGCAGCGCCCAGACGACAGCGACTGCGGCGACGATGATCAGCCCCAGCGCCACCGGCGAACTGCTCAACGAGGTCGACAGTCTTCCGGGCAACGCGGTGGGACGCAACGCGAAGAAGAGGATTGCGACGACAGCCAGGGCGATTCCACCGGCGTGCCGCCACGCCCAGTCGGCGAGCGCGTCACGATCCACGGCCGGGATCCAGCTGCCGGTCTCGATCTCCGCCTCATCGAGTGCCGGTCGCGCTTCGGTCAGGCGCTGCTCGAGAGTCACCGCCTCAGCGGCGAGGGCGGCGTCCTCGGGATGAGCGGCGGCTTGGTCGGCGATCATCGCGAACGCCCTGCGCTCCCTGAAGAAGGCGAGGGTGTCGCGCAGCGCGGGCCAGCCGAGTCGCACCCGGAGCAGGGCGACGCCCCAGTGAACGAAGGTGTCGGTGCTGCCTCGCTCGATGTCGAGGAGCATCTCCGGATGCTGCTCGAGCCGCCGTCTGGCGCGCATCTCCTCGACGATGGCGAAGAGGAGCAGCGCGATCGGGAGCACGATGAGCTCGAGGCGGCCGTGGTCGGTGAGGTAGTAGAGAATCCGCGGCACGCGCGCGAGGGAGGCGGGATGGTACGGGTTCGCGCCGGCAGCCGTGGCGATCGCCGCGTCGCGCAGCTGCCAGTTGAAGACGGCATGGTCGAGGGACACCCAGCCGATCGCGAGCACCGCCGGTAACCAGGCAAAGCCGCTCTTCGGCCGGAGGCGCCGGCCGAGCCCGGCGGCAAGGCCGACCACGCCGGTCCAGACCCCGTGTCCCGCGGCCACCACCAGCCCACCGATGCCGATGCGCAGGCCGGCGATGAACGGTGTGACGTCGGCGACGTCGTGCGCGATGGTGCCTCGCGTCAGGGCGCGCAGATTGCTTTCGGCGAACTCGAAGCCGAGACCGCTGGCCAGGCCGATGAGCGCCAGGTCGGTGATCGTCAGGCGCCTGCCGTCACGCCACACAAACGCGATGAGCAGGACCGGCGCCGCCTTGGCCAGCTCCTCGACCACTGGGCCGGCCGAGTAGGAGTAGCTCGCGGTCCCCATCCGGATGCTGAGCAGTCGCGCGACGAGCAGCGAGACGGCGGTGGCGCCGATGCATCCCCAGGCGAAGAGCTGAAGAAATCGCCGCGGAGACACCGTGGTGCGCAGGGCGAGGAGACGGCACTCCGTCCAGAGCAGGAGCAGGAGACCGGCCAGCTCCAGTGTCGGCCAGACGTTCATCGAGTCGGTCTCAGCACGCCGCGGTGACCAAGGAGTTCGCCGCCTGCTGCACGTTGCTGCCGCCAAAGAACCGGCCGTTTCCCTGGACAGCAATCTGTCGCATCGCATTCATCTGGTCCGGTGAATGATCGATGTCGACGCCGACGGTGTTGACGGCGATGCCCTTGTGCGTCATATCGCTGAGCAGTTCCGGCGGCGGCGAGCTGGCGTCGCCGTCGCCCATGAGAATGACCTGCTTGACCTCCGGCCGGTTGGCGAGCATGTCGCGCGCCTCGCGGACGTAGGGCTCGTAGCTGCCGGGATCACCGATGTTGATGAACTGCTTGACCAGGTTGTTCTTGGACGTGTCATCGCCCGCCGGCTGGAGCTTGGCCAGCGGTTTGGCCGCGCTGTCCGGGAAGCCGATGAGGTCGTTCGGTGACAGACGCGAGATGAACGTCTTGGCGGCGTCGAAGACGAGGCTGTTGCTGGCCTGGTCCTCGACGTCCTCGATGAGGATGATCACCGCAGCGGTCTGCGGCCCGGCGGCGCCGCCTCCGGCAGCGGAGCCGATGCAGGTCCGACAGCTGTCCTCATAGGCGGTGAGGCGTGCGGTCGCCAGCGGGCTCCCCGGCGGCGTTCGGGCACCGTGTGTTCCGCTATCCGACGGCGAGGGAGGTGCGTGCAGCTGGACGGCGACCTGGCAGTAGTCGCCCTTGGTCGGAGCGCCGCCGGTCGGCTTGGAACCGACTCCGGACTTGGGTTGGCCCACCTCGGCGCCGACTATGACGACGACCATTCCCAGGATCACCGTCGCCGCGTGGATGTGCCATCGACGGCGGGGACGTGGTCGCGGGGTGGGGCGCCGCGGCCGCGGTCGCGGCGGTGGTTTAGGTGCGCCGGGTCGCGGCCGCCTCGGGGGGAACCAGGGCGGACGCGGCGGGCGCGCCCCGGGAGGGTGCACGCCGGGTGGCCGCACGGTCGGAGGCACGACGGGGGGTTTCGAGGGCGGCGGAGTCGCAGGGGGCCGGGCGGCGGGGCGCACGACGGGGGGTTGAGTTGCGGGTGGCGGAGCGGTGGGGGGGCGGGGGGGGGGGGCGGGGGTGGGGGGGGGGCGGGGGGCGGCGGGGGGGGGGGGGTCGCGGGGGGCGGGGCGGTGGGGGGTGTCGCGGGGGGTTGAGTCGCGGGTGGGTGAGTCGCGGGTGGCGGAGCGGTGGGGTGAGTCTCCGGCGGATGGGCGGCTGGTGGCTCCGCCACCGGATGCGTTCCCGGCGTATGCGTCGGAGGAGCGTGTGTCGCCGGCGGCTCCACCCCTGGCGGATGCACGCCCGCCGGATGCACCGCCGGTGGCTGCGCCGCCGGATGCACCGGCGCCCCGGGGTGGTGCGGCGCGGTGGGCGCGACGTGATGCGGTGCGCCTGGGGCAACGTGGTGTGGTGGCGGCGCTGTGTGGGCCGGACCGGCAGGCGGCGTCGCCGCCGGTGTCTGCGCCGGTGGCGCAACCGGGTGCCCGGGCGCGGGGGTCGCGGGTGCGGACGGGGAAAGCGGAGAGATGCTGGTCGCCGCCGAGACAGCAGGTCCGCTCGCCACCGTGGCTGCGCCGCCGCCGAGAACGCTGGCGATCGGCAGCAGTGCCACCACCCCGACGGCAGCACCGCCGAGGACCGCGAGTCCCTGCTCCTCCCAGCCGTGCCCGTAGCCGCGGCGCGCGGCGTCCTCGAGCTCGCCGAGGAACTCGCCGGCGGTACCGAAGCGCTCGGCCGGGCTCTTGGCCATCCCCTGCCGGACCAGACTGCGCACCGGTTCCGGCACATCCTGGACAGGAACCGGAGCGCTCTGGTGCTGCAGCCGAAGCATGGCGTTGTCGCGGGCATCGAACGGGGGATGGCCGGCCAGGCACTCGTAGAGGACCGCCGACGCCGCGTAGACGTCGGTCTGCGGCGTCGCCTCGCCGGCCGCCCACTGTTCCGGGGCCATGTACTCCGGTGTTCCTGCGCGCCAGCCTCCCTCCCCGCGCCGGACAGCGATGCCGAAGTCGACCAGTCGGGAGCGCCCCGCCCCGTCGACGAGCACGTTTGCCGGCTTGTAGTCGCGGTGGACGATGCCGGCGCGATGGGCTTCTTGGAGGCCGAGCAGCGAGCCGCGCATCACCGCGAGCGCAGCCTCGGGGCGGGTCGGCCCCGACGAGATCAGCCGCTGCAGAGGCGCCCCACGCACGAGCTCCATGACGATCGCCGCAAGGCCGGCGGCCTCGATGTACTCGTAGAGGGCGACGATGTTGGGGTGTTGAATGGTCCGCAGCACTGCGGCCTCGGCCCGGAAGCGGTCGAGGAATGTCTCGTCGCCGAGGAACTCCGGGCTCAGCCGCTTGATGGCGACGAGCTCGCCCGTGGGTTCGTGGCGTGCGGCCTCGACGGTGCCGGTGGCGCCGGCGCCGAGCTCGGAGAGCGTGGTGTAGTCGCGGATCGGCACCTGATCGTCTCAGCGGTCAGCAGTCACGGTGCCGCCTGGTGCGGGACCGGCGCGGTCGCCGCGGCCAGCCGATCGCACAACGCCGTCGCCTCGACGCTGAAGAAGGACGGGACGTTGATGCGCTTCACGCCGTTGGGGAAGCGCAGCTTGATGTACACGTAGCCCAGCCGCAGGGTCATCGCCGAGCCCCGGCTGAGGTTCCGCTCGGTCACGGCGACGTCGGTGCGCGGTGCGCTGAGCAGCAGCTCCTTGGCGGAGCCGACCCGCCACTTCGAGCCGCGCAGCACCAGCACGCGCCGATCGGTGAGAGCGACCACGTAGGACGGCACGAAGAACAGCGACGCGATGAGGACCGGGATGACGCCGGCAAGAAAGAGCCAAGCCCAGGCCCACGGGTTGGGGCCGCCGATGGCTGGCATGGCGACCACCGTGCTCTCTCCCGACTCGAGGAAGGGAGTGATGGCGGCGCCGAGGCGCGCACCGAGCTTCTCCCTGCGACTGGACATGGCCAAACCCCCTCTTGCGCCGCCCCTCTGCGGCCGCGGGTCATGGTACGGGCTGATCCGATCGATGACAACGCCCTGCGGGGGGCCCCGCGCTCCAACCGCCTCAGAAGCGGCTCACCGCCGTGCCGGCTCCATGCTGCCGTGGATGCCGGTGACGAGTCCCGGTTGGACGAACCTCAGCGCGGCCTTCGAGGTGCCCGCCGCCGCCGGGTCGCCCCGACGGCGAGCAGGACGAGAACGGTCAGCCCGCCGGCGGTGACCGCGGGGGCGGCCCCGCCGCCACCATCGGCGACGCGGCCGAGCGTCGAGGCGGCGAGGCGATCCGTCGCGATTCCCTGGGGACCTCCGGCGCTCGCAGCAGAGGCCGGCGCGTGGGAGGCGGGGGTTCGCGTGAGGAGTGGGTGGGACGTTGGCGCCGCCCCGGCAGGATGGGCGGCGGGGGACACCGTGCCCGGCCACACTGCCTCAGCGACGCTGTCAGTCCCATCGACGACTCGCAGGGTGGCTGCCGGGCTGCTTCCGGAAGCGAAACGATGGGTCACCACCCGGCCGTCGGCGGCACCTCCGTCGGAGAAGCTCCAGCGCCATGCCAGCGGCACGCCGTCACCGCCGCTTGCCGCGCCCGCCAGGCGCCACAGACCCGCCCCAAGGTTGGTGGCAGACACCCGCGGCAACAACTGCGGGTACACGTGTACGCGCAGTGTCCAGTCGGGCGCGTTGCCGGCGGTGTCCTGGGCACGGAGCCGCACCCTGTAATCGCCGGGAGCGTAGGCGTGGGTGAACTGGGTTGCGGACCATGGTGCACCGCTGCCGTCGCGTACGGCGTGACTGCTGTAGGTGCTGCCATCGCCGAGGTCCCATTGCACCTCACCTTTGATCTGCGGCTGCCCCGGCAGGTTGACCGGCGAGGCGTCGTAGGGCTGAGAGACGTTGGAGTAGGCGGCCTGCAGGGTGGTGGTGAAGGTGCCGGTGGGCCCGGCGTCGCCGCTGCCCGCCGACGCCAGCGCCTGCAGCCCGGACCGGAAGGCCGCCTGCCAGTCGGTGGGCAGCGGGTAGGGGATGCCCGGGGTGGCGCTGAAACCGACGGCGCGCAGCATCAACAGGTCGTTCTGAATGAACTGGTCGCCGGCCTGGACGGCGACGTTGTACTGCAGATGGTCGGAGTGGTAGATGGTGGTGAAGGGCGTCACCCAGGCCGGGAACCAATAGCCGAGGTCGTCCTGGCCCTTGCTGAGACCGACCAGCATGTCGATGCCCTGCGTTGCCCGCAGCACGTTGAGGCGGATCTCGGGGAATGGCTCGCCCGGCATGCTGACCAGGCCCACCCCACCGATGCGCAGGGCGGTGACGTAGGTGCCGACGGTGTTCCCGATCAAGTAGGGCGGGGTGATCGAGCGGTCGATGGGGTACAGACCCGTCGACGAGCCGAGCTGCGCCTTCTGCTGGTCGGGCAGAGACCAGAGCAGGACCAGGCCGAGCAGCGCCGCGTTGTCGCCGGGAATGGTCACCAGCGTCTCGCTGCTGGCGATGGTCGGGTCGGTGACCCAGCGCGCCCGGGTCAGCGCCTCGGTGATCCGGTTCTCCACCACGCCCGCGTACCAGCGCATCTGACCGAGGCCCCCGACCTGGACGAAGCTCTCCTCGCGTCCCAGCGTGGCCGGCCCGACCACGGCGATACCGCCCAGCTTCGCCTGCAGGTCGTCGCGTACCGGGCCGAAGTAGTCCGCGCCGAGCTGTTTGATGCCGGCGCCGTTGACGATGTCGGGATGTGCCGGCACGCTCGCGAAGGTGGCCACGGTCGCGCCGCTCTGCGGATCGAGCGCGCGCAGCACGCTGACCTGGCCGTCCTGCGTCCATCCGGCGTAACTGTCGGTCTGCGCGGTGACGATGTTGTCGAGGTCCGGCGCCCAGATCGACGACCACTGCAGGTGTGCCGGGCGGGCCTGGCGAGCCGCCTCGACCAGGGCGCTGACGCTGCGGTCGTGCACCTTCTTGAGATACGTCGGCGGCACCGGCCCCCAGATGCCCTCCAGCGTTGCCGCCGAGTGGCTGTGGGTGCCCTGGACGATGATGTCGGCGCGGCTCATCGCCGGGCCGCCGCCGAGCTTTGACATCTGCGCCGAGGCGATGTCGCGAACGCTGGTGATGCCGTAGTCGGGACCCTCCTGGTAGGCGGCGAAGTAAGCCTGGCTGTCGACCACGGCGATGGCGGCGGCGTGCCTGCCGTTGCTGACATAGAAGGCACGGACCTCGAGCGGTGCGTACTGCTGGGTCACCGGCGGGCTGTAGCCGAAACCACCGGAGTAGAGGGGCACACCAGGGTCGGGGTCGATGGACGCGACCGCCGCCCCGACCCGGAAGGTCGCCGGCTCGGGCGATGCCGCCGCCGTTCGCTGGGGCCCGACCGCGACGCCGACCGCGGCCGCCAATCCGAGACTTACGATCGCCGCCGGGACGATCCGCCACCACCGCATCACAGGTTCCCTCGCCGGGTCTCAGCGCCTCGGGCACACACGCGTGCGTGCACTCGCGCACCGGATAAGACGCCGGCGGACGGCAAAACATGTCGTCGCCCGTGCCCGGGTCGATGGGGAACAGCCGTTTGCCGAAGGGTCCGGGGCAGCCGCTGGCGGTCCCCTGGCCGCCGTATCGTGGCCGCGCGATGAGCCTTCGCGGCACGCTGTTCGCGGATCTCCCAGAGCGGTCGCGGCAGCTGCTGCGGGCCTGCCCGCAGCCGGAGTGGATCGCGCCGATGCTCGCCACCCTCACCCAGCGACGCTTCTCCGACCCGGACTGGATCTTCGAGCGCAAGCTCGACGGCGAGCGCTGCCTCGCCTTCTGCTCCGGCCGCAGGGTGCGGCTGCTCTCGCGCAACCGGCTGCGGCTCGGAGGCACCTACCCGGAGATCGTCGACGTGCTCGAGAGCGGCCGCGACCACGACGTGGTCATCGACGGCGAGGTGGTCGCCTTCGAGGACGGCCGGACCAGCTTCTCCCGGCTGCAGAAGCGCATGGGGGTGACCGATCCCGATGCCGCCCGTCGCAGCGGCGTTGCCATCTTCTACTACGTGTTCGACCTGCTCCACCTCGACGGCTACGAGGTGACGCGCCTGCCCCTGCGCGACCGCAAGGCGCTGCTGCGGCGGGCGGTCCGCTACCGCGCGCCGGTCCGCTTCACGCTGCACCGCAACCGCGAGGGCGAGGCCTACTTCGCCGACGCCTGCCGGCGCGGCTGGGAGGGACTGATCGCCAAGCGCGCCGGCTCGTCCTATGCCTCGCGTCGCTCGCCGGACTGGCTGAAGTTCCGCTGCAGCAACCAGCAGGAGCTGGTGGTCGGCGGCTTCACCGACCCCAGCGGCACGCGCGTCGGGCTGGGCGCGCTGCTGCTGGGCTACTACGAGGACAACCGGCTGGTCTACGCGGGGAAGGTCGGAACCGGCTTCGACGTCGCCACCCTGCGCAGCCTGCGGCAGCGTCTCGGCGAGCTCGAGCAGGCGCGCTCACCGTTCGCCGGCAGCCGAACCATCGGCGAGCGCGGGGTGCACTGGGTGAAGCCTCAGCTGGTCGCCGAGGTCGCGTTCACGGAATGGACCACCGATGGCCTGCTGCGCCATCCTCGCTACCTCGGCCTTCGCCGCGACAAGCCGGCGCGGGAGGTGGTCCGGGAGCGCACCGGGAGGTGAGACCGCGCATCGAGGTGTCCCGCCCCGACAAGATGCTCTTTCCCGACGACCGGATCACCAAGGCCGAGCTGGCCGAGTACTACGCCGCGGTCGCCGAGGTGATGGTGCCGCACACCCGCGGTCACCCGGTGATGATGCAGCGGTTCCCCAACGGCATCGACCGCCCCGGCTTCGTGCAGAAGGCGTCGACGCATGCGCCCGCCTGGGTGCACCTCGTCGAGGTGCCGAAGAAGGGCGGCACCGTCACTCACGTGATGATCGACGATGCGGCGACGCTGGTGTGGCTCGCCGACCAGGCGTGCATCACCCCGCATCTGCTGCTCAGCCGGGCCGACCGGCTGGACCGGCCCGATCGCCTGATCTTCGACCTCGACCCATGGGGTGACGACCCCGCCGGGGTCCGCACCGCGGCGCTGTGGTTGCGCGACCTGCTCACCGATCTCGCGCTGCCGCCGCTGGCGATGGCGACCGGGTCTCGCGGCGTCCACCTGGTCATCGCCCTCGACCGCGCCGCCGGCTTCGACGAGACTCGCCGCTTCGCCTGGGACGTGGCGGACCTGCTGGCCCGGCGCCATCCCGATGCGCTGACGGTAGAGACGCGTCGCGCCGCCCGTAGAGGCCGCCTCTACCTCGACATCCTGCGCAACGGCTACGCGCAGTCGACGGTCGCGCCCTACGCGGTGCGGCCGATCAAGGGGGCGCCGGTGGCGGTGCCGCTGCGGTGGGAGGAGGTCGAGGACAAGCGGTTCGACCCTCGCCGGCATACCCTGCGCACCACCCCCGAGCGGATCCGGCGCGACGGCGATCCGTGGGCGGGGATGACCCGGCGCGGGCGCTCGCTGCGCCAGCCGCGACGGCGGCTCGACGCCATGCGCGGCAGCGAGGGAGGCGTCAGCGCTTCGCCAGGCGCCTGACGCGGGAGGGAACGTGCGGCCGTGTCCGGCGACCGCGGCGATCGCTGTCGCCCGCCGTCGCCTCGCGCACGCGGGCGATGAGCACCACCCCGCGCACTCCCTTGAGGTGTCGCGGCAGAGGGCGCGACCAGGAGAACCGCCCCTTGGTCGCAGCGCGAAGCTCGGCGGTGCCGACCACCGTCCCCGGCCTGGCGACGGCGGTGATCCTGCTCGCCAGGTTGACGACATGGCCGTACCAGTCGCCGCTGACGGGCACCGCCGGGCCGTGGGCGACGCCGGCGCGCAGCTGCGGAAAGTGCTCGCCCTCGGCGTCGACCGCAGCCACCAGGTTCAGCACATCCTCGACCAGCCGGCAGGCGTCGGGAGACACGAGCATCACCGCGTCGCCGACGTACTTGACGACCGTCACCGGCGGTGACACGACGTCGCTGGCGAGCTCCCCGAGGCGCACGGCGACGCGACCGACCTCGTCGGCCTCGACCCGGGTGCCCATGCGGGTGAATCCGACGAGGTCGGCGAAGGCGACGGCGACGTCGCGCGACGCTTGGATCTGCCCGCTGACGCGCTCCTCCCGGCCGATGGTCTCCTGGCGGAGGGCCTCGCGGATGTGCAGGCGCAGCTGGTAGTCGACCAGTGGACCGATCAGTGGCATCAGCTCGTCGGCGGCCTGGGCATAGCGGGTCCCGAGCTCGTACTCGGTGTCACCGGGCTGGAGGTAGGTCTCGCCGGCGATTCGCAGGATCGCGCGCGCCGTGCTCGCCGCTCCCTGACCGGCGACGCGGGCGACCTCGAGCACGGACTCGAAGGGGATGCCGGCGTCGAGCAGGCGGCGGAGCCGGCGGGCGGCGGCCACGTCCCACGCGGTCAGCTCCTCGGGAGCCTGCGTCCCCGAGGCGCGCACGTAGGCGGCGAGCTCGTCCCGCCCGACACCGCTGTTCTTCTCGAGCGCCTCGTCCCCGTAGCGTCGCCTCCCGGCGAGGGCGATCTCGGCGGGAATGAGCGCGAGGCGGTCCTCGTCGACCGCCCGCTGCAGATCGGCTCGCGAGACGCCGGCCTGCATCAGCTCGCGCAGCAGCCGTCGCCGGGCGCGGCGCTCGGCCTCGCTGCGGGTGCCGCGGAGCAGGGGATCGCCGGCGGCGAGGCGGACCTGGCCGTCGGGGTGCCCACCGGTCCGACGCGTGGTCGCCGGCGGCTTGGAGGTACCGCTCATCGCTTAGAGTGTGCCGCCAAGGTGGTCACCGGCTCTTGCCGGTGGATGAGGGAGGACAACCATGGAAACCAGGACCGACATCGGAGCCGCCTACGTGCGTGCGATCGAGCAGGCGACGAGGGTGGTGCAGGGCATCCGCCCCGATCAGCTCGAATCGGCCACCCCGTGTCGCGAGTGGAACACCCGCCAGCTGCTCACCCATCTGGTCGGTTCCAACCTGATGATGGCGGCGGCGGGCGCTGGCAAGCCCGTGCCCACGGGGATGAGCGGGACCGAGCACATCGCCCAGATGGGCGACGCGCTCGGCGACGATCCGGTGGGCGCGTACCGGTCGGCCAGCTCGGAAGCGCTCGCTGCGTTCACCGCGCCGGGTGCGCTCGATCGGACCTGGAAGCTTCCCTTCGCCGAGGTCCCGGGCGCGGTGGCCCTCAACATCCACGTGATGGAAACCGTCGCCCACACCTGGGACCTCGCAAAGTGCACGGGACAGCTCGACAAGCTCGACCCGGCGCTTGCCGAGACGAGTACCGCGCTGGCCCAGGGCATCGTGCAGCCTCAGTTCCGCAACGACAAGGGCGACCCGTTCGCTGCCGAGGTCGCCGCGCCCGCCGGCGCCGCAGCCTATGACCGATTCGCCGCGTTCCTGGGCCGCACTCCCTGACGGCGACATCGGTCTAGCGGCGCGCGTCGACCCCACCCGATCGGCCCGGGCCTCACCCCGAGAACGCCTGGACAGACCCGCTCGAGCCGAAGCTCGTGCCTGTCTCGACGAAGACGAGGCCGCCGGCGATGCTCACACCGCCGAAGCTGGGGCCGGCGATGGGAGTGGCGCCGAGGGGGACCCCCGCCGTGGACCACGTCTGCAACATCCCTGAGGAACTGACCGCATAGACCACGCCGTTCGACATCGACGTTGCTCCCCACTTGAGCGGCTCGGGGCTCGGCTCCAACCAGGAAACGCTGCCGTCGGTGCCCAACGACCACAACTCGCCCGGTTCGCTGGCCGGCCCGACGATGTGCGAGCCGGCGACCGCGGTGGATCCCAGGATGCCGCCGAGGCCCGACCCCGGGGCCACCCGCGTGCTCCACACCGGTTGCAGGGTGTCGCGCCGCAGCGTCCAGTAGACGCCGGACTTCTGACCCTCGCCAACGACCGGGGTGCCGTCCGCCAGGCGGAAGAGGTTGGGCGACGCTCCGAAGTCGGCGTCCGGACCGGTGGGACGGGTGGTCTCCGTCCACACGTCGTTGGGCGTGGCCTGAAAGGAGCGGAGGATCCCCCCGCTGCCGAAGTCGATGGCGAGGATGGAGTCGGTGTGCGGGTCGGCCGGCGGCGAGTAGGCGTTGCCCGTTCCCTCGTAGACGACGGCGGTCTGAGGATCGACTGCCGCGGTCGACCAGACGCCGCCGCCGGTCAGACCCGGGGCCACGGTCATCGTCTGCCACCGGATCTTGCCGTGGGCGCCGTCGAGCCGAAGCACGGAGCCACGCGCCGTCGGCTGTGACTGCATGGTCTCGGCGAAGAGGGCGGAGGTGCCGATGACCACATCGCCCTGGAACACCTGCGGCGACGCATACACGTCGCTGCCCGATTGGGTGGTCAGCACGGTGCGCCAGAGCACCCTGCCAGTTCCCGCGTCGAGCGCGACCACCGACGGAGAGCCCACCCGCGCGACAGCGACGTACACCCGCCCGCTCGCGTATGCGGCCGACCCGTTGACGGGACCATCGAGGGCGGTCGTCCACAGCGGCTTGCCGGTCGCTTCGTCGAGCGCCACCGCGAATCCGCCGCCGCTGGCGGCGAAGACGCGGCCGGCGGCGATCACGGGCGTGCCGCTGAAATCGCCGGAGGTGGAGTCGAAGCGCCAGGCCTGGTGCAGCAGCGCGCCGGCCGCCGGACCGCCCGCCGCCGTGCGCGTGTTGGCGCCGTCGGCTCCGTAGACGGGCCAGGTGGACGCCGTGGAGGCCGCTGTCATGGGAGTGGTCAGCGCCGGCGCGCCGGCGGCGACCGTACCGGCCGCCGGCGTGGCGGCGAAGCCCGAGGCCGGCAGCTCGCCGGCCGCCGGGCCGCCCGGCGTCGGCCGGGAGTTGGCACCGGCTCGCAGGATGGGCCATGGGGACACCATGGATGCCCCGGTGAGGGGCCTCGTCAGCGCCGGCGCGCCGACGGCGACCGTAGCGGCCGCCAGCAGTGAGCCGGTGGCCGCGATCGATGCAACCAGCGCGCCAGATGTTCGGGCACTCATGGCTCACTCCCTTCCCGGCAGGAGACAACCCGCCGCCTTCCTGCTCGTACCGCTGGGGGTTACAACGCGATTTCAGCGAAAGACCGGCGGCAGCCTGGACCGCACGCGGTTGGTACGGCGGCCGGGGCGGGCGGCTAGCCGGCCAGCGAGATCACCGGCGCGCCCGCCGGCGGCAGCAGGATCCGCTCCAAGAACTCCTCGGCGGGGATGGCGCGGCTGAACAGGAATCCCTGACCACCACGGCACCCGGCGTCGCGCATGATGTCAGCCTGATCTGGTCGTTCGATCCCCTCAGCCACGGTGTCGAGACGGAGGCTGGACGCCAGGCCGACGATGGTGGCGGCGAGCGCGCGGTCGTCATCGCTGCGGGCCAGCCGGTCCACGAATGGCTTGGCGATCTTCAGGCTGTCGATGGGGAGATCGCGCAGGATGCTGAGTGAGGAGTAGCCGGTGCCGAAGTCGTCCACCGCGATCTTGACGCCGAGGCCGCGAAGCCGGCGCAGGGCGTCAAGGGCGAGCTGGTCGTCGACCATCACCCTCTCGGTGACCTCGAGAGTGACATAGCAGGCGTTGATCCCGTGGCGGGCGAAGGTGCTGGCGACCTCGTCGACGAGACCGGGGTGCTGCAGCTGGCGGCCCGACAGGTTGACGCTCAGCTGCATGCGGGGATCCGTCCGCTGCCAGACCGCCAGTTGACGGCAGGCCTGCTCGAGCACGATCCGCCCCAGGGGGACGATCAGGCCGGTCTCCTCGGCGAGGGGGATGAACTCATCCGGACTGATCGATCCGCGGTCGGGATGGCTCCATCGCACCAGCGCCTCGGCGGCGGTGATCCGGCCGGTGTCGAGGTCGATGATCGGCTGGTAATGAACCTGGAACGCCTCATCGCTCACCGCGCGTTCGAGGTCGACGCGCAACTGGTGGCGCGCCATCACCTCCACCTGCATGACCGGCTGGAACACCACGCATCGGTTCTTGCCCTGCGCCTTGGCCCGGTACATCGCCAGGTCGGCGCTGCTGAGAAGGTCGTCGACGGTCACGATGGAGGGGTTGTCGCCGACGATGCCGATGCTGCCGCGAATCGTCACGTCGCAGCCCGAGAGATGGAAGGGAGCGCGCAGCGCGTCGAGGATGCGTTCGGCGACGGCGACGGCGCCGTCGGTGTCGGAGGACGAGGCCAGCATGACCGCGAACTCGTCGCCCCCGAGGCGCGCTGCCAGGTCAGCGGGCCGCAGGCAGCTGGTGAGCCGCTCGGCGATGCCGATCAGCAGCTGGTCGCCGGCCGGGTGGCCGAGAGTGTCGTTGACGGTCTTGAAGTCGTCGACGTCGAGGAGCAGCACGGTGCAGGTGCGCTGCCGGCCGCTGTCGAGCGCCGCCTGCATGCGCTCTGCCAGCAGGGCGCGGTTGGCGAGCCCGGTCAGCGGGTCGTGGGAGGCGCGATATTCGAGCTCCGCCTCCAGCCGGCCGTTGTCGAGCGACACGCTCGCCGGCCCGGCGAACGCCTCCAGGAGCTCGAGGTCGTCGCGCCCGAAGGCGCTCACCGCGTCGCGGCGGTTGGCGACGATGAGTGCGCCGGCGGTGCCGTGCTCGCCGGTGAGGGAGATGGCCATGCCGTTGCGGCAGCCGCGGGCGGCGAGCAGGCCGGCGTGATCGGCGGGATCCAGCAGCACCGGGGTGCGAGCGGTCGCGAGGGCGACGGCCGGATCGGAGGACGCGACGGTCTCGGTGACCAGCCCGGCGCTCTCGACGGGGCCGAGGACACAGCGTCGCACGTCGCCCTGCTTGGTGGGAAGCAGCACCACCTCGGCGACCTCGGCGTTGAACATCTCGCGCGCCTGGGAAAGCAGGGTGGTGATCGACGCGTCGCCGCCGTGGCTGCGATGCAGGGCTCCGCTGGTGTCATAGAGGCGGCGGACCTGGGCGTGCCGGTGGCGCTCGAAGAGGTAGCCGCGATAGGCGATCGCCAGGGCGGCGACCGGGATCACCAGCAGCGCCGCCGCCTGGGCATCGTGGCCGACGACGTGCACACCGGTGAGTCCGAGCAGGGTGTTGAGAACCGACGCGGGGACGACGAACCGCAGGATCCCGGCGACCTCGCGACCGCGCCGGGCATCGGTCGACACCGCCACGATCAACGCGGTGAGAAGCTGTCCGACCGTCGACGCGCTGACGGCGGCGGCGAGGATCGCCAACCACCCGATGGTCGAGGCGACGGCGTGCCCTGCCAGCAGCGAGTTGAGGACGAACATGGCTACATCCGCCTCGATGGCGAACACCGCCAGGTTGAAGACGATCTTCAGCGGCTGCTGCCGGCGGTAGAGGGTGAGAGAGACGGCGGTGCCGATCAGGCCGCCGGCCAGCAGTGCGCTCGGTGACGAGCCGGCCAGTCCGAGCACCAGCGGCACCTCGCTCAGGGTGAAGGTGAACGCCTGGTTGCGAACCGTGACGTGGACACCGGCGACGGTGGCCAGGAAATAGGCGATGCCGAGCCCCCACCAGGGCAGGGCGATGTCCCCTGCGAGCGAGCGGTGGAGGCTCAGCAGCCAGACCGTCAGCAGTGCCGCTCCGGTGACCAGGAGGGCGGTGAGAATCCGCGGCCCGCGGCCGGCGGTCGTCCTCCCGTGCCGGAGCGGCAGGACCACTAGCCGCTAGACCACTGGCCGCCGGACCACTGGCCGCCGGACCACTGGCCGCCGGACCATTGGCCGCCGGACCACTGACCGCCGGACCACTGACCGCCGGACCACTGGCCGCCGGACCACTGGCCGCCGGACCACTGGCCACCCGACCACTGGCCACCCGACCACTGGCCGCCGGACCACTGTCCACCCGACCACGTCGTCGTGCCGGCCCAGCTGGTGCCACACCAGCACGCCCCGGCCCAGGTGGCGCCGTTCCAGCTGCCCGCGGTCCACGCCGACCCGCCCGCCGCGGCCTTGGCCCAGGTGGCGCCGACCCACGGCTTGCCCATGATGTCCTGCTCGCCGGTCAGCGCCACGCCGTTGGCGGTGACATAGCTGCCGCCACGGGCCTGGTCGAGCGAACCGGTGCCGGTCGCTTTGGCCCATCCCTGCGTCGATCCCCACGGAACCCAGGCGGTGGCCGCCGCTCCGACGTTGATGAATCCGGAGCCTTCGGCGCTGCCGTCCAGCAGGGCCAGGGATGCGGAGGTGGACCTCAGCAGAGCCTTGACCTGGTCGGGGGTGAGGCTGGGACGCGCCTGGAGAACCAGTGCGACCGCCCCGGACACCACCGCCGCGGCCTGCGAGGTGCCGGAACCGCGGAAGAAGCGGGTGTCGACGACCGCGCCGGGGTGGGCGAGGTCGATGGCGGAGCTGGGATCGCGCAGGCTCGCGATGGAGACGCCGGGGCTGACCACGTCGACCGACCTGCTCCAGCTGCGACTGGAGAAAGGAGCGACGGTGGTGCAGCCGAGAAGGTTGGTTGCATGGAGGTCGGCGGCTCCGACCGAGAGCACGTAGGGGTCGACGCCGGGATCGCGAAGCGACCCGAACGAGGTGCCGTCGTTGCCGCCCGACACCACGGTGACGATGCCGTGCCGCCACGCGTTCTCCACCGCGAAGGCGATGGGGTCCACCTGGTAGCTCTGCAGGCTCCTGGTGCCGAACGAGAGGTTGAGGACCCGGATGTTCATGCCCGGGTCGTTGCGGTGCTGGACGACCCAGTCGATGGCGGCCAGCATCTGCGATACGTCATCGAGGCCGGCGTAGGTGGCCACCTTGAGGACGACGAGATGAGCGCCGGGGGCGACGCCCTGGAAGCTGCCTCCCGGGCCGTCGTTGCCGGCGATGATGCCGGCCATGTGGGTCCCGTGTCCGTAGGTGTCGAGGTACCGGGTGCCGGCACTCTGCGACTCGAACGAGAGGTCGGGCCCGTTGATCACCTTGCCCGAGCCGTTGAGGCCCTGGACCGGCACCACGCCGGAGTCGATCACGGCGACCCCGATGCCCGATCCGTCGATCCCGCTCGCATGGAGTTGAGTGGCGCCGATCGCCTGCTCAACCTGTGTCAGCGTGGTCGGCGGGGTCGTCGCCCCATCGTCCCACCCGGCGGAGACGACGTTGCCGAGGGTATTGGTGACGGGGCAGAGAAGGCCACCGAGCAGACCGGCTGACGCCGGACGGTCGAAGACCGCCGCCGCGGTGAGCATCGACAGCGCCACCAGCGCGGAGAGAGCCGCTCGAGCCCGCGTGCGGCGTCGGTCGGCGTGGACGTGGTCTTGGTGGCCAGGACTCATGACTGCCCTCTCCCGTGTCATCGGATGACCCGCCGTTGCGGGGTTGTCCCACCCACCGATGCGGTTATGCCTGGGCCCATGGAGAACAAGGGTTAAGCCGATGCAACGGTGGGGTGACGCCACCGGCCTGTTACCGCATCTGCGCCCGAACGGTTGCGAGGCCGCCTGGGAGAGCGTCACCTGACGGTGCGGAGATTGATCACCCTGCTGTCACGCGACGCCCGCTACCGTGTGCGGGTGCAGCCCCCCAGGCGCCGCCTGGCGCCTCTCGTCGCCGCCCTCATCGGCCTTTCCGCGGCCGTCGGCGCTGCGCGCCCGCTGGCCGTCCGCGCCTCGACGCCCCTGCCGGCGGCGCCGGGATGTCCGATGTTCCCGGCCGACAACGTCTGGAACACCGACATCTCGAATCTCCCCGTGCATCCGCAGAGCGGGGCGTGGATCGGCAGCAGCGGCGGCTCCCAGCAGCGGCTGCACCCCGACTTCGGTCCGTCGGGAGGCTCGATGCCGTACGGGATCCCCTTCCAGGTGGTTCCCGACAGTCATCAGAAGGTCGCGGTGAGCTTCACCTACGCCGGTGAGAGCGATCCCGGACCGTATCCGCTGGGGCCGGACACGCCGATCGAGGGCGGAGCCTCGAGCACCGGGGATCGCCACGCGCTGGTGGTGGACCGCGACACATGCAAGCTCTATGAGACCTTCGACACCCACTATTCGCCGTCGGGATCGACGGCCGGATCGGGCGCGATCTTCGACCTCCAATCCAGCCAGCTGCGCCCGAGTGGCTGGACCAGCGCGGACGCCGCCGGACTGCCGATGCTCCCTGGGCTGCTGCGGCGCGACGAGGTGCTCTCCGGATCGGTCACCCACGCGATCCGGATGACGGTGCAGCGCACCGATCGCAGCTTCCTCTGGCCGGCTCGCCACCAGGCCGGCGCCGCCAGCGATCCGTCCCTGCCACCGATGGGGGCGCGCTTCCGCATGGGTGCCGGCGTCGACATCTCCGGGTTCAGCCCGCAGGCGCAGGTGATCCTCACCGCGATGAAGCACTACGGTCTGATCGTCGCCGACAACGGCAGCAACTGGTACTTCGGCGGCGCCGCCGAGGAGGGCTGGGACACCGCCGTTCTCGACGAGCTCAAGACGATTCCGGCGGGCGACTTCGACGCCGTGGACGAGTCGTCGCTGATGATCGACGCAAACTCGGCGCAGGCACGCCAGCCGGGCCCGCCTCCTCCGCCCCCACCCTCTGGGAGTCGCGGCTACTGGCTGGTCGCGGGTGACGGCGGGGTGTTCACCTTCGGCAGCGCGCCCTTCTACGGAAGCATGGGGGGAACGCCGTTGAACCGTCCCGTCGTCGGCATCGCCCGGACCGCAGACGGTGGCGGCTACTGGGAGGTGGCTTCCGACGGTGGCATCTTCAGCTTCGGTGACGCCGGCTTCTACGGCAGCGAGGGCGCGCGGCCGCTCAACCGACCGATCGTCGGCATGGCGGCGACTCCATCGGGTCGGGGCTACTGGCTGGTCGCCAGCGATGGCGGCATCTTCAGCTTCGGTGACGCCGGCTTCTACGGCAGCGAAGGCGCGCGGCCGCTCAACAAGCCGATCGCCGGTATGGCGGCGACGCCGTCGGGTCGCGGTTACTGGCTGGTCGCCAGTGACGGCGGCATCTTCGCCTTCGGCGACGCCGGCTTCTACGGCAGCGAGGGGGCACGGCCGCTCAACCGCCCGATCGTCGGTGTCTCGGCCAGCTCATCGGGAGGCGGGTACTGGCTGGCGGCGGCCGACGGCGGAGTCTTCGCGCACGGCGACGCTCCCTTCCGGGGCAGCGCCGGATCGCTGCCGCTGGTGTCGCCGGTGGTCGCCGTCGCCGGGTCACCGCTCGGTGGCTACTGGCTCGCCGCCGGCGACGGCGGCATGTTCAGCTACGGCGTTCCCTTCCTCGGCAGCATGGGCGGGCACCCGCTGAACCGGCCGATCGTCGCCATGACCGCCATCGGCTGAGCGGCCGCCGGCAGCCGCACCCGCGGCTCAGCCGAACTGGGTGCGCGGGCGCTCGTACCTCTCGCCGTCGATGTACATGTCGACCTTCTCGTTGTAGAAGCACGCGAGCCCGGCGATCTTCTGACTCTCCGGAAGTGGGGCTCGATAGGTCCAGACGATGTCCTGGTGGACACCCACGCCGGTGTCGACGGTCCAGTAGCTCGCGGTGCCCTTGTACGGGCAGTGGCTGGTCGTCGCCGAGGGGCGCAGGAGGTCCATCCGCAGGTGGGCGAGCGGAAGGTAGTACCGGGGCGGCAGGCCGGTCTCGAAGAGGACGGTCGGGCGGTGAGACTCGGCAACCGTGACGCCGTCGATGTCGACGCGCACGTGCCGCGAGCTGGTGAGGATGTCGACCCGCGTGTAGGGGTCGCGAGGATGCGTGTAGACGGGTTCGTCCTCCTCCAGCCACTCGGTCATCGCGCCCCAATCCAGCCGCACCAGTGGGCGGATCGGTGCCAGCGGCGAGTCGGGGAAGCGCTGGGCGGCGCCGGGGGCGGTTGCCGAGCCGACCCTCACGTCCAGGATCTGCCCGTCGCCGCGACTGGGTGAGTGCTCGACCCTCCCGGTGGCGAGCAGCTCGGCGCGGACGTCGTCGGCGGGGAAGTAGTAGGTGGGGTAGTAGGGCTTCTCCCACACCAACACCGGGTGGATCGAGTCGACCACCAGCTGGCCGGAGAGATAGGCACGAACCCGCTTCTGGCTCGGCTCGGTGCGCACCCGTCCGCGCGAGGTTTCGGTCATGGTGGTCATGGGGATCTCCGGTCGAGCGGGCTCGCGGTGCTCAGGGGCAACGATCCCGACCACACTACGCTAGCGGGTGGTGAGCTCACCCCCGGAGGGTGCTGGCTGTGCGCAGGATGCCGGGCCGGATGTGCAGCGCTACGCCACCGCGGTGATCTACTGCCGCGCGGTCTCGGTGGCCTTCGGTGCCGCCCCGCTCACGCCGAGCTGATCGGCGTCTCTGCGATACGAAAAGGGCCGGCACCCATCGATGCCGGCCCTTCGAGCCTCAGCTCTCGGTGAGGATCACTGGCTGCCGATGCCGATGAACCCGTTGATGGCGGCGCTGGTCACGCCAGCACCGCTGCAGGCGGTGGCATCGGGTGGCTGGAAGGTGAGCTCGCCCAGGGCGGAGTCGCCGGCGAACCGCGTGGTGCTCACCGTGTGAGTCGATGCCGGCGGTGCCTGGGTGGGACCGGTGTAGCTGACCAGGGTGCTGGTGATGCCGGTGCCGACGGTCCCCGTCAGGTGGACGAGCGCCAGCGCTCCGGTGGTGGTGTAGTCGACCGCGGTGGTGGTTCCGTCCGCCCAGGTGGTCAGCGCCGTTCCGCTGGTGGTGCTGCTGGCACAGCTCCCGTTGCCGGCGGGAATCGGCTCCTGATAGGTGGCGTTGGCGGTGCCGGAATGGACCCCGGTGGAGTCGGTGTAGGTCCAGTTGTAGGCGACGACCACCGTCTTGCCCGCCTCGACCGTGCCCGAGGTGGGGGCGCCCGCGATGTTGGACTGACAGCTGCTGAGGTTTCCAGAGAAGTTGTATGTGAAGTTCGCGGCCGTGTTGGTCAGCCCGGGCGTGATGTTCGCCGTGCCGGCCAGCTGACAGCCGCCGCCGCCGGGTGCCGCAACCGCGGCACTCGGTCCGCCCACCAGCAGGCTGACAAGCCCGCCGGCGCCCACCAGCACTATCCCGAAACGCCGATAGACCATGCTCGCTCCTCCCTTCCTGGACCGCAGCCGCTCCTGCGGGTGTGGCGGCAGACTGTAGCGTGATAGCCGCACTACCCGCTCTCCCATCATCCGATGACAACGCAGTGACAGTGCGGCTCTTGCGGGTTTCCTGAGCGTTTCTTTGGGTCATTAGATTCAATTGCTACGATTGCCGCGACCATGTCGCCGGGCTCGAACGGAGGGCGGCAGGCGATTGCGCATGCTTTGCCCTCGTTGTGCGCGTCACCCTGCTCGCCCCGCTGATCGCCCCGCTGCGGAGCAGCCAGGCTGGTGGTGCCGAGGCGGTGCTCTGCGATCTGGCGCGGGGCCTCCACCGGGCCGGTGAGGCGGTCGAGCTCGTCGCCCCCCGCGGCTCGCGGGTCCCCGGAGTCCCGCTCCGTCTTGGTCCCACCGCGGCCATCCCGGAGGCGAGGCACCGGTTCGACGCCCCGCCCCGCCTCGCCCCCGGGGCCCCGTGGCCGCCGCCCCTGGCGCCCGCCTACCTGCGACTGGCGGCGGAGCTGGCGGCGGACCGCGACCAGGTGATCCACAGCCACGCGCTCGACTGGCCCGCCTTCTACGCCACCGCCGCCACCGGCCTCCGCTGCCTGCACACCCTGCACCTGGGCCCGGTGGACCCGGCCACGGTGGCCGCCGCCCAGGCGGCGGCGGCGTGCCGCCCGCGACCGCGCTTCGCCGCGGTGAGCCGCTCCTGCGCGGCGCAGTGGCGCCCGCTGATCCCGGTCGACGCCGTGGTCCCCAATGGGGTCGATCCCGGCGCGATCCGCTTCGTCCCCCGCGCGTCCGCGGATGACCTGGCGGTGGTCGCCGGCAGGATCTCTCCGGAGAAGGGGACCCACCTCGCCCTTGCCGCCTGCCGGCGGGCGGGGATGCGGGTGCTGATGGCCGGCGAGGTCTACGACCGCCACTACTTCGACGAGCGGATCGCTCCCCGGCTCGACGACGATGCCGTGCGATGGCTCGGCGCGGTGTCACGCCGGGGGCTGGGCGCGCTGCTGGGGCGGGCCGCGGTCGCTGTGGTCGCGTCGGTGTGGGAGGAGCCGTTCGGGATGGTCGCCCTCGAGGCCAACCTCGCCGGCACGCCCGTCGCCGGCTTTCGGCGCGGCGCGCTGCCCGAGGTGGTCGGCCGCAGCGGCGGGGTGCTCGCCGATGAGGTCGGCGTTGCCGCCCTCGCCGCCGCCATCACGGCCGCGCGGCGCTGCGACCGCGCGCGGGCGCGGCGGGCGGCCGAGACCCGTTTCCCCCTCGAGGCGATGGTCAACGCCTACCGCCGGCTCTACCGCCGGCTGGGGCAGGACGGGTGAGCGATTCGGTTGCGGTCGTCACCGGTGCCGGACGGGGCATCGGTCGTGCCGTGGCGCTGCGCCTCGCCGCCGACGGGCACGCGGTCGTCGCCGCATCGCGCACCGCCGGCGACCTGGAGACGCTGGCGGCGGTGGCGAAGGACGCGATCACGCCGCTCACCGCCGATGTGGCCGACGGCGACACGGCGCGGCGACTGCTCGCGACCGCGACCGCACGTGGGGCGCTGACCATCTGGGTGAACAACGCTGCGGTGGTCGAGCCGCGCCCCTTCGCCGAGCTCGATCCGCAGAGCTGGGATGCGGTGCTCGACACCAACCTGCGTGGCGTCTATCTGGGGTGCCACGCCGCCTTCAGGGCGATGAGCGAGCGTGGCGGCGGAGTCATCGTCAACATCGCCTCCCTCTCCGGGGTTGCCAACGTCGAGAAGTTCCCCGGGCTGACCGCCTACAACGTGTCCAAGGCGGGGGTGATCGCCCTCACCGAGGCGGTTGCCCTCGAGGGCCGCGCCACCGGCGTGCGCTGCGTCTGTCTCAGCCCGGGAGCGGTTGACACCGAGATGCTGCGCCGTGCCGCTCCCCACCTGCGGCCCACCGTCACCCCCGAGGACGTCGCCGAGCTGGTCGCCTTCCTCGTCAGTCCCGCGGCGGCGCCGCTGAGCGGGGTCAACATCCCCATCTTCAGCAACGCCTGAGCCGGACGCTCCCAAGTGGCATAGTTGTCATCGCCATGGCCCATCCCGCCCCCCTGTTCGAGCCGGACGCCCGCATCCCCGACGAGCTGAGCGCACACATCGATGCGGTGCTCCGGCTGCTCGGCGAGGATCCCGCCCGCGAGGGCCTGCTGCGAACCCCGCGGCGGGTGGCCGACACCCTGCGCTTCCTCTGCAGCGGATACGATCAGGACCTCGCCGACGTGGTCAACGGCGCCGTCTTCGCCGAGGACTACGAAGAGATGGTGGTGGTGCGCGACATCGAGCTCTACAGCATCTGCGAGCACCATCTGCTTCCCTTCTACGGCAAGGCGCACGTCGCCTATCTCCCTCGGGGGCGCATCGTCGGACTCAGCAAGCTCCCCCGCATCGTCGACGTCTTCGCCCGCCGCCTGCAGGTGCAGGAACGTCTCACCACCCAGATCGCCGAGGCCCTTGACAGCGCCCTCGCCCCGCACGGCGTTGCGGTGGTCATCGAGGCGGCGCACCTCTGCATGATGATGCGAGGCGTGCAGAAGCAGAACAGCCAGACGGTGACCTCCTGCATGCTCGGCTCCTTCCGCGAGGACGAGAAGTCGCGCACCGAGTTCCTCGAACTCATCCACGCCCACTCGAGCTGATCGAGAGCACGCACCGATGAGCGCCGCCGGCTGGGTGGGCGGGGCGCTGCTGGCGGCGACGCCGATGCCCCGACCGGTCCGCTACCGACTGCGCCTGCGGCATGCCGACGCCGCCCGGAGTGCCGACGCGATCGCCGGCGCCGCGCTGCCGGTAGTGCTCACCACGGTGGTGCTCACCGCGGTGCTGGCGGCGGTGCCGGTGGTCGCAGCGGGTCTCCGGCCGCTGTGGGCCGGGGTCGCGATCGGCCTGCTCACCGGCGTCCCCTTCGTGCTCGAGCGGCGGGGACTGCGGCGGCGGCTGCAGGGCATGACGCTCCCGCCGGATCCGGTCGACCAGCTTCCCGACGACATCGACCTCGACGCGGTCGTGGCGACGGTGAGGTCGGCCGGTGATGCGCCCGACCTCGACGGCATGCGCGTTCTCGCCCTCGCCACCGCCTCGGTGGGCGACAGCAGATCGGCGCGCGCCTACGCGCTGCGAACGGCTCAGCTCGATCCCGAGCGGTGGGAGGTGCTCCTCGAGACCGGCTGGACGCTCTGCCTGCGGGGGCGGTTCGGCGAGGGGGTGAGGCTGCTCGACCGCGCCTCCCAACTGCGCTCCGGTGACCCGCGCTCGGAGCGTGTCCATGCCGCCGGACTCCTGCTCGCCGGCCGGCTGCGCGACGCTGTGGCCGCGCTCAATCGTGCCGAGGGACGTCCCGGCGAGCGCCCGCTGGGACTGGCGCGGCGCTCAGCGAACCCCGAGCAGAGCGACGTCCAGCTGCACCAGCAACGCACCCGCACCGCACAGGCCGACTCCGAAGACGAGGTGGGCCCAGCGGATCGGCGGCCGGTCGCTGCGCCGCCGGATCCGCGAGAGGATGGTGACGCCCACGATGCCGAGCCCACCCGCGAGGAGGATCACCGCGGGGACACCGATCAGACTGCGCGCGAGGTCACGCATGGCGGCCCGGAACGGTAGCAGGCGGGGTCGCCCGTACCATGGACGCGAATGGACGGCCGGCCTGCGCTCAGCACTCTCAGCCCGGACGAGCTGAGCCCGATTCTCGCCGAGCTGGGAGTCCCCCCGTGGCGGGGTCGACAGCTCACCAACGCGCTCTGGCATCCCGGCGTTGTCGCGCTGCACGAGGTGCTCCAGCTGCCGGCGCGGTTGCGCGCGCGCCTCGACGAGCGGGTTCGGTTCTGCACCGTGGACGAGGCGATCACCACCGAGGCCGACTCCGGGCTCACCGTCAAGTTGCTCTGCCGTCTGTCCGGTGGCGAGACGGTGGAGACGGTGGCGATGGAATCGCCGGCGCACGGCGGCCGCCGGCGGCGGGCGACGGTGTGCGTCAGCAGCCAGGTCGGCTGCGCGGTGGGCTGTCCCTTCTGCGCCACCGGGCGGCTCGGCCTGCGCCGCGACTGCACCGCGGCAGAGATCGTCGACCAGGTGCGGGTGGCGGGGGCGGCGCTCCACGCCCGCGGCCTCGGCCCGGTGACGCACGTCGTCTACATGGGAATGGGTGAGCCGCTGGCGAACTACGACGCCACCGTCGCCTCGGTGCGAACCCTGGCCGCGGGGATGGGTATCAGCCCGCGGCGCATCACCGTCTCCACCAGCGGCGTGGTCCCCGCCATCGAGCGGCTTGCCCGCGAAGGTCTGCCGCTCACCCTGGCGATCTCCCTGCACGCCGTCGACGACCCGCTGCGCGACCGCCTGGTGCCGCTCAACCGCGCTCACCGCCTGGCCGCGCTGGTGGACGCCGGCGCCGACTACGCGCGGCGCACCGGCCGCCGCCTCACCTTCGAGTGGTGCCTGATCGGCGGGGTGAACGACCGCCCCGAGGACGCCGACGGTCTGCGCCTGCTGGCCCGCCGCACCCACGCCCACGTCAACGTGATCCCGATGAACCGTATCGACGGCAGCCCGTGGGGGCCTCCCGACAGCGCCACCACGGCCGCGTTCCTGCAGCGTTTGCAGGGAGCGCGGACCACCGTGCGCGACACCCGTGGCGGCACCGCCGACGCCGGCTGCGGCCAGCTCCGTGCCGCCCTGGAGGAGCGTCGCGAGCTGCGCGGCGACGGCAGCCTCGGCCCGCCTCGACGCGGCGCCGCCGCGGGCGCGACCCGGTGACCGCGGCCGACCAGCGCTTCATGGCGCTCGCCCTCGAGGCGGCGGCGAGCGCCGACTACTGGACCAGCCCCAACCCGATGGTGGGCGCGGTGGTGGTGCGCGACGGGCAGGTGATCGCCACCGGGTATCACGCGCGTGCCGGTGAGCCGCATGCCGAGGTGGTCGCGCTGCAGGCGGCGGGCGAGGCGGCCCGCGGCGCCGACCTCTATCTCACCCTCGAGCCCTGCACCCGGACCGGCCGCACCCCGCCCTGCGTCGAAGCGGTGACCGCCTCCGGGATTCGCCGGTGTGTTGTCGCCATGCAGGACCCAAACCCGGATGAGAACGGGCGGGGCATCGCCGCCCTGCGGGCTGCGGGGATCACCGTCGAGGTGGGAGTCGGAGACGCCGAGGCGCGCCGGCTCAACGAGTTCTACGTCAAGCACATCACCACCGGCCTTCCCTTCGTCACCGCCAAGTTCGCCAGCTCGCTCGACGGCCGTATCGCCACCAGCAGCGGCGACTCCCGCTGGATCACCTCCGACGAGGCGCGGCTACGGGTGCAGCGGCTGCGCCACGCCCACGACGCGATCCTGGTCGGCGCCAACACCGTGATCCGTGACGACCCCAACCTGACCACCCGGCTGCCCGGCGGCGGCCGCTCGCCGTTGCGGGTGGTGATCGACAGCCGCCTGCGCATTCCCGTCGAGGCGCGCATCTTCCGGCAGGAGAGCGGCAGCGTCCTGGTGGCCACCAGCGACCGCGCCCGCGCCGACCGCGCCCGGCAGTTCGAGGAGCGCGGCATCCAGCTCGAGGTTTTCCCGGCCACCGAGGGCCGGGTGAGCCTCGACCACCTCTTCCGCCGCCTCGGCAGACAGGGCGTCATCAGCGTGCTCGTCGAAGGCGGAGGGTCGGTCCACGGCTCCGCCTTCGACGCCGGCCTGGTCGACAAGGTGGTTGCCTTCATCGCTCCCCGGATCATCGGCGGCGTCGAATCGCCCGCCGCCGTCGGGGGGCACGGACCCGACCGTCTCACCGACTCCTGGACGCTGCGCGACGTCGAGGTCGCCCGCGTCGGCCCCGACTTGATGGTCACCGGCTACCCTGTGCGGTAGGAGATCGGTGGACGACAACGATGTTCAGCGGCATCATCGAGGAGCTGGGGCGGGTGTCCGACAACGCCATCGCCACCAGCGGCAGGTTAGAGGTGGCCGCCACCGCGGTGGTTCGCGACCTGGCGGTCGGTGACAGCGTCGCCGTCAACGGCTGCTGCCTGACGGTGGTCGAGACCTCGGCGTCGGGCTTCGGCGTCGAGGTGATGCCGGAGACGGCCCGACGGACCAATCTCGAGCCTCTGCGGGTGGGCGACCCGGTGAACCTCGAGGCGTCGATGGCCTACGGAGACCGGGTGGGCGGCCACCTGGTCAGCGGTCACATCGACGCCGCCGGCACCGTGGTCGATCTGCGCGATGAGGGCAACGCTCGCTGGGTGACCATCCGCGCTCCGGAGGCGGTGATGCGCTACATCGTCGCCCAGGGCTGTGTCGCGGTCGACGGCATTAGCCTGACCGTGGTCGAGGTGCTCGCCGACCGCTTCACCGTGTCGCTGATCCCCCACACCGTCGCCGTGACCAGCGCCGAGGTCTGGCGGCCGGGCGCCGCGGTCAACCTCGAGGCCGACCTGGTCGCCAAGTACGTGGAGCGGAGCCTGATGGCCCACGCCGCGGGCTCGGTCGGGTAGGGACCGCCATGCCGCTCGCGCGCGTCGACGACGCCATCGAGGATGTCAAGCAGGGGCGCTACGTCATCATCGTGGACGACGAAGATCGCGAGAACGAGGGTGACCTGGCGATCGCCGCCGACCGGATCAGCCCGGAGGCGGTCAACTTCATGGCGACCCATGCGCGCGGGCTCGTCTGTGTCGCCTGCGAGGGATGGCGGCTCGACGAGCTCGGTCTTGCCGCCATGGTGGACCGCAACACCGCCCACCACGGCACCGCCTTCACCGTCAGCATCGACGCGGTGGGTCGCGGCGTCACCACCGGCATCTCCGCCTACGACCGGGCAGCCACCATCCGCCTGCTCTGCGAGGACCCGGCCACCGCAGCCGACTTCGCCCGGCCGGGACACGTCTTTCCGCTGCGGGCCGCACCCGGCGGCGTCCTCGAGCGCGCCGGGCAGACCGAGGCGATCGTCGATCTGTGCAAGGCGGCGGGCCGGTTTCCGGCCGGGGTGATCTGCGAGATCATGCGCGAGGACGGCACCATGGCCCGGCGCCCGGATCTCGACGTCTTCGCCGCCGAGCACGGGCTGCGCATCGTCTCCGTCGCCGACCTGATCGCCTACCGCCGCCGCGCCGAGCGGCTGGTGGTCAAGGGCGCGGAGACGGTGCTGCCCACCGAATGGGCGACCTTCACCGCCCACGGCTACCAGGACGTCATCACTCGCAACACCCACGTGGCGCTCACCCTCGGGGACATCACCGACGGCGAGCCGGTGCTGGTGCGGGTGCACAGCGAATGCTTCACCGGTGACGTGCTCGGCTCGCAGCGCTGCGACTGCCAGGCCCAGCTGCAGCGGGCGATGGCGATCATCGGCGTCGAGGGCCGCGGGGTGATCCTCTATCTGCGCCAGGAGGGGCGTGGCATCGGCCTGATGGACAAGCTCCGCGCCTACGCCCTGCAGGACCGCGGCTTCGACACCGTGCAGGCCAACGAGCACCTGGGACTTCCCGTCGACGCTCGCGACTACGGCATCGGCCAGCAGATCCTCGCTGACCTCGGCGTGACCAAGATCCGGGTGCTGACCAACAACCCGAAGAAGTACTACGCCCTGGCCGCCTACGGCCTCGAGGTCGTCGAGCAGGTGCCGCTGGTGATTCCGCCGACAGCGCACAGCGAGCGCTACCTGCGAACCAAGCGTGACAAGCTCGGTCACCTCTTTGGACCCTTCGCCGATCGACCGGCGGGAGAGAGCGACACCGCGTAGCCGGGGCCAGCGCGCCGTCGAGGATGCTCGAGCCCCTGCCCGCCGCAGGCGTGTGAGAACATCGCGGGCGATGGAGGTCGAGGCCGGCAAGCTCATCGCCACCGGGATGCGCTTCGGGCTGGTGGTGGGCCGTTTCAACGACGTGGTGGCCCAGCGGTTGCTCGAGGGCGCGGTCGACACCCTGGTCCGTCACGGCGCCGACGAGGGTGACCTCACCGTCATCTGGGTGCCGGGCAGCTTCGAGATCCCCCTGGCGGCGCAGGAGCTGGCGGGGGCGGGCGGCGTCGACGCTGTCATCGCCATCGGCGTGGTGGTGCGCGGTGAGACCCCGCACTTCGACTACGTGGCCGGCGAGGTCGCCCGCGGAGTCGGGGCGGTGTCGATGCAGACGCGGGTGCCGGTGACATTCGGCGTGGTCACCGCCGAGACCATGGAGCAGGCGGTCGACCGGGCTGGGGGCAAGCACGGCAACAAGGGAGCCGACGCGGCTCTGGCGGCGATCGAGATGATCTCGCTGCTGCGCGCCCTGCGAGCTCCCCGCAGCGGCCGCCGACGCATCGCCGGGTAGCACGAGAGGATCGCGGCGCAGATTGCGCATCGTCTCGCTTCTGCCCAGCGCGACCGAGCTGCTCTTCGCCATCGGCGCCGGTGAGGAGGTGGTCGCCGTCACTCACGAGTGCGACCATCCCGTCGCGGTTCGCTCGCTTCCCGCCGTCACCAGCAGTGCCATCGGCCACCGCGGCCAGAGCTGCGCCGCTATCGACCGCCACATCCGGCGCGCGGTGCACCAGGGATCGAGCATCTATCGCATCGACGAGCCGCTGCTGGCACAACTGTCACCGGACCTGATCGTCACCCAGGAGCTCTGCGAGGTGTGCGCCGTCGCCTACGCCGAGGTGCAGCGTTGCGCCCGCCGCCTGCCGGGCGACGTGCCGGTGCTGAGCCTCGAGCCCAACACCATCGAGGACATCCTCGCCACCGCCCACGTCCTCGGTGAGGCGACCGCGCATCGGAGTGGCGCCGACGCCCTGGCCGCGCGGATGCGCGCCGCCATCGCCGCGCGGCGCGCCCAACCGGCGCCGGAGCCGCGGCCGGCGGTCGTCTGCGTCGAGTGGACCGATCCCCTGATGGCCGCCGGCCACTGGGTGCCGGAGATGGTGGACGCCGCCGGAGGTCGCGACCCGCTCGGCAGGCGGGGTGGGAGGTCCGAGTACGTCGACTGGGAGCAGGTGGTCGCCGCCGCCCCCGAGGTGATGGTGCTGATGCCGTGCGGCTTCGGGCTGGAGCGGAGTCTCGAGACCGCCGCCGACCTGACCCGCCGCCCGGGGTTCGACCGCCTTCCCAGCGCCCGCAGCGGCCGGGTCGCTGCGGTGGACGGTTCCGCCTACTTCAACCGGCCCGGCCCGCGGGTGGTCGAGGGGCTGGAGCTGCTGGCCGCCATCGTCCGCGGGGGGCCCGGCGACGCCCTGCCGGCGGGCGCCGCCTGGGTGCCGCTCTGAGCCGCACCTCCGGCGAGCCGATCGCCGTCCGCTGGAGCGACGAGGCCGGCGAAGGCTCGGCGCGGCGCGAGGTGATCCGCAGCGCCTGGCACGGCGCCTACCGCGGCATCTTCACCGCCGCCGAGATCGACGCCGTCTTCGACGGCCGCAGCCAGATGCAGGGCAGCTGGCTGGAGCGGCGGCGGGGCTACCTGGGCAGCCTGGTGGCAGAGGCCGGTGGCGCCATCGTCGGGGTGGCCGGGGTGGGGACGCTGGCCGGCGGCGACGGCGAGCTCGGCGCCCTCTACGTGCTCCCCGAGTGGCAGGGAAGGGGAGTGGGCACTCGGTTGTGGGAGGCGGTGGTCGCCGGTCTGCGCGAGCGCGGCTTCGCCCGCCTGCAGGTCTGGACCATGGAGAGGGCCGCCGCCCGCCGCTTCTATGAGGCGCGGGGCTGCCGGCTGGCCGAGCGGGGTGTGTTCCAGGTCGGCTGGCATCGCGAGCCCGCGGTGGCCTACGTCCTCGACCTCTGATCGGGCGCGGCCGGGAGGACGGTTAGCGCGCCGCCTTGCTCTGGGTGCGGATGCAGCGGGTGCAGACCCGGGCCTTGACCAGCCGGCCCTTGACCACCAGGTGGGTGGGCTGCAGGTTGGGCATGAAGCGCCGGTTGGTGCGCACCTTCGAGTGGCTGACGTTGTGACCGGTCATCGGCCGCTTGCCGCAGATGTCGCAGCGCTTCGCCATCGGTGCTACTCGTCCTTCACTGGTGGAGGTGGTCGGGGCGGCGACGATGGCCGCGAATGCGATCACCCATACTAAAATGTCGCGTCCCGACCCCCGGCCACTTCCGGGCAGCGGCGTGCGCGACACGCCGAGTAGGGATCAGCGCCGGCGGCCGAGGATACCACAGGGCCTCCGGCGGCTTATAAGGATGACGTGCCCACCAAGCTGAAGACATCCGGCCCGCTGGCCCGCAGCGCCACCCTGGGCCGGATCGAGGTTGCCCCGCGGGTGGTGGCCTCCATCGCCGGTCACGCGGCCAACGAGTGCTACGGCATCGTCGGCATGGCGGCGCGCGGCCTGCGCGACGGCATCGCCGAGCGGCTCAACCGCGACAGCCTCCACCGCGGCGTGGTCATCGAGGTGCGCGAGGGCGGCATCACCATCGAGCTCTTCGTCATCGTCCAGCACGGGACCCGCATCAGCGAGGTCGCCAACAACCTCATGAGCGCGGTGAGGTACGCGATCGAGAAGACGCTGGGACTGCCGGTGCTGGCGGTCAACGTCAACGTCCAGGGCATCCAGCTGGCGGACGGACGTGCCGGGCGCTGAGCGCGATGCCGCCGGCGTCCGGTCGGCGACCAAGGAGCCGCTCCACGAGGTCACCGGGCCGTTGATGGCGGCTGCGCTGCGCAGCGCCCTCGCCTGGCTTCAGGCCAACCAGGACCTGATCAACGACCTCAATGTCTTCCCCGTCCCCGACGGCGACACCGGTTCCAACATGTACCTGACGCTGCGCTCCGCGGTGGAGGACGTCGAGAAGGGCGGCGAGGTGCGCCCGGCAGCGGCGGTGATGCAGTCGGCGGCGCATGGCTCGCTGATGGGGGCACGGGGCAACAGCGGCGTCATCCTCTCGCAGGTGCTGCGCGGGTTCGCCCAGGAGCTGGCGAATCACGAGCGGGTCGACGCCGCCGGCATCGCCGCCGCGCTGCAGGAGGCGTCGAACGTCGCCTACAAGGCGGTGATGAAGCCGACCGAGGGCACCGTGCTCACCGTGGTGCGCGAGGCCGCTGCCGCGGCACGCCA
>VBIQ01000001.1 GCA_005880985.1 Chloroflexota bacterium
AGCCTGCCGATGCCCGACGCGGTGCCGGAGTTCCCCCACCACACCGACATGCTCGTGTACCTCGAGGACTACGCGCGCCGGAACGACCTCGTCCGCCACATCGCATTCCGCGCATGGGTCGAAGCGGTGCGGCCCCTGGAGGATGGGTGGGAGGTCGTTCTTCGCGATGGACAGAGGCGGCGTTTTGAAGCCGTCGTCGTCGCCAGCGGCCACTACTGGGATCCCAAGATCCCCGAGATCCCCGGCGAGTTCTCCGGCGCGGCGCTTCACGTGCGCGACTACCGGACGCCAGATCCGTTCGCCGGCAAGCGCGTCGTCGTTGTC
Source organism: Chloroflexota bacterium (assembly GCA_005880985.1). Classification (GTDB taxonomy): domain Bacteria; phylum Chloroflexota; class Dormibacteria; order Aeolococcales; family Aeolococcaceae; genus CF-134. The sequence goes on from VBIQ01000001.1 coordinate 325, forward strand.
GGTGGCGCCCAGTCCGCGATCGACATCGTCGCCGAGATCTCGACCGTCGCGGCGCGGACGACCCTCGCCGCCAGCGAGGTCCACCATCTGCTCCCGCGGCGGGTCTTCGGCCGGCCATTCGACCACTTCGACACCGCCGCCGCGCTGCTCGCTCCCCTGCCGGTGGCTCGAGCGGCCATGCACCTGATGACGTGGGTCGCTCGTGCCACTCCGGAGCGCGGTGACCTCCCCCTTCCGAGTCATCGACTGTTCGAGACCCGCTGGCCGGCGGTCGTCTCGGAAGTCGCCCAGGCCGCGCTCACCGCCCGCGCCTTCGAAACCCGGCCTGGCATCGCCGCACTCGCCGGCGAGCGGGTCGTCTTTCACGACGGAAGGGAGGAGGAGGCTGACGCGATCGTCTTCGCGACCGGCTACCACATCACCTTCCCGTTCCTGCCGGTCCACCTCGGTCGAGGGTCGGGGTGGGAGTTCCCCCTCTACCGGCGCATCCTCTCTCCGCATGCCGACGGCCTGGCGTTCATCGGCGTGGTCGAGCCGGGTCCCGGCCTGCTCGAGATCGTCGAGCGCCAGTCCGAGTGGCTGGCCGAAGCCCTCGCTGGACGTCTACCAGTCCCGGAGCGGGAGGACATGTGGAGGGCCATCGACGCTGGCGGCGAGCGACGGTCGCGCCAGCAGTTCGGTGCCACGGGAAGGCACACCATCCTCTGCAACCGCCACGCTTACCTGCGTGTGCTCGCACGTGATCTACGACAGATCCGCCGTCGCGCCCGCGACAACCCCATCCTTGACCGTGCTCCCAGGGGTCGCAACGAAGGCGACTCGCCCCAACTGTGACTGCGCCGCCACGACGAGTACGAGTGAAAGGCGACGCCCTGTGCTGGGGCTCTCGCGCGGGCCGGACGCCGCCACACGACGAGCTGGGCCTGATTCAGGCCACTCGCCACCGGCTCCCCGGCCCACCCGCGCCGTCCTACATCAGATCTGATGTATACTTGAACCGAATGAGCCGCGGGGGATCCGTGATGCGGGAGGCTCGGCGCCGAGCCGAGCTCACTCAGGTGCAGCTGGCACGTCGCCTAGGCACCTCCCAGGCCGCCGTCTGGAGATGGGAGCGCGGGGTGGTCGAGCCGCCGTGGTCGACGGTTCTGCGCGCCGCGTCCGCCTGCGGCCTGGCCGTCTGCGTGTCTCTGCAGGGCGTCGATCCCGACGAATGGCGTCTGGTTGAAGCGGGACGGAACCGTTCGCCAGCGGACCGTCTCCATGAGCTGGAGCGCTACAGCAGGTTTGTGAGGGCTGGCCGCAAGGCGATGCGGCGGGCCCAGCCACGTGGCTGAGCCGGCGCTCGACGCCACGCGCCTTTTGGGCACGCTCGAGCGACACGGCGTCCGCTTTCTTGTCATCGGAGGGCTGGCGGCCGTACTTCACGGCGCTCCCTATCAGACGGTTGATTGCAATGTCACGCCTGAGGAGAGCGACGACAATCTGGCCCGGCTCTCGGCTGCCCTTCGCGAGCTCCACGCGCGCATTTGGACCGGCGATGACCCCGGGCTGGAGTTTCAACATGACGCTCGTTCCCTGAGGGACGCCCGCACCTGGCACCTCATCACCGGGCACGGCCTGCTCGATATCAGCTTCCAACCGGCTGGAACGGCCGGCTATCCTGACCTGATCAAGCGAGCGGTGTTCATCGAGGTCGATGGCGTGCGGTTCGCCGTCGCCTCGTTGGCGGACGTGGTGCACTCCAAGCAGGCGGCGGGACGCGATAAGGACGAGCGTGTCCTGCCGCTGCTGCGCCGCATGCTCGCAGAGGGCATCCAGCTCGACCACGACGCGGAATGATATTGGAGGCGGGGTTGGCCCTCATCGATCTGATCGAGCGGCACACAGACGAGGGAGTGTGGGAGCTGATGTACGTCGGCCGCGCCCAGCCAACGGCTGACGGTTCCCAATAGGAGGTACCTCATGACAGCGCACAGCCCAACGACCGAGATGCAGCGGACCAGGCTTGGCCGCAGTGGATTGAATGTCTCGCGCATCGCGTTTGGCACCTGGCAGCTGGGCGGCGACTGGGGAGCGACGGACGAGCCGGCGGCGATCCGCGCGATTCGCCACGCGTATGACCGTGGCATCAACTTCTTCGACACGGCTCAGGGGTACGGGTTTGGAGCGTCGGAGCAACTGCTCGCCAAGGCGATCCACGGGTCCCCTCGCGAAAGCGTCGTCATCGCAACGAAGGGCGGACTCCGACCCGGCCGCGCGTCGAGCGCAACGCGAGCGCAGCGTGGATCCGCAAGGGTGTCGACGACAGCCTGCGGGCGCTGGCAACCGACTACATCGATCTGCTCCAGGTGCACTGGCCTGATCCCAACACGCCATTCGCCGAAACGGCCGGCGCCCTGGCCGAGTTGGTCATGGCGGGCAAGGTGCATCACGTGGGTGTCTCAAATTTCAACCCGGAGCAGATTGACGAGTTCAGTCAGACGCTCCCGGTGGAGACCCTGCAGCCTCCGTATCACCTGTTCCATCGCGACGTCGAGTCGGAGGTCCTCCCCTACACAAGGGCGCACGACATCGGGGTGCTCGTGTACGGCCCTCTGGCGCATGGTCTGCTCAGTGGCCATCTCCGCTTCGGCACACGATTCTCACCGGATGACTGGCGCTCCCACAGCCCCGACTTCCAGGGCGACCAGCTTGCCGCCAACCTGCGGGTAGTGGCTGCGCTCGAGCAGTTCGCGAGCAAGGAGCTAGGAGTTCCGGTCAGCCGGCTGGCCGTTGCCTGGACCCTGGCCAACCCCGCGGTGCACGTTGCGATCATCGGGACGCGCAACGCCGAGCACGTCGACGACGCCGTCGCCGCCGCAGGTCTGGGCCTCAGTGCCGATGCGCTGCATCGCATCGATGAGATTGCAAGCGCGGCTGTGCGCATGGCTGGTCCGCGACCGGAGGTGATGTGATGACGGCGGTGGCGATCCTCGGCACAGGGAAGATGGGCTCGGCGCTCGCCCGGGCGCTCGCCCAAGCCGGGTTCACGACAACGCTGTGGAACCGGACGCGGGCTCGCGCTGAAGAGGTGGGCGTGGGACGAGTGACCGACACGCCTGCCGACGCCGTCAGCGCCGCCGAGGTCGTGATCAGCAGCCTCACCGGACCCGACGCGGTCCGCGCCACCTACGGCGGTCCCCAGGGTGCGCTCTCCGCGGCCAGCGGGCAGATCTTCGTCGAGATGAGCACAGCGGGACCCGACGTGGTTCTCGAGCTCCAACCGCAGATCGCCAGCGCCGGCTCGGCGCTGGTCGATGCCCCGATCGTCGGCGCTCCGCCGGTCGTGCTCCGCGGAGCGGCAGCGGTCCTGGCCGGCGGTGCAGCCGCGGACGTCGAGCGCGCCCGACCGATCCTGCAGCCCTTCGGCGAGGTGCGCCATGTGGGCCCACTTGGGGCTGGAGCGCGGCTGAAGCTGGTGGCCAACAGCATGCTCGGGACGGTCACCACCGCGGCGGCGGAGCTGCAGACCGCCGGCGAGACGGCCGGCCTCGACGCGGAGCAGGTGTTCTGGATCCTCGCCCGGCTAGTGCCAGCACTGGAGATCAGGCGCGCCGGCTTCGTCGACGACCGTCACGAACCCGCCCTCTTCGCCCTGCGCGACCTGAGCAAGGACCTCGGCCTCGCCCTGGACCTCTTTCACCGCTCGTCCGGCGATGTCCCGCTGCTCGCGCTGGTTCGCGAGCTTGTCGACGAGGCCGGGCACACCGCGGCCGACCTCGATATCAGCGCGGTGACCACTCGCTATCGGGCTGGCACCGCGCAGCTCACACGAGGACGCTGACACGCGCCCGGTCAACATCGGCGTTTATGGGACGACGCACCTCGCCAACGATGATTCCCAACACCGAAGGAGGATACGGTGCAGTTGAACACCGGCTGCCGAAGGTTGATAATCGCCCGGTGGAACAACGCATCAGCCTGGTCACCCTCGGTGTTGATGACCTGGATCGGGCGAGACGGTTCTACGAGGCGCTTGGCTGGGGCGGACAGGAGGTCGAGCAAACCGTCTTCTTCCAGATCGGCGGTATAGCGTTCGTGCTGTGGGGGCGCGACAAGCTGAGGGCCGACTGCGGTATCCCGGACGGCCCTGTGGGGACGTTTGACGGAGTCGTCCTAGCGCACAACGTGCGGTCACAGGCTGAGGTCGATGACGCCGTCGCGGCCGCTGAGCGCGCAGGGGGCACGGTCACCCGCGCCCCCGGGAAGACCTTCTACGGCGGTTACGCCGGCTTCTTCACCGACCCCGACGGCCACGCCTGGGAGATTGCGTACAACCCGGCGTTCGCGCTCGCAGAAGATGGATCGATAACCATCCCCGACTTCAGCGTCCCCTCGTAATCCAGCCTAGGCTTCAACAGAGGAAGGCTGACAGCGGGAGACGGGACTCGAACCCGCGGCATCCAGCTTGGAAGCAACGGGATGCTACGTCAAATTTGGACAGGTCGGAAGTCGCTGCCGGAGCGCCTTCTTCCTGATTCTGCGAGCAGAGTGCGAGCTCGTTGAGGATGGTGACACTCCGTCGGTCAGGCGAGTTGAGTCCAGGCTCGACCTGCTCGGACTGCCTTTGGGGAGCCGTGGCGCCGACCGGCGCCCAAAGGGCGTTGGGACATCGTCGCTCGGCCCGACCACTCGCGTTGAGCGTCTGGAGTCGCCTGGGATCTCGTTCGCCGCGTTCCCATGCCTCCCGGGCACGTCGGGAGAGGTCATCGCCCTGCGAGCCGGAGAGCACCACCCGCTCGTCGTTCGGATCGAACTCGGTCGCTAGACGCGCAGCCTGTCGAGCGCTGAAGCGACGCGCGATCGCCGGAACGGCGTATGTAGCGCGAAGCAAGCGTGGATAGACGACCTGTGCGACATTGCGGCCAAGGGCACGGATGACCAGTTGGGCGAGTTCGTCCGGGCTTCCGGGCTTGATGCCCTTGGCGGCGCGAGCCAGGCCAGGAATGAGCGCCGATTCTCCCTGCATGGGGGTGGCTACGGGGCCAGGAATGACCTCCATCACGTGCACTCCGGTACCGCGCAGCTCAAGACGCAGGGTCTGAGTGTGGCATCCGAGTGCCGCTTTTGAGGCCATGTAGCTGCCCATCGTTGGCCAGGGCATGACCTGCATGGCCGAGGTGACGTTGACCACCGCGCCGGTCCCGCGCCTCCGCATCACGGGGACGAGCGCGGCAGTCAACGCGGCCGGGCTCCAAACGTTTAGCTCGAAGAGATCTCGCGCTTCCTCGCGGTCACCGATGACGGCCTGATAACCACCCACCGCCGCACCGGCGTTGTTGATCAGGATGTCAACTGCTCCCATGGCGCGGACCGCCGACGACGCCAGATCCCGGGCCACGCCCCGCTTGGACAGGTCGGCTGCGAACACTGCTGGACGCGGCGCGCCTGTGCTCTCGATCTCGTCGGCCAGGCCGTCGAGGAGTTCACCTCGGCGGGCGGCGATGGCTACCAGCACACCCTCCCGTGTCAGCGCCAGCGCCAGCGATCGCCCGATGCCGCTCGACGCACCCGTGATCAGCGCACGGGTCCCAGTGATGTCCACGAGGCGTCCTCCCAGGTTTTCCTTCCTTCTTGAGAGCGGCACAAGAGTTTGGCAGGCCTCTTGAGAGTGTGTCAAGTGCGCCGGCAGCGGGCTACCATGCCGCCATGCCGCGCACCCACAGCGAACTCAAGCGAGAGGTCAAGGTCGGTGCCCTGGTCGAAGCTGCAGAACGGCGCCTCAGGGAAGGGGGCTACGAGGCTCTGTCAGTTGCCGGCATCGCCCGTGAGCTAGGGCTAGCGCAGAACGCCGTGTACTGGTACTTCCCGTCTAAAGACCACCTCTTCGTGGCTGCGCTGCAGCGCCTGTCAGCCCGCCTCATCGAGCGAAAGCCCCGGCAGCGGCCCGTCGTCGAAGAGATCGTCTGGTTCGTCGACCGGCTGTCCGAGCTGCAGGCCATCCGCCGCGCGCTCGACGAGCGCGCCCGAGTGTCACCGGTGGTTAGAGACTTCGAACGCGAACACCGCGCGGGAATGCGGGCGATGCTCCGCAACGCGATCGCCGGTTCCGTGGTCGCCGAGGACCTCGACACCGTCACCAACGCCCTGCTCGCGACGCTCGAAGGCGTTCTGCTTCTCCGCTTAGCTCGTCGCGAGCGGGACCGGATCGTGCGGTTCACATTCTCGAGTCTGGTGGCTCAAGGAACGGGTGCGAGGAGCATGGGCTAAGGCCTTGAGGTCTCCCGCGCAAACACCACGTCCGAATGCCTAGTCGCTTCTCGCACCGACCGTGACCGACTGAGCTCTCCGACACTGATGTTGCGCGGCATGTCCAGCTCGTACAGACGTTCGGTTGACCTGGCCGCAGACGCCGGACGAGGAGATGACAGATGAAGCGCACTGTTTACGTCTACATAGGTGAGCCGGCGAGGGCGTCCGGCTGACTGTTCAATACACGCCATGCATGAAATCTGGAACACCTTTGGGGGCCGCTGGTACGTCACCCTCTTCGGGACGGCCTTCGCCGTCTGCGCCGCTCGCCACCTGGGATGGCGGCGCACGATCGTCTACGCAGTGGTCGCCGTCGGGATCGGAGCGCTGGCCGAGAACTGTTCGGTCTGGATCGGTGTGCCGTACACGAAATACGCTTTCAATCCGTCGTTCCGAGGCAACGAACTGTACGTCGGAGATGTGCCCCTCTTCGTCCCGCTCAGCTACACGTTCAGTGGCTACTTCGCCTACGCTGCAGCGCGCCTGGTTACGTCGGGACCGTGGCGGACCCGGGCCCGGCAGTCGTGGCACGAGTGGGTCATCGCGATTCTGTTCGCAGTTTGGCCCGTCTGGATCCTGGATCCCGTGAGTCGCCTCGGCGGCTTCTACCTCGGCCACATCTTCGATTATTCGGGTGGAGGGTTCTGGTTTGGGCTTCCACTGCTGAGCCAGGTGGGCTTCGCGGTCGTAACCGCCGCGGTGATGGCTGTGCTCTTCTGGATGACCCGCGACGAACCGGATGTCGCCATCGCCAATCCCCTGCGTCACCCACACCTCGCCTCCCTGGTTATCTGGCATGCGCAATGGCTGCACATGGCGATCGCCGCACTGGTCGTCGGATCGCGGACGCTCGGTGGCTCTGCCTTCCTCATGTACATCCCCGCCGCCGGCATGACAGTGGTGCTCTGGAGTACTCTGCGAGCGAGACCCACGCACGAGCTTGTAGCTGATCGCGAGCTCGGAACCAATCCGTCGACCCGACGCCCGTCGGCAACGGTCGCCGATACGCGTTGCACCGCCGAACCCGTCTCCCGTGGCTGAGCTTCTCGACCTCGGCATCCGCAACCCGAAGTTCTACGCCGCGCCTCATGAGGTCCTCCGGCGGTGGCGTCGGGATGATCCGGTGCACCGCGACGACGCCGCGCAGATGTGGGTGGTGACGCGACACGACGACGTACTCGCTGTACTTCGCGACCCTAGACTCTTCTGCTCGAGCCGTGGCGTGCTTCTCGGCGACCGCGAACGCGACATCGCGCCCGGTCAGTCGATCCTCTACCTCGATCCGCCGGAGCACTCGCGCTACCGCGCCATCGTCTCGCGGCAGTTCCACGGCCGCGAGGTGGTCCGCCTCGAGCAACGGATCACTGCCCTGGTCGACGAACTCCTCGACGTCATCAATCCCGGAGAACCGTTCGACGCCGTCGAGCGCCTTGCCGTCCCGCTCCCGTTGACCATGATTGCAGAACTGCTCGGCCTTCATGGTTCTAATCGGGAACAGCTGCGCGCGTGGTCCGACTCGGCGATCGCGGCTGCCGTGGATCCGACGCCGGAGAGCTACGCGCATGCCAGCGAAGTCATCGGCCACCTCCTCGAGGCTGTCGCTGAGCACCGCGGCCACCCGTCAGACGACCTGATCGGCGACCTGCTCGCTGCCGAGGTCGATGGCGACAAGCTCAACGAGGGCGAGCTTCTCGGTTTCTGCATGTCACTTCTCGTCGCCGGCAACGAGACCACGCGCCAGCTGATCTCCGGCAGCCTGCGCGCCCTTGCGGAGCATCCCGCCCAGTGGCAGCGCCTCCGGAACGACCCGTTGCTCATTCCCACAGCTGTCGAGGAGCTGCTTCGCTGGACAACGCCTTTCATTGGGTTCGCACGCACTGCGACCGAGGACTGCACCCTCGGCGGCCGCGACATCGCGGCCGGGGACTACCTACTACTCCTCCACCTCTCCGCCAACCGCGACGAGGAGGTATTCGGCGACAACAGCCTGGACCTCGATTTGGGTCGCGACCCCAACCCGCACCTCAGCTTCGGCTTCGGCATCCACTACTGCCTGGGCGCCGGGCTGGCGCGCATGGAGGCACGCGCCCTTCTGAGCGAGCTCGTGCTTCGTTTCGGTTCGGTTTCGGTCGCCGGTGAGCCGCGCCGACTGGAGTCGGCCTTCGTCAACGGCCTGGAGGAACTGCCGCTGGTCCTCCGCACGTAGCGTGACGCGCGCAGAACGCGACCGAAGCTCACCTCAATGCACCCAGGTGAACGCCCCTGGCACGTCTGGCGGGCCCAAGCCTTGACGCCACCTCTGCGCAAGCTCAGGCTGAGCTGGGCGCACCTCTTCGCACCTTCGGGTGACGCGCGAGGCCCCTAGAGCGAATAGCATGCTCACCACCCGCACACAGAGTGTAGCCTCGACCTGGAGCGCAAGCCTGAGTGGGCGGAGCGGGAGACCGGGGTCTCCGCCGCCAGTACCACCTTCGATTCCGGGATCGATTTCTCGTTCCGCTTGTGAAACCTGGCCATCCTTCCAAGCCCTCCCGGTAGTCCGGTGAGCCCCGGGCCGGAAGGCTGGGGCGACTCACGCCTACTACGGGACAGCACCTAGCCGAGCTGTCTCGCCTCGCGCGCTCGCCAATCGCGTTCGCTAATCCGGTAGAGAACGAACCTGCGGCAAGGATGTCCAACTGGATACCACGGCCCATCAAAGTCATCTGCTGGGTCGTGAGTCATGCCGATCCGGCGCATGACGGCCCGCGAGGCCTCGTTCAGGCTGGTCGTGTGTGCGACAACCTCAGCCAGCCCTACCTCGTTGAAAGCAAAGCCCAGGGAAGCGAGGGCTGCTTCGGTCGCATAGCCTTGCCCCCAGGCATCTGGTGCAAGCCGCCAGCCGACGTCGATGGCAGGGCAGAATGGAGCACCAAAGTTGGAGGTGGCGAGCCCTGTGAACCCGAGGAGCCGACGGTCCTCCGTTCGCTCAAGCGCCCACAGGCCGAAGCCGTTCTTGGAGAAGCAGTCTTCGATCTCGTCGATCAGATCGTCGCTTTCTTGGCTAGTCAAAGGCGCTAGGCGATAACGCATCACCTCAGGATCGGCGTTGATCTGCGCGAAGGGTACCCTGTCTTCGTCGGTCCAGCGGCGCAAGATGAGACGCCTGGTCCGGAGCATCGGAGATACCGGCGGCTTGTCCATCCGCGCCAAGTTTGATCTCGGCTGCTCGTAGCCGGCGACCCGGCCGTTCTCATACAGCACCGTTGAATTGTGCACTTGTAGATGATCTACGCGGATTGAAGCAGGCAGGACTGCTGCGTAGCACCGGGCCCTTGGCGCGTCTCCAATTGCGACGCTTCGAGCCTTCCCCACAGCTGCAGACCACGATCGGTCGGACCTCGCCGTCATAGCGGGCATGGCCGAAGATCATGGGGGAGGCTTTCCAGACGTCCCAGGGACGTGCCGTGGACGTCTGATGGACGGGAGCTCCAGACTGGAGCTTGTTCGAACCTCTTTGAGCTCCGTGGGCGCCTTGCCGAGTTGACTCGCATACCCGGATGGGCTTGACCCCTCTTCGCTGACACCGCTCGCTCTCTGCCACCGTGAGTCCTGGCCGCTTCCCCTCCTCGACCTCTGCCCTCTCGACCTAGTCCCGCACGGCAGTCCCAGTCAGGTTGAGGTCAAGGCACACTGCCGGATGCTCTTTCCCGGAGCTGCTGATCAGACCGACGACCTCAGCAGCTTTGTACACCGGGGTGAATTTCCAGGATCCGCGTGGCGGATCCGACGCCAGCGTCGCCGGGCGCACCCCTGGCCTGGGCGACCGAGGTTGCTCCCTTGCGGGCACACCAGTTACCCATCGTAGGGGCCGGCATGTATCCCTGGGAACGCTTCTCGGGAGAGGGTAAGCGCGCCCTGACACTGGCGCAGGAGGAGGCTGAGCGAGCACAGCGCGCGTACATTGCCCCTGAGGACGTCCTTCTCGCCCTCGTTCAGCAGGAGAGCACTGTCGCCGCGACCGTGCTGCTGCGAGTCGGAATCGACGCCTCCAGCGTGCGCGGACGCCTCGAGAGGGAGCTGCCAACGAGCGAGGTCCTTCCGATGGCCCATCCGGGGTCCACCTTGAGGGCAAAGAAGGTCATCGAACTCGCCTTCGAGGAGGCAAGGCGCCGCGCGAACAGAAGCGTTGGCACGCACCACCTGCTCCTTGGCCTCAGCAACGTCGACGAGGCGACTGTGGCGCGCGTCCTCCATGATCTCGGCGCGACCCCAGAGCGGATCGAGGCCCAGGTCACGGCTGTCGAGGCGAGCGGAGGCCGGCGTCAACGCCGCCACGACCCCTACTCCGCGCGCGACAATCTGAACCCTGAGCGTCGAGGACGCCGTCAGCGCCGGCTACGACGCGCTGGCCGAGTCGTACGCGGAGCGGTTTTTCGACGAGCTCCGACACAAGCCACTCGACCGCGCGCTGCTGGCCGCCTTCGTCGAGCAGCTACCGGCGGGCGGCAGGCCGGTTGCCGACGTTGGCTGCGGGCCGGGGCATGTCACGAGATACCTGCGCGACCTCGGCGTGCCAGCGCTGGGCGTCGACCTTTCACCAAAAATGGTCGACCTGGCGCGACGGCTCACACCCGACCTAGATGTCCGCGTCGGGACCATGCTCGCACTGGACGCCGCCGACAACGCGTGGGCGGGAATTGTCGCCCTCTACTCGATCATCCACCTTGAGGCGACAAACGTCGCAGTCGCTATTGGCGAGTTCTTCCGTGTGCTGTGCGCGGATGGGCTGGCGCTGATCTCCTTTCACGCCGGTGACGAAGTGCGTCATGTCGACGAACTCCTGGGACAGACGGTATCGCTCGACTTCAGGTTTCATCGGCCTGCCGACATGGTCACCTGGCTCGAGGCCGCGGGCTTCGACGTGGTCGTGAGCCTGGAGCGACGCGCCTACGAGCCATTCGAGGTGGGCACGCAGCGCGCCTATGTGATTGCCCGCAAGCCGGCGACCGCATGACGCTCGTCCAGAGCGGGTACTCGCGTTTGCCTCAAGCCC
>VBIQ01000025.1 GCA_005880985.1 Chloroflexota bacterium
AAGGACAAGAAGCGGGCAGGCGTCTTCACCATCCCCTCGGCCAAGTCGGCCTCCTGAGCGGCTCAGCTGGGGAAGTTCAAACCGTGGATCGGTAAAGAGACCGCCCAGGCTGGGGAATTTGAGACCGGGGAAAGTTGGGGAGTTTCACACCGGGATTGACAGTGGCAGACGACGAGCGGGATTGACAGTCGCTCGCCCGTCAAAACGGCGCTCTCGCGGGGGTATCCCGAAGGGCCACTTCGTGTTCGACCGGGCACGCCAATTCGCCTCGAAAACGACCCGGTTATGCGCTGTAGACACGTCAACGAGCACGTGCGGGACTCCCGCGGTGGAGTCTCGCACGTGCATCGCGGCGACCGGGTGATAGAGGCTAGGGCGCTATCGCCCAACCGGAGACGTCATGAGGGTCGATGGAACGGGCCTGCCAACTCGGCAGCACTTGAAACCCGCCGTCACGGTGCCCCGCCGCACTCGCCAGTCCTCCTGGGCGGCAGCGCCACGGTGTAGCGGTGCAACTGGCGAGTGCGGCGATAGATGGTGAGCTGGCGGGGATGTGTTATCGGAGTAGTCAGGCTCTCTGCAGCCTCTCTGAGCTTTTGCGAGATCCCACTGGTCCGACCAAGCGACACGCCCATCCATCGGATCTGCAGCGTGAGTACGGCATCCGCCTCGACCACGAGCGGCGGACGAGGCGTCTCCGACTGGACGGCTAGATGTCAGCCCCTCCGAGCAGCGGTGGTCGACTGTGTTTGTTGGCGCACTCGGGGCAGACGACCATGTAAGTCGTCAGCGGTGACGGCACTTGGCTGAGTCCGATCCATAGTATGCGTCCGCACTGACACTGCGCGATCTCGTGGCTGAGGGCTTCCGCCGCGTGGGGAGCGCCCTCGTGAGGTTGTCCGTGCAGACACTGGAGGGCCCATCGCTCATCGACACAGCGCCGCTATCCCCGTCGGCGCCGATCGAGTCTGACCCTGTTCGACGGCGTGAACCACCTCCTACTTTATGCCTTCAGTCCCAGGCCAAGGCGGGCTCACATCACGGTGCCACTCGGCCAGCGGACGGCTTGGCGACGACTGACCATAGATCGTCAGCGGTCCCGCGCCGAGCGTAGCTCTCGGCGAGGTCACCCCACGCGATCGCCGCGTGCTCTCCCTCACGCGCGCGCAGATCGCATAAGCCGATTCCTCCACCCCCGCGCCGCGAAGCTCGTGTTCCCATATCGAAATTACCCTCCAACCTTGGGACTTCAATGCATTGCGCTGCCGGACGTCACGATCAACCGTAGCTTGTACTTTCTCAGACCACCACGAGCTGTTGGAGGCTGGAAGGCTGAAGTGCTGGCGGCACCCGTGCCAGAAGCACCCGTCGACAAAGATGCAAATGCGCTCCGTCGGAAACAATACGTCTGCGCGGCACCTGACCGCAGGCTCTGGCCGCCTGTCCTTCCTGAAGCGAAGCCCGCGAGCGAAGAGGGCGGCTCGCAGCCGTTGCTCGGGCTTCGTCGCACCTGGCCGATTGGCGAGCATGACTCTTCGGACGGCGGAGGACGACGATTGCGGCGCGCGAGATCGTATTGAGAGCTTCTCGCGTACCAATTTTAGTGGCCCAAGGGAGTGTCGGTAGAATCGCTGTCGGCGTCGGCGACCTCTGGTTGACGTCGAATAGCGTAGAGTGGCTCGCCTTCGATTGTAATGCTCGCCTCGTTCTCGTCCACGCTCATGATGATCCGTGGTAGCGCTCGGAGATCATCCGGGATCGCCGCTAGCAACTCGTCAATCGGGCGGTGAACATAGCGCTCGAGGAATTGCGCCATAGTAGGACCCGCCATGCTATCGAGGTGCTCCCAAGCCCTAGGCCCGACAAAGACGTCGCCTCCCTGCTCCTCAAAGGCGCCCACCAACTGTGTGAGCTTCGGATCTTCCGTCTTATCGAGGACCACTAGCATCGGCCGGTAGCCGCTGGTCCGGCAATCAACTGGGAAGTCGAGCTCCTCCCTCCACCTTCCCTGACCAGAGGCAGCAATCGTCACGCGGAGCTTGAACTCGTATGCGAGCTTCTGCTGTTGCAGGATGCAGTCGACTTGCCGACCCTTGCTGCGGTCAGCGTGCCGCTTGATTGGACTAGCTGCAGCGCTAAGTGGAATTCCACCCATCGCGCTTGCGAGAATAGGCTCGAAGAGATAGCCCGTCTCCTGCCCGGCGCGGTTGTCGATGTCAAACACCCACTTGCGCCAGAACATAAAGTGCGCCAGTGCTCGCGTGCTCATGAGGCCGAACTGCAACAGACCTCTCGGTCCCACTTGGTCCATCGTAGGCAGAGGCTGCCGCTCCAATATCCGCTCGTACTTCAACCGCGTCTTGTACAGGCGGGCGAGGCACACAAAGTACGTCTCACTGTCTGGTTCGCCTGCGAGCAAGCGCTCGTATAGGTCAAGGAACTTTGCATCTGGGAGTGGGGGGTACTCAACTGACGGTAGGGAGAAGAACGACGGCAACTCTACGCCGCCAAATTCAGGAAAGTCGTTCCGGCGCTCCAAGTCCTGCGCCATGACCCCGATCAGATACGTGCAGTCAGCGTTGCTCAGTGGAACGCTCTGACCTCCAGCCCCTCGCAACTGGGCCTTGCTGAGAGTTAGTTGTTGCTGCCTGGTCAGAGGCATAGCGCGGTCTGGTCAACCCTCCCGGCCGGACGTTGAAACATCGACGCGACTACGCTGGCCGTGTAGGCCAGTGCAGGGCTCATGCCCTGTGAGAGCGTGGGTACGAAGCTGATCAGGGCACCCCTCTCGGCAACCCTCGATGGCTCGCTGAGGTCCCTCGATAGCTGACGCGCAAAGACCTCGGCGAGTCTGGGAGGGACTGCATTGCCGATCAGCTGTGCTCGCTCCGAGAAGCTCCCGAGAAAGTGGAAGTCGTCCGGGAACGTCTGCAGACGGGCGGCTTCCCGCAGAGTTAACAACCGGTCTTCGTGTGGGTGAATGAATTCACGAACGGCGGCGGAGGTGACCGCCTTAGAGGGCTGGTCGGCGTGAAGCCGCCTGAGCGCGGCTGGTGCTCCACCACGTCTCTCTGTTGGGGTTCCGTCCATAACACGGCGGTGTGCTCGGCGTCTATAGCTATCGTGCCATAAGTCCTCAGGAAGATCGCGCATAGTCTGACCCTGTCCCAAACCGTGGCAACGTTGCAGGTCCACGCCAGCGAGCGGTCGATAGTAATGATCGTCTGGGTAGCCGGGGAGGACAGGACTGGCAGGCGGCAAGCCGGTGAGCGCTTCTGCCAGCGTGGGTCCCGGGGGGAGATGCCTGCCAGCAAGGTGTGCGCCAGGTGCTCCTCGAGCGGTGTGAGTCGGCAGCGGAAAAGTCGGATCGAAGCCGAGACCGCCCACGGCAATCACACGTTTCCGGTGCTGTGGAACGCCGTAATTTGCCGCGTTGACCTTTCTGAGATGGATGCGGTAACCCGCTTCGACGAGTGGCTCGAGAAGATCAATAAGCCATCGGCCGTCCTCGCCGGTGAGGAATCCTTCGACGTTTTCGAAGAGAAAGGCACGCGGTTGAAGCTGAGCGACTGTTTGCGCGAACCAGCCGATCAAAGTGTTGCGCGCGTCGCCCCAACGCCGCAGCCCGGCCGAAGAGAATCCTTGGCACGGTGGTCCACCAATGATGATGTCAGTCGGCGGCAGTTCGAGAGGGGTCGTGAGGTCAGCAAGGACCGCACGAGGACCAAGGTTCTCATTGAAGGTTTGCACCGCCGATGGCTCATTATCGACAGCCAATACCGTCTCAAATCCCGCTTGATGGAAGCCAAGTGCGAGAGCACCGGCTCCGCAAAAGAGATCCGTACAAGTGAGCCGTGGGCGCGAATCACGCTGCACGCCCGAACTCGATTCCGCGCTCGTGGCGGGCTCCTCCGTGCCGCGCGTAGCTGCTTTCACTGGTCCGCCTCAGATATGTCCTCGAGATAGCTGGGGGTGTTCCAGATGGCGCGGTCCCGATCCGCCAACGACTGCTGAAGTCTAGGCCCACGGGTTCTTGGCGTACATATGTACCCGCCTAGGCCTAACCGGGGAGCAGATGGGGCCTGGGATCCTCCCTGGCCTCCGGCTGGGGTAGGGCCGGCGAAGGGGAGCGCTCCCAGGTCGCCGCGCGGAGAGCGGATAACTTAGGTCAAGAGATTTGGCCGCTTCAAACACAAACGACCAGGCGGAGCGCACCGCCAACGGCCGGCTCTCGGGTCGACAGCGGTTTTGACTGACCAGTGGGGTTTTCCAACGCTGGACCCTCCGTCCCCCGAGGCGATATCCAACAACTAGACAGGCGTCGCATTCCCTGCTCGGTGAGCCGCGGCCAACTACGCAGATGCTCGAGAACTCCACGACGGGCCGAGGGCTGCGCCATCATCTGCACGGCTGCCGACGCTAGGTCGTCGGAGACGATCCCAACACCCAGGGTCACTGGGGAGCGGTTGTGCAGATATCCGGATATCCGGCGTCCCGCCACTAGGGTTGCGGGCTCATGCGCAATCGGCCGACGTTCGAGAAGACACTCGTCACCTTCGAGACAGCCCAGTTGGAGTACCTTCGCCGGGCCGCTTTCGCCGGCCACAGCAAAGTGTCAGTCCTGGTCCGCGAACTTGTCGACGAGGCGATGCGAAACGATCGTTGGCCTGAGGTACACAACGTCCGTCGCTGACCGGCGCTTGGGAGCGTTAATGGCGGGTACGGCCCGAGACGACGGTCGGATTTTACCCGCTTGTTGAGTCTTCGAGGTGTGCGCCGACATGGCCGATGACGAATCGGCGTCCAGTGAATTGACCGGGGTCGTACTTGTGGAAGTAGATGCGCGCACAGAACTGCGCTCCAGGCCCTGAGCCAATGCGCACGTGCTCCTCAAGACGGATGCGTTTTCCGTTCCAGATGCGCTCGTACTGCCGACCGATGCTGCCCCCTAGGCGCGTCGCCCGCCCCGACATATCGACGCCGCGTGATGCTGCGGCGGCGTTGAGGGACTGACCGGTTCCGTTTGGTTCGGCCCATAACGCGGCGACCTCCTCGAGCGCGAGTAGAGTGTCGAGCATGTCGACCGGGCGTCGGAAGTGTGAGCGTTGTGCGGACTCCAATGCCTCGTCGAGGAAGAGCAGATGTGGGCATCTCGCGGCGGCACGCTCAACCGCCTCGAGGACGCTTGCAGGAGGCGGCTCCGGGTCTCTCTGAAGGAAGGCGAGCGCGCTCGGCGTGCGCCGCTGTACTTCTTCCAGAGCCTGCCGCTGAAAGGCGACTAGTGAGCGGAGCTCCTCGAGTTCGGACAACGTCCGCTCGTGCTCATCGAGCCAGTCGGGTGAGGCGTGAGTCCGGAAGCGCGCATCCAGGGCCCTTCGTCGAAACGCGGCGTGAGATGCAGACTGGCCAAACGCCGCCGCGGAGAGGGAACCGAGCCACCGACCGAGGAAATCGGGCAGCGGATCCCCGGCAGCCTCCAAGAATGATTGGTTCCAGAAGTTGTGGCGACGTGGGGGATCGTTCAGGGTCAAATGGGGCCAGTAGATCCGGGCGCCGTTGCGGCAGCCGAGGGCTCCCATGAGATGAGCGAACTCCATGCTTGGTTGCCGTTCAAGCGCGTAGCAGACGTGGGCAAGACCGGCACATGCCAGAGACAGCTCATCCCAATCGAAGGGACGCAGGTGCGGCGGGGTGTCCGCGAGCGAGTGCGACACATACACGACGGGACGGGTGCGCGATGGATCGACCAGCAGGCCGACAAGGTCGTCAACGTGGTCGGGACGGAGCACACGGGGCGCCGGTAGAAGGCGGCTTCCCCCGTCCACCACGGGAAAACGTCTGAGAAGCGTCGAGACGATCGGGAGCTGGGGGGGAGCAGATGCGTACGGGAGCAGGAGCCCAGAGGAGCCAGCGACGTGCACAGAGATCGCAATACTGGTGCGAGCAGCGATCTGCGCGGCGGAGATGCGTGCGACGCAGCGAAGGTCGGACTCATCCGGATGCGGGTAGTGCCAGTCTGCCTGCCAGAGGCGGTCCTGCCCGTCAGTGAGAACCTCAGTGTGGAGGGTCTGGCCCGGCTTCAGGAGCTCAAGGCTCCGCCGCCCAGGAGACAGGTCGGCGATGGCATCGCGAGGGGCTGCGCCGTCGGCGAGCCACTCGCTGCTGACATCGACTAGCTCCTCGAGCCTTCCGGCAGCGAGGTCGAAGGTGACGGCGTAGATCGGTCGCATTGACCCCGCGGGGGCTCGGCGGTTCGGACCTCGTGAGGATATCTCGATATCCAGCGCCCTGCTACTAGGTTGACGGGGCCATGGCCGCTGAGCCCGCGTTCCGGAAGACGCTCGTCACGCTCGAGGCCGCCCAGTGGGAATACCTGCGACGAGCCGGGTTCGCCCGTCGCACGACTCTGTCCGCCCTGGTCCGGGAACTTGTGGACGAAGCAATGAGGACGGATCGCTGGCCAGAGGTGCATCAGATCCGGCGATGAGTCATCAAGGGGACGCTGGGGCCAGATGGTAGATTTGCTTATAGGAGCGTCATAACTTCGGTAACTCGCCGAGGTCCGCCAGCCCGGCTGATCTGTAGCTCTGATGCCTCCTTTCGTGTGAAAGGGGTATGAGGACAGCCGGTGGGAGCATCGCTCGACTGAGCCCAGCGTTAGCCGCCCGAGGGCGGTCAGAGGGGATTCGCGAGCAGATCCAGCGGGTGGCGCGCCAGCTCTTCGTGCAGAGCGGGTATGACGGGCTGGGGGTGGGTGCCGTCGCCCGGGCGGCGCGCGTCTCGCGGTCGCGGGTCTACGCCCTCTTCCCGGGACGGCAGGCGCTGCTCGCCGGAGTCGTCGACCACGACGTCGATGAGCTGGTCGCCCGGATGGTCCCGGCGGCTCGCGCGCAACCCGACCTCGACACCATGCTCACCGAAGGCGTCTCGACGTTCCTCGACTTCGTCGAGGAACGGAAGGGCGAATACGAGGTGCTGTTCGGGCTGACCGGTCGGCTCGAGCCGGACGTCGCGCGGCTCCTGCAGAGCCTGCGCGACCGGTTGGTCGACGCGTATCTGCTGCTCTTCCGACCCGCGGTCGAGGCCTATGGAATCAAATGGCCATCCGAAGCCGAGGCGCGTCTGACCGCCCACGCGATGATGGCCATGGTCGAGGGGGCAGTCCAGGCGTGGCTTGCTGAGGCGACGCTGCCTCGAGGCCGGCTGATCCAGGTCCTGGCCGCGATGATCCGGCGGGCGCTGGTCCCGCTCCTGGCGGGCGCGCGGGCCGAGGCCTGAGGTGAATCAGCCGGCGCCGGCGCGCGAGCGCATTCTGGCAGCTGCACGGCATCTGTTTGTCACCGACGGCTACGAGGGCCTGGACAACGCCCGACTCGGGGGGATGGCAGGAGTCGCGCCAAGCCTGGTCGACCGCATGTTCCCTGACCGGCCGACCTTGCTGACCGCTGTTGTGGAGCGCGAGGCGAGTGAGCTCATTGATCGTCTCATCGAGGGCATCCCGCGGGAGGCCCCTCTCGAGCAGATGCTGCGGATGGGGGTGACCGTCTTCCTGGACTTTGTCGTTGCGCATCGGACCGAGTACGAGCTTCTGTTCGGGGCGGCCGGTCGGCTGGATCCGGCGATAGCGTCGGCACTCCAGGGGCTCCGTCGGCGTCTGGCCAACAGCTACCTCGATCTCTTCCGACCGGCGGTCGCCTCCGCGGGCGTCGTGTGGCCGTCGGACGCGGAGGCGCGGTTGGTCACCCAGGCGATGCTGGCCCTCGCCGAGGGGAGCGTGCAGGCGTGGCTGACTGATCCGAGCGTACCTTCCGGACGATTCGTCGAGACCGTGGCCGGGATGATCTACCGGTCGCTGGTGCCACCGACCGGGACGCGTCCGGCTTCGACTGTCCGACACATCACGGGTGGCGGAGTGGGAACCGTGCGGCCCCGGAGGCTTGGAGACAGCTCGCGCGGGAAGACGCGGAGCCAGCGAACGAATGTGGCTCGGCGCGCTGCGAGGCAGTTTTCCCGGGAGGTCGACTTTGAGTGTTGCGAGCCGCCTGCGACTGCCTCGGCCAACGCGACTGAGGGGGTTGGAGTGCTCACCCCATAGCTGGGGTCGTCGACCGGGCGTTCCTCCCTGGAACCGCCGGCTCGCGAGAACAGGCGGTCAGGAGGGAATATCAATCCCGGCTGGGCGAGTAGGAGAGACGTGTCTCGAAGCGAGATTCTTGCGGGGGATCAGAAGATGGGGAGGTCGGTGGCCAGTTCCTCGGGGAACATCCCTTCGAGCCCGGGCGGAGTCCGCCACCGGGCTGCGAGGTTGGGGAGCTAGAGAATGCGACGATCGGCTCATCGCCAGAACCACCGCCGCCCGAGGTCACAAGGAGGGCGAGCGGCTGTGGTGCCGCCCGCCCGGGATTGGGGGGAGGGCTGTTCCTAAAGGGGCCGGAGGCGCCGTGAGGAGGCGCAGGGGTCCTTCGAACCCGGATAACGGGCCAGATTCGTGCTTTCTTTCGAACCCGGATAAGAAGCGCGCTCAACCCGACAGGTACCCCCAGCGGAGACAGCCCTTAGTGGTTAAACACGCGGGAGGCGACCCAGAGCTACATAGACGGCTCGTTGAGGACGGCTGTCTCAGAACGAGAGGTGGATTTGCGGGCATCGGTGGCCTGTTGGCAACTCTCGTGTCGCCCGCCGGTGAGGTGCAAGAAAGAGGGGTGAACACGCGTCTTCTTTCTCGGCACCCATCGCCTAAGGGCGCCGGGCGAACGCCTGGTGATGGGGCATGAGGAACCGGCCCCTGACGATGGATGGTCCCGCTCCGCGCACAGATACCCAGCCTTCCTGGCGGGCCGCCGGCGACGCCGGCGGGCCGTGTCTCCCCCTAGCGGTGGAGGGGAGCGGCCCGGTGGTGATCGGGCTGGCGCTCGCCGTGCTGCTGGCCTATGCAGTGGTGGCGGGGGCCTGGACCGTCTACGCAACAGCCGCGGCATGCGACCAGGCGGGCTCCGACGAGCGGACGACCGAAGCGGGATCTGCGGCCTCCTGAGCATGGCGTTGCAGGCACGCTCGTACCGCCTGAGGCACCGGAGAAGGCGTGGTTGGGTACGCCGAGTCAGCGCGATCGTTGGCACCGCATTCGTGGCCGCCGGCGCCGCCACGGTGCTGTCTGCCTTGGGCGGTCGCGACTCCAGGAGCACAGCCGCGTTCGCCGACACTTGCCCAATCGCACTCGTCTGTCCAACGCCTTCGGGCGGAGCGACGCCGACCGCGAAGAGCAGCCCGACACCAACCCCAACGCCAACGGCGGACACGGCCGGCAATCCGACCCCGACACCCACTGCCAGCAGCGGCGCCCGGCCCACACAAGATCCGGCGCACGGCGACAGCGCGCCGACGCCGACGAGTGCCGGACCATCGCCGCAAGGCGGGAGCGCGGGGAGCGCTCCTGGGGGTGGACAGGGCCCTGGGAAGACGGGGCAACCAACACTACCGACGCCGGGAGCGACAGGTCCCGGGACGTCGGCGTCGCCGCCCCTCCCGCCGGCGCCGGTGTCCCCGGCGACGGCGGACCAGGTGGCGGTGGCATTCCACAACGCCGGCTACCTCGGGGAGCTGCTCAGCATCATCCGGCAGCCAGCATCCGGGGAGCCGCCGGATCTCCGCCACTTCCGACCGGCTGCCCTGGCGGCGTGGCACCGCCAAAGCCAGCAGCCAACCCGCGATCACGGGTCGGTCAAGGGGTTCGGGGGCGCAGCCGGGTCCGCTCGCAGTGGCGGCCCTGGGGCCGGGCCACCTCCTTTTTCCCCGCTCGCCCCGTTGGGACTCGTTCCCATCCTGGTGATGGCGGGGACGGGGCGAGGAAGACGGCTGATCAGGCGGATGGTGCAGGCTGTTGTGCTGCCGGTGAGGCGATGGCTTCCAGCCAGGGATCGGCTCCCACCCCCGTTGCGCGGGATCGCGCGCCATCCGGTCCGAACCATGGCGCTGACGCTCGGACCGGTGGCCTTCGTCGGGCTGCTCGGTCTCAGCGTTGGGGCCAACCCAGCGGCTCTGGTCGGGGAGGGTCCCGGCGGGACGGGTCCGGGTACTAGCCGATCGGGAGGCTCGAGCGCGCAGTCCGCAGGAAGGGAGGGGATCCTGGCTGTTGTCCTGCCCCAAGGGCCGCCGGTATGGCAGCGGTTGGTCAGCGTCGAGAGCTCGATCGCGTTTCTGCAGGACCGTCTCGCGCAGCAGGAGACGGAGATCCAGCAATTCGCATTGGCAGCTGCGGCCATGCCCAACTCGCCGGCTCCGGCTGCAGCTCCCGAGCCAGCGGCGAGTGACCATCTGGCTCAGCTCATCGACAGTCGTGACAGTACTAACCAGCTGTACCGGACCGCTCTCCGAGTCGAATACAGCATCTACCTCGATACCGCGCGCGATCAGACCGAACAACAGGCGCTGCTTGCAGCGGTGGAGCAGGAGGCCGCATCCATTCGTGACGCGGTTGACTACGATCTCAACGTTGCGGGCACGCAGGTCGGTCAAGAGGCGGCGATCGCCGCCGCGCAGCAGAAGCTGCAGGAGCTGACATCGCTGTCGGCAACGCAGCTGCAGCAGATCAAGGCCGGCCAGCCATTCATGCTGCCGCTAGCGGGGACCCTGACCCAACCATTCGGTGCCACCGACTTCGGACTCGAGCCGCCGCTTGTGTACCACGGTGTGTTCTACCCGCATTTCCACACCGGTCTGGACCTCGCGGCGCCGCTGGATGCGCCGGTGCGGGCGGCGGCTGATGGCGTGGTGCTGCTGGCGACATCGAGCGTCGACAGCCAGGGTCACTACGTCGGCTACGGGAACTACGTCCTCATCGCTCATCCGGACGGGTTCGCGACCCTCTACGGACACCTGGACCGGATCGGCGTTAGCGCGGGACAACTGGTCCATCAGGGCGACGCCATCGGGCTCGAGGGATCAACCGGTTGGTCGACGGGTCCGCACGTGCACTTTGAGATCCGCCACAAGGGTGAGTTGCTCGATCCGGCGCCGTACCTGGCGCCGGGGCAGCGGTAGTGACGTTTGCCGAGGAATGAGATTGACGGCGGGGTACAGCAAGCGCTCAAACGGCATCGGGGCGGGGCGGAGGTGTCATGACTAGGAAGCGATCTCTGGTGCGGACGCTCGCGCCGCTGCTGATGATGTCCGCGCTGATCGGCGGTCTGCTCGCGGTGCTGCGGCCGGCGCTTCACCCCAGGGCCTCGACCGGGGTTGTCGACCACTACACGTACATCGAGAGCGACAGCTCAAGCTGCACGCCGTCGGGGGTGACGACCTGCCGGATCGCCCCGGACGGGACATTGGACCTCGGGAACTCCCGGGTGATCAGCGTGATCGCGCAGGACGCCGGTGGTGTTGGCGTGGCCGGGGCTCCTGTGTCCTTGTCGCTGACAGGGTATCCCCCAGGATCGTCAGCGCCCGCAGCAAAGGGTACGGCGAATGCCAGCTGTGCCGGATCATCGGGGTCGGTGGCATTGACTCCGACGCCAGCGGCATGCACGGCGGACGCGAACGGAGCCGTGCCAATCATTTACAGCATGCCCTCAACGACCTCGACGATGCCGACTGGAGGCGAGGACATCATCACCGCGCAGAGTGGATCGTCTGGCCAGAGTGCGCCTGGAACAACGCCGGCGCCGGCACCAGACGTCTACCGATTCTCGTCGGTGGCCAAGTATCTGTTCACGCCGGCCCCAATCCCGACACAGACGCTGCCAAGCCCCGGCGACCCGACATGCCCGCTCGCATCTCCGAAGTCCGAATCCCTCACCCTTTTCGCACTCGACGAGGGTGGCCACGTTGTTACCTCGACGGGCGGCACCCAGAGCGCGAAGGCTCCATCCGTCTACCTCTCCTACCTCTCCGCCCCCAATGTTCCCGGGAGCCTGCTCCCTCCCCCCAATCCCTTCGTGGGCAGCGCGTTGAGCGGCCCTCAGTCGATGCCCCTGGGCAGCGCGCCGAGCCTGCAGTCGATGCCCAACGGACAGCTCACCATTACCTATACGCCCCCGCAGTGCCCTCCGTCGAGCGGCGAGGACATGATCACGGCCGCCGACGTCGCCTCGGGAACGCCACTTGCGTCCGGCGCTGACGGCTACGAGTTCGGCAGCTTCGCCGGGTTGTCGATCACCCCCTGTCCGCAACCGGTACCGGCGTCGGGTGGACCCTGCATCTTCGCCACGGGTGGGAGCCTGATTGCGCGGCAGCGGGTGCCCGTCCCGGTCATCACCCAGGACAACGCCGGCAACGGGATGGGGGGCGTCAAGGTCTCGGTCAAGCTGTCCGCAACCGGCGGGGCGACAGCGCCGTCCGGAACCGTCGAGCTCGACTGCCCACCACCCAGCAGCAGCAGCAGCACGAGCTCCAGCTCGACATCGAGCTCCAGCTCGTCTGCCAGCGCAACGCCGCCCTCGAGCTCGGTGACCACCCTGTCGGCCGGCTCTCCCGGTCCGGTGGACTGCACCAGCGACGGGGCCGGACAGGTGTCTGTGACCTATGTGTCGAGCGGACCGGGAACTGGTACCGATGTCATCACGGCCACCAGCACTGATGGCGATAAGCCCGGGAGCACGACCGGTGGCTGCGCGGTAACGCCGACACCCAAGGCATGCACCGTGCAGGCTGAATACAGCAACGGCGCCCTGACCCATTACGCCGTGACTGCTCAGAAGAATGGCGCCAGCTCGGCGCAGCCGGCGACCAACGGCCAGATCGCCCCCCCCGGAAGCTTGGGCGGAGCCTCATCGCCAGTCACGTTGACCTTCACGGCCAAGGACGCCAATGCGAACGATGTCGTTGGCAGCTCCGACTTCTTAATCTTCTCGCCGACCCAGAACGACGCCACGGTTTGCACGCCTCCCGGAACGAGCTGTGCCGCCCTAGACCCATCGGGCCAAAAGGACTACGGCGCGCACCAGGGGACGACCGTCACGGTGCAGTACACGACGTCGACGTCCGCCAAGGGCGGCGAGGACATCTTCGTCGCGCGATCAGCTGCGTTCCCCAAGGACCAAAGCGGATCCGTGTCGTTGCCGAGCAGCTGCCCACCGGACCAAGCCGGAGGCGCGCCGGGCCAGCTGGTGAGCACGTGCGTGAGCTATGCCTACTCACCGATCAACGCGTACGTCTTCTCTCCCTCGCCCATAGCGCCGCCCGGCAGCCTCGGGCCATCGCCGGTGCCATGTGGCAGTTCCTCGAGTTCCTCGTCCTCGAGTAGCTCGTCGTCCTGCTCATCTAGCTCATCGAGTGGTTCAGGCAGTGCGAGCAGCAGCGGGACCGCGACGTCGTCGAGCTCCAGCTCCTCGAGCAATTCGACCGCTGCGTCGTCGGGGACCGGTAGCAGTTCGTCGACGACGACACCGTCGTCGAGCACGACGACGACCACTCCCGCCGGTCCGAGCTCGGTCCAGGTCACGCTCACGGCCTTGATCGGCAGCAACTCGGCTCCCAACGCCAATGTCCTCCTTTACTTCACTCCGAACAGCGGTGGTGGCGGATCGGCATCGTCCTTCCAATGCAGCAGCTCGACAAACTCCAGCGGCGCCATCTCCTCCGACGCCAAAAACCCGACTCCTTGCACAGCAGACAATGCCGGGCACATTTCGATGACGTATACCACCCCAAGCCAACTCCCGAGTACCGGGACAGACGTAATCACCGCTGAGGATGCGACGACAAATCCGGCAGCGGGTCCGACATCGGACGCATACAGCTTCGTGGCGATCAACTCGCTAGCCTGGACGCCGACGCCGATTGCTGCTGATGGCTCGTTGAAGGGTGGTGGGCAGCCCAGCACCCAACCCCAAGTGCAAGCACAAGACACTGGTGGATTCGGTATACCGCAAGCCCCCGTTTATCTCTCGTTCGCACCCGCGCCGGTGACATCCGGTGCTCCAGCATCAGCAACGGCAACGTGTCATCCGAGTACGAAGACCACCAGCACCATCATCCTCAACCCAACACCAGCATCTTGCATCACCGACGACAGCGGGACGGTTCAGATCACCTACACCTCGGCGAGTGTGCCTCCGAGCTCGGGCCGCGACGTGCTGACCGCTCAGGACGCGGCCAGTCAGCCGGCCGTCTCGGCAACCGACACCTACAGCTACGTCGTCATCGGGCAAACCGCGAAGGTGACGGTGACACTCAGCCCAGCATCGATCCCCGCGAATGGCACGTCGACGGCCCAGGCACTCGCGGTCGTCACGGATGCCAACAACAACCGCGTTCCGAGCGAGACGATCCGCTGGAACACCGACGGCGACGTCAGCTTCGGAGGCCTCGTCAACCATGGCGACGGGACGCACACGGCTACCATCACCGCCTCGCGCACTTCGGGCCCCGAGACGATTACGGCTACTGCTGGGAATGGGGTCCACGGCTCGGCGGTGCTGACGGAAACCGCGAGCTCGGGGAGCACCTCTGGGGGTGGCGGTTACTGGTTGGTGGCCTCGGACGGCGGAGTGTTCAGCTTCAGCGCGCCCTTCCACGGCAGCACCGGCAACATTCGCCTGAATCAACCCATCGTCGGGATAGCGGGAACGCCAGGCCCCGGCGGGTACTGGCTAGTGGCCTCCGACGGCGGCGTCTTCAGCTTCGGCGACGCCGGGTTCCACGGCAGCACCGGCAATAGGCGCCTGAACCAGTCCATCGTGGGGATGGCCTCGACACCGGACGGTGGCGGCTACTGGTTGGTAGCGTCGGACGGCGGGGTCTTCAGCTTCGGCAATGCCCAGTTCCGCGGCAGCACCGGGAACATTCATCTCGCCAAACCGGTCGTGGGAATGGCGGCGATGCCGGACGGTAGCGGCTACTGGTTGGTGGCCTCTGATGGAGGCGTGTTCGCCTTCGGGAAGGCCGGTTTCTTCGGGAGCACCGGGGGCATGCACCTCAACAAACCGATCGTGGGGATGGCGGCTACGCCTGACGGCGGCGGGTACTGGTTGGTGGCATCCGACGGCGGGATCTTCGCCTTCGGCAACGCTGCCTTCCGCGGCAGCACCGGGAACCTCCGCCTGAACCAGCCCGTGGTGGGGATGTCGAGGACGGGCGACGGTGGCGGCTATTGGCTGGTTGCTTCGGACGGCGGGATCTTCAGCTTCGGCAACGCGCCGTTCCAAGGCAGTACCGGGGGGATGCGGCTGAACCGGCCGGTGGTGGGCATGGCGGCCGCATGACAAGCGGCGGCTAAACGTCATCGACCGAGCGGATTTCGAGCGTCTGCGGCGCGCTCTGCTCAATCAATTCTAGTGTCAGCGGAGATAGCGAATGATCCATGCGGGACACACCGCGTGGCGGCGCAGTTCGATCCGCGATCGAACACGCTGTTGGGGTTCGTGAGATCCCAACGGTGGGAAGACGGGTTGCGTTCCCTACCGCGGGCGGCGCCGCGGTGGCTCAGGCTCGAGGACGCGCGACGGCCACTGCCTCAGAGCTTCGTGGACGGCCCGGAACTCTGAGCGGCGGTCAGACGGCCCGTGGTCCGTTGAGGGTGGGCTGCCGCGCCCCCTGGGGGGTGGACCACGCAGGCCGTTCCTGGGGTGTTCTGTTTCGAGGCTCGAGGCGGCGCTCCAAAGCGAAAGGGAACGGAGGGGCCATTGTCCTTGTAGCAAACCGGCTGCTCGCGCGTGAACCACGGGTAAGAGGCCCACGCCGAGCCGGAGTTGCACCGATGGGCACAAACTGCCCAACGGGACAACCGATCGGGAGATCGCGAGTACAGACGAATGAAGCCGCAGCCTTCGCCTCCGACCGCGGAACGAGGAGCGGCCGCGTCTGGTACGGTCGTGCTCGCGGCGGAGCCGCCGGCTCAGGCTGGTCCCATCGGTTTGGGTGGTCATCCGGCACTGTCGGGGGTGACAGTGCGAGATCAGTTACTTCAGAAGCCGGTCAGTCTCCAGCAAGATGGCGATGCTCCCTACGGTTGGCGCGCGGCGGTGCGGCGCGAAGCGGGAGCGTATTGGCATCGGCTAGAGGGAGTGCCTGCCGACGCCGATAAGGGGGTAGTCCGTAGCGTCTGGCGACATATTGCTGACGCACTCGCGCTGTCCCGCTGCAAGGAACGTGGCAATTGGCGACCGCTATGGCTGAAGCCGAAGGGGTCTACCCAATGCCTCCACGACGCCTTCCTTGCTCTTGCCCATGCGGATGCCGAGCTGATCGATATCGAAGGCGACACGCCAGCCGCGCAGCGCATCGCAGACCTGCGGGCCAGTCTCGACAGCATTCGCATGCCCGCGAAGGTGCGCGTCATCGAGGGGAGGATTCTCGACGACTTCCTCTCGGCGAAGGATGAACAGTGCAGAACGGAGCTGCGGAATGCGGTCCGGGGAGCTGTCTTGCACATCAGTATCGAGGCTGCCGCCACCGAGGAACGCTGGCACACGTTTGAGAATCGACTTCAGGGGGTCAGCTGGTGGATACTCATCGCGCTAGGAGGGTTGGCGGCAATAACCATGATCTGGGGATGGTTCTTACCGCTCTGCGCAGCGACCAAGCCGCCCTCGAGTGCCGTCGCTTT
This sequence comes from Chloroflexota bacterium, assembly GCA_005880985.1. Lineage (GTDB taxonomy): Bacteria > Chloroflexota > Dormibacteria > Aeolococcales > Aeolococcaceae > CF-134. Next base: position 16,544 of record VBIQ01000025.1, read on the forward strand.
CTGCCCGGGCGGTGAACCGCACCGCGGGGGAGTCCTCGAGGTGGCTGGCCTAGGAGCCCTTGGCGGACTGGTGTCGACCGTGATGGCGCTACGCAGGCGGTCGGTGTCCGTGCCTGACTATGTGCGGGCTACCGAGAGCTGGCTGAGGCTACCGCTCGGCGCCCTTGTCGCCGTCCTCGGGGTTCTCGTTCTCCAGAGCGGCCTCGCCGCCGGCATCGTCACGCATTTCGAGCCTCAGACGACAACGATGGGGGTGCTCACCTGGGCCACTGCTCTGGGGTTCTCATCTCTGCTGGTCGCCAGGCTGGTCGACGCGCGTGTTGCTCACCTGGCTGGCGAACTCGCGGCGGCATCGTCTGCTCGCTCCGGCGCTCAAGACAGGAGGGCGACCAGCGACGATGACCGGTGACTGGGCAGACCGGGTCGAGCCGTGAGTGAGCAACCTCCTGGTGTCGCGACTCCCGCCGCGGTATTTGTGCCACCAGAGGAAGACATTCAGCGGATGTGCAAACTTGCCGACGATATGCGTACGGGCGCCATTGCATGGCACAAGGCCCACCGAGAGGAGGCTGATTTCTGGCGCGGCTGGCATTTCATTATCACGGCAGTCTCCATCGCTTCCGCTGCTGTAGGGCTGGTGCTGACTGCCGTGGGCCAGCCTGTGGCCGCGCTCGTGGCGTTTGTAGGAACGGGCCTGACGGCCTTCGCGAGCACTTCCGGGCCTGAGCGGAGAGAGATCGAACACGAGCACTCCTGTACCGAGAATCTGCAACTTGCGGACGACCTCAAGGCTTTCCTCGATCAAGATGTGCCCAGCCGGAACCCCGGCCTCGTCCGCGCTCGCTTTGAGGAACTCTCTCGCCGCAGAGACGCTGTCACTGCGCGCTCCCCCTTACGCGCTGCGCACCGCACCGTGTACCGATTGCCGGCGCCATGGGGTAGTCTTCCCGAGCTCCACCCTGAAATGCCACTCAGGCATGGGTGGCGCCTATACCTTGGGAGGGGTCCGAAGGGTTGGCAGCGGCCGAATCCGATGCAGTAGTGGTGGAGGTGTTGTGTCGCCCGAGTTCCGGTAGGATGCGGTCAGATATGACGAACCGCCAGTATCACCTTCACGGCTGCGACGGCGATGTCGGGGGGTATGTTCTCCTGCCTGGCGACCCTGGCCGCTGCGAGGCAATCGCCGCGCGATTTGACAGCCCCCGACTTGTGGCCGCCAATCGCGAGTTCACCACGTGGACGGGGAGTTTGCGTGGCATCTCAGTTTCGGTGACGTCGACTGGCATCGGCGGTCCCTCTGCGGCAATAGCGGTTGAAGAGCTGACGAGGTTGGGAGTACACACCGTCCTTCGCGTAGGAACGTGCGGGGCCATCCAGCCACACGTTAGCAAGGGCGACCTGGTCGTGGCAGCCGCGGCCGTGCGCGATGAAGGGACGTCGAGGCAGTACTTGCCCCTCCCCTACCCCGCCCTTGCTTCGCCAGGAATCGTCTGCTCGATAACCGACGCTTTGCGCGCCCGATCTACGCCATACCATGTAGGAGTAGTGCACTCCAAAGACTCTTTCTATGGACAGACGCAGCCCGAGACAATGCCGACCGAGGGCGCGCTGCTCGAGAGCTGGAAAGCGTGGCAGAGAGGCGGTGCGTTAGCCTCCGAGATGGAGTGTGCTGCGGTGTTTATAGTGGCCGCTGTGCGCAGAGTCCGAGCCGGAGGCATACTCCTGTGCGTCAATGAACCACCGTACAGGAGAGCCTCGTCTGCTCTGGAGGAATTGCCGCTCGACGATCTCATCGATGGCGCCGTCGCGAGCCTCGATATGATCGTGGCATCGGATGAAGCTTCCGAGTCACCTGCTTCCGTTGGACCACCCTCGGGCTACAGCCGTCCGCGGAACTGAGGGCGCGATCTTAGTGGTCCGCGGGAAGCCGAACCTGTTCCGGCGATCGCGTAGTGGCGGGCCTGGTAGTCTGCCGCGCCACCACCAGCGTCTGCCGGTTACGCCACAAGCGGCGAGGAGGTCAGATAGGCCGAGGAACCGCGAGTGGTCCGATACCTCCAACAGCTGGTTGAGCGTGCGGGCTATTGGACCGACCGCATCACCTGAGAATACGGCCCAGACCTCGACCAGGCGCGCGCCGCACCGTAACTGTCAGTCCCGATCCGGTCGTGAACAGGTGAGCCATCCGGCGCGCATGATCAGCAGGCGCCCGACGGTGCGTTGATAGGAGCGCCACCTGGCTCCTGTCGATGTTGCCCACGCCGGCGGGTCACCTCAAGTCGGGGCTACTGCCGAGATCCTAGCCCGAGTTGAGTGAGGGTACGTGGGCCACCAGGCTTGGGTCCGTCGGGCCCGGCAGAGAGGACAGCCTGAGGTGCCGTCTCCGGAGACGGATCCCCGAGCGAGGCTTCGCGGACTGGGGGGGCGGGCGTCAAGAGGAGTAATTGGAGCCGACGCCCGCCCCGAAGAGCACATTCTAGTGCAGGTCGTCTAGGAGATGCCGGCAGGGCTTACTAGTGCAGGCGTCTAGGAGATGCCGGCAGGGCTTCGAGTTCCGTCGAACGGTGGGAAGCACGACGACGCTGCGATCGCACGCGCGACCCGCCGGCCCTCGGGTGGCGCCTGCGTGTAGCCGACGGCATAGCTTCCAATACGCTCGATTATGTCCGGATCGCCGATGGCGCGGTGTTCACCTCGCTGACGACCGCTATGCACCGAGTCTAATGGACGTTCTGACCACACATGATGGCATAGGTTCAGAGCGCGGTCGTGTGGAGCTGTCAGCACAGGTCAAGGTTCTCAAGATTGTCCTTCTTGGTGCTGTCGGGCTTGGTCTTGATGTATGGCGTTGCGTAGCAGTTGGGCTTTGGACAGTACTTGATAGGCTCAATCGTGGCCTCGTAGCCGTCCGCGCTCGTCTTCCATGTGTTGCCGGCGTCGATGCTGGCCACGACCTGGGTACGGGTATAGTGGGTGCCGGTGCTCGTGCATACACCCTCGATGTGCTCGTGTGACCTGTCTGCGGAAGGCTCCTTTCGGACCCCTGTCACCGTGTACGTCGCCATAGCTAGTCCTCCAGTTCATGGTGGAAACGAGTGTCGGGAGGGTGCCGCCTGACAGGACCGAGTTGTCGATGGTGGCCGGCTGGCCTGCTGCCCGACTCCTAATTCTTAACCACGACGGCGGAGGCAGGTTGCTACAGGCACTGCCGCGTTGACTGGTTGGCGGGTTGGGGGGGCGGTCGTGGGGCGGGATTCGTATCGAGAAGAGGCGAGGTGCTCCTGGCGGCCCCGACCAGCGTCTCCGGACCCCGGGAGCTACAGTCCGCCCTGGACGAGAGCCGCCATCGACGCGATGGCCATACCCATAGGCGGAGAGTCGCGAACGCCCCCGGGAGCGCACGTAAACTTATAGTATAGCTATCATATTCTAGGCATGCGGCGCGATCTGGCTTGCGCCGCAGAGTCTTCCGTGGCGCCGGAACGCGATCCTCGGCCTAGGATATCGGACGCGGTCTGGCGTTGCGGAGCCCCGGCGCGTACAATGAGACGCGGTTCTCCTTTTGTTCATTCCGCCTGTTCCGGGTTCCGAGGAAGAGATGGGTCTCGTGTCTCCATTCGCGCTGGCCCTGCCTGGTTGGACTGGGCTGTCCGCCGGACTCAGCCTGACGATCTCCCGGTGGGCCCCTCTGGTCCAGCATCCGCGTGGCCGGCGCCGTCTTGCGAGCGGTGACCCGGCTGATTCCCCCGTTCGGGTCAGCGGCCTGTACACGCATCGTGGACCTGCCTCATCTCCGCGGGGTGTCATCGGCAGGGGGTATTGGGCTGCCGGGGTGCGGAGAGCAGCTCCGTGACCAGTCTCCGCGGCCTCTTCCGTCCCCGCAGGCTGGCTGTCATCGCGAGTGCCCTCGCCCTTGGCGCCGCGGTGTTGGGCGCAGCCGTACTGCCTCGCGATCCCGCCACCGCAGCGGTCTGCGGCGATGCCAACCCGCCCCCACCCGACACCGGGGCTGGTGGTCCGTCGACCTGCCAGTCGAACCCCAGCGGGACCGACGGCTACTACGTCCTCAACACCGCCGGGAACGTCTACGGCCTCGGCAATGCGTCCGCGTTCTCCGGGTTCGGCACCCTGCACCACGCCTCCGACGGCAGCGACCAGGATCCGGGCGGGGCAGGCGGCAGCATCTCGACAACGGGCGATGGCTTGGGCTTCTACATACTCGACACCGCCGGCAACGTCTACGGCCGGGGCAACGCCGCCGGCTTCCAAGGCTTCGGCACCCTCAGTCAGAAGGAGTCGACCAGCTCAGGAAACGCGGCCGGCATTTCGGTTACGCATGAGAGCGGCGGGAGCACCCGCGGGATGCTCATCATGGACACCGCCGGCCGCGTCTTCGGCTTCGGCAGCCAGGACGGGCACGGAGGAGCGCCCTGGGCGCGCTTCGGCACCATCTTCCAGCAGGAGCAGATACGAGATTCAGCCCACCCGACCGCGCCGAGCGCAGCTGGTCTCGCCCTCGTCCCCACCGACGATGGCGACTACGTTGTCGATAGCGTAGGGCGGATATTCGGCTTCGGCAACGCCTTTGCCGGCCCCATCGAGCCATCGGTGTACGGGTTCCAGGGACGCGCCTCCGGGATCATGATCACCGCTGACCACCATGACCTGCTGGTGCTCAATACGGCAGGGCAGATCTACGGCGTCGGCGGGGTGAATCCCACCTCCTCGGCGCCAAGCGGGCCATATTACGGGAACGCCAATGCTCGCTTTCCTGGGGACTTCGCCGGTATTGCCGGAGTCCCGGCACCGGCTTCGCGGTGCGGCTCCTCCTCCATGAGTTCGTCATCCAGCAGCTCCTCGAGTACATGCACGACGAGCTCCACACCCACCTCCACATCTTCGTCATCAGGCGGATCCAGTAGCTCCGGCAGCTCCTCGAGTGGATCGCTTTCTTCGAGCTCGAGCGGCTCGTCCCAGTCCGGCTCGAGCAGTTCCTCGTCAAGCGGCTCCTCGTCATCCAGCTCCTCCTGCGCGAGCACGACTCCCGGCAGTAGCTCAACGTCCTCTGGCGCGACCACGTCGAGCGGATCCACGAACAGCTCTAACAGCAGCAGCACGACCAGCACTAGCAGCAGCTCCTCATCCAGCAGCATGACCAGCAGCGGCTCGTCGGCCACTTCCTCTAGCAACACCTTCTCTCAGTGCGGCGGAGCGTCGACGTCGTCATCCAGCTCCAGCAGCACGTCGACCAGCTTCCTCTGCCCGCCGCTCCTACCACCTCTATGCCTATGACGAGCACGTGTGTTCGCTTGTCGGGCCCTGGGCACCGTGAAGGACGGTGAAAGCCTCACATCCGGCCGGACCCCCGGTGAGACGTCGACCAGCACGACGGGTGCAGGTGCGGCGCCGAACTCACGGGTCGTGGGCGGGCTGCGTGGCCACAATGCCACACTCAGCGCAGCCACGCCACAGTTGGCCGCCTGGTTCCGAAGCGTACACCCGAGTTCGAGGCTGCCGCGAAGCGCTGTTGCGGCTGCCATGGTCGCAGCGTGTGCGGCGATGGCCGCCTGTAGCGCGGGTGGCGCTGGAGCTCAGCACTCGAGTACGCCCAGCACTCGTCAGGCTGCGTTGGCGAGTCCTTCGGTTTCGACGGATCCCGTCATCGCGTTTGGGAAGCCTGTCCATGCTGCCAGCGAGGGGCGTGAGCGGCCTTTAGGTCGATTGGCCTTCGTTCTGGAGGTCGTATCCCAGAGCGTCTATGAGTTCGACCTCGGTCGTGGCCGGTTCCTCGGCCCGTCACCACTGGTGCAAGACGATCGCGGACACATCTTGGCGCTGCCGGGTGATCCGACCGTTGTTTCCTCCAATCCACCTCAGGGTCTGGCCGCTAGCCACGATACGCTGGTGGTTGCGGGCGGACTGGACGGCACGGTCGTCGAGATCCCGATCCTCCCAGACGGGCTCGGAACTCCTGTGTCCATCGAGGTGCCTGTGGTCAGCGTCATGGAGCCGTCTGGCGGCCAGACTGTCTCGAACGCCTCAACACCCTCGGGTAGGCCAGCGGTGAGGAAGGTTGTCATTCTCGACGATAGTCGCCGAGCGGTCGCAATTACTGCGGACACGCGTACCAACACTTCCGTGGCCTACCTGGTGGATCTCATCAGCCACCGAGTACTCACGAGTCGGCAAACGCCCCACGGCCAGGTCAACGCCATGGCCACAGATGGCAGTCGGATAGCCCTCGGCACCAGCAACTCCCGGCTTGTCCTGATGGACGCGAACCTCAACACGGTCGAGGACATCGGGTTGCGCGGCCAGCCGGGTGCGCTGGCGTATGTGAAGGATGTGGTCGTGGCAAGTGAGTTGGCGAACGGCACGGGCGGATCAGCAGCCACGCAACTCGAGCGCGTTGAGCTCCCGTCAGCCAACAGTGCCGTCATCGGCGTGGCTGGGGGCGGCACCTTGCCCGGAGCGCTGTGGGCGGACGAAACGATGACACTATGGGCGATCGCCGGTTCTACGCACCTTCGGATGCTCGAGAACGGACAACCTGCTGGCGAGATCGCATTGTGCGGCAACATCAGATCACTCGCTGTCACCCCTGACTACATTCTCGGCACCTGCTTGAACGGAGCCAAACTTGGATTGGTCGACCGCAGTTCGGGTCGCGTCAGCTTGCTCGATGGGGGGGGCTTTCCATCGGCTGTTGTGGTGCGCCCATAGGAAAGCGCCATCGCCACCCACTCTCTATCTTCTCGAGCCGAGATAGTTCAAATCGTCTACCAGGTACTTTCACGTACTCCGGCGACAGCGAACGGGTGGCATTATGGCGTTGGGGAGAGCTGGGCTAAGCTATCGCCGTCCCTCACGGTGAAGGTTACGCCGCCGGCGTACACCTTCAGTTGCTGAACCAGTCCACGGCTCTCAGCCATTGCCGTCACGTCCAGCCAATGAGTGGCGCTTGTGCGTCCCGAGCGCCGAGGACAGCCGCTCGACGGCCATGACGTCACCGCGCACACGGATGCCACCGGCGAGGAACGCCGCGCGACCATCGACCTTGCCCTCGAGCACAGGCCGGATCGCCTCCGCCTGGGTTACGATTGAACGCTTCGGACGGGTGGAGGCCGATACGCCACGTTTCGCCGTGTCAGTGTCCCGCCTGTTTGTGTGAGGTTTACAGAGCGACCGTGAACGCAGTGGACCATGGCAGGGTCATTCTGCGCGTCTATCAACACGCCCGCGATTTGCCAGCGACGACAGCTACCAGCTACATCGGAGCAGCCATCAAAGCTGGCCGATCCATGGATTTTGCGAACCGGATTCGCCGGCGTGGCCAAGATCTGACACCGGTTGAGGTCGTGGAGTTTGCACGCTTGGCTGCTCTTGACCCGAGTGATCTGATCCTCTGGTCCTTGCCCGTGCTCAAGCGAGCCGCTGTCATCGATTACAGACTGCAGGGCGCCGATATCGAGGCGGTCGAGGAATATGTCGGCGCCGCTGCGCCTTTTCTTGAGCAGGTGTACGCTGTTTGGCGGCACCTCGGACCGCGCGCTGAGGACGAGTGTACCCTGGAGGCAGTGGCGCTCGCGGCATCCGCCCCACTTCTTGCATCCGACCATGAGGCCGCTCTCGAATCGATGGGCTTTCCTGACGACGTTCGCCAGCGTGCATTGGCTGCGGCGGCCTCTCTTGGACTTCTGCGTCGTGCCAGGTCGGCACACCTGGACGAGGAGATCATCTACAACGAATACGTGTGGGGAGAGAATGCCCAGCGCATCGCATCCTTCCTCGCAGCCTTGCCACCTGATGAGCGCGATCTCTTGGCACACCTATCGGGACAAGCTATGGAGCACCCCGGGATCCCGATCCGCCACATCGGAGCTGTTCAGGCGGACATTCTTAGGGGTGCGCGCAAGGTAGGCTTTCTCGATGCAGCTCGCGTCGTCACGACGACCCAACGCCAGGAGTCGTTCGCGTTTTCCCCGGCACTCGAGCGTGAATTGGCGAGAAAGCACGCTTCCGACGCGCTGCACGAGCGGAAGCTTTTCGTCGCACACATTCTTTTCGGCCACCACTTCGGGTTCCCTGGCACGGGGCGTGTGCAGTCGCCGCTCGTACTCGTGAATGCCCTGCTACAACGAGGAACGGTGGGTCCGGCTTCGGCCATCACGTCCGATTACCCACTGTTGGAGAGTTTTGGTATTGTTCGCGTGCGTGCCTCGAGTGTGTACAAGGGGCGTTCTCACCTCCACCTCGTTAAGCGAGACGTTGTCGAGGACTCCCTCGAGTTGCTACGAGCGGCGGCCAGGCCTGATATGGGGCGGGCCGGCGATCTCGCTGAGAACGACCCACTGGCGTCCCTGTGGACGCCTGGAGGCTTCGTGGACCCTGAGCGAGATCGGCAGAGCCTGAGCGAGTTGCGTCCTGAGGCGCGGGAGCTCTTTGACTACTCGATCGCGCGCTTGCGTGATGAAATTGGCCGAGTGACTCGCGCTGAGGAGTTTTGATGGCAGCGAAGAAGGCCGCCCCACCAGGTGGACTCTTTGAGTGTAGGGTCGCCCGCCTGTTCAACCGGCAAGGAAGTTTTGTCCGGAGGCGTGTTGACCTAAATCGTCGATTCACGCCGTCAAGGCTCACGGTGACCGATCTTGATCTCCTGGTCATCGACTTTGGCGTCGACCTTAGGCCAACCCGCACCATCGTAGAATGCAAGACGGGTACGAGCGTGAGAGAGCTAGACCGCATGATCTGGTTATCGGGGTTGGCTAAGCTCACAGATGCACAGCGAGCAGCGCTCTTCATGTCAGGGCGCGCATCGAGCAAATCGAGGCAGGTCGGTCGGGAACTGGACGTCTTGCTCCAAGATGAGGGAGATCTTACCCGGCGTGAGAAGTCACTTGGCATCGACCGCATGCCTGAGTGGGGCAGCCATGATCCCGAGTTACTCGTGCGGGAGGATGAGGTTCGTAAGGCCTCTCGAACGCTGGGACCTGATGTTGAGCGAGCCTACTGGTTCCTTCGCTCCGAGTTCTGGCACATCCCGCCTAGCCTCGCTGTCAAACGCAGCATCGCAGCGATTACCGCGCTATCTCGGCTGAATGTGCGAGGGGTTCAGGCAGATGAGGGGGTGGCCCTAAGCTGGCTAATTGCAGACGCAGTCACCGCATTCTGCGTCGCCGCAGTTGAACTCGCTGGAAATGCCCTCATCTTACCGCGGGAGGATTTCGAACGGTTCATGGTCGAGCGCCTCGCGGAGGGCCTTGCAAGCTATGCACACTTGCAGCGGCTTTCTGAGGTGGTCGACCGCCTTGTTGTGTCCACCCTCAACGCTGCCGGAGTGGGGCACGCCGAAACTGTAGGGGCGCTGGGTGCTCTTGCGCCGCGGCCCCCTAGTTACGCTGACGCTCTCATCGAGGTCATTGAGAGATTGAGCGAGCGACCCAGAGCCGCCCGTCATTTGCCCTTGATCGTTGACTACGTTTTCGCTCGCACTGTGCGGCAGCCGGGCGAGCTGAGCGGCTTGCGAGCATTCCCGGTCGATTCACCTGGAGACGCGCTCGCCCTTGCCAGGCTATGCATGGCGTTTCTAAAGGGTCAGGCTCATCTGCACGCCCCGTTGGCCGGTGCCTTTGACACCGCTAGCGAGGGGACTCCGACGAGCACCTTGTTTGCAACAGAAGGAGGTCATCCAACAGACGCGCTTCCGGTCCTGCCAAGCGGGGGTCAGCAGACGGAGGACGATGGTGCAACATTCCAGCTCTCATAGTTGGCCACTAGCGCCGTGCTCCCAACTCCGAACTCCCAACAAGAAGCTCAGTCGCGCGGCTCAGCTACACGTCCCGCCGACCCGCCTATCCGATTCCCGCCTCTATCTTTACAACTCGCGGCCTCCAGCGTCGCCTTGTGGTGGCCCGCCACGCCGTCCATGGCGACGAGCGCGCGTTCCAGACCCGGCGGTTGGTCCGGCTGGAGGACGAGCGCCGGAAGGTTCATGGACGCCTACTACTAAGGACGCCATCGACATCGACCTGCTGCGGTCCGAATAGGAGCGGATCTCGGCCGAGGCCCATGAGGTCAAGCGGCTGCTCGAAACGGCCGACGCCACGCTCGCCGACTGGCAGGAGGTCTTGGACGGCTCGATCGAGCTGGTCATCGACTGCGCCACGACCGACCACGCCTGCCGCGGACGACCCCGCCCTCCGACGGCTCTTCAACGGCGCCGTCTTTGAGTGCATTGCATCCGTATTGCGAACGGTCGGGCCCAGAGCGTCGTGCTCCGTTGCCCGTTCGCCTTTATCCGCGTCGCCCACGTCCAAGGCAAGCCTTGTGGACGAGTTCGATTCCCGGGGTTTCGCTGCCCTAGTCCAGCACCTGGAGAACCCGGATCTCATCGAAGAACTAGAGGATCTGCTTCAAGATATCTCAAGGTAACTAAGAGGCTAGACGGACCACCAAGTGGCGACGTGCGCCTCATCGAGACCTCACGAAGCTGACACGGCTTGCCGCCAATACCTCCAGGTAGTCGGGACCGCCCGTCTCGCTACCATCAGGAACGCGAAGAAGCTTGCGCCACCGATGACGGGCAGCCAGGGCAGTCGACTCGGGTCCGTGAGCAGGATAGTGACGCTTGCGGCGACAGAAATCACGGCCAGCATCTGGAATGAGATCGCGAGAAACAGATAGATCGCCTTGAAATCGTTCTCGCGGCGAGCGTCTCCTAACCAACCCACCCAAAGCTCGCCGACGAGACGACTTCCATTGGTATTCGATTCTTTGATCAGCTGTTTCAGGAAGCTCGTCGTGGGATCGCTGTATCCCCGCAGCTGGTTAGTGAGGACGCCCAGCCCGGCAGCAAGCGCGAAACACACGAGTGCACCAACCAGGAAGCCGTCTTCTCGGAGGCCAAGATGCCTATTCTCGCCGACGCCAAACTTGGCAATCGCGAATAGGAGCGTGGCGAAAGCTGCGGATGCCGTAATGACTCGTACGCCGCGTTCTTCTAAGGTTTGCTGGCGAGCTCTTTCCTGCTCAACCAAGTCATCGATCAGCTCATAGACGGCTTGGCTGCCACTAAGACCACCGTCTGGCGTTTGTACCTCCACAACTCCTCCCATCCGAGCGTCAGCTCGATGTCCAGTGTAGAACGAATCAGACTTGGTGCTGGCTGGATCTCTTCATTGGGACGAGGCTACTGAGGCAGCTCTCCATAGAAGCAAGCTTGCGCACCCAAGGCGGTCTTCGAAACATGGTGGCTTGTATCCAGGCGGGCAGGGACGCGGTTCCCGACGAGTGCCAACGAGGATACGCTTCAACAGGCTGCCAATGGCCAGGAAGCATTGATCGACCACCAACTTGTGCCTTGCTGGGCACCGCGGAGTCCGGTGCTGGGCTCTTGGCCGGGAAGTGTCCATTTGAGGTCCTCGCGCGCACTCTCTGCACGCGGAGATCATATCGCCTACTACGTAGGCACGCAATAGCCCCAAGATCCATCTCCCCACGATCCGAGGTGTAACAGCGAGGCACAAGATACTCGCAACTGTCTGCGTGCCCACTCTTTCGAACGCTCTCGAGACCGGGTCCTGCCAGATGGCAAGGAACAACGGAAAGAATGGTGTTCAGTTCTTGATTCGCGTGCAACGAGTCCAGCCAAGTGTAGGGTGTCAAACATGACTGGGCCCAGGAGGCATTCAAGAACGTCCTGCGCCTAGCTCTCGCGCCATATGACTGGCGCGATGGCATGCCATTCGCCGCACGCGTGGCGACTACGAGGAAGGCCAAAGCGCACCCTTCTCGGTCGGCGCTTGGCACAAGCGCGCTACATCCTCGAGTACGGACAGTGACTTGGATGACAGCCACTCTTGTCTACGCAGCCTCGGAAGCATCGCCCATACCGCGATGCACTCGACGGAATCGGCGTCCGACCGTCCGGATCTCAGGCGGACGTCCGCAACCGACAACCGGATAGCGCGTCATCGTCTGCTACGGCTCGCCAGGAACCACGCTCGTCCGGCGTGATGTCACCGCCGAACTCCCGGAACGCGGCGAGCATGGCATCGATGTCCTGGAGCGTCAGCGACGGCGTCGTCGGCCAGACCACCGCGTGGCTCGCACTCGCCGGCCATGATCCGACGGAACGCTGCCACCATCGACGAGCCTGGCCGGAGCACCGGCGGGATCTCGACCGGCCCCCCCATGACGATCCCGAAGCCGATGAGCGAGAGCGCCGAGACGAGGAAAATCTATCCCTGACCGGTGACGTGCGGAGCCTGGCGGTCGGTGCAGTCGAAGCGGTGCAGCCACGACCCGGCGTCCATCTCGGTGCCCTCGTAGCGCCCGAGCCAGACGGTGGTGTTCGAGGAGAGCGTACCCTTCCCCGCGATGCCATAGTGCGCCCCGTCGACCCGAGTTGCCAGGTGGTCCTGTAGCAGCGCGGTGACGAGCGCCGTTTTGAGCAGCCGCCGGGACAGCACGTCCTCTTCGTCCCGGTCCAGGATGACCGTCCCGCCGCCGTCCATCCGGAGAGCGAGCGCCTGAACATCCGCCTCGAGCTGTGCCATGCAGCCATTGTTGCACCCAGCACACACGCGCTTGAGGGTCTGCGTGAAGGTCGGCGCGACGAAGTCCTTGAGAGTTGCAAGCTCGCCGGCGATGCCGAACCGATAACGACCTGACGGGTGCCGAGCGAAGGATTGCATCCAGCGCGGCCAGACGTGCTCGCGCGTCATTGCTCCCGTCGCACCGCAGAAGGCGCAGGCACGCGAGGTGAGGGCTGGAGCCAGCGTTGCGCTGGTCACGCTGACCATTCTCCCTCGCCGCCTCGCCCCCGCCCGAACCACGGGGGCCGAGCCGCGGTCGCGGCCAGCAGTCCCTGCGACAGCCCCGCCCTCGCCCCGGCTGATCGACGGGTTCCACCTTCGGCGCGCTCGCCGCCGTGCGCAGTTTCGGAAACCTTGGCAGCGAGCGCAATCGCCGGCGTCTGTTCAGCTCCACCTTCGCTCGCGCCAACGAAGTACCTGATCTGACACGAGCAGCGCATACAGCATTTGAGTGGTACCCCACACCGTGGCGAACAGGATCGCCGCCATGAATGTGAGCAAGACGCGCCGCGGGTGATTGACCTTCTTCAAAGCGATGGCTGCACCGGGGGAACAGCCGATTAGCATGGCATTGACGAGAAAACCGACCGGACCGAACCGACGCTGCAAATACCAGCAGAGGCGCAATATGGGATCGCGCAGCTTCTGGTCGGACTGGATGGAGCGGAGCTCGTGGTAACCGAGGGCTGAGCCCCGACGACGGACGCCGCCCAAGCCATCCCAGGCCCTGCACCGCTGGCGTTAAGCCAGCGAGACAGCCAGAGGATGGCACGAACGACGGCTCCCTCAAAGATCAGGAGCACAGCGAATACCACGTAAAAACCCAAACGCCGGTGACGTGACCACGTGAGCTGGTGGTGGCTTTCGACGGCGCTGCTGCTAGGGGTGCATCGGTGTCCGGTCGTTGCATAAATTCAGCAGCTCCAACCCTCGGCGCGGTAGACCGCGACGACCAGCGCGCAGGCTGGGAGGTGCTCGCAGATCGTGCCTCAACCACCATCTGAGTCGGGCCCAAGTCGATCCCGCGGCCACCGACCAGCGATGCCATGCTGTCCGCGATGTCGCGGCGCACGCTCGCTTCGCTGTGGCCCTCGTGCTCGACAAAGAGCCCACGGCCGGTTTCCTCCTGCGCCCATCCGACTCCGGCCCAGGCTTCGCCGTTAGGGGTGTCGACGCGTGCCTGAGCCATGACCACGTAGAGACGGTCGCCCCACCGACCCTCTACGTCGGCGCGAGCTGTCGTCACGACGACACTCCCGGGCGGAATGACCGAGCTCAGCGGCAGCAAATTGACGTTGGCGACGCCGGCGGTTCGGAGCGCAGCGTCAAATGCCGCCAGCTTGGTCGGCCCTGTGCCGGTGCCAGGCGTCACGGCGATGACGAGGCTCGCCGGGGCAACCTCGGGGTTTCCACGAGGATCTAGGCCGATCGGACCCGGCGACACAGCCCGCCGTAGCGCCACGGACCCGGCGTGTGCGGCCCCGGCCTCGGCAGGGTCCGTCATGGGGTCCTTCCTCATCTCCCGGCCCTTGGCAACGGTCCCCCACGGCCTGCCCGTCCGCCAGTTGCCATCGCCGTAACCTCCGCCCTCTCTTTGCCGCCCGGCCCCCAGCCCGGTGGGAGGCCCCAGAAGAGACCACGCGGCGGCGGACGCCAACTATAGACGGCTATTCGCCAACTGTGGGCGGTAGACGGGGCACAATCGCCCCGCGACCGTGGCGGGATGGCCAACTCGCCCGACCTCCCGCACCGCTTCGGCCGGGCCCTTCGGCTCCTCCGCACTGCCCGAGGCGTCTCGCAGGAGGACTTGGCGCACACCGCCGGCCTCAGTCGGACCTATCTCGGCGAAGTTGAGCGGGGCGCCAAGTGCCCCTCGATCTGCGCGCTTGAAGACGTAGCTACGGCGCTCGAGTTACGTCCCTGGGAACTGCTGAAGGCGGCCGACGACGTCGATGCCTGGCTGCCGGGCACCCCCCTCAGCACCGACATCCGGAGGTGAGAAGCGGCACACCCTTGCAGCATCGGGTCCCTGAGTGGTTTTCCCTCAGGCGGCGCTGACAAGGCGTCTCTGTTTGAACCGCCTTCCTGCTGCCCCGACCACGATCAGATATCGCCTATCTTCGCCACCAAGGGACTGGCCGGCTCCCTATGAAAAGCCCGCTGTGGCCGCCACCCTCATCGCTTTCACAATGTCAAGCAGATAAGTGAGCGGCAACAGTTCCATGATCATCTCACGCAGATGCCGGTCCAAATCATGGACCTCACCCTGAAGCTGTCGACCCTCAACATCCGAATCCTTCCACGCAACGATCATGGCGGGCGAGGTGCCAGCACGTGATCTGAATTCGACACTGAAACCCTCCTGCTCAAGAGCCTGTGCTACCCGAGCGGGATTCCAAAGCACGATGACCTCCAAACGCTCGGCAATGAGGTCGAGGATGGCTCTCCGCGGAAGTGGAAGCAAGAGATACGGCAGGTGCAACTCGGCAGCCTTGACTCCGCTAGGTGGAATACTGTCGATCACGAGCGCGTTGCGCGTATCTCTCGGGGATATGATCGGGAGCGACATGGCCGCGGCGTTCATGCTTGCCAAGGAGGCCAGCGCATGGTTCGCGACGTTCCCTACTGCCTTCATGAGGCTTCGCTAAGGTCCGTCTCGAATTCACGGGCGATGGCGTTCGGCGCGTTTAGCCCGCGCTTGTGCGGGGCCGTCCGCCCAAATGGTGGTCAGTTCTGGAAACGACAGGCTGATTTAGTCGGTAGCAAGAGGCCACGACCAAGCCGTCCATCCGTTGGCGCCCTTGCTTGCGGGTCGACTCCGCCCGATCGCACCGTCTCAATCCGGCGGGTTGCCACGACGATATTCGATGCCCGCCTGGGATCGGCAACGCGTACGCTGATGGATGGACGCAGCCCGCGTTTTAGGTCTAGCTTCTAGTAGTTGTCGATCTCAACGAGCCTCGACAAGAGGTCGCGGTAGAGTCAACCGAGCGCTCTCCTAGGCCGCCTTCGCGGCCGCCGTAACCGCTTCGCGCCGCTGACGAGGAGGCGTCGGAGGCGTTCCGCATCTTCCGGTGCAACTGTCGCAAAAGCGCGCCACTTCGGCGCGGCAACCGCTAGCTCTGGATAGAGCGATGCAATCCGAGCATGTGTCGACCAATAGGCGTGGTATGAGAGGAGACCCGCCTCCTCGGGGCAGAACCGATCTAGATCCGTACGCAGGCCAGCGAGCGGCGTGACGAGTGCGCTCGGGAGGGCTCCCTCGTACTGGTGCGGATGGATCGGCGTCCCGTCCGGTAGTAGGTACTGACGCGGGTCGAGAGCGATGCCCAGATATACGCCTCGTTCGCGGTCGCCGAGTAAATCGCCAACGAACCAGCGAATTCGAAGGGCTGTCGTTTGGCTGTACTGGACGTCCTTAGACCGCCAAAGAGCGCGCAGCCCGCCATAGGGATGGCTGGTACGGTGGAGGATCCCCCCGGCGTTCGCGACGATCAGGAAGTCTGGCCTTACGGCAGATGAGGGCCGGCCCGAATGCCAGCCTTGGAACCACTCGAGGCCGAGGTTGTCGTAGATGCCGCCGTCCCCGAGCGATAGGACCGGAGGCGCGTCGTGCAGTGCCAGCCCTCCTGTTCTAAGCGAGACTGGCGCGAATAGAGCTGGGACGGCCGCTGACGCGGCAGCGGCAAACCCGAGTTCGACGCTCGGCGGCGCTGGCTCCACGTAGCCGAAGGCGTAGCTGCCAATGAAATCCCGCGCGATGCGGAACGCGCGGCCTGACGCAAGGTCTGTGGCTGTCAGGATCACTTGTGGCAGGGATGGGAGGTCACGGACATGACGCGTCTGGTATAGGTAGTCGGCGAGCACCTCTCCAAGGATGAAGCCGCGCCCCACTCGACGTCCGCGGAGCCGCGCCCCGAGCGCACGCGCCAGCCAGCGGTTTCGTAGGTTTCTTGTCGTCACGACCTGCCGGAAGGGCTGGTCGACGTGCTCGAGCAGCGCGTCTAGCGTCCATCCTTCCGCGGCGAGTGCATCACCACGGTCAGCAAGCACGGCAGCGATGATCGAGCCGCCCGACACGGCCGAGACGCTCACAACGTCCTTGAGGAGGTTGCCCTCGGCTAGGTAGCGGAGTACACCGAGGGCATAGAAGCTGGCCCGGAAGCCTCCACCCGAGAGGCAGAGCCCAATCTTTAGCGATACCTTACCGCGCGAATCCGCAGCCACGCCGGTCACGCCACCACCGTGTCCCAGTCGACGGCGAGAACCGGATACTGACGCTCGTCCTCGCGGACCGCCTGTAGATCGACTGCTATCAGGGCGCTGAGATCTGGGTTCCACATGAACATACGCACATTGCGTTCACGGTACGTGCGACGTGACGGTCGTGTTGCGAGGATCATCAGCAACGGACGTCGGAGGAGTACCTGAGGCTCCCGGCTGATGGCCCGCACAGCGGCGATGTCGCTGCGGCTCGGTCGAGCGCGGCCAAAGGGATGGGTGTGCCAGCTGCCGATATAGCGGTAGCGGCGCTGGCTCGCATTCTGCACCCCTGCGATCGCGCGATCTATGGCGTCGTGGTCCGGTCGGAAGCTGCGCGGTCGATGGCGCGCATTCGGGCCTGGCCCGCCTGCACCGATAATGACTACGGCATCCTCGGTCTCGAATCCGAAAAGCGGTCCTCCCGTCTCGAGGAACCGACATCCCGACGCCTCTCGCTCAATCTGATGGCGTGCGGCTGGGTCGAGCCAGACGATCAGGGGTGGACCTCGCAGTCCGGGAGTGGTGCAAGGTGTCCCTCTTGGAAGTGCGAACTGCCCCGGAAGTCGAGGACGATCCAGTTGCTGTCGGTGCAGGTGTATGCCGTAATCCCCGTCGCTTGGATGGCACGGCGGCTGACGACCGCCGCGAGCTCCGTCACCTCAAACCCAGGGCCGCTGAACGCGGGGTGGCGGCAGCCAATCGGGGTAATCGAACTTGTCCGGCCAGCTGGTGGCTTCGGAATGGCTCCCTCATCCTGCGCGCGGACGAAGCAGTTAAAGCACGGCCCCTCAGGCCCAAGGATGAAGATATCCGCGCCGTAGCTGCCCGCAGTCACTCCGGCGACGATTAGGGTCAGGCCCGCCGTGCGAGCCCTCGAGCCGAGGAAGCGGCCGACACTGTGCAGGCCGGTGGTGTCGATGACAACCGTGGCGCGCGCCAGCTCCTTCTGGAGGAGCGCGTTTGCCCGCCCAGAATCGCCGATCGCCATCTCGTGGGCGTGGGCCTCGATGAACGGGTTGAGCGCCTTACAGGCGTCCGCGACGGCGGTTGCTTTCGGTTCGCCAGCGAGTGACAGCGGCAGTATGTGGCGGACGCTGTTGTTAACGTCGTAGCGGTCGTTGTCGAACAGATCGAGCTCCCCCACACCAGCCTTCGCCAGCTCGAGAGCCACCGGCGCACCGAGCGACCCGGCTCCGATGATGACAACGTGGGCGTCAGCGAGATTGTGAAGCTCCGGGACCCGTCGGGCCCTCTCGCGTGGAGTGAGCGCCTGTGCCTGTAGCAGCCGCTGAACATGAGGCTCCTCGCCGCGTCTCTGAGCGACCTCGGCGAACAGCCAGGTCCGCCTCTCTGCGTGGCGGGTCGGCCCCTCCTCGATGAAGGTGAGGCCGACAACCAGCGTCACGCGTCGCACCCGCTTGCTCTGCCCGAGCCTCCTTCTTAGCCGCTCGAGGGGTTGGTTCTGGGCCGCGCGCAGGGCGGACAGTATCCCGTCATACCCATGCTCTGGACGGGGCACCGCCTCGAGCGAAATCCAGCCTCCCTGATCGCGGGCTCCGCCCGGCCCGATGAACCGGGCCGCCAATGGCGGGTCGAGGACGCCGATGCCGGAGGCACTTGCCAGAAGTCGGATGCGGCCAGCCCCGCGCAGCAGCGTCATCGATCCACCCGTCGCCCCGACCTCGCGGGCGAGGAACGGTTCGCCTACCATGACGACCAACTCTGGGTCGTAGTTGAACTGGGCACTGACAGGCTCAGGCATGTCCGCCTCGTCGGCGCTTAGCGCCTCCGCGCCCTGCTCAAAGTCGTGTAGCAGCCGCCGTAGGCCCTTGCCGATGAGTTGCGCCGCCGAGAACCATGGCCTCCAATCTTCGTCGGCATCTTCGAGCAAGCAGAAGTTCTTCCCGATCGGGTCCTGATGGCGGTCGAGCACGTATCGGTCAGATGCGATCGTCGGCGGGAAGTACGGGTGTCCGTGCGAGTACACCGCCGTGACTGTGAGTGGGGCGCGCCGGAAGCGAACTTCGGTCGAGACGACGAGGCGTTCGTCCTCGTCATAGGACACCTTGGCGGCAAGGGCGTGGCGTTCGAACTGATCGAGCTCCCACGCTTGCCGCTCGGGCTCGCGGCGGTACCAGTGGTCACCCCGCGTATCGGTCACGTCGCGGGCCTCGTTGCGGCGTGCGCTCGAACCCCGGCGGCGGCGCGGCGGGCGGAACGCTGCGGCGGCGCGTCCTTGCATCGCCATTGCTGTCGTCGCCGTCATCGTCCCAGCTGTACGCTTGCTCATACGTGGGCCCATCGTCGGTGATAAGACGCGCTACCCCATCGGACTCGATCTCGAGCCTAATCGTGCCGATCTTGTGGGTCTCCAATACGTTTTCGGGGTCCACGGCGTTGTTGTAGATGTGGACCATGTCGTCATGCGGATGGTCGTACTGGCTGTCCGGTCCGACGGAGATGACCACGTGCTCGGGTTCGATGAGGTTGAGCGCCTTTAGGTCAGGCTCGTCGTCTTCCCCGTCCTTGACAAACGTCCGCGACCCGTGGTGGGAGGCATGCAGGCTCTCCGCCCGGAGGACCTCGAGGCCCACGTCATCGGTGCGTCCCTCATAGTAGCCCACGATCCGCTCCCAACAGGCCTTGTTCGAGTCGCCGGTCAGCATCACCGAGTAGCCGGCGTACGTGAACTTGAGGACGACGCAGTTCTCGTGTACGAAGCGCTTGGCCTCCTCCTCGTCGAGTTCCTCCTCGGGATCGATGAAGCCGGGAGGCGAGAAGCAGCGGACAACGACTTCGCCGTTATCCCCGAGTGAGTTCCAGACGGAGCGGCTGCCCTTTGGCCAGAGCTTCTGCTCCTCAGGGTGTTCGTCCTGGATGCGCTTGAAGTCCTCATAGTTGCCCGCGACGGTCTGCAGCTTCTCGCCGTGCTGTGGTAGCCAGAGCTCGCCGATCTGGTAGCGGTCGTAGAGGTCGCCAATCCCGGCGATGTGGTCGTCGTGGGCGTGCGTGATAGCCAGCACCTCGAGACGCTTGCGGCCGTCGTCGCCATCTGGGAGGACGTCGTCGAGCAGTTTGAACAGATCGATCCCTTGGCCAGGGCACCGGTACACGTCAACGAGCACGTAGTGCCCTCCGGGAACCTTGATCAGGGTCGCGTCGCCGTGACCGACGCTGACATATGTGACCTCGAACTCAGCCATGACGAACCTCGCTTCTATCGCCGCCCGCGGACTCGCAGCCTACCTCTCAAATCCGGGCAGTGTCAAACTACCCCAACTATGCCTACGCCTAAAGTTGGTATAGCAAACATGTTGGTGGCATTGACATCTCAGGTGAGCGGTGTCAGGATGGCGCCCTAGGTGGACGGTACCTCCGTTCTGTACGCGGACTTCGGGAGACGTCTCCGCAGAGCGCGGAGGCAAGCGCGGCTGTCGCAAAGCCGCCTGGCGGAGCTCGTAGGTCTGAGCCGGACCTCTGTGACGAATATTGAGCGCGGCCACCAGCACTTCCCCATGCATATGCTTCATCGCTTCGCAGAGGCACTCCATGTTCGAGCAGTCGAGCTACTCCCAGATCTCAATGTGGCCGGTGAGGTCGAGCAAATCACTGAGAAGATCCGTCGTTCGCTTAAAACGGACTCCACGCAGAAATTCGGGTTAGGCGAGCAAAACGTGGAGTTATTGGCTCGCGTTCTCTGGGCCGCCCAAGCTGACGCTGCTGAAGGAGCATCTGATGACGTCTCGCAATCCTGAATCTGCGGCGAGGGAACTGCTTTCTCAACTCCATATCGTGACGCCGCCTGTACCTGTTGAGACCATTCCACAAAGACTCGGGGCGCGAATCACGTATACGGAGTTCGAAGGCACCGTATCTGGGATGCTTTTCCGCGACGAGAGTCGAGGGCAAGTAATTATTGGCGTTAACCATCACCATGCAAAGACGCGTCAGCGGTTTACGCTCGCGCACGAAATTGCCCACCTCCTACTCCATCGCGGGAAACCAGTCATCGTGGACCGGTTAGTGAAGGTAAATCTCCGCAACCGCGAGTCGAGCATGGCGACGAATACGCAGGAGATCGAGGCGAACCGGTTCGCAGCCGAATTTCTCATGCCGCGGATGATGGTTAACGAGCAGGTCGAGAAGCTTCTCACGAGTGACCCCGACCTAGCTGAAAACGTGCTTGTCGTTCATCTTGCTCGGACTTTTGGCGTCAGCTCCGAAGCCATGAGCTATCGACTCATCAATCTAGGGATCCGTGTGATCCATTGATGATCCCGATCAGTCAGCGTGGCGCGTTCTCAATTGGGCTTATGTGTGAGCCCGTCAGCTCGCGAGGTTGCAGTGCGATTCTCACTCCGAACCGGCAAAAAGAGGGCTCGCAAAGGTGACCCTCGCGTTCCTCGTCCCGACCCGCTGGCGGTGGGCTTGGTGCGGCAACCGAAGGTAGAAGATCTGGCAGGTCATCCCCTTCGGTGTGAACCCCCAGGCGAAAGGATTGCAATCTCGGCCAGGGCCGATACTCATTGTGCTTCAGCGAAGCCTCCGCGAGTAGTCGGAGCAACCCGGCGAACGCTGTCACAGTGATCCTCATAGCCACGCCGGTGACACCTCTCGGACCATTGCCAACCCCTTCCTCGTCGAGTACGTCGTCCGGCTACTTCTCCGATCCTGCGGTGCTGGGAGATTTCATAGCTGCTCTTGCGGCGTTACTAACTCTTGTATCTGTGATCGTGGCCTGGTTCGCCCTGCAGGAAGCTCGCAAAGCGGCGGTCGCATCTAGAGAGGCAGTGGCACCGCTCGAGGCCATGGCCAAGGATCTGACGGCAGCCGCGGCTACGCAACACGATCTTCTGCAAGGAACCAACGACCTGATTGGAGCCGCGAACCATTCTCTTCAGGCGGCGCGGAACCTGAACCGCGAAACCGCGCTCGGGCGAGAGATCGCTCGGCTGGAAAGGGTGGCGCGGGCGGTGGCGTTGATAGCTGCCGCCGTTAGCCGCGAGACGGATCTCGCGAGCGAAGCGCAGCTGACGATTGCGCGGGTTGACCTGATGGCGGCACTGGCCGCCCTGCCACCAAGTCAGCTCCCGGACTGTCGCGCGCTTGCTATTTCAATGGATGATGCCGCCCTTGGTGGCTTGAGTCAGAAGGCGCTTGCGCAGGTCACCCGGGCGTTGCGTGACTTAAACGCAGAACTTGCGAGAGTTGGCCCTGTCGACGGTGAGGGTTAGATTGGGAACCTAGCGCGCGGGAGCAGTCGTTGGTGCGGTCACAATAGGCCGAACCATTGGCTCCGGGAACTCGATCTGCACCACTTGTCCGTCGTCGAAGACAGCGCGAATCTCCAACCTTGCCCCGAGCGCGCCGACATAATTGCGCAGAGTGGAAATGTACAGATCCTCTTGTCGCTCTACGCGCGAAACGTTCGCCTGACTCACGGACAACTGCTCAGCCAGTTGTTCTTGTGAGACGCCTAAGGCACGCCGGAGCTTAGCAAGCTGCAACGCGGTTCGGATAGCTCGCTTCTCCTCGTCCACGAGAAATCGCCGACGAGGCTCACTATCAATTTGGTGGCGGATCGTTTCTAGCGACACAGGCCGCCGGCTATCAGTTCTCATGGCAAGCCCTGAGTTGTCCGCCACTCGTCGTACAGATCATCGGCCGAGGTGATCGTGACCTCTGCCCATTGGCGTTCGTTTCGTGAGTCGTCGGCGAGGAGAACAACCAATCGCTGAGCGTTCGCTTCGTGGGCAAACGCGCACCTGACTCCGGAAAATGCTGGCTGAAGCGCGTACATGGCTGCGTGCCGCGACTGCGGAACGGGAACGACCAGCGGCCAGGGGACGTCAGGCCAGTCCTCCTCGAGGATTTCGAGGCAAGCTGCCAGCGTGTTCTGCAGAGCCTCACTCTGGAAGCTCCACCAAGTATTGAAGGCTTCGTCAAGGACGACGGGGACCACTGTGTCACGCGCCCCAGTCTATAATGCTTAGGTTGTATAATGCAACCCTTTTACAAGGTTGTGTTCCCAGGCCCGCCTTGAGGCGGCGCGCGCCCCGGTACGCAGCTGGGCCGGAAGGGAAGTTTACTCGGCAATCGCTCAAGCCTCTGAAGTCCGTAACACGGACCACGACTGCCCGCCGCCTGTCAGCCTCCATGCCAACGCGGTGCGGCAACCTGGCGGCTTGAGGGTCCTGCTGGCGAAGCGAGGCAGGAACGAACAGGTGCTCCGATCTCAATGCCGGACACGATCGGCAGCCCCTACGCCGACCTCCGCCTATTGCCCATCGATACGGGCACCCAAAGCCGCAACGGGCCTGCGTGGCCGCCCGATCATTTGGATTGTCGTCGTGAGGGCACGCACCATCAAGATCATACGGGCTGCGCGCCCTCGGCATGCCATCATGAGCGCTCGTGTACCATAGGATCATGAGCGATCTGGGGCCAATGATCGCGGGCGGGCAGAACTCGGCGCCGGCCACGCCGGCCGCGATACGCCAGCTCGTGGAGGCCCAGGCTGCGATGCTCGTCGCCGTCGCAACTGGCGGGCCGCGAATCGAGGACGTCAACGCCGAATACCAGGATCGGCGGGCGCTTCTTGAACGCGGCCTGCGCCGGCTAGGGATTGAGCCGCCATTCCCCTGGCGCGATATGTGGGCGTGGTACGGCCACTGGTCGCAGCGCCTCGGCTCCTACGCCTCTCGACGTTGCTTCATTGCCGAGCTGGCGGCTCCCGTCCTCGACCGTCTCGACGAGCTAGAGGCCGGGGCGGTGATTGATGATCCGGGTAGGCCGGATCCGGCTGCCGCCTGGGCCCAACTAGAGGCCCGCCTCACCGCCCTGAAGGGCGAGCTGGCCGGGGACTCCACCCAGGATGACTGCAAGACGTGGGGCGTCGTGCGCGGGAGATCCTGATCGACTTGGCCGCCCTCGTGTTCACCGACGACCTCGTAGATCCTCGAGCGCTCGCCCCCAAGAAGGCCGACGCCAAGGCCCGACTTCACATCTTCCTCGACGCCCACGCCACCGGAGCCGCCCATGCGGAACTTCGCCAACTGGTACGCACCGTGTGGGATCTCGCACAGAAGGTCACCCATTCGGAAGACGTCGGCCGCGTAGATGCTTTTGCGGTGTCTCAGGCGACAGTGTTCCTCGTCCGCGTGTTCGGGGAGCTGGCTCAATGAGTGATGCGTCCTCGGTAGACGCCCGCGAGTCGGACGACTCCCCGCTCACCCTCGCGGAAGCCTCTGAGCGCCACGGCATTAGCGCGCCCACCTTGCGGCGGCTATGCGACACGGGGCAGCTGAGGTGCACCCGCGAGGGCCGGGGATGGCGGGTTCGCGCCTCAGATGTGGAGCGCTACCTCCTCACCCGCCGTCCGCCCGGCAATCCAGCGACCGTGGTGCGGCTGGAAGGGCCAGCGCCAAACCCACGCCTTCGTGATGCCATTGGCTGGGTATTCTCGGTGGCCGTTGCGGGTACCCGCTCACAAGTGTCGATCTGGCTTACGAACGACCTCGTTGCAACCCTAACCGACGAACACGACGTACGTGAACTTGTCGTTGGTGCAGCCGAGGTTCTCGTGCAAGAGGCGCTCTTGGAGCGCGAGCATCTCCCATTGGAGTATGAAATTACACTCGTCAGCCGCGATCGCGCCACACTTCTACGCGCCGCGGGTGCGGGTCCCGAGTACTACACAACGGCTGAGGCTCCGATCGAAGCAGGTGTCGTAATTCGCCGCGAGTTTGGTGCGCTTGACTTTGCCCGCGACGCACTTTGGCCAGGCGACACGTTGGCGGACACCCCCGCCGGGTACGAGGACGTCGTTGTTGAGACGTGGACCGCTGGGGCTAGGCGTTACGTGCGAACAGTTAGAGTCGCGCTTGACGCTAGCGCGGATCGTAGGCGAGCCTCCATGGTCCGCTCGGCCTGCGATGCATATCTGGTGCGCTGCGCAAGAACAGGGCAGCGGCCCGCCAGCTGGCTTCCTGGTGTAGTCGAGCGGGTAGAGGCATTAAACCTAGCGCAACAACGCGTACTCCAAACCACGTATGAGTTCTTTGACGAGCACGGTGAATGGCCGACGTTCAAGCATGTGGCCGCGATCCTCGAACGTGACTATGAGATCGACATCGAAGAAGTCCTCCCCGCTCTTCCTCGGCAGTATCTATATGGATACCCCGAGGGGTACCGCCCCGACGAGCGCGTAATTCTGAGCATCGCTGGTTTGGCTCAATGTTCCGGCGCCGGTCCTGACGTGGACCTCTATATGCAGGTATTGAGATGGCTTGTAGATAGGCGACGGGTACTCATTTCCGACCCGGAGACCTCAGAGCAGGACCTCCGGGTGGCAAGCGGCGAGCTAGCCCATGTCCTCCCGGACTCCCTCGAGCAACCTGACATCGCACTTCGCAAGATCTATCAGCTACTTCAACAGGAAATGCACGTGTGGACCAGCATGGGGACAAACGGCGTGTCGTCATGGTCAATGACACTCGCTCCAGCGATACGACGGTACCGGGGCCTCTCCTCGTTCGGCGAATATCTGGAGAAGTCGGGGAGGTTGGACCCGCAACCTTCGCTGTGGCGAAGTGCGGTAGGTACTGGGCTCACTGCGCAAACCTTGGCGTGGCTCACGCAGACCACTTCGAGAGAGAGCGCCGCGCGTTCAGAGCGAACCACTTCCGAGGCCGTTGGCACGCGTCCAGACACATTGCCAGTGACGCCCACAATCTTCGTATTGATGCCCTTCGCCTCCGCCTTCGACGACGTGTACCGCGCCGTCAAGGACGCCTGTACCTCCCTGGGTCCGAGTCTGAACGCCCGCTGCTACCGGGCTGATGACATTTCAACGCCAGGCCGTATTACCCAGCAGATCGTCGACGCCATTCGAGAAGCCGATCTCATCATCGCGGACATGACGAACAACAACAGCAATGTGCTGTTTGAGGTCGGCTATGCCGACGCACTCGACAAGCCTATAATCGCCTTAAATCAGGAGATCGATGCGGCGCCATTCGACATCCGCGACTGGCGCCAGCTCTCCTACAGTATCGATGAGCTAGCTGACCTTCGGAAGCGACTTGTCGCGTCCCTCCTAGAAACGCTCCCCACCCGTTAGCGTCTGTAGGATGTCCGTACACGCGCCAGCGCTGCACTGGATAAAGTTCGGCGTCATGAAGTGTTCTGGATGACCAACCGGGAGGAAGAACGGGACGAGGAGCCCGCACGAGTCGTTATCCCCCGGGTTCTCGATCTTGGCCTTGCCGATGACAGGGTGACCTTTCTAGAGGCGTGTCTTCACCTGCCAAAGCTCCACGAGCTCGCACTGGAATCTCTTGGTGATTACGTGCGGTGGTTCGTCGCACCGGAATGGCGAACTGTGCACAGTGGCGGCATTGTCAGCGGCCCGTATGCCAAGGGTACTCGTCAGGCCACCGGCTCAACCATTGAACACATGCTGCGCACGACAACCATGCTCCGTGGCCTACAACACTGCAAAGGGTTCGACCGCGTGCTTGCCAGCCTGAACAATCCGACCCAAGTCAACTCTGTCATGTTTGAAGTGGAGGCGGCGACATGGTGCGCCACGAGAGCGGTGCATCGAGAGCTGGTCTTCTCGCCTCCTGTGCAGAGGACGAGCGGCGTTAAGTATCCCGACTTCCTATGGCAGACCGCGCTTGGCGACTTGTACTGCGAGTGCAAGAGGGCGAATCTCTGGCAACGCCGGGAGGTGCGGCGTCTGACGGCGCTTGCGGACGTGTTGGTGCAAGCGATGGGCGACAAGGGTGCGTGGCCCGACACGCTGCGCATTGACGTGCTTATTGAAGGTAGCCTAGGTCGCAATCCCGATAAGCGGTTGCGCGCCGCAGTGCGAGGATTATCGGATGCGGGGCGTCGAGGCGCCCATCCTGCGGCAGTGCTCGATGGCTCGATTACCGCGACGCTCCGACAGCGGAAGGACGCTCCAATAATGCCAGGCGACGCTGTCACCATCAATCAAATCCTCGTTGACAGCGACAGACCGGTGCGCATGGATGCGCATAGCGCCCACCTTACCATTACAAGAGACCTTGCAGCGACACGAGCGCGGCTCCTGGGAGGACTCGTCCGAGAGGCTCAAATGCAGCTTCCCCAGGATGGTCCTGGAGCGGTCTTCGTTGACATGCCAGGAGCCGATGCTTCCGCAAACCGCCTCAGGGGGATGCTTGCCCATCCCGCCCACAAGAACGTCGTCTGGACGTGTGTGTCGACGGCGGACCAAATGTTATGGGCCGTGTGGCGCGATGACCAGCCATTTGACGGTCGCCTCCTACGTGCTCACGATGCACCCGCATGAAATGCATGCGGCATCGCGCGGGTGCATACTTGATAGCGATCGGGAGCACTGGTCGGCTACGTTGCCCCTCGATGGCCCTCCGGTCCCGTGGGGATCTCCACTGGGTGGTTTGCTGACCTTAGTCGGTTCGGAATTCCGGTCGCCTTACCACCAGAACCCCGAAATACGCAATTACTTTGCGTCCATAGCTGGGTCATAGACACTCCATCCGCGCACGGCCTGTGCGTATAGTCTGCTGACTTCATCCAGTAGGGGATGCGGGGCTTCCGTGGGCCACCTGTTCACGGATGATGACGGTGCACAAGATCGCAGGGATCGACGCCTGCGGCTACGCGAGCTATCTGGCGTCGCGCGATGGTGCGTGCCGTCGGGGAGATTACTACCTGGGCCGCGAGGGACAGCAGGCAGAAGCGCCGGGGACGTGGCACGGGCGCGGCGCCGAGGAGCTCGGTCTCGAGCGTGAGGTTTCCCGCGACACACTGCTGAAGACGTGGGAGGGAAAGGACCCCGGGACGGGGGAAATCGTGGTGCGCCGCAGCGCCAGCGGTGACCATGTCGCGGCAGTCGACTGCACCTTCAGCGCCCCAAAGTCGGTGTCAGTCACGTGGGCTCTAGCGGATGAGCCTACCAGGACGGCGATCGAGGCGGTCCAGGACCGGGCCGTTATCACGGCCATCGACCACATCGAGGCAACCGTACCCCTCCTCCGCCGGCGAGTTGACGGTGAGATCCGCCACGAGGTCGCTGGTGGACTGGTCGCGGCACGCTTCCGTCACCACACATCCCGTTTATCTGCCGAGCAGCAGGCCCGTGGGGAGGCGCCCGATCCACAGCTCCACGACCACGTGGCCATCGCCAACATGGCGCTGCGTGACCCGTCCGCCCGCTCCACCTCGGGCCGCTGGGCGGCGATCGACAGCCGCGAGCTCTACCGAGTCGCCGCAGAGGCCGGGGCCGTGTATCGGGCCGAGCTGGCCGGGGGCCTGCAAGCCCTCGGATATCCCGTCCTCCGCGAGGGACGGTATGTCGAGCTGGCGGGTATTTCGGCCCACGTCCGTGAGGCGTTTTCGGCCCGAGCCGTGGAGGTGGAAGCGGCCGTAGCAGGGTTTGTGGCCGAGCATGGCCGGCGCCCGCGGGACGACGAACTGAAGGACCTGGTGGTCCGGTCGCGGCACGCCAAGGCCGCTGAGTCCGGTCCAGCGTTCTCGCAGTGGCAGGCGCGCGCCCGGGCGGCGGGGGTGGACCCCAGGGACTTCGCCCGTCCCCCGGGCGCGCCGGCTCGGCCGCTCGAGCCGGCGCTGGCTCTGGCGCAAGTCATCGCCGAGCTGACCGGGCCGGCGAGCCCGTACGCCCTCACCCGCACCAGCGCGACCTTCGATACCCGCCAGCTGCGCATCGCCGTGGCCGAGGCGGCGCAGGGCCGCCTGCCGGGCAGCCAGGTGGAACCGCTCATCGCGGTTGTCCAGGCGTCGCCCCAGCTGGTCCAGCTGACCGAGTGCCACTGGACGACCCAGCCCATGCTCGATGCGGAGCGGGAGGTGGTGGCCGCGGTCGCGCGCCGCGCCGCGCGTCGGGATGGCGCCCTCCCCTGCCCCTTGGTGGATCGCGCAGTGACCCAGGCACGCGTCCCGCTGTCGGCGGGGCAGCAGGCCGCGGTGCGCACCCTGTCCGGCCCCGAGGGGATCGGGCTTCTGGTTGCTCCCGCGGGGGCCGGCAAGGGCGAGGTGCTTCGGGTGGTGGCCGAGGCACACCGGGAGGCCGGATATCGGGTCATCGCCCTGGCGGTCGCCGGCGACACCGCCCAGCGGCTGGCGGGCGAGACCGAGGCCGACGTGGGAGCAACCGTCGACTCCTTCGTCCACCGCGTGACGACCGGCCGGCTCGTCGTCGGCCAGAGCGATCTGGTCGTGGTCGACGAGGCGGGCGTGGTCGAGACCTGGCGTTGGCAGGCCCTGCTGCGCAGCACCGGCGCGGCCAGGCTCATCGCCGCCGGCGACAGTCGGCAGCTCTCCCCCATCGAGGCCGGTGGTCTGTGGCCGCTGCTGGAACGCCAGGTGCCCACGACAGAGCTCACTGAGAACTACCGAGCGCGCCAGCCCTGGGCTCGGGACGCCTGGGCGGCGCTTCGTCAGGGTCGCGGCCTGACCGCTCTCGAGGAGTTCGAGCGGCGCGGGCAGATCGTCATCAGCGACACCCGGCTGGAGGCGCGGCGGGCGGCGGTCGACCACTGGGATCGGGATCGCCGGGAGGGGGCCCGGGAGGGTCGGGGAGCCGAGCACTACCTCTTGCTCACCGATAGCAGCAACGCCGAGGTCGACGCCCTCAACCGGGCCGCCCAGCGGCGGCGTCTGGCGGCCGGCGAGCTGGGCTTCGCGACCCTGGCGGTCACCACGCCGGAGGCCGAGGGGCGACGGGGGCGGCTCGAGGACCTGCACACGGGCGACCTCGTCCACTTCACCCGGGCGGTCTACCTGGACGGTGACGCCCGCCGGGTCGAAAACGGCAGCAGGGGCGTGCTGGTCGGCGTTGATCCGGAGCGGCGCACGGCAGACGTCCGACTTCCAAACCGGGAGGTCAGTCTCGACGAGGCGAACCTGGACGCTCTCCGCCTCGGCTACGCGCAGCACGTCTATGCCGCCCAGGGACGAACCGTCGAGCGGGCCTACGTGGTCACCGGCGGGTGGCAGACCGACCGGGAGACGAGCTACGTCGGCATCTCCCGTGCCCGAGACGCGTCGTATGTGTTCGCGGACCTGTCCTCACTCGACGCCGAGCCAGGCGAGCGGGAGGCCGCAATGGCTGAGCTCGCGAGCAGGGTGGGGATCAGCCGTGCCAAGAGTGCGGCGCTGGCCACGGACGCCGGCGACAGAGTCGCCGAGTCTGCAACTGCCGAGACGACCGCGCTGTCGGCCCGAGAGCGATGGGAGGCGCTGAAGAGCACCTACCGAGACCAACGCCTGAGGCGTGAGGCGGACCCGAGGACGCCAAGGCGAGAGGATCTCGTCGCCCAGCGGATCGAGGAAGAACGACTGCGTTGGTATGAGCACGACTGCGAGCGAAAGCGCTGAGTTGATGCTGCTCCCAAAGCATAGCTTTGGGGAGCAGCAACGATGGTGTGTCAAAGCGAGAGGCTCGCAAACGCGAGGACGTGGCGACCTATGGTGGTCGATGAGCTATCTGGGCGGACTACGACAAGGCGCAGCTGGCGCGACTAGTGCGGCCGAGCCGAGCGCAGCTATGGCGATGCCGACGTGCTGTGCCCAGCGTGTGGGATCGCGCTCGAATAAGGGCCGGTGAAGCGCCGAGGTGTGGGGTGTGGCACCGAGTCAGGCAAGCCATCCGGGTGCATGGCGTGCCAGAGCCCCGTCGGCGTCGCGCGTCATTTGGGTAGCCGACTGTAGTTTCCCTGGCAGCACGGTGTGGTTAAGGGCAGTGAGCGCCTGGATTAGGAGCGATTGCGCACTTTGATTTCGGCCTTAACCCTGGGCCTTGACCCCTCTTCGCGGACACTCTGACCATGCCACCCGGCCCCCGAAGAACCAAGAAGAGTCTGAGTGTGGCTGCGATGGCTCGCTGAAGCCACGGTCCGTATCGACCGGTTCGCCGTCCCCAGTTCGGAGAATGCCATGCCCAAGGTCCCCCCCGACCTGCCCCGGCTCCTGCCCTCGGCCTCGCCGTCAGACCGCGTCCAGGTCCAGCAGTCCGCCTTCTCCTACGACGTCCTCGGCCGCTACGTGTGCAACGACTGGCTGGAGGTCGAGGCCCAGCAGCAGGACGGTGGATTCCCGTTCGACGCGATCGTGATCGGAGCGGGGATGTTCGGTGGCTACTGCGCCGAGAAGCTGTATCGGCGCGGCGCCGACGCGGGCCTGCGCGTCCTCGTGCTCGAGGCGGGTGCGTTCCTCTTCCCGACCCATATCCAAAACCTCCCCCAACGTCTCGGAGGCAGCGTCGGGGGCCCGCGGTATTCGCGGAGTCGGGAAGATGGCAGCGGCGTCCAGAACGTGATCTGGGGAATGCCGTGGATCAGCAACGAGGTGTTCCCCGGGCTCTCGTACTGCATTGGCGGCCGCTCGCTTTTCTGGGGTGGCTGGTCCCCGCGGCTAACCGCTGCCGACCTGGCGCGGTGGCCGCAAGACCTGGCTAGCTACCTCGTCGGACCGGGCGGCGGTCAGCCGGGCGCCTATGTCCTCACGGAGAGAGAGATCGGTGTCGCCGCCGAGGCCACCTACATCACCCGCCACGCCTTCCACGACGCGCTCCTCGCCGGCCTGCAGGCCGCCCGGCCGACGGTCGCTGCGATCACTGCTGTCGAAGAGGCACCCTTGGCGGTGGAGGCGGCGGTGCCAGGTCCCGGGCTATTTCCCTACGACAAGTTCAGTAGCGCGGACTTCCTCATCGACGCCGTTCGCGACGACGCTGGCACCAACGCCGGGGCCGATGCCAATCGGCGAGTCTTCGTCGTGCCCCGCACTCATGTCGTCCGACTCACACTTGCTGGCAGCGCGGTGAGCAGCATCGACGTTGTTAGCGACGGGGTGCCAAGGACACTGGCCGTCACTCCTGGGTGCGCGGTCGTCCTTGCCGCGGGCACGGTCGAGACGACCCGGCTCGCGCTCGACTCGCTGGGGGTGGGATCGACGACCTTCGGCGCTCCGCGGGTGGGCAACCTCCTGGCCCACCTGCGCAGCAACATCACCTTCCGGATCAAGCGCACCGCCCTCGGCCTTCGGGCCGGTCCGCCAGCGGAGCTGGAAACGACCGCATTCCTTGTCCGGGGGACGTCGCAGGGTCGCCAGTTCCACTTCCAGGTGAGCGCTTCTGCAGCAGGCGGGGTCAATCCCGAGAAGAACATGTGGGAGCAGATCCCCGACGTCGAGCTCCAGGACCAGATTCGGACGACTCAGGATCCCGACTGGATCACCGTGGTCTTCCGGACCATCGGCGAGATGTCGGGGCAGCCGAGCCTCACTACCGACCCGGCCGCGAGCTGGATCGACCTGAGCCCGGAGACGGACGAAAATGGTCGGCGTCGTGCCTACGTACAGCTGGTCAAGAGCGCCCAAGACACCCAGCTCTGGTTCGACATGGACACGGCGGCGTTCGCGATGGCGGCCTCGCTCGCCGGGCAGCCCGGCGACGTCGAGTACTGGAACGCGCAGGTCGGCGCGTGGCAGCAGGCGCCCCCGCCCATCGACCCGAAGATCGGCGGTCCGTGGCGCGACCCACTCGGCTCCACACACCACGAGGCCGGTACCCTGTTCGCGGGCTCCCCTGGCGCCTCGATCACCGACATCAACGGCAAGTTCCACGGCATCGACAACGCTTATGTAGCGGGGCCGGCGGTCTTCCCATCCCTCGGTTCCGCCAACCCGTCACTGACCGCGCTGTCCCTGGCGCGGAGAACCGCGGAGGCCATCGTGGCCCGAGCGACCACGGCACCGCCCGGCTCCGGCTTCACCCCCCTGTCGCTCAATCCAGCCGACTGGCAGCTCGTCGCCCGGCCGGGCAGCCAGCCGCAGATGTTCCGCCGCGGCGGGGTGCTGGAGACCGCGGGAGGGTACGGGCTGTATTTCTACACCAAGGATCAACTCGCCAACTTCGCACTGTGGCTGGAGTGGCGCGAGACCCGCAGCGGCGACAACTCCGGCGTGTTCATCAGGACCCCGGGACCCGGTGTGGCCAACGCGCTGCAGCAGGCGGTGGACCTCGGACACGAGATCCAGATCGACGACATCGGGGCGCCCGACAGGGCCGGCATCCACCGGACGGGTGCGATCTACGCGCTCCAGGCGCCGACGTCTTTTCCGGTGAAGCCTGTCGGCCAGTGGAACACCTATCTCATCGAGGCTAGCGGCACACAGATCACCGTCTCCCTCAACGGAATGCTGGTTAACTCCTTCACCAGCAATCGGGAACTGACCGGGTACCTCGCACTGCAGATGCACGACTTCCCCACCCGGATCCAGTTCCGTAACATGGAGGTCAAGAAGCTCCCCTGACGCGACCCGAGCGCGAGCGCGCGGGCGGCCATTCCTATCCGAAAGCCACCACCCGCGCAGACTCACGCGGCCCCGCACCTCGTCGCTGTGCTCGGTTTGGCCGCCCCGAGGTGGTCCGACGGCTGGCGCAAACCGCTCTGTTGCGCTCACTACTCGCCAGACCCCCGCGCGATGAAGCGCTTGAGGCAGTGCGTGGACGGTGACGGTCGGCCGGCGAACACCCGATATGGGACGGGCTGGCCGACGGTACCTCGAGGGGCGGGACCTCGAAGAAGGCGCTCATTCCCACCGGGTCAAGGGACCCAACTGTTGTCTGCGCTAGCCTGGAGCACGCTTCAGTCGACCGGCGGCAGGGAAGGTCGGCGTGGCCCGATGTAGCAGCTTGAGGTCTTCGCGCGTGGACAGAGTAGGCGTGGTCGTTGTCACCCGCCCTCTCGTCCGCTTCCCTCCTTCCTGAGGGGCCGGGGGCATCAACTCCCGGCCCTTCTATTCGCAGGCACTCTCCCCCGCTCCGCTCCTTCCTTGTTGCTCTCGCATCGCAGCTCGTTTCGCTCCGCACATTGAGCTATCCCGTTCGGCCTTAGTGACGCTCGCAGGGCACCCGGTCACTACCTAAGGGGCCGACCATCACCGCGGCGGCGTGCGCGCTCCTACGGCCCGGGGCATTCTACCGGAGCGATCGTTCCCGCGGGAGTGGCACAGGTCCACGCGGCGCGCGCGTGACTCGCCGAGACGCTCATCGGCACGGAAACGCTCCGCCATCACCACTTCTCACTCCCCGGTCGCCTCGCATCCACGGCACGCCGTTGGATCCTGTCAGCCCCGGTCTGAAAATCCCCAGTTAGCCCGGTTTGAAATTCCCCACCACAGGGGTGTGGGAGGGTCTCCCGGACGCAGCTCACGTTGCAGCAGGAGGGCCCACCGGTGGTCGGCAGGGAACAGTGCTTGGACATCCTCGAGGCCTGGGCGCGAGGCAGGACGATCAGCGAGA
>VBIQ01000015.1 GCA_005880985.1 Chloroflexota bacterium
GGTGGAGCGCTTCAACCGGACCCTCCTCGAGGAGTGGGCCTACGTCCGCCCTTACTCCTCGAACGAGGCCCGGGCGGATTTGCTTCCCGTGTGGCTGCACGAGTACAACCACCACCGGTCTCACACCGCCCTGGGAGGCAGGCCACCCGTCGCCCGTGTCAACAACCTCCCTGGGAACTACAGCTAGGCCGCGCCCGTCACCGCCAGCCCCCGACGCGCCGCCGCCAGCGCGACCGCGTTGCTCATCAGCATGGCGATGGTCATCGGGCCGACGCCGCCGGGCACCGGGGTGAGCAGACCGGCGATCGGTTCCACCGACTCGCGATCGACATCGCCGCGCACACGGCCGCCGACCCGAGTGTTGCCGACGTCGATCACCGCGGCCCCCGGCTTGACGAACGACCCGTCGATCATGTCCACCTTGCCGGTGGCGGCGACCAGGATGTCCGCCTCGCGGCAGACACCGGCGAGGTCGGCGGTGCGCGAATGGCAGACCGTCACCGTCGCATCGGCGTTGGTGAGCAGCAGCGCCATGGGACGGCCGACGATGGTGCTGCGGCCCACCACCACGGCACGGGCGCCGCGGACCGGCACCTCGTGGTGGCGCAGGATCTCCATGCAGCCCAGCGGGGTGCAGGGCGCGATGCGCGGTCGTCCTTCGGCGAGCAGCCCGAAGTTGACGGGGTGGAACCCGTCCACGTCCTTCTCCGGCGCCACCGCATCGAGCACCCGGCCACTGTCGATCTGGGGGGGAAGCGGCACCTGCACCAGGATGGCATCGACCTCGTCGTCGCCTCCCAGCCGGCCGACCAGGGCGAGGAGCTCCTCGGTGGAGCTGTCGGCCGGCGGCCGGTGCACCTCGGAGCGGATGCCGACCCGCTCGCTGGCCCGCGCCTTGCCGGCGACGTAGGTTGCCGACGCCGGGTCGTCGCCGCAGAGGACGACGTGCAGGCCCGGCGACGGGTGACCGGCGTCGCGCCAGGCCGCGATCTGGCGACGCACCTGATCCTCGACCTGGGTCGCGATCGCCTTGCCGTCGACGATGGTCGCGGCCATCGGTCAGATCTCCCGCGCCGTGGCAGGCTGCGCCGCGCTCGCCTCGACGAAGGCGGCGCGCGCCGCGGCGGTGACGGTGTCGACGACCTCGTGCAGTGGACGGCCGGTGGCGGTTGCCAGGCGGCCGCAGTCGTCCAGCTCGGGGCGCGCGTCGACCAGCCGTCCCCGCCACCGCTTGCACTTGACCCGCACCGGTCCCAGCGGGGAGTCGAAGTCGAGCACCTCGCGGGCCGCCACCATGCGTGCCGCCTCGGTGCGCCGGACCCCGAGCGTCGGACTCTCCTCGAGAAGCAACGCCGCGAGCGCCGCGTCGCCACCGCGCGGAACCAGCGCGTGCAGCACGTGGCCGGGGCGACCCTTCTTCATCGTCGCCGCCACCACCCAGACGTCGAGGGCGCCCGCCTCCAGGCACCGGCCGGCCAGGGCCGCGACGACTGCCGGGCTGACGTCGTCGAGGTTGGTGCGGAGCTCGACGCAGTCGTCGTCGAAGCGGGCGCCGGCGTCATTCTCGCCCCCTCCGGCCGGATCGCCCAACCACGCGCGCACCAGGTTGGGCCGGCGCGGATCATCGCGGGTGCCGGCCCCGCAGCCGACCGCGTGCAGGCGCATCGCCGGAACCTCGAAGCGGGCCAGAGTGGCGAGCAGCGCCGCCGCCGTGGGGGTCACGTGCTCCACCTGGCCGGGTGCCGGCAGCAGCAGCGCCTCCGTCCCGGCGAGGAGCTCCAGCGTCGCGGGCGCCGGGAGGGGAAGCCGGCCGCGGTCGCCGGCGAGGCTGCCCGAACCTGCGGGTAGCGGGCTGCACCAGATCGAGTCGACGTCGAGGTCCTCGAGGGCGGCGCAGACGCCGACCACGTCGACGATGGTGTCGGTGGAGTCGAGCTCGTCAAGGTGGAGGGCGCCCGCCGGCACACCGTGGAGGCGACCCTCGGCGGCGGCGATGCTGCCCAGCACCGCCGCCGCCCGATCCCGCACCCGCGCAGGCAGGGGTGCATCGGCCAGCGCCGCCAGACGGCCGGCGAGGTCACCCTCCCCTGACCGGCTGCCGCCGTCGACCCTGAGGTGAAGCCCTCGCAGACCGGATCGCGTCACCTCCTCGGTCTGCAGCGACAGCTCGACCAGGTCACAGGCCGCGAGCGCGGAGCGCACCGCACCGAGCGACGCCCCGGCGTCGAGCAGCGCGGCGAGCAGCATGTCTCCAGCGGCGCCGTGGACGCAGTCGAAATAGACGAGCGCGGCTAGCCCTCCACCGCCCCGGCGGGCCGAGCTCGCTCGATGACGACGGCGAAGGTGTCGAAGCCGCCCCGCAGCGGCGGCTGCTTGGCGACGCGGACGCGCACCCCCTCGGCGCGCGGCTGCTCGAGAAGAGCGTCGGCGATCGCCTGCGCGACCGCCTCGAGCAGGCGGTACTGCCGATCCTCGACGACCTCGCGCACCAGTTGGAAGCACCGGACGTAGTCCAGGGTGTCGACCAGCGAATCGCTTCGGCCGGCGGCGCGCAGGTCGGCGCGCAGCTCGACGTCGACACGGAAGCGACCGCCCAGCGCGCGCTCGGCATCGATGTCACCGTGAAACCCGTAGAACTCCATCCCCTCGAGGAGGAGGCGGTCGCCGCTCATCGCGGGGATTGTACGGAGGGGCAGTTCCGCCCCTGCTCCCACGAATCGCAAGCGATTCGCGGGAACCCTGGCTTTCAACAGGCGCGGTTAGACCGCGCGGGCGCCGGCCTCGGGACGCAGCACCTGTTCTTTGTGGTCGACCGGGTTCACCATCACCACCTGGAACAGGTCCTCGAAGTCGCACTGGAAGAGCTGCATCAGCGCCTGGCGCAGCTTGGGGCCCGGGTTGCGCGTCCCCGCCTCGAGCGCGGGGATGTAGTTCTGGGTGACCCCCAACCGACGAGCCAGTTCCCGCTGGGTCAGCTGGTGTCGCTCGCGCATGATGCGCAGGCCGACGGCGCGGACCTCGACGTTCACGATGCGACCGTAGTACCCCAAAGTTGTTTTGTCAACACCATCCCGGCGCATGTGTGCCTGCAACCGCGAAAACAACGCTCCGTGCCGGTGGCTATCCTCGGCTCATGTGCCGCGTCTGCCAGAAGCGTCCGGAGATCCCGGAGGAGCGACACGGGCGGTGCGAGGCGTGTGCCAGGGCGGGCCGGATCGCCTACCGCTTCCGGCTCGCGAGCGCCCGAGGCGGGCCCGGCCTGGCGGTCCGCGCCGGCGAGATGTCGCCGCGGGCCCTCCGCCAGAAGCTGCGCGAGCAGCTGGCGGCCTGGAACCAGCCGCCGGGGACCCGCCGGCAGCTGGGGCTGCACGAGGTCGAGCTCGTTGTCGCGCGCGACCGCCTGGAGACGGTCCGCGGAGCGCCCGATCTCGCCGGCCGCCCAGACGAGGTGATGGAGGCGCTGCGCACGGCGGCCGAGCGCACCGAAGCCGCCTGGTAGCGGGGGGACCGGCGGAGATGCCGCGGATCCGGGTTCAGAAGCTCCAGATGGCCCGCTGGGCGTCCTGGGGATCGTGCCCCCGCAGGATGCGAACCGCCGCCACCCCGGCGTTCCACCAGCGGGGATCGCGGACCCACGACTCGACGCCCCAGAGCAGCACCAGGTTGGCGCTGCTGTCGGCGTACTGGGAGGCGCTGAGCAACAGGTCGTCCGGGGTGAAGCCGTCGGTGCCGGGCCACGGCGCGGCCTGCAGCTCGGTCACCCACAGCTGCTTGCCCTGGGCCAGGGCGCGTTGGGACCAGTAGTCGAGGATGTCGTGCTTCCAGCCGATGCGCCGGGCGGCGGGCACGTCGGCGAGGGCACTGGTGTTGCCGGTGATCACGTAGACGTCGAGGCCGAGCACGTCGGAGACCTCGAGAGCGGACAGGGGATGACCCACCGGCTGGGGCCCGGGCAGGTGCGCGAAGACTTCGCCGAAACGGCTCGACCCCACTGCGTCGAGGTCGACGTGCGCCGAATTGTAGGTGGTCACCGCCACCGGGTGAT
The DNA here is from genome assembly GCA_005880985.1 of Chloroflexota bacterium. Lineage (GTDB taxonomy): Bacteria > Chloroflexota > Dormibacteria > Aeolococcales > Aeolococcaceae > CF-134. The sequence goes on from VBIQ01000015.1 coordinate 4,046, forward strand.
GGGGGTCGAGGAGGTGCACGCTGTCGACCTCCGCCCGCACCTGGGCGACGGGCATGGCCACGTTGACCGGCTGGCCGCTGGCAACATCGTCGAGGGGTTCGTTCTCCACCTGCCACGCCTGGAGCAGCGGGTTGTGCGCGTAGCGGCGCACCGACGCGGTCAGGTACTCGGCGTAGTCGGGTCCGCGCACCAGAGCGGCCACCGACAGCGCCTTCTCCGGTGGGATCCACTCCGGCAGGTACACCTCGGGAAAGCCGAGGTTGCGAGCGCCGACGACGAGGACGACGTGGGTGGGACGCTGCCCAGGCTGCGCGTTGTGGGCGGCCACCAGCGTGAGCATCCCGTCGACCTCGCCGAAGGCGAAGTGGTGGGGGGCGGGGGCGACGTCGCTCCAGTAGACGGGGAGCCGCACCACGTCGGGTCGCAGGCGCCGCAACAGCTCGCTCAGGGCGGCATTGGGATCGAGGCCGGCGTAACCCGCTGCCACGGGGCTGAACGAGAAGCCGACCTGCGGCGGATCTGTCCTGGGCAGGTCAGGCAGGGCCGGGCCCATGGCCACGGCGACGGCGACGGCTGCGCCGGCCCAGCCGAGCCGGCGCCACGCGCTCGCTCTCCTCACGCCGGGGGCCAATGGTGACGCTCGCCACCGGCCGCCTGCATGAGGGGTCGCTGAGAAGAAGGGTCCCGGAGAGTCGCTCAGCCGTGGACCAGGCGCCACCAGATCGAGGGGCCGGGCACCGCCGCGCCGCAGAGCACCGGCCACTCCGCCACCACCCGACCGCCCAGGCGGGCTCGCACCCACCCCACCGTCTGACCGGATTGCAGCGGCGCCGGCACCGGACCGACCGCAGGGTCGAGGCTCAGGACCGCCGCGCGCCGCAGCGCCCGCGGTGAGGCTGCCGACGGGCCGAGGCGCGCGGCCGCGCGATCGCCCCAGGAGGTGGTGACCGAGCCGCCGGCGCCCGGAGGTGGCGTGGTGAGCGAGACGCCCACGTAGCCGGCGAAGGCCGCGTCGGCGGTGCGGCGCGCCGCCTCGAGCGCCTGCGCCAGGTGCGGTTGGCCGAGCACGGCGCCCACCAGGGTGGCCGACGCCCCCGCCCCCACCTCGCGGCGGGCGGCAAACAACAGGCAACCGCCCGCGGTCGGAGTCTCGCCGGTCTTGATGCCCAGCCAGCCGGGGACCGCGCTGAGCAGGGTGTCGAGGTTGTGCAGGGGCGTGCCGTCGGGCAGCACGGCCGCGGGAGTCGCCACCAGCTCGGAGAGGGTCGGGCTGGCGAGCACGGCTCGTCCCAAGCGGATCAGGTCGGCCGCGCTCGACACCGTCGCCGGACTGAACCCGCTGGCATCCTCGAAGTGGGTGCGGGTCATGCCCAGCGAGAGCGCTGTCCGGTTGAGCCGGGCGACGAAGGCGGCGTTCGACCCCGACACCCAGCGGCCGAGGCTGTCGGCGACGTTGTTCGCCGAAGGCAGCAGCAGGGCGAGGAGGAGCCGCCGTTCGCTGAGTCGCTCGCCCTCGGTCACCGCCAGGGCCGATCCGTCGGCGGCGATGGTCGCCTGGTAGCCGGCGACATCGGCGGCGGTCATGGTCAGCACCGGACCCTCATCGGACGCGGACAAGGGACGTGCCTCCAGCACCACCAGGGCGGTCATCGCCTTGGCCACCGAGCCGACCGCACGCACCGAGTCGGGGTCGACGGCGGCAAGCCGTGTGTCGGCTTCACCATCGACGACCAGGCTGCCCGCTGATGGCAGAGGGATGTCGACGGGCGTCCCCGGTGCGGACAGCTCCGCCGGCAGCTCCAGTGACACGCTCGCGGGCGGCGACGCTCCGCGGAGGCGGATGACGCCGGCGGCTGCGCAGAACGCCAGCGCGGCGACAGCAGCGACAACGGCCGCAAGCTGGAGCGGCCGTCTCACGCCCGGCGCGTCACCGATGCGGCTCGCCGGCAGGCGGCGCACTCACCCTGGATCATCAGGTCGACGCTGCCGATGTGAAAGGAGTGACGCTCGGCGAGGCGGACGCTGATCTCTCGCAGCACATCCGCGGGCACGTTCTGCACCGTGCCGCAGCGCACGCACACCAGGTGATGGTGGCGATCCGGATGGTCGACAGCCTCGAAGTGGGCCACACCGTCTCCGAGGCGCGTCTGCTGCACCAGCCCCATGGCGCTGAAGAGCTCGAGAACGCGATACGTGGTGGACCGGTTGAACGACGGGTAGTGCTGGTTGACCGCCCGCCAGACGTCGTCGGCGGTCAGGTGGCGATCACCCGCCTCTCGCAGCACCTGCAGCACCATCTGGCGCTGTGGCGTGGCCCGGAAACCGGACGACCGGAGCAGCTCGGCGGGATCGCTCACGTCGCCATCATGCCATCGCCCGGTGACATCCACGGCGAGTTGAGCCATCGCGCCCGTCTACGATGCCGCCATGAGCAGCGGGCGGCGGCGGCAGGAGGGTTCTCACCGGCACCGTCCGGGAGCGAGTCCCGCTCACCACCGCGACCATACGCATCGGCCTGGAGCGCTTGCGGCGGGAGGACCGGGGGCATTGCGCGTGGTCGCCATCAGCTCGATCGCTCTGGTGGCGGTGGCGGTCGCGGAGCTCGCCGTGGCGGTGACCACGCACAGTGCCGCGGTCCTCGCCGACGGCGTACACAACGCCGGCGACGTGTTCACCACCGTCGCCCTCGGGGTTGCCTTCCTGCTGAGCGGTCGCGCCCCCACCCGGCGCTTCCCCTACGGATATCACCGCGGCGAGGACCTCGCCGGACTGCTGGTGCTGCTGCTGATCGTCGCCGGCGCGGTCGCGTCGGGGACCACGTCGGTCGAGCATCTGGTCCATCGCCAGCCGCTGACCACACCCGGTGCCGCCCTGGCCGTGGCACTGCTCGGCTTCGTCGGCAACGAGGCGGTGGCCCGCTTCAAGGTGACGGCGGGGCGGCGGCTCGGCAGCGTGGCGCTCGCCGCCGACGGCGAGCACTCGCGGGTCGACGGACTGGCGTCGCTCGGTGCCGCCGCCGGGGTGGCGGGCTCGTGGGCGGGCGTGCCGGTTCTCGACCCCGCCGCCGGCCTTCTGCTGACGGTGGTGATCGCGCTGGTCGCCTGGGAGACGGCGCGCAGTGTCAGCGCCCGGCTGCTCGACGAGGCCGACGCGTCACTGGTCGCCACCATCGAGGCGGTGGCGGCCGCCGTGCCCGGGGTGGTCGAGGTGCGCGAAGCGCGGGCCCGCTGGACCGGCCGGCAGGTTCAGGCGGAGCTGACCCTGGCGGTGCCCGGCGAGCAGACGGTGGCCAGCGCGCACGCCCTGGCGGAGGAGGTGCGCCATGCCCTGTTCCACCGGGTGGAGCGGTTGGCGGACGTCATCGTCCACCTCGATCCCGCCGGCGACGCGGCCGCCCATGCGGCCACGTCACATCACCTGACCGCCGCTCCCGGCTCTGGGGGTCAACCGGCCCCACCCCACGACGGCTGAACCGCCCCCGCTACCTCCTGGCGGTCTTCTTGGCGCTCTTCTTGGCCGCCGTCTTCTTGGCACCGCTCGTCCGCGAGGACTTGGAGGCCAGGGCCTGACGAAGGATCGTGCTGGGGGTGAAGCGCACCACGCGACGCGCCGGCACCTGGACCGCCTCGCCGGTCTGCGGATTGCGCCCGACCCGCGCCGCCCGCTGCGCCGTCTTGAAGGTGCCGAAGCCGTGAACGCGGATCTCGTTGCCGCTCCTGAGCGCGTCAGAGATGGTGTCGAACAGCCAGGTGACCTCGCCTCGGGCCTCGGCGAGGCTGATCTCAGCGCGGTCTCTCAGCTTCGAAGCGATGTCATCCTTCGTGATTTGCGCCATGAGAAATCTCCGTGAACCCCGTCAAGAACGCGCGGAATTGTAAGCGCCGCAAGGGCTTCTGCCAACTGCCGCGCAAGCCGGGACGCTAACGCCAGACGCGTTTCATGATCACCCGGGCCAGCTTGTCGGGGTCATGGTGGGTGGAGATCTGGTTGCTGACCACGTCGGCGAGGATGAAATGAAGGGGGCGTCGCGCCGCCCGGTCGCGGTCGAAGACGACCCGGGCGATGCCGGCGTCGACCGCCGAACGCGGCAGCGGCAGGCCGTAGTTGCTGTTGCACACCACGTAGTCGAAGAGGCTCCCCCGGACGTGATCCTCGATGGCGTCGAGGTGCTGACTGACGGTGAAGCCGGTGGTCTCGCCCGGCTGGGTGGCCACGTTACAGATGTACACCTTGACCGCGGGACTGGCACGAAGCGCCTCCACCATGCCCTCGACCAGCAGGTTGGGCAGGATCGAGGTGTAGAGCGAACCGGGGCCCATGATGATCAGCTCGGCCTCGAGAATGGCCAGCTCGGCCTCGGGGTTGATGGGCGGATCCGAGGGCTCGAGAAAGACGTGATCGATGGGCTCCTCGCCATGGGGAACCCGCGATTCCCCCACCCTCACCTCAGGGCCCGCGGTGGCGCAGAGAGTCACGTCCTGCAGCGTCGACGGAACGATCTGGCCGCGAACGGCCAGAACGCGTCCGGACTCGCGCAGGGCATGCTCGAAGTCGCCGGTGATCTCTGCCATGGCCATGATGAACAGGTTGCCGAAGGAGTGCCCCCCCAGCGAGCCCTCACCGGTGAAGCGATGGGTGAACAGCTCGGTCATCAGCGGCTCGGTCTCCGCCAGGGCGATCAGGCACTGGCGGAAGTCGCCGGGCGGCAGGACTCGGTACTCGGAGCGAAGCCGGCCGCTCGATCCCCCGTCGTCGGCGACGGTGACGATGGCGGCGAGGTTACCGGTGTACTTCTTGAGACCACGCAGCATGGTGCTCATCCCCGTCCCGCCGCCGATGGCGACGACGTGGGGACCCTTGGCGAGGGCACGCCGCACGTAGAGCTGTTCGGCGAGACCGCGCTCACCGCCCGACCCGACCGGCAGGAACGGCCCGATGATCGACTTCCCCAGCTTGTAGAAGCTGAGCACCAGCAGCCCGATGCCGACCGCCGCGAACAGCAGAGCGCGGCCGCCACGGGGCAGGAACTGGAGGGTGAGCGGGCCCGCGATCGACGGGAAGCGGACGCTGGTGTAGGCGTCCTTGAGCGCGTAGCCCACCGCCAGGCTGATCATCACGATGCTGCCGAAGAGCAGGGCCAGCCAGCGCTTGACGTAGAGCCCCGGGGTGAACCAGCGCCAGAGCTCGGGACTGACGCGGCGGAGGACTCGCATCAGCGCGATTGTCCCATGAGCTCGGCCAAAGATCCCTCCGCCATCGTGCCCGCCTAGCTGACCCCGGCCTCCGCCGGCGCCCGCTGCCGCAGCCGGGTCAGGTCGTGCTGCGCCTCGACGTAGCGGGTGGTCCCCGAGTAGGAGCGCATCACCAGGCTGTGGGTTTCGGCGGTGTCGCCGCGAAATCGGACGCCCTCGAGCAGCTCGCCATCGGTGATCCCGGTGGCGGCGAAGAAGACGTTCTCGCCGGCGCAGAGGTCGTCCAGGCCCACCACCGCATCAGGGTCCTTGCCCTCATGGCGAACCACCGCGCGCTCGCCGTCGTCGCGCGGCCAGAGCCGCCCCTGCATGCCGCCGCCGAGGCACTTGACGGCGCAGGCGGCGAGCACCGCCTCCGGGGCGCCGCCGATGCCCATCAGCACGTCGATGCCGGTGCGATGCTCCATCGCCGCCATCAGCCCGGCGGCGACGTCACCGTCCATGATCAGCTTCACCCGCGCCCCCGCCGCCCGGATGTCGCGCAGCAGCCGGTCATGGCGGTCGCGGTCGAGCACCACCACGGTGAGATCCTCGACGCTGCGGCCCTCGGCCCGAGCGATGCGGCGGAGGTTGACGGCAACGCTGTCGGTGATGTCGATCACCCGGGCCGCCTTCGGTCCGACGATCAGCTTCTCCATGTAGGCGCAGTGGGTGTGGAAGAGGGTCCCGCGCTCGGCGAGCGCCACGGTGCTGATGCCGCCGGGAAGCCCTCGAGCCACCAGCCGGGTGCCGTCGATGGGATCCACGGCGACATCGACCTGGGGCGGATTGCCGTTGCCGACGCGCTCGCCGATGTACAGCATCGGCGCCTCGTCCTTCTCCCCCTCGCCGATGACCACCTCGCCGTCCATGTCGACGAAGCCCAGGCTGCGCCGCATCGAATCGACCGCGGCCTGATCGGCCTCCTCTTTGTTGTTGCGGCCCATGTAGCGCCCCGCCGCCATGGCCGCGCCCTCGGTGACCCTGACCAGCTCCAGGGCCAGGTTGCGGTCGATCGGCGTTCCCAGATCGCGCGAGCGAGGGCTCCGGGGAGGCATGGTCTCGGGATCATACGCAGCGGGGCCGGAAGCCATGCGGGCCGCGAGTCCGTGACAGCCCGGTCACAGTTCCGCCTATCGATGCAAACGCGAGGACCGGCGGTCGCTAGCGTGGTGGCGATGCCTGCATACCTCTGTCTGGCCCACCGCCGGCCCTCGCGGGCAAGCTGCAGTGACTGCGGCGCCCCGGTGTGCGCCGACTGCGCGGTCGAGGCAGGGGGAGCCCCCCTCTGCCGCGAATGCGCCAACCGAGACCACGACCTGGCCTCCCTCCGCAGCGAGGGCATGGAGGCGCGCCTGATGCTCCGCCGCGCCGGGGTGCGCGTCCGGCGCGTCGCCGGTGATCCCCTCATCGTTCGCTCCGGCGGGATGCCGGTCGCCTTCGTCGTCATCGTCCTCACCGCGACCCTCACCGCCACCGTCGCGGTGCTGCTGGCCGGCGCCGCCGAATCGTGGGGGGTCAGCGTCGCTCTCCTTGGCATCGTCGCCGCCGCCGTCATCGGCAGCGGCGTCCGCCTCCTGTTCGGCGGGACTTCGACCACCGCGGGGGTGCTGGCGGCGCTCCTCGCCCTCACCGCCGTCACCCTTGGCAGCTCGCTGGCGCAGCTCGACGTTGCCAGCAGCGGAGTGGTGGTCGCCTGGCGCCACCTTCCCGGGCCGCCCGCGCTCGACCGGGCCACCTTCGCCGCCTGCTACGTGCTGGCCGCGGCGCTCGCCTATCGCGGCGCCGCCGGACGGCGGGTGCGCTAGCCGGAACCGCCGCGCCCGCTGCTCGGCGGCGGGCGATGCTAGCATCGCTACTCTCGGAACCAGCCGCCGGTGCGCGCCCCGCGCGCCGACGCTTCCCCGGATGCGGAGCTGGCCATGTCTGACGATGTCATCGACCGGGTTGGGCAGCGCGGGGACGGCGACATCAGCCTCGCCGAAGCCCCGGCGGACGCCGCAGCGGGCGAGCAAGGAGCAGAGATGGCGCGGAGCGAGCAACGACCGGCGACCGAGGAAGCCGCGCCCGCCAGCGCGCAGACCGGCACCGAGCATCTCACCCCGCCGCCGGCCGAGGCCGGCAACGGAGCTCCGCCCAGCGGGCTGAGCGAGCTCGGATCGATCCTTTCCTGCCCGGTCCCGAGGGGGGCGGCACTGTTCGGCCAGCTCACCTCGGCCTTCGTCGACGGCCAGCGCCTGCTCCAATTCCTCGCCGACCGCAAGCACACCGGCGCGCTGGTGGCGACGGGCCCCTCGCGGGCCGAGATCGCGGTGATCTACGAGGGGGCGGTGATCGGACTGATCTCCACCAGCGACGGCATCACCCGCCGCCTGAGCCGGCTCAGCCTGTCTGGACCGGGCAGCGGCGAGGAGCACGAGCTCACCGTGTTCACCTACCGGCCCGAGGTCGCCCTCGCGGTGGGCCAGATGATCAACCTGCCGGTTCGTTTCGAGGGCCTGCACGGCTCGTTCGTGGACTTCCCGGCCTTGCTGAGCTTCCTGCGCCGGGAGAACGCCAGCGGTGCGGTGCGCATCAGCACCCATGTCGACGTGGGCGTCGTGCTGCTGCGCAACGGTGAGGTGCTCGGGGCATACAGCGGCAGCCAGCCCGACCTCGACGACGCCGAGACGGTGTTCGCCCTGGCTCGCGAGCCCGATGCGGAGATCGACGTCCATGTCGGTTCGCCGGTAGCCCCAGCCGGCGCACCGGGCGCGGCCACGGTCGGCGCCTGACGGGTCGCTTGCGCGGCCGGGTCGTCTGCGTCCTCGCCATCATCGCCGCGACCACGCTGCCCGGCTGCGGCTCGAGCTCGGCCTCTCTCGACACCCATAGCTCACCCGGCGGAGCCGTCCGCGGTTTCGTCAACGCCGTCCGAGCCGACCAGCTGGATGCGGCCCGGGAGTGGGTCGCCCCCGCCGGACGTGAGCAGTACGCAGCGTTCTTCCGGCAGGCCAAGCTGCTCGACCTGACCGTCCACTTCCGGGTCAGCGACTTCAGCGTGGTCAGCGAGCACGTCGAGCCCGATCATCCCGATCGCGCCCACGTCCTGACCCGCGGCGAGCTCGACGTCTGTGTCGACGGTCCGGCGCTCAGCGGCGCGACCTGCAGCCCCTTCCAGGGACCCGAGTCGGGAGTGGCCGCCAACGGCAGCAGCGACGACGACTACGTCTGCACCCGCGAGGGCGGGCGTTGGTACATCAGTATCGACGCCCCGCTGCCGCTGCCCGCGCAGTGAATTTCCTCAGCGACTTCCTGCGGGCCGACGCCGTCGACGTGTATCAGAAGCCGGTCGGCACCGTGCGTGACCTGCTGGTGCGGATGCAGGAACCCTACCCGGTGGTCACCGCCGTGGCCCTGCGACGTCGCCCCGCCGGCGTGCCCGAGGTCATCGACTGGTCGACGGTGCGGGCCTGGGTGGACCGCGAGCTCAGCCTCAAGCTGGCTGCCGCGGCGCTGACCCCGTACCCCCGCGCGCAGGACGACGTCTGGCTGTCACGCGACATCCTGGACAAGCAGATCGTCGACACCGACGGCCGCCGGCTGGTGCGGGTCAACGATCTGCAGCTGCAGGCGAGCGATCGGGATCTGCTGCTGGTGGGAGTCGACATCGGCGCCCGCGGACTTCTCCGACGGCTCAACGCCGAGCGCCTCGCACGCCGGCTGGCCCGGCTCGCCGGCGGCGACTTTCCCCAGCGGCTGATCTCGTGGGACGCGGTCGACCCGGTGCAGGGCGACGCGCGCTCGATGCGGCTGCGCATCGCCCATGCCAAGCTGGCCAAGCTGCATCCCGCCGACATCGCCGAGATCGTCGGTCAGCTGGGTGGCAAGGATCGCGCCGCCATCTTCGCCAGCCTCGATGACGAGACCGCGGCCGACACGCTCGAGGAGTCGAGTGACGAGGTCCAGACCCAGATCCTGGCGCGGCTCGACGACGAACGGGCCGCCGACATCCTCGAGGCCATGGCGCCGGACGAGGCCGCCGACCTGCTCGCCGACCTGCCCGAGGACCGGCGCGAGCAGCTCATCGCCAGCATGGACGAGGACGACGCCGAGGACGTCGAGGACCTGCTGGGATACGAGGAGGGCACCGCCGGCGGAATGATGACGCCGGACTTCGTGGCCATTCCCACCAGGCTCAGCGCGGAGGGCGCGATCGAGTACCTGCGGATGCGTAAACCCGATGCGGAGACCATCTATTACCTGTACGTCAGCGACGATGACGGCAGGTTGATCGGTGTGCTCAGCCTGCGCGATCTCATCGTCGCCGACCCGCAGACGCCCGTCTCGGAGCTGATGATCATCCGGGTGATCACCGTCGAACCCGACACCCGCACCGCCGATGTGGCCGCGGTGCTCGCCAAGTACAACCTGCTGGCGGTGCCCGTCGTCGACGGTGAGCGGCGCATCCAGGGCATCGTCACCATCGATGACGCCCTCGACAAGGTGATGCCCGCCCGGCTGCGGCGCAAAGCGCGGGCACTGTGAGGCCTCGAAGTGCCGCCTCCGCCCCGGACGAGCGCGGTGCGCCGCGCGGCACGGGCGGTCACGCCCCGTAGACGCAGCGGCGCAACGGCGTCCTCGCGGCGCCGGGGAGGTCTGTGGCGCTATCTGGCGATTCTCGGCCCCGGGCTGATCGCCGCCAACGCCGGCAACGACGCCGGCGGAGTCTTCACCTACAGCAACACCGGCGCCAAGTACGGGTTCAGCCTGCTGTGGACGGTGATCCCGACCCTGATCGCGCTGATCGTCGTCCAGGAGATGGTCGCCCGGCTCGGGGTGATGACCGGCAAGGGTCTGATGGACCTGATCCGCGAACGGTTCGGGGTGGCCTGGACCCTGTTCGCCTCGCTGGTGGTCGTCGTCGCCAACGGTGGCACCACGCTCGCCGAGTTCGCCGGGGTTGCCGCCGCCCTCGGGTTGCTCGGCGTTCCCATCCCGGTTGCGGTGATCGGAGCCGCGCTGATGATCGGGGTGATCACCCTGCGCGGCAACCGGCGGCTAGTGGAGCGGATCTTCCTGGCGCTGGGCCTGGCGTTCGTCTCCTACATCATCACCGCCATCGCCGTGCATCCCGACTGGAGCGCGGTGGCACGCGACTCGGTGGTCCCCGGGTTGAATCCCCACGGCACCCCGACCAACGCCTACCTCGCCGACGTCATCGCCCTGCTCGGCACCTCGATCACCCCGTACATGCAGCTCTATCTGCAGTCCTCGATCGTCGACAAGGGAACCACCGAGAAGGACTATCGCTACGTGGTCGCGGACGTGGTCAGCGGCTCGATCTTCGCCGAGATGGTGGCGGCGTTCATCATCATCACCACCGGATCGACGCTGTTCCTGCACGGCGCCGCCGGCCAGGGAGTCGACAGCGCCCAGACGGCGGCCCAGGCGCTGGCCCCGCTGGCTGGCGCCCACGCGAGTCAACTCTTCGCCGTCGGGCTGCTGGGCGCGTCCCTGCTGGCGGCGGCGGTGCTGCCCCTGAGCACCGCCTTCGTGGTGTGCGAGGCGTTCGGCGCCGAGCGCAGCCTGCAGAACCGCTTCGCCGAGGCGCGGTTGTTCTTCACTCTGCTCATCGGTCTGCTTGTGCTGGGGGCGGGAATCATCCTCATCCCCAGAGTGCCGCTCGCCGGAGTTGCCATCGGCACCCAGACCCTCGACGGCATCCTGCTGCCGGTGCTGCTGGTATTCATCATCCTGCTGGCCAACGACCGGCGGTTGCTTGGCCGGCGGTGCAACGGTCGCATCTACAACACCGTCGCGGTCGCCCTGGCGACGCTGCTCGGCCTGCTGAGCCTCTTCCTTCTGGCGAGCACACTCTTCCCGTCACTGGTCCGCTGAGCGAACCACCTGCTGGGGCTGCGCACCGGCGGGCGCGCTGAGGAGCCCGGCCGTGCCGAAGGTGCCGATGGCGTCGGCGGCGCAGCGAATCCCGGCGCCGAGTGCCTCCGGGAAGAAGCCCTCGTCATCCCGCTCGGCCCGCGCGCACGCCCCCAGGAATCCTCCGGCGAGCGCGTCGCCGGCACCGGTGGGATCGACCACCTGGCGCACCGGGTGGGCCTCCATCTCCAGCACATCGCCGGCGCTGACGCAGGCGGCTCCGAGGGGACCGGCCTTGACCACCACCGCCCGCAGCCGGCCACGGCCACAGAGCGACAGCGCCGCGCGCTGCCAGCGATCCTCCCCCGCGCCGGTGAGCGCCGACAGCTCGGCGCGGTTGAGAAAGAGGATGTCGGCCGACTCGGCGACCCGCCGCACCTCGTCGCCGTCCGCGCCGATGAAGACGGTCATGCTGTCGGCGCCGATGAACCGGGCCTGCGACTGGCCGAGGATCGCCAGTTGCAGGCCGGGTCGCATGCTGCCGACGAAGAGCACCTCGGCGGCGGCCGCGGCCGGCGACAGACGCGGTCGCCAGGCGCCGTACGCCCCCTCCTCCGTCTCCTCGTCGGCGGTCACCCAGCGTTCGAAATCGTGCACCGCACGCCAGCGGAAGGTGGGCAGCGCGCTGCTCTCCAATCCCTCGAGATCGATGGGGAGCGAACCCAGGAGAGCCCGCACCTCCGCGCCGTCGCCCGACTCGACGGTTCCCGCGAGATAGACCGGCGCAAAGCGCGACGCCGCGAGCGCGAAGTACACCGCCGATCCGCCGCGCTGGTCGCGCCGACGCCCCGCCGGCGTGGTGACGTCGTCCAGGGTGACCGTGCCGGCGACGGCGAGCTGCCAGGCCACCCTCCGAGTCGCCGCGCGCTTACGCCAGCGACGCGGTGCGCGCTTCCAACCCGTCGCCGAAGAGCGGGATGATCGGGGCCAGTGCACCGCGACGCTCGTCGGACAGGCGACGGATCAGCTCTTCCTGCGCGTCGAAGATCGACTCGGTCAGATGGTCGGGGTCGCGGTTGATGCCGACCTCATCGGCGAGCGTGCCGTCGATGCCGCCGAGAAACTGGACCGCCCTGGCCCAGAGCGCGGTGGGCACGAGACGGTGGCGGCGGAGCCGGCACTGCTCGACCAGGTCGAGAATCAGGTCCGACTCGCGCAGCAGCCGGCGGGTGCGCAGCGACCCGTGACGGCGGAACGCGGCGGCGCGGCGCAGGCGCTCGAGCTCCACGCAGGTCCGCTCCAGCGGGCCCGGCGAGTGGGTCGCGGTCGACGGCAGCATCGACGCATTGTAGCCATGCCCCCTGCGCCGCTCCTCGTGGCGAGGCCAGCGTCCCCTCTCAGCCGTGAACTCCCGCCGCCTCCGGCGGATAACACAGAGAGCGCCAGCGCCCGTGCTCGGCGACCAGGTGCACCGTGCGCGGGAGACGCAACGACTGCGTCCCCGAGCGGACGGTGTACTCCACCACCAGCTCGGCCACCTCCTCGTGGCAGCGGCCGCTGTCGGGATCGGTCCAATCCCGGAGCAGGCGAACGCCGTGCACGGCCACGCCGCAGAGGTCGGCCGCACCCTCACCCTGGCCGGCGGCGAACGCCTGGGGCGTTCCCCAGCGGCGCTGGCAGTCGGGGGCGAGCAGTCCCCACGCCCGCTCGAAGCTACCCTCGCGCATCAGCTCGACGAAGAGCATCTCGCTGTGCGCCGGATCGGGACGAGGAGCCCGCCCAAGACGGGCGAGGCTGCGCTCCTGGGCAGCCAGCAGGGCGGCGACGCGACGGCCCACCGGGACCGGCCGGGCAGCCGGGATCGACGCCTCCACCAGGGTCTCGGCGGCGGCGGCGCCGCGAGACCAGAACGTCCAGGATCCTGCATCGACCAGCAGCGGTCCCCGGCTCAGCGGCGCGTCGGGCTCCGGCTGACCGGCGGCGGCGGCCACGTCAAGCAGCGAGGGGGATGACGGCGACGCCGGAGAAGGCGGCGGTGGAGCGGAGACCAAGCCCATCGCGGACGTGGCCCGGGCCCACAGCCTGCTCAGCACGACAGCAAGGATATCCCGCGCCGGCAGCCGTGGCTGTTCCGCGACCACGACGGCGGTCAGGGAAGGGTTTGCAGAAGCCGGTCCAGCTCGCGCCTGGAGACGTCGGGAGCGGCGAGCAGGTCCTCCAGCCGGTCGCGAAGAGAGACGAGATCCTCGACGGAGAGGTCGACGAGTCGCGTCTCGGCCAGCTGCATCCGCGCCAGCGCGTCGGTCACCGCCACGGCGCGGCGCGGCGGACGGACGGTGGCCTTCCTCGCCGCACTGTCCTTCCCCACGCTCCCTGTGGCCGGGTTCTTCCTGGCGGTGCGCTTCCGGGCAGCGGCGGGGTTGGTCGGAGTCGCGCCGGGCGACGGTGGAGGCGGTGGGCTGTGCGCCGCACCGGTGGGACCGAAGAGCTCGTCGGCACTGGGCAGCTCGATCCGCTTAGGCACGCGACTCCACCTCCTCCGCCAACCGGCGGTACGCCTCCGCCCCGGGCGAGCGGGCATCGTACTCGAGCAGGCTCAACCCGCCGGCGCTGGCCTCGGGGAAGCGGACCGAGCTGCGAACCACCGCCTCGAAGACCAGGTCGCCGAAACGCTCGCGCACGCGGGACAGCACCTCGTCACTGTGCAGAGCGCGGCCACGATGCATGGTCGGCAGGATGCCGATCACCCGCAGCGGTGGGTTGTGGGCATCGCGCACCCTGCTGATCGACTGGAACAGTGCCTGCATCCCGCGCAGGGCCAGGAACTCGAGTTGCAGCGGCACCAGCACCCCGTCCGACGCGGCGAGGGCATTGACGGTGAGCAGGCCGAGATTGGGTGGCGAGTCGACGAGCACGTAGTCGAATCTCCCGCCCACCTCCCGGAGCGCCGCTCGCAGCCGCAGCTGGCGGTCCTCCGCGCCGGCATGGGTCACCTCGAAGGCGGCGAGGGCCAGCGACCCGGGCAGGAGCCAGACGGTCTCGGGAAGCCGGGCTCGCACGGTGGTGCCGCACCGCGGCCTGGTGATCGCCTCCGCCGCCGGCGCGCTTCCCGCGAGGCACTCCGCCACCGTCACCGCGCCGTTGCCGACGGCGACACCGCACATCGTGGTCAGCGCCGCCTGGGGATCGAGGTCGACGAGGAGCACCTCACGTCCGCGCTCGGCCAGCGCGACTCCGAGGTTCTGCGCGGTCGTGCTCTTGCCGACGCCTCCCTTCTGGTTGGCGATGGCGATCACGCTGGGCACGGCGGGAGTGTACGGAGCGGTGACCCGGCGGTGGCGGCGTCCGGCGGCGAACGCCCCGTATGATGCCCACCCGCACGCACCACCCCGGCGAAGGAGCACCAATGAGCGCTGGAACGCGAGCGGCCGCGGCGCTGGCGGGGGCAGCGACCCTGCTCGCCGCCTGCGGCTCGGGCGGCAATGGCGAGGCGGACAAGTCGGCCGGCGCCATTCTCAGCGATGTCTCGGCGGCCGTCCGGGGGGCCCACTCCTACCGGCTGATCTTCAGCGGCAAGGACTCCAGCGGCGACGTCAACTTCGAGATCGACGTCGCCAGCAAGAACAACGCCAAGGGCTCGCTCACCAGCCAGGGCGCGACCGCCGAGTTCGTCTACAGCGGATCCAAGTTCTACCTGCGAGGGCGCCAGTTCTTCGACAAGGTCGCAGGTGCGGCGGTGGGCCAGCGCATCGGTGATCACTGGGTGTCGCTGCCCTCCGCCAGCGCCGGCGTCACCCAGCTTCAGGAGTTCACCGACCCCGGCAAGCTCGCCGACTGTCTCGGCAGCGAGCACGGCACCCTCAGCAAGGGCGGCACCTCCTCGGTCAACGGCAAGGACGCCGTGGTGGTGGTCGACGCCGGCGACAAGCCGGGGACCAGCCCCGGCAAGCTCTACGTCGCCACCAGCGGAAGCCCCTACCCGCTCAAGCTCGAGCAGACAGGTCCCGCCAAGCCCGGCGGCTCCACCACCGCCTGCGGCGGCAACAGCACCACGACTCAGGGCAACGGTGTCTTCGACGAGTACAACAGCTCGATCTCGGTCACCGCCCCCAAGGACGCCATCGACATCTCCACCCTCGGCTGACCGTCTCAACGCGGCAACGTCGCTCCGGAAGGAGGGTGCGCTGCTGCGCGAAGCGGCGTGGCGCAGAGGGGAAGCTCCCCTCTCAGAGGGGGTACGTGCTGTGCCCCCTTCTAACGTCGTCGCGCAGGTGGCACCGGAAGCACCGCCGGCGCCAGTTGGGGAGCCGGCGGCAGCACCCCGTCCGCCTCCAGCCGGGTGATCACCAGGTCGCGGATCTGGCCGAGTGGAACATTGGTCGGACAGACCGCCTGCGCCGCCGCCCAGTCGAGCGAGTCGAGGGCCAGGTCGCGCGTCGCCCAGACCTCGGGAAGGCTGCGGGTCAACTGGAGGGGCAACCGCTCGGCGGTCAGGTAGCCGGACCGGGTGGCGGCGAAGGTGCACAGCCCGCAGGCGATGCAGCGGCCGTGCCCGGCGAGAGCGGCGCGCTCCTCCGGGGTGAGCCGGCTGATGCGGTCGCGCCGGTAGAGCGCATCGAAGGCGGCCAGGCCGCCCCATCCACCGCGCCGGACGAGCCGGGACATGGTGTGGCGCGAGTAGCCCACCGCCAGCCGGCCCAGAGCAGCCACGCGACGCAGCCGTGCCGCCGTGCTCACGGCGTCAACGCCCCCCGGGTCAGCTCCTCCTGGGCGGCGCTGACGCCACGCAACACCACCGGGCGGTCGCGCCAGCGGGCATCGAGAAACGCGCGCACCTCGTCCCCGACGCGGGCCGGCGACCAGCCGCGTTCCGCGCCCATCAGCTGCGCCGCCGCCCAGCAGCACCGCATTCCCTGGCAGGCGCCGCCGGTGCAGCGCACCCGCCGGTAGAGGTCCTCCAGCCGCTCGACGTGCTCGTGGCGGATGCTGTGGCGAAGCTCCGCCCGGGTGACCCCCTCGCATTCGCAGACGACGGTGCCGCGGTCGCCGGCCTCTGCCTCGCGGAGCAGCGCCCAGACACCGTCGCCATGGCGTCCGGCCAGGCGCTGAGCCAGGTGCAGCGGCACCGCCATCGAGTTTGCGACATCCTCGACGTCAACCGGCGAGCCGCCGCCGGGCAGCGGCCGGCGGTGGGTGGTGCAGGCGGGGAGACCGCGGCCGAGTCTCCGGACAACAGCATCGACGGCGTCCTCGGCCATCTTGCGGAACATCGACATCTTGCCGCCGGCAACGGTGACCAACCCTTGGGCCCCGTCGACGGCATGATCGAAGACCTCGTACTCGCGGGACAGGTCGTCCTCGTAACGGCTCCAGCGGTGCAGTGTCGGGCGGACCGCCGCGGTGGCGTGGGCGATGCGGTGCTGACGGATGCTGGGGAGGACTCGCTCGGTCGCCTGGAGCAGGTACTCGATCTCGTCCTCGGTGACGTCGAGGCGCTCGGGGTCGCCGTAGTGGTCGTCGTCGGTCGTGCCCAACAGCGTGGTGCCGGCGTGGGGAACCAGCAGAAGCCCCCTCCCGTCGATGGCCTCGATCGAGAGGGCGACGTTGGTGATGCGCCGGTCGTAGACGAGATGGATGCCCTTGGCCGGCCGCAGCTGCAGCTCGACTCCGGCCATGGCGCAGACCTCGGCGGCCCAGGGACCGGCGGCGTTGCACACCACCGCGGCGCGGATCTCCTCCTCGACGCCGGTGAGCCGGGAACGCACTCGAGCGCCGGTGACCGCTCCGCTGCCGTCGCGCAGCAGGCCGGCGACCTCGGTCCAGGTGCGCAGCTCGGCTCCGTTGGCTCGCGCGTCGAGGGCATTGAGCACGACCAGGCGCGCGGCATCGACTCCCCATTCGTCCATGGTCAGCGCGCCCACCAGCCCGCGCGGGTTGAGACCGGGCTCGAGGATCAGCGCTTCGTCCGCCGACAGGCGCACGTGGGGCCGCCCCGCTTTGTACGGCTGGAAGCGGTCGTAGGCCTCCAGCCCGACCTCCATGACCTCGATGCCGAGCTTGGCATCCGCATATACCGGCACCAGGAAGACCACCGGGAAGAGCAGATGGGGTGCGATGCGCTTGATGTAGCCGCTGTCGAGGCAGGAGATGCGGGTCGTCTCCCAGTCGTGCTCGAGATACCGGATCCCCCCATGGATCATCCCGCTGCTGCCCCAGGTGGTACCGGAGGCGAAATCGCGCTGCTCGACCAGGCAGACGCGCAACCCGCGCAGCGCCGCGTCGCGAGCGACCCCGGCACCGGTCACACCACCGCCGACGACGAGCAGGTCAAGAGCCTCGTCGCTGGTCGAGGTGATCATCGGGGCCGCCCTTTTCCGCGAGGTGCGGCCTC
Organism: Chloroflexota bacterium; assembly: GCA_005880985.1. Classification (GTDB taxonomy): domain Bacteria; phylum Chloroflexota; class Dormibacteria; order Aeolococcales; family Aeolococcaceae; genus CF-134. The sequence continues at coordinate 21,527 of VBIQ01000015.1, forward strand.
GCTAGCATGTCGCGACATGGAAGGAGGCGCCGGCCGCCCCACCATCCTGCTCGCCGAGGACGAGACGGGGGTGGGCCGCGTGATCAGCGGCCACCTCGGCGACGAGGGCCTCGAGGTGAGATGGGTGCGGACCATCCGCGAGGCGCGCGTCGAGCTGCGCGAGCATCCCCCGGACCTGCTGCTCCTGGACACCTCGCTGGAGACCGACGGGCTGGAGTTCTTCCAGGCGCTGCGCAGCCTGCCGGAACACCCGCGGGGTGGGGTGGTGGTGCTCGCCGACGAGCGCGACGTGCGCGCCAGGGAGCGGGCGTTGCAGCTCGGCGCCGCCGCGGTGGTGACCAAACCGCTCCGGGACCAGACGGTCCGCACCACCGTGCGCGAGCTGGTCGCCTGCCTGTAGCCGCTGCCACCGCGCGGCGGGGCGCAGCCGTTCACGCCGCCAGGCGGAGTCCGGCGAGGGCGACGCTGGTGGCGGCCCAGAATGCCACCAGGCCACCGAGGTAGAGCGGCACCGACCCGCCTCTGCGGTGCCAGGCGGTGAGGCGCGCGCCGGTCATGGCGACGATCGCGGCGACGTCGAGGAGCGCGAAGAGCAGGCTGCCCAGCAGGGGCCCGAGCTGCAGCCCGTCGCCGGCGGTGACCTGGTCGGCGAGCAGCGAGGTGAGTCCCAGTGCTGCGGTCATGGCGAGGATGGCGATCTGGGCCCGGCGCACCCAGGCATGCTGCCGCGTCAACAGGGTGCCGATGACGATGAGGGAGGCGGCGAGCGCGCCGCTGGAGAACGCCTGCAGCAGCTGAACCGGAAGCGACAGCGTCACCGTGCGCCCGTGCTCCTCGACACCGCCGCCGAACGCGGCCAGGGCGCCGAACAGCGCCAGCACCGCGAGCACCATGTCCCACACGTACACCAGCAGCAGGCTGGTGGGCCTCCGCTCTTCGGCGGCGTGCGCCGGACGGCTGGCGTCCGAACCCTGGGGACTGGGAACCACGCCGGGATCATAGGCAGTGCGACGGGCCGGCCCGGCGCGCCGGCCGCCTGGCTACGCTAGCGGCGTGCCAACCATCGCCGTGCTGGAGGGGGACCAGACCGGGCAGGAGCTGCTCGTTCAGGCTCTGCGGGTGCTCGATCCGGCGGTGATCGGGGCCGAGCTGAGCCTGGAGCGGTACGACCTGTCGCTGGGGAACCGGCGGGCCACCGCCAACCAGGTCGTGCTCGACGCCGCTGACGCGATGGTCCGATGCGGCTTCGGGCTCAAGGCGGCCACCGTCACCCCCGAGGCGAAGGGCGATGTCGGCAGTCCCAACGCGATCCTCCGCGAGCGGGTCGGTGGCCGCGTGATCGTCCGCACCGGGAGGCGCATCCCCGGTGTCGCCCCCATCGCCGGGGTGAGCGCCCCGATCAGCGTGGTGCGCATGGCGGTCGACGACGCCTACGGTGCGCGCGAGTGGCGCGAGGGCGAGGGCGAGGGCGGAGCCGAGGTCGCCTTCCGCACCGAGCGCATCTCGCGGTCCACCTGCCGTGCGGTCGCAGAGTTCGCCTTCACCCAGGCCGAACGCAGCCATGCGATGGTCTTCGGCGGTCCCAAGTACACCGTGTCACCGGTCTACGAGGGGATGTTCAAGGAGGAGATGGACGCCGCCGCGGCGCGTCACCCCGGCGTCGCCTACGAGCCGCAGCTGATCGACGCGACCTACGCCCTGCTGCTCACCCGCGGAGGCGAGGCGATGGTGATCCCCGCTCTCAACCGCGATGGCGACTGCCTTTCCGACTTCGTGCTGCAGCTCTTCGGCAGCATCGCCGGGGCGGAGTCGATCCTCATCGGTTTCGCCGATGACAGCTCCCATCCCGAGGTGGTGATGACCGAGGCGCCGCACGGCACCGCCCCCTCGCTGCAGGGCAAGAACATCGCCAACCCGATGGCGATGATCCTCGCCGGCGCCTCGCTGCTCAGCTTCATCTCCGACCGCCGCTGCCGGACGGCGTCGCGAGCCATCTACGAGTCGGTGTTCGAGGCGGTCCGCGAGGGCGTGCGCACCGCCGACCTCAACGGCCACGCCTTCACCGACGAGTTCACCGCCGCCATCATCGACCGGGTCCGCGGAAAGCTCGACGTCTGGGACTCCCTGGGGGTGGAATAGGGGCGCTTGCCACGGCGCCACTCCGCTTCGCGCGGCTGCTTTGGCGACAGTCTTGACGGCGCGCTACCGCGCGGCGGGAGGGCGGCACACCACGTGCCACCCACGGAGGGGGCTGCCGCCCCCTGCCACGGCGCGACTCCGCGCCGGGCGCGGCTTTGCCGCGCTGAGCCGGCCCGCTAAGCCTCGGCGGCGCAGGGCGTGGGTGAGGCTGAAGGCCGAACCGGCGCGGAGTCGCGCCGTTGGGGAGGTGAGGCGTGCGGGCTCTGCTCGCGCGCCGAGGAGGGCGGGACTGCCCTCCTGTCGAAGCCGCGGCGCGGTGGGCATACACTTCTGGGCATGAGCGGCTCCGAGATCGTCTACCTCGACAACGCCGCCACCACCCGACTCGCCCCCGAGGTACGGGATGCCATGCTCCCGTTCCTCGACTCCGCCTTCGGCAACCCGTCGTCGATGCACTCCGCCGGGCGTGAGGCGCGCAATGCCGTCGATGCGGCTCGCGACCGTGTCGCCGCCGCCCTCGGATGCGCCCACCGCGAGGTCGTCTTCACCTCCGGGGGAAGCGAGGCCGACAACCTCGCCCTGCGCGGCATCCTGGAACGCCAGCGCGAGCGCGGCCGCCACCTCGTGATCACCGCGATCGAGCACGACGCGGTGCTCAAGACCGCCGAAGCGCTTGCCGAGAGGGGCATCGCGGAGGTCACCGTGGTCGGCTGTGACGCGCGGGGATGCGTCGACGCCGCCGAGGTGGCGGACGCGGTCCGCGACGACACCCTGCTGGTGTCTGTAATGCTCGCCAACAACGAGGTCGGCACCATCCAGGACGTGACCGCGGTGGCGGCCGGGGTGCGCGCACGCAACCCCCGCACGCTGCTGCACAGCGACGCGGTGCAGGGCTTGGGGAAGCTGCCCATCGCGGTCGGCACCCTCGGGGTCGACCTGATGACGGTGACGGCGCACAAGGTCTACGGCCCCAAGGGCGCGGGGGCGCTCTTCGTGCGCAGCGGAGTGGCGCTCGACCCGCAGATCACCGGTGGCGGTCACGAACGGAACCGCCGCAGCGGCACGGAGAACGTCGCCGCCATCGCCGGCTTCGGCGCCGCCGTCGACCTGGTCGAGCGCGAACGCGACGCCGAGATGCCGAGGATGGCGCGGCTGACGGAGCGGCTGCGCTCGATCGTCTGCAGCGGGATCCCCGACGCGGTGGTGACCGCCGACGGCGCACCCCGCCTGCCGAGCTTCGCCACCTTCGCCTTCCCGGGGCTGGAGACCGAGGTGCTGGTCACCCTGCTCGACCAGCAGGGCGTCTGCGTGTCCGGGGGCTCGGCCTGCTCCAGTGGCGCCCACATGCCGTCACACGTGCTGGTGGCGATGGGCCTGCCGCCCGGCCTCGCCGGCGGAGCGCTGCGCTGCACCCTGGGGCGCGACACCTCCGACGCGGATGTCGACCGGGCCGGAGGTGCCATCGTGGCGGCGGTGAGGCAGCTGCGGTCGACGGGGATGCCGGCGGCCGTCTGACCCCGGCGGCGGCTCCGACCCTCGGGCTCGCTATAATCCTGACCATGACGGTAGGAATTTCGCGCTCGGCCTCGTTCTCGATGCGGGTCTCGTCCAAGGCCCACTACGGCCTGCGGATGATGACCGAGTTCGCCAAGGCCTACGGTCGCGGGCCGCTCAGCCTGGCCGAGGTCGCCCGGGTGGAGCAGCTGCCGCTCTCCTACCTCGAGCAGCTGGCCGCCCAGCTCCGCCGCGGCGGTCTCATCGAGAGCACCCGGGGGGTGCACGGCGGCTACGTCCTGGCCAAGCCGCCGCTGGAGATCACCGTCCTCGACATCGTCACCCTGGTCGAGGGCGAGGTGGCCCCGGTCGACTGCCTGGCCCACGGCTACGAGCCCGGCTCCTGCGTCCGCGAGGGCGACTGCGCGTCGCGCTCGCTCTGGGGGCGGCTCAAGCAGAGCATCGACTCCGTCCTCTCCGGCACCACCCTCGCCGAGCTGGTGGCCGACAACACCCTGGTGCACGCGCTGGCCCCGCTCGAGCGGCTGCCGGTGCTCACCAAGGAGGCGGCGGCCCGTGCCTGAGCGCCCGACCCTGGTCGTCGAGGGGCTGCACGCCGCCGTCGAGGGCAAGGAGATTCTCCGCGGCGTCGACCTCCGGGTTCCCGCCGGTGAGGTCCACGCGCTGATGGGCCCCAACGGCTCGGGCAAGAGCACCCTCGCCTACACCCTGATGGGTCATCCCAAGTACGAGGTGACCGGCGGGCGCGCCGGCTTCGACGGTCACGATCTGCTGCCGCTGAGCGCCGATGAGCGCGCCCGGCTTGGCCTCTTTCTCTCGTTCCAGTATCCGACCGCGATTCCCGGCGTCACCACGGTGAACTTCCTGCGCGCCGCGCTCAAGGCGCTCGGCAAAGAGCTGCCGGCGCGGCAGTTCCTGCAGACGCTCAGCAGCGAGATGGCCACGCTCAAGATCGACGAGGGCTTTCGCGCTCGGTATATCAACGACGGCTTCTCGGGCGGCGAGAAGAAGCGCATGGAGATCCTGCAACTGGCGGTGCTGCGACCCCGGATGGCGATTCTCGACGAGACCGACTCCGGACTCGACATCGATGCCCTGCGCACCGTTGCCGAGGGCGTCAACCGGGTGATCGGTGAGGACATCGGCATCCTCCTGATCACTCACTACTCCCGCATCCTCGAGTACCTGCGGCCCGACGCGGTGCATGTGCTGCATCACGGCCGGGTGGTGGCCAGTGGCGGACACGAGCTCGCTCGCAGGATCGAATCCGAAGGCTACGACCCCATCCTGGGCGCCGCGGCGGGCGCGCCGGCATAGCACGAGGAACACCAGCACCATGGCTGTCGAAGCACACGAGCTGACCAAGGACTACAAGTACGGCTTCCACGACGCCGACATCTCGGTCTTCCGCACCGAGAAGGGGCTCTCGGAAGCGGTCGTCGCCGCCATCAGCGACCACAAGCACGAACCGGAGTGGATGCTCCGATTCCGCTTGAAGGCGCTCGCCCACTTCCAGAAGCGCGCCATGCCCGCCTGGGGCGCCGACCTCTCCGGCATCGACTTCGACAACATCTACTACTACGTCAAGCCCGTCGAGGAGCAGAGCCGCAGCTGGGACGACGTGCCGGCCTCGATCAAGGAGACCTTCGACAAGCTTGGCATCCCCGAGGCGGAGCGCAAGTTCCTGGCCGGAGTGTCGGCTCAGTACGACTCGGAGGTCGTCTACCACAACATCCGCGAGGACCTGGGCAAGCTCGGCGTCGTCTTCGGCGACTGCGACACCGGTCTGCGCGAGCATCCCGAGATCTTCCGGAAGTACTTCGGCACGGTGATCCCGCCCAACGACAACAAGTTCGCCGCCCTCAACAGCGCGGTGTGGTCGGGAGGTTCGTTCGTCTACGTTCCCGCCGGGGTGCGCGTCGACATCCCGCTGCAGGCCTACTTCCGCATCAACAGCGACAACATGGGTCAGTTCGAGCGCACCCTGATCATCGCCGAGGAAGGCGCATACGTCCATTACATCGAGGGCTGCACGGCGCCGAACTACTCCAGCGATTCGCTGCACTCCGCGGTGGTGGAGATCATCGCCCACAAGGACGCCCACGTCCGCTACACCACCATCCAGAACTGGTCCGACAACGTCTACAACCTGGTCACCAAGCGCGCCGTCGCCTACCAGGGCGCCAAGGTCGAGTGGATCGACGGCAACCTCGGCAGCAAGGTGACCATGAAGTACCCGGCCATCTATCTGATGGGCGAGCACGCCCACGGCGAGGTGCTCTCGGCGGCGTTCGCCGGACCAGGCCAGCACCAGGACGCCGGCGCCAAGTGCATCCATGTCGCTCCCCACACCACCAGCAACATCGTGTCGCGCTCGATCAGCAAGGGCGGCGGACGGACCTCATACCGCGGTCACATCAAGGTGTATCCCAAGGCGGAGGACGTGCGGGTCAACGTCCGCTGCGACGCCCTGCTCCTCGACGAGGATTCGCAGAGTGACACCTATCCGTACATGGACGTGGAGAACCCCGAGGTCACCATCGGCCACGAGGCCACGGTGAGCAGGGTCGGGGAGGACCAGATCTTCTACCTGATGTCGCGCGGCATCCCCGAGCAGGACGCCACCGCGCTGATCGTCAACGGCTTCTTCGAACCATTCGTCAAGGAGCTGCCGATGGAGTACGCGGTCGAGCTCAACCGCCTGCTCGCGGTGCAGATGGAGGGGTCGGTCGGGTGAGGATCGAGCCCCTCTCCGCCCTTTGACCATGTCCATCCAGCTGCCCATCGCGGGAGCGGTCGGGGCGGCGGCCGTCGAGGCGCGTCGCGCCGGCGCACCTGCCTGGCTGGCAGAGCGCCGCAGCGCCGCCTGGGAGGCATTCACCGAGCTGCCCATGCCCTCGCCGCAGCGCGACGAGGACTGGCGCCGGACGGATGTGTCCGAGCTGCGGCTGGAGGAGTACATCGCCGATCCCGGCACAGCCGCGGCCGGGGAGGCGTTGCTGCAGGCGATGTCGCAGCTCCGACTCCGCGCCGCCCCGGAGGCGGCCTTCGTGGCCAGCACCCGCCGGGGCCTGCGCCGTCGTGAGGGCACCGACATGCTCGACGCGCAGGGGGTGATCATCTGCTCCCTCGACGATGCCGCCGTCCAGCATCCCGAGCAGCTGCGGCGAGCGCTGTCGACCGTCCCCCCCGAGGAATCGAAGTTCCTCGCCCTCTGGAACGCGCTCTGGCGTGGCGGTTGCTTCGTCTACGTGCCGCCGGGGGTGGAGGCGCGGGTCCCGGTGTGGGCGGCCCACACCGCCGCCGGGGCCGGCGCCGCCATCTTTCCGGCCACCGTCGCCGTGCTCGACGACCGCGCCTCGCTCACCCTCATCGACGTCTACGCCTCGCCGGCGGGAGACGACGACATGGTCAGCGTCGCCGCCACCCCGCTGGTGCTCGGCGAAGGAGCGCGCCTCGACTACTGCCTGCTGCAGCAGTGGGGCATGGGCACCTGGCACGTCGCCACGCACCGTGCCAGCGCCGGCCGGGACGCCCGGCTGCGGTTCTTCGGCGCCACCCTGGGAGCACGCCTGCAGAAGGCGTACTGGGAGGTGCTGCTCGACGGTCAGGGAGCCGAGGCCACGCTGACCGGGATCTGCTTCGGCGACGGCGCGCAGCACCTCGACCACCAGTCGCTGCAGGATCACCGTGCCCCCCAGACGCGCAGCGACCTGCTCCTCAAGGTCGCGGTGCGCGATGAGGCGCGCAGCATTTACGGCGGTCTGATCGAGGTGCAGCGGAGGGCTCAGCAGAGCGACGGATACGTCCAGAACCGCAACCTGATGCTCAGCCGCGGCGCTCGGGCCAGCGGCATCCCGCGCCTGGAGATCAAGGCCGATGACGTGCGCTGCAGTCACGGGGTGACTGCCGGGCACATCGACAACGACCAGCGCTTCTACCTGGAATCCCGCGGTGTCCCCAGGGCCGAGGCCGACCGCCTCATCGTCCGCGGCTTCATGCAGGACGCCCTCGACCGCTGCCCCCACCAGGGGGTGCGCGAGCTGCTCACCGAGCTGCTCGACGAGGAGATCGCCGGACACCCCGTCGCCGGGGTGAGCAGCGACGAGGACGTGGCATGAGCGCGCTGCGGTACCCCCGCGAGGAGGGTGAGCCGACGGCGCCGCGCTGGGTGACCGTCGGTCGCACCGAGGACATCCCCGCCGGGCATGCGGCCCGGGTCGACATCCACGGCACTGCGGTGGCCATCGTCAACTGCAACGGCGAGCTCTTCGCCATCGACGACACCTGCTCCCACGCCGAGGCGTCGCTCAGCGAGGGCGAGCTCTATCCGGACGAGTGCGCCATCGAGTGCCCGCTGCACGGCTCGACCTTCAACCTGCGCACCGGCGAACCGCTGACCCTGCCCGCCGTCGAGCCGGTGCGCGCCCATCGCATCGCCGTCGAGGACGGTCTGATCAAGGTTGCCCTGGAAGAGGACTGACCGAGTGACCGCGATCACCGACCCGGCAACCCTCGACGTCGATCGTGTCCGCGCCGACTTCCCGGTGCTGGCGCGGCGCATCGGGGAGCGACCGCTGGTCTACCTCGACTCCGCCGCCACCTCGCAGAAGCCGCTGCCGGTGCTCGACGCGGTCGAGCGGTACTACTGGTACAGCAACGCCAACGTCCACCGCGGAGTCCACACCCTGGGTACCGAGGCCACCGAGCTCTTCGAGAACGCCCGCCGTCGCATCGCCGCCTTCATCGACGCCCCCGAGGACGGCGTGGTCTTCGTGCGCAACGCGACCGAGGGCATCAACCTGGTGGCGGCGTCGTACGCCCGCGAGCTGCTCTCCCCCGGTGACCGCATCGTCCTCACCGAGATGGAGCACCACAGCAACCTGGTCCCGTGGCAGCTGGCGGCGGAGCACGCCGGGCTCGAGCTCGCCTACATCGGGGTGCGCGACGACGGCACCCTCGACCTCGAGCGCGCCGCGGAGCTGCTCCGGCCACCGACCAGACTGCTCAGCATCGCCCATCAGAGCAACGTGCTGGGGACCATCAACCCGGTGCGACAGCTGGTGGAGATGGCGCACGAGCACGGCGCCGTGGTGTGCGTCGACGCCGCCCAGAGCGTCCCGCACATGCCCGTCTCGGTGCGCTCGCTCGACTGCGACTTCCTCGCCTTCAGCGGGCACAAGATGTGCGCTCCGATGGGGATCGGCGTGCTCTGGGCGCGGCCGGAGCTGCTCGAGCGCATGCCACCCTTCCTCGGGGGTGGCAGCATGATCCTGCGCGTCGACCTGGACCATTCCACCTGGAACAGCGTGCCCCACAAGTTCGAGGCGGGCACCCCGGACGTGGCCAGCGCCGCCGGGCTGGCGGTCGCCTGCGACTACCTCGACGCCGTCGGCCGCGACCGCATCCATGCGCATGAGCTGTCGCTGACCCGGCACCTCCTCGACGTCCTCGACGAGGTGGGCGGGCTCTCCGTCTACGGGCCGGGCAGCGTCCCCGAGCGAGGCGGAGCGGTGTCCTTCAACGTCGCCGACGTCCACCCTCACGACGTCGGCACCATCCTCGACCGCGAGGGCGTGGCCGTCCGCGCCGGGCACCACTGCTGCCAGCCGCTGATGCGGCGGCTCGACGTCGACGCCACGGTGCGCGCCTCGATGTACCTGTACAACACGCACGCCGAGATCGACGCGCTGGGAGCGGCCCTCCACGAGGTCAAGCGGGTCTTCAGGGTCTGAGCCCCGCCGGGTACAATCTCTACCGTGGCAGTCGGATTTTCCAGTGTCGACGACGAGCTCTTCCGGGAGATCATCCTCGACCACTACCGCAACCCCCGGCACAAGGGCGGCCTGGATCCCGCCGACGTCACCCTGGAGGCGAACAACCCCCTCTGCGGTGACGAGATCCTGCTCAGCCTGCGGCTGCGCCAGGGGGCGGTGGAGGGCATCGCCTTCTCCGGCCGGGGCTGCTCGATCAGCCAGGCGTCGGCGAGCATGATGTGCGACAGCGTCGCCGGCAAACCGACCGACGAGGCGTCGGCGACGGTGCAGCGCTTTCGCGACATGATGCTCGCCGAGGGCGGCGTCGACGGGCTGGGAGATCTCGAGGCTCTGCAGGGCGTGAAGCGCTATCCGGTGCGGGTCAAGTGCGCGCTGCTCCCGTGGAACGCTCTGCTCCAGGGTCTCGCCGATGGCAGCGCCGGGGAGAACCGACCATGAGCGCAGAGCAACCTGTACCCGCCGGGGAGAACGGCGACGGCATCGACCACGACGGTGATGGGGCGGAGGAGCGGCCGAGCAACGACGCCGTTCTCGAGGCTCTCAGCCAGGTCTACGACCCGGAGATCGGCATCGACATCGTCAACCTGGGGCTGGTCTACGACACCGACGTCGACGACGACGGGCTGCTCACCGTCGACATGACCCTCACCTCGCCGTACTGCCCGATGGGGAGCATCATCCAGACCCAGGTGCATGCCGTCGCCACCCAGCTGCCCGGCGTCAACGACGTCCGCGTCAACCTGGTCTGGTCGCCTCCCTGGGATCCCCGGGTCATGGCCTCGGACGAGGCCAAGCTGGAGCTGGGCATCTACTGATGACGGTGGACGAGCGGCTGTTCACCCGCGAGGAGGCGGAGGTCCTGATCCCGCGGCTCTGTACGCTGCTCGAGGGGCTGGTGGAGGTCAGCCGGCAGCTGGCCGACCCGGAGCTGCTGCGCACCGCTCGCACCGGCGCCGCCGGCAACGGCGGGGGACGGGCGGCGCGCCAGCTGCTCGAGGGCGGCGACCGGTTCAACCGGATCGTCGGCGAGATCGAGGACCTCGGCATCGTCGTGCGCGACCCGTCCACCGGTCTGGTGGACTTCCCCGCGGAGCGCGACGGCCGTCCCGTCTACCTCTGCTGGCGGCTCGGCGAGGCGGCGGTCGGTTTCTGGCACGACCGCGACACCGGCTACATGGGGCGGCAGCCTCTCTAGGGAACGCTACCCGACCTCACAGCGAAGCATGTCGTCGAGGGTCTCGCGCCGGCGCACCAGCCGCGCCCTCCCGTCGCCGACGAAGACCACGGCCGGTCGCGGGTTGACGTTGTAGTTCGAGGCCATCGCCAGCGAGTAGGCCCCCGAGGCGGGAACGGCGATGACGTCACCGGGGACCAGCCGGGGAAGCTCGACGTCGTGGGCCAGGATGTCGGTGGACTCGCAGTAGCGACCGGCGATGGTCACCGTCTCGACCGGCCTGCGCTCGGCGTCGCCGGCGAGCATCGGCTGATAGCGGGCGCCATAGAGCTTGGGCCGGATGTTGTCGCCCATCCCCCCGTCAACCGCGACGTAGGTGCGCACCCCCGGGATCTCCTTGCGACCCCCCACCGTGTAGAGGGCGACCCCGGCCGGACCGGCGACGCTGCGCCCCGGCTCGACCAGCAGGGCGGGCAGCGGCAGTCCCCGCTCACCGAAGACGGCGCCGACTGATTCAGTCACAACCGACATGAACTCCCGAGGCGTGGGCGGATCGTCGTCGTCGGTGTAGGCGATCCCCAGGCCACCGCCGACGCTGAGCTCGCGGGCGACGAAGCCGAGCTCGTCGCGTGCCGCCGCCAGGAGGCCGGCGGCGATGCCGATGGCAGCGGGATAGCAGCGCAGGTCGAAGATCTGCGACCCGATGTGCATGTGCACGCCGCGCAGGTCGATCGCGCCGACACCGATCGCCCGGCGTAGCGCCACCATCGCCTGACCGCTGTCGACGCCGAAGCCGAACTTGCTGTCCAGCTGGCCGGTGCTGATGAAGTCGTGGGTGTCGGGGCGGATCCCGGGGGAGATCCGCACCAGCGCACCGGCTGACGGGCGGCGCGGGGAGGCGGCGAGCAGGTCGAGCTCGTGATCGGAGTCGATGACCAGATGACCGATGCCGGCGCCGAGCGCGGCCTCCACCTCGGCGGCGTCCTTGTTGTTCCCCGCGAACCCGATCCACGCGGGCGGCATCCCCGCCTCCAGGGCGATCGAGAGCTCGCCACCGCTGACGACATCGATGCCGCAGTCCTCGTCGCGGAGGATTCCGACCATGGCGCGGCCGAGGTAGGCCTTGGCGCTGTAGAGGACCTCGCCTCCCGCGGGCCATTGCCGCAGGGCCTCGCGATAGCCTCGCAGCCGGGCACGCAGGGTGGCCTCGTCGAAGACGTAGAGCGGCGTGCCGAAGCGGTGGGCGAGCTCGACCAGGTCGCAACCACCGACCGACAGCCGGTCGCCGGCGGTGCGCGCGGCGGTGTCGGGCAGGAGCATGACGGCCGATGGTAGTGGGCGCCAGGAAAGTCGCGTCCTGCGCGCCGCGTCCGGCGGGTACACTGAGCGCGCGTCTCCGGCCGACGTGCCCCCCTGCACCCGAGAACCGACGCAGCGGGCTGGGCACGCGGTACTCCGAGAAAAGGAGGGTCCTGCCGATGCCCGATAGTCCAAGTACGACTTCCGTCGTGACCAGCGCCGAGGTGGGGAGCTGACGGACGGGTCCTCACTGATCTAGGAGGCGCAGACCGCGACCCGTCGCGGTCGTCTCACCTCCGAGCGCTTGCACGGGGCGTCCACCGGCCGGTGGGCGCCCCGTTGTGCTGTCAGGGCACGCGCCGGCGGAGACCGGAGGGGACGGTGGGTTCAGCCCAGCGTGGCGATGCGCGGCTGCGCCTCGCGAGTCGCCTCGGCCGGCGCCGGCACCAGCTGGTCCTTCTCGACGTATCCCTCGGCCCCGCTGCCCAGACGCACCTCGACCAGGGTGCCGTGGTCGGCAATGGCGGTGATGCGCGAGGCGGTCAGGATGGCCTCACCGCGCGGACCGTCGACTCGCGGCTCGAGGAGCAGCCGGTAGGGCATCCCCGCCCACGACGCCACCAGGCTCACCGGCCCGGGCGGGATGATCCGCTCGCGATAGATGGTTCGCTTGTCACGCGCCCCGCGGGAGAGCAGCTGCACCACCTGCAGGGCGCGGCTGGTGGGGCTGGCGCCGGCGCTCGACTCGACCAACACCTCGGTGCCGGCCGCGACCGGGCGGGCCTCCACGCGCACCTGCCGCGGACGCGGCACCCGCCGGCGCCACTGGCCGAAGAACCCGCGCCGCGCGACCTCGACCGCCCGGGCGACGTCCGGGCCGAGAACCTCGAAGCGGTACGGAGGCGTCCCCGCGACCTGCTCGGTGGCGGCGAAGACCTCCCGCGCCGGCGCGGGGGTGACAAAGCGCCAGGTGTGGGCGCGCGGTCTGCCGAGCATAGCGGGATTGTAGGCACCAGCCGACGCCGGCCCGGATCTGCACCGTCCGACACGCCGGCTCCCAGTGAGCCACACCTGCTGCCCGTCATCTGCACCCTCGCCACTGTCTTCGTCGGGTTGGAACGACTCGTCACCCTCGCCCGACGGGTGAGCACTGCCCGCGGATCTCGGATACGCTCGCCGCATCAGCGGCGGCCGCCCGGTTGCGGTCGCAGCGGTCGCCGCGCCCGTCGTCACCGCAACCGTCGCAGCAACGCGTCACCGCTGAGGACAGACCCATGCCCGCACTGCCCGTTGCCCAGGCCGCCCTCGCGCTCGGCTGGTCGGAGGACACCGTCCGCCGTCGCGTCAAGTCCGGCCAGCTGGAGTCGAGCACCGACCCGCTCGGCCGCCTCCTGGTGATGGTCAACCCCGCTGACGTGGTCGAGGACATCGGCACCGTGGAGGTCACCGGTCGGTCTGCCGCGGATGCCAATGGCGCAACGCCCGCAGACCTGCGTTCGACGCTGGCGCAGCTGGCGGCGACGGACGCACGGGCCGCAGCCCTCGAGCGCGAGCGCGACCTGCTCGCCGGTCATGTCCAGACGCTCACCGCCGAGCTCGACGCTCGCCGCACCGAGGTCGGCGACCTGGTGCGGGCGCTGCATCAGCAGCAACTGCTCCACGCGCGCAGCGCCGGGATCCCGCTGCTGAGCGCCGGCGGCGACGTCGTCGTCGCCGAGACCAGCGTTCCGGCGGGGCAGCGGCCCTGGTGGCGCCGGCGCCATCGGAACACCTCTCCGGTCCCCTGACGGCGGGTGGCCCGGGTTGTCGACCGCTTGGACCGGGCAGCCTGGGTCGTGCCACGGTTGTTTGTCGCTCATACAAGTAGGATGGCCGCCACCCTCCGAGCCGGAACCCGCGGGCAGCGGGTGGGCAGCGGTGCCAGCCAGAGAGGCGCAGACAGGCCCCTAGGTGAGCAGCGGTCGCCTGCGCAGCGCGAGCCGTTCGGCCAGGCGCGGCAGCGGTCCCAGCCAGGGCCACAGCGCCAGCTCCTGGCAACGGTGGTGGCGCACCACCTCGCCGTTCCAGCGGGTCTTGAACTCGAAGTACCCCGCCCCCGGCGCGGCGGGGTCTTCGTGGTTGGGAACGCCCCACATGTCGTACGTCCGGCAGCCGCAGCCGAGCCCCCACTCGATCGCCCGCCAGTGGAGCAGGTAGCTGGGATGGAGACGGGCATGGGCCGGCGAGCTGCCGCCGAACAGGTAACACAGGCGCGGGCCGGCCGCGACCGCGATCATCCCCGCGGCGTCCTCGCCGCTGACCGACGCCAGCAGCACCGCGACCGGACAGCTGCCGCGCAGGCAGCGCACCGCCGCGCGGTGGTAGTCGAGATCGCGCCCGACGAAGCCCCCGCGCCTTGCCGCCTGATCGAAGAGCGGCTGGAAGCGCGCCACCGCGGGCTCCGCGTCCGCCCCAGCGTGGATCTCCACCCGGACACCCGACCGGTCGGCGTGGCGGATGTGATGGCGGGTGCTGGCCTTGAGCCCGGCAAGCACGGCCTCGGTGCCCGGCGCGAGGTCCAGCAGATAGGTCTTTCGATGCTGAACGTCGTACCGGCTGGGGCGCAGCCGCAGCGCCCGCAGCAGCCCGGGCGCCTCCGGGTCTTCGATGCGCCACTCGGGATCCAGCTTGAGGACCAGGGAGCGGTGGCGGCGGGCGATCGCTGCCGCGGCGCCGAGCAAAGCCGCGGCGGGCGCCACCTCGGAGGTGCCGGTCAGGGCCGGACCCCGGGGCCCATAGGCGAATCCGGCCCCAACCGGGCCGCGCCGCACCAGCAGCTGGAGGGCGCCGGTGGCGCCCTCCGGGCCCTCGGCGAGCAGGCGGTGCACCCGCCAGCCGCCCTGCTGCTTGAGCTCGCCCCACCCCCAGGTCTGCAGCAGGTTGCCCCCCGCCGCGTCGAGGACGAAGCGGTCCCACCGGGCTCGATCCGCGGAATGAGCGAGACGGACGCTGACCGCGGTCGTCGGCACGGTGCTGCATTGAAGCGCAGGCCACCCCTCCGGTGTGCCGGGCCGCCCGGAGCGGACGGCGCGGCCACCCCAGAAGGCGGCGGGCGCTCGACCCGACCTCAGACGGCCGGCGGCGGCAGCGCCACGGCGTAGCGGCGGCACATCTCGCGGAAGCGCTCTTGCGCCGGGGCGTCGAGCAGGTGTTCGTGGCGGGCAACCAGGGGGGCGACGACCTGGCGCAGCTGAGGCCCCCGCGCCATCCACTGGAAGTAGCTGCGACCGCCATGGTGGTAGGGGCCGTAGAGGGTCGAGCCCGGGAACGTCCGCTGGAGCCAGCGGAACAGGTCCTCGTGGCGGGTGTGCATCCGGAGCGTCACCTGGGGCTGGCGGCCATCTCCACCGAAGTGGCCCTCGCCTGTGAGCAGGCCGAGGAAGAACCCGGCCGATAGGTCACCGATCTCGAGCCCATGGTGCTCCGGAGAGGTGAGCTCGCTTGCCACCCTGGAATCATCCGGGCCCGCTGTTTCACCGTCAAGATCCACGTGGAACCCGCGCCCGTCCACAGTGTCCACGGCGTGTCCACAGCCGACAACCCGGCCCGCCACGCCGTTGCGCCGCCATAATCGTCGGTCGTGCCTGCCCGTCGGATCATCGCTGTCGCCAATCAAAAGGGTGGCGTCGGCAAGACGACAACGACGATCAACCTCGCCGCAGCCCTCGCCGACCTGGGCCGGCGCGTCCTCATCGTCGACTGCGACCCGCAGGCCAACGCCACCTCCGGCCTGGGCATCACCGGCGCCGAGGTCGTCTCCAGCATCTACGACGTCGTCGTCCTCGGCCAGCCGCTGGCATCGGCCCGCCGGCCCACCATGGTGCCGGGCCTCGACATCGTCCCCGCCACCATCGCCCTTGCCGGCTCCGAGATCGAGCTGGTCGGGCTCGCCCGCAGGGAGCGCCGCCTGCAGTACGCCCTGGATGCGGACATGGGCGGCGACGAGTACGTCCTCCTCGACTGTCCACCCAGCCTCGGCCTGCTGACGATCAACGCCGTCGTCGCCGCCCACGCGCTGCTGGTGCCGATCCAATGCGAGTTCTACGCGCTCGCCGGGCTCGGGCTTCTCACCCACACCATCGAGCTGCTGCGCCGTGACCTCAACCCTGGGCTGGGCGTGGCCGGCATCGTCATGACCCTCTACGACCCCCGGGTGGCGCTCTCCCGGCAGGTGGTGGACGAGGTCCGCGCCCGCTTCCCCGACGACGTCCTGTCCACGATCATCCCCCGCAACGTGCGGCTCAGCGAAGCGCCGAGCCACGGGCTCCCGGTGAGCCGCTACGACTCCGGTTGCCGGGGCGCCTCCGCCTACCGCGCCCTGGCAGCGGAGGTCGACCGGCGTCTCTCCGACGCCGACGTCCAGGTCACCGGAACCCCGGCCATGCTGGCCGCCGCGCCCGGCACCGACCGGTGACGGAGGAGCGCCCCGGCAGACCCCGACGCGGGCTCGGCCGCGGCCTGGAGGCGCTGCTGGGCAGCCCGGCCACCCCCGCCGGGACACAGGCGGCCGCCGAGGGCGTCCTCCTCGAGATCGATCCCGAGGCGGTTGCGCCCAACCCGGAGCAGCCTCGCCGGACCTTCGACGAGGCCGAGCTGGCCGAGCTCGCCGAGTCGATCCGCACCCATGGGCTGCTCCAGCCGATCGTGGTCGAGCGCCAGGCCGGCGGCTTCCGGCTGGTGGCGGGTCACCGGCGCCTGCGCGCCGCCCGGCTGGCGGGCATGGCCACCATCTCGGCGGTGGTCCGCCCCGCCACCGACTCGGATCGCGACGCCCTCGAGCTGGCCCTGATCGAGAACCTGCAGCGCACCGATCTGTCCCCCCTCGAAGAGGCGGCCGCCTATGCGCGCCTGGCCGACACCTTCGGCCTCTCGCACGAGGCGATCGGGCTGCGGGTCGGCCGGAGCCGCGCCGCGGTCAGCAACACCGTCCGGCTGCTCGCCCTCAGCCCGGCGGTGCAGACGGCACTGAGCCAACGCCGTCTCAGCGCCGGCCACGCGCGCGCCCTCCTCGCCCTGAGCGAAGGCCACCTCCAGGAGCGCCTGGCCGCCGACGTCGAGGTGCGCGGGCTGAGCGTCCGCCAGACCGAGGAGGCGGTGGCCGCGATCCTGGGCCGGCCGGCGGGCTCGGCGCCGGCGGCCCCAGCAGCAGCCACCGCCCCAGCCACCGAGCACGACGCCCCCGACGACCGCGCCCTGGAGCGCGGGCTGGAACAGGCGCTCGGTACTCCCGCGCACCTGCAGCGACACCGCCGCGGCGGTCGCCTGGTGATCGACTTCTTCAGCGACGAACAGCTCGACGGCCTCTACGCCCGCCTCGGCGGCCCACCGCTGTGACGCCAGGCGGTCACACTGATAGTGTCAACTCAGACAAAAACTCACCAGCGCCCACCGCCGCCGGTGACCTCGCAGCCGCCACGCCTGCGCCATCGTCGGCCGAGAACGCGACAGCCGATGGCATGCCGTCCCACCACGGCGGTGACGGCGGTTCGGCGTCGCAGCCACCCCCCCTACAATGGGTCGCCGTGTCCGAGGTCGCCGCGCCCCCGCCGCCAGTACGGACGCGTACCCGGACCTCACGCACGCTGGTGCGCGACATCCTCGAGGTGCTCGCCCTCGCCCTCGCCCTCTACATCGTCATCGCCTTCGCGCTGCAGACCGTCCGCGTCGACGGCACCAGCATGGTTCCCACCCTCGACAACAACGATCTGCTCTTCGCCAACAAGCTCTCCTATCACTTTCACGCGCCGGAGCGCGGCGACATCGTCGTGCTGCGCCCGCCTGACGACCCCTCGCGTGACTTCATCAAACGGGTCATCGGGGTCCCCGGTGACACCCTGCAGATCGACGGCAAATGGGTCGATCCCGGCAAGCCCGGTTCCGCTCCTCAGACGGCGATCCTGATCAAGCCCGACGGACGCGGCCCCTGGCAGCACCTCAGCGAGCCGTACCTCCCCGATCCCTGGGTGACCAACACCTTCTGCTGCGACAGCACCGGACACACCACCAGCTCGCCGTCGCCGCTGACCCTGCCCAAGGATCAGTTCTTCGTCCTCGGCGACAATCGCAACGAGTCGCGTGACTCCCGCTTCATCGGGCTGATCCCTCGGGCCAACATCATCGGCAAGGCCTGGGTCCGCATCTGGCCGCTCGGCCGCCTCGGCTTCTTCGGTTCGGGTCCGAGCCTTGCACCGGTGGCGGCGATGACGCTGCCGCTGCCGCTGGTGCGCCGCGGGCGCCGCCGGCAGCTTGCTCGCGCCGCCTGACCAGGCCGGGCGCAGAGCCGCTACTCGAGGACCCAGCGGGCGACGGTCCGCTCCCACTCCACCAGCTCGTCGCCGCGGAAGAACAGGGCCACCTCCGCGGCCGCGCGCTCGGGAGAGTCGCTGCCGTGGACGACGTTCATCCCGATGTCCACCGCGAGGTCGCCGCGGATGGTCCCCGGCGCCGCCTGGGCCGGGTCGGTGGCGCCCATCATCGCCCGCACCATGGCCACCGCCCCCGAGCCTTCCCAGACCATCGCCACCACCGGCGCCGAGGTGATGAACGCCACCAGCCCGGCGTAGAAGGGCTTGCTGCGGTGCTCCGCGTAGTGGGAAGCGGCCAGACCCTGGCCGACCTGCAGCAGCTTCAGCCCCATCAGCTTCAGCCCGCGCCGTTCGAGCCGGCCGATCACCTCGCCCACCAGCCCCCGCTGCACACCGTCGGGCTTGACCAGGACCAGGGTGCGCTCCATGGCCATCAAGCATCTCCCCATGCGACGCCGGCGCGTGCCCTGCCCGCGGTCCGGGTCATCTGGTCAGCATCGTCATAAACTTCTCGGGGCTGCGGAAGGGGCCGATCACCGCGCCGCGCAGCCCGCTGGCCAGCGCCTCACCGGCGACCCGCCGCAGGTCGGCGGCGGTGACCGCGTCGAGCCGAGCCACCACCTCGGCGGGCGTTTCGATCCCGCCGCACAGCAGCTCCTGCTGACCGAGGAAGTTGCAGAGGGCATTGGTGCCCTCCAGCTGGAGCTCCAGCCGCCCCTTGCAGTACTCGCGGGCCTTCTCCAGCTCCGGCTCGGCGACCGGCTCGGCCGCGAGCCGCTCCAGCTCGGCGACGGCGGCGGCCAGGGCGGTGACCGCCCGCCGGGGCTCGCAGCCGAGGTAGACGCCGACGCAGCCGGTGTCGCGGTGCTTGATGGTGAAGGAGTGCACGTCGTACGCCAGGCCACGCCGCTCACGCAGCTCGAGGAAGAGCCGGCTCGACATCCCCTCACCCAGGACCGCGTTGAGCACGTCGACCGGGTAGCGGTCCGGCGACAGGTAGGACGCCGACCTTGCCCCCACCACGAGATTGGCCTGCTCGGTGCGCTTGGAGAGCAGGCGCAGCCGGGGCTCCTCCGGAGGCGGGGCGGCCGCCTCGAACACCGGCCGGGGCCCGTGCCCCCACCCCTCCACCGCCGCCCCGAGCCGTTCCGCCACCCCGTCGCCGTCGAGCGCACCGGCGACGCTGATCACCAGGTTGTCGGCATGGTAATGCCGGCGCAGATGGTGCAGGCAGTCGTCGCGCTCGAAGCTGCGCACCGTCGCCTCGGTGCCCGCGGTGTCGCGACCGAGGGGATGACCCGGCCACATCACCTCGTCGAAGAGGGTGTGGACGTAGTCCTGGGGGTTGTCCTGGTACATCCGCAGCTCTTCGATGACCACCTGGCGCTCCTTCCGAAGCTCGTCGGAGTCGAAGCCCGCATGGAACACCATGTCGCTGAGCACGTCGACCGCCAGCTCGAGGTGCGCCCGCGGGACCTTGGCCCAGTAGAGGGTGATCTCCTTGTCGGTGGCCGCGTTCAGCGCCCCCCCGACCCCCTCGATCGCCTCGGAGATCGCCCGCGCGGTGGGATAGCGACGCGCACCCTTGAACACCATGTGCTCGATGAAATGAGCAAGCCCGGTGGTGGTGGCGGTCTCGTGGCGAGAACCCACCCCGAACATCAACGCGAGCGACACCGAGGCTCGCTCGCGCATCGGCGCAACGATGATGCGCGCGCCGCTGGGATGACGGACGAGGCGGTACGCGCTCTCGGCGCCGGGCACGGCGGCCCAGTCTATCGGGGACGCCGGCGCCGGGCGCATCTCAGCCCGGCTCGCGCGCCAGCTGGCGGCGGCCCAGGATCAGGGCGTCGCCCAGTCCGGTGGCACCCTGCCGGCCGCGCACCAGCAGCCGGTTGACCAGCGCTCCACTCCGCCATTCGAGCGTCACCTGCACCGCGGTGATCCCGGTGGGGGCACTCGCCGCCTCGATGGTGGCGTGGCCGGCGTCGCCGAGGGGGCCGGTCGACAGCAGCTCGGCGCCGGCGACATGGTCGAAGGCGGCGACCTCGCTGGCGTAGGCAGCGGCCGCCCCCGCGGTGCTGCCGAAGCGCTCGACCAGGCTGATCACGTCGAGCGGCCCGTTGGCGGTGGCCAGCTCCGGGGCGGGGAGCAGATAGCGCGCCCTGGCGGCGTCGACCAGCCCGTCACCCCGCAGCGTCGCCGCCGACACCCCCGCCGGCGCCGCCCCGCCCACGTCGATGCGGTGCGCCGCCTCGACCACGGTGAAGCCGGCAGACGGGAGGTCGTCGAGCCGCAGCACGTAGCCGGTGGCCAGCACCGACCTGGCCGGCGGCGAGACCGCCGAGCCGCACCCCGGGGCGACGATCGCCGGCAGGACCGCCAGCGCAGCCCACCGGACGACGGCCATCGCGCTGTTCAGCGCGGTCCGTACCCGCTCCGCGGAGGGCGACCGCCGCGCTCGCCGCCACCCGGCCGGCCGCCGCGGTATCCCGGACGCGGTCCTCGGGGGATGCCGTGGAACGTGCCGGCGACCTCCTCCGGCCCCCCCTGCGCCGGTCCGGTGGGATGGATGGTGACCCGCCGTCCCGGCTCCTGACCGACGCTCTCGGTG
Source organism: Chloroflexota bacterium (assembly GCA_005880985.1). Lineage (GTDB taxonomy): Bacteria > Chloroflexota > Dormibacteria > Aeolococcales > Aeolococcaceae > CF-134. The sequence goes on from VBIQ01000015.1 coordinate 42,389, forward strand.
CGCACCCCCTCATCGCTCTCCAGGGTGATGTGGATCACCCGGCGCTCGTACGCGTGCATCGGATCGAGGGAGTAGCGCTGACCCGTCCGCTTCACCCGATGCGCCAGGCGAAGCGCGAGCTCGCGCACCTGCTCCTCGCGCCGCGCGCGGTAGCGCTCGACATCGAGCACCAAGCGCCGTCCTTCGGTCTGGTTGTCCCCCATCATCAGATTGAGCACCGTCTGCAGCGCCCGCAGGTTCTCGCCTCGCCAGCCGATCAGCAGCCCGAGGTCGTCGCCGCTGACGTCGAGCACCACCGGCTCGCGACCGGCGTCGGCGGGACGGGTCGCCGCCACCCGCCGCACCGTCACCCGGGCCGGGATCTCCATGCGGGTCAGCAGCTCCTCGAGCAGCGCCCGCGCCCGGGCCGCGTACTCGTCGAGGGGACGCACCCGCACCCTGGCGGTCGCCGTCGACATCCGCTCACCGGGAAACGCCCTGGCTCCCTCGGAGAGAACCTCGATCTCCGCCTGGTCCCGCTCGATCCCGAGCTCTGCCAGCGCCTGGGCGACGGCCTCATCGACCGTGTCCGCGCTGGCCTCCGCCACCTTCTCTGCGCTCGAGGGCGCTGCTGCACCCGCGCTGGTCTCGCTCAACCTCTCACTCCCCGACTGCCGGCCACCGCGCCGGTCCGATGCTCATCGCCTGCGTTTGCGCCGCGACCCGCCCCCGGAGCGTCCGGCGCCGACGGGCTGACGCCGTGGATGGCCCCCGGCACCAGGACGGCGGCCGTCACCGCCGGCAGCGCCGCGCGCCTCCGGCTCGACCTTGCTGCCGCCACTGGGACGCTGATTGGTCAGCGCCGCCGCGGGAACCGGCCTCGAGTACTTCGTCGTCCGCCCCGCCCCCGGGAACCACGGCGGCACGCTGAGGCTGCCCCAGCCGACCACGAAATACTGCTGCACGATCATGAAGACGCTCTGGGTCACCCAGTAGAGCGCGATGCCCTGTGGAAAGGTGATGCCGAAGATGAAAATGACCGGCGGCATGATGTAGGCCATCTGCCGGCTCATCTGCTGCGCCTGCTTCTGCTGATCGCTCATCACCGGCGTGCTGCGCGGCATCATCATCTTCGACTGCACGAAGGTTGCCAGCGCCGAGAGCAGCGGCAGGATGAGCACCGCGGGATGGCTGAGAGCGCCCACCAGATAGTCGCCGTGCATCACGTGATGGGCCTTGTCGACCCCGGTGGTGCAGCAGGCGTCGACGCCGGTCTTGGTGACGTTGCCGACCCAGAGAAAACCGAGATCGCTGTGCAGATCGCGGGTGACCCCCTGGATGCCCTGATACAGCGCCAGCAGCACCGGCCACTGCACCAGCAGCGGCAGGCATCCCGCCAGCCCCGAGAAGGGACTGATGCCGTGCTCGCGGTAGAGCTTCATCATCTCCGCGTTCAGCGTCTGCGGATCCTTGCGGTACTTCCTCCGCAGCTCCTGCATCTGCGGCGCGATGATCGCCTGCTCCTCCTGCGTCTTCCTCGAGACGCGCAGCTGCCAGGTGAACAGCGGAACCAGCAGCGTCCGGATGATCAGGGTCACCAGGATCACGGCGAGTCCAAAGGCCCCGATCGACTTGGTCGCGCTGAAAGAGGCGAAGCCGTTGTGGAAGTGCGTCAGCAGGAACTGGACGGGAACGACGAGCGCGTAGTGCCAGAGGTCACCGATGGCCTGCGCCGGGTTCACGCCGACGACCTCTGCTTGGCAACCGCCTTGGCGGCGTGGCGGCGGCGCCTCGCCTGGCGCCAGCTGAGGTACTCCTCCGGCACCGGGTCGTAGCCGCTCTCGAAGAACGGGTTGCAGCGGGCGATCCGCCGCATTCCCAGCCACCAGCCCCGGCGAGATCTGAAGCGGGTGATCGCCTCCTGGGTGTACTGGGAGCAGCTGGGATGGAAGCGGCAGCTGCTGAACAGCGCGAAGAGCGGTCCCAGAGTGACCCGGTAGAGGCGGATGAAGGCGAGGCTGAGGCTGGTCATGGAGCAGGCGGACCGGCGGTGGTCAGCCCATTGTGCGCGGCGACCGCCGCCCGAGCGCCGGACGCGGTGGCCGCCGGCGCCTCGTCGCCCGCGCACCGGAGCCGGGCGACCGCCGCCTCCAGGCTTCGCGCGAGGTGAAGGCCCAACTCGGCCGAGGTCGCCGCCGCCGCGCCCGGCGCGGCGACCACCACCAGGTCGATGCCCGCCAGCTGCTGCAGCTGCGGTTGCAGCAGGGCCCGCAACCGCCGCCGCAGCCGGTTGCGGACCACCGCGCTCCCCTGGCTGCGGGGAATGCTGAAGCCGACCCGGGCGACGGCGACCGGGTTGCGCCCGGCGTGGACGCGCAGCGGCCCGCTCATCCCCGAGGCCCGCCACGCGCGGACAGCGACGAATCCGCGCGAACCCCTCAGGCGATGCCCGCGGTTCACCGGACGGGCGCAGGTGTCAGGCGCTTGCGGCCCTTGCGGCGCCGCGCCTTGATCACCTGCCGGCCTCCCGGGGTGGACATGCGGATACGGAAGCCGTGGGTCTTGCGCCGGTAGCGCTTCTTCGGCTGATAGGTCCGCTTGATGGGAGTGCACTCCGTGCTCGAAACTCGTCCGGGGGCTGCCGTAGCGCCGCATCCGGACGGAGGGCGTGCGGAGTATACCAGCCGCCCCGCGCGCCTTCACCGCCAGACGCCGCGCCACCGCCACGTCCGCTGGGTGCGTGTCAAGGTGCCGCTGTCTGTCAGTCCCGCTGTTGCGGAACCGCCCCCTCCGACCTCGTTGACACCTCAACCGCCATTGCTAGACTCCTTGGGCTCCGGCGGGGGGTCCGGCTCCCGGGATCCACGTTCCGTCCACAACCCCCGTCACGGCGCCGACAGATTGGCTTATCCACGGCTGTGCACAACCTGTGCACGAGGGAGCCGGGGCGGAACACCCGACCGCCGTTCCTCCGGCATTCCCACCGGACTGACCGCGGCATGGGGAGGCGACCTGGAAGGTGTCAATGGAGTTCGTACCACGCGGTGGGGGGGCGGGTACGACACCCGCCGATGCCGACCAGATCTGGCAGGCGGCCCAGGAGGAGTTGCGCTTCCAGCTGGCTCGCCCCGGGTACGAGACCTGGCTGCGCAACGCCGTCCTGCTCGGCTGCGAGGACGGCCGCCGCTGGACCATCGGCGTCCCCACCCGCCTGGCCCGTGACTGGCTCACCGAGCGCTACGTGCCGCTGATCCGCGAGACGCTCTCCGGCCTACTGGCCCGCGACTGCGAGGTGGTGATCACCGTCGACCCGGCCGCGGCACCCGCCCTCGACGAGCCGGCCCCACTCTCGGAGCCGGAGCCGGCCGCGCCCATGGCCGACCTCTTCGAGCCGATCCAGCAGGGGTCGGGCGCCGCACGCCTCAACCCCAACTTCACCTTCGCCACCTTCGTGGTGGGCAACAGCAGCCGCTTCGCTCATGCCGCCGCCCGCGCTGTCGCCGACGCTCCTGGACGGGCCTACACCCCGCTCTTCCTGTACGGCGGCGTGGGCCTGGGCAAGACCCACCTGATGCACGCCATCGGCCATGCGGTGCGCGAGGCCAGCGCCCGCCGTCCTCCGAAGGTCGCCTACGTGACCTCCGAGAAGTTCATGAACGAGATGATCGCGTCGATCCAGGAAAACCGGATGAACGACTTCCGGACGCGGTACCGCACCGTCGACGTGCTGCTCATCGACGACATTCAGTTCCTTGCCGGCAAGGATCGCACCCAGGAGGAGTTCTTCCATACCTTCAACGCACTGCACGAGGTGCAGAAGCAGATCGTGGTCAGCAGCGACCGCCCGCCGAAGGACATACCCACGCTAGAGGACCGGCTTCGCAGCCGCTTCGAAGGCGGCCTGATGGCCGACATCCAGCCGCCGGACTTCGAGACCCGGCTGGCGATCCTCAACAGCAAGCTCGGCACCAACTCCTCGCTGGTCGATGACGAGGTCTGCTCCTTTATCGCCCATCGCATTCAGAAGAACATCCGCGAGCTCGAGGGTGCGCTCATCCGGGTCCTCGCCCATGCCTCGATGTACGGCCAGCCGGTCAACCTCGAGGTGGCGCAACAGATCCTCGCCGACATCATCCCCGACGGCAGCAGCCGTCCCATCTCGGTCGAGCTGATCCAGGAGGTGGTGGCCACCCACTACAACATCTCGCTCGAGGAGATGAAGGGACGGCGTCGCGACAAGCACATCGTCTTCCCCCGCCAGGTGGCGATGTTCCTGATCCGCGAGGAGACGGCGTCGTCACTGCCCGCCATCGGAGGCGCCTTCGGCGGCCGCGACCACACCACCGTGCTCCATGCCTTTGAGAAGATCAGCGAGCTCAGCCGCGAGGACGCGCGCCTGCAGGCCGACCTCCGTCACCTGCGCGAGCGCCTGGCGACGCGCTGAGTGCCCGAGGGAGGCGGCTGTGGACGGCACCTGGACGAGCGGAGCACAGTCCCGGAGCGGCCCTGCGCTGTGACTCGTCTGGGCATGACACGTCCCGGCATCAACAGCCCGTCCCGCGGCGCCAGGCCGGACTCGCAAATCGCCCCGGCCGGTTATCCCCGCTGTGCACCCTCTCTACTAGAGAGTCCTGATGTACAGATCACCCGGCGATTAATCTTCACCTGGTGACAACCGCCTGCCAACGCTGAGGAACACCCCTCGATGAAGTGCACCGTCTCCTCGTCGGCCCTGAGTTCCAGCCTGAGCCTGGTCTCGCGCGCGGTGTCACCGCGGTCCACCCTGCCGATCCTGGGCAACGTGCTGGTCGAGACAGGCGACGAGGGTCTGCGGCTCACCGCAACCAACCTCGATCTGACCATCAGCGTCGCCGTTCCGGCGGAGGTTGCCAGCGAGGGGCGGACCACCATCCCGGCCCGGCTGCTGACCGAGTACGTGGGGTCGCTGCTCGACGCCCCCTGCACGCTCGAGCTCAACCCCAGCACTCAGGTGCTGCGCCTGGTGTGCGGGATCCATCGGACCAACATCCACGGCATCGACGCCATCGAGTTCCCCCCGCTGCCGCCTCGCGATACGGGGGCGGGGATCGAGGTGGACGGGCCGGCGCTGGCGGCGGCGGTGACCCAGACGGCGATGGCGGCCAGCGGCGACGAGGCCCGGCCGGTCCTCACCGGGGTGCTGGTGCAGTTCGACGCCGACCGGCTGACCCTGGTGGCCACCGACGGGCACCGCCTGGCGGTGAAGACGCTGGAGGTGGCCGGTGGCGGTGAGGACGCACCCACCGGCAGCATCATCGTGCCGGCCCGTCATCTCACCGAGGTCGCCCGGGCCATCACCCCGGCGCGCCCGGTGGTGCGGGTCGCGGTCAGCCCCTCCCGCAACCAGGTGTTCTTCACCATGCCCGACCTGGAGATCTCCTCGCGACTAATCGAGGGGACCTATCCCAACTACGCCCAGGTCATCCCCGGCGAGAGCACCACCACCGTTACCCTGCCCACCTCGGCGCTGTTGCGCGAGACCCGCACCGTCTCCGTTCTGGCCAAAGATGCCGCCAACGTCGTGCGGCTGCGGACCGGGGACGGGACGCTCACCCTGCTGGCCCAGACCGCCGAGGTGGGCGATGATGAGGCGCCGTTGGAGGCGAGCGTCAACGGTGACGACCTGCACATCGCCTTCAACGCCCGCTACGTCCTCGATGCCCTGGCCGCGGTCGACTCCGACCAGGTGCAGCTTTCGTTCAACGGGCCGTTGAGCCCCGGAGTGATCCGCCCGGTGGGAACCGACGACTACCTCTGCATCATCATGCCGGTGCGGGTCCCGATGTAGGAGAGGGCGCACCGGCGCCGGTGGGCGTCATCGCGCATCCGGCGGAGCCAGGGCTTCTGGTTCAACGTCGTCGCGCATCGCCGCCGTCCAGGGGGGTGAATGCCAGGCGCCGCACCGCGTCGGCGCCGATGCGGGCGTTGACACCGGCGACGATGCGCGGCGACTCCAGCTGGAGCTGGTGGGCGAGGGCGGAGTGGGCGGTGGCGACCAGCAGCGCCCCTCGGCGTAACGACACGGCGCGGCAGAGCGGTGCCACCGCAGCCCCGACCACGTCCGCGAAGGCCTCCTGGACCTGGGCCTCGCGGACCTGGGCGCGAATCCCCATGCGCCGCAGCGCCGGATCGAAGAGGTCGCTCAGTCGCTGTTCGCTCATGCGCCGGCCGCGCCCGCCAGGGCGGCCGGCGTCTCGCCGGTGACGCTGACCCGTCCGGCCTCGACGCTCATGTGCCGCACCTCTCCATGGCGCTCGAGGTCGAGGCCGCCGGCCGCGCTGGTGGTCAACAGCGCCTGAGTGCCGCGCCCGGCCCCGAGCTCGTCGAGCAGCCGGCGGCGGCGCTCGCCGTCGAGCTCGCTGAGGACGTCGTCGAGCAGGAGCACCGGCGTTGTCCCGGTGGCGGCCGCCACGTGCCGGACCTCGGCCAGCTTCCACGCCAGGACGATGCTGCGTTGCTGTCCCTGCGACGCGGCCGCGCGGGCAGGCCGGCCGTCGAGGGTGATCACCACGTCGTCGCGGTGGGGCCCGGCCAGGGTGGCGCCGCGGGCGAGCTCGTCCCCGGCACGTCGGCGCAGGGTCTGCGCCAGCGCCTCGGAGGCGGCCTCGGGATCGGTCGCCGCCGTCTCGCCGCTCTCTCCGTCGACGGCGTAGGCGAGGCCGAGGCGCTCGCTGCCGTCGCTGAGGACGTCGAGCCCCTCGGCGGCCAGCGGTTGCAGCGCCGCCACCAGGCGGGCGCGGGCGGCCCGAACCCAGCCCCCGGCGCGCACCAACTCCTCGGTGAACCCGGCCAGCGGGGCCGCCGAGGCCTCGCCGGCCCGGACCCGGCGCAGCAGCGCGTTCCGCTGCTCGAGGACCCGGCGGAAGCGGACCATCTCGGCTGCGGTGCGAGGCTCGAGCTGGGCGAGGACGACGTCACACAGCCGGCGGCGCGCTTCCGGTGCTCCCTTGACCACCAGCAGGTCCTCCGGCCAGAAGAGCACCACCGGGCACAGGCCGAGGACGGACCTGGCGGGCCGCGGCCTGCCGTCGAGGCTGATGCTGCGCCCGACCCGCTCCGAGCCGTCGGACCGGTGCAGGCGCAGGTCGATCGTCACCGGCGCGGCCGGGCGATGGATGGCGGCCTCGATGTGGGCCGCCGCCTGTCCCCAGCTGATCACGTCGGCGGCGGTGGCGGCGCGGGGTGAACGGGTCAGAGCGGCGGTGGCGACCGCCTCGAGCAGGTTGGTCTTCCCCTGGGCGTTGCGCCCGGCGATGACGTTGAGCCCGGGACCGAGCTCGATCGTCTCGGCCGCGTAGTTGCGGAAGGCGAACAGCCGCAGGCGGTCGACCCTGCAGGCGGCCTCGGTCATCTGCGTCGGCGGGCGAGGCGCGACACCAGCCCGGCGATCTGGGCGGTGGCGTGCGGCCGGGCGGCATGGGGCAGAGCGGCGCGCATGGCGGCGAGGGCGGGCGAGCCGGGAGCGCTGAGCTCCGCGACGGCGCCCACCAGGTCGCGGATTCCGGGGACATATCGCCCCGCGCCGAGGCCGACGACCAGGTCGACGTTGCCGCGCTCCTGGCCGGGCAGGTACGAGGTGAGCAGCAGCGGGAGCTCACAGCTGAGGGCCTCGGTGATGGCACCGGGCCCGGCCTTGGTGACCACCAGGTCGGCGGCGCCCATCCAGTCCGCCATGTTGTCGACAAATCCGGCCACAACGAGCCGGCTGTCCGCGACCAGGCTCTCGAGCCGCCGGCGGAGCCGGGCGTTGCGGCCGCAGATGACCGCAACCTGGAGATCGAGGTTCGCGTCGAGGAGCGCGGTGGCGCGGCGCTCCAGCCCGCCCGAACCTTCGCCGCCGCCGCTGAGCAGGACCACGAACCGGTCGTGGCCGAGGCCGAGGCGGCGTCGCAGCTGGGCCCGTGCGGGCGGGGTGTGGCGAAGGAAGCGCGCGTCGACGGGCAGGCCGAGGTCGAAGCAGCGCTCGGGGGCCATCCCGGCGCGGCGGCAGGCGTCCAGGGCGGCGGGGGAACCGGTGACCAGCGCGTCGACCCCGGCGTAGGTCCAGGCGGCGTGGACGTCGACGAGGTCGGTGATCACGGTGATCAGCGGGATGGACGCACCCGGCAGGCGCTGCAGGACGTGGGCGGCGGGATGGTTGAGCAGCGGGTGGAAGGAGACCACCGCGTCCGGGTGCAGGGCGGTGATCACGTCGTCGAGGCCGGGCTCGACCAGCCGTAGCACGGTGCCGCGCAGGGCGGCGACCGCGGCGCGCGAGTTGGTCGCGCGGAACAATGCTCCCCACACCCACGGTGCATGCCGGATCAGCGGCGAGTACAGCGCCACCACCCGCCCGACCACTGCCGGCGAGGCGTCGGCGAACGGGTCGAGGACATGAACGCTCCAAAGCCCCGCCTCGCCGGTCGCCAGGCAGTGCGCCACCGCCATCGCCGAAGCCCGGTGACCGCCGCCGGTGTCGGCGATGAGGAAGAGCAGGTCGCGCGGTGCCGTCGTCCCGGGTGCCGTGTCCGTGGTCGCGGCCGCGGGTAGGCCGACCCGAGGCCGGGCCGAGATCGCCATGGGAATACCGTACGCTCTCAACTCCATGAGGTCCTCCGCCGCCGTCCCGGGACCGTCGCGTCCGCGCCAGGCACTGGCGGTGCTGTCGGTGCACACCTCGCCGCTGGGCGATCTGGGACGGGGAGAGAACGGTGGAATGAATCTGGTGGTGCGCCGGCAGTGCGCCGAGCTGGCGGCCCGAGGCGTGCCCAGTGACGTGTTCACCCGGCGCGACGATCCCGGCGCGCCAGCCGAGGAGTTGATCGCGCCCGGCAGCCGGTTGATCCGCATTCCGGCGGGGCCGGCCCGCCCGCTTCCGAAACACGAGGTGCTTGCCTGGCTGCCCCATTTCACCGCCGGCGTGGTGGCGCACGCCGCCTCGGAGGGACGCGAGTACCGCCTGGTGCATTCCCACTACTGGCTCAGCGGCTGGGTGGCGCGCGGAGCGGTGCAGCGCTGGCGGGTTCCGTGGGTGCACAGCTTTCACACCCTCGCCCGGGTCAAGGCCGCCGCCGGGCTGCCCGCCGAACCCCAGCGGGCCGAGGCGGAGGTGGTGCTCGCCCGCGCCGCCGATCGGCTGGTGGCGATGAGCCTGGCCGAGCAGGCCGACCTGGTCGGCCTCTACCAGGTGTCGCCGGAGCGCATCTGCGTGGTCCCACCCGGCGTGGACCTCGAGCGGCACTCGCCTCGTCCGGTCGGCGCCGTGCGCCGCCGCATGCACCTCGACGGCCGGCGGGTGGTGCTCTACGTGGGCCGCCTCGAGCCGCTCAAGGGCGCCGAGATGCTGATCGATGCCGCCGCGCTGCTGGCCGAAGATCCCACCTTCTCCGACGTCGTCACCCTGGTCGCCGGCGACGACAGCGGGGACGGCAGCCGCCAGGCCGAGCCCTTTCCCGGTGAACGCGCGCGGCTGATGGCGCTCGCAGCACGGCGGGGCATCGCCCATCGGGTGCGTTTCCTCGGCGCGGTTCCCCACGCCGAACTCGCCGCCCTCTACGCCCTCGCCGACGTGTGCGTGGTGCCGTCGCTGACCGAGTCGTTCGGACTGGTCGCGCTCGAGGCGCAGGCGTCGGGCACGCCGGTGGTGGCCACCGCGGTCGGCGGCCTGCGCGACATCGTCGCCGACGGTCTCACCGGCCACCTGATCGGCGGCCGCCATCCGGCGGCGTTCGCCCGGCGCATCGGCGAGCTGCTGGCCGACCGCGACCGCCGGGCGCGCATGGGCGAGGCGGCGCGGACGCGCGCTGCGCTCTACAGCTGGGAGCGCAGCGCCGACCGCCTGCTGTCGCTGTACGACTGTGTCGAATCTCCCGAGCCGGCCGCACCGCTGGAGAGCTGCGCCTGTCTCTGACAGAGATGGCGGAAACTGGCGAGACTGCCTGGCCGTTGCGGTCATCGGGCACTCCACCGCTGCGCACCGTGTTCTTCGACCTCGGTGACACCCTGATGCACGTGCACCCCGACGTGCCCACCCTGTACCGGCAGACTTGCGCCGAGCTCGGCGTCGAGGCCGACGCGGCTGCCATCGCCGTCGCCCTGTCCGCGGGCGAGCATCTCTATCGCGACGCCCTCCGCTCCGGGCGCACCTTCGAGTGCTCGATGAGCGACGCGCGGGCCTTCTGGCAGGAGTACAACGAGATGATCCTTACCCATCTCGGAGTCGACAGGCGTCGGGCGGAGCTGGCGCAGGCGCTGTCGGAGCGGTTCTGGGAACCGCATTCCTGGCGGGTGTTCCCCGAGGTGCACGGGGTGCTCAGCGCGCTGCGCGAGTCCGGGCTGCGCCTGGCGGTGATCTCCAACTTCACCGACGCGCTACTGGCGGTGTGCGAGACGCACGAGCTCGCGGGATATTTCGAGTGTCTGGTGGCGTCGGCGTCGACCGGGTCGCAGAAGCCGGATGCTGGCATCTTCCGGGAGGCGTTGCACCGCACCGGGGCCGATCCGGAGACCTCGCTGCACGTTGGCGACAATTACGTCGCCGACGTGCTGGGGGCGCGCGGCAGCGGGATCGACGGCGTGCTCGTCGACCGGACCCGCGCCGGTGGCGCCGGCATGTTCGACTTCACCCTGCGTCCGGGCCTGGGAGGGAGCCGCGGCGTCCGCCTCGACTGTCCCGTGATCGCCGACCTGCGCCCGCTGACAGCGCTGGCGGCGCGGTAGCTGGGTCCTCGCGTCTAGCCGCCGAACGAGACCGACGCGGCCTCCAGCTGTCCCGCGGCGAAGGCGGTGAGCGCCGCCGGGTTGCTGCCGTCGGCATTCTCGATGTAGGCCTGCACGCCGCCATCGCTGCCGGCCCCGAGGAAGGCGACCTGCCGCCGGCTCGGAACCGCCACCGCGCTCGCCAGCTCCGCTCCCGCCGCCGGCGGCGCCAGCCGGACGCGGTCGCCGCTGCCGACGCTGACCCGCACCAGGCTGTCGGTCTCGGAGCGTTCCAGGGCGAGAAGCGTGGCCGGCGCCGTGTAGGAGACCGGCACCAGGTCGTCGCCCAGCCGCCGCGGCGCCGCCCCGCCGCTGCGCAGCCGCACCACCCAGGTGCCGGTGACCCCACTCCCGTCCCGCCGCAGCGCCAGCTCGCCGCCGTCGGGGCTCGGTGCCGGGGCGGTGGCGTCACCGGCGGCGATGCCGGGCACCGGGTAGCGCACCCCGAGCAGCGGATCGGCGAGGTCGATGTGCGCCACTCCGGCCGGCGACCGGACGGGAAGCGCCAGGACGCTGCCGTCGCCGCTCCAGACCGGGGCGGCGTCGAGCGGATCGCCGGCGGGCAGGCGGATGTCGCTCGGGGGGGCGCGGGCCAGCAGGTGCACCCCGTCGGGCGCGCCGTAGGCGAGCACCCGCGCCGACGGCGACCAGGCCGGATGCTGGGCCGCTCCGAGGTCGAGATCGGGGCCGCCGAGCAGAGGGATGACGTGCAGCACCGGCGGCGCGCCGCCGATGGTGAGGTCCTGCGCGACGACGGCGAGGGCGCGGCCGTCAGGCGCCAGCGCCGCCTCCAGGTAGGCGAGAACCGGCTGGTCGCGGCGCACCGCACCGCACGAATCCTGCTCGCAGCGCGGCGCGCGCAACACCGTGGTCGCCGCCGTGGGTTCCCCGGGTTGGAGCGGGCCGAGGGCGGTGAGGAGTACCTCTGAGGCGGCCTCCGCGGGGCGGCGGGCCAGGACCAGGGCGTGCCCGCCGCCACTCAGGCCGCCGGTGCGGAAATGGATGACCACCGGCGCCGCGAGATGCTGGCCGTGCTCCTCGCTGGCCGCGGCCCCGACCTGCAGGGTGTAGGCGGTGTCGGGGTCGAGCAGCCGCCCCGGCAGGATCACCACCCGGCCGCGGTTGTTGGTGTTGCCGACCACCCGCGTGCCCGTCACTGGCGGGACGAGGTGGATGGCCCCGGCGGTCGGTCCCGGAGCCATGGCCGTCGAGAAGCTGACCACCAGCGGGGTGTCGATCGCGACCCCGGTGCTGCCGTCGTCGGGGCTGGTGCCGGTCACCACCGGGGCCGGAGCGCTGGTCAGCCGCCAGTGATGGTCGAGAGAGTTGACGCTGCCGTCCCGCGAGCTGACCCCCGGCGACAGGGTGAGCGTGTACTGCTGGTTGGGCTGGAACGGCGCTCCGCCATGGAACAGGGTGAACCCCGCCGAGTCCGATCGCCAGACCACCCGGCAGGAGGCGGTCGGTGGGGCGCTGAAGGCGGCAGCGGGATCGGCGCACCCGCTGAGCGACGGGTCGATGTGAAAGCGCGCCGTCACCGACCCGCGGTTCACCGGTTGATCGAAGTCCACCCTGATCGGGGTGTCGGCGCCCACCGAGGTGGAGCCGTTGACCGGGCTGAGCGCCAGGATCTGCGGCGGCGACGAGAAGCAGGCGGTGAGCGCGATTCCGGCGAGCAGGCCGAGCGCGCTGGTGCCGGCGAACCGCCGAAGCACTCGGCGCGCGGCTGACCCGCGCCGCCGGGTCAGATCACCTTGCGCAGCGCTCCCTCGACGTCGATGCCCACGGGTGATCCGGCGCCCGCCTTGACCTCGATGCGCGCGGTGCGCTCGGCGGCGAGCGGGGCGATGCTCGAGGCCGAGTCGCGCAGCTCGCGCTGGGACTGGGTGTAGGCGCCGTGGATCTCGCCGCGGCGGAGGAGGATCACGCCCGTCTCCGTGCCGCCGGTCACCACCAACGACCCGTCGACCTTCTCCTCGGCGAGGTACTCGAGCAGCGCCTCGAAGTTGATGAACCGCGCCAGCAGGCCGGTGAACAGAGGACGGGCGGTCAGCAGCTGGGCCAGCGCCACCACCGTCTCGCCGCTGAGCTCGACCACGTCGACCAGGCCTTCGCCGCGGTCCATCCGCCGGCGGAACTGCTGGAACGCGGGCTCGCCCTCGTCGATCATCCCGCCGCTGAACAGCGCCTCCATCACGTGGCCGTCGTGGAGAAGGAGGACGCCGGCGAAATCGCCACCGTCGAGCCGGACGTACCCGGTGTGACCGTCCGCCTCCAGGGTGCGCAGCAGTTTCGGGAAGTCGACGAAGGCGCTCTTGAGGCTCTCATACACGGGCTTGCCGGCCGGCAGCGGGTAGAGCTCGGTGAGCGGCGCGGCGTTGGGATTGCCGTAGACCGCGGCGGCGGCGGGAGGGGAGGCCGGCTGGCTCACCGCGGCGATCTCGAACGAGGGGCCCTCGGCGTCGACGGCGACCGCCGCCGTCTCGGCGGTGGCGGTGAGGCCGGGTCCGTTGACGGCGGCTGCCGCCGCCGCCCCGTCGGGACGGGATCCGTTGCCGTCGCCGCGCCGGCGTGCCTCCTCCAGCAGCTCCCCGGTGGCGGTCTTGATGGTCTCCTCGGCCGGGAGCTTGGCGCGGGGGTCGAAGAGGAAGCTGCCGTCCGACCAGCCGAGGGCACCGATCACCGCCTCCTCGCCCTGGCCGAGGTCGCCGGCGGCGTGGAAGAGGTGGCCGAACAGGAAGTAGAGGGCACAGCTCTCGCCGCCATGCTGCACGGAGAGGGTGCCGGTCGCCCGCTCGGACTGCATGGTCTCGAGGAGGGAGGCAAGGCTGGTCTGCGTCAGCGAACCCTGGGTCTGCACGTGATCCTCCCGAGGTGCCCCCGGTCGTCGGACCGGGGAGGCTGCCGCCTGCGCCCTGCAGGGCACGTCGAAAGTGAGGAGCATAGTACCAGCCGAAATCGCGGTGATCGAGTTGACCGCACGGGCAACCCTATGATCAACCCCGTGCCGGCGAACCGCCCCGCCCCGCCGGTCGCCGGTGCGGCCGCCGAATGGGACACGGCGCTGCGCGCCTGGCCCCGCGCCCATCTGCTGCAGACCCACGGGTGGGGGGAGGTCCAGGCCGCCGCCGGCTGGCAACCGCACCTCCTCCGGGTGGAGGTCGGTGGCCGGCTGCTGCCCGTCCTCGCGCTTGCCGGTGACGCCGTGCTTCCCGGGCTGCCACCGCGGCTGTGGGTTCCCAAGGGTCCCGCCTGCGGCGCGGACGACACCGACGCCTGGCAGGCGGCCGCGGCGGCGTTGACCGAGCTGGCCGCCTCGCTCGGCGCGGCCAGCGTCGAGATCGAACCCAACGCCTGGGAGGCGGAGGCGGACGCGCTGCTGCGCGCCCTGGGGGGACCCTGGCGGCGGGGGCTGGGGCGGGAGCCCGCCAGCACCGCGGTGGTTGACCTCCGCGGCGGTTGGGAGGCGGTGCTGGCGGGCATGCGACCGCAGGGGCGGCGCAACGTGCGCCTCGCCGAGCGCCGCGGGGTGGACGTCGGCGACCTGGACGGCGACGCCGCGGTGGCGACCCTCGCGCGGATGGCGTCGGAGACGGCGTCGCGGCAGGGGATCGCGCTCCCCGGTGCCGCCCACTACCGGCGGGTCCTCGCCGCGGTGCCCTCGGCGCGCGTCCACGTCGCCCGCGTCGAGGGAGAGGTGGTCGCCGCGGTGCTCGCGGCGGCGTTCGCGGCCGAGGCGATCTATCTGTACGGCGGCTCGACGCTGCAGCATCGCGAGCGGCAGCCGTCGGCGGCAGTGCACGCGCACGTGATGCGCGGGGCGATCGCGTCGGGGTGCGAACGGTACGACCTCTGGGGCATCCCCCCCGACGCCGACCCGCTCCATCCGTGGCACGGCCTGCGACAGTTCAAGCTGGCCCTGGGGGGTGTCGAAATGAAGACCGCCGGTGCGGCGATCTGGACCCGCCGTCCGGTGCTCGTCCGCGCCATCGAGGTGGCCACCGCGGCCCGCGCCGGCGTCCGCCGGGCACGGCGCAGACTCCGCGTGGAGCGCCGGGTCGGTCGTCAGGACTTCGCGTAGAATCGCGACCGAATTGGCCACCCAGTCGAGCGCGGAGACAGGCCGCGGACTCAACAGCCAGCGTCGCGTCCTGGTCATCGACGACGACGCCATGATCCGGAAGACGGTCCGGATGACCTGCGAGCGCGAGGGGTACTCGGTCCAGGAGGCCGAGATGGGGGCCGAGGCGCTCGCCAGGGTGGAGAGCTTCCGTCCGGACCTGATCCTGCTCGATCTCATGCTGCCGGATGTGTCGGGCTTCGACGTCTGCCGCGACATCCGCCGGATGGGCTCGCGGGTGCCCATCATCATCCTCTCGGCGAAGACCGAGGAGATCGATGTCGTCGTCGGTCTGGAGATCGGTGCCGACGACTACATCGTCAAGCCCTTCCGTCCGCGCGAGCTGCTCGCCAGGATCGCGGCCCACCTCCGCAAGGCGCGCAGCGAGGAGGACCACGACGGCGACGGCCGGATGGTGTTCCGCGATCTGATCATCGACACCAACGAACGCCGCGTGTTCCGCAACGACGAGGAGGTGTCGCTCACCCACACCGAGTTCGACCTGCTCGCCTTCCTCGCCTCCAACGCCGGCAAGGTGCTGTCCCGCGAGAAGATCCTCAACTCGGTGTGGGGATACGAGTTCCCCATCGAGACCCGGGTGATCGACGTCCACGTCCGCAATCTCCGGCGCAAGATCGAGGCGGAGCCCTCGCGGCCCCTCTACATCCTGGCGGTACCGGGCATCGGCTACCGCTTCACCGCCACCAAGCCCTAGCCGGCTCTGGGGGACCGAAGGGGCGCGGCCACCCGGCCAGCCACCGCCGGGGCCGCCCGGCCGAACCCGCCGCGCCCGGCCGCGGCGACTAGACTGGACCCGTGAGCACCCCGCCGATGCTGGAGGCGCGAGACCCTGCCCCCCGGCCGCTCCGCTCGCAGCCCGATCCGGCGATGGCGGTCGGCGTCCTCTTCCTCGGGCTCACCGCCGTCGGCCTGCTCCTCGAAGGCGTCCTCGCCGTGTACTCCTACGCGACCCCGGGGGCGGCGCGCCCGCTCTTCTACGGGGTGATCGCAACCTTCGCGGTCGCCCTGGGGGTGCCGCTGCTGGCGGCGGCGGCACGGGCGCTGCGCCGCGGAGGCGGCTGACGGTGGAGCGCCCCCGCCACGGCGACCCCGAGACCGGCCCGTTGCACGAGCAGCCGGCCCCCTTCCCCAGCTACGAGGAGCTCGCCTCGGACCTGCTCGAGGCCCTGGACGGCGCCGGGCTGACCATCGATGACGTGCGCCACGAGCTCGAGCCCGGGGTGGGCGAACGGCGCTTCGAGTGCACCGTCCGGATGGCGCCCGCCGACCCCCCCTCCCACTACCACGCCCACCTGACCTTCAGCTGGGACGCCCTGATGACCTACGTGGCCGCCTACGGTCCGGGGGCGGACTGCGACCTCTATCACGAGGACGACGAGGAGACCGACTGTCCCCACCGCCATCTGGCGCCGCAGCCCTTCGTCGAGGTGGAGGCGGAGTTCGTGCTCGGTGACGGGGGCTACGAGCTGCACGACCTCGGCGAGGTCAGCGGCTGGGTGGACACGGTGCAGGGACTGCTGGCCAAGGCGTTTCCCGAGGACGACCGTCCCAGCGTGCACGTCGGTCTGGCCGCCCTGGGCGGGACGGTGCTGGTGGAGAAGCTCACCGCCGAGCATTCCTGGCTGCTCGACTTCGACACGCCGCCCGACTTCGCCGGCATCGCCGGGCAGGTCCAGGCCGCCCTCCGCATCGTCCCCCAGCTCGCCGATCGACTCCCGATCTAGTGACGAGCCGGTCGCGGCGGTCAGGCGCCGGGTCGCCCGCCAGCTTCGGGATCGCACAATGCGCGCGTCCCACGAACGAGTGAGAAGGGGAGTGCGCGATGGCGATCGACACCGAGGTGAGCATCCACATCGACGCGCCGCCGGCACGCGTCTACGAGCTGGTCGCGGACATCAGCCGGATGGGAGAGTGGAGTCCCGAGACCTACCGGACCGAGTGGATCGATGAGGCCGCGGGCGCGGTGCCCGGAGCGCGGTTCAAGGGGTACAACCGGTACGGCCGGATCAAGTGGGCGACCACCTTCGAGATCGAGGCCGCGGATCCCGGGCGCCAGCTGAGCTTCGCGACCCGCTTCGGCAAGAAGACGGTGGGCACCCGCTGGAGCTTTGCGCTGCGGCCGGAGGGCGGCGGCACCGAGCTGACCCAGACCCGTGAGAATCTCTGGACCTCGCGAGTGGTGCGCGGTTTCGAGGCGGTCTTCATGCGTGGCCATGAGGCCTCGTTCGAGGCGTCGATGCGCCAGACGCTCGAGCGGATCAAGGCGGCGGCGGAGGCGAAGGCGGCCGCTCAGGCCTGACAAAGATCCCGCCGCGCTGGGCGAACCTCCAGCCTTCGGGGTGGCGCAGCCCGGGTGCGAGCTCGTCGAGCAGGGCGCACAGGAACGGCCGGTCGCCGAGCATCGGATGCGGCACCGCCAGGTCGGGCTGGTCGACCCGCATCTCTGCGCGCTCTCCGAGCAGCAGCAGGTCGACGTCGGCGCGACGCGGGCCCCAGTGATACGTCGGCAACCGGCCGGCGGTTCGCTCCGCCTCCTGGCAGAGCTGCAGCCACCGCCGGGGGGACAGGGGGAGCGGCGCGTCGAGCCGGAGCACCTGGTTGAGGAAATCGGGCTGGTTGCGCACCCCGGCGGCGCGGGTCACCAGCAATCGCGACGGTGTCACCCTCGCCCCACCTGCGGCGAGCAGCTCGCGCAGCCGCGCCAGGGTTCGCTCGCGGGCGCCGAGGTTGCACCCCAGCGCCACCCAAGCGCGGGCGGTGGCGGTCAGCCGGTCTTCCCCGGCGGCGTCAGCGCCAGCACCGCCGCAGGCGTTCCGCGCAGGACCGCGTCGCTGACCCGCAGCGCCCGCACCGTCTCGGCCACGTCGTGGGCGCGGATGATCGCGGCCCCGGCCGAAGCGCACACCACCGCCAGCGCCAGGCTGCCCTCGAGTCGCTGCTGCGGCGGCGCGCCTTCGAGTAGCACGCCGATGGTGGACTTGCGCGACGCGCCGACCAGGATGGGCCGGCCCAGGCCGCGCAGCTCGCCGAGCCGGCGGATCACCTCGAGGTTGTGAGCGGGCGTCTTGGCGAACCCCAGACCCGGGTCGATGATGATGCGCGCCGCGTCGATGCCGGCCCGCGCGGCGACTTCGAGGCTGGCGCGAAGGCCGTCGCAGACATCGGCGACGACGTCGCCGTACTCGGGTGCCGCTGCGTTGTGCATCGCCACCAGCGCCACCGAGCCCGCTGCCACCACCGCGGCCATCTCCGGGTCGCCGCGCAAGCCCCAGATGTCGTTGACGATGCTGGCCCCGGCCGCGACCGCGGCGTCTGCCACCACGGCCTTGCGGGTGTCGATGCTCACCGGCACGGGCACCGCGGCGGCGAGGTCGCGCACCACCGGCAGTACCCGTGCCACCTCCACCTCGGCCGGCACCGGGGTGGAGTCGGGTCGAGTGCTCTCGCCGCCGACGTCGATGATGTCGGCGCCGGCCTGGGCCATGGCGACGCCGAGGGCGACCGCGCCGGTCACGTCGCCGCCGACCCCGTCGCCGCTGAAGGAGTCGGGGGTGACGTTGACCACGCCCATCACCAGGGTGCGCTGCGAGAAGTCCAGGCGGTGGCCGCCGGCACTGACGGGCGCCGGCCACGCCCCCTTGCCGGACAGCGCCTGGCGCAACGCCAGTCCCAGCGATTCGGTGCGGTGGCCCCACTCGATCAGCCCTGTCGGCAGAGTGCCGAAGGCGCTCAGCGGACCCAGCAGCAGGGCGCGAGAACCATCGCCGCTGCTCACCATCGAGCCGCCGAGCCGGCGCAGCTCGCGCTCCAGCACGCGCGCCTGGTCCGGTGCCAGGCCGCGCACCGCGAATGCCTCGGCGGTGCCGTGCCTGGCGAGCACGGCGATGTCCCCACCCGGCTGCAGGTCGGTGACCGCCTGACGGAGAGCCTCGAGCGGCCCAGGTAGCAGCGGCCGCACCGAGTAGCGGGCAGCTTCCTCGGCGGACGGCCCGTCCACGGTCGCTGCCGCGGGTCAGCCCGAGGCAGACCCCGCCGCCCGGCTGTCGGCCGGCTGCAGGTCGGGGTGCGCCTCGCGCTTCGGCACCATCACGCGGCGGCGGAAGGTGCAGACGCGCTCGCCCCGCTGGTTGTGGGCACGCGTCTCCACGGAGACCACGCCGCGGTCGGGCTTGCTCGTCGACTCCTTCTTGTCGAGGACAGTGGTCTCCGCGTAGATGGTGTCGCCGTGGAAGGTGGGGTTCTCGTGCTTCAGCGACTCGACCTCGAGGTTGGCGATCGCCTTGCCGGACACGTCGGCGACGCTCATTCCCAACGCCAGGCTGTAGACGAGGTTGCCCACCACCACGTTGCGCTTGAACTGGGTCGCGGTCTCCGCGTAGTGGGCGTCGAGGTGGAGGGGGTGATGGTTCATGGTGAGCAGGCAGAAGAGATGGTCGTCGGCCTCGGTGATGGTCTTGCCGGGCCAGTGCCGGTAGACCGCGCCGACCTCGAACTCCTCGAAATACCGCCCGAACTGCACGCTCAGCCTCTCCTCGCCGGGTGATCGCCGAGTCCCACTGTAGCGACCACGGCAGCGTCCCCGGCGCGCCCGCCGGGGACGTTCACGCAAGCCCGGGATGTGATACTCCGGCCGGGTGCTGACCATCACCACCGGCGCCGTCGTCCACGCCGACGCCCTGGCGGCGCTGCGAGACGTCCCCCCGGGCAGCGCCGGACTAGTCTATGCGGATCCGCCGTTCAACACCGGGCGTCCCCGTCGCGGTCTGCGTCTCCGGGTCGCCCTCGACCCCGATGGTGGTGATCGCACCGGCTTCGCGGGAAGGCGCTACCGCAGTGAGCGCCTGCTCCTCCAGCAGTACCCCGACAGCTTCGACGACTACCTGGGCTGGCTGGCGCCGCTGCTCGAGGAGTCGCGCCGGGTGCTGGCCCCGCACGGGACTCTCTATCTCCACCTGGACCCGCGGGAGTCGCACTACTGCAAACTGCTCCTGGACCAGATCTTCGGGCGCGACCACTTCCTCAACGAGCTGGTCTGGGCCTACGACTATGGCGCCCGCAGCACCCGTCGCTGGTCGGCCAAGCACGACGTCATCCTGGTCTACGTGCGCGACCGTCGCGCCTATCACTTCGACGCCGCAGCGGTGGAGCGGATCCCCTACATGGCTCCGGCGCTGCAGCGCCCGGACCGCGCCGCCCTCGGCAAGCTGCCCACCGACGTGTGGTGGCAGACGATCGTGCCCACCAACTCACGGGAGCGCACCGGCTATCCGACGCAGAAGCCGCTCGCCATTCTCAGACGCATCATCGCCGCCTCGTCGCGTCCCGGCGAGCTGGTGCTCGACTGGTGCGCGGGCAGCGGCACCACCGGGGTGGCCGCCCACCAGTTGGGGCGGCGCTTCCTGCTCATCGACCACGGCACCGACGCTGTGGCGCTGATGCGGCGGCGGCTCGAGGACGTGCCCGGCCTGCGCTGCACCGCGTCGGTGAGCGAGCTGCTCGGCTGAGGCCCGATACCGCGTCGACCACTCTACGGGTGCTGCTCTCGGTGCAGGCCCTGCGCGCTCTCCTCTACGGCTTCGGCAGCGTGCTCCTCGGCACCGTGCTCGCTGCCGAGGGGCTGTCCGATACCGCCGTCGGCGGCGTCTTCGCCGCGATGCTCGCCGGCATGGCCTTGGTGTCGGTGGCGGTCGGCCGGTGGGGTGACCGCGCCGGCCGCCGGCGCCTCTACCGCGGGCTGCTCATGCTGATGGGCGCGTCGGGAGTCGTGTTTGCCGTCACCTCGTGGCTGCCGGCGCTGCTGCTGGCCGCGCTCACCGGCACGCTCTCGACGGACCCCAATGAGTCCGGGCCGATCACCTCGCTGGAGCAGGCGATGCTCGGCGGGGTTTCGCCGTCGGCGCGGATCCGCGCCTTCGGGCGCTACAACGCCATCGCCTACCTGGCGGGCGCGGTGGGAGCGTTGCTCGCCGGCGGGCCCGCGGCGTTGAGATCGTTGTTCCCGGCACTGCCTGCCGATCAGCGCTGGTTGCTGGCCTTTCCCGTCGTGGCCGCCGTCTGTGTCGCCGTGTCCACCCGGCTCCATCCAGAGGTTGAGGTGCCACCGTCGGCCATCGAGCCGGAGCACGTTGCGCGGCGGTCCTCCGCGATACGCGGGCTGGCTGCGCTCTTCGCGGTCGACGCCTTCGGCGGCGGCATGGTGGTGCAGAGCTTTCTGGTCTTCTGGTTCCACCGACGCTTCGGCGCGTCGGCGCCGACGATGGGGGTCGTGCTCTTCGGCGCCGGCCTCCTGGCTGCCGGATCCGCCGTCGTCGCCGCCCGGCTGGCGGCGCGCATCGGGCTTCTGGAGACGATGGTGTTCACCCACCTTCCCTCCAACCTTCTGCTCACGCTGATTCCCGTGATGCCGTCGCTGCCATGGGCCATCGCGATACTGCTCAGCCGGTTTGCGCTGTCGCAGATGGATGTGCCCGCACGTCAGGCATACGTCGTTGCCATGGTCGCTCCCGAGGAGCGCACGGCGGCGGCGGCGTACACCAACACCGCACGATACGTCGGTCGGCCGGGTGGGCCGGCGGTGGGCGGAGCGCTGATGCAGCACGCGGCGGTGGGGGCCCCGTTCGTGGCGGCGGGAGCCTTGAAGATCGCGTACGATCTGGTGCTCTACCGGCTCTTCCGGCGAGTGCCGATCGAGCGAGGCGATGAGTGACCGCCGCGGGAGGGCGGCGCTCAGCGAGTCTTGTAGCGCTCCAGCAGGCCCTTGGCGATGATCAGTCGCTGGATCTCGCTGGTGCCCTCGCCGATGATGAGCAGGGGCGCGTCGCGGTACAGCTGCTCGACCAGATACTCCTTGGAGAATCCGTAGCCGCCGTGGACGCGCATCGCCTCGGTGACCACCTCGAAGCAGGCCTCGGTGGCGAAGAGCTTGGCCATCCCCGCCTCGACGTCGGCCCGCTCGCCGCTGTCCTTCGTGCGCGCCGCCATCAAGGTCAGCAGACGCGCCGCCTCGATCTTGGTGGCCATGTCGGCGAGCTTGAACTGGATCGCCTGGTGCTGGGCGATGGGCTTGCCGAAGGTGTGCCGCTCCTGGGCGTAGGCGATCGACAGCTCGAAGGCGCGCTGGGCGACGCCGACGCCGCGGGCGGCGACGTTGATGCGGCCCACCTCGATCGCCGCCATCATCTGCTGGAAGCCCTGACCTTCGACGCCGCCGAGCAGGTTGGCGGCCGGCTGGCGGTTGCCGTCGAAGACCAGCTCGGTGGTCTCGACCCCCTTGTAGCCGAGCTTCTCGATCTTGCGGCTGGCGTAGAAGCCCCGGTACTGCTTCTCGGCCAGGATGCAGCTCATCCCCCGGTATGCCGGCTTGGCGTCGGGGTCGGTCTTCACCAGGGTGGCGACGACGGTGGCGTGCTCCCCGTTGGTGGCCCACATCTTGGTGCCGTTGATCACGTACTCGCCGTCGTCGCGGATGGCGCGGGTGCGGATCGCCTGCACGTCCGAACCGCAGCCGGGCTCGCTCATCGAGTAGCCGCCGTGGTGCTCCCCGGTCGCCAGCTTGGGAAGGAATCGCTGCTTCTGCTCATCGGTGCCGAAGGTCTCGATCAGGTAGGAGACGAGGAAGTGGGTGTTGATCACGCCGGTGATCGACATCCAGCCGCGGGCGATCTCCTCGCATACCCGCGCGTAGGTCTCGTAGTTGAGCCCGGCGCCGCCCCATTGCTCCGAGATCGCGAACCCGAAGAAACCGAGCTCCTTCATCTTGCGCACGATGTCCTCGGGGTAGATGTCGTCGTGCTCGAGGTCGTGCTCGACGGGGATGATCTCCCGCTCCACGAAGTCGCGCACCATGGCGACGATCTCGCGCTGCTCGGTGGTCAGGGTGTCGGCCATGGTGCGCGTCACTGGGCCGCGGCGCGGGCCGGTTCGCGCGGAGAGAGCCCCGCCTTGCGCCCGCGCAGGAAGAACTGCTCCGCCATCTTGCGCGACGCCTCGTCGATCATCTCGTCTCCGAGCATCACCGCGCCGCGCCGTTCGATCTCGGTGGCGTGCTGGTAGGCGTCCAGGATCTGGACGGCGCGCTCGAACTGCTCCTGGGTCGGGGTGAAGGCCTCGTTGCAGGGTTCGATCTGGCCGGGATGCAGCGCCCACTTGCCGTCGTATCCGAGGGCGGCGGCGCGCCTGGCGACGGTGGCGAAGCCCTCGAGGTCGCGGATCGCCAGATAGGGACCATCGATCACCTGGATGCCCGCGGCCCGCGCCGCCACCGCCAGCCGCATCAGCGGGTAGTGGAAGTAGTCGCCGGGATAGGTGGGAATGTCACCGGACACCGACAGCGACGGCATCTGCATCGACGCCTTGAAGTCGGCGGGGCCGAAGATCAGCGTCTCCACCCGCGGGCTGGCGGTGGCGATCGCCTCGCAGTGGACCAGCCCCTGGGGGTCCTCGATCTGTGCCTCGACGCCGATCCGTCCCGGTTCGAGGTCGAGCTCGAGCTCCAGCTGGGTGAGAGCCCGGTCGACGAAGGCCACATCGCCGGGGTTCTGCACCTTGGGGATCATGATGCAGTCGAGCACCCGGCCGGCGCCCTCGATCACCTCGAGGATGTCGCGGAAGGCGTAGCGACCGGTCACCTGGTTGATGCGCACCACCTTGACCTTGTCGCCCCAGTCGTGGGTGGTCAGCGCCTCCACCACCTTGGCTCGCGCGCCGGGTTTCTCCAGCGGGGCGGTGGCGTCCTCGAGGTCGAGGAACACCTCGTCGGCGGCGCTGGCCGCCGCCTTCTCCATCATTCGAGGGTTGCTGCCAGGAACGGACAGAACCGAGCGCCGCAGGCGCTGCTGGGGCATGGACCGGACCTCCTTCCCACCGGGCGGTGCGGACCGTCCGGACGGCGCGCCGGTGCGGGCCCGGTTGCCATCCGCGCTCCGCGGTGGTGTCGGCTGGCGCGGCGCGTGGTTGACGTGCCCGCCGCCGCATTCTACGTCCGCGCTTCGCCGCGACGCCCCGGCGCCAGGACCGTCGTGGCCGCTCGTTCAGGACGGTGGCGCGCCGTCCGGGGGCCGCGGCGGTGGACGGTCGTCGGGCGGGAGCTGCTGGTCGTCGCCGCGGTTGTCGGAGGACGGCCACTCGCCGGGGAACCCTCCGGGGAACATCCCGCCGAACATTCGCTGCATCTCCTCGGGGCCGCCCAGGTCCTCCTGCACCCGCTCGAGAAGCTGGGCGAGCAGGTCCTGCAGTCGCGGGTCGCCCACCAGCTTCTCCTGGGCGCCGCCCAGCTGCGTCATCAGGTCCTTGAGCCCCGCCTCCTGGGCGACCTGCATCAGGACCGGTTGCGATGCCGCGTGGACCACCATCTGCGCCTGCTGGCGGAGGACCTCGAAGCCCCGGCAGGCGAGGCATTCCCCGCGGTGCTGGCACCGGCACAGCTGCGTCTTGAGCCGGTCGAGCTCGCGATGGAGTGGGCTGAGATCGACCGCGGTCTCGGGCGTGTCCATGCCTCGATCGTACCCCCGGGTCATGCAACCGGTCCGCGATCGCCGCGACGCCCATCGGGGTGACGGCCCTGCTGTCGCCGGCCGCAGTCCGGCGACAGATCAGCGGCCGGGTGTCGCAACCCGGGCCGCCTGGGGTATAGTCCAGACACGCGGGGGGTGCGCGAGCGCCTTTCCCGGTGGTCGTACCATCGGCCGTTCCCGCCGCCGCAACGCCATATCTGGTCGGCGGCGTGCGTTCCGAGCTTCCCCCGTGAGGTTGCGCGCGCCCCGCCTGCCCAGGCGGACGGCGCCGTCGAGGTTGACACCCAACTGATCGCCCCCGACCTCGCCATCGATCGGCTCCATCTCGTCGTGCCCGACGACAGTGACGTGATGGTCGTGCTCAGCACCCTCGCCAACGGATCTCGCGAGGGCGCCGACCCGCGCAGCGTCTTCGCCGAACGCCTCGCCGAGATCGGCCATCTCACGGTGTCGTTCGACGACGAGGAGCCGCCCAACATTCGACTGTCACTTCCCGACCTCACCCTGGTGTGCATTCCCACAGAGGGCGACGACGGGATGCGCGATCACCTGGCGCTGCAGGTGGTGGCGGTCAAGCCGACCACCGGGCACCCCGAGGGGGCCAAGGTGCTGACCGTCACCACCCGCGAGCCGGTGGTGAGTGCCGCCAACGGCAGCCCCAGTGACACCTACCGTCTGCTCGACTGGCGCACCGCGAGCCGCCACGCTGCCGCCTCCGAGCAGCTCTACGCCGCGCTGCGACTGGTGGAACGGCTGGAGACCGCGGAGAAGTCGCGGGCGCAGACCCAGCGCACCCGCTTCTCCGGTGCTCGCGAGTACTGGCGCTGCCGCACCTGCCGCGCACTCTGGCGCCCGGACACTCATGACCGCTGCCCGTCGTGCGGCCGGGCCTTCACCGAGGCCGACTGGAAACGGCCCGAGGTCGGCAAGGTCGAGTTCAGCGTTCCCCCGGATGAGCTGATCAACCTGCAGCCCGACGCGGCGGTGCTGGTGGAGCCCGAGGACGAGCCCAACTTCGTCGGCCGGGTTTCCCGCATCGACCATCAGCGCCGCATCATCGAGGTCGTCGCCCGGACCTTCGAGCACGCCGGCACCGAAGGGGTCATCACCCCGTCGTTCAACCGGGCCCTCTACCTCGCCAAGCGCAGCGTGCTGGCGGCGATCGCCACCCGGGACTTCGGCGTCGGGCTCCTCGCCCAGCTTCTGGTCAGTCCTGACACGATCGCGGCGCCGGCGATCACCGACGAGGACGAGGCGCCGGGTGGATGGCTGACGGCGGGGATGATCGCCAACCCACCGCAGGACCGGGCCGTGGCGCTGCTCAGCCGGCTGGGCGCGGGGCAGGCGGTGTTCATCCAGGGGCCGCCGGGCACCGGCAAGACCACGGTCATCGTCGAGGCGGTGAAGCGGCGGCTGGCGCACAACCCCGAGGAGCGCATCCTGGTCACCTCACACAGCAACCTCGCGGTCGACAACGCCCTGGAGCGGCTCGCCGGGACTCCGGGAATGCGCGCCGTCCGGGTGGCCCGGGCGGAGCGCGTCCATCCCGCCGTCGACCAGTTCCGCTGCGATGACGAGGACGACCCGCGACTGCTGACCGCCAACTGCTACTTCGCCACCTGCGCCACCGCGGCGACCTCGGCGATCACCGACATGAACTTCGACATCGTCATCCTCGACGAGGCCAACAAGGCCCGTGTCGATGAGGCCCTTCCGGCGTTGCGACTCGGTCGGGCGCTGGCGCTGGTGGGTGACCACAAGCAGCTGCCCCCGGTCGAGGACGACGCCCTCTACGGCATCGTCGAGGCCGACCCCGCCCTCGAGGACCTGGTGAACCGAAGCCTCTTCGAGCAGTGCTGGGAGGGTGGGCTGCCCGAGGCGGCCAAGTGCCTGCTCACCGTCCAGCACCGCATGCACCCCCAGATCGCCTCCTATGTCTCGGCGGCGTCCTACGACGGCCAGCTCGAGGATGCCCCGGAGGTGCAGGCGTATCCCTTCGTGACCCGCAAGCCGTTCCCGGTGGCGCTCCATTTCGTCGACACCGAGGGAATGCGCGGCGGTCGCGAGCGGCGTGGTCCGGGCGGAGCGCTGCGCAACGAGGCAGAGGTGCGGGTCGCGGCGCAGGTGGTGCGCCTGCTCGACGAGCGCTGTCCGCGCGAGCTCACCCTCGGCTGCATCGCCATGTATGCCGAGCAGGTCGAACGGCTGCGCCAGGCGCTGGGCCGGCGCAAGTTCAAGCGGCCGGTAAAGATCGACACCGTCGATTCCTTCGAGGGTCGCGAGGAGGACCTGATCGTCATCTCGCTGGTGCGCAGCAACGAACGCGGGCGCATCGGGTTTCTGCGCGTCCCCAACCGCCTCAACGTCGCCATCTCCCGCGCCAAGCGGCTGGTCGCCTGCATCGGTGACAGCGCCACCCTGCGCTCCGGCGAGGAGTCGATGTACGGCGAGCTGGTGGAGGCGGCCAGGGCGGGGGGCGGCTGGGTGAGCGCGCTCGAGCTGGTCGAGCCCCGCAAGATGAAGGGGCGGTATCCCGGGGCGGTGGCCGCCGAGGGCGAGGCGGTCGAAGGAGCGCCCGCGCCTCGTAAACGCCGCCGCCGGGGACGCCGGCGCGGTCGGGGTGGCGGCGCGGTCGACGTCGCCGCGGCGGCGGTGGTCCTCGGACCCGACGGCGAGCCGATGGCGCCGGTCGCCGCCGACGGCGGGGCCCCGGCCGCCGGTGAACCCTCCCGCCGCCGCCGACGCCGACGCCGGCGCGGCCGCGGAGGCGGGGGTGAGGAACGGCCGGTGGCGCCCGCCGGGGATGGCCAGGCGGTGGCCTCGGCAGTCCCCGGCGAGCCCGGGGCCCCGACCGGCCGCCGTCGCCGCCGCCGCCGTCGCTACCGCCCCGCCGCCGGTGGCGGCCAGCCGGGAGCACCCGAAGCCGCCTTCGAGCCGCCGTCTCCCGCCCCCGCCGCCACCGAGGGCTGACCTCCCGGGCACCGCGCGCCGCCGATGCCACCGCCCGCCCCGGTCACCGTCTACGTCCGCGCCGGCGATCCCACCAGCGAGGCCCTGCTCGCGCACCTGCGGCAGCGGGGCATCGCGCACACCACCCGGGACGTGCTGGCCGACCCGGGGGCGTCGGCGGTGCTCTTCGGCCGCCTCGGCCGGGTCGCGGTTCCGGTGATCGAGAACGGAGGCCGGATGCTGGTCGGCTACGACCCGGTCCAGCTGGCCCGCTTCCTCCCCCTCGACGAGCTGGAGGCGGGGGGCGTGAGCTTCGGGGCAGCGGTGAGGGGCGTCTCGACCGAGCTCGCCCGCGAGCGCGGCCTTCCCTGGCGCCACGGCGTCGAGGTGGGGCGCGTCGCCGCCGGCTCAGCCGCCGCCGAAGCAGGGGTGCAGCCCGGCGATCTGATCACCGCCATCGGCGCCTACACCCTCGACGGCGGCGCCGACCAGTTCCGCCGGGCGGTGGCGGTGCGGCGGCCGGGGGAGAGCATGACCGTCACCCTCTGGCGGGAGGGCGAGAGCCTGGCTGCCACGGTGACCTTCCCGGTCCCCGCTCGCGATTAGGAGTCAGCCCACAGGAGGGGCAGTTCCGCCCCTCCTCGCGCACGGGCTCACCCCGCCCGCTCACCTCCCCCGACGGCGCGACTCCGCGCCGCCGCGGGCGCTGCCCGCGGTCTCGCAAGCTCGTCAGCCCCGCGACAGTGGCCTTACCAGCCCGGCGGGGGCTCTTTGCGGTTGAGCAGGCGGACGAAGTCCTCGGCTCGGGCCACCGCCTCCCAGCGGCGCGAGAAGAAGTCCTGGCAGATCATCCGGTTGTCGGCCAGCGACGTGACCGTCACCGCCCACTGGCTGAGGGCACGCGACACCTCGACCTCGTGAGTCCCCGCCTCGTTGCGCAGCACCATCCCCGACGGAGCGGGGCGGCGAGCCCGGTCGTTGCGACGTGGGGCGGCCATGGCCATTGTCGTGTACCTCCACACGAAGTGTGTTCCAGGCCGGGACGGGTGAAACCAGACCTGTGGGACGGGCCAGCGCGTGGCGACGAGAGGTGCTGGGCGCGCCTTCATGCCGGCGGGCGCGTCCGCCCTATCTTCCCGCATCCCCTGCCGCGGTGAAAGGGGAGGAGATTCTACCCCGAGGCCACCGGCCGCACGGGCGGGCCCGGGTCGGCTAGACGTCCAGTTCCAGTTGGCCCGGGCCGGCGGCCGGCGGGTCGGGATCGACGCCGGGCCCGCCGGTGGGCCGACGGGCGGCCCGCCGGTGCCCGCCCTGCTCCCGCTCCCTCATGGTGCGGCGGATGGGTTCGGGCGGCGGCGGCAGCGGCACTCCCAGCAGAGCCGCCAGGTCGAAGGCGTTGACCACCGCGTAGTCCGAGCGGTTGTTGTTGAGGGCGAGTTGGACCGGAACTCCGGCGTCGCTGACGGCGCGGATCGCGGAGACCCAATCGCGCAACTCCTCGGGACGGTAGAGGTAGTCGAAGCGATCGGCGGTGCGTTCCGCCTTGAGGTACCAGGTGCGGCGGTTGCGGCCGTGAAAGCGAACGATGCACAGCCGCGGCGAGGTCACGGCGAGATGCGGCGGCGCGGTCGCCGATCCGAGCTGGGGCGCGTCGACGCCGACGAACACCGCGTCGAGCTCTCGGAGGAGCTCCTCGGTCCGCGGCCAGGCCTCGCCGTCGAACCATGAGCGGTGCCGGAACTCGATCGCCACCACGTCGTCGGGGTGTCGCTCGCGCGCTTCGGCGCACACGTCGCGAGCGCTCGGAGAGTCCTTGAACCAGGGAGGGAACTGGTAGATGACCGCGGTCAGGCGTCCCGCCGCGCGGAGCGGCTCGAGGGCGGCTTTGAAGTCACGCTCCTCCTCGGCGGTCGGCCGCCTTGGCTTCCCCGCCTCGCGTTCGTGCCTGGTGAGGCTGCGATACGCCTTGACGTTGAAGCGGAAGCTCTCCGGGGTGCGTTCCACCCAGCCGTCGACGACCTGGGGCTTGGGGATGCCGTAGAAGGTGGTGTCGACCTCGACGAAGGGGAAGAAGCGCGCGTAGTAGCTGAGCTTCTCGCGCTGACGCCGTCCCTTCTCCAGCTCCGGCGGATAGAAGTTCTCGTGGTCCACCCAGTTGGTGGTGCCGACGAGGATCGGTGCCGACATTGATCTGCGCTGTGGCCTCCACCGCAGAGTGTGCCCGTCGCGGCTCCGGGATCGCGCCGCGCTACCGTCCCTGCCGTGAGCCTCGACCTCGCCGCCCTGCGTGACGTCGCCGCCCGGGCCGCCGCCGCCGGAGCGGCCGAGGTGCGGCGGCAGTACGCTCGCGTGGCCACGCTGGAGCCGGTGGCCAAGGGCCGCGGTGACTACGTGAGCAGCGCCGACCGGGCGGCGGAGGACGCGGTGCTGGCGGTTCTGCGCGAGGCCGGTGCCGGCATCCCCGTGCTGGCGGAGGAGTCGGGTGGTCAGCGCGGCGAGCGCTTCTGGGCGGTCGACCCTCTCGACGGGACCACCAATTTCCTGCGCGGCCTGCCCGTGGTCGGCGTCAGCGTCGGCCTCATCGTCGAGGAGACGCCGGTGGTCGGCGCGGTCGAGGCGCCCCTGCTCGGACTGTCCTGGTCGGCGGCGCGCGGCCTGGGCGCCCACGACGGCGAGGGCCGCCCGGTGCGCGTCGGCGGCCATGTCGGCGCGGGTGTGGTGGCCACCGGCTTTCCCTTCCGGCGTCCCGACAATCTCTCGCGCTACACCCGGGTGCTGGACGCCGCTCTCCGGAGCTTCGAGGACCTTCGTCGCGCCGGCGCGGCCACTCTCGACCTGGCCTGGTCGGCGTCCGGGGTCTTCGACGGCTTCTTCGAGCTCGGCCTCGGCACCTGGGATGTCGCCGCGGGGGCGGCGCTGGTTCGGGAAGCCGGCGGTGTCGTCACCGACTGGGACGGTGACCCCCGCGCCTTCCTGCTCAGCGGCGACATCCTGGCCGGCTCTCCCGCCTGGCACGAGCGCATGCTCGACCTGGTGCGGGCTACGCTGGCGCCGTGATCCTCTCCCGGCGGGCCGCTTGGTTTCTGCTCTTCCTGCTCGCCTGGAACGCCTATGTTTGGGCCATCTTCGTCAAGAACGTGTATCCCGACCACCATCTCGACGGCTTCTTCGTCGTGCACGCGGTGATCGGCGGGGTGACGGTGGCCCTCAGCGGCATCGCCGCCGGCATCGGGGTTCGCGCGCTGCGGGCCCACCGCCACCGTCCCGGCGGCGCGCCGCGTCCCGACTCCTCCACTGCGCATCCGGGTGGGCCGTAACCCGAAGGGGGGCCCGCGGCCTACAGTTGCCGAGTGACAGAGCCGCAGACCGTCGCGCCCTCCGCGGCGCTGCTCTCCGGACGACGCCTCCTGATCACCGGAGTGCTCACCCCCCGGAGCATCGCCTTCGCCATCGCCGCCGCCGCGCAGCGGGCCGGCGCCGAGATCGTGCTCACCTCGTTCGGCCGGGCGATGAGCATCACCGAGAAGAGCGCACGCCGTCTCGACCCGGTGCCCGACGTGCTCGAGATGGACGTGGCCGACCCCGCTCAGCTGTCCGCGGTGGCCGCCCAGCTGGAACGGCGCTGGGGTGGCGTCGACGCCGCGGTGCATGCCGTCGGCTTCGCTCCCGAGGACTGCCTCGGCGGCGGATTCCTCGCCGCCCCATGGGAATCGGTGGCCACGGCGATGCACGTCAGCGCCTACTCGCTGCAGGCGATGGCGCGCACCCTGATGCCGCTGATGCCGCCGCAGGGCGGCTCGCTGCTCACCCTCACCTTCGACGCCAGCGTCGCCTGGCCGCTCTATGACTGGATGGGCCCGACCAAGGCGGCGCTGGAGTCGATCGTCCGCTACCTGGCGCGCGAGCTCGGTCCGCGCGGCATCCGGGTCAACGCGGTGGCGGCCGGGCCGCTGGAGACGATGGCGGCGCGGTCCATCCCCGGTTTTGACACGCTGCGCGGGCACTGGGCGGGCCAGGCGCCGCTGGGCTGGGACAGCGCCGATCCCACCCCGGTGGCGGACGCCGCCGTCTTCCTAATGAGCGAGCTCGCCCGCGGCATCACCGGTGAGGTCCTCCACGTCGACGGCGGCTACCACGCCCAGGGCGCGCCGCTCGCGGTCGCCGCGCTGGAGGCGACTCGAGAATGAACGGCAACGGGCATCGCCGGGTCGTCATCACCGGCATGGGGGCGGTGAGTCCCGTGGGCAACGACCTGCCGAGCACGTGGGAGTCGTGCCGGGAGGGTCGCAGCGGGGTGAGGCCGATCACCCGCTTCGACGCCCGCGACTTCCCGGTGCGCATCGCCGGTGAGGTGTGCGCCTTCGACGCCGCCGAGCTGCTGGGTCGCAAGGAGGCGCGTCGCACCAGCCGGGTGATCCATTTCGCCATGGTGTCGGCGCGCGAGGCGGTGGCCGACAGCGGGCTCGACATCGCTGCCGAGGCGAACGAGGTCGGCGTCATCATCGCCTCGGGCGTGGGCGGTCTCGACGTGATGGAGAGCAGCGCCATCAGCGTGCACGACCACGGGTGGCGGCGCACCTGGCCCTTCACCGTCCCGGCGATGATCCCCGACATGCCGGCGGGCATGGTGGCGATCGACCACGGCGCCAAGGGCCCCAACTTCTGCATCGTCAGCGCCTGCGCGTCGGGAGCGCACGCCCTTGGCGAGGCGGCGGAGCTGATCAAGCGCGGCGACGCCGTCGCGGTGCTCGCCGGCGGCACCGAGGCGGGCATCACCGCGGTGGGGGTCGCCTCGTTTGCGATCATGCAAGCGCTGTCGACGCGCAATGACGAGCCGGAGCGCGCTTCGCGTCCCTTCGATCGGGGCCGCGACGGCTTCGTGCTCGGCGAGGGCGCGGCGGTCCTGGTGCTCGAGGATCTCGAGCACGCCCGAGGTCGCGGCGCCCGCATCTACGCAGAGCTGATCGGCTACGGCGCCACCGCCGACGCCTCACACATCACCCAGCCCGATCCCGAGGGAGACGGCGCCCGCCGCTGCATGGAGCGTGCTTTGCAGCGCGCCGGCCGGCGGCCCGACGAGGTCGACTACATCAACGCGCACGGCACCGGCACTCCGCTCAACGACGTGGCTGAGACCAAGGCGATCAGGGCGGTGTTCGGCGAGGCGGCGGCGCGCATCCCGGTGTCGGCGACCAAGTCGATGACCGGCCATCTGCTCGGCGCCGCCGGCGCACTCGAGGCGGTTGTCAGCATTATGGCCATCAACGACCACTACATCCCGCCCACCATCAACCTCGACGATCCCGATCCCGAGTGCGACCTCGACCATGTGGCCCACATCGGCCGGCCGGCGTCGCCGCGACTGGTCGCCAGCACCTCGTACGGGTTCGGCGGCCACAACGCCTGCCTGCTCTTCGCCGCCGCCGAGGGGGAGTGAGCAGGGTGGCGGAGACGGACCAGCGGGTCGTCGGATCCGGCCGGCTGCGGCTGCAGCGAGCCGACATCACGACCCTGGAGGTGGACGCCATCGTCAACGCCGCCAACGCATCGCTGGCGGGAGGGGGCGGTGTCGATGGGGCCATCCACCGTGCCGGCGGGCCGGAGATCATGAGCGAGCTCCGCCGCCGCTACCAGGGGTGCCCCACCGGCTCGGCGGTGGTCACCGGTGCCGGCCGGCTGCGAGCCCGCCACGTCATCCACGCCGTCGGGCCGCGGTGGCGCGACGGGGAGCACGGTGAGCCGGAGCAGCTCCGCTCCGCCTACCGGGCCGCCTTCGCCCTGGCTGCCGACTGCGGCTGCGCCACGGTGGCCAGCCCGTCGATCAGCACCGGCATCTACGGCTTCCCCATCGATCTGGCGGCGCCGATCGCCCTCGGCGAGGCCTCGCAGGCCCTTGCGGAGCCTGCAACCCCGCTGCGAGAGATCGTCTACGCCCTCTTCGCGGAGACGGACCTGGCCTGCTTCGCCACCGCCCTGGCCGGCATGTGACCGGCGGACCCGTCACCGGACGCGGTACAAACAGGCGCCGAACAGGGACTCGAGGTGCGGCGGGTGGTTGACAGGACGATCAGGGGTCCCGGCGAGGCCACCGACGATCCGGACCTGCACGAGCGATCGGTGCAGGCCGCCGACAAGGTGGCCGATCCGGACCGGCTGCTTCCTGGCGAGGAACCCGCCACGAGCAACCTCGAGGACATCGACCACTGGCTGTCGGTGTACAGCGAGCTGCTGGGCCTCAAGGAGCGGTTGGTGGACACCACCGAACGGGCCGCGTCCGAGCTCGACGAGGGTGATGCTCAGACCGAGGTCGCCGCCACCGACCTGACCCTGCTGGAGGGCGAGCGCAGGCGGTTGTGGAAGCGCCTGCGCTACTGGCAGAGACGCAAGCGGGAGGCGGAGCGGGAGGCCCAGCGGGAGGCGGGCCGCTGAGCCCGCCCGCGCCCGAGCGCGCCCGTTTCCCCCAGACGGCGCCGTCCGGCCGGCATGCCCCGCGCCTCGCTGGAAGCCGGCCGGCGGATCGGGAGGGCAAGGTTCGGCCCGTCCGTCTCGTCATCTAGGGTGAGGCGCTGACCGGGGGGAAGGCCACAGGAGGACGGGATCCGGATGAAGCCTGCGGAGAGCCTGGCGGTGAATCTCGGTGGTGTCGGGATCGAGCGCGCCGCCCGGCTCGGCGAGGACGGGGTCCCGGCTCTCTGTCTCGCCGGCGAGGCGCTGGTCCGCTATCCGCTGCGCCTGCCGGCTCAGTCCGACGGGACCGTCGCGGGCATCGCGCGTCGCGCCATCGAGCTGCTGATCGCCCTCGCCGGCGTCCTGATCCTGGCCATCGCCCTGCCGGTGATCGCGCTCGCCATCCGCCTCGACTCGCCGGGGCCGGTGCTCTTCCGGCAGCGCCGCGTCGGCTCGGACGGGCGCCGCTTCACGATGTTCAAGCTCCGCACCATGCAGCGCGACGCCGAGGTGCGGCGCGACCATGTTCTCGATCTCAATGTGATGGGGCGCGTCACCTTCAAGGCGGTCGGCGACCCCCGCATCACCCGGGTCGGCCGGCTGCTGCGCCGCTTCAGCCTGGATGAGGCTCCTCAGTTCTGGAACGTGCTGCGCGGCGAGATGGCCCTAGTGGGTCCGCGCCCCCCCCTTCCCGGTGAGGTGGAGGGATACGGCGACCACGAGCGCCGCCGCCTCGACGTCAAGCCCGGTATCACCGGCCTGTGGCAGGTCAGCGGGCGCAGCACCCGGCCCCACGACGAGATGGTCGCCCTCGATCTCGAGTATGTTGAGCGGCGCTCCCTCCGCCTCGACCTCGCCATCATCCTGGCGACCATCCCCGCCATGCTGGGAGGGAACGGGGCGTACTGACTACGATGGCAGCGTGGCCAGCATTGCCATCACGTCGGTGGGCCTGGCGCAGCCCAGCGGCCACCTGCGCCGCCCGCTGACCGGGGTGCCGCTGTGAACGGCACCGACGAGGGGCCGGCGGTGTCGGTGATCGTCCCCACCTACCACCGCCCCGACATGCTGCGGGAGGCGGTCGCCTCTGTGCTGTCGCAACAGCTCGAGGGTGGCAGCCCCGAGGTGGTCATCGCGGTCAGCGATGCCGGCGCCGCGAGCGACATCGCGGCCGCCCAGGAGCTGGCCGCCGCCGACGCCAGAGTGCGGGTGGTGGTCGCCCGGATGCCGGGGCCGGGCGCAGCGCGCAACGCCGGCATGGCGGCGGCGCGCGGCGACCTCTTCGCCTTCATCGACGACGACTGCGTCGCCGAGCCGGGCTGGCTGCGCGCCGGAGTGGTGGCGCTGAGCGAGGCCGACCTGGTGCAGGGCCACACCTCGCCGATGGCGCCACCGGCAAACTGGTACCACACCGTCTACGTCGACAGGCTGTCGCTGCTGTGGGAGGCCTGCAACCTGTTCGTGCGCCGGGAGATGGTGGAGCGCGCCGGCGGGTTCGATGAGAGCTGGAACCCGACCGGGCGAGCCGGCGGTCACTGGGGGGAGGACACCGAGTGGGGCTTGCGGCTGACGCATCACGGCGCGCGAGTTGCCTTCCGCGAGGACGCTCGGGTACGGCATGCGGTCATGCCGCGGACCTTCGCCGGCTACCTCGCCTACCAGAGCCGGTTGCGCTATTTCCCGATGCTCCTTCGCCGGTCACCGGAGCTGCGGCAGCGCTTCTACCGCGGCTACTTCATCAGCCGGCGCCACGCCGTGCTCACGGGGTCGGTGGGGATGCTCGGGGTCGCCGGTGCGGCACGGGTGATGGGGTCGCGTCGAGTGGCGGCCGCCGCCGCGACCGCCGCGGCGCTGGCACTGCTGCCGGGCACCGACGTCCTGCGCGCCGCGGTGCAGACGAGCAGCCAGATCGTTCATCGCGCCGCCCACGAGGCGGTCGAGCTCGGCGCGCTCGTCTACGGGTCGGTGCGCTGGCGTCGCATCCTGCTGTGAGCCGGCCGTCTGGACGGCGCTGGTGACGCGCGGCCTTGCGGCTCCTGTTCACCGTCCCCGACTTCTGGCCACACGTGCGCCGTGGCTCGGAGCGTCTGGTGCACGACCTCGCCACCGTCATGGCCGGGCGTGGCCACGAGGTGCTGGTGGTGACGCGGACGCCGGAATCACGCGGCTCGGTGGTGCGCGACGGCGCCTACACCGTTCACTATCACCCCGCTCGCGAGGGGCTGCAGCAACGCGCCGGCCTGCGACCGCTGGAGACATTCGGGCTGACCGCGATGGCGGCGGCGCTGCGCCACGACGCCGACCTCTATCACGCCTTCTACCTCAGCGACGCCTGGGGGGTGGCGCTCGCCACCGCTGTGCGCCGGCGTCCCTTCGTGCTCAGCGTCCACGGGCAACCGGGCCGCGATCACTGGACCCGCTGGCAGCATCGCACCCACCGCATGTTCCTGTACGCGATTCCCAGGGCCCGCGGCATCGGGGTCCTGTCGCAGGCATCGGCTCGGCGGATGCGCGACGACTACGGGTTCCTGCCAACCGTCGTGACCCCAGGCATCTTCGCCGAGGACTTCGCCCTTGAACGCAGCGACGGCGAGGCGCGGACCATCGTGTGCTCCGCCGCCGTCGATGACGTGCGCAAGCGCATCGACCTGCTGCTCGACGCCTTCGAGCTGGTGGCACGCGACGAGCCCGACGTACAGCTGCTGCTGGTGGGGCCGGGTGATCCCGCGACGGTCCAGCGGCGCTGCAGTCTGATGCCGCCGGGGGTGGCGCGCCGGGTGGCCCACCGGACGGTGGCCACCGCCGAGCTGCCCGAGATCTACGCGGGTTGTACCGTGGGGGCGCTCTGCAGCGAGCGCGAGGCCTTCGGACTGGTGCTGGCGGAGTACCTGGCGGCCGGGATGCCGGTGGTGGGAACCGACGACGGCGGCATCCCGGAAGTGGTGACCGCCGATACCGGAGCCCTGTTTGCGCCGGGCGACGCCGCGGCGTGCGCGGCCGCGCTGCGACGCGCCCTGCAGCTCGCGAGCCGGCCCGACGTGGTCGCTGGGTGTCGCGCCCGCGCGCGCGACTTCGACTGGTCGGTGCGCGCCGCCGACTATGAGCGTTTCTACCTGGCGGCGCTGCGATGAACCCAATCGCCCTGGCGCACCGGCTGCGCCACTCGGAACGGCTGGCGCCGGTGCGCCGGCACCTCCCCCTCGCGGCCACCGTGGCGGGGGTCGCCAGCACCCGCCGAGAGCCGCGTCGCGGCCTAGTGCTGTTGACTCTCGGGGGCCTGGGTTTCGTGCGCACCTGGCGTCGCAGCCGAGAGCTGGGTCGCGCGGCCACCGCCGAGCACATCGCGCGGATGCGACGGCTTCGCCGGGACGTCGTGCAGCGCTTTTACACCACCTGCATCGGCTCGATGGAGGCGGAGCTCGAGGAGTACCCGGAATACGACCGCCGCAAGCACGAGCTGCGGTACCGGCTGGTGTCCGAGCTGGCCACCGCCCACGTCCCGGCCGGTGGTGTGGTGGTCGACGTCGGCTGCGCTTCGGGGCTGGTGCTCGACGCCGTGCACCGGGCCCGCCACAGCCGCGGCGTCGGCTTCGACCTGGCGCCGTACGGTGTCAGGCAACGCGCTCACCGGCCCGATCCGCCCGTCCTCGCCCAGGCGGTTGTCGAGCACATCCCGTTGCCGGACGGTGTCGCCGACGTCGTCGTCTTCAGCGAGGTGATCGAGCACCTCCTCGATGCCTACGCCGGACTCCGCGAGGTGTCGCGCATCACCCGCGGCGGCGGAGTGGTGATCCTCACCACCAACAACGGCAGTGAGATGCCGGTGATCTCGCCGCTGCGCGATCCGCTGACCTGGTTCGAGCGGCTGGCGGGTCGCTGGCGTCCTCGGTGGCTGGCCTTCCGCAACCTCACCTGGCACGATCCCATCGACCGGCGCGTCGATCCGCTGCCGCCTGACGCTCCCACCTATGTGCCGCACATCCATTTCTGCTTCGCGGAGTTGCGCGACCTCGCCGCCGACGCGGGCTTCCGGCTGCTCTCCTCGAGCTCCTTCGAGTTCCCGGCGCCGCAGTCGCCCCTCGCCGACCGCTTGCGTCGCCTGACGTCACGCGCGCCCCGACTCGGCAACGCCACCGCCGATCTGTTGGAAGGCCTGGTCTCGGTGACCCCGGGGTTGTCGCTGATGGGAGCGCATCACCTGCTGGTGTTGCGCAAGGTGGCGCCGCCGCGGCCCCGGCCGAGCACCCCCTGGTGGCCCGCTCACCTGCACGACGGGCTTCCGACCGACGGCTTCCGCCCGAGGGCCTCGTCACCGGCGTCTAGGCGTTGATCAGGGCCGACAGCTGCGCCTCGAGCCGGGCGGCGTAGGCGTCGAAGCTGTGGGCGGCGAGGGTTGCGCCTCCGCCGCGCCGCAGCCTCGCCACCAGGCCGGGATCGCCACGCAGCCGGAGGATCGCGGCGACGATGGCGTCGGGATCCTGAGGCGGCACCAGCAGGCAGTTGTCGCCGCCACGCAGAAAGTCAGCGCTGCCCCCGGTACCGGTGGCGACGACCACGCACGACGCCGCCATCGCCTCCAGCGGCACCAGGCCGAACGGCTCCGCCCAGACGGAGGGAAAGAGGAGGACGTCGTGGTCGTGGTAGAGCTCGGGCATCGCCTCCCGTGGGAGGGCGCCGAGCCATTCGACCATGCCGTCGACACCCAGCTCCGCGGCGCGCCGCGTCAGCTCGGCCGCGTACGCCCGGTCCTGCCAGCCGGCCACCGTCAGGCGGCTCGCGCATCCGGCGGCATTGGCGGAGGCCAGGGCCTCGATGGCCGTGTGGACTCCCTTGCGCGGCTCCACTCTGCCGGCGTAGAGGAGGCGCAGCGGCGAGCGCAGGGGCGCGTCGGCGGCACGCGGACGCGCGAAGAGCTCGGCGTTGATTCCGTTGGGAACGACGGCGCCGTGGTCGCGCCAGGCGGGAAGCCCGTTCTCCACCTCCCGTCGCAGGTGCTCGCTGGCGTACAGCGGTCGCATCGCCGCCAGGGCGGCGTCGATGTCGGTGGGAGCGACCCACCGCGCCGCCAGCGGGCGCAGCACAGGCTTTGCCAGGCGGGCTCGACGCCGCACCGCCGGCCGCCGCCACAGCGAGAGCCAGGCGTCGGCCTCGATGTCCCAGAGCAGCCAGGGTTCGCCGACGACGGCGACGGCCGGCACCCCCGCGCCGTGGAGAACGGCCAGCAACGACTTCGAGATCGCCCCC
Source organism: Chloroflexota bacterium (assembly GCA_005880985.1). Lineage (GTDB taxonomy): Bacteria > Chloroflexota > Dormibacteria > Aeolococcales > Aeolococcaceae > CF-134. Next base: position 81,437 of record VBIQ01000015.1, read on the forward strand.
ATGTGCCAGACCAGGGCCCCCTGCGGCCGCTGCTCGCGAAGCGCACGCAGCAGCGCGCGCCGCTGCCGCCACTCGCCGGCCCAGAGGCGCGCCGCGGCCGGCCGGGCGTGCTCGAAGTCCCGCCAGTGGAAGTCGAGGACGCGCCGGATGCGCTCGCCGTGGTCACCCCGCTCGTCGCCCGCAGCCGCGGCCGAGGTCCCGTGGCGGGAGGTCACCACCATCACCGCGTGACCGCGACCGGTGAGCCAGGCCACGTGGTCGCGGCAGAGCAGCTCATACCCGCCCAGGGTGTGCGGCGGATAGTTGTTGCTGATGACCATCAGCCGCAACGCTCCGCGGGGCGGGTGGCTCAGCGGGCCCTCACCACCAGGGAGGGCCATCGCCACCGAGCAGCGCCTCCAGCTCCTGAAGGTCCTTGAAGGTGTCGAGCGAGCGCCAGAAGCCGGTGTGCCGGTGGGCGTGGAGGTCGCCGGCGCCGGCGAGGCTGGGCAGGATCTCGCGCTCCAGGTCGTCACCGTGACGGGGGTCGGCGAACACCGAGGCGTCGAAGACGAAGAAACCGGCGTTGATCCAATGGTCGGGCAGATGGGGCTTCTCGGCGAACCCGCGCACCCCGTCCGACGGGTCGAGGTCGAGGGTGCCGTACGGCGACGGCAACGGCACCGTGGTGATGGTGGCCGGTCGGCCATGGGCGCGGTGTCGTGCCAGCAGCGCAGCGAGGTCGATGTCGGCGAGGCCGTCGGCATAGCTGGCGAAGAAGGTGGGACCCGCGGCGGCGGCGCAGCGCCGCAGGCGCGCCCCGGTCGGCGTGTCCAGCCCGGTGTCGACATACTCGATCTCCCAGGGCAATCCCCGGGTTTGGCAGTGCTCGACGATGAGCTCACCGCGGTATCCCAGTGCCAGCACGAAACGCGTCTGACCGCGGCGCGCGTAGATGCCCATGACGTGTTCGACGATGGGAGTGCCGGCGATCCGCAGAAGTGGCTTGGGGAGGTCGGCGGTCAGGGGGTAGGCGCGCGTGCCGCGCCCGCCGCAGAGGATGACCGTCGACAGCTGCTCGGGCATGGTGGGGCGCAGTATGCCGCCGGTGACCTATCCTGTGGCCCGCCGCGCGGCTCTGCAGAGCCCGGCACTGGAGTGTCGTCATCGTGAGCGAGTCCAGCCTGCGCGACGCCGTCTGCCTGGTCACCGGCGCCGGTGGCTTCATCGGGTCGCACCTCTGCGACCGTCTGGTGGAGGAGGGTGCGCAGGTGCTCGCCATGAGCAGCCAGGTGAGCCGCCTGCTGCCGGCCCGCCTGACCCACCTCGCTGACCGGGTCGAGATCGTCGAGGCCAACCTGCAGGACACCGCCGCGGTGCGCCTGCTGGTGGAGCGCGTCCGCCCCCGCTTCGTCTTCCACCTGGGGGCGTATACCCACGTCGGACGCTCCTTCGACCACGTCGACGAGTCGCTGCAGACCAACGTCGCCGGGACGGTGAACCTGCTGTGCGGACTGCGCGGTTGTGACTACGAGTCGTTCGTCTATGCGGGGACCAGCGAGATCTATGGCGGTGCCGGCGAGGTGCCCTTCCGCGAGGACGCTGTGGTCGCCCCGCTGAGTCCCTACGCGGTCAGCAAATACGCCGGGGAGCAGTACTGCCGCATGTTCCATGAGGCCTATGGCTGGCCGATCGTGATGGTCCGTCCGTTCAACACGTACGGACCGCGGCAGAGCCCCGACCGGGTCATTCCCGAGCTGATCGTGGGGGCGCTTCGCGGCGAGCCGGTGGCGATGACGAGCGGCACCCAGACCCGAGAGTTCAACTATGTCACCGACATCGCCGACGGCTTCATCCGTGCCGCGCTGGCGGGAAGGGGGGCGCACGGGGCGATCATCAACCTCGGCTGTAGCGAGGAGCACAGCATCCGCCAGATCGCGGAACGCATCACCGCGATGATGGACGGAGCGCCGGCACCGCGTTTCGCGGCCCTGAGCCATCGTCCCACCGAGATCTGGCGGATGTTCTGCGACAACACCAGGGCTCGGGCCCTGCTGGGCTGGGCGCCGCACCATCGCCTCGACGAGGGACTCCGGCTCACCATCGACTTCTACGCCACCGAGCAGCGCCGCGGCGACAGCGCCTATCTGCTGGCGCCCTCGCGCTGGTCGCGCTGACACCTCGGCCTGGCAATGCCCGAGCGCACCTCGACCGCAGTTCTCGACCTCGACGCGAGACCCTCCTCCTGGGGGGTGGCGGTCCTCGACGTGGTGGGCCATCGCTCCATCCTCATGGCGCTGGCACGGACGGATTTCCAGGCGCGCTACCGACGAGCCGTCTTCGGCGTCCTGTGGGCGGCGGCCGTGCCGCTGGTGCAGGCAGCCATCGTGGCGGCGGTGTTCTCCCACGTGGTGAGGACGTCCAGCGTGCCGGGACCCTACGGGATCTTCGCGCTCAGCGGGGTGATCGCCTGGAGCTACTTCGCGGTCGGGCTTGGCACGGGGGCGACCGCGGTGGTCGATGGTGCCGAACTCAGCGACAGGGTGTGGTTTCCGCGTGCCATGCTCCCGGTCGTCCCGCTGATCAGCGGGCTGGTGGGGCTCGGCATCTCCCTCGGGTGCCTGCTCGTGGCCATGCCCATCTTCGGTGCCGCTCCCGGACCGTCGGTGCTGCTGCTGATCCCTGCGGTGGTCCTGCTCGTGCTGCTGACCGGGGCCCTGGCCCTCATCCTGGCGGCGGCCCACGTCTACTTTCGCGACGTTCGCTACCTGGTCCAGGCGGCGCTCCTGGTCTGGTTCTATGCGACGCCCGTCCTCTATCCGGCGCAACTGCTGGGACGGTACCGCCCGCTGCTCGACATCAATCCCCTGACCGGCGTCATCGAGCTCTTCCATGCTGCTGCGCTCGGCTGGGAGCCCGCCATGCTGGCGCCGGTCGCTGTCTCCGTCGCCACCCTCGTGGTCGGACTGCTCGTCGCCGCCGAGGTCTACCGGCGGTACGACCGGCTCTTCGCGGACCGGCTGTGACCGACACCATCCTCATCGAGGGCCTGGGCAAGCGGTACGTCAAGTACGTTGATCAGCCCACTCTCGTGGGATCGCTGCTCCCGTTCCGGCGTTCGCGACCATCGCCCCTGTGGGCCCTTCGCGGCCTCGACCTCCGCGTCGAGAAGGGTCAGACGATCGGCGTCATCGGGAGAAATGGCTCCGGAAAGACCACCCTGCTCAAGCTTCTCTCCGGTGTCACCCGGCCGAGCGAGGGTCGTCTCCGGGTGATGGGCCGGATCGCTCCGCTCATCGGGGTGGGGGTGGGCTTCCGTCGGGAGCTGACCGGCCGTGACAACGTGTACCTCAACGGTCTGCTGCTGGGCATGGAGAGGCGCCGGCTGGACCGGCGTTTCGACGACATCGTCGCCTTCGCCGAGCTGCAGGACTTCATCGACACGCCAGTCAAGTTCTACTCGTCGGGGATGTTCCTCCGCCTCGGATTCGCTATCGCCATCCACAGCGAACCCGAGGTCTTCCTGCTCGACGAGATCCTGGCCGTCGGGGATCTCGCATTCCAGTCCAAGTGTTTCGAGCGGCTGCGGATGGTCCAGGGCTCCGGAACCACCATCGTGGTCGTCAGCCATTCCATGAATGCGATCCGCGGCATGTGTTCGCGAGTGGTCCTCCTCCGTCGCGGACTGGTCGACATGATCGGGGACACCGAGGACGTGATCGCCCGGTACCACGAGCTCTTGAGCGTGGAAGGCGATGCCGACGAGGAGACGGCGCGATCCGGGGGCGAGCGCATGTATGTCGGGGGCGCGGTGATCGAAGAGAGCAGGCTCTTCGGCCCCGACGGACCGGTGAACTACGCGGACGGCGGCGAGCAACTGGAGCTGCGGGTTCGGCTCCGCTTCGAACAGGCCGTCGACAGCCCATTGGTGGGGATGCAGATCTTCAATGAGGAAGGCGTGCTCGCCTACGCCTGTCACTCGTTCCTTGGACTGCGGCACCGGCGGTACGACGCAGGCGAGACCGCCAAGGTCTTCATCCGATTCGTCCCCCGCCTCGGCGGCGGGACGTACCGGGTCTTCTGTCTTGTGGCGACGGCCGACGGTCGCGGCTCACTCGCCGTGCAGCCGCGGGGCGTGAGCCTGTTCGTCGCGCCGCGACTGGGCTCGCGCGGAGTGGCCGACCTGCAGGGCTCGATCGAGGTGGACGGCCGGGTCATGCCCGTCGGATGAGCGCCTCGACCCGCAGCCCCCCGGGCGCGACCGCCGGATCGTCACCCCGGCGCCAAGGAACGAGGAACCTCATCGTGTCCTCCGTCCCCCTCCCCGAGCCCGCCGGCCGCCGAGTGTATCAGCCCCTTCTCAGCCAGGCAGAGGCGTGTCGCGAGGGGTGCCGGGGCCGCTGACTGCGACGACCACTTCAGCACCCGGGTCCAGCTCCTGAGCGGGCTTCCACCCGGGATTGCGGTCCCCGTCGGCGCAGCGCGAGGCGTCCGATAACGGTGTCGTGTGCGACACTCAGCCAGGTGCGTGGGAAGCCTTGGGATCGCCTGCAGACCGTCGCATCGTACGCGTACAGCTGGCCGTCGGGCCGCCGCGTGATCGATAAGGCGCGTCACCTCGCGTGGCGGGTCAGCTACAAGGATGGGGCCCGCCTGATGTCGGAGGGGCGCAAGCGCTGGCAGATCTTCCGCAATCCCACTGCCACCATACGCTTCGGGAAAAACGTGACCGCGGGGCCCGGCTTCAAGGTGCATGCTCCCTGGGGAGGCACTCTCATCGTCGGGGACAACGTCGAGTTCCGCCGCAATACGCTCTTCGAACTCGGGAGCCCGGGAGCGCGGGTGACGGTGGGCGACGGCTCGTACTTCACCTACGACGTGATCATCGCCTGCGACACGACGATCAGCATCGGCGAGCGGGTTGGGCTGGCGCAGAGCACCTTCGTCGCTGATGGCAGTCACCGCTACCGTGACCTGACCAAGCCTTTCCTCGAGCAGGGGTATAACTACAGGTCGATCAGCATCGGAAACGATGTCCAGGTCCATTCGAAAGTCACCATCGTGAACAGCATCGGCGAGCGAGCGATCATCGGAGCCAACGCTGTTGTCACCAAGCCCATCCCGCCGTTCACCGTGGCTGGTGGCGTCCCGGCCAGGGTGCTGGATTACTACGGGCCACCCAGTCAGGATCCGGAAGGTTGGAAACCGGAACGCTAGTCCGCCGCGAACTCAGAGAGGTCGGGCTGCGCCGGTCCGACGCCGCGCGCGGCGGCCTCGTCCCAGGCCGTGAGGAAGTGCGGCGCGAGAGCCTGCTTGAAAGCGGTGTCGACGCTGAGCCAGACGCGGCGGCCGAGCCACGGGAGCCAAGACGGGATGTAGGGCGCGAGGGGGAGGCCGCGTGCCCGCGCCGGCGGCATGGCCGCGGCCGCGGTGAACATGCGATGGAACCACGGCGTCAGCTCGGGATGCAAGGTGGAGAAGGTGTACTCCGCAGCGGCAACACGGCGTGCCCGCTTCTGCCAGAACTCCAAGGTCATGGGACGGACGTGGTTGACGACGGCGCGGCGGTTGTAGAGGAGACGAAGACCGAGCTTGCTGGCTCGATAGGCCCAGTCGGTGTCCTCGTATCCGTAGGGAAAGTGCTCCTCGTCGAAGTCGCCCACGCGTCCAGCGAACGAGCGTTTGAGGGAGACGTTCGCTCCCGCGAACCGTCCCCAGCCGGCGTCCACGCCTCGGATGTTGGCGAAGTCAAACTGGATGCCGGTCTCAAGCCAGCGCATGAAGGTGGTGACCTCGAGCTCCCGAGCCCACCGCACGCATCCGAGCACGCCGACCTCCTCCGCGGGGTGACGCTGATGCCACTCGAGATGCTCCGCGACAAGCCGGCTCACGGGGATGGTGTCGTTGTCGGTGAAGAGAACCAGTGCACCTTCGGCAGCGCGAAGACCGGCGTTGCGGTTGGCCGAGAGGCCGGGGACATGCCCCGTGAGCCGGCGCACCGGGAATGGACGCGTGCCGATGGCCCGCTCAACCGCGTCCGGCTGCGGATCGGCGGCGTCCGCGACGACCAGCACTTCGAAGATGCGGCGCGACATCTGCTGCGAGTACCCGTCGAGGACGCGCTCGAGTGTCGCGTAGTTGCCCAGGGTGGAGATGACGACGCTGAGCCGCGGTGGGCCCGAGGTGCTTGGTCCCAGCGGCATCGCACCCAGGGTACCAGCGGGTCTCGGGACTAGGCCGGCGGCATGCCCCGACCGGTTGCCCTGCGGCTCGATCCGGAGCGGGAGGAGGCGGAGTTACGCGCCTACCTCGGTGCCACCTACGACCGCCACCGTCTGGAGCGGTACGAGCAAACGCTCGCCGAGGAGCTCGCGTCGATCCACCACGAGCACCACTTCTACCGCACCTCGCAGGCCTACCTCTACAACCTCACCGCCTTCGCGATGACCGGCACCAAGCTTCCGTACCTCGACCTCCTGACCAGCCGGGTACCGCCGGGATCACGCGTGCTCGATTACGGGTGCGGGATCGGTTCCGATGGGCTGATGCTTCTTGAGGCGGGCTATCGCGTGGAGTTCGCCGACTTTGACAACCCGTCCACCGCATACCTCCGGTGGCGGCTCGAGCGACGGTCGCTCGATGCGCCAATCCGTGATCTCGACGGCGTGGTCCCGGGCGGATTCGATGCGGCATATGCCTTTGACGTCATCGAGCACGTTTCAGATCCCTACGCCTTTCTCGGCGAGATGGAACGGCGCGCGGCTCTCATCTTGGTGAACCTGCTCGAGTTCGATCCGCACGAGCAGGCGCTCCATCGCGAGCTGCCCATCGCCGACCTTCTCCGCTACATGGCACGCTACGACCTGGAGCATTACGCGATCCTCCACGGCACCTCGCACCTTGTCCTCTACCGGCCCGAGGCTGCGGCGCCGCTGCGGCGCCTCTGGAACCGGGGTCGCATCGCTGCCCAGAGGTGGCGCCAACGCTCCGGAGCCGGTTGACGGCATCCACGGCGGCGGAGGCACCGCCAGCGCACACGGTACCCGGCGTGCTGTCCTCAGGAGCCGTCCGCGGTCGTGGGCACCGCCGGTTGCGACGGGACCGCACGAGGCCGGGCAACCAGCACTGCATGCGGGTCACCTCGAGTCGCCACCACGAGGGCATGCCGTCCCGCTCGGGTGGCCAGCAGCCGCGGGTGGAACGACGCCAGCGGCTGTCCCGCGCCCGGTGGCATGTAGATGCGGCGCGGTCCGGCGACCACCTCGAAGCCCCCCGCCTCCACCAGGCCCCGCAGCCCGGCAACGTTCGGATACCACCACCAGGGACGCCCACGGCCATCGAATGTCGCCACCGGACGCCGTGGCAAAAGCAGGGAGAGCAGGAGGTCGATGCCGTCGACGACGATCATGCTGCCGTCGCAGACGGCGCGAAGGCGCATCAGCGCTCGCACCGGGTCGCGCAGGTGCACGAGAAGGCTGCCGAGATAGATCAGGTCGAACCGCCCGAGTCCGTTCTCGTCGACGTCGTACGCGCTGCAGTCGACACGGCGGACCGACGAGCGCAGCGCGCGGTGCGCGATCTCGAAACCGCTGCCCGTTCCCTTGCGCCGCCCGATGATCTCCATCACCTCAGCACTGCTGTCCACCGGCCAGTCCCACTGTTTCGGGTCGGGAACGTCGATGGCCACCACCTCGGCCGCACCGCGCCGTTCCATCTCGAAGGCCCAGAAGCCGTCGAAGGTTCCCACGTCGAGACAGCGCATGCCGGCGAGCGACTGGGGGAACGGGACCTGCTCGACAACTGGGCGGGTGTCGTGCCAGCCCGGCGTGACAACGCCCGGGGCGAGCTCTATGGTGTGATACCAGTCGAGCTGACGCACCTCGGCGGGCAGATCACCTCCAGCCGTGATCATCGCGCGCGGAATGTAGCAGCGAGAGACGACCATGGGCGCGATGAGGCTCTTCCCTTTCTCCGCCCGGGTCGGCCAGGAAACGACAAGGGCGGCTCTCCTCCTCGACTGGACCCGCTCGGATCGTGAAGCGCGGTTGCTCCTCCGCGATGGCCAGACCGCGGTCTTCGTGGTCGACGGCCGGCTTGATCCGCGTGGTGTGCGGGCTCTGCCTGACAGGTGCCTACACTGCAGAGATGAGGGCCAACGTCCTGCTGGTTGTCATGGACACCGCCCGCGCGGATGCCTTCGACTCCTATGGCGCACCGCCGGGATCGACTCCGGTGGCCACCCAGCTGGCGCAGCGGGGTCGGGCGCTGCCCGCCGTCATCGCCCCAGCCAGCTGGACGCTGCCATCGCACGCTGCGATGTTCACCGGCCTTCTTCCCCGCACACTGGGGCTTGGCCAGTCGCCGGGAGGGACCTACCACGGCGCGCGCCCGGTGATCGAGGCGCACCGGCACCGGTTGCTGCCCGAGGCGTTCCGCCGCGCCGGCTATGTCACCCGAGCGGTCAGCGCCAACGTCTGGATCTCACCGGTCACCGGGTTCGACGCGGGCTTCGACGACTTCGTCGCCCTGCGGAGCTCGCGTTGCGACCGGGTGCAGCTGCCCGGCCTCCGGCCCCGTCTGTCCTGGTACGGGGAGGCGCTGCGCGCACGAGTCGACGACGGAGCGGCCGAGGCGGAGCAAGTGATCCACCGCTGGCTGGCTGAGGATCGGAGGCCGTTCTTCTGGTTCGTGAACCTCATCGAATGCCACTCGCCCTATCTCCCGCCCCGCCCGTACGGCGACCGCTCACCGCTCCGGCGGCTGCTCGCCGCCGAGGACGCGCGCCGGTACTTGAGAGTGGACACCATCTGGGCCGCATGCCTCGGTGCGCTCACCGTGCCCGAACAAGCCCTGGTGCGCATGCGCCATCTCTACGCCAGGTCGGTCCGCCTCATGGATGACTGGCTCGGGCGTGTGCTCGAGGCTCTCGACATGCACGGAGTGCTCGACGACACCCTAGTCGTCATCACTTCCGATCATGGCGAGAACTTCGGTGAGGCAAACATGATCGGCCACTCGTTCTCGCTCGACCAGCGCCTCATCCACGTCCCGTTGATCGCCGCCGGCCCCGGTGCACAAGGCATAGCCGTCGCCAGCCTGGTGGCGTTGCCGCGTCTTCTCGCGGAGGCGGTCGGCCTCTCCGATCATCCATGGCGCGAAGCCGTACCCGACGGGGTTGCGGTCGCCCAGTGCGATCCGCTGTCTGGCGCGGACGACCCGCGAATCGAGCAGGCTGTCAGCAGATGGCACCTCGACCAGGAGGCGGTTCGGAGGCTGACGCAGCCGATGACCTGCGCCACCGACGGCGAGCTGAAACTGCTGCGATTCGGTGACGAGGACCGGCTGTACGATCTGATCGCGGACCCGCGCGAGCTCCACCCGATGGCCCCGGACCAGCCGTCGGTGCGCGAACTGTTCGGAGCCCGTCACGACCGGCTGGCGGAGGCGCTGGAACCGGCGTCGCGGCCCGGCCCGGCCCTGGCGCCCACGTCGTCCGCCGAGCTCTCCGACGCCGAGCGGCAGGACATCGAGCAGCGGATGCGACTTCTCGGCTACCTCTGAGGTCAGCGAACCTGCCCCTCGACGAAGGGAACCTCGAAGACCTTGTCATGAGCGATCGGACCGTGTCCGAAGTACCCGCCCTCCCCGAAGAGCTCACCGTGGTCCGACGTGAGGATGATCCAGGTGCTGGGCGGGACGACATCAAACAGCTGCTCGAACCCTGGCTCAAGGCCCGTGAGCGCTCGCACCTGTCGGTCGCGCAGGGTTTCCATCTGATCCATGTCGAAGAAGGCGGTGCGCTGCTCATCGACTCGCTCTCCGAGCTGCCTGACCGCGCCGTGGACGCCGCTGAGACGCGGCCATTCGGACGGGTCCTCGCCGGCGAGCGCGTACGGGTAGTGGGTCTCGCCGACGTTGAGCAGATGAAATGACGGCCGGTCGTCCGGAAACGACAGCCTAGCCAACATCGCGGCCATGTCATTGTGGGTCGGCATCAGCGTGTAGCTGTCGAAGTCGCGGTTGAGCGGCGTATGCTGGTTGAGCACCGGCATCGACACCATGGCGCTGGTCTGGTAACCGAGGCGGTTGCGCAGATAGCTGGGAAGGAAGAGCGACGGCAGCAGCTCCTTGAACTCGATGCCGGGCACGCCGAGCCGCTCGGTGTAGCGCTGCAGGTCCGCCTTGTAGTACTCGGAGGCGTATACGTGGGTCGGGCTGGCATGAGGGAGCAGGCCCATCAGCAGGTTGTAGTGCGACGGCGCCGTCCACGAGGCGTAGCTCCAACGGCGCTCCACCGGCCCGAGACGAGAGGGCAGCTTCGGCTCGGCGCGGAGCCAGGAGTCGTAGCGCAGGCTGTCGAGCACCACGACCACCAGGTGGCGGGCGCCCGCGGGCGGCTCGGGTCGCTCGACCGCTGCCGCGGGCTCGGGCCAGGCCGTCGGAGCGTTCGCCTCCTCCCGCTTGCGGCGCCGCAGCACCGCCCTCACTCCTCCTGCGAACCAGGGGCGCCGGCGGCGGTTCCCACCCCGGGGCGGGCCGAGCTCTGGACCCCCGGAATGCGAGCGTGCGGGCCGCCCTCGGTCCACCAGGAGATGGTGCGCGCCAGCCCGTCCTCGAGCGAGATGCGCGGCTCCCAGCCGAGAACGCGGCGGGCCGTCGAGATGTCGGGGCAGCGCCGCCGTGGGTCGTCGACCGGCAGTGGCCGCAGCTCGATGGGACTCGAGCTGCCCGCCAGGCGGCGGATCAGCTCGGCCAGCTCCATCACCGTCAGCTCGCCAGGGTTGCCGAGGTTGACGGGGAGATGGTGGTCGGAGAACAGCAGCCGCTCGAGGCCGTCGATGAGGTCGTCGATGTAGCACAGGCTGCGCGTCTGCGACCCGTCGCCGAAGACGGCGATCGGCTCGCCCGTCAGCGCCTGGGTGATGAACGCGGGTACCGCACGCCCGTCGTTGCGGCGCATGCGTGGTCCGAAGGTGTTGAAGATCCGGGCGATCCGCGTGTCGAGCCCGTGCGCGTTGTGGTAGGCCATGACGAACGTCTCGGCGGCCCGCTTCGCCTCGTCGTAGACGCCCCGGGGCCCGACCGGGTTGACATGGCCCCAGTAGTCCTCGGGTTGAGGATGGACGTCGGGATCGCCGTAGACCTCGCTGGTCGAGGCGAGCAGGAAGCGCGCGCCCTTGGCCTTGGCGAGGCCCAGCGCCTTGTGCGTTCCCAGGGTGCCGACCTTGAGGGTGTGGATCGGCATCTGAGCGTAGTCGACCGGCGACGCGGGGGAGGCGAAATGGAGGATGCCGTCGACGCCGCCTTCGACATAGAGGTACTCGCTGACGTCGTAGTGACGGAACGAGAACCGTGGGTTGCTGAGCAGGTGGGCGATGTTGTCGGCGCTTCCTGTCAGCAGGTTGTCAAGACAGATCACATGCAGACCGCGCTGCAGAAGACGATCGCAGAGGTGGGAGCCGATGAAACCGGCCCCTCCGGTGATGATCACCCGTCGCAACGGCAGCTCCTCGCGATTGCGAGCCCGGCTGAAGGCCCCTCCGCCCCATCATCGCATCCCGGCGCCGCCACGGCCGTCAACCGCTGCTGCCGCCACACCAGGGGATCAAGCTCGCCCAGACGGGCGGCCGCCATGGCCAGGCGCGGCCGCCGGGGTGGGTTCGAAACGGGGTGCGATCGGCCAAACCGCCGGGCATGACCCGGCATCTCCACCCGGGTTGCTCCCGTGGGCGGCCCGGTGCCCGTCCGCATCTCGACGGGGGCCGTGACGCGGCCGCTGAGCGGCCCAGTGCGGCCGAAGTGCAAGGAACCGTGCCGTGGCCACGTCTCTGCCAGCAGGAGGTGGTCTCCGAAGCTGGGCGACACGGCCCAGTGGCTGCATCGGTCCGACCGACCCCTGGTCGATCGGCCCCGGGAAGAAGAGGAAGGCGCGTGGGCTACCCGATCGCTCTCAACCGTATCGCTGTCGCAGCCCTGGGCCCGCTGGTGGTCGCGGCGGGTCTCGGAGTCACCGGGCCGGCTCGCGCCGCCGCCGCGGGGACGACCGACCCCGTGACCAGCTATACCAAGACAGCCGACGTCCGGATCACCATGCGCGACGGCGTCAGCCTGGACTCGGACGAGTACGTACCCGACCACGGCTGCCCTTGCCCGGTCCTCCTCGTGCAGACACCGTACCGGAAGAACGGCGGGGTGGCCGAGTTCAACCCGTACTTCCCTGCGCACGGCTACGCGGAGATCGTCGTCGACGTCCGCGGCACCGGGTCGAGCGAGGGCTACTGGACCTCCTTCGGCACCCCCGAGCAGCTGGACGGCGTCGAGCTGGTGAACCGGGCCGCGCACCGACCGTTCTCCAACGGGCGCATCGGCCTCGCCGGCGTCAGCTACAGCGCGATCAACCAGTTCCTCACCGTGGAACGTCTCAGCGAGGTCCAGCCGTCGCACAACCCGGTGCAGGCGATCTTCCCGATCGTGCCCATGGGTGACCCGTATCGCGACGTCGTCTTCGCCGGCGGCAACACCGACACCGGTTTCATCCCGCTCTGGCTGGGACTGGTCAACTCGCTCAACTCCCTGCCCGCCGACGACGCGGCGTCGCACCCCGCCATCGCGCTCAACGCCGAATCGCAGCACCTCGTGGATATCGCCCAGTTCGCCGCCCCTGCCGTCGCCGACACGACCCTGGGCGGATACGAGAGCGCGCTGCCGTCGCAACTCCAGACCTACCCGGACCAGGCCTACGACAACCCCTACTACCGCAACGTGGCACCCCTGACACGCATCCAGGACGTCCACGTCCCGACCTTCATCGTTGGTGGCGAGTACGACCTGTTCCAGCGCAGCGAGCCGCTGCTGTATCGCGGTCTCGACCTGCCGCCCACTCAGAAGAAGCTGCTCTTCGGCCCCTGGTACCACGGCAACCCGTCGTCACACCTGACCGCGGACGACGGCTCGTCGCCGGTCCACGACGAGAAGGGCAATCTCCTTCCCTCGACCAACAACCTGTCGCTGGCATGGTTCGACCACTGGCTCAAGGGCGTGAACAACGGCATCGACCGGTTCCCGACCACGGAGACTTACCAGATCGGGCCGAACCAGTGGCGCCCCGACACGGCATTTCCGTACCCGGGCACGACCTACCAGCCGTGGTACCTGGGCGCGTCGCCGTCCGGATCCGGTGCGCCGAGTCTCTACGACGGCTCGCTGGGCCTGAACGCCGGCCCCGCCGGCACGGCGGCGATGCCGTGGCAGCCGCTCACCGGCGCGTGTTCGCGTTCGTCGGCGCAGTGGACCGCGGGCATCGTCGCCATACCACCCTGCACCGACAACGACAGTAGTGCGGAGATCACCGGGGTGACGTTCACCAGCCCGGTGTTCACCCAGCCTTACACGGTGTCGGGCCCGATCGTCGCCGACCTGTGGCTCAGCTCGAGCCGGCCGGACACCACGATCACCGCCACGGTTGGCGACGTGCAGGCTGACGGATCGACGGTGTTCCGCGTCACCGCGGGATCGCTCGTCGGATCGTTGCGCAGCTTCGTCGGCACCCGGTGCGGCGGCAAGGTGATGGACTGCAGTGTCTACGCCGGCAAGGTTCCCGTGGTGCCGTGGCATCCGTACACGCATCAGTCACAGCAGGGCCTCACGACTGCACCGACAGAGGCGCTGGTCGAGGTGTTCCCCACCTCGTTCGTGGTGCAGCCAGGACACCGGTTGCGCCTCTCACTGACCACCGCCGACCTGCCGCACCAGGGGCCCAACCTGAGCACCCTAGCGAACTCCAGCGGTGGGGTGACCACCCTGTACTTCGGTGCCACGCATCCCTCGCGCGTCTACCTCGGTGCCCTGCCAGCCCCGGCGACGGCCGGTGGAGCCGGGAAGTCGTCGCCGGCGAACACGGGAGCCACCTCAGCGGCGGCCGCATCCGCCCCTGTCCCGTCCAGCCGGGCCGGCACCGCGCCTGCGCACCTGGCCACCGGCACCGCATCGCCGGCGGAGGCACGGCCGTCGCTGCGGAACACCGCGGCTCACGACAAGGTGCTCACCGCCGCCTACGGCTTGGTCGCCGCCGCCGGCCTGGGCGTGGTTCTGCGATACGCACCGCGACGCCGTCGGTATCGTCCGTCCCGCAGATGATCCACCGCCCGTGGGCTTGCAGACTCCATTGCCGATGGGGGGTTTGCCTGAGGTGCGGGAGCTCCGCGCGAACGAAGCGGCTGAGTTTGGTACCCTGTGGGCCTCCGGTTGACGCTTGACGGTTCTGCTTCGGTTGATCCTTGACACTCCCAGGCTGGCCTAGGACGTCCGGGCAGCCCCGGAAGCCTTCTTCTTGCGAATTTCACCACTGCCGGCCCGCACCACCGTCTTCAGGAGCTCGTTACCCACCCAGAACTGCAGCAGGTCCTCCCTGACGAGGACGTTGCAA
>VBIQ01000029.1 GCA_005880985.1 Chloroflexota bacterium
TCCCGCCCGGTGAGCCGCGCGATCTCGCTGATCGTCCTGCCTCGCGCCCAGGCCTCGAGGATGTCCAAGCACTGTTCCCTGCCGACCACCGGTGGGCCCTCCTGCTGCAACGTGAGCTGCGTCCGGGAGACCCTCCCACACCCCTGTGGTGGGGAATTTCAAACCGGGCTAACTGGGGATTTTCAGACCGGGACTGACAGTCCGGGTCCGAGCCTGGCGGCATCATCTCCGGCCCGGAGAAGTTGTTGGACGATCACGTAAAGGATGCCTGCAACAAGGACGTGGTGACATGGGGGATCAGGGACTGGTCTCGCCCGGCGTTCGGGCGGGGTGTCATTCGTGGAACGTCGGTGCCCGATCTTGGGAGATCATGAGCCGACTTGAAGCGTTCACCCTGGTGGGACAGCCCCACGGCCAACCTATCCGGAAGGTGCACGTGTGCGGCGAGGCCGTGTCCGACTTCCAGGGTTTCATCGAAAGTGCGCTGCGATCGGCGACTAGGGTCATTAGAGTGCTCGCCAAGGCGCAGGACAACACCTGGAGTCCGGGGGGCTGAACGGCTCTGTCCGCGGGCACTAGGCTGGCGTCCCGTGCAGCGTCTCACGCCGCGTCGCAGGGTACGTCACGCGGGCTGACATGCCCCGCGTTCAGGCTGGGAGCCGTGAGATAACGCGCGGCTGCGGGCCCCTCGGGTCTCGCACCGGCGCGGCCGCCGTCCCCGCCGCGTCGAGAGTGTACGTGAGATGGCTCTCGCTCTGGGCGGCAAAGCTGCGGCATCTTTGGTCATAGGCTCGGTGGGATTGTGGGCGAATTGCGGCTCATGGAGCGCCGATACCTGATCACCTGACGGCGGTCACGCTGTCCCATTCCTTGCAAGTCGGCGCGGGCTTCCATCATCGCAGTCGCGACGGCCACCGCGACGGGAACGTCCTTCACCTCGGCAGGGCGGCTCAGGAAGTAGCCCCGCACCCTGGTCACGGCCCTGCGCCTCGAGGAAGGCCAACTGGTTGATGGTCTCCACCCCCTCGGCGACGACGCCGAGCTCGAGCGCCTTGGCCATCAGGACCATCGCCGCCACCAGCGGTGTCTCGGGGTAGGGGCGGTCGCCTCCTGACGGAAGGCGCGGTCGATCTTGATTCGGTCGACGGGGAAGTCGTGGAGCCGGCCGCGCATCGAGTACCCGGTGCCGAAGTCATCGCTGGCACGCTGACGCCGCTCTTTCTGTGCTAGGCGGAACAGCGCCTGGCGCGTCGCTCCTGCCCGGACCTCGCCGGGCGTGCGGTAGCCGAGCGCCTGTGCGGTCGCTCGGTGTTGTGGTCGGTGACCAGCGAGCAATCCCCGCGTGTGCTTCGTTCGTAGTTCGAGTGTGGTTTCATCCACCACTTGGACAGTCGGTGCGGGTCTCAGCTCACGGAGAGCTCCGTTCTCTCAAAAGATCAGAATCAAGCATAGGAACAAGAAACAAACAACAAAAACGCAGACATGACCGACCTCGGTCGCTATGCAGAATCCAAATGCCACCAAGTCCGTGGGGGTCGCTTTGGCGATTCGATGTGGTTGAGCGATCAAAGCGAGCGGTTGCTTGCCTCCCCGCATATGCTCGGAGTTTCGATGTTTTGCGTGTTCCGCGTACGTGATTGGTGCATCCTTCATGAACGCCGGGACCGGGATTCTCACATCCTCGATGATAATAGTCAGGTCATCACCATGCTTGAAGGATCGTCCCGACAGCTTGTCGCGCAACAGATGCGCGAATTCGCTCAGCTCCCACACATGCTTAACCGACTCCACAAGCTCGTTCGTAAGCTGGCCCATTAGTTGAACCTCTTGGGTTGGTTCCTCGAGCGGCCACCGCTGCCTTTTCATCAATCTCAGCCGAGTTGGCACTCTTAAGGTGGATCGCGGGCCGAGCCACGACCGCCGCTAACACGATCCGAAGCCTGTCTCGGCCACCGTGCGTCTTGGTAACGGGTCGGTCCGGCGCCGCTTAACCGTCTTGGGCTCGGCGTCCTTTTAGTCACTCTCGTACATGCAGGCATCCGGGCAAATGTCGGTCCGCAGCCGGTCGGAAACGCCTCCGCGGGACCCGGCGCCACGCAACCAGTCTTCGGAACGTCGGGAAATCTCTGATCCCACGTGGCTAGGTCCATGTGCGAGTGGCAGAACCGCAAATCAGGTGCGCCCCCGTCTGCGTCTCGCATCTGGAAGTCGATCAGCCAGTCTCGGGCCGGGCAAGGTGCGTCGTTCCACGGTCGCGGGAGCTGAGAGGGTTGCCGCCTGCTTCCAAGGCCGCTGGGTCGATACCAGCTAGTTCGAAGAAGCTGCGCTGGCTGTCGAACGCCGCAGGGTTCCACCCCATGTCCGCGAGACGCGCCAGAACCGTCCCGAACTCCCCTTGGTCGAGCCGCACCGGGACTGGCATTCTTATGACCGTAAGCACGTCGACCTCCGCCACGACATGGTTGTTCGATGCTACGCGTAGTCAAGTCCGGGCAATGAAGTGTATTGGCGATTGGCGACACTAGTGGGCAAGTCCGCCACGTGCCGTTGCCCCCCGCGCTGGTAAGGGTGGCAGGCGTCTGGCGCTGGGCTGCGGTGACGACTTTATCCGAGGGCGATTCCACAGACCGGACAGGTGGCATGGTCGTCGAGAGCGCCACAGCCTGGGTGGGCTCGACCGCTCCTCCCCAGGTTGTCCACCAGGCGCGTCCGGTGCGCCGCTGCGAGGGCGGGCGAGATCCCCACGGCGGCGGCGATCTCGGCGTCGCTCTGCCCCAGGGCGAGCAGGCGCAGAACGTCCCAGTCCCG
>VBIQ01000026.1 GCA_005880985.1 Chloroflexota bacterium
GGCGAGCTGGACGGGCAATCCCCGTCGAGCGATCACCTCGACTGCCGCGAACCTCCTTTTGGGCTTGCCGTCCCTTTCAGCAGCTCGGCCGCGGCGCGGTGGATGGCGAGCTCACTCTCCAACTCCCGGATGCGCCGCCGAGCTGCAACGAGCTCTGCGCGTTCGGCTGAAGTGAGACCCGGCTCGATGCCGTGGTCGATGCGGTCCTGTCGCCGCCAGTCGTATACCGTCTGATCGCTGATGCCGAGATCGCGGGCAACGTCGGCCATACGTCGGCCCGACGCGATCAGGTCAAGCACGCGCCTCCGAAACTCCGCCGGGTAGCCCCTTCGTCCCATGCCGTCCTCCGAGTGGGACGGCAGCATGCCATTCCAGTAATCCGACTCCACGAAACCCGGGGCACACTACTCCCGCGTTTGTGACGACGCCCGCGATTAGTTCCGGACTTGGCGAACGTCAGAACCGGTGACAAGCTCAGCTCATGAGGAGGTAGCCACATGGCCGACGATAATGTCAGCGCGACCACGGTCATCAACGCCCCGGCGGCGGCCATCTTCGCAGTCCTCGCCGATCCAGCACAGCACGCCGCGATCGATGGCACCGGCTGGGTCCGCGAAACCCTCGACAGCAAGCCGTTGAGCGCCGCCGGGCAGATTTTCCGGATGTCCATGTACCACCCGAACCACCCAGACGGTAACTACCAGATGGCCAACCGGGTCCAGAAGTTCGACCCGCCGAGCACCATCTCTTGGGAGCCAGGCCAAGAAGCCGGCGACGGTACCCTGCGCT
Source organism: Chloroflexota bacterium (assembly GCA_005880985.1). Lineage (GTDB taxonomy): Bacteria > Chloroflexota > Dormibacteria > Aeolococcales > Aeolococcaceae > CF-134. The sequence goes on from VBIQ01000026.1 coordinate 790, forward strand.
TCGGCGGCTGGACTTGGCGCTACGACCTCACGCCAGTTGGACCCTCGAACACCACAGTCACTCTCTCCTATGACTGGTCAGCAGTCCCGGACTCCCTCCGAGAGCACATCGGATTCCCGCCGTTCCCTCCGGAGCATCTGGGCAACTCGCTCGCCCACCTCGCCGAACTGGTTACCTCATGACCCGGCCGCACTTCCGCGACCCACAGCCTGACCCCTGGCCTTGACCCGCCGGAAGAGACACCGAGCACAGACCCCACGCCGGGTGGGTGCGACGCTATAGCGCACAAATCCTGCCCCGCGCGAGCCTTTCGCTCTGGTCGTTCGCGCTGCGCCGCGGTGTGGTTCGCCCTTAGCTGGCGGTTGCGCTTGTGTGCCGTCAGCGGCACCTGCGGGCGCGGCAACGATGCGGCCGTCCTCCAGGTGCAACACGCGATCGGCGAGCATCGCCCGGATCTCGGCGCGCATGGCCAGCCATACACCCTCTAGATTGGTGGCGACCACGCGGTCGACGGGCCACGAATCGTCAGCGTATGGACCTACCAGTCTCAGGCATGCCCAACAGCTCACGTGAACGAGAGGAGAGAACGCAAATGACCGAACACGCCACGGGAACGCGCGAGGAGTGGCTCGCGGCCAGGCTCGAGCTGCTTGCCGCCGAAAAGGAGCTGACCCGGCGCGGCGACGAGCTCGCCCGACAGCGACAGGCACTGCCGTGGGTGCGGGTCGACAAGGACTACCGCTTCGAAACGGACGAGGGAAAGGCCTCGCTCGCCGAACTCTTCCGCGGGCGCTCACAGCTGCTCGTCTACCACTTCATGTTCGGGCCCGACTACACTGCCGGCTGTCCCGCCTGCTCGGCGATCGCCGACGGCTTCAACGGCTTCGCTAGTCACCTGGCCAACCACGACGTGATGCTCTGGGCGGTGTCGCGCGCTCCGATCGAGAAGCTGCAGGGCTACAAGCAGCGGATGGGCTGGAGCTTCCCGTGGGCCTCCTCGTTCGGGAGTGACTTCAACTACGACTTCGACGTCTCCGTCACGGAGGAGCAGGAGCGTTCGGGCGGCTTCGAGTACAACTTCCGCGAGTCGCCCGCGTGGTCGCCGCCGGAGGACGTGCGCGGGCCGTTCGATGCGTGGGCCGCGACGACGGGCACGGACTGGGCGACCTACACGCGCGAGCGCCCGGGCATGAGTGGGTTCGCGCTCGAGGACGGCGTCGTCTACCACACCTACTCGGCCTATGCGCGCGGCCTGGACGGCCTCTGGGGCATGTACCAGTGGCTCGACCGGGCGCCGCGAGGGCGAAACGAGACCCGCGCACCCGACGACCCGCTCAACTGGTTCCGGCGCCACGACGAGTACAACCGGTAAGAGATCGGCGCTGCTGCGTCGAAAATCGAGATCCCAGGGGCGCGTCTGCCCCAGGCTGCGCTGGAGATGACCGGCTGCTGATACACGGCCGCCGGAGGTCTGCTGAGGTCAGGCCGAGCGCTGCCCCCTGCCTGAAGCGTAGCCAGACCGATGAGAACCGGCGGCTGGTACCGTCGGTACTGACATGGCTGCGAACGAACCGACCGCCAAGAACCTGGCCGACCTCTACAAACTCGCGCCGCTCGACTGGAACGACGTCCGCGGGACGTTGGAGACGAATCTCACCCAGGCGCCGGGGACCGGGGGGCCTGGCCACCACACCTTCTGGTTGTCAACGCTCGACGCGGACGGCCGCCCGCACATGACGGCCGTAGGCGCCTTCTGGGTCGACGGCCGTTACTACTTCTGCGGCGGGCCGCGGTCCCGGAAGATCCGCAACATCGAGCGTGACCCGCGCTGCGCGTTCGGCGTCGCCATCCACGGCTACGACGTCGCACTTGAGGGTCGAGCCGTGCGGGTGATCGATGAGACGCATCTTCAGCGACTCGCGAAGGTGTTCGCAGAGGGTGGATGGGCGCCGACAGTGGCCGACGGCGGCTTCACCCACGAGTTCAGCGCCCCAAGCGCCGGCCCGCCGCCCTGGTACGTCTACGAGTTCACCCCCGAAGACGCGTACGCCGTGATGAGCAAGGAACCCGGCGGTGCCACTCGCTGGACCTTCTGAAGACGGCGTGAACGGTCAGAACTCATCGCCTGGGTACCCATCGGTGCCCACTGTCGGGAGTTGTTGAGTTCGAGGCTGATTGCGTCCGGATGCGGACACACGAAGGGTGTCCCTATGCTTGAGGACATGACGATCCAGCGGATGGACAACGTCGCCGTCGTCGTCGACGACCTGGACGCGGCTGTCGCGTTCTTCACCGAGCTCGGCATGGAGCTTGAAGGCAAGGGGCAGGTCGAAGGCCTTTGGGCGGACCGCACCGTGGGACTCGACGGCGTCCGGAGCGACATCGCGATGATGCGGACCCCGGACGGCCACAGCAAGTTGGAGCTGACTAAGTACCATGCCCCCGCGGTGTCCGCTGCCGAGCCGGAGAATCCTCCGCCCAACACGCTGGGCTTGCATCGCGTCATGTTCGCCGTCGACGACATCGACGACACCGTCGCCCGCCTGCGCGCCCACGGCGCCGAACTCCTCGGCGAGGTGGCGCAGTACGAGAGCATCTTCCGGCTCTGCTACCTCCGCGGCCCCGCGGGCATCATCGTCGCCCTGGCCGAACAGATCGGCTGACGCGTTCGAAGCAGGTCACGACCCCGACGACAACCGCGAACATCGGCGACCTCGACGACAGCACGCCCCGACCCTGCGTCGGCACGACCGGCCCCGTGTCCTCGGCGTCGACAACGGACGTGATCATCTGGCTCGAGTGACCTGTAGGGCGGCACAGGTAGATCTGGATAGGCTGTCGCCGCGTCGGCTGGTATGTTTCGCCGGTGCTCGGCCTCTTCCGCCTTCTCCTCGGCGCACTCCGCGCGGGCTTCAGATCGCGCCAGGCGCCCGGATACATCGTTCCGATCGAGCTGGCACGCGCCGGCAAGTCGGGCGTTCCGCCATCGGAACTCGGTCCAAGACTCCGGGTCGTGCAGTGACCGCGTTTTGCCGCCCTACAACCCACGGCCGCGGTGGCTGGGAGTTCGCCCGGCTATCCTGATCTCAGGATGAACGCCGAACTCGTCAACGAAGTCCGCCTGCATGTGCTTCGGACGGCCATGGAGGCGTTGCCCGTTCCTTCCGCCCCTGAGAGTGCCGCCGTCCTCGGCGTAAGCGAGGAGCAAGCGATCGAGGCCTATCGCCAGCTAGCCGACGGTCACGTGTACGTACTGGAACCAGGCGACAACATCAGGCTGCGCATGGTCAATCCCTTCTCGGCCGTGCCAACTGCCTTCGAGGTGGAAGCCGGGGGAAAGAGCTACTACGGGAACTGCGTGTGGGATGCAGTTGGCATCATTTCCCTACTCGGAGGCAGCGGTCATGTGAAGACGATCTGCCCGGACTGCGGTGAGACCATGCTTCTCGTCGTGTCGCAGCACCAGCTGGTCCGTAAGGAAGGAGTGGTCCACTTCAGTGTCCCAGCAGCACACTGGTGGGACGACATCATTTACACGTGAAGCACGATGCTTCTCTTCCGGTCGGAAGATCATGTTGGGCGAAATGGACAACCGCTTGGGGCCTTCATGACGACGGACCAAGTCTGGCGTCTGGGCGACATCTGGTACCACGATCGCGCCGACCCTCGCTGGCGCCGCCGAACGGCGGATGAGGCTGAAGAAGTCTTCGCAGAGCTCGGACTCACCGGGAGCTTCTGGCGGTTGCGCTGAGAGCCGGCCGGCTCTTCGGCGCGCCGAGGCGTCTCGACCTTCACGTGAGCGCTACTCGAGATAGTCGGGGCGGGTCGTCACCCCTGACCCAGGTGAGCGTCTGGCATGCATGGTTCCAGATAGTGCGAGCGTTGCCACGGCCACTGACACCTCCGAGACGGGGAGAGCAGCGCCGGGGACGTCGACCGGCGCGCCACGCAGCGACACCTGCGGCTGGGCGCCGAACGGGTCGAGGCCTCCTCAGCTGCCGCGGAGGCCAGCCAGGGTGACCGTCGCCAGACGGCGGGCAGCAGCCTGCGACGACAGGGACCGCGCCGCTCCGAGCGCGGCGAGGCAGTACCGGGCGAGCTCGTCGGGCGGGACGTCCTGACGGACGTCGCCGTCTCGGGCGGCCTCAGCGATCAAAGTGCGCACGAGGTCATGGAGCCGCTGGTGGGCGTCGTGGAGATGACCTGCTCGATGGAGCACGTGGCGGAGGTCCCCTTCGTGGACGTGGTGGGAGAGATGTGCGTAGGCCTCGAGCACCGCCTCCAGACGCTGGCTGGCCCGTCCGGAGCGCTCGGCGATTTCGACGAGCCGCTCCAGATGGCGGGTGACCTGGCGCTCGTGCCAGGCGAGGAGGATGGACTCGACGTCGGGGAAGTACTTGTAGAGCGTCGCCCGACCGATGCCCACCTGCTCGGCGATCTCCGACATCGTGAGCGACAGCGGTCCCCGCTCCGCGGCCAGGGCGCCGGTCACGTCGAGGATGGTGTCGTGGACCTCGCGCCGGTGGGCGCCGATGGTCTGCTGCCACAACTTGGGCACGCGGACAGTGTACACTGCGTCGAAGTCCGACATAGCGTATTGACAAAGACGAAGTGTATCGATAGAGTCGGGGCCCTCCGACCACCCAGGAGGACCCGGCGTGGCTGATCCCCCTCGCTATCCCGACCCGAACGACCAGAGCGCCATCCCGTCCTCCGGTGGTCGAACGCGACGTGCCACCCGTCCCATCCTCGTCGCGCTCGTGCTCCTCGCGCTGCTGCTTCTGATGGTCGGGCTCCACCTGGCCGGCATCCGTCCCACCCACTGATGCGTCGAAGCATGCGTGCAGACGAGACGGCGGCCCGCTCTAGCGGGAACCCCGTCAGCCTCGACGGGCCTGCGCGCGATCCTGCGGTTGCCCGGACGACCTCGGCTGCCGACGTCGTCCACGTGGCGTCGCTCTCCAAGCGATATGGCGAGGTGGTCGCTGCGGACGACGTGAGCTTCGCGCTCCCGGCGGGCTCGGTGACCGGCCTCCTCGGACCCAACGGCGCAGGGAAGACGACGGTCCTCAGAGTGTTGCTCGGCCTGGCAGAGCCGCACAAAGGGGAGGCTCTCATCCTTGGGCGTCGGTACCGCGACCTCGACCGGCCGATGCATGTCGTCGGTGCTGTTCTGGAGTCGGGAGACTTCGACCCGGGCCGCAACGGACGCGATCACCTGCGTGTCCTCGCGTTCGCAGCCGATGTCCCACAGCGACGTGTCGACGAGGCGCTCGCTGTCGTCGGGCTTGCAAGGGCAGCGAAGCGCGCAGTGCGCACCTACTCACTCGGCATGCGCCAGCGTCTGACTCTTGCCGCGGCCTTGCTCGGCAGTCCGCAGCTGCTCGTCCTCGATGAGCCCGCCAACGGCCTCGATGCGAAGGGTGTGCACTGGCTCCGGACCTTCCTGCGCGGCTTCGCCGCCGACGGCGGCACGGTTCTCGTTTCGAGCCATGTGCTCGCCGAGATCGCCCAGACCGTCGATCACGTCGTCATCGTCGACCGCGGACACGTCGTCGCGCGGTCGTCCCTCGCCGAGCTCGTTGCCGATGGGAAGACGCTCGAGGAGGTGTACCTGGCGCTGACGAGCGAGGACGCCGCGTGACCGGCGTCCTCCGTGCGGAACTGCTCAAGTTGAGGACCACGCGGACGGCCGTCTGGCTCTTCGCCGGCCTGCTCGCTCTCGTATGCTTTGTCGTCCTCCTGCACGGGTTCAACCTCTCGCCGAGCCGCGCGGACCACAGCGGCCAGATGCGGATCTTCGGATGGGGCGAACTCGGGGCACTGTTCGCCGCCCTGCTGGGCGCCGTGTCGATCACGGGCGAGCTGCGCAACGGGCTGGTCCGGCCCACGTTCCTCGCCACGCCTCGCCGTCAGCAGGTGCTCGCCGCCAAGCTCCTCTCCGCTATGCTCGCCGGCCTCGCCTTCGGTGCGGCCGCTGAGGTGCTGGCCATCGGCCTCGGGAGCGCTACGCTGAGCGCTCGTGGCATCCCCATCCGACTCGAGGGAGAAGACTACGCGCAGCTGATCCTCGGCGGTGTTGTTGCCGCAGCACTCTGGGCACCCGTGGGGCTCGGCGTCGGGGCCTCTCTCCGCAACCAGGTGCCGACGCTCATCGGTCTGTGCGCGTGGCTGCTCTTCGTCGAAAACCTGCTCATCGGCGAGCTCCCGGCCGTCGCACGCTACCTCCCCGGCGCCGCGGCGGCCGCCATCGGTGGCGCGACCATCACTGGTGAGGTCCCCACCGATCCTCCGTTGCTGCCGCCGATCCTCGGCGCCCTTCTCCTCGCCGGCTATGCGGCCGTCGCGATGATCATCGGCATTGCGGCGACCGAGCGGCGCGACGTCCCTTGAATCACGCTATCCGCCGCAGTCCACTTCGATGAGCCACGCGGACGCGCACGGCAGGGACGGAGGGGCGCACGTCGGCCACGGCCACGGCCAACATTCCATGGCGGGCGGCCTGATGCATGCCCTCTTCTTCGGCGGCCGCAGACGTCGCGGCTACACGCGGCTGGTCATTGCGAGCGGCATCCATCCGGGCGACCGCCTTCTCGACGTCGGCTGCGGCACGGGATATCTGACTCGACTCGTCGCAGACGCTGCCGCTCCCGACGGGACTGCTCTTGGGATCGATCCGTCCCTGCAGGCCCTCGAGCGCGCACGGCGCAGCCGCCGACCGACGAACTGTTCGTTCGCGGTCGGCACGGCCGAGGCGCTCGATGCGACCGAAGGCGCCTTCGACGTCGTGGTCAGCAGCTTGGCCATTCACCACATTCCGGAAGGGGCGCGCTCGACGGCGTTCGCGGAGATGTTCCGCGTTCTCCGCCCGGGCGGGCGCCTGCTCGTCGCCGATTTCCGACCGCCGCGGAGCCGTGTCGTTCGTTGGCTGATCCGGTCTTTCGTAAGCGGGGCGATGCTCACCAATCCGGTCGACCTGCTCGAGCCGCTGGTGCGCGGTGCCGGGTTCGAAGACGTCAGCCACGGTCATGTCCGCCCGTGGTTTCGCTACGTCCTCGGTGCAAAGCCCCGCGCGGCTGAACCGATCGATCGGCGAGCTCATCGGCCGAGCGCCGAGTGACTTCGAATACGGCCGATGGCCCCTCGGTCGTTCGCGTCATACCTGGCGTCAACACACTGCTGAGCGCGGCCGGTTGCGGCCGAGCGATGTCCTTAGCTCAGTTCTGAGGCGCTCGCTGGCAATCGCTGGTGCGGTGAGAGCTAGGGAGGTAGGATTCGAAACCTACGGTCGGCTGATCCAGAGTTAGACGCCGAGGGAACCAGCCCTTAACGCGCTGCCGAAGTACGTGGCGTCCACGACGCTGACCGAGCCGCTCGCCGCGTTCGTTATGCTGAGCCGTCTTCGGTACTGAGCGATTTGCCGACGGTTGCCACCGGTTGCGCCCGCTTGGCTTCATAACTGCTCCATGCGGATGCGCGTCGCGCCTGTGGTTAGGCCGCTGCGAGCCGCAGGTTGGCGCGCGCGGCGTCGAGTGCGATTCGCAGCTGCTGCGGCTCGCGCCGTACCTGGGTTAGTAGGAGGCCGCCCTGGATGCTGGCCATGGTTGCAGTTGCGAGCGCGGCGGGGTCGGCGTCTCTGCGGAGCTTGCCGCGGGTCTTCATGCGGGTGAGGCCGCCGCGGATGTGCGCTTCCCAACGGTCAAGGCCGGCGGCGATCGCTGCTCGAGCGTCTGGGTCGCTCTCGGCGAGTTGGCCCGCGAGGGAGCCGATTGGGCAGCCGCCGCGCCCTTGCTGCTCGATCTGATGCCGGACCATGAAGTCGAACCAGCGGTCGATGCCGGCCCATGAGTCGACGTGGTCGAGGAGCTCGCCCTGCCTGCCGAGAACGGCGTTGGTAGTGACGTCGATGACGGCGCGGACGAGGTCGTCGCGGTCTTCGAAGTAGTGGTAGAGCTGGCTGCGGCTGGCGCCAGTGCGCCGTTCCTATTGACCGCCGCGATCGTGCCGAAGATGGTCGGCCGCGGCAGCGGCACGATCATCAACGTCACCACCATGGTCGCCGAGTTCGGCATGGCCGGACTCTCCGCCTACGGCGCCTCCAAGGCAGCGGTTGCGCTGCTGACCAAGGCGTGGGCGGCGGAGTACGGCCCGAAGGGCGTCCGCGTCAACGCGGTCTCGCCCGGCCCGACGAACACCCCAGGCACCGAAGGGCAGGGCGAAGGCTTCGCCGCCATCGTGTCGACCATCCCCCTCGGCCGCGCCGCCGCCCCGGAGGAGATCGCCGAGACGATCGTCTTCCTCGCCTCCGACAAGGCGAGCTACCTGAACGGAGCGGTCGTTCCCGTGGACGGCGGCCGGCTCGCGGTCTGACCCCAGCGGTTTTCGGGGCGGAGCGTCCTGGTGGACGCCGCCGCCCCGGATCCGCGTTTACGAGTCGCGTCCGCTCTGCTCCATACTCCACCCCTGCGGCGAACCGCCGTGGTACTTGTACGGGAGACCCCAGTGTCCCGCGGGTGCGCCGCTCCGATCTGGTCAGCGGTCAACTTGCTGCACTCGACCGGGCCAATCCTCAGAGCCTGACGCCGGACGGGCTGGGGCGGACCAAGACTCAGCCGCGCAGAGCCCTCGGCCGGGTCGCGGACCGGTCCTCAGGCGGGAACTATCTGACCGCTCGGTTGAGGGCAATTCTGAGAGCAAAAGGGGTGTTGGCCGGTAGAGGGACGTGGACTCTCCAGCCTCCGGTCGAGTTCAGAATGGGGCTCGGTAGAACCGGGTAGAGGTGCCTGGAGCCCGCTCAGTCGGGCTCATTATCCTGTGGTCGCAGGTTCGAATCCTGCCCCGCCCAGCGATTTTTGTATTCGAATCCGTCGCAGTCGCGACGGTTTCCGCCACTGACCGGCCGGATGGGAGCAGATCTTGAGAGCAGATCTCGAGGACCGAGACGTGGGGATTGCGTCTTCGGGCCCCGATCTCGGCCCAAGACAGACCGGCGGGGCTATTCCGCTTTAGGTCGGCGAGCACGTGACTTCTCGGCCCGGGACAGAAGCGATGCGCTGGCGTTCTGGTAGGCGATGTCGATGCGGTCCCGGTCACCGGTGGCCAGCAGATCGAGGAGCAGACCTCGCAACACCGCCAGTCCCTCGGTCGCTCCGGCCCGGGCGTCCTTCTCTGACTGCCCGGAGGCCCGCAGGAGGTCCCTGATGGCGTCGATCCAGTCCATCACCGCGCGTTCCAAGAAGTCGGGAAAGCGGTCCGGATCCCACAGCGCCAGTCCGTAGACCTCGAAGAAGAGCCGCATGAACGGCTCCGCCTCGGGGCTGGACATGAACCCCCACATGACGTCGAGGATCGCCTCGGGCGGCGAATCAGGCGACGCCGACAGGAACTCGCCGAGCAGGGCGAGCTGGCGCTGTCTGGCCTCGGCCAGCGTGTCGGCGATCAGCCGGTCCTTGGAGCCGAAGTGGTGCACCAGCATGCGGGCGCTGGTGCCGAGCTCCTCGGCCAGCGGCCTGAGGGAGAGCTCGCCGAGGCCATGCTCCAGCACGTAGTCGGTGGCGCCCGCCAGGAGCTCCGCCCGCCGCGCCGTGTCTTGAGGTCGCCCCACTGCCCCCTCCTTGACAGAGTTGGCGTAATCGTATTACATTAACCGCTGTAACGCTCGTTACATCAATATTGGTGGGTGGTGGAGGTGCCGGTCATGTCGATCCTGTCGCGAGCTGTCGCCGTCATGGTCTTGGGGCTGGTCGGCGCTGGTGTGCCAGCAGCCCAGGCGGGAACAAGCGGGCCCAGTGCCAACGCCTGCACCTTGAGTGCGCACGTCACGTTGTCACCCGGCATCTCCATGACGCCGACCGTCGGGACCATCGCCACCCACGCCCCTGGGACAATGACATGCACGGGGGTCGTGAACGGAGCCACCGTGACCGGTCCCGGTCCTGTCGTCATCAAGGGCACCTACGGCACGGGCGCCACGCTCGCTCTCCAAGGCGGCGACACCTGCGTGCAGGGCTCGGGCAGCGCGATCGTAACGGCCTCGATCCCGACCACCGCCGGCACCCAGAAGATCACGTTGTACGTGGAGACCCTGGCGCTCGGCAACGCCGGCGCGGCGGCGGGGATCTCTCCAGACGGCACGCGCAACGGGGCGCTGTTCCAGTTCAGCCCTGACCGGGGCGAGGACTGTACGACCGTGCCGGTGACCGGCATCGCCGTGAGCTCCCAGGCCCTGAACATCAGGTCCGCCGGCTAACGATGTGCCAGCGGAGGTCGTTTCACAAGAACCAGCTCTCCATACTCAATCCCAACGGAACCGAAGAGCTTTGGTTCCCGAACCCGGAGCAGAACGCCCAGCGCGACATCCCGTGAACGGCCCCTTCGCCATCGTCTTCGACGGGCGCGGGTCCGTGCTCGTGACAACACCGGCGACCCGACCTTGGGGAACGGACCTGGCGGCAGCGATCCACCGGGCGGACCACCCACGTCCAAGACGTGGGTGGTCTTCGACGTGTTCGTGGACGACACCGCCAGCCCGCTGGTACGACCGAGCATCCCCTGAGCCGGTGCCTACTCGCACGGTCATCACGCGGGTGCCGCGGACGGCGAAGGTGCCACCGGGGAGAGGTAGCTGACCCCACTGGTTCAGAGCCTACCGGATGCACGGGCTTTCCACATCAGCAGGTCCCGAAGCGCACCCCGTCCGAGAGATATGGCAGCCCGGGAGCGAGTACTGCTCGACCATCTCTCGCCGACACTTCCAGAAACAGGTCTCGCGCCACAAACTGCTCGTGTCTGATGAGATCGAGGGGGTCGTACACCACTGCAAGCGGCACGCGGAGTGAGCGGGCAGCCGCATCGGCCTCGCCTCGCGTGCGTGCGGCAAACCATGGCGCCAGCTCAACGTACAGAGCGTCGGAGTTCTCCTGGCGATGCGCGAAGGTCTTCATGCGCGTGTCGTTCAGCAGATCGACGCGGTCGACCATGGCGCAGAGAGCCTCCCACATGTCCTCGGTTCTAGGAAAGATCCCTACCCAACCATCACGGCACGGGAAGGTCAGTGTTGGCCAAGGTCGCCGGCTTCGGGGAGGAGGATCCCCCCCGAAGGAGAGGACAACCGTGTCATATGCGCTCATGAGCAGCGTTGACTCGAGCAGGGAGACGTCCGCATTGCGGCTGCGTGGTCTGGGACGGTCGTGTGCAGAGCGGAGCTCATCGATCAGGAGGCTGACGGCGGAGAAGGATGCCAGTGTGCCGCAGACGGCCGATGGATAGCCGCGACCCGGTTCCAACGGCTCGCGGCCAGGCTCGCCAACCCGCCAGCTCAACGAGCTGAGCGCGCAGCATGTCAGGTCATCGAGGCGCCAGCCCTGAACCCGTGTCCGTACGGTGACGAGGACGGGTGCATCGATCGGTGGATGCAGGCCGTCCTCAAGGAGGTCGGCATCGGCCAGGATGACGTGCGCACGATCGGGGACACCTATCCGCATCCCAGTACAGTGGACGGTGAGAGCTCCCTGGGTACGGTCTGCGTCCTTCTCGATCGTGAGATCGTCGCGCCATACCTGCGCGCCGAGCGAGGCGAGCTGCCACGCGGCGATGGAGGCCGCCTCGCTGCGCGCGTGAAGCAGGACCCGGACACCAACCAGCGGCCTGTCGCCTGGAGAGATCTCCTCCAGCCACGGCGCATCCAGCGGCCCGTCCGGTAGCGGCTCGTGGTGCGGAACGACCCAGTCGCCCAGGACCTCATCGGTGTGCTCGCCGATCCTGGGGGCCGGAAGCCGAACCGGAAGCCGGTGCCCGTCGACTCGCGGAATCGGCGCGCAGTATTCCCGCAAGCCGTTGGGGATGCGATCCACCAGTACGAAGGCGCCAGCGTCTCGAAGCCGGGGCTCGCGGACCGCTTCACGCACGGATCGCAGAGGTGCGGCGGTGGCACCGGCACGCTGGAGCATGTCCGCGGCTTCGTCGGCGGTGCGTTCCACCGTCCAACCTTGCACGAGCTCGTCGAGGGCAGACTCGTTCTTCTTGCGCAGGCTGGCCGTTCTGAAGCGTTGGTCCACCGTCCACTCTGGATGACCGCATGCCTTCGCCAGGCACGCAAACGACGCATCGTCACGCACAGCAATCGCAACCCAGCGGTCATCGCCGGCGCACCGGTAGCAGCGATGGGGTGCGTGCCATGGATCGGCATTGCCGTCCCTTACGAACGGGGGTTGACCCAGTTGCCGGTCGACTATATAGGCCCCGGTGACCGCGGCTCCCACCTCCATCTGCGCGACATCGAGGTCGGCCGCATGCCCAGAGCGCATGCGACCGAACAGCGCGGCGGCAACAGCTAGCGCGCCATAGCAACCGGCGATGCCGTCGAAGGCGCTGGCGAGACCGACCGGACCGGTGTCCTCATAACCGGAGAGGGCCAGGGCACCACTCATTTGCTCGACGATGGGCCCATACGTGACGACGTCGCGCAAGGGGCCGGTCCGGCCGAACCCCGGCATCGAGCAGGTCACGAGGCGTCGATTCGCCGTGCGCAGGGCAGGATATCCGAGCTCCAGCCGCTCCAGCACTCCCACCGAGAAGTTGTCGATGACAGCATCGGCGGCCAGTGCCAGCGTGCGGCACGCCTCGTTCCCCTGAGCGGTGCGCAGATCGAGGGCGACACCGCGCTTGTTGCGGTTCAGCCCGCAATAGAGCGGTGACCATTCGAGGATTTCGTCGCCAAGATACTGTCCAGGGTCTGCGGCGCCGAACATGGTGCGCAGGGGGTCGGGCCGGGTCGGCCCCTCGACCTTGGCCACGTCGGCGCCGAGATCGCCGAGCAGGGTCGCGGCCTGGGGCCCGGCCCACACCGTGCCAAGATCGAGGACACGCACCCCGCGCAGAGGCAGACGCTCCGCTTCGCGGGCCTGTCGGCGACGCGGCCGCCGACCCGCTGTCACGCTCCCCGCCTGCGCTCCGACTTGACGTCGGTCAAGCCGAGCCGCTCTTGGAAGTCGGGATCCCTTCCGCTGATCAACCCTGCGGCGGCAAGCGCCTCCAGTGGCACCACGTGCTGATCGACCGAGCCGAGCCGGGCGGGGTTGGGCCATCGACCGACGATGCCGTCCCCCTCCAGCGCTCGGAGTTCGGTCGCACCGACCCCGAGCTCACCAAGGACCTCGTCATTGTCTTCGCCAAGCAGCGGGGAAGCGCGACGGATGCGTCCCGGCGTGCCGTGCAACCTGATCGTCATTCCCGGGTAGGGCCTGGTTCCCAGATCCCCGGCATTCGGGTGGTGGGTGGCCAGCTCGAAGAATCCTCGTTGCCGCAGATGTCGATCGAAGAGCAGGTCGCGAACCGTCATCGCCATCGAGGCCGCAATTCCGCCACTCCGAAGCGCCTCAACTGTCTCCTCGGCGCTGCGCACCATCGTCCACGCGGAGATCAGTGCATCCAGCTCATCGTGATGGTCGCGACGAGCCTGGGCGTCGCGGTACCGATCCGCGGCTGCGAGATCCTCCCGTCCCATGAGCCGGCAGAGGGCAGTGAACCGAGCGTCGTCGGGTACGGTGAGGCCCACCCAGCGATCCTCACCGGCGCACCGATAGACGCCTTGGGGAGCCATGGCAGGATCCCGGTTGCCGATTCGCGATGGGGGGATGGTGCCGGACGCGGCCGCAGTGAGCGCTTCCCCGATGAAGGTGGCACCGACTTCGTACATCGACAGGTCGATCCATTCGCCCTCCCCTTGGAGACGGCGGCGCCGCAGTGCGGCGAGCACCAGGGCTGCCCCAACGGTTGCGGCTGGCATGTCCGCGTAGGCGATCCCGGTTCGCAGCGGCGGACCATCCGGATACCCCACAAAGTTACAGATGCCGGCGGTGGGCTCGACGGTGAAGCCCCACGCCGTGTAGTGGTGCCAGGGCCCGCTGTGCCCGTAGCCTGTGACCGAGATCATGATGAGGTCAGGACGTACCTCTCTCAGAGCCGGGTAGTCGAGCCCGAGCTGGGATGCGACACGGGGCGTGTAGTTCTCACAGAGGACGTCGGCGGTACTCACCAGGCGCTTGAAGAGATCGAGGCCCCGTGGGTCGCGCAGATCGAGGGTGACGTCGCGCTTGTTGCGGTTCGGCTCGTTGAAGACACCGCCGCGGTTCCAGAATTGCTCGCCGGGAACGCCGTCAGGGAACGGCCAGACGCGCACCACATCGGGTCGGTGACAGGACTCCACCTTGATGACATCGGCTCCCATGTCGGCCAGCAGCCTGCCCAGATAGGGAACTGCATACGCCTCTCCCCACTCCACGACGCGCACCCCTTCCAGTGCGCCCCCAGGCGCGGGTAGACGGTGCGCAGGATCGTCACGTGGCGCAGGAGCGATGAACGCCGGCAGGGGAGAGGTGTCGACATCCACCGCAGACTCAGAGGTGGTGCCGTTCGATCCCGCTCCAGGTGCCGCGTCGATCCGCAGAGCATCGCCATCCAGGCTCATCTCGTCCATCAGTTCGACGGTGTGCTCACCAAGGCGAGGGGGATCGCGAATCACCAGAGAATCCATCCACTCGCCGCGGTGCAGCGGTCCACACATGCGCATCGGGCCCGCCGCCGGATGCTCAACACTGCGCCAGAACCCTCGGGCAGCCAGGTGCGGACAGGCGAGAAGCTCCTCTGGGGTCTGCACAACCCCGAACGTCAGCCGCCATTCCTGAGCGTCGTGGAACCATTCGTACTTGGTCCGCTGTCGCAGCCGAGCGCTGATGATGCGCTCCAGCTCCTCGGCATGCTCGACTCTCCCGACCCGGGTCGCGAAACGCTCATCCAGAAGTCCGGGCAGTCCGAGGAAGCCGGCAAACAGCTCCCAGTCGACGTTCGCACCGGGGACAAACATCGGCGCGATCCACCCGTCGGCGCAGGGCATGAGGGAGTACTGCAGGCTGCCGCTGTGGCGCGGTTGCCGGCGGGCGATGCAGCCCATATAGGTGTAGTAGCTGAACTTGCCCTGGAGAATGCTGGCCACGACCTCCTGAATCGACACTTCGACGAGCTGCCCCCGCCCACTGGTCTCGGCGCACCACAGGGCGGCCAGCGCTCCGGCGGCGGCGTGGGCCCCGCCAAGGTACTGGCACTGGTTGAGAGCGGCCTTGGTGGGCGGGTCATCGTGGCGACCGGTGATGTAGGCCAGTCCCCCCGCACAGCAGAGTGCGAGCTCGCTCGCGGGTGCGTCGCGGAGCGGCCCGCTCAGGCCGAAGCTGGTCACCGCCACCCGCACCAGCTTGGGGCGACCGCCGCCCAGCCATGAATCGTCAACACCCAGTCGCTCCGCGCTGGTCGGACGCAGGCCCGAGACGACAACAGCGCTCCGGTCCAGCAGTTGCGCGAGCGCTCGGCGGCCACCCGGCGACCTGAGGTCGAGCTCGATCGACCGCTTGCCCGCGTTGAGGCTGACAAAGAGCGCGCTGGCGTCTCGGTCGGGTGCACCGCCGCAGAAGGGCCCCACTCGGCGCGACGGGTCCCCGACGCCCGGTCGCTCGACCTTGACCACGTCCGCCCCCAGGTCGGTGAGCAACCGGGTGCAAAACGGCGCAGCCACCCCGCCGCCGATCTCGACGACGCGCACGCCGTGCAGCGGCGGGATGGTGCTCGGCGCCGGCACGGGAGCTCAGCGGCCCGAGAAGTTGGGTGGACGCTTCTCCCGGAGCGCCCGCAGACCCTCGCGGAAGTCCTCGCTCTCCATGCAGATCGCCTGGGCATCGGCTTCCGCGTTGATCGCGGCGGCGAGGTCGCTCCCCAGACCCTGAGACACCAGGGTCTTGATCATTCCGATCGCCATGGTGGGGCCGGCGGCGAGCGATGTGGCGAGCTCCAACGCCTCGTCGATCAGGGTCACATCGTCGCACACACGGCTGACGAAACCGAGGCGGTGCGCGGTCTCGGCATCCAAGGGCTCCCCGCGGAAGAGCAGCTCGCGGGCCCGCCACGGACCGACGAGCCTTGGCAGGAACCAACTCGACCCGGTGTCGGGAGCAAGACCTCGCGTGACGAAGACCTGGGCGAAGCGTGCGCTCCGGGCGGCGAGGATGAGGTCGCAGGCGAGCGCCATGCTGAAGCCCCCGCCATAGGCAATCCCGTTGACCGCGGCGACGACCGGCTTCTCGATGGTGGCCAGCGCGAGGATCACCGGACCGGTGTGCTCGCGGATCTTGCGCCGCACCTCGTTCGGCGATCGTCTGCCGACCTGGGCGGCCATCATCTTGACATCGCCCCCAGCGCAGAATGCACGACCCGCTCCGGTGACGAGTAGCGCTCGCACATCGGGGTCCGCCGCGGCGTCGGCCAGGATCGCCCGGAGGCTCTTGGTCATGTCTGGATTCATGGCGTTGAGCGCCTCGGGCCGGTTGAGTGTGACCATCAGCACACCCCCGCGGAGCTCGGTGACAACCGCCGGTGCCTTGGCACCCGGCTCCCGTATACGCGTATCGCCGCGGTGCGCGTTCATGGCATGGGTGTCTCGCAGAGAGCGTCGAGGGTGCGCTCGCACTCATCGATCATCTCGTGCAACACGTCGCGGGCAGCTCGCACGTGGTGCAGCGAGCCGACGACCTGGCCCACTGGCGTTCCCATCAGGGCGACGACACGGTGCTCAGCGATCGCCTTGACGGCGTCATACACGAGAAGCTCCTGCAGTGGCATGGGGAGGGGACGTGGCGCATCGGGCTCTTCCCAGGCCTCGACCCACGGCGTGCGCAGCTGGCGCACCGGTTTTCCTGTCGAGCATCGAGACCGTACCGCGTCGCGGGCGCGGGCGGCCAGCAGCTTCTCCCTCACCACGGGGTCGACGTCGCTCTCCTCGGTCACCAGCCACATGGACCCGGTCCAGACGCCCGCGGCTCCGAGCGCCAGCGCCGCCGCCATCTGCCGCCCGCATGCGATGCCGCCCGCCGCGAGGACCGGCACCGGGACGACCGCGTCCACGACCTCGGGCACCAGTACCAGCGTCGCCAGCTCACCGGTGTGCCCACCTGCCTCCGTGCCCTGTGCCACGACAAGGTCGGCACCCGCCTCCACATGGGCACGAGCCTGTTCGGCGCTGCCGCAGAGACCGCCAACCAGCCTGCCGCTGCTGTGGGCGCGCCGGGCCACGTCCTGCGGGAGCGGCCCCAGGGCTGACACCAGGAGGCGAGCGGGATGGGCGAGGGCGACCTCCACCTGACGCCTCGCCCGGGCATGGGTGCCGGTCAGGTGCTCGCGCCCCCGACGGTCCTCGGAGAGCGGCGGGATGGCAAAGCGCTCTCGCAGCCGCGCGACGAAGGCGCGATTCTCCGGCGGGAGTGCGGCCCGCAGCGCCGCCTTGTCGTCCGTGTCACCGCCAACGTGTGACGCCGCCATGACCACGTCGACACCGTAGGGACGTCCGCCGACTTGGGAGTCGATCCAGCCGAGATGCTCGTCGAGCTCGTCAGGATCGAATCGAGCAGCCCCGAACATGCCCAGGCCTCCGGCGAGGCTCACCGCGGCGACCACAGCCCGCGAATGGCTGAAGGCCACCACCGGGATGTCGACGCCGAGCAACTCGCGGACGGGGGCGGTCATACGCTGAGCACGCTTCATGTCACGGGCTGCTCGCTGCGGGAGCGGTGGCGGGTCGCGCCACCCCGCCCTCCGAGTAGAGACGCTCGCGCGCCTCCGGTCCGAAGCCCAGCTCATCGAGCAGGCTACCGCAGTCGAAGTTCCAGGGCATCTGTCCACGTCGGATGTCAGCGGGAGTGTCGGAGAAGCGTGGCAGCGCACGCACATGCGGTGCACGGGAGCCGTCGCCCTCGACTTCGACGAATGTTCCGCGAGCACGGAGGTGCTGATCGGCGAGCAGCTCGTCCATCGTTGGTACTACACAGACGCAGCTGTCGCGCTCACCGAATAGGGCCATCCACTCCGCCGCGGTGCGGGTGGCGAGCTGGGCACCCATGACGTGGCCCATGGCCGGCCAGCTCGCGGTGTCGAATTGCTTCGCCAACCACTCGGGGTGCCCGAGCACGCTGCAGACGGCCGCGTAGAACCAGGGCTCCACCGCTGCGATCGCAAGGTGACGCGCATCGGCAGTCGCGTAGCTGCGATACCAGGGGGCCTCGCCGCGTAGCAGAGTCCACGACCGGCTGTCGTCGCCGAGCAGTCGTAGGAGCAGGGGGGCCATGAGTGCCACCACGCCCTCGTGGAGCGAGACGTCGATGCTCTGGCCCTCTCCGCTCCGTTCTCGTGCAAGCAGCGCGGCGAGGACGCCGATGGCCGCCTGCATGCCCCCTGCAGCCAGGTCGGCGAGGACTGTTGGGGGGAGCACCGGCTCCCCGTCATGACCGCGGTTGCCGTCCAGGAGGCCGCCCATGGCCAGGTAGTTGAGGTCGTGGCCTGCCCGGTCGCGATACGGGCCGTCTTGGCCGAAGCCGGTGATGGAGCAGATGACCAGACGCCGGTGCGCGCTGCGCAGAGATGCGACGTCGATGCCCAAACGCGGGGCCACCCCGGGCCGAAAGCCCTCGAGGAGAACGTCGGCACGGTCGAGAAGACGATCCAGGACCTCGCGACCGCCGGGATTCTTGAGGTCGAGCGCGATGCGACGGGCATTGCGTCGCATCCAGGATCCCTGGGACCCCAACGGCGCCCCAGGGCCAATCATCGCCTTGGTCCGCGCATGAGCAGCAGCCGGTGCGCGGTAGTCATCGACGACGACCACCTCGCAGCCCAGATCGCCGAGCAGCATGGAACAGTACGGCCCCGGCCCGTAGCGCGTGAGGTCGACGACGAGCGAGCCGGCGAGCGGTCCGCTCACGACCAGGTCCTACCGGGCCCCAGCCGAGGGCAACTCGACCGTGGCGTTGGCGGGGCACGCCACACCGTCGTCGTTGCCGATGGCGATGTCGATGTCGACGAGATGGCGGCCATCGTCATCGACCCAGCGGCGTGTGACCTTGCCCTCACCGAACATGGTGTCGCCGGCGTAGATGGACCGTTGCATGGTCATCTTGCGTCGGACGATCCAGGTTTCCGGCCCAGCCCAATCGGTGATGACGCGGTCGATGAATCCCTGGAAGAACATGGTGTTGATGTAGATGGTCTTCTGCCCCTGCTGGTTCGCATACTCCACGTTGTGGTGACCGGGGAAGTAGTCCCACGTGGCGGCGGCATCCATGATGACCCGCTTGAGTGTCACGTCGCTGGTGATACGCGGCACTTCCTCGCCCTCAGTCACGTCCTCCCACTCTCGCTGCAGCATGCCCGGGTAGCTTGGCCGCATCTCAGGCCTCCTTGCCGGCAGCGCCGTCCGAACTGGGCTGGTTCTTGGTGAAGCGGAACAGCTGGTTGGTGTTGCGGGCCACCACCTCGCCTCGCTGGTTCCGATAGGTAGCGACGGTGGTCACGAAGTGACCGGTGCCGAGCCGAGTAGTCTTCTCCGGCGAGATCGCCGCGATCTCATCCACCACGTTGAGCTGGTCCCCGATGCGCATTGGGCGCAGGAACTCGGCCTCGGTGCTCACGTTGATCAGCGTGTCGCCAGGAAGGGGGATGGAGTCGGCCAGCGACGCGGCGGGTGTGATGCCTCCGGGCTTCCACTGGATCCGCGACATCCAGACCTGCAGCATTCCCGGAGGGGCGATGATCGAGCCCCAGCGCTCGCGGGCGAAATCACCGTCCCAGTACGATGGGTTGGCGTCCTCCACGAGCGCGCAGTAGTACTTGATCATCGGCCAGTTGATCTCGGACTCCGAGAAGCGGACCTCGCTCTTGGCGCCGATCATCTTCAAGCCGTCCTCGTAGGTCCCCATCGTGAAGTGGGGAGCTCCTTGGTGGGCGGTCGCTATGGTGGCCAAGGTTTCTGCCTCCTTCTCCGGTGCGATCAGTCGAGCACGAAAACCGGCAACGACTGTTTGGGGTGGTCCTCCCACTCGACGTGCACTGGAGCGCCGAGTGCGATCTCGCCGCCGTCGTGGCCGCGCACCTGCGCGGCGACGCGAGGTCCCTCCTCCATCTCGGCGAGCGCGACCGTGTAGGGCACTGGAAACGCCGGATGGGTTTGGCGCCGGACTACCGTGTAACTGTAGACGTGCCCCCTGCCGCTGGAAGCGATCCATTCGTGATCGAAGGAATGGCAGTTGGGACACAGCGGAGTAACTCGATACCGGACACTGCCGCATCCTGTGCAGCGCTGGAAACGCAGCTCATGCTTGTCCTGGGCCTCCCAGAAGGGGGTGGTGTCCCGGTCGCGCTGCGGGAATGGACGGGGCGCAGGCTCGTCGCTCATCACCGTGCCTCCAGGGAGAGGATCAATGAGCTGGTCGGCACCCCTCCGGCACTCGAGACCAGCGCGGTCTTGGGGCTGCCTGCGACCTGGTTGGCAGCGTTGCCGCGAAGCTGCGAGACCGCCTCGTGGATGTGATTGAAGCCGTGGATGTAACCCTCGCCGAGGTGACCGCCGTGGGGATTGAGGGGGACTCTCCCGTCGAGCTCGAAATACCCCTCGCGGTACCGGCTGGGTGCCTGCCCGCGGGCAGCGAACCCGTAGGATTCGATGGTCATCAGCACCATCGGGGTGAAGTGGTCGTACACGAGCAGGACGTCGATGTCCTCGGGATTCATGCCGGCAATGCGGTAGAGCTCACGCGCCGCGGAGTCGGTCTCCTCGAGGTGAGCGATGCTGTCACGCTGCCACGCTGTCATCACCTCCGGCCGGCTGCCGGTGCCTTGCGTGGCCGCCGTGACGTAGGCAGGGGTGCTCTTGCATGTCTTGGCTCGTGCGGCCGAGGTGACGATCGCGGCACAGGCGCCGTCGGTATCGAGACAGCAGTCCAGCAGGCGCAGCGGCTCGGCGATCCACTCCGCCTTGCGATGGTCCTCGATGGTGATGGGACGCTGGTACATCATGGCGTGAGGGTTGGTCGCGGCATGTTTGCGGGCGAGCACGGTGACCATTCCGAACGCGTCCGTGTCGTGATCGAATTCATGTAGGTACCGGCGTCCGAAGATCGCCATCCACTGGGCCGGGGTCACCAGGCCGTGGGGCGCGTAGTACGCGTTCCAGCCACCGACACCGCCGCCGACGCTGGACTCACCGAAGCGGCGCTCGGATCGCTCATTGAGTGAGCGGAAAGTGACCACCACCTCGGCCATCTCGGTGGCCACCGCCGACGCTGCGACGCCAACGGTGCCGCATCCGGAGCCGCCGCCGTAGGGGACCTCGGCGAAGAACCGCAGATTCTGCAGCCCCAGGGCGCGCGCGAGTTCGACCTCGTCGATGTCGCGGTTGGCGCTCATCTTCACCACGCCGTCGACGTCGGAGGGGCGCAGCCCGGCGTCATCCAGGGCATCCAGGATCGTTTCCAGCGCCATCCGCAGTGTGCTTCGTCCGGAGTTCTTGGAGAACTCGGTGCGCCCGATACCGACAATGGCCGCCTGATTCCGAATGGTCACCGCTGCCCTCCTATACGCTGTACGGCGTGCTACTCCAGCTCACGGTGGAGCAGTGACGCCGCGTGCCCCGCGGCGGGTAACAGAAGCCTGGTCAACCACTGCTCGCGCCAGACCCACATCTCACCACGGCGCTGTCGCAGGACCGGGTCGCGGGTGGAACCTCTGACCGCCTCGAGGAAGCGGTGCCAGGCGCTGAAGTCCGGAGCCCGATAGAGAAAGGCGCACTCATCCAACGCTCCGCAACCTGGCGCCGTTTCCCAGGCACCGACCACTTCCAGACCCAGCCGCGTCAGAGTCGGGTGGAGGCGGTCACGGAACTCCGGCCAGTAGTCCTCTCGCCAGCGCCCCCCACGCCCGTCGGGCGCGAATGCGGTGAGCTCGAGCTCGTACAGCCATTCGTCCCTGACCGGACGGCTTGCGGTGCTGCCTCCATTGCTGGCACGCCGTCCCAGCACGGTGAGGTCGTGCGCAGGCGACTCGAGAAGTAGTCGCCCGGTGCCGTGGTGGAGGTAATCGGCCGCCACGCTCCGCCAGCGTCGCAGATCGGGGTGGGTGGTCACCCCCGTGCTCTCGGCGCACAGGCGCTCCCACGCTGAGATGTCCATGGCGCTCCAGAGCACGATGAACTCGTTGCCGTGGCCGGCACCGATGGGCGTCTGCCAGGCACCGGTGAGCTCGAGTCCCCACTCGAGCATGAGTGGCACGCGCATCTGCTGGAAGGCACTCCAATAGGTGTCACGCCACCGGCCCTCTTTGCCGTCGGGCTCGAGGACGAGGTTCTCGAGGTAATGCAGCGCGCTCACTGGAGCATCACGCCACCGCCCTACTCGACCGTCCCGCTCTCGGCGAGATGAGCGATCACCCGCTGCCCCGCCTGTCGCACGTGGCGTTCGGCCATGTTGCGCGCGGTGGCACCATCGTGCCGGCGAAGGGCGCGGATCAAGGGCGTGTGATCCTGCCCAGCGACCGCAGGCCAGCCGGCAGTGCGTGGCTCTGTCCAGCGTGACATGTCGGTGAGGAAGCGATGCAGCACCGTCGCGCCTCCAGCCTTGTTGATGGTGCGGTGCAACTCGTGGTTGAGATTGGTTGCCGTCACCAGGTCGCCACGACCGACGGCCGCCCGGATGTCGGCGTTGAGTGCACCGAGCCCGTCGAGGTCTGGATCCTCGAGGGTCGAGGCGGCGCGCTCAGCAAGCAGCCCGGCGATGAAGGCATGGACCTGGAAGAGGTCGCGGATGTCGGAGCGCCGCAGCTGAGCAACCCGGAAGCCCTTGCGCGGTTCGCCCTCCACCAGACCTTCCCTGTGCAGGTGGACGAGTGCCTCGCGGACCGGGGTGGTGCTCACTCCCAGCCGCTGCGCCAGCGTGGCCAGCCTCAGGTTGTCTCCCGGGCGCAGCCTGCCGCCGATGATGGCGTCGCGCAGCCACGCCGCCACGCGGTCTGGGAGTCTGTCCGGCGCCAGCACCTCGGCCGGCGCGAGCGGGACCGCCACGGGGGCCATTATTGTGGGTGCGACAATCCGTGGTCAAATATCAAAAATCTCACGGCGACGCCTCCGCCCAGATCGTAGACGGGGTATCCGGGTGCCGCCAGGCGGGCGCGCCGCGGCCGGCTGCTCAGTCGGCGGAAGCCGGCTGGGGCCGTGGCTCCGGATGCACGCCGTCGTACCACGGGTACTGGGGCTGGCTGCCACAGGGCTCCAGGACCTGCCCGGTGCCGCCACGGAAGCGGCGGGCAATCTCTTCCGCGGTCCAGCCGCCCAGGCAGAAGGCATGGCGCGCCTCCCGGGGATGGATGAGCAGCGAGATGCGCTCGTTGCAGGCGCCAAGGATCTGCCCGGTGACGTAGGCCGCCTCGTCACTGGCGAGGAACACCACGGTCGGGGCCACCCTCTCTGGAGGCCCGAGACGCTCGGCGATGACCTTCGCGGCTGCCTCGTCCTTTGCCGTTGTCTGGGTCATCGCCGTCCAGGCCATGGGCGAGATCGCATTCACTCGGATGCCGTAGCGGGCTAACTCGATGGCCCACGTATAGGTCGCCGAGGCGATGGCGCCCTTCATCGCGGCGTAGTTCGACTGCCCTGGGTGGCCCTGATGGGCGGCCGAGATGACGTTGATGACGGCTCCCCCCGCCTCCCGTTCACGTAGGTGCCTCACCAGCGCGACGGTGCACGCGAACGTGCCCTTGAGGTGGACCCGGTAGACATCGTCGAGGTCGCTCTCGGTGAGGTTCCACATCATCCGGTCGCGGAGCACCCCGGCGTTGTTGACGAGGACGTCGAGCTTGCCGAACTCAGTGACGGCGCCGGCGGCGAGCGCCTCGCCGGTTCCCCACTGCCCGACGTCGTCGCCGCGGCCCACGGCCCGGCCTCCCACCGCCCGGACCTCCCTGGCGACACGCTCTGCGGCGGTTCCGTCGACATCGCTGCACACCACCGCGGCACCGGCGGCGGCGAGGGCGGCGCTGTAGGCGCGACCCAGGCCGTTGCCCGCTCCCGTGACCGCGACCACCTTCCCATCCAACATGCCCATCGCCTTCCCTCAACGCCCCCAGCCCACCGTCAGCGTGGGCCGGATCATAGGCGGCGCGTTCGCCCCGACCGCTGCAACGGACGGACGGCGGCTAGCTGACCGTTGCCAGGGCCGCTTCGGCCACCACGTCGCGGTGGGCGGCGGCGTCGCCGTAGAGGAGCCGATCGACCTTCGCACGCCGCCAGAAGAGGTGGGCGTCATGCTCCCAGGTGAAGCCGATTCCGCCGTGCACCTGGATGCACGCCTCGGCACACCGCTCGAAGGCGTCGGCGGCGTACCCCTTGGCGGCGGCTGCGGCCATCGGCAGTTGCTCGGGGTCGTGGTCGGCAGCCCAGGCTGCGAACCACACCAGCGATCGCAATTGCTCCACCAAGACGAACATGTCGACGCACAGGTGCTTGATCGCCTGATAGCTGCCGACCGGGCGACCGAACGCGACACGCTCGCCGCCGTACGCGACCGCGAGCTCCAAGCAGCGGGCGGCAGCGCCGAGGTCTTCCGCGGCGAGCACGGACATCGCCACGCAACGGGCACGCGCAAGCGCGGAGTCGACCGCGCCTCCTGACCCGAGGGGCGCGATCCTGGCGTGCTCCAGGCGGACCCGGGCCATCGCGCGGGTGGGGTCCAGCGCCGGCTGGCTGACCGGTGACGCGTCAGGTCCCCGGCGGACCTGCGCAAGGCTGCGACGGTTCGCCTCACCGATTAGGAGAAGGTACACGGTGGCTTCGTCGGCGCCCAGTGCCGGGCGCGAGGTTCCGGAGACGGTATCGCCGTCGGCGAAGACCCCGTCGACGAGGGTCACCAACTCGCGGCCGGCGGCGATGCTCTGTAGAAGGGCCTCCGCGTGCCTACCACCGATGCCGCGCAGGAGGACTACCGCCTCAGCTGAAGTGCTGACCAATGGAACCGGCGCGAGTACCCGCCCGGCCTGCTCGGCGACGACGGCGAGGTCGAGGACCGAGAGCCCTCCGCCGCCGTGCGCCGGGTCCACCAGCATCCCCAGAAAGCCCATGTCGGCGAGCGCGGCGCGGTCGACGCACTGTCCGTCGTCGGCGAGGAGACGCCGCATGTCCGCCGGCGCGAAACGGTCGGAGAACCACTGGCCAGCGGTGCTCTGCAGAAGCCGCTGCTCCTCGCTGAGGTCGAAGTTCACCGCGCGGCCTCGACGCGCTGCCGCGCTGTTGCGTCGAATGGAACGCCCTTGTCAAGCCGTGGCTCGGCGGGCAATCCCAGCACCCGCTCGCCGATGATGTTCTTGAGGATCTCGTTGGTCCCACCCGCGATCGCCAGGCCCGGAGACGAGGACATCACGTACTGCCAGTGGCGGTCACCGCGGGCATCGCCAGCGAACAATGCGTCGTCACCGAGGAGTCGGACACCCAGATCGGCAATCTGCCGCGCCAAGGCCACTCCGGCGAGCTTGCCGGCCGACGCCTCGGGACCCGGGATCTGCCCATGGCTGAGTCCGGTCAGCCTTCGGTACCCGGAGAGGCGGCAGGCGAGTGCCTCGATGTAGCACTGGCCCAACTCCTGTCGGACGAGCGCTCTTCTCTCCGGCGTGAGATCCGACAGATGCGGCGCGGCGTGCTTGAGCAGCTCCTCGACTCCGATGCCGAGATCCGCGCCACCGCCACCGATCATGAGGCGTTCGTTCATCAGCGTCGTGATCGCCACGCGCCAACCGCCATTGACCTCGCCGACCAGGTTCTCCATCGGTATCGGCGAATCGTCGAAGAACACCTCGTTGAACGCGGCGTCACCACTCATCTGTCGCAGGGGTCGCACCGTCACCCCGGGAACATGCATGTCGACGATGAAGTAGGATAGTCCGGCGTGCTTGGGCAAGGTCGGATCGGTTCGCGCAACGAGGATACCGAAATCGGCGTAGTGAGCACCGCTGGTCCAGACTTTTTGACCGCGGACGCGCCAGCCATCGCCGTCGCGAATCGCGCGCATGGTCACGCCGGCAAGGTCGCTGCCGGCTGCGGGTTCGCTGAAGAGCTGGCACCAGATCTCGTCCGCGCGGAGCAGCGGGAGGAGATGGCGACGTTTCTGCGCCTCGGAGCCGTGGGCGATCAGCGTGGGGCCGGCCATCCCCAGCCCGATCCCGTTGATGAGGGTGGCGGCACCGACCTTGGCGAGCTCCTGAGTGACGATCGCCTGCTGCATCGGCGTTCCATCCCGACCACCGTACTCTCGCGGCCAGGTGACGCCAACGAATCCCGCCTCGTACAGCAATCGCTGCCAGCGTTTGCGCTGGACTACCTTCTCCTCACGGTCGACATATCGCTCGTAGCCGCCGGGGAGCTCATCCCCGTGGGCGCCGATGAAGTCGCGGACGGAGGTTCGCCAGAGGGCCTCCTCTGGGGTGTCGTCGAAGTCCATGTCCGAGCGAGTGTACCTGTGGCCGCGGGCGGCCCGAGGGACTAGCTGTCACGTCATCGAGAGGTTGACACCCGTGCACCTCCGGCTGGTTGAGGATCACGCCGCCGACCTCTGGTTGGCGGCGTTTGCGAAGACGCTGATCGGCGTACCTCCGCGCAGCCGTCGGCCCTCGTCAGTCCGACAGTGGCTGTCCCAGCCGAGGACCTGGGCCAGGTCGCCCCGCAGCTCCTCGATGCTGCGGTAGCAGCCTCCGCGGAGGCCAGCCTGTAGAGCTCGCGGAGCACCGAAGTAGCGAAGGACGCGGCGCAGTAAAGCCGCGTGCCAGAGGCGGGCCGTCCGCGTCCCAGTCGACCGCCATGCTGGGCCCGACGCAGTACCGCGACATCGCCCTGAAGCCTACCGGTCGGTGGGCGGACGGGATGTCAGGTCCGTGGTCACGGGCTCGGACAGGTCACCGGAGCTCCCGGCGGCGCAAGACCGGCGCCGCCGCAGAGCCGCGGCGAGAGTCCCGCCGGCGACGAGGGCGACGCCGGCGCCGAGCCAGGCTCCGTGTGCCGCGAGCCATGCACCGAGCCCCGCGGCCCCAACAGCAGCAATCACCCCGGGAGCGGCGCAGCAGAGGACGGCGAGGACGGCGACACCGCCACCAACGAGGCCCGTCCGAGGTCGTCGCACGGTCACACCCAGTCCGGGCCGATGCGATCGCAGGTGGCCAGGTGCTCAGCTCGCGGTGCTGCGACGTTGGCCCCGAGGGCGAGCAGCCGGCCGAGCCTATCGACGCTGAGCCGGTAGATCACCTCGCGCCCGCGGCGCTCGGTTTCGACGAAACCGCAGTGGCGGAGGCATGCGAGATGGGCGCTCACCCTGGGCTGCAGGCCGCCGACGGCCTGGACGATCTCGCCAACGGTGCGCTCGCCGTCGCCGAGCAGCGTGATGATCCGCAGGCGGGTGGGGTCCGCAAGGACGCGGAAGAACCGGGCCAGAGCGAACGCGTCGGCGGCAGGCGGAGCGGCGGGCCGAGGGGCTATTGCACTCATGAATACGGCGTGCCGTATACTACTACACATCCGGTGTCCCGGATACGTAAGCCCGATGGAGGAGCATCCATGGGTCACGAGTACGACCTCGTCGTTCTCGGCTCCGGCTCGGCGGCCTTCGCCGCCGCCATCACCGCGACCGACGCCGGCGCCCGGGTGGCGCTGATGGAGGCGAACACCGTCGGCGGAACGTGCGTCAACGTCGGCTGCATCCCCTCGAAGGCCATGCTCGCCGCCGCCGACACCTTCTATCGCGCAGGACATGACCCCTTCCCGGGTATCTCGACCGCGGCGACCGCAGTCGACCTCTCCGCGCTCGTCCAGGCGAAGGACACTCTCGTCGACGGCCTGCGCAAGGAGAAGTACCTCGACCTCGCCGACGCATACGGCTTCACGGTGTGTCGCGGTCATGCCGAGTTCACAGGCGCGCGGACCCTGCAGTGCGCTGGAGATCGACTCACCGCGAGCGCGTACGTCATCGCCACCGGCGCGTCCCCTGCGGTGCCACCGATCGCCGGGCTGGACGGCGCCGGATACCTGACGAGCACGACCGCACTAGAGCTCGAGGACCTCCCGGAGGAGCTCATCGTCATCGGAGCCAACGCCATCGGTCTGGAGATGGGTCAGCTCTTCCTGCAGTTGGGGACCAGGGTCACCTTTGTCGAGGTCGCCCCACGGATCACGCCAGCCGAGGAACCGGAGACGGCGGAGACGGTGCAGCGCGTCCTCGAGGAGGCCGGCGCCGTCTTTCACACCGGTGCGACCGTGACCAGGGTGACGCGTGAGGGGACCCGCCGAACCGTGAGCTTTCGCGTGAACGGGACAGAGGCGACAGTCGCCGCTGATCACGTTCTGGTGGCAACCGGGCGGCGGCCGAACACCGCCGACCTGGGCCTCGAGCGTGCTGGCATCGGGCTCACCGAAGGCGGCGCCGTCGAGGTCGACGGCGGTCTGCGGACCAGCAACGCCCGCGTGTTCGCCGCGGGCGACGTGACCGGGCATCCGCAGTTCGTGTACGTCGCCGCCTACGAGGGGTCGATGGCGGTGCGCAACGCCATCATGGGCCACAACGAGACGGTCGATTTCCGCGCTCTGCCGAGGGTGATCTTCACCTCACCAATGTTCGCGGCGGCCGGTCTCACCGACGAGCAGGCGGCGGCTCAGGGCATCGAGTGCCAGTGCCGCGTGCTGCCGTTGAGCGCCGTGCCCCGAGCGCTCGTCAATCGCGACACCCGTGGATTCGTCAAGATCGTTGCTGAAGCCGCGACCGGCCGCATCGTCGGGGCCAGTACGGTGGCCGACGGTGCTGGCGACGTCATCCAGGCAGCGATCTATGCGATCCAGTTCGGACTGACGACCGAGCAGGTCGCCAACACCTGGGCGCCGTATTTGACCTTCGCGGAGGCGTTCAAGCTCGCCGCGCAGACCTTCACGCGGGACGTCAGCAAGCTCAGCTGCTGTGCGGCGTGAGGCAAAGCGAACACGTGACGGAGATCTCGATGCCCCGACCAATGACAATTGGACAGCTCGCCCGGCGGAGCGGGGTGTCCACCAGAGCCCTGCGGGAGTACGAGGGCCTGGGGTTGATCTACGGGCTGGGCAGAAGCGGCAGCAATTGCCGGCTCTTCGACGCCTCCGCTCTGTGGTGCCTGCAGGTGATCCGCAGCTTGCGCTCTCTCGGACCGGTGTCCGACGCGTTCGAGGTCGGGTGTCGCGCATGGAGCACGTTGCGCGAAGGAGCGTCGGCGTTGGACTCGCGGTAAAGGGTCCCATGACCGTCGGAGCTGCCGTGGCCGCTAATTTGCGTGCCTCGACCGCACGTTCGTACGCGCCCGCCACACGTGGCGGGAGGCCATCGTGCTGCCGTTCGGTGCCATCGCGGTGTCGGACGGTGTGGTCGCGCCTACGACCCATTTGTAGGCTTCGTGATTGTCAGCACTTCCGCAGACGAGAGGACGCGCTTGCAGCGGCTGGCGGCTCGGCATGATCGCCGGTCGTACTCGACGTAGCCGATCCGCGAGGAGGGCGCCACGTTCTCGGTCAGGTGTTCGGATTGCGCTACTCCGGCGTGATCGTCAGCAGCCGTAATCTGGCGATCACGCCGTCGAGATTGGGATAGTCGCCCACCGTGTCGCCACGATGGATATAGGCGAGGCGTCCATTCGGCTCGACGATGACCAGGCCCGGTCTCTGAACTGCGCCGGAGGCACTCACCAACCCCTGTCTCGCACGTCCCACGGCGCGAAGGTAGTTCCGATACGTGTCAAGTCGCAGCCACGCCATGGCCTTGATGCGACCAAGGTCGAGTGCTCGATAGAGGTTGCGCTCGGGGTCGAGAAGGCATGGGAATGGAATACCTGTCTGCATCAGATGCTGCGCCTGGTAGGCGGCAGTGGGGGCCACGGCGACGACGTCGACGCCGAGACCGTCCAACCCCTCACGCCGGTCGCGCAACTGCGCGAGATAGCTGCGGCAGGGTATTCAACCGTAGTACCGAAGGCACTGGACCAGGAGGTAGCGGCCGAAGAAGTCGTCGAGCTGGACGCTGGCACCGTCGGCCGCGCGGAGGGAGATGGGAGGAAGGGGATCACCGACTTCAAGCATGCCATGCCTCACAGTCAGTCGAGCTCGCGAGTATAGCGCCGCCGCGCCAGCGAGATCCCGGTGGACAAGCAGGCGATAACAGCGACGTGCCCTCCGCCAGGACATGAGACGATCCCGGCGTGGTGACTAGTTGACCGATGATCTCGACCGGCAGGCGGTGTGTGCCCCAGGCGACGAGGGCATTCCGACCTGCCGCTCCGGCCCGCTGGCGCGGCTGCGCTTCGTGATCCAGGGGGCGGGAGAGGTTGCGGACGAGTTCAGGCGGTGGAGGCGGGCTCGACGTGGCCTCAAACGCGACGCCAGCGATGGCCGCGACTGAGGGCACCGCTCTCTCAGGCGACCCGCAATGTCAATAACGGGATTCTTCCTCAGCCACGTGGTCTGGGGCAGGCTGCTCGCGGCGGGTCTGGCCGTGGTCCGCCGGCGCCTGCATTGAGGGCATCCGGACCTGCTTCATCCATTGCGTTGCATCCGGCGCATACGCATCACCCGTGCACCGAGACGGCGATGCGGTGATATCCAGACGCCCCCGCCGGGTGCGGCGGCCGGTGCTCTGCATCTTGGACGCGACTCGGACTCACCTTCGCCGCCGGCTGGACTCCCTGCATCGGCCCCCAGCTCACCGCCATCCTGGCGGTCGCCTCCCAGCACGAGTTTGGCGGGCTGCCGGTGATGCTCGTCTACTGTGCCGGCCTCGGAGTTCCGTTCCTCGCCGCAGCGGCGCTCACTGACAGGCTTCAGAACATCCTTCGCACCGTCAACCGGAACCTTGGCGTGATCAACCTGGCAGGCGGGGCGATTCTGCTGGTGTTCGGTCTCCTTCTGCTCACCGGCCACCTCACCTTTCTCAGCAGCCTGGGGCGTAGCTCACCGATAGACCTCTGACGGCGGAGCGGGTACCCTGGCCACAAAGGGGGACCCGTGGACTCGAAGGAAGAGCGGGACACAACCCTCGCTGGAGCGGGACCGCCAGCGCCGCTCCCTGGCACCTCGCGGCGGACCTGGCGCGAGGTGGTCGGACTCTGCTGCGAGCCGTACCACCTTCGGAGGACGGTCGCGGTGGCACTCGTGGTGGGGACCGTGCTGTTCGCGATCAACCAGCTCGATGTGGTGATCGCCGGACGCGCCGGTGCCGGCACCGTGCTGAAGATCGTGCTGACGTACCTCGTCCCGTTCCTGGTATCGAACTACGGGATCGTGCACGGGACCGGGCCACCGGCTCGGCGACGGGTGTAGACAATCCCGTCAGGGAGCGGTCTCAGCCACCCTGCCCGCAGACCAGAAGGCCAAGGCGGTGCACCCGGCATGCTAGGGTTTCTCGCTATGGGGATTAGAGATCTCGACCGGTCTATGTTGAAGCCTCTCACGAACACCTTTGGCTTCGCCTCCAATTGCTTCGTCTGTGAGCCGACGAACGAGGCGGGGCTGCGCCTCTCCTTCTGCCACGATGACGAGCGCGATGTGGTGGTCGCTCGCCACACCTTTGGTACTCAGCACTCGGGTGCCCCGTCGCTGGTCCACGGCGGCGTAATCGCCGCGGTCTGCGACGACGCCATGGCCTGGGCTTCGATCGCTCTGGCCGGGCACTTCGCCCTTACCGCCGAGACCCGGTTGACATACCTAATGCCGATCCCGGTCGACCAGGAAGTCACGATCACCGGACGGCTCATCGGTCGCGTCGGCAAGCAGCTGTGGCTCATGGCCGACGTGCGCATCGGCGACACCGTGCACGTCCGGGCCGAATCGCGCGCCACGGTGCTGAGCAGCGAGGTCGCCGCCACCGCCGGCGTACCTAACGGTCCCAAGGGCGTCAGTCGGGAATAGGTGCCCGCGCCGCCGGGACACTCGAGTACGGCAGTCTCACCGCAAATCGTGAGCCCCGACTCGGCTGGCTCTCCGCACGGATCGTGCCGCCCAAGGCATCCACGATCCTCTTTGCCAGGGCCAGCCCGAGCCCGGACCCGGCCCCTGAGCGGGCTGGGTCACCGCGCCAGAAGGGTTCGAACACACGAACCAGGTCTTCAGGAGCGATCCCTTCGCCGGTGTCCTCGACGGCGATCTCGAGCTCAGCCCGGTCTCGGCGCGCGACGACGAGCACCGTGCCATCTGCGGGCGTATGACGGACGGCATTCTGGACCAGGTTCTGGAGAACCCGCGCCAGCCGCGGGGAGCAGGCGGCCTCCACCGCGTTCTCGATGCTGGTTTCCACAGCGAGCCCCTTCATTGTCGCCTGCGTCGAACATGCGGCAAGCGCGGATCGCACGACATCCTGAAGCGGAACTCGTCGCGATTCCAGCTGAACCCCGGCGACATCGAGCTGGGCAAGCTCGAACAGGTCGTCGACCAACACCACAAGGGAGCCAACGGCGCGGCGCATCTCGGTCGCATAGCGGCGAAGGCTGGGAGGATCCTCCACGACCGCGTCGTCGATGGCCTCGATCATGGCGCGGAGGTCGGCGAGCGGAGTGCGCAGATCGTGCGATACCGCGGTGATGAGATCTCGTCGCCTGGCTTCGGAGTCTCGAACCTGGGCCAATGATCGGCTCAGCCGTTCGGCCATCGCATCCAGCGTTCGTGCCAAAGCGTCCAGCTCCGGTCCGTCACCCAACCGGCCAGCCCGCACACCGAGGTCGCCCTCAGCCAGCATCCGGGCAGTCTTCGCAAGTCGATCGACAGCGCTGAGAGCGCTCCTGGCCTGGATGAGGGCGACCCCGATACCCGCCCCCACCGAGTAGAGGACGAGCACCCCTACGAGCGTAGCGTCCTCACGACTCACGAACATGAGGGACGCAAGCGCGGTGAGGTTGGCAAAGCTCAGCACCGAGGCAAGCATCGCCGTCGCCACCACCCGTTGACGGATGGGGGCACGAAGGAGGACAGGGCGCGCGATGGTGGCCGCGAGGACCGTGACTGCGAGGGCGGGCAGCAAAAGAACGCCCAGACGGGTCAGCTCGTCGGCGTGCATTCCCATAGCGAGGCCGACCAGCAACGTGCTCGCCGCACCGGCGACGCCGATGGCCACCAGCAGCAGAAACGCGCGCCAACCCATCATGGTTCGAACCGGTATCCGGCGCCCCACACCGTGACCAGCCAGCGAGGGCGGGCGGGGTCCGCCTCGATCTTCTCGCGCAGCCGGCGGAGGTGCACCGTCACGGTGGAAGGATCTCCGTCATACGCGAAGTCCCAGAGCTCCTCGATGAGCCGGACGCGCGTGAACACCTTCCCGGGGTTGCGAGCGAGGAAATAGAGCAGGTCGAACTCCTTTGGGGTCAGCCGAAGCACACGGCTTCCAAGTCTGGCTTCCCGACGGCGCCCGTCGATATGCAGGTTGTCGAAGTCGAGGGTCTCGGTTCGTGTCCGGTGTCGCTCGCCATCGGCGGCTCGGCGAAGAACGGCTCGCACCCGAGCAACGACTTCGCGTGGTGAGAAGGGCTTGACGATGTAGTCGTCGGCGCCCAGCTCGAGGCCCACAACTCGGTCGGTCTCCTCCCCCTTTGCGGTGAGCATGATCACCGGGACGGGCCCTCGGGCTTGAATGCGACGGAAGGCCTCCACGCCGTCGATCCGGGGCAGCATGAGATCGAGGACGACGAGATCCGGGAGGGAGCGCTCACAGGCCTCGAGGGCCTGCTCGGCGTCCGCGGCGACCTCGGTGTTGTAGCCCTCCCGGATCAAGTAGCGCGAAAGGACGTCGCCCACGATGGGGTCGTCATCGACTACCAGAATGCGGCCACCGCTCCCCATTCTCCAAGTGTATGCCTTCTCGGTCATTACGAAACTCTTACGGCCCGTAAGCGGCGCGAAATCGGCTCCGAGCTACGGTCCAGTTGCATGATCGCTAGAAGGAGATAACGATGAACGAAGGACTACGACGACGACGTACCCGGGCTCGCATGACCGTCGCGACTTTGCTATCCACACTGGTGTTGCTCGCAGGTCTGGGAGCCGTGCTCAACAGGCCCGCGGCTGCCGGTAGCGGCACCGAGGTGAGCCTGTCCCCAGGAGGTGGTGCTCCAGCCGCCAGCGGCGAAGCGCAGCTGCGACTCGAACAGACCGTGCTCGCGGGGTCCGCCACAGTGGAAGACCTGCCGGCCCAGCCCTTTGGCTCTGGGCACTTCTACGGCTTGTGGTTCGTGCGTACCGATACAGGTGACAAGGCCTTCCTTGGTGCTCTGATCAAGAGCGACAGCATCATCTTCTCCGATTCGGGCGACGGCACGGTGCGCTTCGCAGGGACGAAGTACACCACCGGACCCGACGCCGGATCGCCGATAACCTTCGGACCCACGGGAAAGAACTTGGTCGTGGTGCTGGTGGAGGACAAGATCAACGGTCTCACGCCGTCTCCGGTTGGACCGGTGCCGGGTACCGGCGTGGCTGTGTCCGGGACCTTCTGAAGGAAGACCGCGAATCCTGTTACCACAGGTAGGTCATGGTAGAGCGTGCAGACACAATGAGCGCACCCACGACAGCGGTCCGTCGGCCGACTCCGTGGCTCACTCGCATCGTCGTCGTCCTCGCATTGTTTGCCGTCGAGGTCGCCGGGCTTCTGCTGTTCGGCGGAGCACTCGCGTCCACGGTCGCGGGCGCCGTCGGCCGCGGCTCCTTCCTGGCAATCGCCTTCGGCGTTGCCTGGTTTGCGGGAGGCGGGTTCCTGCTCGGCCGCCTCACCCGCAGCCGCGGCGACCTGCGTGCGGCGATGCGCGTCACCTGGCTGGCGACCGCGGTCGCGGCGGGTGCCCTCTTCGCCTTGACGTCCTTCCGGACTACGACAGTGCATGAGATCGTCGCTCATGGGTTGCCGGCAAGCAGCGTCGAGACTCGAAGATCCTCCCTGCCCGGCAGCGGTGTCGCGGCTGCCCCTGCAGTCGACGTCCAGCTCGCCGCGGGGCGATTCCATGATCTTGATGAAAGCGCCTCGGGCAAGGCCGCCGTGGTCCGACTGGTCCGCGGCGGACGGGTGCTCACTCTCACCGACTTCAGCGCAAGCAACGGCCCCGATGTCCGGGTCTACCTCGTCTCTGGCAGTGTGCGTCGCGCTGCTGATGTGCGCGACAAGGTGGATCTTGGCGGGCTCAAGGGCAATCGCGGCGATCAGCAGTACGTCATTGCGAACAGCCTGGACGTCGGCCGCTATTCAACAGTGGTCATCTACTGCCGGGGCTTCTCCATCGCCTTCGGCGCGGCTGAGCT
The DNA here is from genome assembly GCA_005880985.1 of Chloroflexota bacterium. Taxonomy (GTDB): domain Bacteria; phylum Chloroflexota; class Dormibacteria; order Aeolococcales; family Aeolococcaceae; genus CF-134. Next base: position 35,972 of record VBIQ01000026.1, read on the forward strand.
GGGCGCGTCGTGAGCGGTCACCGTCCCGAGCCACCGAGTCCGCGCGTGCGGGCAACCCTCGGGCTGGCTGCGGTCGCGGCAGCGCTTGCCGTCGTCCTCGCCGTGGTTCGCAGCCGCCGAACCGGCTTCGAGGTGGGGCTTGTCGCCATCGCACTGGCCCTCTTCGGGCTGCGTGGTCTCGCCTCAGGCTCGCGCCGCTCCATCAGCGTCGGAGCCTGGCTCGCACTTCTCGGCGTCGCAGCAGTCGCGGTGGAACCACACCTCCACTGAGTCATCGCCTCGGAACGGCGACGGGTGCCGCTGCCTGCTTTTGGTAGAAGGGCGGCCTCGAACTTTGCAGGCACGGGCATTTCGATCTCTCCGTGTAAGCGCCGTCGGTCGAACCAGTCCATGGGCCTCCTTGCGCAACTGCCGCTGGCGCAGATCGTCCGGCCACACGAAGGGCGTCGACACGACCCATCCCGCCGGGCGCGGGTCGTACGCCCTTCGTGTGGCCAAGCACCACCTCGACGACGGCACGGTGAGTATCTCCATCGCCGACGGCACCGGCTACCGGCACTCACCGCTCGAGAATCTTCTCCGACTCCGCCGCGCGCAGGGTGTGATACGGGCCGACCTCTTCGTGTCCACGCCTTCGACGCACTCACCGCTGGCCGCCGCACCCGGGCCACTCTCAAGGGCTCGGCGATGCCGACCGCGGTCATCATCGGCTCAGCGCGGGACTGATTCGTTGTTTCGACTGCGTCGGCCGGTTGCCTTCCATCACCTTCTGAACCTCGATGACCGCATGGATGAGCCCGGCCTGGCTCAAGGCAAGTGGATAGTTGCCCAGATAGTCGCCAGTTGCGGGATCGATCTCCTCCGGCAGCAGCAGCAGATCGTTGGCAACGCCCAGCACCTGATCGAAGAGTCGCAGCCCCTCCTCGTGCCGACCGAGCCGCAGGAGTGCCTCGAGCAGCCAGAACGAGCAAGGCAGGAACGCCCCCTCCCTGCCCGGCAGTCCGTCGGCGCCTGGAGGATAGCGGTAGAGGAGCGGATCGCCGGCGCCGAGCTCGCGCCAGATCGCCTCGACCGTTGCCGACACACGTGACCCTGAGGGGTCGTCGAAGCCGGTCAGGGGAAGCAGCAGGACGGCGGTATCCAGCTCGGGTGAGCAGTACGCTCGCACGTAGCTGCCCAGTTCGGCGTTGAATCCCCGCTCGCGCACCTCGGCGGCGATGACGTCGCGGGTGCTCTCCCACATGGCCAGACGGCGACGGTCCATGCCGAGAGCACGGCCGGTCCGAGCGGCTCGGTCGAGGGCGATCCAGGCCCACACCTTGGAGTGCACGTAGTCGCGCGGTTCCTCGCGTACCTCCCAGATGCCCGCGTCAGGTCGGCGCCACTCACGGCAGACGTAGTCGGCGTAGTCGGCCAGGACCTTTCGGCTGCCACGGCCGAGCCGATGTCCGGCGTCGACGAGATTCCAGATAGCGTCGATCACCCATCCGTAGACGTCGAGCTGATGCTGCTCCTGGGCGAGGTTGCCGATGCGGACGGGCAGGCTGCCCATGTAGCCGGAGACGTCAGTGACCTCGCGCTCCGTGGACCCCGCCCGGCCATCGAGGGTGTACAGGACGCGGATGCCGTGCTGTCCCGAGGCCGCACAGGTGGTGAGCCACTCGACAAACGCGCACGCCTCCCGGTGCAAGCCGACGGCGAGGAACGCCGCGACGCCGACGCTGGCATCGCGCGGCCACGAGAAACGATAGTCCCAGTTCCGGCTGCCGCCGATCTCTTCCGGCAGTGACGTTGTTGGCGCCGCCACCGGCGCACCCGATGGGCTGTACGTCAGGAGCTTGAGCGTAATCAGGCTACGCACCAGCACGTCGCGGTAGGCGTTGCCGCAGCGAATGTCGTTGCTCCATTGCTGCCACCACTGGTGGGTCCGCTCCAGCATGGCGGCCGCCTCGCGTTCTCCAATCATGCTGCGGCGCTCGGTCATCGCGGCCGTCAGTCGCTCGCCGGCCTGCAACGCTCCGCTCCACGTTCCGTCATGGCTGAGTTCCAGGCGAGGCGCCGTCTGAAGCGATAGCGAGATCCCTCGTGGCGGTCTGCCCGGGATGCCGGGCCGCGGCCGATACACGAGCTTCGCGCGAACGGTGCCGCCGGTACACTCGAGCAATCGAATGAGGACGGGCGCGCGCGTCCCCATCACCATGGCCTCGGTGAGACGTGCCTCGCCGGTCGTAGTCTGCCACTCGGTCAGCAGCAGAGCTGAAGCGTCTCGGTAGCGGCGACGGGTGTCGACAATGTCGTTGACCGTCAGCTCGAAGGAACCGCCCTTGTCCTGGTCAATGAGACGGCCAAAGAGGGGCTCTGAGTCGAAGCGTGGCCAGCACATCCAGTCGATCGCACCCGCTGACGACACCAGTGCCGCAGTCCGCGTGTCCCCGATAAGCGCGTAGTCACGAATGGCAGCGATCACGCCACGCCCTTCATCAGGGCTCCAGCTGGCGCGTGCCGCGGCGCTCAACGTGGGAGCATTCGTCGCGCACGACGCGCGCTTCAGACCTGGTCGATTAGAGCGGCCAGCTCGAAGTCGTTGGAGGTCAGCCCGCCCGCGCTGTGAGTGGTCAGAGTCACAACGACACGGCCCCAGCTGACCTGGAGATCAGGGTGGTGGCCCTGCGACTCAGCCACTGCGGCCACCCTGTTCACGAAGTCGACTGCCCCCATGAAGTCGTCGAACGCGAACACCTTGGACAGCTTTCCTTCAATGGCCGCCCATCCGGAAAGCCGGCGGAGGCGTTCGGCCACTTCCTCATTGCTCAACTTGTCGCGGGACTCTGACACCTCATCGCCTCCTATGCGTCACCCAGTCGTCGTGATCGGCCATGGATCCTCCTTTCGCGGAAGTCCTGGCGGCTAGCGTCGCGGAGGAAGGTAGGTCTCGCGCCGTTCGAAGTCGACGATCTCCTTGCGGGCAGCCTCGATGACGTCGGCGGCTCCACGTTCGTTCAGCGTCGGCTCGATCAGCTCGAGCTCCTCCGCCCCGCGCACGCGCCATCCGTGGTGGTAGACGAGATCACCGCCAATCCAGCCGCCCACGATTACGGCGGTTGTTGCGGCCCCCAGCAAGCTCGTTCGCTCCCGCCGTCTCAATCCAGCAGCGCCGACCAGTGCGAGGCCACCTGAGTTGATCACGCCGTGGAGCGTGGCTGGCCGGTGCGCGGGGTGCTCCCGCGGCATCGTCAGCCAGTCCCACCAGCCAACGGCGCCGGCAGCGAGCGAAGCCGCCACCGCCGCCCTGGTCGACCAGACCGCCCCGGCCTCCGCCTCGCGCCGGCGGCTCAGGCCTGCGACCAACGACGAAAGGAACGCGCACGGGATGAGCGTAGCGGGGAGGTCGGATAGAGCAGCGTGGATAGGGTGACCATGCACGACCGGGTGCCGCACCGCCCACTGCCGCAGGCTCTGGAAGCGTGCCATCCTCACGCCCGCAGCGTCAGCGGGCGGCCACCTGCGAGAGCTTGGACTCCACGTAGGTCATCACGTCGTTGAAGGACTGGGCG
>VBIQ01000006.1 GCA_005880985.1 Chloroflexota bacterium
CCTCGAGGAGCAGAGCTACGGGATCCAGGGGCCGTGGGTCGGATGGGGACACCACCGGTGGCTGGTCGAGATGGATCCGGCGCAGGGAGTCACATTCGTCTTCAAGCACCACGTCATGCATGGACGGGAGAGCGACCACTTCCCGCGCGGTTTCTGGCAGCGTCTGCCCGAGGACGAAAGGGTCGCCCGTCTGTGGTGGGAGGGCAGCTTCGAGTATCGGGAGCACATCTTCACAGCCCCCGAAGAACTCGACGCGTATCTTGCTGATTTCGTGGCCGCCCAGCTCCGGCTGAGGCCCATGCCTGCTTCCCGCCGCGCGCCTCTCCGGCGGCTCGCCGGCGCACTGCAGCGTTCCCGTACCGGCCTGTAGCGTCGGCCTGCACTGCGTTGATGACAGAGCTTACGGCATCGCGCGTACGCGATGACCTCCGCGCGTTGGGCGTCCTCGACGGCATGACCGTGATGGTCCACCCGCCGCTGCGCCGCATCGGTCCCGTAGCCGGCGGCGCGGACGGGGTTATCGACGCGCTGGACGCCGCGGTCGGTCCGGGACGGTGCCGAACTGTGGGCCGTCGAGTGTGTCGACGACGGCGACGGCATCGTCGTGTGGCCGAGCGAGGACTACTCGCGACGATCCTCCAGGAGTATCTCGCCGCCGGTCGCGGCACGACCGGCCGGGTGGGAAAGGCGGAGTGGCAACTGTTGGATGCCCGAGACCTCATGGACTTCGGGGTCGCCTGGATGGCCGAGCACTTCAGGCCCGCTCCCCCCACGACGTCCGTGGTCTGAGACCGCGAGCCGAACGACGACGCCGCCGGCGCCTGCCGACCGCCACCGCCGTCACCATCCAGGCCGCCGCGACCCACGGGGAGACGGACACCCGGCTCGCGGCGGTGTTCGGCGTCCCGAGCGGCATGGAGCCGGCTGCGACGCCCGGCGACGTCGCCGACGCGGGCGATGACGAGCTCTCCATCGCCGGCCCGTCGATGCAGAGCCCGGCGAGGTAGAACAGCGCGTGCTCCCACACGTGCGGAGCGTCGTTGATGCCGCGGATCCGGCCGCCCGCCGGGAGGCGCTGCCAGAACTCGCTGAACAGACCGGTGCTCGCCGGCAGCACGGTCGCGAAGTCGTGGAGCGCTCGGACCAGCGCGGTGTGCTGCGCCGGTGTCGGCGGCGACCACGCGCGGCACGCGCCCAGGAGCGCCTTGGCCTCGTATCCGCCGCTGTCGGAGGCGAACGACCGATGCATCGACGTCCAAACGGCCTGCGCCTCGCCCTGCATGCGCGCGTCCGCGTAGGGATGCAGCTGCACCGGCCACAGGAGCCAGCCGCCGTCGGTGAACGACACCGGTGACGCCGACGCGTCGCCGGGCCGTTCCCGGTAGGCGCGCTGCCCGCCGTCGTAGGCGGCATCGATTGCAGCCTGGAGCTGGTCCGCTCGTGCCCGCCATGCCCGCACCAGCGGCGAGACGTCGCCGACGGCGCCGGCCGCCGCCACCGCGGAGCGCAGGCCGAGGAGGACCGGCCCGGCGCCGTGGAGGGTCTGGCTCGGAGTGAAGCTGTCGTCCTCGTTCGCCTGGCACGGGAAGGCGTTGGACGGGTCGCGGCATGCGGTCAGCCAGTTCGCCGCGGCGGCGATCGCCGGGTACACCCGGGCGAGATATGTGCGCGCCGCGGCGGCGGGCAGGAAGGTGCTGTGCCACCACAGCGTCCACGCTCCCAGGCCAGTCTCGTCGATCTCGTAGGGGATCGGCCCGGCGGGCTGCCCGTCGCCGTACACCATCATCGGCCAGTTCCCCGGCGGCCTGAGCGCGTCGGGGTTCGACACCGACGTCTGCGCCGCGGCCTCGAACAGGTTGTGCCGGCTGACCATGTCGCTGAACCCCGCTCGGTCGAGCGCCTCGTTGATGAACGCTCCGTCGCGGATCCAGTCCTGGCCGTAGGGCGCCTGGGTGTCGGCGGAGGCCACGATGGCGCCGGTGTCGGGGTCCATGGCGAGGCGCATGGTGATCAGTGAGCGCTCGGCCACGTCACGAACGCGAGTGTCGTCGGTTGCCGGAAGCGCCGCCCCCCGCAGCCAGCCCGACCAGTCGTCGGCAACCGCCGCCGCCTGGTCGGCGAAGGTCCTCGTCCTCTCCGAATCGAGCACCGTCACCGCCGCACCGTCGGTGGCGCCTGCACCGATGATCAGTCGCAGCGCGTCGCGGCCCTTCGAGTCGAAGTCGACCCGCGTCGTGAGCGCACCACTGGCCTGGCCGGCCTGGCTGTCGGCGTTGTCGAGGCGGTGCGGTGCCGCAGTCAGCTGGTCGTAGCCGTCGGGGGGGCCGGCCCGCGGGGCGAGGGGATCGTGCTCGTCGCGGCCGACCTGGTGCGACGTCGGCGGGCGATCCCACCCGAAGGCGAACGCCACCGACGACGGTCGGCCCGAGGTCGCGTCGACGCCGCTCCAGGAGTGCACGATCGCCTGGTGGGCGGCGTCGAAACCGGCCTGCTGCTGGTCGTTGAGCTGGTTGAGGCAGGTGTCCTGCCCGGGCGCGTAGCGAAGCTTGGAGGCGATGGGGTCGAAGCGTTCGTAGTAGACGAGGTCGACCGCGGTGACCGGCGACCGGGGCGCCCTGCTGACCACGAAATCGCGAACGAACGAGTCGGCCGGGTGCACGGTGGCCAGGTCGGTGTCGGTGACGGTCAGCCCCAGCCCACCCGGCGCCGAGTAGGTGGTGACGGGAACCGGCGTGCCGGCGGAGAGGTACGTCTGCCTGTGCGGCCAGTCCCGCAGCCACGCCATCGAGATCGTGCCGCCGGTCGTGTAGCGAACTCCGGCGAAGCTGCCCTCGTTGGGCAGAGCGCCCGTCGGGTTCTGGTTCGCATCACGGTCCGAGGTGTAGTACTTGACCTGGTTCTCGAAGCTCGGGTTCGGATAGCGGAAGACGGTGATCGTCCCTGCGGTGTTGAGCCCCACCGTGATCCTGCCGTTCCCCGCCTGGGCGTTCACGTCGGTGGGTGCGCCGCCGAGGCCCTGCATCGCGCACTGGATGGGGATGAACGGGTCGCGAGCCGCGAGGGCGGGACCCGGAAGCATCACCGAGGCGGCCGCCACGCCTGTCATCAGAGCGGCCGCAGAACCCTTGCGCCTCATCGCCGTTCTCCCACGCACGCGCCGGGCGGGCTCTCGTGCGCACCGTCTTCCCCACGAGAAAGACGGCCTTGGAGGGCACACCATTTCGCCCGGGGTGGGGACCCCGGGTCACCCTCCACCGGTGGAGCGTGGCGGGTCGCCGGCCCGGCAGCGCTGGCGACACCCCTGGGCGGGTGGCGGCTGACGGCGGTGCAGCTGCCACGCAGCGTTGCCACAGTAAGCAAGGCGCGCCGTCTCGGGGCCGAACGTTCCTCAGGGCCGCGCCTGGCCCGGGCCGCGGTGGAAGAGTCGGGGAGCTGTTCGCCGAATGTCCTGCTTGAACCCGTGACGGCAATGACAAGGGGTGGTAGTTGAGCCAGACGCCTGGATGGTACTGTGGCGCCGTGACGCGTTCCGACCTCCACCACCTTGTCGACGAGCTCGCGGATGCCTCGGTGGAGCCCGTCGCGGGCCTGCTCGAGCCGGGCAAGGACCCCGTGATTGCCGTCCTCGATGCCGTACCCTGCGATGACGAGCCCGACACCGGGCGAGGACGCGGCGGAACTTGCACAGATCGAACGCGGTGAAGGGATTCCCTGGAAAAGGTGAAGCAGGAACTGGACCTCCCTGACTGACGAGCGACCGGCTCCGAGCCGAGCCCCAGCTCCTCTCTGGACGCATCACTATCCACTAGGCGAGCGACAATTCCGGGGCTCTGCACTGTTGGCGCTGCTAACCGTCACCGCCGCAATCTTCCGCTTCTCAACACTCGGCGTGCAGCACTACTGGATCGACGAGTCGGTCACTGTGGCGCTGCTGCGTCTGAGCTTCGGCGGGATGCTCCACACCATTCCGTTAACCGAGTCCACTCCGCCCCTCTACTACGTCATCGCCTGGGTCTGGACCAAGCTCTTCGGGACTAGCGAGCTTGGGCTGAGATCATTGTCGGCGCTCGCCGGCACGGCCGCGGTTCCTGTGTGCTATGCGGCGGCAGCGCAATTCGCGTCGCGTCGAGTTGCATTGTTCACCACGGCCCTGGCCGCAGTGAGCCCGATGCTCGTATGGTATTCGCAGGAAGCACGCGCCTACTCGTTGCTCATGCTCCTGAGTGCGCTCACGGTGCTGTTCTTCGGAGAGGCTCTGCGGGACCCGAAGCGGTCGACGATAGGTCTCTGGTCGGTTGCCTCAGTGCTGGCACTCGCAACTCACTATTTTGCCGGCTTTCTGGTCCTCGGCGAGGCGATCTGGCTGCTCGCCCAACGCCGGGCGCGCGGTCGAGTCGCGCTCGCATGCGTGCCCATTGTCACAGCGGTCGGTGCTCTCGCTCCGCTGGCCGAGTACCAGCACCGGCAGGGTCACCTAACCTTCATCGGCACTACGGCCCTCGCCTCACGAATCCGCAATACCGCGGAGGTGTTCGTCGCCGGCCAGACTGGACCGTTGATCCCTGGCGTCACCGCGGCCGGCCTTGTCCTCGTGGGCGTCGCTGTCGCCCTCCTTGTCGTGTGCGCATCGAGGCCCGAGCGTCGACGGCTCCTCCCCACCGCCGCGGTTGGAGCGTGCGGGCTGGGAGTGCCGCTGGTGCTGGCCGTTGCGGGATGGGACTACGTGCTCGCCCGTAATCTGCTTCCGGTGTGGTTGCCCATCGCCATTCTGGTTGCCTGTGGATTCGCCGTGCCGGTGGCCGGCCGTTTCAGGATCGGCGCCGGCATTGCGCTGTGCCTCTATTCGACAGCGATCTGCGTGGCGGTTCCGTTGACCGCCGGGCTGCGCCGCGAGTCGATCACAGCTCAGCTCCTCCATTTGCACAACTCTGATGCCGTGGTTGGCATCACGTACGTGACCGTTCCGGGAGGTGAGCAGCGTACGGGGTTCGTGCAGTGTCCCTCCGGCTACGCGTCGACGCAGGGATATGTCAGCTGGCTCCCTGGCTCCGGGGGACACCTGCGCGTCGCACCCGGATCGAGGCCCGGAACGTGGAACGCGAGGGGTGCTGCGAACGGCTCGGGCACGGCCGTCTACCAGCTGACAGTCGTATGTGCGCGCACCCCATGAGGTGCTGGTAGGAAGCGCCATCAGGCGGACAAGGCTGGCGCGTGGCCCAGCGCGCAGCCCGCACCGCGCTGCGGCGGGGCGGGGGGGTTGGGTTCTGACAACTTGGTACGCCTGGAGGGACTCGAACCCCCGCACCCGGCTCCGGAGGCCGGTGCTCTATCCAACTGAGCTACAGGCGCACGGCAGCAGTCGAGTATACCCGCGCTCCCCGCCACCGCCTGACGGCTGCTACCACCACTCGAATGGACGTCCGTCCCAGGGGTCGAGCTGAGGGAAGAGGGGGTCGGCCGCCAGCTCGGCGAGGCGTCCGGCGAAGGCGCTGACCTCCTCGGCGGAGAGCAACAGCCGCAGGTGTTGCAGCAACCGCTCTCGCTCCGCGTCATCTCCCTGCAGTGACTGAACGGCGCGGGCGACCTGGTCGGGCAGTCGCGCGCCACCGAGTTCGATCAGCACGGTGCGCTGACGCGGATAGGGGAGGAAGGTGAGCGCATTGTCGATGCCGCGCAGGCGCGGGCCCGGGCTGATCAGCAGGTGGGCGCTCTTGCGGTCGGCGTTGTTGATGAGGACGTCGAGTGCGGCCATTGCTCGCAGCTCCGGTTGCAGGCAGTCCTCCTCGGCGGTGGAGAGCTCGCGGCCGACGGCGTCGACGAACAGCTGCATCGATCCAGCTCCGAACGGGCCGTCGCGCAGCACGGTCGGCGGCACGATCCCCAGCCCGAGCGCGGCGTCGACCAGGTAGCTGGCCACCTCCCGATAGTGCAGGGTCCGGTGCGGGAAGTCCCACAGCGGTCGCTCCCCCCGTGCCGGCTTGTAGATGCCGCGCAGCGGGTGGGCGGGATCGACGGGGTCGGTCGCCTCGAACTCCACCAGGAAGCACGCGTTCGAGGAGTACACCACCCGGCCGACACCGGCGATGGGGGCGGTGGCGAGGAGCCGGAGCACCTCGGTGTCGGCCGGCAGGCCTCCGGCCTCGGGTGGCGAGGCCGCGGCCGCGGCAAAGCGGCGATCGACGGTCGTCAGTTCCCCGGGCTCGATGAAGCGATGGTCGACCCGGATCGTGCGGTGAGTGGCGGCCGGGTCGAGATGAGGGCGCCGCGGCTTCGGTGGCCGGCGCGGGCGCCCTTCCTCGCTGCCCGGCGGCGTCGCCGCCCCCGTCCCCCGCCTCCGCTCAGCGGCCCAGCCGGGCGATCGCGACGACGACCAGCGCGGCCAGGAGGGAGGGGACGCCGAAGATCAGCAGCCCCGCGACAGCTCCCCGCATCGACGTTGCCCCGACCCCGACCGCGGACACCAAGCCCGCCAGGACCACCACCAGGGCCACCGTCAGCAGCGAGCGCCACCGCCCTCGGAGTCGCTGGAAACGTCCGACCGGGGCGGCGTCGATCGCGCCCCGGCGCGGGTCGCGTCCCCGCTGCCGGCTCCCGGCTGCCCCCGGCTCCTCGATGCGGTCGTGGGGCAGATCGGTGCGCGTCAGCGCTGCCCACCACGCGGGCGCGCCGCGGCTGTGACGCTGGTCGGGCGGGTGGCCTGGGGCCGGACGGGGAGCTTCTTCGGACATCGGTGCTCGGGCGGGGCGGGCGACGCGAGAGACGAAGGCAGCAATCTCCGCCGGCGAGCAGCACGTGATCGGGTGCGGCGGCACCGCCGATCATACCCCCGGCGGGTTGCCGGGGGAGCCATAGACTCGCCGCCATGCGCGGTGCCTGCGTGCTCGGCGCGCCCGGTGGGCGGCGTTGACAGCGGCCGATGCTCGCGGCGAGTCGCTGCAGCGACTGCAGGCGGCGCACCGCGCGTGCACGCGCTGTGTGGACGCCGGTTGCATTCCCAGCGCGCGTCCCGTCTTCAGCGGTCACGCCGGGCAGCGAATCCTGCTCGTCGGGCAGGCGCCCGGGCCGGTCGAGCGCGACGTCGCACGTCCCTTCGCCGGCCGGGCAGGACGCCAGCTGATGCGCTGGATGGTGCGCGCCGGCTTTCGCGACGAGGAGGACTTCCGCGCTCGCGTCTACATGACCTCGGTCACCACCTGTTTTCCCGGGCGCCGTGCCGACGGCTCCGGCGACCGCCGTCCCTCGGCCAGAGAGGTGGCGCTCTGCGCTCCCTGGCTCGACGGCGTGCTCGAGCTTCTCGAGCCGCGGCTGGTGATCACCGCCGGCTCGCTCGCGCTCTCGCGACTGATGCCGTCGCGACGAAGGCTCGAGGACCTGGTGGGCGGTGCTCTGCTCGCCGACGGTGGCGACGCGCCCGATGACCCGGCCGGCGTCGCCCGGGTGCTGTTGCCTCTGCCGCATCCGTCGGGACAGAGCCGCTGGCTCAACGAACCCACTCGCGTCGCGCTGCTCGACGGCGCCCTGCGGCGGCTGCGAAGGCTGACGGCATGGGCCGAGGGAGCTCGCGCGACGGTGTGAGGAGGCCGCGGGAACGGATGGTATGATCCCGCAGACTTTATGCAGGCGCAAAAGCCCCAGAGTGAGGTTGAGGTGCCCGAGGTCGAGCAGCAGCAGGGTTCGACGCCGCTCGCCGTCGCTCCCAAGAACGCCGAGGAGATCCTCGAGCGCATCTTCACTCCCACCCCCAAGGCGAGTCCCGCCGAGCAGGCGGAGCGGGCGCTGCGGCGCCCTCGTCGTCTCGTCTATGTCGCCCTGAGCAATCGCAATTTCTACTGGCGACAGCACGTCACCAAGTTCGTTCTCGACGAGGGCCACGTCCCCATCTGCCCGTTCATGCTCTTCGACTATTACCTGCTCCACACCGTCGCCAAGGAAACGGTGCGCGAGGCCTTCAACAACCTCATCGTGCGCTCTGACGAGATGTGGGTCTTCGGCAATCTCTCGCTGGGCGTCAAGGTGCAGATCGGGATCGCCAAGCGACTCAAGAAGCCGGTGAAGTACTGGGACATCACCGATCTGCCGTATCGGGTGGTGAACGTCCCCGAGGCGCTGGTGCGGGAGGAGAAACGGGACTGACGCCGCCGGTCAGACGCGGCGGATCAGCTCGCGTTCCATCCGCTCGCGGGTGGCGACCACCAGCGAGTGCAGGGGGAGGTCCCGCACCGCCAGCTCCATCTGGCGCAGCATCGAGTAGAGGTTCTTGACCGCCTTGATGACATCGCCGAGGTCGGCGCCGGCCGGAGCCTCGATCTCGGCGAGCGGCGTCCCCAGCACCCACTGGTAGGCGGCATCGACGAAGTCGAGCGAGAGCGGCCGCAGCGTCTCCAGGCCCTGGTCGCGTTCCAGCGAGGCGAGCCGGAAGAGGGCGACGCGCAGGGTGCGATAGGCCTGTTCGATCCTCCCGGTGGGGAAACGATGGCGTCCGGCGGGGCGCTCTCGACCGCGATCCTCGGCGACCAGCATCACCAGGCTGGCGGCCAGCTCCTCGGGGCGCAGATCATCGAGCCATCCCTCGCGGATGGCACGCGCGACCAGCAGTGCGTTCTCGCCGTAGAGCGACGCCGCCAGGGCGCCGAGCGCGGTGGGGCGATCGTGCTCGAGATACCCCCCCTCGTGGAGCACGGCGCGGAAGGCGCGAAACTCCTCCCGGTAGCGGTGGCGCGCCGACTCCAGCTCCTGCTCCCCGCCCGCCAGCGCCTCTTCCATCTCGTCGATGGCGAGATGGTTGGCCCGGTGCTCGCCGAAGTAGGGGCAGCGGCGGCAGGGACTGTCCGCCTGCCGCGCCTGCAGGCCCTTCATCTGCCGGCGCATCGCCTCGTAGCGCTGGCCGGGGTCGGCGCTGCGTCCCCCGTAGCGGCCACGACGGCTGTCGCGCCAGTGGTCGCGACGGGCGCGACGGAGCCGGGTCTGGATGGTGATCAGCTCCTCGCCGCCGTTCAGGTAGGACTCCAGGGTTCGCTCGGTGCAGGGGACCACCGGATGACGGAAGACCCGGGCGCGCAGGTCGGCAAGCCGCGAGCGAAGATTCTCCTCGCGGTGCACCCAGTTCTCGCCGCGTCGTAGCAGCTGATACTGGCCGAAGGAGCGCTCGAGCAGCAGCTCCGCCCGCTCGACGCTGCCGGTGCGCAGCAGGTTGAGGGTCATGGTGTAGGTCGGCGCGAACTTGCTCTCCACCGACATCTCTCCACCCATGGCGGCCTCATAGATGTCGCGGATGTCAACGTCGTGCTCCTTGAGGATGATCCCGTGCCCCAGGGTGTCGATGCCGCGGCGGCCGGCGCGGCCCATCAGCTGGGTGAGCTCGGCGCTGGTGAGCGCGTGGAAGCCGGTGCCGTCGAATTTGGTGAACGATGACACCACGCAGGCTCGGGCAGGCATGTTGAGGCCGAGAGAGAGCGTCTCGGTGGCGAAGACAACCTTGATCAGCCCGGTGAGGAAGAGTCGCTCGACCGTTTCCTTCGCATAGGGCAGCATGCCGGCGTGGTGCATCGCCACCCCGTTGCGCAGCAGGTCCCGGGGTAGCGCCTCGCGGTACACTGTTCGCTCGTCGTCATCGGCAACCGCCACCAGCCGCTCCTCGTAGAACTCTTCGATCCGCTTCTTCTCCGGCGCGGTGGTGAGGTCGATGCCGTGGACGGCGCATCGCGAGAGCGCCTCGCGGCATCCCCGCCTCGAGAAGATGAAGTAGATGGCGGGGACCATGTCCTGGCTCGACAGCTCCTCGACCACGTGGAGGAGGTCGTTGTCGGGAGCGCGCCGGGCGTATCGCATCCGCTCGTCGACGGCGTCCTGCCGGCGGGCCAGGTCGAGGGTGCGGCGGGAGGCGTGCCCCTCGCGGTCGAAGAGGGGATGAAAGCGGTTGTCGATCGCCAGCCAGAGACGCAGCTCCACCGGGCGCTCGGTGCGCATCACGATGCCCATCGGACCCCGAAGGCCGGTCATCCAGTCGGCCACCTCCTCGACGTTGCCGATGGTGGCGCTCAGTCCGATGAAGCGGATGTGGGGAGGCGCTTGGACGATCACCTCTTCCCAGACGGCCCCGCGGGGGTAGTCGTCGATGTAATGGATCTCGTCGAGGACCACGTCACCCACCAGGTCGAGGCGGCCGGGCTCGTCGTAGATGACGTTGCGCAGGATCTCGGTGGTCATCACCACCACCGGGGCACGGTCGTTGATGGTGTGCTCACCGGTCACCAGACCCACGTTGGCTTCGCCGTAGCGGTCGCGCAGGTCGTGGAACTTCTGATTGCTGAGCGCCTTCAGAGGAGTGGTGTAGACCACGTGGGTCGGTTCGGTGACCGCGCGACGCAGCTCGTGCGGGGCGGCGAGGCAGCGCCACACCGCGTATTCCGCGACCACCGTCTTTCCGCTGCTGGTGGGGGCGCTGACCAGGACGCCTCGGCGCTGCTCGAGCAGCCGCAGCGCCTCCACCTGGAAGCCGTCGAGCGGCCATGGGAGAGTCGCCTGAAAGGCGGCGATCAGCTCGTCGACGCGCTCCCCGGTCGGGACCGCGGTCACCGGCGGCCTCTCACAGGTGCACCAGTTCGAAGCGTGAACCGGTGACCATCGCCTCGGCTTCACCCTCGACGAAGCGCAACACCTTCTGGCACATCTCGTCGGCGTGGCGGCCGTCTCCACTCACGCAGGCGATGCCGAGCTCAGCCGACTGCCAGAGGTCATGGTCGCCCACTTCGGCGACGGCGACGTTGAACCCCTGACGCAACCGCGCCGACAGTGAGCGAACCACCTGTCGCTTCTCCTTGAGCGAGTGGCTCTCGGGGACGTGCAGGGTGATGACGAGGCTGCCGATGACCACGGACTCCCTCACGCTAGCAGAGCGGGGCCGTTATGCTGGCGCGCCGTGTCGACGACTGCGGCTGCGCCTCCCTCGATCTCCCTGGTGGAGCACTTCCGCCACCAGGTCGGCAGCCGGGCAGACCGGCCCGCGATGTACTTCCGGGCCGGCGGTCGCTGGGCCCCGATCACCTGGGGTCAGTTCGGCCAGGCCGCTCGCCGGATCACCGCCTACCTCGTCGACGAGGGCGTGGCGGAGCACGACCACGTCGCCGTCTGGTCGGGAAACCGCCCCGAATGGCACATCGCCGACGTTGCCATCCTCGCGGGGCGGATGCGACCGGTGCCGCTGTACCTCACCGTCAGCGCCGAACAGGCGGGATACATCCTCGGTCACTCCGGGGCACGGGTTGCCGTGGTCGAGGCATGCGAGCAGCTCGACCGCCTCCTGCGGGAGCGCGACCGTCTACCGTCGCTGCAACGCGTGGTCGTCATCGAGGGGCTGGACGGCTCCTCGGACGACGGCTTCGTCATTCCCTGGGCGCTGGCGATGCAGCGAGGTGAGGCGGCGCTGGGCCCGCGTGCCGCGGAGGTCGACCGGCGAGCCAGAGCGGTGGGGCTCGATGACGTCGCCACCCTCGTGTACACCAGCGGCACCACCGGACCACCCAAGGCGGTGGTGCTCACCCATCGCAACATCACCTCGGCGATCTCCAGCCTGTCGCAGATCGCCGCCGCCGAGGCCGACGATCGCATCCTCAGCTATCTGCCTCTGGCCCACATCGCCGAGCGGATGGCGAGCGAGTTCCGTCAGTACGTCTTCGGCAACGCCACCTGGTTCTCCAGCGGTCCGCAGAACCTCGCGTCCGAGCTCGGCGAGGTGCGGCCGACGATGTTCTTCGGCGTCCCCCGGGTGTGGGAGAAGATGGCGGCGCGGATCCGTGCCGGGCTGGATGAGGCCGGCGGTCTGCGCGGCCACCTGGGGCGCTGGGCGGTGCGCACCGGGGAGACGGTGGCGGGCGCCCGTGGGAGCGGACGCGAGCCGGGTCCACTGCTTCGCGCCCGGTATCGCCTCGCCGATCGCCTGGTGCTGCGGCGGGTGCGCAGCGCCCTGGGACTCGACCAGGCACGCTACGTCGCCAGCGGGGCAGCACCCATCGCCGCCGATGTTCTCCGCCTCTTCGCCGCCCTGGGACTCGAGGTCCTCGAGATCTACGGGCAGACCGAGAACTGCGGCCTGACCAGTGTCAACCGGCCGGGACACAGTCGCATCGGGACGGTGGGTCCGCCCGCGCCCGACGTCGACGTCCGCCTCGACGGCGACGGCGAGATCCTGGTGCGCAGCGGCGCCGTCTTCGCCGGATACCACGGGGACGAGCAGGCGACCGCCGCGACCCTCGAGGACGGGTGGTTGCGCACCGGCGACATCGGTAGCCTCGACGCCGACGGCTACCTGCGCGTCATCGACCGCAAGAAGGATCTGATCATCACCTCGGGCGGGAAGAACATCGCACCGGGTGGGATCGAGAACGCGCTGCGGGAGCATCGTCTGGTCGAGCAGGCAGTGGTGATCGGCGACCGCCGCCCCTTCGTGACCGCACTGCTCACCCTCGATGCCGATGAGCTGATGGCAGTCGCGGCCGAGAACAATCTGCCGGCAGACCCCGCCACCCTGCGGGACAGCGCGGTGGTGCAGGCGGCCCTTCAGGCCCACGTCGACGCGGTGAACCGCCGTCTCTCCCAGGTCGAATCGGTCAAGCGTTGGACGGTGCTGCCTCGCGGATTTGCCATCGGCGAAGAGCTCACTCCGACGCTCAAGGTACGCCGCCGCATCGTCGAGGAACGCTACGCCGCCGAGATCGACGCCCTGTACGCCAGCGGCTGACAGTGCCGCTTGCGGCGGCTCGTCAGAGAACCGAGAGCAGCTTCTGCCGCAGCTCCTCGAGGCGTTCGAACTCCTCGACGGCGGGCTTGGGCGGAGTCTTCTGCTGACCGGGGAACTTCAGCCGCTGCAGGGCGTCGGCGATGGTCTGGATCTCCTCGTCGCTGAGGCGGAGGAGCCGTCCCCCGGCGCTCGGCGGCGGCATGCGCGAGATCGGCGGGCTCCCCGTCGGATTGACCTGGCTGACCGGCTCGCGGTTGCGCTCTGCTTCCGCCTGGGTCGGGCGGAAGAGCTCATCCGAGCCACGCAGCTGGGCGCGGCGGAAGCCG
This sequence comes from Chloroflexota bacterium, assembly GCA_005880985.1. Classification (GTDB taxonomy): domain Bacteria; phylum Chloroflexota; class Dormibacteria; order Aeolococcales; family Aeolococcaceae; genus CF-134. The sequence continues at coordinate 13,063 of VBIQ01000006.1, forward strand.
GCCATCAACCCGCCTCCGCGGCCACCGCGTCGGTGGCCATCACCGCGGCCGCCAGTTCGCGATATGCCTTGGCCCCGGGTGATGCAGCGGCGTACTGGAGGATCGACTGGCCCTCGATGGGACACTCGGCGAAGCGAATGCTGGCGTCGACCCGGACGGCGAAGACCTGCTCGCCATAGTGCTCGCGCACCAGCTCCAGCACGTCCTGGCTGTGCAGGGTGCGCGCCTTGTAGATGGTCGGCAGGATGCCGGCGATGCGCAGGCGCGGATTCAGCTTGGCACGGACCCGGTCGATGGTGCGCTGCAACTGCTGCATCCCCTTCATCCCGAAGTACTCGCACTGCAGCGGAATGATCACCTCGGTCGCCGCCACCAGCGCGTTGATGCTCAGCAGGCCCAGTGAGGGCGGGCAGTCGATGACCATAAAGTCGTAGTCGTCGAGAACGGGTTCGAGCTTGTCGGTGAGCACGCTCTCGCGACCGATCTCGCTGGCCAACTGCATCTCTGCACCGCTCAGCTCGATGTTGGCAGGGAGGAAGTCGACCCCGATCTTGTCGGCGTGGAGTCGCACATCCTCGACCGCCACCTGCGAATTGGTGAGCAGGTCGTACACGGTCAGCTCGAGGTCGTCGGGCCGGCGCACCCCCATGTTGATGGTGAGGTGACCCTGGGGGTCGAGGTCGATGCAGAGCAGGCGCTGGCCTGCTTCCGCCAGCGCGCCCGCGAGGCTCACCGCCGTGGTGGTCTTTCCCACACCGCCTTTCTGGTTGGCGATGGCGAGGACGCGAGTCATCGGGCCGCCGAACAGATGCGCTCCACCGAGCCGGTATCATACCGCTCCCGTCGCGGCGCAACCGTGATGGGACGAAGTTGCCGGGCCGTCCTGGGGCAGCTGCCTGCGCCATCCTTATGTGGCGGTGATGTGTCGACCGGCAGACGCTGCCGGAAGCGGGTCCAACATGGAGTTCGAGGTGGCTGAAGCCGAGCGGGTCAAGCCGCGCGCGATGTACGTCGAGGAGGCCATCCAGCTGGCGCTCGACAGCCGCTGGAGCGAGGCGGCGGCGATCAATCGCACCATCCTCGACCACTACGGCCCCGACGAGGACGCGTACAACCGCCTCGGCAAGGCGCTCTACGAACTCGGCCAGCTTCAGGAGGCGCTCGACGCCTACTCGGAGACGCTCAAGCTCAATCCGCTCAACCTCATCGCCCAGAAGAACACCCGCAAGCTCACCGCCCAGCTCGAGGCGCCGAGCCGCGTCGAGGGTCAGGCGAGCGCGATCGACGTCGATCTCTTCACCGAGGAGCCGGGAAAGAGCGGGCTCAGCGTGCTCGCGCCGCCCAGCGGTGGCGTCACCATCACCGTCGCTCCCGGCGACGCCGTCGAGCTGGAACCGCGGGGCACCGCGCTCGCAGCGCGCACCGTGCGCGGGGTCGAACTCGGCGAGGTCGAGGCCAAGCTGAAGCGCCGCCTGCTTCCCCTGATGGCCGCCGGCAACCGCTACGCCGCCGCGGTGGCCCGGGTCGAGGACCAGCGCATTGAGATCATGATCCGGGAGACCTACCAGTCCCCCGAGAACGCCCGGAAGTCCTCCTTCCCGATCGCCCGCGGCTCCCGCCGCGAAGAGTTCCGCCCCTACGCGAAGGAATCGCTCCTCGGCGAGCGCGGCAGCGATCTCGACCTCGAGCTCGCCGGCGAGGAGGACTCCTTCAATGTCCCCGGCGGCGGCGACGAGCCCGAGGAGGAGCTCGACGGCATGCAGACCGTCGGCGAAGACCTCGACGAGGCGGGCGGCTTCGAGGTGGAGGAGGAGCCCGAGGACGAGGACGAACGCCCCGAGGACAACTACTAGAGGGCGCCCTTGTCGGCCTCGGGGGCGGGTGCACGGCGCCTTGGCCGATTCGCCTCGGGTCTCCCAGAGGCGAGAGCTGCTTGGCCGCTGGTCGGAGGCAATTTAAATACATTCTTGACTGCATGTATCATTGAGTGGTACAACCCGGCGATGGTCACCGCAGCCCCCCGCCGAACCCAGGCGGAGCGCAGCGCCTCGACCCAGGCCCGCCTCCTGGACGCCACCGTGGAGTGCGTCGCGGAGCTGGGCTACCAGCGCACCACCACCACCGAGGTTGCCCGTCGGGCCGGCTTGACCCGTGGTGCTCAGCTCCACCACTTCGGCAGCAAGGCGGAACTGGTGACCAGCGCGCTCGCCCATCTCCATCAGCGGTACGACGCGGAGTTCCGGGCGGCCATGGCTGAGGTCAAGGCTGCCGGTGGCAATCCGCTGGAGGCCGCGGTCGACGTCATGTGGGGGCTGTACTCCACCCCCAGGCGGACGGCTTGGATGGAGCTCAGCGTTGCTGCCCGAACCGATCCCGAGCTGCGCAGCCGTATGGCCGAACTCCAGCGACAGTTCATGGCGAGCGCGCGCGAGACCTTCGCGGAGCTGTTCCCCGAAGCGGCGGCGGATCCGGAGTTCTCAATCGCTCCGTTGTTCACCTTCACGGTCCTCGACGGCCTCGCGCTGTGCCAGGCCGTGTCCCATGACGAGACCGAGGTACGCGCCGTTCTCGAGGCACTCAAGGCTGTCTCACGTCTCTTTGCGCCAGTCGACGCTGCCACCGGAGGAAGGAAGTGAGCACGATGGTGACCCCTCTCGCAGAGGAGCAGTCCGGCACCTGGGACAACTTGCTGGAGCGGTTGAACCGCCAATCGGTGCTCAAGCACTTCGACGCCTACGTGGATGTGCCCTGGGATGAGCCCGGGTTCAGCATCGATCCGGCCGACTCGCGATGGCAGTTAGAGCCAGACCATCCCCTGGGTGCCACCGACTGGTATCGGTCTCAACCCGCTGAAGTGCGGTCGCGAATCGGATTGCACATGATTGCCACTCAGATGAAGCTGGGTCTGCAGTTCGAGAGCGTTCTCAAGCGCGGACTGCTCGAATGGGCAGCGGATCTGCCCAATGGATCGGCGGCGTTCCGCTACGCGTACCACGAGGTGATCGAGGAAGCGCAGCATTCGCTGATGTTCCAGGAGTTCGTCAATCGTGCCGGGTTCGACACTCCCGGCCTCTCGCGATTCTTGCGCTTCCAGGCACGTCAGGTCATCCGCCTGGGACGCAAGTTCCCCGAATTGTTCTTCGTGTTCGTGCTCGGCGGTGAGGATCCCATCGACCACGTCCAGCGAGTCGCGCTCCGGAACGGCGACTCACATCCATTACTGCTCCGCATCATGCGTATCCACGTCACCGAGGAGGCACGGCACCTGTCCTTCGCACGCCAGTACCTCAGGGATCGAGTGCCTCAGCTGAGCTGGCTGCGCCGGCAGCGGCTGGCGATCAACGCACCATTGATCCTTGGCGTGATGGCGCAGACGATGATGCAGCCGTCGCCGCAGATGGTGAAGGAGTACGGAATCCCGCGCTCAGTGATCCGTGCCGCCTACAAGGACAACCCGCGATATCGCCAGCAGGTGCTCGATTCGCTGCGTAAGGTCCGAGAGTTGCTGATCGAGCTGCGGCTGATGACACCGATGACCCGGCCGATCTGGCGCCGGCTGCGAATCTGGGAGGCTGGCGCCACGGAGACCGCTGCCTAGACGCCCACGATCTCGGCGCGTTCACCCCAGGCCATCGCCGCCATGGCGAGGGTTGTATGGTCGCGGCTTCAGCGGCCGCGGGTGAGCGATCTATTTGGCGCGGTTTGGACGCGCTCCTCCGGCCGAATGGCGCACAGACTGCCCGCCCCCCGAGGAGCCTGTAGATCCGGAGCGGCCCGTCGCGGAGGGCGACCGGTGGGGGAAGCACCGTCGCGGAGAGAACCCTCTGAGACGCGCCGTGCAGGCGCGCTCGAAGAGCCGAGTCGACGCCGATAGGCGCCGGCCGGCGAGGGTGAACGCAGCGATGGTGCCTCCCCCACCCCGAGCCAACAGGGAACTAGCCGAAAGCGGAGCGACGCTACACTCCGAGCATGCAGGACGCCTCCACCGTTGCCGGCGCCGGAGCGCCGCGGGGGCGGGCCGGCGGATTCACCGACTGGCTGCCGGGGGCGGCGGAACGGCGGCGCGCGGTGGGTGACGCCTTTCTCGACACCTTCGGCGCGTGGGGGTACGGGCTGGTCTCGACTCCCCTGATCGAGCCGGTCGACACCGTCGCCGCCGGGGTGGGAGGGGCGAGCCAGACCCGTCTCTTCCGCTTCATGGATGCCGACGGGAGCCTGCTGGCACTGGTCGGCGAGCGCACCGTCAGCGTCGCCCGGGTGGTCGCCACCCAGCTGCGGGACGGTCCCTTCCCGCTGCGCCTCTGCTACCTGGGACCGGTGCTGCGCAATGCGGCGCTGCTGGGAGGCCGCCGCCGCGAGCTGCTGCAGGCGGGGTGCGAGCTGATCGGGACCCCCGAGCTGGCCGCCGACGCCGAGTGCGTGGCCCTGGCGGCGGAGGCGCTGGGCCGGGCCGGGCTCGACGGGGTGCAGATCGACGTCGGCCACGCCGACTTCCTTCCCGGGTTGCTGGAGTCGGCCGAGGTGGACGACGCCACCCGGGAGCGCGTCCTCGCAGCCCTCTCCGGACGTGACCTGGTCGCGGTCGAGGCGGCGCTCGCGGCCACCCCCGTCGGCAACGCGGAGCGTTCGCTGCTGCTGCGCTTTCCCGCCCTGCGCGGTGGTCGCGAGATCCTCGAGGCGGCCGCGCAGGACCTGCGCGCCCCGCGGGCGCTTCGCGCCCTCGAGCAGCTCGGCGACCTCTGGGACCTGCTCGGCGCCCACGGCTTCGCCGGCGCCGTCCACCTCGACCTCGGGGCGGTGCGCGACTGGGAGTACTACACCGGTCCCACCTTCGAGCTCTTCAGCGGCGACCTGGGCTTCCCGCTGGGGACGGGAGGCCGCTACGACACTCTGCTCGGTCGTTTCGGGCTGGCCACGCCCGCGACGGGCTTCGTCCTCCATCTCGACCGCTGCTGCGACGCCCTCGCCCGCCGCGGTCTCGCCAGCGGCGGCTTCTCGGTGCTGGTCGTGGGTCACGTCGCCGGGGAGGCGGCCGCGGCCATCGCCCTGGCGACCCGACTGCGTCGCGCCGGGCTGCCGGCGCGCCGCGAGCTGCGGGCGTGCGCCGAGGACGCCGATGTCGACGTGCTGGTGCGCGGCGCGGGCCGGGTGGTCTGGAAGGGGGCGGGTGGCCGTCGCGAGGTCAGCATCGACGACCTGTTGAGCCAGCTGACCGTGGGCGGCTACGGCAACGGGGTGTTCGGCACCCGCGACGCCGCCGACGTGGGAGCCCAGTGAGCCGCGGTCTGTGCATCGCCGTTCCCAACGGCGTCCTGCTCGAAGGGACCTGCGCGTTGCTGCGCCGCGCGGGGATCGCCGGCCTGACTCCCCAGAGCTTCGACGCGGCGCTGCTGGTCGAGGACGGTGCCAACCGGCTCGTCAAGGTGCGACCCACCGATGTGCCGGTCTACGTCGAGATGGGCGCGGCGGACTGCGGCATCGTCGGCAAGGACATGCTCTGGGAGAGCCACCGCGACACCTACGAGCTGGCCGACCTGCGCTTCGGTGAGTGCCGGCTGGTGCTGGCCGCGCCGGAGCGGTCGCCGATGGGAATGGGGGACTGGCCGCCGGCGCTGCGCGTGGCCACCAAGTACCCGCGGGCGGCACGCGCCTTCTTCGACCGCATCGGAGTCGCCGCCGAGCTGATCAAGCTGCACGGCTCGGTCGAGCTCGCTCCGGCAACCGGTCTGGCCGACGCCATCCTCGACATCACCGCCACCGGCGGCACGCTTCGCGCCAACCGGCTGGTGGAGGTGGCCGAGGCCGACCGCTCCACCGCCAGGCTGATCGTCAACCAGGCGTCGCTGAAGACGCGGTTCGAGGCGGTCAACGAGGTCGCGACCGCGCTCCGGCGTGCGGTGGAGGAGCGGGCACCGGTATGACCGCGCTCACCCGGTACGAGGTGGCTCGTTGGCGGGCGATGACGCGCGGAGCGCGCCGCTTTGCCGAACCGCAGCTCGACCGCGAAAGCCAGCGGCGGCTGGGCGAGCTCTTCGGCCGGGAGCTGAGCGCCGACGAGGCGGTGCGCCGCATCGTCACCGACGTTCGCGAGCGGGGCGACGCTGCGGTGCGCGAGTGGACCCGGCGCCTCGACGGCGTCGATGTCGCCGAGACGCGCCAGCCGGCTGATGCGCCGCCGGCAGCCTGGCAGGCCCTGGATCCGAGCATCGCCTCCGCCCTGACTGTCGCGCGCGATCGCATTCGCGCCTTCCATGAGCAGCAGCGCGATCAGCGGTTGCGCGGCACCCCCGACCTGGGACTGCGGGGGATGCCGCTCCGCCGCGCCGGCTGCTACGTGCCCGGCGGGCGCGCCGCCTATCCCAGCACGGTGCTGATGAACGTCATCCCCGCCCAGGTGGCGGGGGTGGACTCCGTGGTCGTGGCCAGCCCGCCCGGATCCGACTCCCGGGTGCATCCCGCGGTCCTCGCCGCCGCCCACCTTCTCGGTGTCGGTGAGGTGCACGCGATCGGCGGGGCCCAGGCGGTGGCGGCGCTCGCCTACGGCACCGAGAGCATCCGGCCGGTCGACAAGATCGTCGGCCCCGGCAACCTCTTCGTCACCCTGGCCAAGCGGGCGGTGCTCGGCGCCGCGGGGATCGACGGCCTCGCCGGACCCAGCGAGATCGTGGTGGTCGCTTCGGATGGCGCTGAGCCGCACCACGTCGCCGCCGATCTCGTCTCGCAGCTGGAGCACGACCCGCTCGCCTGGGCGGTGTGCGTCACCGACTCCCCGCCGCTGGCCCGCCGCATCGAGGAGGCGTTCGCGGTCGCGGCTGCTGCCGCGCAGCGCGCCGGCATCATCGCCGAGGCGGCGGGACGGCACGGCGCGCTGATCGTCAGCCGCGACATGGAGGAGGCGCTCGAGCTGGTCGACGACTTCGCCCCCGAGCACCTCGAGCTGCAGGGAGCGGCGGCGGAGTCGCTGGCCGACCGGGTGCGCTGCGCCGGTGCCGTCTTCGTCGGCGCCAGCAGCCCGGTGGCCATCGGCGACTACGTGGCGGGGCCCAATCACACCCTTCCCACCGGCGGCGCGGCCCGGTACGCGGGGCCGCTCTCGGTGATGGACTTCGTGCGCTGGTCGAGTGTCACCCGGCTCTCGCCCGCGGAGCTCGCGCGCCTGGCTCCGGCAGCCTGCCGCCTCGCCGAGGCGGAGGGGCTGCATGGCCACACCGCCTCGATTCGCGCCCGCACCGGCGATGCCGGCGCCGCCACCGTCGAGATCGCGGGTGGGGAGGGAGCGGCGTCGTGAGCGGTGACGGCAGCACCACCCGGAGGGTGGCCGAGCTCGATCGCAACACGCGCGAGACGCGCATCAGCGTCAGCGTCGATATCGACGGTAGCGGCACCGCCGACATCGTCGTGCCGCTGCCCTTCCTCCGCCACATGCTGGAGTCCTTCACCAAGTACAGCGGGATGGACGTGCGCCTGCACGGCGACGGCGACGTCGACGTCGATGCCCACCACCTGGTCGAGGACTGCGGTCTGGCGCTGGGTAGCGCCATGTCGCGCGCTCTGGGCGAGCGCGTCGGGATCCGTCGCTTCGGCACCGCCCATGCCCCGCTCGACGAGGCGCTGGTGCGCTGCGTCCTCGACTACGGCAACCGGCCGTTCACCGTCTACGAGATGGCAGCCCTGCGCGGTCGCATCAACGACTTCGATGTCGACCTGCTCGGCGAATTCGTGCGTGCCCTGGCGCAGACAGCCGGCATCTCGCTCCACCTCGACTACCTGCGGGGCGAGAATCCCCACCACATCGCCGAGGCGGCCTTCAAGGCGATGGGGCTGGCCACCCGGGAGGCGCTGACTCACGTCGGTGGGGGGGTGCCCTCCACCAAGGGGGTGCTGTGAGCCCGCGCATCGCAATCTGCGACTACGGTGTCGGCAACCTGCGCAGCGTCGAGCGCGCCGTGCTCGCCAGCGGCGGCGATGCCGCCATCACCCGCGACGCCGGGGTCATCGCCACCGCCGACGGAGTCGTGCTCCCGGGCGTCGGTGCCTTCGCGCCCGCCGTGGACGCCCTCACCACCACCGGGTTGGGTGAGGTGGTGTGCCAGGTGGCCGCCTCCGGACGGCCGCTGCTCGGCGTCTGCCTGGGACACCAGCTGCTCTTCGAGTGGAGCGAGGAGAACGGCGGCCGTGCCGGCCTGGGACTGCTGGCGGGAACCGTGACCCGCCTCGGCCCGGAGCGCGGCAAGGTGCCGCATATGGGGTGGAACCGTCTCCGGCTGCTCCGGGACTCGGTGCTCACCGATGGCATCGAGGACGGCACCTACATGTACTTCGTCCACTCCTACGCGTCGCCCGCCGCCGGGCCCGACGTGGTCGCCACCTGCGACTTCGCTGGCCCGATCGCCGCCGTCTGCGTCCGCGACAACGTCTGGGGCACCCAGTTCCACCCCGAGAAGAGCGGGCCGGGCGGTCTGCGTCTCTACGCGAACTTCGTGCGCGCCTGCGCCGCGACACCCTCGACCCGTCGATGATGGTGATCCCAGCCGTCGACGTCCGCGGCGGCCGCTGCGTGCGCCTCTATCAGGGCGACTTCGGTCGCGAGACCGTCTACGCCGAGGATCCGTCGGTACGCGCGATCGCATTCGCCCGGGGAGGGGCGGCGCGAGTGCACATCGTCGACCTGGACGCCGCTCGTGGGACTCCCGACGTTCTCTCCCGTGACGCGGTCCGGGCGGCGGTGCGAGCGGTGTCCTCCACCGGGACCACGGTGCAGGTCGGTGGCGGAGTCCGGAGCGCGGCGGCCGCCGCCGCCTGGCTCGAGGCCGGCGCTGATCACATCGTGCTCGGCAGTCTCGCGGTGCGCGAGCCGCTGCTCGCCGAGGCGATCTGCCGCGCACACCCGGGACGGGTGCTGCTCGGTCTCGACGTCCGCGACGGCGTGGCCCAGGCCCAGGGTTGGACCGAGGGAGCCGGCGCCGCCGCCGATCACCTGGCGCGCTGGCGCCGGTGGCGGGCGGCGGGGGTGATCCGCACCGACGTCGGGCGCGACGGCTCGCTTCAGGGTCCCGACCTCGAGGGCCTGCGACGGTGCGTCGACGCCTATGACGGCGAGGTGATCGCCTCCGGGGGGGTCGCCTCGGTCGACGACATCGCCGACTGCGCCGGCGCCGGAGCCAGCGGGGTCATCGTGGGCAGGGCGCTCTATGAAGGCCGGCTCTCGCTCGAGGAGGCGTTGCGCCGCTTTCCGGCGGTCTCGTCGTGAGTCTGGCCCGGCGCATTATTCCCTGCCTCGACGTCGATGCCGGTCGCGTCGTCAAGGGAACCCGCTTCGTGGACCTCCGCGACGCGGGCGATCCCGCCGAGCTGGCGGCGCGCTACGACGCCGACCTCGCCGACGAGTTGGTCTTCCTGGACATCACCGCCTCGCACGAGAGCCGCGCCATCCTCCTCGATGCGGTTCGCCGCACCGCCGACTCCGTCTTCATCCCGCTGACGGTGGGCGGCGGGATCCGCTCACTCGACGACATCGAGGCGCTGCTGCGCGCCGGCGCCGACAAGGTGTCGCTGAACACCGCGGCGCTGGCGGAGCCCGCCCTCATCGACTCCGCGTCGGAGCGCTTCGGCGCCCAGTGTGTCGTCATCGCCGTCGACGCCCGTCGCGACAACGGCAGGTTCGGGGTGCACACCCACGGAGGACGCCGGCCGGCCGGCCGCGACGCGGTGGAGTGGGCCCGCGAGGCGGCCGAGCGCGGCGCCGGGGAGATCCTGCTCACCAGCATGGACCGTGACGGCACCGGCGACGGCTACGACCTGGAGCTGACCCGAGCGGTCGCCGAGGCGGTGCCGGTGCCGGTGATCGCCAGCGGCGGCGCCGGCGAGCCACGCCACCTGCGCGAGGTGCTGACCGACGGCGGCGCCGACGCGGCGCTGGCGGCGTCCATCTTCCACTTCGACGCGCATCCTGTCTCTGTGACCAAGCGCTATCTCGCCGACTCCGGCGTGCCGGTACGGCTGTGACGGTTCACCGCCCTCCGGTGCGCATCCCCCGGGCGGCGAGACCGCTGGGGGCTCCGCTCTGGCTGCGCACCCAGGGTCGCATCCGCGAGCGCTACGGATTCGACCTCAACGCTCGGGACGCGGTGGAGCGCGCCGCCGCCCTGCTGTCCGAGTCCCCCGACGACGCCGACCGGCTGCTGCTGCACGCCGCGGCCCTGGCGACGCGCGGCGACGATGCCGCCGCGGAGCGTGACGTGCGCCGGGCGCTCGACCACAATCCCTCGCTGGCGCGGGCGCACACGACTCTCGCCACCCTGCTGGTGCGCGCGGGTGACGTGGAGGCGGGACTGGCGGAGGCACGCGCCGCAGCCGGGCTCGACGCCGCCGACCCGACGGTGCAGTACAACCTCGGCCTCGCCGAGCACGCCGCCGGTCACCGGCACGAGGCCGCCGCGGCCTTCGCCGCGGCGCGGAATGCCCTGCAGGGCGAGGGGGCGGCGCCGCCGCGATCCCGCTGGTGGCAACGGATGCGTCGCCATGGCTGATGCGCCGGTTCCCGATTTCGGCGCTGATGGGCTGGTCGCCGCCGTGGTGCAGGACGCCGAGACCGGCGCGGTGCTGACGGTGGCGTGGATGAACCGCGAGGCGTGGGAGGCGACGCTGCGCACCCGCCGTGCCACCTTCTGGAGCCGCTCGCGTCGAGAGCTGTGGGAGAAGGGCGCCAGCAGCGGCAACACCATGCTGGTCCGCGACATTCGCCTCGACTGCGACCGGGACGCCGTGCTCCTGCAGGTCGATCCGCGTGGACCCGCGTGCCACACCGGTGCCACCTCGTGCTTCTTCGAGCAGGTGGAACTGCCCGCGGCACCCGAGGACGCCTCGCCGGCGCCGTAGCCGGCGCCGCCCGGGGGAGGCACAGCGCCACGATGAGGCCGGTCGAGCGCGTCGACGGATATCTGCCGATCGCCGCCTACGGCGTCATCGGTGACTGCCGTAGCAGCGCCCTGGTCGGGCAGGACGGCAGCATCGACTGGCTCTGTCTGCCGCGTTTCGACGACCCTTCGATCTTCGCACGGATCCTCGACCCGGAGAGGGGCGGACACTGGCAGCTGTCGCCGCGTGGAGCCTACGAGGTCGTGCAGCGATACAACGATCGGACCAACGTGCTGCAGACGGTCTTCACCACCGCCACTGGGCGGGTGATCGTGGTCGATTTCATGCCCATCGACGAAGCGGCGATGGCGCGCCACGCGTCCCCGCACGGCCGTCCGCGGGTGATCCGGGTGGTGGAGTGTCTGGCGGGGTCGATGGTCATGCACCAGCAGCTCGCTCCCCGCCCAAACTACGCTCGTCTCGACCGCTCCGGCTTCCGCTGCAGCGGACACCGGTTACATGCTGATGCCGGCCCGATTCACATCTGTGTGCGCGGCACGCGGGCGCTCACCGGTCCACGTCAGGATCTCTCCCTGCGCCTCGGAGACAGCGTCGCCTTCAGCCTGACCACCAGCGTCGCCGGCCGCTGTCCAGGCGGTGAGTGGTCGGTGGAGCATGCCCGCCGGGCCCTGGGTGAGACCCGGACCTACTGGCGGGACTGGGTCGACGCGGTCCGGTACCACGGTCCCTTCCAGGAACCGGTGCGGCGCAGTGCGCTGGTGTTGAAGTTGATGACCTACTCGCCGAGCGGCGCCATCGTCGCCGCCCCGACCACCAGCCTGCCCGAGGCCGTCGGCGGGCAGCGCAACTGGGATTACCGCTTCACCTGGCTGCGGGACGCGTCGTTCACGCTGTACGCGTTCTTTCAGCTCGGCCTGGTCGACGAAGCCAACGACTTCTTCGGCTGGGTGTCGGGGAGCGGCATCGGCACCCGCCGCCACGCGCTCGACAACCTCTACACCCTCGACGGCGGGAGGGTCGGAGAGGAGGTCGTGCTCGACCGGCTCGAGGGCTACCGGAGGTCGCGGCCGGTGCGGGTGGGCAACGGCGCCGCCCACCAGCTGCAGCTCGACGTCTATGGCGAGGTCCTCGACAGCGCCTACCTCTACGCGCGCCATGGCGGTCGCATCAGCCGGCGCCTGTGGTCCGACCTCCACGCCATCGTCGAGCTCGCCATCGATCGCTGGCAGCAACCGGACGCCTCGATCTGGGAGGTGCGCGGCGGCGACCGCCACTTCACCTACAGCAAGGTGATGTGCTGGGTCGCCATCGATCGCGGCCTGCGGCTCGCCGAACGCTATGGGTTTCCCCACAACTCTGCTCGCTGGCGATCAGCCCGGCGCGCCGTCCACCGCCGCGTCGTCGTCGAAGGCTTCTCGGCGCGGCTCGGCGCCTTCACCCAGACCCTGGGCAGCGAGGTGCTCGACGCAGCCGCGCTGCGACTGCCCCAGCTCCGCTTCCTGGCACGCCGGCATGACCGGCTGGCCAGCACCGTCGACGCGGTGGCGCGCCGGCTCTGCGTGGGCGACCTGGTCCGCCGCTACGACATCGACGAGAGCGACGATGGGATCGGCGGCTCCGAGGGGGCGTTCCTCGCGTGCTCCTTCTGGCTGGTCGACGCCCACGCTCATCTGGGACGGGTGGAGGACGCGCAGCGGATGTTCGAGCGGCTGCTCCCATTCGCGTCCCCGCTCGGCCTCTTCGCCGAGGAGGCCGACACGCGCACCGGGGAGCTGCTCGGCAACTTCCCCCAGGCATTCACCCACCTGGCCCTGGTCGGCGCGGCGGTTAACATCGAGCGCGCCCGCCACCGGGAGCTCGGCGTCCACCGCCTCTAGCAGCTGCGGGCAGACCCCATGGTTCCCTGGCATCGGCGTGACGACTCGGTCACACGCGTCTGTGAGGCGGTCCCGGCGGTCCAGCATCGAGGCACCCCAGCCCACCCACACGGTTGCGCAGCATGCCGACGTCCCCGCGAATCCTGGTTGTCGACGACGATCCGGTGATCTGTCTGATGCTCGAGCTCGCCCTCAAGCGCGTCGGATTCGAGGTCGAGCTCGTGCACGACGGCATCGAAGCACTCGACGCTGTGAGCGAGTCGCCACCGGACGTGGTGATCGCCGACATCATGATGCCGCGACTCGACGGGATCGCTCTCTGTCGCGAGATCCGGCGCAATCCGGAATGGCGGTCGATCCCGATCGTCCTCTACAGCGCGGTCGAGCGTCGCGCCAGTGAGCTCGGCGGCGAGGTGCCGGGGGTGGTGACCGTGAGCAAGGCGGAGGGCCTGGGGACACTGCTCGCCACCGTTCGCGGCCTGATCCCCGCCGGTGACGAGCTGGCGCGGATGCTCCACGAGCAGGCGGCGTCGCCGGGGCTGCCTCACACCGGGCTCCCCGGCCGGGTGGAGCGGGTGGGCGAGGGCCGGCGGGTGGAGGCGCAGTCCCGCCGCCGGTGAGGCCCGTCGATCCCCGCGGCGGGGTTGCATAAATATGCACTAGTCCCGTATAAAGCGCGGATGGCCGCCCCGCCCCGGCTCCGCGCCGCCGTCGCCGGCGCCACCGGCTATATCGGCATCCAGTGTGTCGAGATGCTGGCCCGGCATCCCCACGTCGAGCTGGTGCGCCTGCTGGCGCGCACCCACGCGGGAAGGCGGTTCTCGGAGGTCGTCCCCGGCAGCCGCGTCGACCTGCAACTCGATCCCGGCCTCGACGTCGACGGAGTCGATCTGGTTCTCGCCGCGCTTCCCCACACGGTCGCCGCCAGCCATGCTCGGGGCTGGATGGCGTCAGGGGCGGTGGTGGTCGACATGAGTGCCGACTTCCGGCTCCGCGACGCCCGGACGTGGTCGCAGTGGTACCGTCTCGACCACCCCGATCCCGAGCTGTGCGCCAGCGCGGTGTACGCCCTGCCCGAGCTTCCCGGCAGCAGCCTGACGGACGCGAGCCTGCTGGCCATCCCCGGCTGCTATCCGACCGCCGCCCTGCTGGCCTGCGTCCCGGCGCTGTCCGCCGGCCTGGTCGAGCCCGACCTGGTGGTCGATGCCAAGAGCGGGGTGAGTGGCTCCGGCCGTTCGCCGACCATGGGGGTGCACTTCGCCGAGGTCAACGAGTCCGTGCACGCCTACGGAGTCGACGGCCACCGCCACAAGGCGGAGATGCTCCAGGAACTGCGCCTGGTCGCCGGTGGGGAGGTTCAGCTCACCTTCGTGCCCCACCTGGTGCCGATGACCCGCGGCATCCTGGCGACCGCCTACCTGCGCCCCCGCCCCGGGGTGACGGCATCCGACATCGAGGCGGCGTATGCGGAGTTCTGCGACGGCCATCCCTGCCTGCGCCTCGACCCGCAGCCGCCGGCCACCAAGAGCGTGACCGCCACCAACGTCGCCGCCCTCCACGCCGGCTGGCAGGACGGCAGGGCGGTGATCACCTGTGCCATCGACAACCTGGTGAAGGGCGCCGGTGGCCAGGGGCTGCAGGCGCTCAACCTCCGCTTTGGATATCCCGAGACCGCGGGGCTGCAGCTGGAGGCGTCGTGGCCGTGAACGCCTCGGTGGTGGAGGCCATCCCGGCGGGGGTCTGCGTCCCCCGCGGCTTCGTCGCCGGAGTGGCCGCGGCGCACATCCGTGACGACGGCGATGAGCGGCGCCTCGACGTCGCGGTGCTGCGCAGCGAGCGGCCCTGCGAGGTGGCCGGGGTCTTCACCCGCAACCTGGTCAAGGCGGCACCGGTGGTGATCTCCCAGCTCACCCTGCGACAGGGACGGGTGCAGGCGGTGGTGATCAACTCCGGCAACGCCAATGCCTGCACCGGAGCCCAGGGCTTCCGCGACGCGCTGCAGATGTGCAAGGCGGCGGCCGACGGCTGCGACCTCGACCCCGGACAGGTCCTGGTCTGCAGCACCGGGGTCATCGGCCGCCCGCTGCCGGTGGACCGGGTGGTGCGCGGCATCCGCGACGCCTGCGCCGCCCTGTCTCCCGCCGCCGGTGAGCCGGCGGCACGAGCGATGATGACCACCGACACCGTCATCAAGATCGCCAACACCACGTTCGAGGCATCGGGGCGGCGGTACGCCGTCGGCGGCATGGCCAAGGGGGCGGGGATGATCCATCCCGACATGGCCACCCTGCTGGCGCTGGTGACCACCGATGCCCCGGTGGCTCGAGATGTCCTGCAACCGGTGCTCGCGCGCGTCGCCGACCAGACCCTCAACTGCGTGACCGTTGACGGCGACACCTCGACCAATGACACCCTGCTGCTCCTCGCCAACGGTGTGGCGGAGGGTGAGCCCTTCACCGAGGGATCGGCAGAGCTTGCCGCGCTGGAGCGGGCGGTGTTCGAGGTCTGCGACTCGCTGGCCGAGCAGGTGGTCGCCGACGCCGAGGGCGCGACCAAGCATTTCCGGGTCTGGGTGCGCGGCGGCGCCGACCTGGCCCAGGCCCGCGCCGCCGCGCGCACCGTCGCCGCCAGCCCGCTGGTGAAGACCGCCATCCACGGCGCCGATCCCAACTGGGGGCGCGTCGTCGCGGCGCTGGGGCGGAGCGGCGCTCAGTTCTCGCTCGATCGCTGCCGGGTCGAGGTCGGCGCCATCACCGTCTTCGACGGGGCTCCTCGCGCGGTCGATCCCGACGCGGTACGTGCCGCGTTCAGCTCGGCCCGCATCGAGATCGACTGCGACCTCGGCGCCGGCGAGCACGAGGCGCACGCGTGGGGCTGCGACCTGTCTGCCGAGTACGTCCATATCAACGCCGACTACACGACATGATCCTCAGAGAAGCGGCGACTTCCCCATGAGCAGCTTCACCATCGAGGAGCGCATCCGCCGTGCCGAGGTGCTGGTGGAGGCGCTTCCCTACATCCGGCGCTTCGCCGGGCACACTGTGGTCATCAAGCTCGGCGGGGCGGCGATCGAGGGCGGCGACCCCGAGCCGGTGCTCCAGGACGTCGTCCTGTTGCGCTTCGTCGGCATGCGCCCGGTGCTGGTGCATGGAGGCGGTCCGGCGATCTCCGCCTGGCAGCGCCGCATGGGACTGGAGACGCGCTTCGTCAACGGGTTGCGGGTCACCGATGCGCAGACCATGGAGCTGGCCAAGATGGTGCTCACTGGCAAGGTGGGCCCCGAGCTGGTCGCCGCCATTCATCATCTGGGCGGCAACGCCATCGGGCTGTCCGGGGAGGACGGACCGACCCTGCTGGTGCAGCCGCGCGAACCCGAGGGCGGCGAGGACCTGGGATTTGTCGGCGACATCGTCCAGGTCAATCCCGAGCCCATCGAAGCCATTCTCGACCAGGGCCGGATCCCGGTGATGGCCTCGATCGGACTCGGCTACGACGGTCAGGCGTACAACGTCAACGCCGACTCCGTCGCCGCCGAGCTGGCGGTGGCGCTGCGTGCCAGCAAGCTGATGCTGCTCACCGATGTCGAGGGGGTGCGCGACACGGACGGCAGCCTGATCAGCGAGCTCGACGCGGTGCGGGCTCGCCGTCTGATCGCCGCCGGCACCATCGGTGGCGGCATGATCCCCAAGGTGATGGCGGCGCTCCGCGCCCTCGATGGCGTCGGCGCGGTCCACATCGTCGATGGCCGGGTGCCGCACTCGCTGCTGCTCGAGCTGCTCACCGAGTCCGGGGTCGGGACGATGATCCGGGTCGAACCCGACGACGGGCCGGAGGCGGCATGAGCGCCGAGACCGCGCTCGCCTCGCTGCAGGAGCGTGCCGCGCGGGTGTTGATGAACACCTACCGCCGGCTCCCGGTCACCTTCGTGCGGGGGCAGGGGTGCTGGCTCGTCGACGACGGGGGTCGCCAGTATCTCGACCTGGTGGGCGGCATCGCCGTCAACGTGCTCGGGCACTCCGCTCCGGCGGTGCGGGCCGCGCTCGAGCAGCAGTCGGCGCAGCTGGTGCACGTCAGCAACCTTTACTACTCGGAGCCGCAGGTCGAGCTCGCCGAGCGGCTGGTGCGCTCCGCCTTTCCGGCGCGCGTCTTCTTCTGCAACAGCGGTGCCGAGGCCAACGAGGCGGCCATCAAGATCGCTCGCAAGTGGGGTCAGCGCCATCGCGGCGGTGCCTATCGCATCGTCTGCGCCGTCGGCGCCTTCCACGGTCGTACCCTGGCCACCCTCGCGGCGACCGGCCGTTACCTCGACACCTTCGCCCCGGCGGTCGACGGCTTCGCCCACGTGCCCTTCGACGATGCCGACGCGGTGGCCGCCGCGATCGACGACTCGGTGGTCGCGGTGATGCTGGAGCCGGCGCTCGGAGAGGGGGGCATCGTCCCCATGGGCGACGACACCCTGCGCCGCATCCGCGCCCTCTGCGACCAGCGCGACGTGCTCCTCGTCCTCGACGAGGTGCAGAGCGGGATGGGGCGCACCGGCCGCTGGTGGGCGCATCAGCACGCCGGCGTCACCCCCGACGTGATGACCGTCGCCAAGGGGCTCGGCGGGGGCATCCCCATCGGCGCGGCGCTGGCCGCTCCCCGCGCCGACGTGCTCGAGCCGGGCGATCACGGATCGACCTTCGGGGGCACGCCGCTGGCGGCGACGGTCGCGGTGGCCGTCCTCCGCACCATCGAGGAGCGCGGTCTGCTGGACAACGCCGAGCGCGTCGGTGCCCGGCTGCGTGACGGGCTTCTCGGTCTGCGCGAGTGCG
This sequence comes from Chloroflexota bacterium, assembly GCA_005880985.1. GTDB lineage: Bacteria > Chloroflexota > Dormibacteria > Aeolococcales > Aeolococcaceae > CF-134. The sequence continues at coordinate 30,632 of VBIQ01000006.1, forward strand.
GGTTGCCGGTCGAGACGGTGCGCGGTCGCGGTCTGATGCTGGCGGCGGTGCTCGGCGACGACATCGCACCCGTGGTGGTCGACGCCGGGCTGGAGCAGGGCGTGGTGCTCAACGCCACCGGTCCGCGGGTGATCCGCCTGGTGCCGCCGCTCACCCTCAGCGCCGACGAGGCCGACGAGGGGGTGCGCCGCCTCGCCACGGCGATGGAGCTCGCGCTGCAGCGCCGAGGCGATGCGGCATGACCGCGGCCACCACCGCGCCCGCCGCGCCGCGACCGGTCTCCAAGGCGGAGCGGCAGCGGGCCATCCTCGACCTGGTGAGGATGCGCCCCATCCGCACCCAGGAGGAGCTCGTCGACGCGCTCCACGGCCTGCGCCTCGACGTGACCCAGGCGACCGTCAGCCGCGACGTCCGCGAGCTGGGCCTGGTGCGCATCCCCGACGGCGACGGACTCCGGTATGTCGGTGCCGTGGCCGACGCCGATCCTGGTGGCACGGCGGCGCGGCTGCGCAGCGCGCTGCGTGATCACGTCCGCGGCATCGAGTTCGTCGACAACCTCGGCGTGGTGCGGACGCGGCCGAGCACCGCGCCGCTGGTCGCCGCCGCCGTTGACGCCGCCCGCTTCGACGAGGTGGCCGGCACCGTGGCCGGCGACGACACGGTGCTGGTGGTGGTGCGCGGCCGGGTGGCGGCGCGCCGCCTGCAGGCTCGCCTGGAGGCTCTGGCCGGAGGGCGTGGGTGACCAACCGCCAAAAGTGCGTCCTCGCCTACAGCGGCGGCCTGGACACCTCGGTCGCCATCCGCTGGATGACCGAGACGCTCGGTTTCGATGTCGTCGCCCTCAGCATCGATCTGGGCGAGGCCAAGGATCTGCGCGCCGTCCAGGAGCGTGCTCTGCGCACCGGTGCGGTGGCCGCCTACGTCGTCGACGCCCGCCGGCTCTTCGTCGAGAACTTCGCCTTCCCGTCGCTGATGGCGGAAGCGCTCTATGAGGGCGTCTACCCCCTGGCGACGGCGCTGGGACGGCCGCTGATCGCCAAGCTTTTGGTCGACCTGGCGCGCGAGGAGGGCGCGAGCGCCGTCGCCCACGGGTGCACCGGCAAGGGCAACGACCAGGTGCGCTTCGACGTGGCGGTGGCGGCGCTGGCACCGGAGCTTCAGGTGGTGGCGCCGGTGCGTGACTGGGACATGGGGCGTCCCGATGAGCTCCGCTATGCCGCCGAGCACGGCATCGAGGTGCCCGTGACGGCGGAGTCGCCGTACAGCGTCGACGCCAACCTGTGGGGTCGCAGCATCGAGGCGGGAGCGCTCGAGGATCCCTGGCAGGAACCGCCCCCCGACGTCTTCGCCTGGACCGCCGATGCCGCCGAAGCGCCGGCCCGCGGCGCCCAGGCCGAGATCCGGCTCGAGCACGGCGTCCCGGTTGCCGTCGACGGCGAAGCGCTCGCCCCCGACGCGTTGGTGGAGCGGCTCAATGAGCTCGGCGGCGCCCACGGTGTGGGGCGCATCGACCACGTCGAGAACCGCCTGGTGGGGATCAAGTCGCGTGAGGTGTACGAAGCCCCGGCAGCGGCCATCCTGTTCGCCGCCCACGCGGCGCTGGAGACGCTGACCCTGTCACGGGACGTCATGCGGTTCAAGCGGATCGTCGCCGACGAATGGGCCCGGCTCGTCTACGAGGGGCTGTGGTTCAGCGCGCTGCGCCACGACCTCTGGGCCTTTGTCCGCAGCACCCAGGAGTTCGTCACCGGCGACGTCCGGCTGCGGTTGCAGCGGGGGGCGATCCGGGTCGTCGGCCGCAAGGCGCCGGAATCGCTGTACCGCCACGACCTCGCCACCTACGATCGAGCCCAGGACCGCTTCTCCCACGACGCCGCCCGCGGCTTCATCGAGCTCTTCGGTCTGCCGCTGCGCACCCAGACGAGCGTGCAGGGAGCGCTGGGTGAGGCCGCCCGGCGCCTGCTCCCGGAACGGCTGGAGCGTCTCGAGGCACCGCGTGGCTAGCGACGCCCGAGTGCGTCGGGGCGGCAAGGTCTGGGGGGCGCGGCTGGGCGGCCGGACCAGCCGCCGGGTCGAGGAGTACACCAGCAGCGTCGCCGTCGATCGCCGCCTCTTCGCCGAAGACATCCAGGGTTCACTGGCCCACGTCCGCATGCTTCGCGCCGTCGGTCTTCTCACCGCCGCCGAGGCCAGCAGGCTCGAGCGCGGGCTGGGCTCCGTGCAGACCGAGCTCGAGCGCGACACCTTTGTCTTCCAGCCCGCCGACGAGGACATCCACACCGCGGTGGAGCGGCGGCTGGGTGAGATCGCGGGCGACGTCGCCGGCAAGCTGCAGACCGCCCGCAGCCGCAACGACCAGGTGGCCACCGATCTGCGGCTCTACGGCAGGCGCGTCTGCGGCGAGCTGATGCTGGCGGCGGCGGGGCTGCAGGAGGCGCTGCTCGATCGCGCCCGCGAGCATCGCACCACCGTGTTGCCCGGGTACACCCACATGCAGCGGGCCCAGGTGGTGTCACTGGCCCACCACCTGCTCGCCTACGTGGAGATGCTGCAGCGCGACGTCGAACGGCTCGAGAACGCGCAGCGGCGCTCTGACGTCCTCCCGCTGGGAAGCGGCGCCCTGGCGGCGACGACCCTCCCCATCGACCGCGACGTGACTGCGGCTGAGCTCGGCTTCTCCAGCCTCACCGCCAACAGCCTCGACGCCGTCTCCGACCGCGACTTCGCGGTGGAGATCGTGTTTGCCTGCGCCCTGCTGATGGTCCACCTCTCTCGCCTTGGCGAGGAGCTGGTGTTGTGGACCTCGAGCGAGTTCGGCTTCGCCGAGCTGCCCGACGCCTACGCGACCGGCTCGAGCCTGATGCCGCAGAAGAAGAACCCCGACGTGCTGGAGCTGGCGCGGGGGAGGAGCGGCCGGACGGTGGGCGCGCTGGTGTCACTGCTGACGATGCTCAAGGGGCAGCCGCTCGCCTACAACCGTGACCTGCAGGAGGACAAGCAGCCGCTCTTCGACGCCGTCGACATCGCCGCGTCGTCGCTGGCCATGCTCACCGAGGTGGTGCGGGTGCTGCGCTTCGACACCACCGCGATGCGGCGCGCCGCCGGCGACCCCGGCCTGCTGGCCACCGACGTGGCCGAGTGGCTGGTCGGTCAGGGTGTCCCCTTCCGTGAGGCGCACGGCCTGGTGGCTCGCGCCGCCCGCCGGGCGGCGGACGGCCGCCGCTCGCTGGACCGGTTGTCGCCCGCCGACTGGAGTGCGATCGACCCGCGGGTGGGGCCGGAGGTGACCAAGCTCTTCGATCCACAGCGCGGCCTGCGCCGCCGCGAGGTCCCCGGCGGACCGGGACCGCGGGCGGTGTCGCGCCAGCTCGCCCGCGGCGCGGCGATGGTGACGGCCACCCGACGACGGGTCGCGCTTCTGGCTGAACCTGCCGATCGCGGTGGCGCCGTCCGCGCCCGACGCCGGCGGTGAGCAGGGGCTCGGCTATCCTGCGGAGGTGAAGCTGCCTCTGCTCATCGTCGGTGACGTCCAGGGCGACGACGAACGGTTGCGCGAGGCGCTGGCGCGCTATCCCGACGATGCCGTCGACACCATCTTCCTCGGTGACTTCTTCCAGGGTGGTCCGCCGGGTCTCGCCGGAGGCGCCGCGTGCGCTCGCATCGCCCGGGAACGCGGCAACTCGCGGAGCATCCTCGGCAACCACGACCTGATGCTGCTCTGCGTGCTCGAGGAGGTGCGCACCGGCCACACCCCCGACGAGGTGCGCGAGCGGCTGCGGGGAACCCTGGCGATGGTTTGGCTGTGGCGGCGTGGCGACTGGGCGGACCTGCGCGAGGTCGCCGACGACCCCGAGCTCGAGGCCTGGCTGCGCGGGCTGCCGGTGATGATCCGTCTCGACGACGGCACTCTCATCCAGCACTGTGACGACGATGCCTACGCCCGTCTCGGAGACGATGTCGAGAGCGTCAACGCCAGCGCGCATGGGTTGCTGGACCAACCCGGCGGCGCCTGGCGCCTCTTCTGGCACACGGTAGGCCGGCGTGCCTTCGACGACGGCGCGCGGCTCGAGCAGCACCTGCGTCGTTTCGGTGCTCGGCGGGTCGTTCACGGCCACACTCCGCACCACGGTCCCCGGCCGCAGGTCACCCACGACGGACGCCTGTGGTGCTTCGACGGCTGCTTCTCGCGCTACTGGACCGAGGGCGGGGAGGGGACCGGTCCCATCGAGGCGACCGTCGCCCTTCTCCCCACTCTGGAGTGAGCTGAGCCGATCGAGCTCATTCGACCTCCGTCTCCGGGCCGCCGCCGTGCAGAAAGCGCATGCCCTCCTCGACGGCGAAGCGCTCGCCACAGGTGGGACATTCCACCTGTGGCGCCTGGGGATCGTCCTCCGGGAGCAGCAGCCGGGCTCCACAGCCCGGACACTCCAGCACCGACGACGCGGAGCGGTTGTCCATCAGCATCTCCCGGGCGGCGGCGGCCACATCGATGACCACGCTGCGGCAGCGGACGCAGACGTAGGTGGCCGCGCTGCCGTCGTGCTCCAGGTACCGCCCGGAGCCATCGACGATCAGCGGCGCGTTGAGGGCTTCGAAGTGCCCCTCGGGGCAGCCGTTGGGACAGCGCAGATCGCGGCGGGTCACCGGCCCATGGTGCCAGGCCGGACCGCCCCGCCCGGCCGTCAGCCGGCGATGCCGACGGAGTCGAGGATGAAGGCGAAGACCATCGCCTCCTCGCGCCAGGACGAGTAGCGTCCCGACGGGCCGGCATGCCCCGCACCCATCTCCGTCTTCAGCAGGATGGGCGCATCGCCCTCGCTGACGTCCCGCAACCGTGCCACCCATTTCGCCGGCTCCCAGAAGCCGACCCGGGGGTCGTTGAGCCCCGCGGTCACCAGCAGCGCCGGATGACGCATCGCCGCCAGGTTGTCGTAGGGCGAGTAGCCCCGCATGTAGCGGTAGTGCTGCTCCTCGTTGGGGTTGCCCCACTCCTCCCACTCGGTGACGGTGAGCGGCAGCGTCTCGTCGAGCATGGTGGTGAGGACGTCGACGAAGGGCACATGGGCGACCACCGCGGTGAAGAGGTCGGGCCGCAGGTTGAGGGCGGCCCCCATCAGCAGTCCGCCGGCGCTGCCGCCGCGGATCACCAGCCGGTCCGCAGACGTGTACCCGGCCGCCACCAGGTGCTCGGCGGCGGCGATGAAGTCGGTGAAGGTGTTGCGCTTGTGCAGCAGCCGCCCGCTCTCGTACCAGCTGCGACCCATCTCGCCACCGCCACGGACGTGGGCGATGGCGTAGACGACGCCGCGCTCGAGCAGGGAGAGCCGGAGCGACGAGAAGGCGGGGTCGACGCTGATCTCGTAGGCGCCGTAGCCGTAGAGGACCGCCGGGGCGCTGCCGTCGAGCGGCAGATCGCGCCGATGCACCAGCGAGATCGCCACCGAGGTCCCGTCCGGGGCGGTGGCCCAGAGCCGCGAGGTGGTGAAGCGCTCGGGGTCGTAGCCACCGAGCACCGGCATCACCTTGCGAACCTGGCGGACGCGGGTCTGCATGTCGTAGTCGATGGTCGAGCGCGGGGTGGTCAGCGACGAGTACTCGAAGCGCAGCTCGGTGGTGTCGAACTCCGGGTTGTCACCGGGCAGTGCCGCGTACACGGGCTCGGGTTGCTCGATGGTGTGGATCGACATGTCGGCCAGGTCCATCACCCGGATGCGCCGCAGGCCTTCGGCGCGTTCGTGGAGCACCAGGTGATGGCGGAAGGCCTCCACTCCATCGAGGGTGACGCCGTCGCGGTTGCCGATCAGCTCGTGCCAGCTCTCCGGTCCCGCAGCATCGACCGGCGCTTCCATGAGGCGGAAGTTGGGAGCGCTGTCGTTGGTGGTGATGAAAAAGCGGTGCTGGTGATGGTCGACCGCGTACTCGACCCCCTGGCGACGCGCGGCGATGACCCGGAAGGGACCCCGCGGGGTGGTGGCGTCGAGGACGCGCACCTCGGTGGTCATCTTGCTCTGCGCGGTGAGCATCACGAAGGCCCGGCTGCGGGTCTCGCCGACGCCGAGGAAGAAGCGCTCGTCGTCCTCCTGGTGGACGAGAGCGTCACCGGCCGACTCCTCGCCCAGCACGTGCCGCCAGAGCTGCCAGGGACGCATCGCCGCGTCCGGACGCAGGTAGAACAGGGTGCGGTTGTCGGCCGCCCAGGCCAGCCCGTAGTAGGTGTCGAGGATCTCGTCGGGGAGATCGTGGCCGCTCCCGAGGTCGCGCACGCGAAGCGTCATCCGCTCCCCGCCGCTCACGTCGGTGGCATAGGCGAGCAGCCGCTGGTCGGGACTCAGGGCGAGATTGCCGAGTGAGAAGAAGTCATGACCCTCGGCGAGCGCGTTCTCGTCGAGCATCACCTCGTCGGCGCCGTCACGGGCCGGACGGCGGGCGTGCATCGCGTACTGGCGTCCCTCGACGGTGCGGGTCACGTACCACATCGCACCGCGGCGAACCGGCGCCGACTCGTCGGTCTCCTGGATGCGGGCGACGATCTCGGTGTAGAGGCGCTCCTGCAGGCCGGAGGTGTGCGCCAGCGATGCCGACGTGTGGGCGTTCTCCGCCTCGAGATGGGCGGTGACCGCCGGGTCGTCGCGGTCGCGCAGCCAGTGGTAGTCGTCGACGCGGCGGTCGCCGAAGCGCTCGAGCACGACCGGCCGCCGCTCTGCCCGAGGCGCGGCGACGGTGGGAAGCTCCGCCATCTCGCCGGGATTGTGAGGCCAGCGCGGCGGCTACAGCGAGATGTGGAAGGCGAGCCCCAGGGTTCCCGGGCCGGCGTGGCAGCCGACGATGGGACCGATGGGGGTGATCTCCGGATCGCCGTCGCAGTGGGGCGCCACCTTCTCGGCGAGCAGACGGGCATCCTCCGGACAGTCGGCGTGCCCGACCGCCACCACCGCCCCGCGTCCGGTCTCTCCCACCGCGGCCGCCACCGTTCCCGCGATTCGTTCCAGCGCCCGCTGGTAGGTGCGGACCCGGTCGAAGGGCTCGATGCGGCCGTCGAGCACCTGCAGCACCGGCTTGATGTTGAGCACCGATCCGAGCAGGGCCCGGGCGCCGCCGATGCGGCCGCCGCGCCGCAGGTACTCGAGGGTGGCGACGGTGAAGATGGAGCGCTGGCGGCGCATCACCTCCTCCATCAGGCCGAGCACGTCGTGGACGTCCCCCCCGGCCTCCGCCCGCTCCACGGCGGCGCGCACCAGCGCGTGATGGCCCATCGACACCGTCCGCGTGTCGACCACGTGGATGTCGAGGTCCGGAAGCGCGTCGCGGGCGGTGACCGCGGCATTGTAGGTCCCACTCATCTCCGAGGAGAGGGTGGTGCAGATCACGCTGCTGCCGTCGCGGGCGGCCTCCGCGAAGGCGGCCTCGAACTCCGCGGGCGTCGGCTGGGAGGTGGTGGGGTTGCGGCTGCTGGCCCGCATCCGCGCGTAGAAGCTGCCGGCGTCGACGTCGACCCCGTCGACCAGCACCTCGTCGCCGAACAGGACCCGCAGGGGAACACAGATCACCCCGTGCTCGTCGCCGTAGCGGGGGTCCATCTCGGCGGTGCTGTCGCAGACGATGCGGACGCTCGGCATCTCAGACTCCCAAGAATGCTGTGAAGCTGTGGCGGCTCACGCCCGGTCGCTGACCGGTGCGTCGGGGACGGGTGACAGCGACTCGAGGGCGCCGGTGAGAGAGCGGAGCAGCCGCTGGCGGCGGGCCGCGGTGGTCCGCGCCAGCCGGGCCTGGAAGGCGCTCACCTCGGCGGTCAGCGCTTCGGCGAGCTCGCCGTCGCGGCCGGCGCCGACCGCTCCGTAGACGGTGGCCACGAACATCGACAGGGCGGTGGCCGCCTCGGGAGCGTTGCGCAGCAGCTGCTGCAACCGCTCGCGGGTGCGACCGCTCAGCCCGTCGGCCTGGTGGAGCCAGAAGCCCAGGTGCCCGGCGAGATCGAGACCGCGCGGCCGCCACTCGAGAACGGCGCGGGCGGCGGCGACCGGTCCCAGTCGGGCGAAACCGGCGCGAGCCCGCTGCAGGGCCCGGTCCTCGGCGCCGGCCACGGTCTCGCCGAGAACGCGGCGGCCGGCCTCGGTGGGCAGGAAGCCGACCTGGGCCCGCCCGACCGCCACCCCGGGACGGTGGCTGTAGACGGCCGCCGCCAGGCCATCGCGTTCGAGTTCGCGGAGCAGGTCATAGGCGGTCCACGAGCTGATGCCCAGCGGCTCGGCCACGGCGCTGTAATGCGCCGCTCCCCCGCCCGCGGCCACCGCGTCGCGCAGCGCCAGCAGGCACTGCCGGCGCCGCGCGGTGAGCCGGAATCTCCCAAGAATCACGTCGCGCGGAGGCTAGGGGCCGGGGCGGCCGGACGTCAAGGACAATGGCCGCCATGACCACCGCGCCGGGCCGGCGGGGGCGCCTGGTCGACGACGTGGTCGAGAGCCAGGCCCTCCGCGACAATCCGCTGGGTGATCCGTGGCGGCGCCGCCTGTACGTGTGGCTGCCGCCCGGGTACGAGGGCGGCGACGCGCGCCTTCCCGCCGTCTATGTGCTTCCCGGATACGGCTCGGCGGTGGAGGAGTGGAGCAACCGCCATCTCTTCGATCCGACCGTCTTCGAGCGCCTCGACGCGCTCTACTCCGCGCCCGACGCACCGCCGCCGTGCATCTTCGTGTTCGTGGACGGTGCCACCCGGTACGGCGGCAGCCAGTTCGTCAACTCCTCGGCGACCGGGCGGCACGAGGACTACGTGGCCGATGACGTCGTCGCCCATGTCGACGCGCGCTACCGGACCCTGGCGTCACCTCGTCACCGGGGGCTGGCGGGCCACAGCAGCGGGGGGATCGGCGCGCTGGTCCTCTCGATGCGCCGGCCCGACGTCTTCGGCGCCTGCGTGTCCCATGCCGGCGACGCTCTCTTCGAGCACTGCTACGGTCGCGAGCTGGGTGACTTCGCCCGTGCCCTCCGCGAGCACGACGGCGACGTGGCGCGCCTGTGCGAGCGGCTGCTCGCGGACGAGGTGTACCGCCGCGCCCACTTCGGCCCGCTGATGGTGATCGGCTGCGCCGCCGCCTACTCGCCCGACCCCGGCGCACCGCTGGGCATCGGTCTTCCCGTCGATCCGACGGGAGCGCTGGTGCCCCGCCACTGGGAACAGTGGCTGGCGAACGATCCGGTGCGCCTCGCCCCGCGGCGTGCCGAGGCGCTGCGCGGGCTGCGTGGTGTCTTCCTCGATGCCGGCGAGAGCGACGAGTACTACCTGGATCTCGGCGCCGCCGCGATGCACGCCGTGTTGCGCGACCTCGGGGTCGAGCACCGCTACGAGACCTTCCCCGGGCGTCACAGCGGCATCGCCCACCGCTACCCGATCGGGTATGCGTTTGCGGCGCGGGCGCTGGCGAACTGATGACCACGTACCGAGGCGCGGCGGCGACTCGGTACTGCTCGGCCCTAGTGGTGGTCGCGGCGCTGCTGGCGGCCGCCAGCTGCGGCGGCGGGACCTCGCCGGTGACCAGGGCGACGTCGGCCGCCTCGTCGGCGGCGTCGACGGCCACCGCGCCGGCGTCAGCGACGGTCTCCGCCGTCTCGACGCCACCGCCCTCGGGCGACCCGCTGGCCGGCTGCCCGGCGGCCACCTCGGAGAGCGCGCTGCCGGTGTTGGCGCGTCTTCCCGGTCAACCCGACGACGTCACCGCCGCGTCCAACGGCACGCTCTGGATCGGCGACGAGACCGGCCGGATCAGCGAGCTCGGCACCGGCGGCACGGTGCTGTCGACGCTCACCGACGCCCACGGTCCCGAGGGCATCATCGTCGACGGCAGCACCCTCCTGGTCGCCGAGCAGCGCGCCAATCGCGTGGTCAGGATCCCGCCCCAGGGGAGCACCACGACCGTCGTGACCCTGACCAACCGCACCGGGCAGCCGGGGGTCGACGGACTGGGCGTGGACACCGAGCGCGGCCTGCTGCTCATCCCCGACGGCCTGCTGGGTGCGCTGCGGGCGGTGCCGCTCGGCGGCGGCGCCCTGCGCACCCTGGCGACGGGGATGTCGCGGCCGGTGGCCGCAAGCGTTGCAACCGATGGCGCGCTCTACGTCGCCGACGAGGGCGCCACCGGGCTGTGGCGCATCCCGCGCGATGGCGGCAAGCCGGTGGCGGTGGGACACGAGCGCGATCTCGATGAGGTGATCAGCGAGGGCCGGCTGCTCTACGTCACCGACCTGAGAGCGGGGACGGTGCGCGCCATCGACCCCGCGAGCGGCGCGGCGCGTGTCCTGGTCAGCGGTGACGCCAGCCCGCAGGGACTGGCGCTCGCCGCCGGTGGCCATCGGCTGGTGCTCACCGACTCCAACCGTGGGCTGGTCATGACCCTGCCCACCTGCAGCTGACCCGGCGCCGAATCAGAGAAGGGCCAGCGCCCCGTAGAGGTTGCGGTCGTCGCCCAGGGCGGCCTGCCGGATCGGCGGCCTGGCCTGCAGCCGCAGCGCCCGGTCCACGGTTTTCGACAGTGACGGCCAGAACTTGTCCCAGGAGTTGCAGACGCCGCCGCCGAGGATGACCACGTCGGGGTCGTGCAGGGCCACCGCGTTGGTGACCGCCAGTCCCAACCAGCGGCCGACATCCTCCCAGGCAGCCGCATCGTCGAGGGCTTCGGCGGGGACCCCGAACCGGCGCGCGATCGACGGCCCCGAGACCAGCGCCTCGAGGCACCCCGCCCCGCCGCAGCGGCAGGCCGGTCCGCCGAGCCAGGCGGGCCAGAGCACCTGGTGGCCACCCTCGGTGTCGTGCCGGCCGGTCAGCAGCCGGCCTCGATTCACGATGCCGGCACCCACCCCGGTCGACACCGTGTAGTAGACGACCGTGTCCAGGCCGCTGCCCGCCCCGTGCAGCGCCTCCCCGAGGGCCGCGCAGTTCGCGTCGTTCTCGACCACAACCCGGCAGCGGTAGCGGCCGCCGAGCTCCTCGGCGAGGGCCACCCGCTTCCAGGCCGGGGGAACGTTGGGGGGATCGGTGAGCGCTCCCCGCTCGCGGTCGAAGGGACCGGGAACGGCGATGGCGATGCCGTCGAGCGAGCGGCCGCCGCGCACCGCGTCGAGCATGTCGCAGAGCACGCCCAGCGGGTCCTCGGGTGGAGTCGTCCGGCGCTCCGCCGAGGTGGGCCGCCGGTCGGCGCCGGCCACCGCCGCCAGCAGCTTGCTCCCCCCGATGTCGATGGCGCCGAACACGGCAGCAGGGTAGCCGCGCCACCAGGTCCGGCGCTGCCCGCACGGCACCTACAATCCCGGCACCATGCTGCTGGCCATCGACGTCGGCAACTCCAACATCGTCGGCGGGGTGTTCGACGGCGAACGCCTGGTGGCCGACTTCCGTCTCCACACCGAGGCGCTGGCCACCGGAGACGAGCTGGGCCTGGTGGTGGCAGGGCTGCTCGGCCTGCGCAACATCGAGCGTGGAACGGTCGATGCGGTGGTGGTCAGCAACGTGGTGCCGACCCTGTCGCGCAGCATCGATGACCTCTGCCACCAGTACTTCGCGGTGGCTCCGATGCACGTCGGCCCCGGGATGCGCACCGGCATGCGCATCGTGGTGGAGGATCCCCGCCAGGTCGGGGCCGACCGCATCGTCAACGCCATCGCCGCCTTCAACGCCTACGGCGGACCGGCGGTGATCGTCGACCTGGGAACCGCCACCACCTTCGACGCCATCTCCGACCGCGGCGACTACCTCGGCGGGGCGATCGCCCCCGGCATGATCATCAGCCTCAACGCCCTGGTCGCCCGCGCCGCCAAGCTCAACCGTGTGGACCTGGTCGCACCGCCGTCGGTGATCGGCCGGACCACCAACCTCGGCGTCCAGTCGGGCATGGTCTACGGGTACGTCGGCCTGGTCGAGGGCATCGTCGGCCGCATGAAGGCCGAGCTCGGCGGCCGCGCCACGGTGATCGCCACCGGCGGGCTGGCGGAGCTGATCGCCGCCAACACCACCTGCATCGACACCGTCGACCAGCGGCTGACGCTCGATGGGCTGCGCCTCTTCTACGGCTTGAATCAGTAACTGCATGGCACAGGCGGGGGAGGGGTCTCCGCAGCGACGGCCCCTCCCCCGCCCAGCGCCAAGCGGCGGGTACTGCTGAGCAACCGCTTGCAACGCGCGGCCTTGGCGCAGCGAGGCCGGGGGTCAACCCTCTCGCCAGACCTCATGACGGGGATGAGGATCCCCATGGCCAGTGGTCTTGGTAAGGAGACAGCGTGAGATGTCGAACTCGAAGAGGAGGTCGATGTTGGGCGGGACTGGGACTTGAAGATGGGCCCGTTCGGCGGCGAACTGCTCACCGAGTCGCGCCCGAACTCCCGCCTCGGTGGTGAGCCGGGCCGTGCCAGTGAGATAGAAGGCGTCCTCGTTGTCCGGACAGGGAAACGAGTGCAGCGCATAGCGGCCGTCGCGCCGGAGATCGGTCTGCTTCGGGGAGGGGATGATGAATGCAAAGATGCCCTGGTTGGTGACCACCGGGCAGATTGGGTGAGTCCGCGGTCCTCCATCTCGTCGGACCGTGGCCAGAAAAGCCAGGCCGACACCGAATTGGTAGAGCAGCGCTCTTCCAGCGTCCACTAGATCTGGTCGGGCACGGGCCAGCCCCTCCCAGGTCGCCATGGGTGACATGTTGCCTGGAGCGGCGCGCCGATGCCGTAGCATCGGTGCATGGCACTCGCGCTTGCTGATGCCCCTGCGCCGGCTCTGCGGATCGGCGATCTCGAGCTGAGCTCCCCGATCCTCGTCGCCCCGATGGCGGGGATCACCGACGTGCCGTTTCGGCGGATCGCCATGGAGATGGGGGCGGGCCTGGTGTGCACCGAGATGGTGGCCGCCGAGGCGGTGGTGCGCAGCGTCGAGGCGAGCCTGCGGCTGCTGCAGTTCCCCGACGACACGCGCCCGGTGGCGGCGCAGCTGGTCGGCTCGGATCCCGCGGTGATGGCGGCAGCGGCGCAGGTGTGCGCCGAGCGCGGCGCCATGGCGGTCGACGTCAACCTGGGATGCCCGGTGCGCAAGGTGGTGGGCCTGGGATGCGGTGCCGCGCTGGCGCGCGACGTCGCGGCGACGGCGCGCGTGCTGGCCGCGATCGTCGACGCCGTCGACGTGCCGGTGACCGCCAAGATGCGTCTCGGCTGGGACCAGGGCAGCATCAACGCGCCCCTGTTGGCGCGGTCTCTGGCGGACGTCGGCGTTGGCGCGGTCACCGTCCACGGCCGCACCCGCTGCCAGGGCTACGCGGGCTGGGCGGACTGGAGAGAGATCGCCGGGGTTCGCGCCGCGGTCGACATCCCCGTCTTCGGCAGCGGTGACCTGCGCGATCCCGAGCAGATCGCCCACCACATCGAGAGCGGACACGTCGATGGCGTGGTCATCGCCCGCGGCATGCTGGGCAACTTCTGGCTGGTGCGCCAGGCGGCGCACCGGCTCGCCACCGGCGAGAACCTGCCCGACCTTCCCTTCGTCGAGCGCATCGAGCTCGGCCGCCGTCACCTCGAGGAGCTGATCGCTCACTACGGTGAAGCGCGCGCCTTGCGGATAGGCCGCAAGTACGTTGCCTGGACGATCAAGGGTTGCGACGGCGCCTCGCGGCTGCGGGCGATGGTGCAGGACCTCGACAGCCGCGAGCGCCTTGACGCGATCTACGCGGAGGCGCTCGCCGCGGGAGAGCGACCCGAGGGCCCGTACCAGCCGATCTTCACCAGCGGGGAGGGCTGACAGCCGGCGGGCTGGTCAGCGCGGCCGCGCCCCCGATGCGACGGAGGGGGGTCGAGACCAGCGAGGTTCGCGGGCAAATAAAAAGGGCGCCCCCAGCAAGCCAGGGACGCCCCGAGAGGGGGGGCAATAGAGGTGTCGCTGTAGGCTGAGAGGATACCGGCTGTATCAACAGGGCGTCAAGCAGCCCACCGGGGGCGAGCATACCCCGCCGGCACCCGCCGTCGGAGGCGGCCAGATCGGGGCGGTGGCCACCCCAGCAGGCGTCCCCTCCCCGGTGGAGACCAGATCCTCGACCGGGGTCCATGTCGCTCGGGGCTCCCGTATACTCCGCTGCTCTCATGATTTGACGGGCACCGGCCGCTCCCTGGCAGCAGTCCGGCGGAGGCGCGGGGGCCCTGACGCGATGTTGGTGACCCTCATGCTCGACAAACCGGTCCTCATCACCCCGGAGGGCCTGGACAAGCTCCAGCAGGAACTCGACCATCTCCGGACCGAGGTCCGGGCCGAGGTCGCAGAACGGATCAAGTACGCCAAGGAGTTCGGCGACCTGTCGGAGAACGCCGAGTACGAGCAGGCCAAGAACGAGCAAGGGATGATCGAGGGGCGGATCCTCACCCTCGAGCGCATGGTGCGCAACGCCGTGATCATCGAGGAGCATCACGACGGCGTCGTCCAGGTCGGCTCGGTGGTCACCGTCCGCGACGAGTTCGGCGAGGAGGCCTTCACCATCGTCGGACCGGCCGAGGTCGACGTCGCCAACGGCCGCATCTCCATGGAGTCGCCGGTGGGCAAGGCGCTGATGGGCCACCGCGCCGGCGAAGCCGTCGAGGTTCAGAGCCCCGCGGGTACGCGCTCGCTGTCCATCGTCTCCGTGTCCTGAGCCCGGCTCGGGCTACCCTGTCGAGCCGTGCCCGAGGACGCGCTGATCGCCGAGCGCCGTCGCAAGGTCGACGAGCTGGCGGCGCTTGGCGTCGCCGCGTACAACGTCGACTTCCGTCCGGACACGACCCTGTCCGAAGCGCTGGCGCGGCTGGCGGCGTTCGAGGAGTCGTCACCCCCGCAACCCGATGGCGGCCCATCCGCCGGGCCCGTGGTCGCCGTCGCTGGGCGCATCGTCCAGCTCCGCGTCATGGGGCGGATGGTGTTCGCCCACATCGAGGACGAGGAGCAGCGGCTCCAGGTCTGGCTGCGCTACGAGCGGCTGGGCGAGGACGCCTGGCGGATGGTGGAGCTGCTCGATCTGGGCGACATCATCGGGGTGCGCGGGCCGATGGCCCGCACCCGGCGGGGAGAGCCGAGCGTGCTCGCCGACAGCGTGACCCTGCTGGTCAAGGCGCTGCGCCCACCGCCGGAGAAGTACCACGGCCTGCAGGAGCAGGAGACCCGATTGCGCAAGCGCTACCTCGACCTGCTCGGCAATGCCGACCAGCGCCTGCACTTCTCCCGGCGCACCCACATCGTCGCCGCGGTGCGCCGCACCCTCGACAGCCACCGCTTCCTCGAGGTGGAGACCCCCATCCTCCAGGCGATTCCCGGCGGCGCCAACGCCCGGCCGTTCATCACCCACTGGAACGCGCTCCACATCGACGTCTACCTCCGCATCGCCATCGAGCTGCACCTGAAACGGCTGCTGGTGGGCGGCTACCGTCGCGTCTACGAGATCGGCCGGGTCTTCCGCAACGAAGGTCTGTCACCGCGGCACAACCCCGAGTTCACCATGCTCGAGGCCTACGAGGCCTACGGCGACTACCGCATCATGGGCTTGCTCACCGAGGAGATCATCGTCGCCGCCGCCAACGCCGTCGGTCCGCAAGCGGTTGCCGACGAGGCCGGCGGCTCGCCCGGCAGCAACCCGCTGGCGCGCCGCTACGGAGGCCGCGAGCTCGACCTAAGCCCGCCGTTCCGCAGCGCCCGCATGGTCGACCTGGTGCGCGAGACGTGCGGCCTCGATGCGATGGCCGCCTGGGACGACGGCCGCCTCGAGGAGGAGGCGCGGCGGCTCCAGGTCGAGGTGCCGGCCGGGGCCGGCCCCGGTGTCATCCTGATGGCGATCTACGAGCAGCTGGTGGAGCACACCCTCTGGGATCCCACCTTCGTGCTCGACTACCCCGCCGAGGTCTCCCCCCTGGCGCGACGCCGCAGCGACGATCCCCGGTTCGTCGAGCGCTTCGAGCTGATCGTCGCCGGGCGCGAGCTGGCCAACGCCTTCTCCGAGCTCAACGACCCCATCGACCAGCGGCGCCGCTTCGAGCAGCAGGCCGGGCTCCGCGCCGCCGGGGACGTCGAGGCGCATCCCCTCGACGAGGATTTCCTCGAGGCGATCGAGACCGGGATGCCCCCCGCCGGTGGCCTGGGCATCGGCATCGACCGGCTGGTGATGCTGCTCACCGACCGGGCCAGCATCCGCGAGGTGCTGCTCTTTCCCACCATGCGGCCGCGGCACGCCGCGGGCACAAGTGGACAGCTGCCCGATGTCGGCGGCGAGGAGCTGGAAGGCTGATGCTCTCCGTCCAGCAGGTGCGCGACAATCCGGAGCGCATCCGCGAGGCGGGCCGGCTCAAGGGGGAGCCCGCGCCCGTCGACGAGATTCTCGAACTCGACGAGCAGGCACGGGCGCTGCGCACCCAGGCGGAGACCCTCCGCGCCGAGCAGAACCGGGTGAGCCGCTCGTTCCGCGGGACTCCCGGTGGGCCGGAGCGTCAGCGGCTGGCCGAGCTGAAAGAGCGGATCCAGGCGCTGCTCGACGACGTCGGCGAGCTGGAGCACCGTCGGGACGAGCTCCTCCTCGAGCTTCCCAATCCCCCGCACGAGTCGGTCCCGGTGGGCACCAGTGAGGCCGACAACCTGGTGGTGCGCAGCTGGGGTGAGCCGCGACGCTTCGACTTCACTCCGCTACCCCACTACGAGCTGGGTGAGCGCCTCGGCATCTTCGACTTCGAGCGCGCCGCCCGGATCTCCGGCAGCCGCTTCGCCGTGGTCCGTGGCGCCGGGGCGCGTCTCCAGCGCGCCCTCGCCACGTTCATGCTCGATCTGGCCACAACCCGGCACGGCTATACCGAGGTCGCCCCGCCATACCTGGTCCGGCGGGAGGTGATGGTGGGAACGGCCCAGCTGCCCAAGTTCGAGGACGACGCCTTCCACACCGAGGGCGACATGTTCCTCATCCCCACCGGAGAGGTCCCGGTGACCAACCTCTATCGGGAGGAGATCCTCGACGGCCAGCTGCTGCCCATCCGCCACGTCGCCTTCACCCCCTGCTGGCGCCGCGAGGCAGGCGCCGCCGGGAAGGACACCCGCGGCTATCTCCGTCTCCACCAGTTCGACAAGGTCGAGCTGGTCAAGTTCGTCACTCCCGAGAGCTCGCTCGACGAGCTCGAGAGCCTGGTGAGCGACGCGGAGACGGTTCTGCAGGAGCTCGGTCTCCACTACCGGGTGGTCCTGATGTGCACCGCCGACATGGGCTTCGCCCAGTGGAAGAAGTACGACCTCGAGGCCTGGGCGCCGGGTCTGGAGCGCCACCTCGAAGTGTCGTCGTGCAGCGTCTTCGCCGACTTCCAGGCGCGGCGAGCCAACATCCGCTTCCGCGCCGCCGCCGGGGAGCGGCCGCGCTTCGTCCACACCCTCAACGGCAGCGCCCTGGCGCTGCCACGCACGGTCGCCGCGCTGCTGGAGTCCTACCAGGAGAGCGACGGGACGGTCACCATCCCCGCCGCCCTCCGGCCCTACCTCGACGGTCTGGAACGGCTGACCCCGTGACCGACGCGGACCAGGCGCGGGAGCTCGACGAGCTCGATGGGCTCTGGCTGAACGACCGCAGCGAGTTCCAGCAGAACTTCGTCCACGGACTGCGCAATCCCATCGGACTGCACATCCAGTACCGCCTCGAGGAGCGGCTGGTGGTCGGTGACTGGACCGCGGACGAGCGCCACGTCGGCTTCCCCGGCGTCGTCCACGGCGGCCTGCTCGCGGCGATCCTCGACGACGTGATGGGGCGCTGGTCGGCGATGCGTCATCGCTGGGTGGTGACGGCGCGGATGGAGACCCGGTTCCGGGTCCCGGCGCCGGTGGGGGTGGCGCTGCGGATCGAGGCGTGGGTGACCCGCGAGCGGACCCGCACCCTGCAGGCCGAGTCGCGCATCCTTCTGCCCGACGGCGCCGTCGTGGTCGAGGCGACGGCGACCTACCTCGCGATCACCGGCGCGCTTCGGGAACGCATGGTCGCCGCCTGGCCGGGGTTCGCCGGCTTCGCGTAGGACGAGCCGGCTCTCCGAAGTCCTACAGTCGTTCTCGTACCCCCCGCCCCGAGGAGATCGATGATGACGGTTGCCACGCCGACCAAGGTGCTGTACACGGCCGAGGCTGTCGCCACCGGGGATGGCCGCGGCGGGCATGTCCGCAGCTCCGACGGCCTTCTCGACATCGACCTTGCGCTGCCGCTCGAGCTGGCCGGGCCGGGAGGCCACACCAACCCCGAGCAGCTCTTCGCAGCCGGCTACGCGGCCTGCTTCCACAGCGCGCTGAAGCTCGTCGCCCGCCGGCTCGAGGTCGACGTCACCGACAGCACCGTGACCGCACGAGTCGGCCTCGGCGCCGGCGGCGACGGCGGCTTCGTGCTCACCGTTGCGCTCGGAGTCCACCTCCCCAACGCTGACGCGGGCCAGGCGCAGCGGGCCGCCGACGCCGCCCACAAGGTGTGCCCCTACTCGAACGCGACCCGCGGCAACATCGACGTCACCGTGTCCGTCGTGTGAGCCGTCCGGTGCCGCCATCGCGTTGAGCGCACCCGGCGTCTCCGCTCTCCTCTTCGACGTCGATGGCACCCTCCTCGACAGTGTCTATCAGCACGTTCTCGCCTGGCACGAGGCGCTGCAGGAGGAGCACATCGAGCTGTCGGTGTGGCGCATCCACCGCCGCGTCGGCATGAGCGGCGGGTTGTTCGTGGACGCGCTGGCGCGAGAGACCGGGGCCTCGATCGACGCGGCGCGGGCGGAGCGGCTGCGCCGGCGGCACGCTCAGGGTCTGCTGGCGCGGCTGGCGGAGATCCGGCCCCTGCCCGGCGCGATCGCCCTGCTGACGCATCTGCACAATCTCGGCATGCCCTTCGCCCTGGCGACCAGTGGCCGGCGCGAGACCGCCGACCAGACCATCTCCCTCCTCCATCTGCCGGGGGGCGTTCCCGTCGTCACCCGCGACGACGTGGTGCGGGCCAAGCCCGACCCCGACCTCTTCCTCGCCGCCGCCGACCGCCTCGGCGTCCCCGCCACCGGCTGCTTCGTCGTCGGCGACAGCGTCTGGGACCTGCTCGCAGCCCAGCGGGCGCGAGCGCTCGGCGTCGGCCTGCTCTCGGGCGGATACGGACGCGACGAGCTGGAGCGCGCCGGAGCCTATCGCGTCTACAGCGATCCCGCCGACCTGCTGGCGCACCTCGACGAGATCGGAGTGCGAGGGTAGTCGGGTGCCACAGAATCACCCCATGCGATTCGGTCTCGACATCGCCCAGCAGCGGCTGGAGTGGTCGGAGATCGTCGACCGCGCCCGCCTTGCCGAGGAGCTGGGCTTCGACGGCGTCTGGGGCTTCGACCATTTCAAGCCGATGTACGGCGAGGGCCCGGGCAACTGCTTCGAGGGGATGTCGACTCTCGCCGCGCTTGCGACCGCGACAAGCCGCGTGCGGTTGGGACTGCTGGTCACCGGGGTGACCTATCGCCATCCCTCGGTGCTCGCCGCCGAGGCGGTCACCATCGACCATGCGTCCAAGGGCCGGCTCGAGCTCTCCTTGGGAGCGGCGTGGTTCGCCGAGGAACATGAGCAGCTGGGTATCCCCTTGCCGCCCCTGCGCGAGCGCATCGACCGGCTCGAGGACGCGCTCGAGGTCATCCGCCGTCTGTTCACCGGTGAGGAGGTCTCCTACACCGGGCGCACCCTGTCGCTCGACCACGCCCGCCTGCTGCCACGCCCGGTGCAGCAACCGCATCCCCCCGTCTGGATCGGTGCCTCCGGTGAGCAGCGGATGCTTCCCCTCGCCGGCCGGCTGGCCGACGCCTGGCATTGCTTTGGTGGTCCCGAGACCCTGCGGCGTAAATGGGCGGTGGTGGCCCGGGCGGCGGAGGCGGCCGGACGCGATCCAGGGGCGATCCTCCGGGCCGGCTCGCTCTCAATCAGCGGAGACCTCAATGCGGTGCGACGCTTCATCGACGCGCAGGTCGCGGAAGGAACGGGATATCTGGTGTGTGGCTGGCCGACCGAGGGCCGTGCTCGCGTCGAGGAGTTCGCTCAGCGGGTGATGTCAGACGCCGCTGGCTGACCGATCGAGCGGAGCAACCGCGGCGGGCGGCGGTCGAGGGTGATCGTGCCGGCGGAGCGACTCGACCTCTGGCTCGCCGGCTTCGCGGAGCGACACGGCTCTCTGCAGTGGACGGCCACGCCGGAGCAGGTGGTGGTGACCGGTGCCGACGGATGCACCGCCGAGTGCGAGGTGCCGTTCCCACCGCTTGCGCCGGATGAGGGCGCTCCGTTCGCTGGTCTGGTCGCGCACGCGTGCGCGGAGCGCAGCGTCGGGGTGGTGCTGGTCCGCCTGGGGGGCTACGCGGTCGGGGTGTTCCGTCGGTCGCAGCTGGTCGCCTCCAAGGTGGGATCGCGCCCGGTCCACGGCCGCGCCGCCGCCGGCGGCTGGTCGCAGAAGCGATTCGCCCGCCGGCGCGAGGGACAGGCGCGCGTCGCCCTCGAGGCCGCGGCGGACGCGGCCGCGCGTGTCGTGGCTCCGGTTGCCGGCAGCCTCGATGCCGTCGTCACCGGCGGAGACCGCCACGCGGTGGAGGCGGTGCTCGGCGACGCGCGTCTCGGGGTCCTGCTTCCGCTGCGGGCCGGCCGCCTGCTCGACGTGCCGGAGCCGAGGCAGAGGACGCTTGCGGAGGTGTTTCGGCGGAGCAGCGCGGTGCGCATTCGCATCGTCGAATCGCCGCTTCACCGGCACGGCAAGGAGAAGGAGGAGGAGCAGCCGCCGCAACACGAAATGTGACCGTTTCGGCGCGAGCGCTGCGGTGAGCGCCGTGCGCCGGCGGCTCAGCTGTGTCGCGCCGAACCGGAGAAGGCTGCGACGGCGCCGAGGGTGACGTAGACGCCGCCGGTGACATACCGCTGCCGCCGTGCCCGCAGCAGCCGCCGGCGCAGCCAGCCACCGGCGGCGGAGCCGACCAGAGCGTAGGTCCCGTCGCTGCAGAGCCCCAGCGCCATGAAGATGCCCCCGAGCATGAGGACCTGCAGCGCGACGCGTCCCTTCGCGGGGTCGACGAACTGGGGAAGGAAGGCGAGAAAGAAGAGCGCGGTCTTCGGATTGAGCACGTTGACCACCGCTCCCTGGGCGACGATCCGCGGCAGTGGCGCCCGGGCTCGGGGAGCGGCGTCGACGGGGGCTTCGTGTGTGAGGATGCGCCGCAGTCCAATGACGATGAGATAGGCGGCGCCCGCCAGCTTGACGGCGGTGAATGCCCCACTCGAGGCGACGAGCAATGCCGACAGGCCCAGCGCCGCGGCGGTGACGTGCACCGAGGTGCCGATATGGACGCCGAGCACCGAGGCGAGGCCGGCGGTGCGCCCCTCGTCGACGCTGCGGGTCACGATGTACAGGACTGAGGGGCCGGGGATCACCAGCAGGGTGAGGGCGGCGACCCCGAAGAGGGTGACCATCGACGCTCCGGGCATAAGGGCACAGCCTACCGCGCCCTCGGCCGGCCGTTCGCTGCGGTGGTGGCTCAGTCGACCTGCTCGGTGGGGCGGACGAGCAGCTCGTTGAGGGCGACGCGGCGCGGTCGCGTCACCATGAAGGTGACGATCTCGGCGATGTCGCCGGCGCTCATGCGCTCGATGGCGCCGAAGCGGCGCTGCATGGTGGCGACCACCTCGGGGTCGGTGTTGTGCGAGGCGAGCTCGGTGTCGACCGCTCCCGGCTCGACCAGACCGACTCGCACGTGCCGGCCGGTCACCTCCTGCCGCAGGGCGTCGCTGAAGGCGTTGACCGCCCACTTGCTGGCGTTGTAGGCGCCGCTGCCGACCCGGGCGACCCGTCCCGCGACGCTGCTGACGTTGACGATGTCGGCGACGCCGCGCGGCTCGCCCGCGGCTGCCTCGAGCAGATGGGGGAGGGCGGCGTGAGTCAGCGTCATCAGGGCGGTGACGTTGAGGTCGAGCATGCGCCGCCACTGCGAGGTGTCGGCACCCTCGATGCGGCCCAGCAGCATGACCCCGGCGTTGTTGAGGAGGATGTCCAGCCTCCCGAGCTCGCTCACCGTCCGCCGCACCGCCTCCCGGGCGTCGTTCTCCTTGGTGACGTCGGTCTCGATGACCAGCGCGGTGCCGCCGGCACCACCGATGCGCGCGGCGAGGTCGTCGAGCCGGTCGCGACGGCGGGCGACCAGGGCCACGGCCGCGCCCTCGGCGGCGAAGGCGGCCGCGCTTGCCTCTCCGATGCCGCTCGAGGCGCCGGTGACGAGGGCGACCGTTCCGGTCAGTGACGCGGACATCGCTGCAGCTGCACGACCTCGGTCCGCCTAGTCCTCGAGGGCGTGCCAGAGCCGCGGCGCGATCAGCTCGTTCGCCTCGGCGGGTCCCAGGCTGCCGGCCGTATAGGGAACGATCGGCGGCGGCGCTTCGAGCACCGGGGTGACGACCTCCCAGCCGCGCACCACCTCCGGCTCGCTGATGAACAGGGTGTGGTCGCCGACCATCGCGTCGTGGAGCAGCCGTTCGTAGGACTCGGGTGGGGTCAGCTTGAAGGATTCGCCGTAGCTGAAGTCCATCTCCACCTTCTGGGTTGTGACGACGGGGCCCGGTTCCTTGAGCACGAAGGTCAGCGAGATGCCCTCGTTGGGCTGGATGCGGATGTGCAGCTTCTGGGAGACGAGCCGCTTGACCTCGGTCGTCTCGAAGAAGTTGAGGGGTGCGTCGCGGAAGACGATGACGATGCGGGTCTCCCGCCGGGCGAGCCGCTTCCCGGTGCGGAGATAGAAATGGGTCCCGCCCCAGCGCCAGGAGTCGATGTTCATCCGCAGCGCCGTGTAGGTCTCGGTGGCGGAATCGGGATTGACGCCCTCCTCCTCGCGGTAGCCGGCAACCGTGCTGCCGTCGATCGAACCCGCGGTGTACTGCCCGCGGATCACGTCGGCGGGGTCGATCGGCCGGGCGGCGGCGAGCAGTTTCGCCTTCTCGGCCCGGATCGCCTCCGGCGTCATCCGCACCGGCGCCTCCATCGCGATCAGGGCGAGCAGCTGGAAGAGATGGTTCTGGACGATGTCGCGAAGCGCGCCCGTCTCCTCGTAGAAGCGGCCGCGCCGCCCCACCCCCTCGGTTTCGGCGACGGTGATCTCGATGCGGTGGATCCCGTCGTTGTTCCACTCGCGCTCGAAGAGCGGGTTGGCGAAACGGAAGACGAGGAGGTTCTGGACCGTCTCCTTGCCGAGGTAGTGGTCGATGCGGAAGACCCGCTCCTCGGGGAAGACCTCGTGGATGGTGTGGTTGAGCTGCTGCGCCGAGGGCAGGTCGTGCCCGAACGGCTTCTCCACCACCAGCGAGGTGCCGTCGGCGAGGTCGACCCCTCCCAGTCCCTGGACGATGGTCGGCACCGACGAGGGCGGCACCGACAGGTAGACGAGGCGGCGGTCCAGATCGAGGACGCGGCGCAGGTCGGCCAATCCGTCGCCGTTGCCGGCGACGAAACGCAGCCGTGCCGACAGCCGGTCCCAGATGCGCTCGTCGAGGCCGGTGCGGCTGTGGAACGACACCGCCTTGAGGGCGTGGACCCGGAAGTCCTGGTCGGTCCAGTCGTTGAGGGCGAAGCCGACGATGTTGCCCCGCTGCGGGAGCAGGTTCTCGCGTTCGAGGTTATAGAAGGCGGGGAGCAGCCGCCGCGTCGCCAGGTCGCCGGTGGCGCCGATGACGACGATGTCCTGGTCGGGCGGAGTGCTCAGGGCCATGCGCGTCCCCACCATACCCGGCCCGGCGGGCGCGAGCCTAGGGGATCAGACGGGCTCGCTCCCCGCCCTCCGCCGCCAGGCCGTCACCCCGGCTCCGATCCCGCCGGCGGCCAGCAGCACCAACGCGATGATCAGTCCGACCGGGGCACCGCCGCCCGTGGAGCCGGGCGTGGCGGCGATCCCCGGCGCCGGAGACGAGCCCGACGGCGAGGCCTGTGCCAGCGGCTGGTTGGCGCTGCTGGAGGCCGCTGACCCGGTGGATGTCGCGGCAGCGCTGGTCGACGTCCTGGCGACCTGAGCCGGTGACGGACTCGACGGTGCGTGCACCGTCGCAGTCGAGGGAGCCGCGCTCGCCGGCGGTCGGGCGGTCGGCGGCGGCGCGGTCGGCGGCGACGGTGGGGGTCCGGTGACGGTGACCGTGCCGTGCATCGCCGCGTAGCCGTGGATGGTGCAGTAGTAGACGTAGCTTCCCGCCCCGCTGAAGCTGATCGATGCCTGACCACCGGGGTTGACGGTGCCGCTGTCGAAGCTCGGCGGAGCGGTGCCGGAGCCGCCCCCGGTGCCGCATGCGGAGGTGGTGCAGCGGGTGACGGTGTGAGACACCGCCGAGCGGTTGCTCCAGGTGACCGCGCTGCCCGAGCTCACGGCCACGGAGTTGGGGGTGTAGCAGTACATGTTGCCCTGCCCGCCGGCGTTGGGTACACAGCCGTTGCTGCCGGGGCCGTCGATCGCGACCGACGCCCCGGCGGCCGCCGCGGGGTGCACCGACGGCGGCGCGAGGACCAATCCGACCGTCAGCGCGAGCAGCCCGCCGCTCGCCCGCATGCGAATGACCAGCACGCGTCGCATCCGGCAGCCACCTCCGTCGATGCGCGGGCACAGAAGAGCGTCCGCCGCCGCCTCTTGGGGATACCCGGCCGCGTTACGCCGCGGGAGGCTGGTCCGCCGGCTCAGGGCCCGACCGGACCCGGGCCGGCCTCGCCCTCGCCGCCGGCGCGGGTCCAGCTCTCGATCGATTCCCGAGCCGCCGCCGAGGCGCGCACCCAGTGCGCGGGATCGACCCGCACGAAGAGGCCCCTCGCCTGGGCGTGCACCGTGCCCTCACGCTCCAGCTCGGCTTCCGCCCACACCTTGCGGCCCTCCTGGCTGAGGATGCGGGCCGCGGCTCCGAAGTCGAGCTCCAGGGGTACCGGCCGGCGGTAGTCGACCTCCAGCCGCGCGGTCACCATCGGCACCCCCAGCCGATAGAGCAGGTAGCCGAGCACGTCGTCGAGGACGGCGGCGACGATGCCCCCGTGGGCCACCCCCGGCCCGCCCTCGTGGCGGCGCTCAAGACGAACGCTCCCCGCCACGCCCTCCTCGGTCATGTGGCACCGCAGGTGCAGCCCCGACTCGTTGCGCGGTCCGCAGCCGAAGCAGTTGGGATGGTGTGGCGGCAGCCGTTCACCGACCTCGAAGAGGCGCATCGGCGGCCGATGGTAGGCGCTGGGCCGGCGGCCCCGTCCCCGGCCGAGGCGGCCCCGCGGCCTGGCTCGCCACAATGGAGTCAGCCCATGTCCAATCCCGACAAGTACGCCACCGCGGTCGTCATCGACCGGCGCGACCTCTGCGACGACCTCTGGGTGGTTCGGCTGCGCACCGACTGCGAGCTCCCCTTCCGCCCCGGCCAGTACGCGACCCTCGGCCTGGAGCTGAACGGGAAGGTGGTCGAGCGCCCCTACTCGATCGTCTCCGCCCCGGAGGAGACGGACGTCGAGATCTTCATCGAGCTGGTGCCCGAGGGCGCGCTGACCTCCCACCTCTACCGTCTCGGCACCGGCGACGAGATCCTGGTGCGCCGCAAGACCAAGGGCCTCTTCCTGCGCAACACGCCGGTCGACGGGCAGGCCCATCTCTTCGTCGCCACCGTGACCGGGATCGCTCCCTTCGTCAGTTTCCTGCGGCGGCTCGCCGCCCGCTGGCGGGCGGGAGAGTGGTCGACCGAGCAACGCATCACCCTGCTACAGGGGGCGAGCCGCTCCTACGAGTTCGGCTACCTCGACGAGATGCGGGCGATGGCCGCCGAGGTGCCGTGGTTCGAGTACGTGCCCACCGTCAGCCGGCCCTGGGAGGACCCGGAGTGGCGTGGTGAGACCGGTCGGGTGGAGGACGTGCTGCGCAAGTACGCGGATGCCGCCGGGATCGCTCCGGGATCAGGTGCCGTCTACCTCTGCGGCCACCCGGGGATGATCGCGACCGGTCGCGCCATCATGCGCCGCCGCGGTCTCAACGACGACAGCGAGATCTTCGAAGAGCAGTACTGGCCGGACACCAAGGCAGCCTCCTGACCCGGCCCGGCGGCGCGATGAGGGCGAGGACGGCGGCGGCGCCGCCGACGGGAACGGCGGGAAGCGCCAGCGTGGCGAGCTCCGTCCCGGCGCGGGCATGCAGCGCGGCGGCGAGGAAGGCGGTGGTGTTCTCCCAGACGTCGTCGGCGTAGGCGACGGCGTGTCGCGACCCCGCCAGCAGCTGCACCTCGACGGGGACGCCGTGGTCGCTGAGCCGTCGCGCCATGGCGCGGGCCTGCGATGCCGGGACGATCTCCTCCAGGCTGCCGGCGAGCAGCACCGGCGGCGATCCGTCGACCATCTGCTCCAACGGTGACGCGGCCGCATACCGCGGGGAGCAATCGGCGACGTCGCATCCGATGAAGTGGTGAGCTGCGGCGCGCAGCCACGCGGGCGTGGCGTCGCCGCCGGCGACCATGGTGCGCAGGTCCATCGGACCGGACCAGGAGACGACGCCGGCGACCGGCCCGGCGGTGCGCTCGGGGTGGTGGGTCGCGTCGAGACCGGTGAGCACGGCGAGGTTGGCCCCCGCCGACTCGCCCAGCAGGGCGACCCGCCGCGGATCGACGTCATAGGACCTCGCATGGTCGCGCAGCCAGCGCACTCCCGCCTCCACGTCGTCGAGCTCGGCGGGAAACGGTGCCGCAGCGTCGGTGCGATAGTCGATGGTGGCCGCCACCCAGCCGCGCTCCGCCAACCGCTGCGCCGCAAGATCGAGATAGCCGCGGTCGCCGCCCCGCCAGGCGCCGCCGTGGACGAGGACCACGGCCGGTCTCGGTCCCTCGGCCGCGGCGGGCACGAACACGTCGGCGCGCAGGACCACGCCATCGGGGTGAGCGATCATCACCCCCAGCAGGGCTGCGTAGCTCGGTCGCGCCGTCCAGGCGCCGAGGGCCAGCAGAAGGGCAAGCGAAGCACCGGCCAGGATGGCCCGGCCGCAGCTGACGGCACCGCCGGCGCTGCCGCGACAGCGTCCCCCTCTCTGTGACACGACGACTGCGACTCTACGGGCCCCCAGCCGAACGTGGCGTATCGCGTCACGGCGTCGCGGCACCGTAGAGTCGGGCAATGCCCGGCGGCCGGCTGACCCCACTGGACACCACCTTCCTCAGCCTCGAGGACGGCACCACCGCACACATGCACATCGCCGGCGTCTGCCTCTTCGAGGGGCCCGCACCCGCCTACAGCGAGCTCATCGCGGCGGTGGAACGGCGTCTGCACCTGGTGCCGCGCTACCGGCAGCGACTCAGCTTCGCCCCCTTCGGGCTCAACCACCCGGAGTGGGTCGACGATCCCTTCTTCACCCTCGACTACCATGTGCGACTCACCGCCCTGCCTCGTCCGGGGAGCGAGGACCAGCTCAGGAAGCTGGCCGGGCGGATCCTGTCGCAGCGGCTGGATCGCGAGCGTCCGCTGTGGGAGATGTGGCTGGTCGAGAGGATCGAGGGCGATCGCTGGGCGCTGATCAGCAAGACCCATCACGCCCTGGTCGACGGCATCTCCGGAGTCGACATCGCCACCGTCCTCTTCGATCTCGAGCGCACTCCTGCCGACCAGGGCACGCGTCCTCGCCCCTGGCATGCGGAGCCGTGGCCGAGCGCCGCGGGAAGCGCGGTGCGGGCGGTGGCCGACCGCGTCAGCTCGCAGGCCCAGGCCGGCCGCGCCGCGGTCGAGCTGATCCGCCGGCCTGACGACCTCCGCGCCGCGATCGCCAACGCGGCGGGCGCGGTGCTGAGCTCGGTGCGTCCCGGGCCGCCGTCGATCTACAACGTGCACATCGGGCCGCATCGCCGCTTCACCTGGGTGCGCAGCTCGCTGGCGGAGGTGAAGGCGATCAAGAACGCGCTCGGCGGCACCGTCAACGACGTCGTGCTCGCCGCGGTCACCGGTGCGTTGGGACGTCACATGCGCCGTCGCGGGGAGCGGGTCAGCGGGGTCGAGCTGGTGGCGATGGTCCCGGTCAGCGTGCGCGCCGAGATCGAGCGCGGTGCCCTCGGCAACCGGGTCTCGTCGTACTTCGCGCCGCTTCCGGTCGGGGTCACCGATCCGGTCAAGCGGCTTCGCCGGGTGTCGGGCGCGATGCGCGGCCTCAAGGAGAGCGGCAACGCGGTGGGAGCGGAGATCCTCACCCAGCTCGGAGGCCTCGCCCCGGCGACGATCATCGCCCAGGCGTCGCGGCTGGTGGCCGGCTCGCGCGTCTTCAACCTGACCATCACCAACGTCCCCGGCCCGCAGTTGCCGCTCTACATGGCCGGACGCCAGCTCCTCGATGTCTTCCCGATGGTGCCGCTCGCTCCCGACCATGCTCTGGGCATCGCCATCATCAGCTACCACGGCACCCTCGACTTCGGGCTCGTCGGCGACTACGACGCCATGGCCGACGTCGAGGATCTCGCCGGCGACCTCGCCGAGTCCCTCGAGGAGCTGGCGGTGGCGGCGGGGGTGCATGGCGGGGACGCAGCCACCTCGCGGCGCGGCCGTGGCCGCGCGGCGCCGACGGCGAACGGCTCCGGCGATGGGTCCCGTGGCAACGGTCGCACCCGTGCGGCCGGAGGAGCACGCCGCGGCGCGGGCCGCGGCGCCGGCTGAGGCCGATCGAGCTACTGCTGGGCCGCGACGGTCACCGTGCGCATCACGTCGCCCTGCTGGATGCGCAGCGCCACGTCGACTCCCGAGCTGACATATCCGAACAGGTTGTAGAGAGGACGGAGCTGGGCGGTGTCGTCGGCGATGCAGATGAAGAACTGCGAGCCGTTGGTATTGGGTCCGGCGTTGGCCATGGCCAGGCACCCGACGGTGTACTGGCCCTTGACCGGCTCGTCGGCGAACTGGTAGCCGGGGCCGCCGCCGCCGCTGCCCTGCGGGTCACCACCCTGGATGACGAACTGGGGAACCACCCGGTGGAAGGTCAGGCCGTCGTAGAAGTGGTTGCGGGCGAGGACGACGAAGTTGTTGACCGTCTTCGGCGCCAGGGAAGGCTGGAGACAGAGCACGATGGTGCCCTTGGTGGTGCTGATCGTCGCCTGATAGAGCTTGCCGGGATCGATCTGCAGCGCCGGCGGCGCGGCGTAGCGGTGGATCTCGGCCGGCTGGTCCTGCGGTGCCAGCGCTGATCCGAAGCTGACACCGTCGCACGCTGTCTTGGCGGCGCCGGCGGTGCCGGCGGTTGTGGTCGTCCCGCCGGCGGTGGTGGTGCCGCCGGGTGCCGAGGTGGTGCCACCGCTGGAACCGCACGCCGCCAGCAGCGCGGCCAGAGCGGCGAGGAGGAGGCGGGGGAGGTGATCGCGCATGGCCGCGGGGACGATACCGTGCCTGGCGGCCGTCACGAGGGAGCGCAGCGGTGCGCCCCGCTGAGGCGCAGGGGCGGCCTCCGTCCGGGGAGACCGCCCCTGCTGCTCATGGGGTGAGGGTGTTGATCGCCGACTGGACCGGAGCCGGCGGGGTGATGCCCATCACCGTCGTGGTCTTCCGGCGCGGAGCGCGGCTGGTCTTCCGGGCAGCCGCCGGCTTCTTCGCCCGCTTCGGCGCGGTCTTGCGCGGCGCCGCGACCCTGGAGACGGCACGCTTGGCGGTGGTCCGCTTGGCCGTGGTGCGCTTCGCGCTCCGCTTCGCCGAGCGCTTGGTCGCGCGCTTCGCCGTCGTCTTCTTCCGACCACCGCGGGCCGCGGTGGTCCGCTGCCCGGCCAGCTGCCGGCGGAGCCGCTCGTTCTCGCTGGCGAGCCTGCGGAGCTCGGCCCCGAGGATCCGCAGCGCCTGATCGGCTGCTCCTCCCAGCGCGCGGCCCGCGGGCGTCTTGGCAGCTCTGCGGCCCACCGCCCTCGCCGCACGCCTGACCGTCCCAGTCGCGCGCGCCGCCGCCTTGCGTGCGGTCGACTTGCGCCGCCGTGTCACTCGTGCCACTGCACTACCTCCCTGGGGTGCGGAGCACTCCGCACCAAAACGCGCATTACAGCACACGTGTGACAGAAACACACGCGCGCGAATGGCTCAGCGCGCGGCTGAGCTGGTGGTCGGGGCGATGCGGCGCGAGGCGTTGTGCGTCGTGCTGCCGCAGACCAACATCTGGGGCTCGGGCGTTCCGGTGCGCACCGTCGTCGCTGCGCGGCCCGGAAGCGAGGGCTGACGGTGGCGGGAAGGGAGGGATTCGAACCCTCGGAGGAGCTTGACACCCCTCACCCGCTTAGCAGGCGGGCGCTTTCGGCCACTCAGCCACCTCCCCACCAGGGTCGATCGAGTATACCGGCGCGCGCTCCGCGTTCTACCCATGCCGTGCTCGCTCGGCACCGTCGTGCGACACTCTCGCCGCCGGCGCGGAGGCATGCCGGAGCGGTTGATCGGAGCGGTCTTGAAAACCGCAAGGGCCGTCAAGCCCTCGGGGGTTCGAATCCCTCTGCCTCCGCCAGCGCCCCTTGATCGGCTCGCTGTTACCGAGGCGCTGCGGGCTCGGCGCCGCACCGGCCCTCTCCGATGTCGAGAAACCAACCAGTGTCCTTGACATCTCGCGGCGTCCCGTCCGTATACTGCGGCGGTCCTCGAAGGGAGGACCTCGGGAGGGACACATTTGCTCGCACATCGACCGCGTCGCACCGTCCGCTCGTGGATGGCCGGACGAGTCGGCACGGCCTCTCTCACCCTGACGGCCGTCCTCTTCGTCGTCGGCGCCGCCATCGCCGCCCACTGAGACCGCTCAGCTCGCCGCCGGTCTGCTAGCGCCGGGTGGGGGAGGCGTCGTCGCTGCGGAGACCCGCGGTTCCGACGCCTTTGGCGTCGGCCCGCTGCGCTCGGCTCGCTCAGCTCGCCTGCGCGACGGTCTCCTCCGCGACGACGCCTCCCCCACCTCAGCCACAAGCGACAACGTGCTCAGCACCCCTCGCCCACGCGAAGCGCCGGTTCCGAAGCGCCGCTCCGCGATGAGTCGCGCGCCTCGCATCATGAGGGCGGAGGGGGCACGTCGCGGAGGAGGCCGTCGCGGCGTGGCGTGCAGCCGCGTCCGCGCCGAGCGAGTCGACGCCGGTAGGCGTCGGCCGCGTGCCGCCGCAGCGACGTGCCCCCTCCGCCCCCGGAACCGGCGCAGCCCCCGCTTCAGCCGAGAGCCGACCGCGGCGCGGAGGACACCAAGCCGGAGACGATCTCCATGGCCTCCTCGAGCCGCTCGCGCGGTGCCGTGAAGCAGATGCGGAGATGGCTCGGCATCCCGAAACCGACGCCCGGCGCCACCAGTACCCGGCGGCGAGCGAGCGTCTGCACGAAGTCGAGGGTGTCGTCCCAGGGCGAGCGGGCCCAGAGGTAGAGCGCTCCGTCGGGGACGCCGAGGTCGAGGCCCGCCTCGCGGGCGCAGGCGACGGCGTGGTCGCGGCGCTCGACGTAGGGGAGGGTGTCGACCTGCCACACCGGCAGGTGCAGCAGCATCCGCTGCATGGTGGCGGGAGCGTTGACGAACCCGATCGCCCGCATGCACACCTCGAGAGCGCGGCCGATCTCCGGGGTCGCCAGCGCGGGATGCAGCGCCAGGTAGCCGATGCGCTCGCCGGCGAGACCGAGATCCTTGGAGAACGATCGCGCCAGCACCGTGCGCGGGTGGAGTGCGAACGGGTCGACGCGACGCGCCGGAGGGTAGACCAGCCGGTGGTACACCTCGTCGACGATCAGCAGCACCGGGCCGCCGGCAACCGGCGCATGCTCCTCCAGCACCTCCGCCAGCGCCGCCATCTCCGATTCGTCGACCACATGACCACTGGGGTTGCAGGGGGTGTTGAGCACCAGGGCGCGGGTGCGCGGGGTGAGGGCGGCGGCAATGGCCTCGAGATCGAGCCCGCCGTCGTCACTCGGTGCCGCCGGGACGAAGGTCGCTCCGATGGTGTTGCAGTACGCCGGGTACTCACCGAAGTAGGGCGTGATGCCGACCACCTCGTCACCCACATCGACGAAGGCACGCAGCGCCAGGACCACCGCGGCACCGGCGCCGCCGGTCAGGATGATGGATTCGCGCTCCAGCCCCTCGACCCCCATGTGCGCGGCGACCCGCTCGCGCACCTCGGGAAAGCCGAGGTTGGGCATGTAGCCGAATCGCGCCCGACCGCGTTCGCTGGCCGCCGCCAGCAGCGCATCCCTGACCTCGGGGAGTGGCTCATCGAGGGGCTGTCCGAGAGCGAGGTCGACGACGGCGTCGTCGCCGAACTCGGCGCGCAACCGCTGTCCCTGGGCGAACATGCGACGCACCCAGCCTCCGGCCGCGACCTGGGCGCTGGCCCAGCGGGAGAGCGTCAACTGCTCGCGGACCAGGAGTAGGGGTAGCAGGTGTCGAGAACCTGTCGTGCCGCCTGGGTGCGGTGGAGCGGGCGGAAGGTGTCGATCATCACCGCCAGCTCGCTGGTCTCGCGGGCGCCGGTGAGGGCTGCTTCGAGGGCGCCCGGTTGCGGTCCGTGGGGGACACCGCCGACGTGGTGGGTCAGCGATCCCTCGCGCACCCCGCGCCGGGCGGAGTAGTCACCCCCGCAGTAGTACATCACCTCGTCGGAGTCGAGGTTGCTGTGATGATAGGGGAGGGCCACCGCCTCGGGATCCCAGTCGATCTTTCGCGGCACGAAGTTGCAGATCACCAGCCCGGGCGCCTGGAACACCTGGTGCGTCGGCGGGGGAACATGGAAGCGTCCCGCCCGCGGCTCGAAGTCGTGGATCGAGAAGGCGCAGGGGTACACCGTCCCGTCCCAGCCGATGACGTCGAAGGGGTGGTGGTCGAGGCAGTAGCGGGTGATCCGGCCGCCGCGCTTCAGCATCACCTCCGCCGGACCGTCGGCCTGCTCGAGCTCCTCGGGAGCGCGGATGTCCCGCTCCGAGTACGGGGCGGCCTCGAGCAGCTGCCCGTTGCGGGAGCGATATCGCTCCGGCGAATCGACCAGCCCGGTGCACTCCAGCACCAGGACCCGGGTCGCCTGCGGCGCGGCGAGCTCGATGCGGTGCACCGTGCCCCTGGGGATGACCAGGTAGTCACCCTCCGCGATCGGCAGGCGGCCGAACTGAGAGTGGAGGGTGGCCGCGCCGCGGTGGAAGAAGAGCACCTCGTCGGCGGACCCGTTGACGAACAGGGTCTCCTGCTGCCGCTCCGGGACAGCGACGCCGACGCGCACGTCGTCGTTGACCAGCAGCCAGCCACGCCCGCTGACGATGTCGCCCTCCGGCTGCATCCGCCAGGCCTCGAGGTGGGCATGGGTGTGGACCTGCTCCAACTCCATCGCCGCCCGGTCGTCGGCGCCGGGGACGACGTCGTGCGCCGCCTCCGGCATGCCCAGGTGATAGAGCAGCGAGGACGGACCGGTGAATCCCTCGCGACCAAAGAGCTCCTCGAAGACCGGCCTGCCGCCACGCTCGATCCGCATGTGCCGCTTGCGGGGAAGCTCACCCAGGCGTCGGTACGACCGCATGGCTAGAGGTTTCCGCGCGCGGCCTGCTCGCGTTCGATGGCCTCGAAGAGCGCCTTGAAGTTGCCCTTGCCGAAGCCCTTCGCCCCCTTGCGCTGGATCACCTCGAAGAACAGCGTGGGACGGTCCGCGACGGGGCGGGTGAAGATCTGCAGCAGGTAGCCACCGTCCTCGAAGTCGACCAGGACCGACAGCTCGCGAAGCCGGTCGAGATCCTCGCTGACGCCGTGCTCGCGCACCCTGGTGGCGATCTCCTCGTAGTACGCCGACGGAGCGGTCAGGAACTCGACCCCGCGCTCGCGCATGGCGAAGACGGACTCGACGATGTCGTCGGTGTGCAGGGCGATGTGCTGCACCCCGGCGCCGCCGTAGTAGTCGAGGTACTCCTGGATCTGCGACGCCCGCAGACCCTCGGCGGGTTCGTTGATGGGGAAGGTGATCCGGGTGCGCTGATCGCGGGTCACCTTGGAGCGGAGCGCGCTGTATCGGGTGGCGATGTCCTGCTCGTCGAACTCCTGGAAGACGTGAAAGCCGAAGACCTCGCGGTAGAAGTCCACCCAGGAGTCCATGGCACCGAGCTCGACGTTGCCGACGGTGTGGTCGATGTGGCGCAGTCCCACGCCCCCGCCGGGGCGGCGCTCGGCGCGGTACCCGGGCCAGTGCGGGCCGGAGTACTCGTCGCGCTCGACGAAGCGATGGACGGTGTCGCCGAAGGTGGCGATGCCCGCGTAGCGGAGGGCACCGTGCGAGTCCTCAACCGTGCGCGGCTCCTCGACCGCACGGGCGCCGCGGGCGAGCGCCCCCTCGAAGGCGGCGGTGGCGTCCTCGACCCGGAGCGCGATGGTGCGGACGCCGTCTCCGTGGCGGTGGACGTGGGCCGCCAGCTCGCCTTCGGGGTGCAGCGGCGCGGTCAGTACCAGCCGCACCCGTCCCTGCTCGAGAACGTACGAGGCCCGGTCGCGCAGCCCGGTCTCCGGTCCCGCGTAGGCGATCACGTCGAAGCCGAAGGTGCTGCCGTAGTAGTGGGCCGCCTGGCGGGCGTTGCCCACCCACAGCTCGACGTGGTCGGTCCCGGTGAGCACCGGCGGCGCCGCCGCCACCGCCCGTTCGATCACCTCAGCCACCGCTGGGCTGCAGCCTCCGCTGGTTGAGCCCGTCCCAGAACACCTTGACCCCATCGAGCATCGCCGCCGCGCCCTCGAGGAACTTGGTCTCGTTGAAGCCGGGACGCTCGAACGCCTCGTGCAGCTCGTCCAGGGTGTGCGCCGCGTGCTGGTCCTCGACCCGATCGTGCCAGGTGAAGAAGGCCAATCTCAGCTCCGGGCACTCGCGGTCGCGGAACCGGTCCAGCCCGCTGATCAGCTGCTTCCAGAATCCGGCGGCGGCCCAGTTCTCGACCGCGAAGCTCGCGCCCTCGGCGATGTCGGGCTCCTCGCTGCCGTAGATGCGGGCCAGCTCGTCGCAGAAGTGCAGCGTGCTCGGCCAGCCGAAGCGCCGCTTGCCGATGTCCTGGAAGGAGAGCCCCAGCGGTTCGGCGACCTTGGTCAGCCACTCGAAGTGAGCGGCATTGAATCGATAGACACCGCCGTCGACGGTGCCCTCGGTGCTCACCAGATCGGGGTCACCCATGCGGTCCTTGGCGTCGTCGTCGACGGGAACGTCGTGCACCGGCGAGGTGCGACCGGAGCGGAAGACGACGCCCAGCTCGTTGACCAGGATCTCCTTGCTCTCGCGCGCCTGCTCGATGCTCGGCGCGTTGATGGTCTTGAGGAGCTGAGCGACGATGAAGAGGTTGCTGAACACCGAGAACTGCTGGATGAGGTCACGCACCTGGGCCCGCGTCGCCTCGCCCTTCTCGAACCAGACGCAGTAGCGGTTGTCGGTGACGACCGGGTGCTGCATCACGGTGCGCCGGACCTGCTCGAAGAAGCGGTCCCACCGCTCCGGCACCGAGGGAGCGGCGGCTTCGCTGATCAGTGTGGCCATGGACACGACACCTCCGACTGCCCGAGCTCCGCGGGGTTGGAAGAAGCCTCGACCATTCTCCCAGGCGTGCGCACATTCGTCCAGGCAGTGGCAGGATCGCTAGACGAATACTCCGATTCTGGCTATCCTTGCTGGACAAATGGACCGGACGACGGGGCTTGACGCCCTCCCGGCTGGACGCCCTCAGCGGCAGGCCGCGCCGCGGCCGCCCCGGGGCTGACGCCCGCCGTGGCTCGCCGCCCCGACCTCGACGACGTTGACCGTCCGGACAGGGCGCCGCCGGCAGCGGCTGCCGCGGCCGCTGGCGCCCGCGCCGCCGTCGGCATCGACGCCGTCGACCGGCGCCTGCTCGAGGTCCTGCGCGACGACGGCCGGCTGTCGGTGGCGACGCTCGCCGAGCGCGCCGGCATCTCCCGGGCCGGCGCCTACAGCCGCCTCGAACGCCTCCGTGCGGATGGCGTCATCAGCGGCTTCAGCGCCCGCGTCGACAGCGCCCGCATCGGTCTGTCGATCGTCGCCGTCATCCTCATCTCCGGCCGCCAGCCGGCCTGGCGCTCGCTGCGCGCGCAGCTCGCCGCCATGCCCGAGGTCGAGTACTGCGCCTTCACCAGCGGCGAGTACGACGCGCTGATCGTGGTCCGGGTCGCCGACGTCGAGACGCTGCGCGATGTCATCCTCGAACGGCTGCAGTCGATGGCCGCGGTTCGCGCCACCCAGACGATCTTCGTGCTCGACGAGGTGGTGCGCCGTCCCTACGTACTGCCATAGCGGCGTGCCGCGCCGCGGCGCCCCGCCGCTCAGTACTCCTGCAGGTACGAGCAGTTGTCGGCGAAGGAGAGCGGTTCGAAGCCGAACTGGCGCGGGACCGCGTCGATGCGGGTGATGTTGTTCTTCTTCAGCAGGCGCAGCTGCCCGGGTGTCACCGGCGGATTGGCAAGCAACCGGTCGAAGAGGACGGCGATCGGCAGCATCGCCGCGACCGGCACGTGCACCTTGCGCCGGCGCAGACCGAGCTCCGCCCTGATGATGTCGATGATCTCCTCGTAGGTGAGGTGATCGGGACCGCCGACCTCGTGGATGTCGTTGGACGACCCCCGGGCGATGCAGTCGACGACGATCCGTGAGAGGTCGGCCACGGCGAGCGGCTGGAAGAGGGCGCGACCGTTGCCGACGATGGGGATCACCGGGTTGAGCCGGATCAGCCTGGTCAGGGTGGTGAAGAAGCCGTCGCCGGGCCCGAAGAGCAGGCTGGGACGGAGCACGGTGTGGGGCACCGACGACCCGCGCACCGCCATCTCCCCAGCCCACTTGCTGGCCAGGTACCCGTAGTAGGGATCGGGATCGACGCCGATGGCGCTGAGGTGGACGATGTGCCCGATCCCCGCCTGCCGCGCGGCCTGGGCGACGTTCTCGGCGCCGGCACGGTTGACCCGGTCGAAGGTCTGCGCACCGCGCTCGCGGATGACGGCGACGAGGTGCAGCACGGCGTCGCAACCGCGCAGCGCGTCGAGCAGGCCGTCACCGGTGGTGACGTCGACGCGGAGGAAGTCGACGCCCTGAGGTCGTGGCCCGCGGCGCCGGCCCCGGCCGAGAAGCCGCAGCTGATGACCGGCCTGGCGCAGGGCGCGGCCGGTGTGCAGGCCGACGAATCCGGTGCCCCCGGTGACGGCGATCCGGGCCACGTGCGTCCTCCCTCGCGGCGGGCCCCTTGTGGGGCGCCGGCGCAAGGGTACGCAACCCTTGCGGCTTCGAACGCATGTTCGTTATACTGATCCTCCCGCTCCACGCTCCCTCGACGTCCTCATCGGGGCAGGGAGGTCGATACCAGGTGAGCTCCGCACGGCGGCGTGCCGCGCGGAAGGAGCGAAGTGTCCGGGCCCATCCTCATGGACGATCCGTCCTCGCTGATCGAGGCCGTCACCCTGGTGCGGCGGCGGTTTGGGGCAGCGGCACTGCGGCGCGGCGGTGATCCGCTTCCCGAGCCCGCCTGGGTCACCGGAGTGCCCGCGCTCGATCAGGGACTCGGCCAGGGCGGCCTCGTCCGCGGGCGGCTGACGGTGCTCGCCGGCGCCCGGTCACCGGTGACGGGGCGGCTGACGCTGCTGCAGGCGCTGGCGGCGGTGGCCAGCCGCACCATGCCGGTGGTCTACGTCGACCTGGTGGGGACGCTCGACCCCGGCTTCCTCGCCGACCTGGGGGCCGACCTCGACGCCTGCCTGGTGGTCCGTCCTCCCGGCGGCGATCTGGCGCCGGGATTGGTGATGGGATATTCCCTGGTCGCCGCCGGTGTGCCCTGGCTGGCGGTCGCCCTGCCCGTCCATCCCCAGCCGGCGTGGAGGCGGGCGGAACCGGCGCTGGCCGCGCTGGTGGCCACTGTCGAGGGGAGGCGGGCGGTGGCCTGTGTCGCCGCCCCGGCGCCGCTCGCCGCCCCTCTCGCCTATGCCTCGTCGCTGACGGTGACCTGCCGGTCACTGGGATGGCAGGAGGAGCACGACGACGTGGTCGGGCTGCGCGTGGGTCTGGAGGTGGTGAAGAGCCGGGTGGGGACGCCGGGAAGTCAGGCCGGGGTGCTGCTGCGCTACCCGCGTCCGCACGGGACCGGCGAGGTGGTCGGCTTCCCGACGGTGGTCGGTCTGCCCGCCTCCCCCGACGGTGCGGGGGTCGCGGCCACCCTCGGACCGGAGGTCACCCCTGCCGTCGCGCCCGGTGGCGGTCCCGCCGTCGCCGCCGGGTAGCCGTCGGTTGCCCGAGCCTCGCTGCCGCCATGCCCCGCATCCTCTGCGCCCGCTTCCCCCACCTCGGCCTGGTGGTGGCCTGGCGGCGGTATCCCGAGCTGCGCGGCGAACCCGTCGCCATCGCCTCCGACACCACGGCGGGCGCCGTCGCCCTGGCCGCCTCGGAGGCCGCCCGGGCAGCCGGAGTCCACCCGGGGCAGCCGCTCCGCCAGGTCCGGCACCTCTGTCCCGGGGCTGCCGTGCTTCCCTTCGACGCCACCGCCACCGGACGGCGCCGCGACCAGGTGATGGAGGCGCTCTGCGCCGTGGTACCGGCGGTCGAGCTGAACGACGAGGAGGCCTACGCCGACCTCAGCGGCAGCCATGCCCGTCACCCGGGAGAGGCGGCCTGGTCGGCGGCGGTGGGCCGGGCGCTGGCCGCCGCTCTCGACGGCGCGGCCCCGGCGATCGGCGTGGCCGCCACCCGCTTCGTCGCCTGGATGGCGGCGCGGGAGAGCCCTCCTCGACACGTGCGCCGGATTCGGCCCGGTGAGGAGGCGGCCTTCCTCGCTCCGCTTCCGCCGGCGCTGCTGCCGGTCGACCCCGCCGTCCTCGCCCGGCTCGGCAGCCTCGGTCTCGACTGCCTGGGGGCGATCGCCGCCCTCTCTCCCGCCGACCTGCAGCGCCAGTTCGGACCCGATGGGCTGACCGTCCACCGCCTGGCCCGCGGCGCCGACGGCGCCGGCCTGACGGTGGCACGTCCGCCCCGCCGTCTCGCTGTCCGGGTCCTGCTCGACGGCGCGGTCTGTGACCGGGAGATGCTCCGCCGCGGCGCCCGCCAGGCCGCCGTCGATCTGGGCCGGCTGTTGGCGGAGCAGGGGTTGGTGGCGGGCTCGCTCACCCTGGCCCTCGAGGGGGAGGACGGTCCCTCGGCGTCGGCGTCGGCGTCGGCGTCGGCGTCGGCCGAGCGGGTCCTGGTGGCACCTGCCGGCGGTGAGGAGGAGGTGTGGGCCGCGCTTCTCGGCCTGCTGGTGGCGGCCGAACTCCGGGCCCCGGTGGCGGCGCTCCGTCTCGAGGCCGGAGCGCTGGCGCTGCCAGGGGGGCGGCAGACCGATCTCTGGCGGCGTGGCGAGGCCGAGCGCGACGCGGTGGCCCGAGTGGCGGCCCGGCTCTGCGACCGCTTCGGGAGGACGGCGGTGCTCCGGCCCCGCCTGCGGGTGGATCCCGGGGACCTCCCCGAACGCCGCTTTCAGTGGGAGACGGTGGCCTCCGAGGTGGTGCTCGTCGCACCCGCCGAAGCCGGCGCGACGGCCGGCGGTGGCGGTGGCACCGGGCCGGCCGAGCCGGCGCCGCCGGCCGCCGGTGCGCCGCGGCGGCCGCGGGCAGCGCCGCCACCACCGACACCGGCGGAGGCCGACGCCCCCATCTCCTGGCGACGCCGGCCGAGCATCGCGGAGGGCCGGCGGCTGCGGTCGGCGCCGGCCTCGGGGACGGCGGGAGTCCCATGACCGAGCTGCTCGCCATTCCCGTCGCGGTTCGGACCACCCCCGACGGCGCTCTGGCGGCGGTCCGCCTGGACCGGCGGTGGCTGGCGGTGGAGCGGACCCTCAGCCGCTGGCTGATCGAGACCGACTGGTGGCGAGCCGCGGTGGGCCGTGACGTGCGCCGCTGCCTGCTCGCCGGCGGCGAATGCGTCGAGCTCGAACACGACCGCGGCGGCTGGCGGCTGGTGCGTCGCTATGACTGAGCCCACTGCCCGGACCGCCAACGGCGGGGCAGGCGGCAGGGCCGGGCCTCCCGCCTGTGCTGGGGCTCTCGCACCGGCCGGATACCGCCCCCCAGGAGGCCCGCCTGCCGAAAGAGGGGATGCCGAGGGATTCCTCCCGACCCGACCCGGGTGGGAGTGGTGGTGACCACGGCCGCCCGGGTGGGGACGGCCGCGGTCATGGGAGAGGAGGAGAGAGGCGTGCGACCACCACGACCGGCGGCGGTGAGGTGCCGCCACCGGCAACGAGGAGGGATCGGGTGATGTCAGGGGTGCGTGATCCCGGTGTCGGTCCGCCTCCGCGCCCGAAGCCGCCGGCCGGACCCGCCAGGGAGGGGCCGGCGGGGGACCGGCGGTCGGGACGCGGCGGAGAGATGGACCACGTCCTTCCTGTTTTTCTTCATGTACCGAACTTCAGAACAGACTGTTACACAGGTTTGTAGTAGATGTCAACCCCCGGTTTCGCCGAGCTGGCGGCGCGCTCCCACTACAGCTTCCTGGAGGGCTCCTCGTCCCCCCGCGACCTGGTGGCGGCCGCCGCCGCCCAGAGTGTCTCCGCCCTGGGGCTCTGCGACCGCAACGGGCTCTACGGCGCGGTCACCTTCGTCCAGGCCGCCCAGGCGGCCGGCATCCATCCCGTCATCGGCGCCGAGCTCGACCTCGTCGACGGCTCCAGCCTCCGGCTGCTGGCGCGAGATCGCGAGGGCTACCGCCAGCTCGCCCGTGCCATCAGCGCCGCTCAGCTGGCGGGGGAGAAGGGGCAGCCGCGCCTCGACCTCTTCGGCGACCCGCATGTTGCTGACGAGAATGGCAGTAACACGCGCCGGCTCACCCTGCCGCCGCCCGCACGTCCGCCCGCGCTCCGGCCCACCGCCGGCCCCTTCCCCGACGGCTGGCCGGGGCTGCCCTCGACCCGCCTGCTCGCCACCGGCGCCCCCGCCCGCCTCGACCCTGCCGAGCTCAGCGGTTGCATCGCCCTGGTCGGCGGCCATTCCAGCCTCATCACCGCCGCTCTGATGCACGGCGACCGCCGCGGCGCCGCCCGCATCGCCGGCCGCCTGCGCGAGGCTTTCGGTCGCGACCGGGTGGCGCTGCTGGTCGGCCACCACCTCCACCCCGCGGACAACCGCCTGCTGGCGGAGACGGCGATCCTGGCGCGGCGCTGCGGCATTCCCATCGTCGCCTCCAACACCCCGGTTCATGCCACCGCCGAGGACAAGCCGCTGCTCGACGTGCTCACCGCCATCCGCCATCGCACCACCCTGGACGCCGCCGCCGCGCACGGGTTGCTGATCCCCAACGCCGAGCATCGCGTCAAGGACAAGGCGGAGTTGCGGGCGCTGCTCGGCGAGCTCGCCCCGGAGGCCTTCGACCACGCCGCCCACCTCGCGGCGCAGTGTCAGGTGTCGCTCGACTTCACCGAGGTGCGCTTCCCCGGCTTTCCCGTGCCCCCAGGGGAGACGCCCTTCTCCGTGCTCTACCGCCTCTGCCAGGAGTCGGTGCAGCAGCGCTACCGCCCGGTGACCCGTTTGGTGGCGGCGCGGCTGCAGCGCGAGCTCGACGTCATCGAGAAGACCGGACTGGCGGAGTTCTTCTTGATCACCTGGGACATCATGCGTTTCGCCCGCGAGCAGGGCATTCCCGGTCAGGGACGGGGAAGCGCGGCCGACAGTATCGTCGCCTACCTGCTCGGTATCACCCGGGTCGACCCGGTGGCCCACAACCTGCTCTTCGAACGCTTCCTCCACGAGGACCACCAGGGCACCCCCGACATCGACATCGATTTCTCCACCGACCATCGCGAGGAGGTGCTGCAGTACGTCTACCAGCGCTACGGCGCCGAGCGCACCGGCATGGTCGCCAACATCGTCACCTTCCGTCCTCGCATGGCCATCCGCCAGGTGGGCGCCGCCCTCGGTTTCCCCGACGGCATCATCGACCGCCTTGCCAAGTCGGTCGGGGCCTGGTACTGGGGCGGCGTCGACGAAGCCCTGGCCGCCGCCGGGTTGGAACCGATGGTGCAGCGCGAGAAGAGCGCAGCCGCAACGCTGGCACCCACCTCACCCTCCTCCCATCATCCCGAACAGCTTCAGACCCTCCCCTGGGCGCAGTTCCTCGACCTGCTGCAACGGATCGAGAGCACTCCCCGCCATCTCGGCATCCACACCGGCGGCATGCTCGTTACCGGCCGGCCGCTGATCGACATCGCCCCGGTGGAGCGCGCCACCATGCCCGGCCGGGTGGTGGTGCAGTTCAACAAGGACGACGTCGAAGACCTCGGCCTGATCAAGATGGACCTGTTGGGCCTGCGCACCCTCTCGGTGGTCAAGGAGTGCCTCGACCACGTCGAGGCGATCACCGGTGAGCGGCCCGATCTCGACGACCTGCCGCTCGATGATCCTCGTGTCTACGACACCATCTGCGCCCCCGACACCATCGGTCTCTTCCAGATCGAGTCCCGCGCCCAGCAGCAGTCGCTCTACAAGTCGCAGCCGCGGGAGTTCAACGACCTGGTGGTCCAGGTGGCGATCATCCGCCCCGGCCCCATCCAGGGCGATGCGGTGCATCCGTACCTGCGGCGCCGGCAGGGCCTCGAGCCGGTCACCTACCTGCATCCAGCGTTGGAGCCGATTCTGTCAGAAACGCGCGGAGTCATCCTCTATCAGGAGCAGATCCTGCGCCTGGTGATGGAGGTGGCCGGCTACAGCGCCGGGGAGGCCGACCGCTTCCGCCGGGCGATGAACCGGCACCGCTCACGCATCGAGATGGAGGCGCTTCACGACGAGTTCACCGAACGCTGCCGGCAGCGCGGTCTCGACGGTGCCACCACCGACGCCATCTTCAAGGCGGTCGCGGGCTTCGCCCAGTTCGGTTTCTGCAAGAGTCACGCCGCCGCCTTCGCCCGCACCGCCTACGAGACCGCCTGGCTGCGGCTGCACCATCACCCCGCCTATCTCTGCGCTCTGCTCAACGCCCAGCCGATGGGCTTCTACCACCCGAGCGTGCTGGTCGAGGACGCCAAGCGACACGGCGTCGTCACCCTGCCGGTCGACGCCGGGCGCAGCCGGGCGCGCTGCTCGATGGAGTGGGTGGGGGAGGGACCGCCGTCGGGGCGAGCGGTGCGGGCGCGGTTGGCGCCGGGCTGGCGCTGCTCGCCGGAGGGCGCCGTGGAGCCCGACCTCGACGCCTACCGGCCGTCCACCGTCTCCGAACGCGCCGCGGACCACGCGGTCCACGACGCCTGTCGCGCCGTCGCCCTCGGCGGACCGCGCCACGGGCTGCCGCGCTCTTCCGCGCTGGGCGCCCCCGCCTCGCCGTGGGCGGTGCGGCTCGGCTTCAACTACGTGCGCGGGCTGGGACCGGCCGGACGGCTGGCATGCGAAGAGGCGGCTCGCGCCGGCGCCGCGGACTCGGTGGCCGGCTTCTGGCAGCACACCCGGCTGCCGCGGCCGGCGATGGAGAACCTGGTGATGGTCGGCGCCTTCGAGGGCATCACCGCGGGACGCTCGCGCCGGGCCCTGCTCTGGGAACTGCGCGAGATCGAGGACTCCCTGCCGCCCCGGCCATCCCGTCCCGCCCGCGGCGGTGCCACATCAGCGGTGTGGACCGGACCGCCGCGAGGACGCGGGGCCGTCGCCGGGTCGCGTCCCGGCGACACCCCACGCCCCGAGCATGGGCTGGGCTCCGACCCGCTGCCGCCGTTGCTGACCCTGCCGGCTCCGGCACCGGCGCTGCCGGTGATGGACGACCGCGAGCGCGTCGCCGTGGAGTACCGCCTCGCCGAGCTGAGCACCGGACCCCATCTGGTCGCCTTCCTCCGCGAGCGGCTGAACCGGCTGGGCTGCACTCCCATCGCGGCGGTGTCGACCCGGCCGAACCGAAGCCGGGTCCGCGTTGCCGGCCTGGTCATCGCCCGCCAGGCGCCGGTGTCGGCGAAGGGCTTCCGCTTCTTCACCCTGGCCGACGAGGGCGGTC
Organism: Chloroflexota bacterium; assembly: GCA_005880985.1. Lineage (GTDB taxonomy): Bacteria > Chloroflexota > Dormibacteria > Aeolococcales > Aeolococcaceae > CF-134. The sequence goes on from VBIQ01000006.1 coordinate 74,547, forward strand.
ACATCGACCTGGTCTTCCGCCCCAGGGTGCTGGAGCAGACCCGCAGCATCGCCAACTTCCATCCGCTGCTCGCCGTCGACGGGGTGCTGGAGAGCGATGGCGGCCGGCTCAACATCCTGGTCGAGGCGGTTCGCGCCCTCGACGCCACCGGCCGGGTGATCGCCGGCGCCGCCTTCGGCCGCGGCGCGCCCGCGGCCGCGCCTCGCCCCCAGCACGGCCATACCCGCCCCACCCCAGCGACCGGCTGGACCGCTCCCGCCTCACACGACTATCGCTGAGCCCTCGTCGGGTCTCGGCCCGCCGCGGTCTCGGCCTCGACTCCCGCGGCGCCTTCATCGGCGCTGACATGTTCGTCACCGGAGCGTTGCCGCCCAGGGCGCATATCGGCGATGCCCGCTCGCGTTAATCCGGATATGACGGCGCCCGCCGCGGTGACGCCGCCCTGGAGAACCCATGAGGAACCAGCGCATGACCGCAGTCGCAATGGTCGATGACGTCGTGGACAACGGAGCCGACTGGCTCGCCAGCGAGGAAGGCACCGGCACCGGACTGTTCCGCCTTCGCACAGGCCACAACCTGCGCATCGCGCCGCTCTCCGAGTCCGATGTTCTCGCCGCCCGCCACCGCGCCCGTCGCGACAGCATCAATCTGAGTCGCTATCGCCGCGAGCTGATCGCCGCCTCGGTCAACAAGGCATACGGGTGCACGCCATCCGATCGCGGCTACCTCAATCCCCAGCAGCTGTCCGAGCGTCCGGTGGGTGAGCTCGCCTCGGTGCTGAGCGCCATCGTGCGTCTCTCCGGATTGAACGAGGACGATGACGCGCGCTACATTCAGGATCTGCTCTTCTAACCGGCTGGTGCCAGACAAAGTGCGCGTCTGCGGCTCGATGCGAGACGCGCGGCATGTCGCGCCATCGGCCGGCGGTTCGATGGCGGTAGCATCTGCCGGTGGCAACTCTCGCCGCCGGGCTGCCTGAACGCCTCGCCGCCGCCGCCGACCGGCGTCGCATCGCGGTGGTCCCGGTCCGCGGAGTCATCGGCGGCGCCATCAAGACCGGCGAGCTGATCCGAACCCTCGACCGGCTGCGTGACGACCACCGCTCTCGCGCCGTGCTGCTGGAGATCGACTCGCCGGGCGGTGCCGCGGCCGCGTCCGAGGCGCTGTACCTGGCAGCCAAGCGCTTGGCCGCGGTCAAACCGGTGGTGGCATGGTTCCGCGGAACCGGTGCGTCGGGGGCGTTCTTTCTCGCCTGCGGCGCCACCCGGATCCTCGCCTTCCCCAGCGCGGTGGTGGGCTCGATCGGCGTCATCAGTGCCCGCCCGGTGGTGGTGGAGGCGCTGCGGCGGATCGGTGCGCGGGTGATGGTTACCAAGACGGGTCCCTTCAAGGATCTCGGCGCCCCGTGGCGCGAGCCGACCGACGACGAGCGTGCCAAGGAGCAGGAGCTGGTCGACGCCATCTTCCGGCGCTTCACCAGCGCGGTCCGCGAGGCGCGTGGCTTCGACGACGCGGGGCTCGCGCGCGTCACCACCGGCGAGGTGTGGCTCGGGGAGCAGGCGGAGCGCCTGGGTCTGGTCGACGCCGTGGGTGATGAGGAGGAGGCGCTTGCCGAGGCGCAGCGGCTCGCCGAGCTGCCCCGACGCCGGGTGGTCCGTGTCCAGCCGCGTCGCACCGTCGCGCAGCGGCTGGGGCTGCCGATGGCGGGGATGGGCCTGCCGGGTCCGCGATGGGCCGCCGAGTTCGAGGGCTGGCTGCGCGTTCCCCGGCTCACCCTGTAGCGCTTCGGCACAGCCGGTTCAGCTCTCCGACGGTTGCGCCACCTGGCTGCCGCGCTCGGGGAGGCGCTCGCCGAGCGCGGCCTGGGCCAGCACCGCGACCAGTCCCTCCACCGCAACCGTCGCCGTCGCCAGCGCCTCGGGACCGAAGCCGACCGGCGCATGGCGCTGGCAGACGACCACGGCGAGGACGCGCTCCCCGGCCACCACCGGGAGCAGCATGGTCGAGGTCTGGTCGATGTTGCTGCGCCGCTGGGGGCGGTGCGACGCACCCTCGGTCCAGAGCGCCGGGCGGCGGAGGCCGACCACTCGCGCGAGCAGCTCGGCGGGGATCGCGGTGCCGGCGCCGGCGACGGGGAGCAGATAGGCGCGGTCGGCGCCGACCTCGCCGGTCAGCCGGCTGAGCGCCGCCTGGACACCGCCGTCGACGGCCAGCCGCGACCACGCCTGGGGGCTGCGCTGCACGGCGCCGCGGTTGATACTGGCGTTGCACACCATGGCGGCGACGGCGGCGATGGCGCCGGCGGCGAGCAGGGGAAGCCTGGTGGCGAGCAGGGCGGCGAAGACGGCGAACATCACCGCCCCCGAGAGCAGCGCCCGACGCAGGTAGGCCAGCGCCTCGTCCCTCCCGTGACGCAGGTCGGCGAACGTCCACAGCCGGTTGAGCGAGGCGTTCCATCCCATCGACACCGCGAAGGCGGGAAGGAAGGCGAGAACGGCGGGGAGATGACCGGGCCCGGAGAGCACCGCGAGCAGGGGCAGGAAGACGGCCAGGCCGCTGCCGCCGACCAGGGCGAACTTCCAGCGGCGGGCCGAGCCCTCGACCTCGAAGAACAGCGAGCGCAGGTGCCGTAGATAGAGGAGTCCCTGGCCCATGGTCGCCTTGCTCTGGCCGGCATGGCGGCGCTCGAAGCGCAGCGGGACATCGCGGACCTCGAGTCCCGGGACGCACACCAGCAGCTCGAGCAGGATCTTGAAGCCCACCGGGCGGAACTCGATGCCGTCGAGCAGCACCCGGCGGCAGAGGAAGAAACCGGCCAGGGGATCGCTGCTGCGACGCGCCTCGGAGAAGAGCAGGCGCGCCACCGCGGTGGCGGCGCGGCTCACCAGGCGGCGCCCGACCCCCTCCAGGCCGCCGCGACTCCCCCCGGCGACGTAGCGGCTGGCGACCACCAGGTCGGCCCCCTGACCGGTCTCCTCGAGCATGGCGGGGATGGTCTCGGGCGGATGCTGCAGGTCCGCGTCCATCACGCAGACGTAGCGGCCGCCGGCCATCCGCAGACCGGAGATGACGGCGGTGCTCAGCCCGCCCGCCCGCTCCGCCCCGGTCCGCAGCCGGTAGCGCACCACCCCCGGGTGCTCGGCCGCCAGCTGCTCCAGGGCGGCCGGGGTGGAGTCGTCGCTGTCGTCGACGAAGCAGATCTCGTAGCCGATTCCCGCCAGGGCCTGGCCCAGGCGGCGGGTCAGCAGGACGACGTTGGCAGCCTCGTTGCGGGTCGGGACGACGACGCTGAGCAGCGGCCCGGCCGGCTCGGCCTCGGGGAGGGCCATGGGGCAAGGATAGGGGCCTCCGGCGTCCCCAAAGCGCGCGCTGTAATACGATTTGGTGGTAGTCGGAGTACCTCGCTTTATACGCGCCGCACTATTGGGCCCCCAGCCATGCGTCCCCCCATCGCAAGAATCCCCTCACGCCGCCCGTCTATCTGGGTGCCGGGGATAGGCCCAGTCCTCGGTCAGCGCATGGAGTCCTCGATCCGCGGGAGCCGCGGGTCGCCTGGAGGTGAGGACAGCTCGTGGTAACCCGCGCACGTCGAGGCGTGACCACCCTTGGCGAGGAGGCGATCATCTTCGTCGAGGCTGCCCGCGGCGTGTTCTCGCGTCCCTTCTACCTGGCGGAGTTCCTCGAGCAGTGCCGCTTCATCATGGTGGCCTGCTTCGTGCCCCTTCTCCTGGTGGGCGCGGGCTTCGGGACGATCGTGGCCCTCGAGGCGGGTTCCTTCTTCAAGATCGTGTCCGCCGAGTACCGCATCGGCGGCTTCATGGTGCTCTCCAACGTCCGCGAGTTCGCGCCGGTCGCCACCGGGCTGATGGTGGCCGCCGTCGCCGGCACCGCCATCACCGCCGATCTCGGGGCTCGCAAGGTGCGCGACGAGCTCGAGGCGCTGTCGGTGATCGGGATCAGCAACATCCTCTTCATCGTGGTGCCCCGCTTCGCAGCGATGGCGGTGATGACCGCGCTCTACAACATCCCGATGATCGCCTTCACCACCATCGCCGGGTACTTCGCCGGGGTCTACCTGGTTGGCGCCAATCCGGGTGCATTCCTGGCCAGCTTCTGGACCCAGGGGACGCTGCAGGACCTCTACGGCGGCGAGATCAAATGCATCGTCTTCGGGATGATCGTATCGACCATTGCCTGTTACAAGGGCATCACCGCCAAGGGTGGAGCGGAAGGAGTCGCGCGGGCGGTCAACCAGCAGGTGGTGGCGTCGTTCATCGCCATCCAGGCGTTCGAGTATCTCTACACGCCGACCGTGCTCGCCCTCTTCCATTCGAGCAACGTGCTGCGGTGAACGGATAGATGGCCAGCACCGCCGCTCCCCGCCAGTTGCGCGTTCCGGGCGCCGCTCGTGCCAAGAATGGAGCCCGGGTCCTCGGTGAGATCGTTCAGTTCTCGGGGACGGGGATCATCCAGATCCCCCAGGCGTTGCGGTACATCCGCGAGGTCTGGTGGTTCGCCGCCCTGCTCGCGGTCGGCTCCACCCCGGTGGCGCTGGTGCTCACCTACTTCTCGGGCAGCGAGTGCAGTGTCGAGGCCTACTACTCGCTCTCCCAGATCGGTGCCCAGTCGCTGGCGGGCGTCTTCAACGCCATCTGCGACACGCGGGAGATCACTCCGCTCTTCTTCGGCTTCGCGGTCGGCGCCAAGGTCGGCTGCGGCCTGGTCGCCGAGCTGGGAACGATGCGGGTCAACGAGGAGATCGACGCCCTGCAGGTGATGGGGATGCCGACGCGCATCTACCTGATCAGCACCCGCTTGCTGGCGTGCTTCATCGTCCTGCCCTTCATGTACATCCTGTCGCTGGCGATCTCGTTCCTCGGTTCGTACGTCGTCCAGCGCTTCCAGATCGCGCAGATCTCGAGCGGGATCTACGCCGACTACTTCTACCGCTTCCTCAACTTCCAGGACCTCATCTACTCGTTGATCAAGGGCGTTGTCTTCGCCGTGCTCATCGTCTGCGTGGCGGTCTACTACGGCTACAACGTCACCGGCGGCGCCGTCGGCATCGGCAAGGCGTCGGCCAAGACCATGGCCACCGCCCTGGTGATCACCGTGGTGGTCAACGCCCTGCTGACCCAGCTGTTCTGGGGACAGAACCCCAACCTTCCCATCCAGACGTGAGTGCCATGAGCGAGATCAATCCCATCAGCGCCAGCGAGGGACCGGGCATGACCAGGCCGACTCCCATCACCACCCCCGCGGTCCGGGCCGAGATGCCGGCCGCCCAGCCGGCGGTGGGCGGCCGGGTCGGTGCGGCCAGCGTCACCGTCGAGCCCCTGCCCTCCGGCGCGAACCACGGCGGTCGTGAGAACCAGCCCGGCACCAACCAGTCGATGTCGACCTGGGAGAAGGATGCCGTCATCGAGCTGTGCGACGTCAGCAAGGCGTTCGGCTCCTTCAAGGTGCTGGACGGCGTCACCTGCCGGATCCCGCGCGGCGAGATCACCGTGCTCATGGGCCCATCGGGCACGGGCAAGAGCGTCTGTCTGCGTCACGTCGTCGGCCTGCTGGCGCCGGACCGGGGCGACATCATCGTCGACGGCAAGCACGTCCCCACGCTGGGTGAGCGCGACCTGCTCGAGCTGCGCCGCTCCATCGGCATGCTCTTCCAGGACGGTGCCCTGTTCTCCTCGATGAATCTCTTCGACAACGTCGCCTTTCCGCTCCGCCAGCACACCCGCAAGGGGGAGGCGGAGATCCGCGAGATCGTCATCCAGCGCCTCTCCGAGGTGGGTCTGGCGGGTGCCGAGAAGCGCATGCCCAACGAGCTCAGCGGCGGCATGCGCAAGCGCGCCGGCTTCGCCCGCGCGCTGGTGATGGAGCCGCGGATCCTGCTCTTCGACGAGCCCGACTCCGGTCTCGACCCGGTGCGCACCACCCTCCTCTGCGACCTCATCCGAGAGATCAGCCACAAGTACCAGGCCACCTCGATCGTGGTCTCCCACGACGTCGGCGCGGTGCGGCGCTTCGCCGACAACATCGGCATCCTCTACAAGGGCAAGATGCGCCACTTCGGGACCAAGGAGGAGATCGAGAACTCGCCTGACGAGTTCGTCAAGCAGTTCTTCAACGCCGAGTCGGAAGGCCCGCTGGGGATGGACTAGCCGTACGCGACATGGAGTTGGTGCGCAGCTTCCGCCGTCCGCTGGCGATCGGGACCACGGTCGCGCTGATCACGCTGCTCGCGTTTGTCATGGGCGTGGTGGGCTCGCGCGCCCTCACCAAGCCGATGCACGCGGTCAGCATCGACTTCCCCACCGCCTCCGGACTGGTGCCCGGCAGCGACGTGCTGGAGGCGGGCGCCAAGGTCGGCGATATCAGCGACATCAGCCCTCGGCCGGACGGCACCGCCCGCATCCAGATCGCCATCACCGACGAGCACTGGCCGCTGCACCGGGGGGTGTATGCCGACATCCGTCCCAAGTCGCTGCTGGGTGAGAAGTACGTCGACCTCCACGACGGCTCCACCGGCGGCCCCGCCTATGACGCCAGCAAGACCCTCACCGCCTCCAAGGACAGCACCCCGGTCGAGCTCGACCAGTTCATCAACAGCCTCGACGAGCCGACGCGAGCGTCGCTCAAGGTGCTGCTCAACTCGGTCGGCGCCGGTATCGCCGGCCACGGGCAGGACCTCAATCAGGCGATCGAGTCGGGCAAGGCCGACCTCGAGCATCTCGCCGTCACCGGTCAGACACTGAACAACCGCGATCCGGATCTCGACCGCATCCTGGTCGGGCTCGACGGCGTCCTCGCCAAGCTCACCACCGACCAGCAGCTCAGCCAGATGAGCCAGCTGATCAACAACGGTCAGCAGACGCTCACCGCGATCGAGGCGGAACGGGCCAGCTGGAGCCGCTCCTTCACCGACAGCCAGGCGGCGCTGGCCGAGCTCAACGCTTCGTTCGGACCGGTGGTGAGCAACGTGCGCGACGTGCTCAACACCGCTCCCGACACCCTCAAGGTGCTCCAGCTCGAGGCGGATCAGCTGGCCAAGCTGGGCTCGATGGTCACCGCCGGCAACACCCTGCACTACCTGGTGACGGGGATCACCCACGGACCGACGGCATCCGGAGGCGCCCTCGAGCTGACCCCGGACGGCAAGAAGCTGCCGATCTTCCGGGTCTGTGTGCCGTTCTCCAACCCGCAGGACTCCAGCCACAGCACCGCGGCGGGCTGCGCCGGCGCGGGTGGCAGCGACTTCCAGCCGATGGGAGCCGAGGCCGTGCCCAGCAGCTACAGCGGCGCGGGCGGCGCGATGACCGTGCTCGCCGACTTCCTGGGGGCATAGGCGTGCGCAGCCGCTGGAACCTGCCGATCTTTCTGGTGTACGGCGTCCTCGCGCTGATCGCCTTCGCCTTCATCGTCACCCAGCTGGGCATCAGCGCGCCGTGGTCCAACCCGTACACGGTGACCGCGACCTTCCGCAACGGCTCGGGCATCCTCAACGCCGACGAGGTGTTCATGAACGGCGCCAAGGTGGGCCGCATCAACACCGTCGAGGCCAGGGACGGCCTGGCGGTGGTCACCATGAGACTCGAGGACCAGCGCGCCCATCCGCTGTACGCCGACAGCACCGCCCAGGTGAGAATCAAGAATCTCTTGGGCGAGACCTACATCGAGCTGGCTCGGGGCAAGGACAGCGGCCACCCGATGTCGACCGGCGGCAGCATCCCCGTCGATCGCACCGTCACCCCGGTGCAGATCGACGAGGTGCTGGCGGTGCTCGACCCCCAGACCCGTGACCGGCTGAAACTGCTCATCAACGGCGCCGGAACCGCGCTCGCCAACCGGGGCGACAACCTCAACGCGCAGGCCCAGACGGTGCACGGCCTGCTCACGTCGCTCAACGGACCGGCCAACGAGCTTGCCGCCCGGCAGCAACAGATCGAGGCCATCGTTCTGGAGCTGCAACGGTTCTACGACACGCTCGCGCGGCAACGTGACCAGGTGCGTGCGGAGTTCGTCACCTGGAACGACGTGACCGCGCAACTGGCTGCCCAGGAGGGAGCGATCGGCGGCACCGTGCAGCAGGCCGACCTCTTCCTGCAGAACCTGGACCAGCTGGTGGGTGGCGAGGGAGCCAACATCCAGGCGACGCTGCAGCGATTGGGTCCGACGCTGACCAGCGCCAGCAGCTTCCTCGACCAGAGCAACACCATCCTGGGGGCGCTGGCACCGTACCGGCGCTCGATCCACGACGTCTTCCCGGACCTGGGGACGTCGTTCCAGGACATCAACCCGCAGACCGGGCAGCACCTCTGGTCGGTGTACTCGGTCAACTGCCCGGCCACGCCGCAGTCGTCGACATGCACGGATGGCAACAAGCCCGCGTCGTACGGACCACCGGCTGACGGGGGCATGTGGTCGCAGGTGACCGGGGGTTCTGGCTGATGCCCACCGACCGCATCGTCAAGAACGCCGTGATGGTCGCCATCTTCACGGTGCTCTGCATCGTCGGCCTGGAGTTCCTGGCCATCAACATCGGCCAGCCTCCCCACTTCGGTCGTGACGTCCGGGCGGTCTTCAGCGACGCCGACGGTGTGCCCACGGCCGCCGACGTGCGGGTGGCGGGAGTGGTGGTGGGCAAGGTGACCGCGGTGGGCCACGACCCGCGCTTCCCCGCCTCCAGCGTGGTGACCATGAACATCACCGACGGCAACCTGACCCTCCACGGCAACGCCATCGCCAAGGTCAAGCCCAAGACCCTGCTGGGCGAGAAGTTCGTGGATCTGCAGGTGGGCAACGATGCCGGCGGGCCGCTGATCGACGACACCATCCCCCAGGAGCAGACCGGCAAGAGCGTCGCCAACGACGAGATCTTCAACGCCTTCGACAAGCAGACCCGAGACCAGCAGAAGCAGGTGCTGCAGGCGCTGGACGCCGCCACCACCGGACGTTCGGGCGACATCCAGCAGATCCTGCCGCAGCTGCAGGCGGTGGTCCACAACCTGTCGCCCCTGGCCAGGGTCTACGAGAAGGACAACCCCGAGGTCGACACCATCTTCGTCAACCTCGACACGGTGATGCGAACCCTCGCCGACGAGCACCAGCAGCTCGCCGGCCTGCTTGCCAACGGCAACGTCGCCCTCGGCGCCATCGCCCAGAAGGACGACGCGCTGATCGGCACCCTGCGGGAGTTCTCCAACGTCGCCGCGGAGTTCAACGCCGCCGCCGCCCCCACCGTCGACGCCCAGCGCCAGAGCCTGCAGCGGCTGGCGCCCACCCTCGACAGCCTAAGCCGCTTCCTCGACCAGATCGAAGGACCGCACTGCGCCAACAACACCAAGCCCTGCGGCATCGACGCGCTCTTCACCGGGACGCTGCTGGGGCAGATCAACTATCCGAGCGACCAGCTGACGGTGAGCAACGTTCCGGGTGAGATCGTCGCCAACGAGTGGGCGACGATGTTCTCGTATCCGCGCAACGGGTTCGACCCGAAGAACCCGAACCCGAGCAATCCCGCCGACCCGGCGAACTCGCACAGCGCCCTCAACATCACCGCCTCGATCCAGTGCGACACCTTCACCAAGAACGCCAACCTCAGCGGCTTCCTAGGTCAGAACAAGCCGCTCAGCGACCTCATCCTGCAGCTATGCGGGCAGGCGATCGCACAGCAACCCGGGAGCAACGGCACCGGCGCAGCGCCGGCCACCGGCTCCAACGGCAACGTGACTGCCAGCTCGGGGAGTCGATCATGACCACCCCGCAGCAGCCGCTCCCGGTGGCGATGGCAGCGCCGGCACCGCAGTCGAGGGGAACGGTCGGCCGCGCCCTCGACGCTGTGTTCTCCTCGCGGGGGCTGCTGGTCGGCCTGCTGCTGATCGCGGCGGCAGCGGGCGCGGCGTTCATCGTCGGAGGCGGCTCGTCGCGGACGGTCAGCGCCTACTTCGCCGACGCCAACGGTCTGGTTCCGGGCGAGGACGTGCGGGTGGCGGGGATCCGTGCCGGCAGCATCGAGTCGGTGTCCACCGCCGTCGACCCCAGCGGCAAGGCGGTGGCGCAGGCCCAGCTCAGCATCGACGCCGCGCACTGGCCACTGCACCAGGGCACGCGGCTGGCGGTGCGACCCATGGGCGCGCTGAGCAACGTCTACGTCGACCTGACCCCGGGCCCGAGCAGCGCCGCCGAGCTCAGCGGCAGCCAGCTCAACTTCGGCCTCGACACGACGACCAGCCCGGTCAACCTCGACGAGCTGTCGAACGTCTTCGATCCCGACGTCCGCACCTCGATCCGCACCCAGATCCAGGAGGGGGTGATCGTCTTCGGCGACGGTGGTGCCGCGACCACCAACCAGCTGATCCAGCGACTGAATCCGCTGACCGCCAACCTCGACCCGGTCACCCAGACTCTCGCCGCCCGCTCACCGGAGCTCGACCGGCTCAACGGAGAGTTCGCCACCATCGTGCGCGAGCTGGGCAGTCAGGACGCAAACCTCCGCGGCCTGATCGCCAACGGCGACACCACCCTCGGGGCGCTGGCGGCAAAGCAGCTAAGCCTGCAGAACACCCTGGTCCACGCCCAGGGCACCTTGGCGAGCATCGACACCGGTCTCTCTGGCGAACAGAGCAACCTCCAGGCGCTCTTCCAGAAGGGGCCGGTGTCTCTCGACAAGACCAAGCAGGCGGCCGACGTGCTGACGCCGCTGATCGCCAACGTCAACCCCTACATCCCCGACCTGAACGTCCTCCTCGAGGAGTTCACCTCGGCGACCGGTTTCCTCAACCAGACGCCGAACAACCTGTGGGTCGACACCCTCCGCGTCGACGCCCAGATCACCAACCCGTCCGGCCGTGCGGCTCTTCCCTGCGGCGGCGAGCCCGCCGAGCAGCCCACCTGCCCCTACCGGCCCAATCTCGCGGGCAACGGTGGTGGTGGCTCCGGTGGTGCTTCCGGCGGCAGCACCGGTACGAGCCCCGGCGGCAGCGCTCCGTCGCAGGCTCCGAGCAGCACCGGCACCGGCTACTCCGACTTCGGAGGGATGTTCCAGTGAGCGGCACCGGCCGCCGGTCGGTCGTCAACCCGACGGTGGCGGGCATCGCCGCCGGGATCGTCATCGCCTTCATCGTGCTGGTGATGGGCTGGATCAACATCAACTCCGCCGCGCCGTGGTCGCGGACGCACACCCTGACCATGCAGGTCTCCGACGCCGACGGTATCGGTGGCACCAGTGACGTGCGCATCGCCGGGCGCCTGGTGGGTCAGGTGACGGACATCGCCTCGCACGGCTCGTACAGCAGCGTCGTCTTTCACGTCGACGACAGCGAATGGCCGCTGCCCGCCGATACCAGCGCCTCCATCCGCCTGGCCACCCTGCTCGGCCAAAAGTACGTCGAGCTGCAGCCGGGTCACGACAAGCAGCGTCACCTCGCCGACAACGCCACCATCGGGCTCAGCGCCACCCGGCCGGTGGTCGACTTCGACCAGATCCTCAACGCCTTCGACCAGCCGACCCGCACGGCGCTGACCGACCTGCTCAAGACCGGCGCCGGCGCCCTCCAGGGCCAGGAGGGAACCCTGCAGGCGCTGCTCCCCGACCTGCGCGACCTCTCCCAGCACAGTGTCGTGCCCACCCAGGAGCTGGCGACCCGTGATCCCGAGCTCAACCGCATCCTGATCAACCTTGGCACCACCGCCGACCAGCTGGCTCGCAGCCGCGACGACCTCGCCGGGGTGATGGACAACCTCAACAGCGTGACCGGCGCCCTGGCGGCACACCAGGACGCGCTGCGGGGCCAGATCCGCAACGTCGACGCGCTCAACCGGACCACCGATGCGGTGCTCGGAGGCAACGGAGCGCAGCAGCTGCAGGCGGCGCTGCAGCGGCTCAACGGCGTCGTCCATCAGGGAAATCAGCTGTTCCACAGCATCTACCCGCAGACGTTGACCTTCAGCCAGCCGATGCCCGCCTTCAAAGGCCAAACCCCGGCCGACGCGACCATCAAGCTGGTCTACGGCATCGGCGACGCCACCTCCCAGTCCGACGCCAACGGCTACTTCCTGCGCGAGTTCCTCGACACCAACGTGCCGGACGTCCTCGGTCACACCAGCGCTCCCGGGCAGCCACCCCAGTCGGCGAACTCCAGCACCATTCCCACGCTTCCCTCGCTGCCGTCGTTGCCGACGATCCCCAAGCCGCCGGCGCTGCCGACGGTCCCCAGTCCCTCGCTGCCGACGGTTCCCGCTCCCTCGCTGCCGCCGGCACCCGGCGGCGGCAGCAGCGGAAACGGCGCGCCGCTCCCCTCGCTGCCACCGGTCCCCGGAGCCAACGGGCTCTTCGGTGACGACGGATACAGCTGGTCGGGCGGGACCACCCTGGCGGACTACTACTCCTTCCTGCGGACGGGAGGACCGTCATGAGAAACGGTCCGCGCAACCCGGTGCTCGTCGGCACCATCTCCGCCATCGTGATGCTGGTGGTCTTCACCTTCATCTTCGTCAGCGGAGCCCCCGGGGCACCCACCCTCAACCTGCCGTGGAGCTCGCAGATGACGGTCAAGGCCGAGTTGACATCGGCCGACAACCTGCAGCAGAAGGCGTCGGTGGAGATCGCCGGGATCAAGGTGGGCGAGGTGAAGGACGTCCAGTCCTCCGGCGACAAGGCCCTGGTGACCATGGTCGTCGAGGGCAGGTACGCCGACATCCACAAGGACGCCCACGTGTTGCTGCGGCCCCACGGGCTCTTCGGTCCGAAGTACATCGACCTGCAGCCGGGAAGCGCGCAGTCCCCCAAGCTGACCGGCGACGACGTCATCCCCAGCACCAGCTCGGCGCAGCCGGTCGACCTCGACCAGGTGCTGCAGGAGCTGCAAGCACCCGAGCAGCAGCAGCTGCGCACCGCCCTTGTCGAGTTCGGCAAGGCGGCGGCGTCGCGGGGTGACGACGTCAACGGGCTGATCAAGGCGGGCAACAGCCTCAGCCAGGCGCTGCAGCCGGCGCTGCTGGCCGTCAACTCGGTCAACCCCAGCCTGAACCAGGCGATCATCAAGGACGAGGCGTTCAACGCCTCCTTCTCGCAGGCCCCGCTCGACCAGCTGGTCGCCAACAACAACGCGGTGCTGCAGCAGTTCGCCGCCAACTCCGACCACCTGCAGTCGCTGCTCACCCACGCCGACAGCTCGCTCAGTCAGCTCGACGTGGCCCTGACCGGCCAGGGCGGCAGCATCCGCAGCTTCCTCGACTCGGTCAACGGAGCGGTCGACCGGCTGAACCGCTTCAACGACCTGATCGGACTCTTCGGGGCCAACCTCACCGGCAAGGAGGCGGGCAGCACCGATGTCACCAAGGGTCTGATCGCGGCCATCGAGAACCCCAAGTCGGCGTTCGCCGGCTACAACCCCTGCACCCCGGGCGTCGACAGCGACTGCCCGTCGAGAGGTCCGATGGCAGGCCAGAAGCACTACCTCGAGGTGACCGCCTTCCAGGAGGCGAACCCGGCCAGCAACCAGCCGGGCGCGAGCCTGTTCCCCTGCACCATCTTCGGTGCACCGACCAACATCCCCGGCTGCAACGGCAGCGTGGGTGCGAAGGGTGGCGCCAGCAGCGGCGCTCCCGGGCGTGCCACGCTGGTATCCGGCGCCGACCTCTCCGGCTTCGCCGACTTCCTGGGGCCGTGATCGTCCAGTAGCATCGCGGCGTCGCCAGACACCGCACCGGCCGTCCACCGCCCGGCTGACCGACGTGGACGCAACGGAGACATCCGCACAGTGACCCAAGCCACGGCGGCGCGAGCAGCCCGGTGCTGAACCGGCTGCGGCCGGTGCGCCTTGCCCGCCCGATGGCGCGGCGCCCCGGCCTCTTCGTGGTGCTGGCACTGATGGTCTGCCTGCTGGCCGGGACCGGCTTCGCGCGCTTCTCGGTCGACGCCGGCGCCGGCCTGCTGGTCGGACAGCGCTCCGATTCCAGGCAGGTCTACGACCGCTTCAGCAACAAGTTCGGCGCCGACCCCATCGTCGTCGTCTTCGCCGCCCGCGATCCGCGGGCGCTGTACCGCGAGACCAACCTGGCGCGGCTGGCCCGGTTGGAGACCGACCTCGCCGGCGACCCGGCGGTGGCGTCGGTGCTCGGACCGGGAACGGTGGCGCAGAGCCTGCAGCGTGCCGCCAACGTCGAGGTCAACCAGGTCGAGAGCGAATACCCGACCTTCGTCGGCGAGTTCGCCGTCGCCGTCGCCATCGCCCAGGCCAACCAGCAGCACCGGCCGCAGCCGTCCGCCCAGGACCTGCAGACGACGTTCACCACGCTGCAGCGTGCCGGCGGTGCCGCCCTCGCCGGAGCGGTGGTCAAGGCGACCGTGGTGGCGCAGAACGCCCGCGCCGACTATGAGAAAGCGCACCCCGCGGCGACGTTGAGCCTGCGCGACGAGGAGCGCGCCGCCCAGGACGCGGTGGCCACCCAGGTGAAGGCGGACGGGCTTCCGCAACTCTTCGCGCAGTATCTCGCCGGACCCAACGGCACGCCCGACGAGGCCGCGGCGGCGGCGGTGTTCACCCGGTTGACGGCGGCGGTCGGCACCTGCAGCACCCAGATCGCGGATGCGCTCCGTCAGAGCCAGTCCTGCCAGGTGTTCTTCGAGCACATCCTCCTCGACCTGCCGTCGTGCGCGGCGCCGGGACAGGGTTTCTGCCCACCGAAGACGCAGTGGGCGTCGGTGCTGCCCAAGCCGAGCGGATCGCTGTCCGACGGAGTGATGACCATCCGGCTGAAGCCCTCGGTGGTCGACCGCGGCAACGAGGTGCGGCGACTGGTGGCGCGATTGCAGGACGAGCTGAAACGCGGCGACCCGTCGAGCAAGGTCAGCGCCATCAAGGCGCTGGGGCCGTTCGACCCGACCGAGTGCGGCGGCCAGGGAACCGCGGGCGACGCGTGCCACCAGAACTTCGGGGACGCGCCCCTCGCCTACACCGTCGCCGGCGCGCCGCTGCTCGCCCAGGGGGTGGTGGGGGCGATGACCCACCTGCTGGCACTGCTCTTCCCCCTCGCCCTGGTGCTGATGCTGCTGCTCCTCGTCGGCACCCTGCGGGTCCGCGGCCGCGCCTGGCCGCTGGTGGCCGCGGCCGGCGCCGCCCTGGTCACCGTCGGCGTCACCCTGCTGACCGGGACCCCGCTCACCCCCGCGGTGCTGGCGGGGGTGCCGGTGCTCGCCGGGCTCGGAGTCGACTACGCGGTCCAGCTGGTGGCCCGCTTCGGCGAGGAGCGAGGGCGCGGGCTGGGGGTCGAGGCGGCGCTGCGCCAGGTGCTGGGCAGCACCGGCCCGGCGACCCTGATCGCCGCCCTTGCCACTCTGGTCGGCCTGGCGGTGCTGGCGCTGGTCGCCGGCATCGACCTCGGCCCGCTTGCCGCCATCCCGCTGGTCGCCGAGTTCGCCCTGGTGCTGCTCGCCGGGGTGATCCTCGCCTGGGCGGCGGCGGCCTTCATCGCCCTGCCGGCGGCGGCCTGGACGGAGCGCCGGCGCGAGCGGCTCGGCCGGCTTCCCGAGCCGGCGCCCGAGGCCGCGGTGCCGGCGGCGCCCCGGTTGGCGGCGCTCGCCACCGCCTGGCGGCGGGTGCTGGTCCCGGCGGCCCTGCTGGCGCTGGCGGGATGGGTGGTGATCCCCCGGATGCCCATCCAGACCGGGGTCGAGCAGCTGCTGGCGCCCTCGCTCAACGAGCTGGCCGCGATCAACCAGGTCCGCGCCGAGATCGGCTACTCCAACGAGATGGACCTGTACCTCGAGGGGCCGGTGCTGGGCGGGACGGTGGCCAACAACGTCCCCGAGAACGTCACCTACCAGGGGGCGCTGGCGGCCGACATCCGTACGTGCACGCTTCCCGGGGACGTCGCCCAGGCGACCTCGGTGGCCGACCTGCTGATCGGCCGGGCCACCACGGCGACGGCGCAGAAGACGAGCTGCGCCGGCGGCGCCGCCGTGCCGTCGCCGACCCCGTCGGCGTCCCCCTCGGCATCGCCGGCCGGTCCGAGCCCGCCGCCGGCGACAGCGCCGCCCTCGGGGTCGCCGCAGGGCGCCCGGCCCGGCGACGTGCAGCGGGTGAGCAGCGGCCGGGCGCTGGCCCAGGCGACCCCGGCTCCGTCCCCGCCCTCGGCGACCGCGGCACCGCCGTCGGGCGGGGCTGCCCCCTCGGGCGGGGCGTCGCCGTCGGCCGCTCCGGCGACCCCGGCGCCCACCGCCGCTCCGGCGCCGGCGCCCTCGGGCCCACCCCAGACGGGCCAGATCTGCCAGCTCCGCCTCTTCCCCGACCTGGCAAGGAACCTGGTGGCCGGCTTCGGCCACACCACCCAGCCCTGCCCTCCGGTGGACATCCTCCGGGGGGTGCCGCTGGCCGCCGATTCGACCCCGGTCAACGCCACCGCGGCGCGGATCTTCCTGGGCGTGCGCCCGGCGTCGATCGAGGCGCAGGCGAGGCTGCTCGACCAGCTGCGCACCTCCGGGCGGCAGCCACCCCGGGGCATCAGCGTCACCCCGACGGGCCTCGCCGCCCTCGCCGCCCAGGCCTACCAGACCCTTCGCGATCGCGACCTGGTGATCAACCTGGTGCCGGTGATCGCCGTCGCCCTCGCCCTGCTCGCGGTCTACCGCGAGCCGCGGCGGGCGCTGCTGCCGGTGCTTCCGACGGTGCTGGCCGCCGGCTGGTCGCCGCTGGTGGTGCTGCTCCTCGGTCGCCTCCCCGGCGGGGTGGGCGGGACGCTGGGAGCGCTCAACCCGCTGACGGTGGTGCTCGGCGCCCTGGTGGTGGCGTTGGGCACCGAGTTCGGGGTGGTGCTGCTGCAGCGCTTCTACGAGGAGCGCGGCAACGGTCTCGACCCCGACGCCGCCGGCGCCACCGCCGTCGCCCGCGCCGGCCGGGCGGTGCTGGTGTCGGCGGCGACGCTCGGCGTCGGGTTCCTCGTCCTCGCCCTCAGCGGCCTGTTCCCCGGCGGCCTCCCGCTGATCGCCGACTTCGGGCTGGAGGTGGTCATCGACCTGGGCCTGGCGGTGCTGGCGGTCTTCGTGGTGATGCTGCCGGTGGCGGTGGCGCTCGAGCGCGCCGCTCCGCTGCCGGTGGTGGCGGCGCCCACGCCGGCGGTGGGCTTCCGTCCGCTCGACGAGGTCGTCGCGCCGCCGCCAGCGCCGCCGGTGGCGGTCGAACCGCCGGCGGTGGTCGTCGAGCCGAAGGCACCGCCGCCTCCGCCCTCTGCCGCGCCGGCCGCGCCAGGTGGCCCACCGCCGGCTCCCCCCACGGGCGCCCCGCCGCGGCGCCTGCCCGGGGTCAGCGGTCGCCGCCGGGTCGCCGGCGATGAGGTGCAGCCCGTGATCGAGGAGGCGCCGCGAGCCCCGCGGCTGCCCGGTATCAGCGGCCGCCGCCGGGGCGGTCCGCCACCGCTCGCCGCCGAACCGGAGATGCCGGCACCGCCCCCGCCACCGGCGCCGCCACCGCCTGCCGCGGATCGCGCCGCCGACGTCGACGCCGAACCACCGGCCGCCGCCGCCGAGTCGGAGGAGGCCACGCCGGCGCGCCGCCGCCGCCGCCGGCCGCCGCCCTGGGTGCGCCGTCGCGGCCGTTAGGTTGCAGCCATCTCTGGGTGGAACTCTGCCGGGCGCGGTGGATTCGCCCTCAGATCAGCCCGCCGGCATGGAGCAGTGAGGCGACCGTCAGCAGCACCGCGAGGACGCCGGTGATGGCGGCGAAGGGCAGCAGTGCCGCGGCCACGGCGTTGAGCGGTGAGAGGTCGTACACCACCCGCGCGGCGGTCGCCAGCAGGGCGACGAACCAGAGCAGCAGCAGCAGGTCGAGCAGTCCGACGCCGTCGCTGACGGTGGCGTCGACACCGCCGCGATCGAGCAGCGCCTGGAGGACGCGGACCGCTCCGTATCCCGCCAGCACCGGCATCGCGTAGGCGCTGGCGACGAGGAAGGCACGCCGCCGGCGCTCCGCCGACATCAGCCCCGCCGCGGCGTCGACGAGCGACGCGCCGACCATCCAGAACACCAGGAGGAAGAGCGGGGTCAGCGCCGACAGCACCGTGCCGGCGACACCGGTCCCGGCGCGGCGGCGGCCCGGTTCGAGGGCGTTGGCGACGACGCCGAGCAGCCCCAGCGCCGCCCCCGAGACGCCGACCACCAACCCCGCGGTCAGCAGCGGCCGGCCGGCGCCGCCGGCGATGGCGGCGAACTGCCGGCGCGGCCGGGCGACCACGCCGCCGACGTCGTTGAGCAGCATCGCGGCAGACGGTACCGGCCCGGCTGGCGTGACCGCCGTTGACGCGTCGGAAGGTGCCGCGCTACGATTGCTGACAGAGGAGGTCAACAATTAGCGTGCCCAATCCGTCCCACTTCCCGTCATGTCGGTCCGCCGCTCGCCAGGGGAGAGCGGCGTGAAGATCAGCATGAAGGCGGACTACGGCGTTCGGGCGCTGCTCGACCTCGCCGAGCGCTTCGGCGACGCGCCGGTTCCCAGCCACGACATCGCCGCCCGCCAGCACGTCCCCGGGCCGTTCCTCGACCAGCTGCTGATGACCCTTCGCCGCGCCGGCCTGGTCCGCAGCACCCGCGGTCCCCGCGGCGGCCACGTCCTGGCCCATCCTCCCGAGGAGATCACCCTCGCCACCGCCATCGACGTGCTGGAGGGTCAGGCGGCGCAGATGGAGTGCTTCACCGCACCCGAGACCTGCGAGATCAACTTCGGCTGCTCGATCCGATCCTCGCTGATGCGGGCCGAGGCGGCGGCACGCCGGATGCTGGAGGAGACCAGCCTCGCCGACATGGTCCGCGAGCGCGCTCGCGAAGGCGTCTTCCACGGCATCTATCACATCCCGGTGGAGAGCACGCGGTGAGCTCTCGCGACGGTGGGGAGTTCACCGAGCGCGAGCTGGAGCGCTACAGCCGGCACATCGTCCTCGGCGAGATCGGCCCCGCGGGTCAGCGCCGTCTGAAGCAGTCGCGCGTCCTCATCCTCGGCGTCGGCGGTCTGGGGTCACCGGCGGCGATGTACCTGACCGCCTCGGGTGTCGGCCGCGTCGGTCTGATCGACGGTGACCGCATCGACCTCTCCAACCTGCAGCGCCAGGTGATCCATCCCGACGCCGCCCGTGGCCGGCTCAAGGCGGAGGTTGCCTGTGAGCAGGCGCAGGCGCTCAATCCAGATGTCGAGGTCGTCGCCCACCCCGAGCAGCTCACCCGCGACAATGCCCTTGAGGTTCTGGCCGGATATGACCTGATCATCGATGGTAGCGACAATTTCCAGACTCGCTATCTGGTCAACGACGCCGCCTACCTGCTCGGCCGGCCGGTGGTGCACGGCTCGATCTTCCGGTTCGAGGGTCAGGTCTCGGACTTCGTCCCCGGTCAGGGGTGTTATCGCTGCCTGTATCCGGAGCCGCCGCCGCCGGGCCTGGTTCCGGCGTGCCGCCAGGCAGGGGTGCTGGCGGCGCTTCCCGGAGTGATCGGGACCATCCAGGCGGTGGAGGCGATCAAGCTGATCACCGGCGCCGGCAAGCCGCTGGTCGGCAGGCTGCTGCTCCACGATGCCCTGGCGATGACCTTCCGCGAGGTGCGGCTGCGGCACAATGCCGCCTGCGTGCTCTGCGGCGACCATCCCACCATTCGTGCCCTGATCGACTACGAGGAATTCGTCGGCGAACCGCTGACCGCCGCCGCCCGTCTCTAGGCGCTCGTGCACCTGGTCCTCTGCCTTCTCTCCGGGCCGCGGAGCGAGGGTGCTCACACCGTCAAGGCGCTGGCGACCGCCGCGCTGGAAGGCGGACATCGTGTCTCCGTGTTCCTCGCCGGCGACGGCACCGGCCACGGCGAGACGCTGGCACCACTGCGGCAGGCGGGGGCGCGGGTGGTCGGTTGCAGTGCCGACGCCGCCGTCCGCGGCTGGGACCGTCCCGGGATGCCCGGACGGGGCTCCTTCGTCGACCTCGGCGAGATGGCCGCCGACGCCGATCACCTGCTGGTGTTCTGATGGCCGACGCGGTGGTGGTGGTGCGCGACGGTCCGGCGTCGGAGCGGGGATGGCTCGGGCTGCGCCTGGCGCTGGCGCTCGGCCTCGGCGGCCACAAGGTCAGCGTGCTGCTGTCCGGCGAGGGAGCAGGCTGGGCGGTCCCGGTCGACACCCGCGCCTGGCTCGGTGGTGATCCCGGTCGCGACCTCGCCGGCCTGGTCGACGACGCCGGCGCGCGCATCCTCGCCGACGGCGCGTCACTGAACGCGGCGGGGCTGGGTGAGGCAGCCCGGCTTGCCCAGGTCGAGGTGGTGTCCCGCGACGCGGTGCTGGCGATGCTCGCGGCGGCGACGCTGGTGGTGCCCGTGTGAGCCGGCCGGCGTCGACGCTCCACCTGCTCACCCGGGTCGATGACCTCGCCCTCGCCGCCATGGAGGCCGACCGGCGCGCTGGGCACACCGTCGTCTGTCTCTGCCTGCACGACGCGGTGTACTGGGCGTCGGCCCGGCTGAACGGGTCGGAGCCGGTACCACCCGGGATCGACACTCTCACCGCCGGCGCCGAGGACTGCCGGCGGCGCTCGCTGAGCGTGCCCGACGGCGCGGCTCTCGGCTACCCTGCCATCGTCGACGCCATCGCCACGGCATCGCGAGTGGTCTGTTGGTAGCGAAAGATGAGAGTCACACCGAGCGCCACCACGCCGATCGAGGCGAAGCTGGAGATGGTCCGCGACCGGCTGCGCGCTCTCGGCTCGGTCCTGGTCGCCTTCAGCGCCGGTGCCGATTCGGCGCTGCTCCTCCGCCTCGCCCACGACAGCCTCGGTGATCGCGCCGTCGCGGGGATGGGCACCAGCGCCGCCTATCCCGCCGCCGAGATCGGCGACGCCCAGGCCATCGCCGGCGAGATCGGCGCGCGCCTGCTCATGGTCGACACCGAGCAGCTCGACGACCCCGACTTCCTGCGCAACGACGGGCAGCGCTGCTACCACTGCCGCGACGAGCTCTACGCCAAGCTGCGCCATCTCGCCGACTCCGCCGGCCTTGTTGCTGTCGTCGATGGCACGAACGCCGACGACCTCAAGGATCACCGTCCGGGGCGGCGGGCGGCGCTGGCCGCGGGGGTGATCAGCCCACTGGCGGATGCGGGTTTGAGCAAGGCGGAGGTGCGTGACGCCTCGCGGGGCCTCGGTCTGCGCACCTGGGACAAGCCGCAGCAGGCGTGCCTCTCCTCTCGCATCCCCCGGGGCACAGCCATCACCCTGACGGCGCTGCGCCGGGTCGAGCGGGCCGAGGTGCTGCTCCGCTCCGAGGGCATCCGCCAGCTGCGGGTGCGCGAACATGGTGAGGTGGCCCGCATCGAGGTGGATCCCGAGGACATCGCCCGTCTCGCCGCCGACCCCCTGCGCAGCCGGGTGGTCGCCGGCCTGCGAGCGCTCGGCTACAGCTTCGTGAGCCTCGATCTCGAGGGGTTCGCCACCGGCAAGCTCAACCGGCTGCTCTCGCCGGCCGAGCTGGAGGGTGAGTTCGTGCCATGAGCGACGACTTCTCCGAGACCGAGCTGGAGCGCTATTCGCGGCAGCTGGTGCTGCGCGAGGTCGGACCCGAGGGCCAGCGCCGGTTGCGCGCCGCGGCGGTGGCGGTGGTCGGGGCGGGAGGCCTGGGCTCGCCCGCGCTCCTGTACCTCGCCGCCGCCGGGGTGGGCCGCATCACCGTCATCGACGACGACCGGGCGAGCCTCGACAACCTGCAGCGTCAGGTGCTGCACGACACCGCCTCGGTGGGAGAACCCAAGGTCCACAGCGCGCTGCGCCGCCTCGACGCCCTCAATCCCTCGGTGCGCGTCCGCGCCGTCGAACGCCGCCTCGAGGCCGCCAACGCCGCGTCGCTGCTGCGCGACCACGACCTGGTGCTCGAAGGCAGCGACAACTTCGCCACCAAGTTCGCGGTCAACGACGCCTGCCTCGCCCTCGGCATCACCGCAGTGATCGCCGGCATCCTCCGCTTCGAGGGACAGGTGCTGGTGGTGCCCCCGGCCGGTCCCTGCTACCGGTGCCTCTTCGGCGGCGAGCCCGACCCCGGTCTGGTGCCATCGTGCAGCGCCGACGGGATTCTCGGGCCCGTCGCCGGGGTGGTGGGCAGCCTGCAGGCGTCCGAGGCGTTGCGCGCCCTTCTCGGGGCAGGCGAGCCACAGGGTGGGCGGCTGTTGGTCTTCGAGGCACTGCGGCCGCGCTTGCGCGCGGTGGAGTTCGAGCGCGATCCCGCCTGCGCCGCCTGCGCCTCCGCGGTCGCCGCGGCGCGGCGCTAGCAGCCTCAGAGGACCCGCAGCCCGCCCCCCAAGGCGACGTCGGCGTCGTGCAGCCGGCGGGCCAGCCCGGCGAGGATCTTGGCGTTGAGCGAGGGCACCTCGGCGAGCAGACCGAGAAACTCGCGGTGGCCCATGACGATCACCTGCATGTTCGTGGCCGCGGTCACCGAGGCGTCGCGTGGCACCCCGCCCAGCAGGGCGAGCTCCCCGAAGTAGTCACCCGGTCCCAGCGTCGCCACCGGTCCCCCGCCCCGTGTCACCGTGGCCGTGCCCTCGGCGATGGCGAAGAACTCGCGGCCCTCGGTGCCCTCGCGGACCACCTCGTCGCCGGCGGCGATGGAGACGTCCTCGGCCAGGCGCGCGATGTGGCGCAGCTCCGCCTGCGAGCAGGCGCGAAACAGCGCGACCCGTGCCAGCCGATCGAGCTTGTCGTCCTTGGCCATCCCGACTCCTCCGTGCGATCAGCCTGCGGGCCGGGCGCGGAAGAGGCGGACCGGCGCGGCGACGCCCTTGAGCGTCACCTCGCCGATCTCCTCGAGCTCGACCCCCTCCGCGCCGTCGGGGATCACGCTCTCTGCCAGCAGCACCTCGCGTGGTCGAGCGTAATCGGTGATGCGGGCCGCGAGGTTCACGCTGCTGCCGAAGTAGTCGCCGGCGTGGGCGACCACCGGCCCGCGGTTGATCCCCACCCTGACCGCGGGAAGCCCCGAGTCCGGCAGGGTGGTGACCAGCTCGAGCCCGGCGCGCACCGCCGAACCCGCGTCGGTGAAGAGCAGCATCGCGCCGTCGCCGAGCGACTTGATGACGCGTCCACCATGTCCGCGCACCACGTCGGTGACCTGCTCGCCGAAGCGATTGGCGATGCGCGCCGCCTCGGCATCACCGTGGGTGCCGGAGAGGACGGTGAAGCCGGCGAGGTCGACGAAGGCGACGGCGGGCTCGCCGGTGCGCTGCAGGGTGGGGCGGTCGCCGCTCATCGCCCGCTCCATCTCCTCGGTGACGTGCTTGAGGATCTCCTGCTCGAGCAGGCGCTTCTGCAGCCAGCCGGTCAGCGACGCGATCGCGGGAGTGGCCCGAGCTCCGAGCTGACCGATGGCCTCGTGAGCCTGGCGCGGATCGTCGCGGTGCGTCTCCAGCAGCGGTATCTCGACGTAGACGCGGAACAGTTCGACCTGCGCTTCGGCTGCCCTCCGCATTCCATCGGCGGTGATCCGCAACACGTGCAGCCGCTCCTCGAAGGCGATCGGCAGCTGGCGGAGCTGAACGTATCCCCGCAGGACATCGAGGTCCTCGATCCGCGCCGGCTGCTCGACGTCGACGTCGGGAAGGCCGGCCGCTCGGATCAGTGCCTGATACTCCGCGAGCGGGACGCCCGCCTGCTCGCAGGCCTCGCGGTAGCTGAGGTCCGACAGGGCGAGCGCCAGCGGCAGGTACCCCTCGAGGGACCCCAGGGTGTAGCCCCCGTCGCGGTAGCGCTCGAGCGCCGCGGGCAGGCCGCTGCTGTCGACGACCTGGCGCATCAGCTGCAGCTTGGTCAGCTCCGCCGCCGAGAAGCCACCACCGTCGCCGGGGGTGATCAGGCCCACGTCCTGGCAGGCGCCGACATCGGCGTCGCTGAAGCCGGACAGGCGGGCGAGTTGCTGCGCCGAGAGCAGGGCTGATCGGACGCTCACGGCCGCCATCCTAGTGCAGCGCGGCACGGAAGCCCTTCGGCTGCGCCCGGGCCGCCGCGGGGACCGGCGAGATCCCCCGATGTGACAGCTGACCGACGGGTCCTTTGCAGCTATTTGCTCGGTGACCACTCGTGTCGCAGCGGTGGCGGCTTCAATAGGGGAGCCTTGTTGCCTGCGCTTGATGGGTGGGGGGAAACCATGGCGAGCCCGCGGCACGTTGCCGTCGCGGCGTGGCTGGGCGTCCCGGCGGAGCTGCTCGAGGACCTGCGCGACGAGGTCCTCGACGCGATCGTCGCCCGCATGGAAGGCCGGGAAGCGGCGATCGAGCTGCAGGGACGGCTGGCCGAGGCGGTCGAGAACTATCGGGCCCAGGCGCAGATCGATCCGCTGACCGGACTGCTCAGTCGTCGTGCCTTCGACACCGCGCTGAGCGAACACCTCGAGCGCCGCCCGCAGGGGGTGACGGTGCTGGTCGCCGACCTCGAGGACCTACATCAGGTCAACCAGCGTTTCGGCTTCGCCGCCGGCGATGCGGCGCTGCTCGAGGTGGCCGCCCGCCTCGGCACCGCGGTCGAGCCGGATGAGATCATGGCGCGGGCGAGTGGAACCACCTTTGCCATCCTCTGCCCGACGACCGGCGAGATGGACGCCGCGGGCCGCGCCTGCCGCGTTGCCGCCGCCGTCAACGGGGAGCCGCTGCTGCTCGAGCAGCGCTCGGTTCCGATGCACGTCCGCATGGGGTGGACGGTTGCCCGCCCCGGTGACAGCTCGGAGGCCCTGATTCGCGGCCCGCTGCAACGGGTGGTCGCCGGCTGACGCGTCGGGGCGGGTGGAACCGCGCCGGTCTCGGTTTTCCGGTGGTTCGGCATCGCCTGGCTATCCTTGCGGCAGCCCCCCGATGAGCAGGAAACGAGCCAAGCGTCGGGCCCGCACGGTTGCGCCGGGTTCGGCCGCGGCGCAGCGACCGGCCCGCCCGCCGCACGATGCCGCGTCGGCGGCTGCCGGCGAGCAACCAGCGGCCCGCGTGCCGCACACGGCCGCGTCCCATCGCCGAGGCCGTGCACCGCTGCGACGGCGCCGCCGCTGGCCATTCCTGGTCGCCGCCATCGCCGCCGCCGTCGCGGCCATCGTTGTCATCGCCGCCGCGACCCGGGGAACCAACGCAACCAGCGGCCCGCTCCTCGCCTCCGTCGACAGCGCCGCCACCGGAGCCACCGTCGATGGCATCCAGTGTCAGTCGTCGGAGCAGGTCGTGTTCCACATCCACGCCCACCTCGCCGTCTACGTCAACGGATCGTCCAGGACGCTGCCACAGGGAATCGGGATCGCCTCGTGCTTCTACTGGTTGCATACACACACCGGCGACGGCATCATCCACATCGAGTCGCCGGTGCAGCGAACCTACACGCTGCGCAACTTCTTCGACATCTGGCGGCAACCTCTCGGACCCGCCCAGGTCGGTCCCGCGCACGGCGCGGTGATCGCCTACGTCGACGGCAAGCGTTTCACCGGTGACCCGCGGGACATTCCCCTCGGCGCCCACACCCTCGTCCAGTTGGACGTCGGCAAGGACGTCGCCCCGACGCCCTTCGATTTCCCGGGCGGGCTCTGACGACGCCGGGCTGAATTGCGTCGGCCCCGCCGGGCCGGGTTCCACGCCCGCGCGGGGAAAAGGTTAGAATGACCTAAACTTGTCCGGCCCGCCCAGGGGGATCCTCCACCCATGACCGCCGCGCCCGCGCCGCCGACCCTGCTCGAGCGCATCGACCGGCTGCGCCGCGAGCGTCACGCCGTGATCCTGGCCCACAACTACCAGCTCCCCGCCGTCCAGGACATGGCTGACTTCGTCGGGGATTCGCTCGGCCTCTCCCGCGCCGCCGCCGCCACCGATGCCGCGGTCATCGTGTTCTGTGGGGTCCACTTCATGGCCGAGACCGCGGCCATCCTCTGTCCCGACAAGGTGGTGCTGCTTCCCGACCTCGACGCCGGCTGCTCGCTCGCCGACACCATCACCGCCGACCAGCTGCGCGCCTGGAAGGCGGAGCATCCCGGTG
This sequence comes from Chloroflexota bacterium, assembly GCA_005880985.1. Classification (GTDB taxonomy): domain Bacteria; phylum Chloroflexota; class Dormibacteria; order Aeolococcales; family Aeolococcaceae; genus CF-134. The sequence goes on from VBIQ01000006.1 coordinate 100,557, forward strand.
CGGTGGTGGTCTCGTACGTCAACACCACGGCCGCCGTCAAGGCGGAGTCGGACTATTGCTGCACCTCCTCCAACGCAGAGGCGGTGATTCGCAGCATCCCCGAGGATCGCGAGATCCTCTTCCTCCCCGACATGTTCCTCGGGGCCCACCTCCAGCGGGTCACCGGGCGGCGGCTGAACATCTGGATGGGGGAGTGCCACGTCCATGCCGGCATCGATCCCGAGCACCTCGAGGCCATGCGGCGCGAGCACCCCGACGCCGAGCTGCTCATCCATCCGGAATGCGGCTGCACCACCTCCACGCTTTATCGCATGTCGCAGGGCGACCTCGGCGGCACCAGCACGGTGGTGTGCTCCACCGAGGGCATGGTGCGGCGGGCGGTGGAGTCGCCGGCCACCTCGTTCATCGTCGCCACCGAGGTCGGCATCCTCCACCGGATGGAGAAGTTCGCCCCCGGCAAGCGGTTCGTGCCCGCCTCGCGCGAGGCGGTGTGCCGCTTCATGAAGATGATCACCCCGGAGAAGATCGCCGCCTGCCTGGAGCGGATGCAGCCGCGGGTGACGGTCGATCCGGAGACCGCGGCGCAGGCGCGCGCGGCCATCGATCGGATGCTGGCCGTCGCCGCCTAGCCACCCCCGACGTCGCGATGGTGAGCGCCGTCCCGCGCACCCTGCGCTACCGCGACGGCGTGCTGCACGTTCTCGATCAGCGGCTGCTGCCGGGCGAGGTGCGCGAGCTCCGCTGTCAGAGCGCCTCCGAGGTCGCGACCGCGATCCGTGACATGGCGGTGCGCGGTGCCCCCGCCATCGGCGTCGCCGGCGCCTACGGGGTCGCGCTGGCGGCGCGCGCCGCGGCTCGGGCCGGGGGCGACCTCGACGCCGTGCGCGCCGCCGCCGAGGATGCCTGCGGCCTGCTCGAGACCGCCCGCCCCACCGCCGTCAATCTCGGAGCCGCCGTCCACCGGATGCGCCGGCAGGTGCTCGGCAGCGCGGCGATGAGCGATGCCGGCGAGCTGGTCGACGCTCTCGAGGCCACCGCCGCCGAGCTGGAACGCTACGAGGTCGAGTCGTCGCGAGCCATGGGCCGGCTGGGCGCCGACCTGCTCGGCCACGACGCCCGCGTCCTGGTGCACTGCAACACCGGCGCGCTGGCCACCGTCGAGCGGGGCACGGCGCTGGCGGTTGTCTACGAGGCCCACAGCCGCGGCACTCTCGACCACGTCTTCGTCGGCGAGACCCGGCCCCGGCTGCAGGGTTCGCGCCTGACCGCCTTCGAGCTGGCCGCCGCCGGCGTCCCACACACCGTGGTCGTCGACTCCCTCGCAGCTTCGCTGATGCTTCACCGCGCTGTCGACGCGGTTCTGGTCGGGGCCGACCGCATCGCTGCGAACGGCGACGTCGCCAACAAGGTCGGCACCTACGGTCTTGCCGTGGCCTGCGCCCACCACCACGTCCCCTTCTACGTGGTCGCACCGACGAGCAGTATCGACCCCGTCTGCGAGAGCGGCGCCGCCATTCCCATCGAGGAGCGTGATCCCGCGGAGATCACAGACGTCGGTGGCGAGCGTGTGCTGCCGCCGCGGAGCACCGCCTTCAACCCTGCCTTCGACGTCACCCCGGCGTCACTGGTGACCGCGCTGGTCACCGAGAGAGGGATCGTGTCGCCGCTGTCGGAGAGCAGCCTGGCCCAGTTGCTGGCGAAGCGCCGGGCGCGCTAGTGCCTGTGACGGGTCGCTAGAAGTGCGCCGCCTCCTCGGCGGCGCGCAGCCGCCGGCAGAGCTCGACCAGCAGCTTCTGGGCGATGGCCGGGTGCTCCACCAGGAGCGGCTTGAAGTTCCAGGCGGTGATCGAAAGGGTGCGCACCGGGGTGTCGGCGCGGACCGTCGCGCTGCGGGGGCCACCGTCGAGGAGCGCGATCTCCCCGAAGAACTCGCCCGGCCCCATGCGGTGCCGGACGCGACCGCTCTGGAGCACGGTGGCCTCGCCGTCGAGGATGAGGTGGAAGCCGGCGCCACCTCCGCCCTCTTTCACCACCTCCTTGCCCTTCGGGTGGCTGACCTCCTCGGCGGAGCGGAGCACGGCGTTCAGCTCCTTCTTGCTGAGGTCCTCGAAGAGAGGCACGCGTCCCAGCAGCTCGAGCAGGTCGTCGCGCCCAGCCACAGCGGTGAATTCTACGGAGGCCACGGCCCACCTGAGCAATGGTGGTGATGCCGGCCTGTGGGAGGATGCCGCTCGATGAACGCGGTCGCGGACTTCGCGGTGATCGGCGGGTCGGGCCTGTACCATCTCCTCGACGACGCCCAGAGCATCGCCGTGGACACGCCCTACGGTCCGCCGAGCGAGGCGGTCACGCTCGGCACGGTCGCGGGACGCCGCGTCGCCTTCCTGCCCCGGCACGGGGCCCGGCACACCATCCCCCCGCACCGGATCAACTATCGGGCCAACATCTGGGGGTTGCGGTCGATGGGCGTCGAGCGGGTGCTGGCCCCCTGCGCCGTCGGTAGCCTGCGGGTGGATCGCGCTCCCGGTGAGGTGGTGGTGTGCGATCAGCTCGTCGACCGCACCCATTCCCGCGCCGACACCTTCTACGAGGGTCCCGAGGTCGCCCATCTCAGCGGTGCCGACCTGTACTGCGAGGAACTCGGTCCGCTTGCCGCGGCCGCCAGCCGGAGCGCCGGCCTGGTGGTGCATGAGCGCGGCACCGTCGTGGTGGTGCAGGGGCCGCGCTTCAGCACCCGCGCCGAGTCGCGGATCTACGCCGGTCTCGGCTGCGACCTCGTCAACATGACCCAGTATCCCGAGGTGGCGCTCGCCCGTGAGCTCGGCATGTGCTACGTCGCCATCGCTCTGGTCACCGATTACGACAGCGGTCTGGAGGGGCGAACCGACGTCGCCGCGGTGACCCAGAAGGATGTTTTGGCCGTCTTCAACCAGAACATCGCGAAGCTGCGGGTGGCGCTGCTGGGTCTGCTGGAACGGATGCCGGCCCGGCGAGGCTGCCGGTGTGCCGCCGGCGTCCCGGTGGTCATGACCGCCGGCGAGGCCATGGTGCCGGTCAGCTCGAGGCAAGAGGAGCAGTGATGAGCGGCAGCGTCCAGAGCCAGGCAGCACCGGTCCGGATCGACCTCGACGGCAGCGGTGTGCTCCAGGTGACGCTGGCCCGCCCGGAGAAGCGCAACGCCCTGACCTGGGAGACCTTCGAGCTGCTCGACGAGGCATTCGGCGGGCGTGCCCATCAGCCGGAGGTGCGCGCGGTGGTGCTCCGCGGCGAGGGGAAGGGGTTCTGCGCCGGTCTCGACCTCGGCATCCTGGGCAGCATCGGCGGCGACGCCGGCGACACCCGCGGTGGCGGTGCGGCCATCCAGGCCGTGCTCGACCGCATGGAGGCCTGCCCGCGACCGACGCTGGCGGTGGTGCACGGGGCCTGCATCGGCGGCGGTGTCGCCCTGATGCTCGCCTGCGATCTCCGAGTCGCCTCGGAGGACGCGGGGTTCGCGATTCGCGAGATGCGCTACGCCTTCCTTCCCGACCTCGGTCATCTCCACCGGCTGCAGCGCGAGGTCGGGCCGGCCCGGGCCAAGGAGGCGGTGTTCTTCGGTGAGGAGCTGAGCGCCTCCACCCTGCAACGATGGGGGGTGCTCAACGAGGTGGTCCCGCCTGGCGATCTCGACGACTGCGCTCGACGGTGGCGGCAGCGGTGCGCCGCCGCTGCGCCGCTGGCGGTGGCGGCCGCCAAGGAGCTGATGCTGCGCGACCCGGCCGGTATCGACGGGGCCGCCAGCCAGCGCGGTGCGCTCGAGGCGAACACCTCCCGCCTGCTGCGCAGCGCCGATTTCCGCGAGGGGCTCGACGCGCTGATGGAGCGGCGGGCGCCGCGCTTCCGGGGCGAGTAGCAGCGGTGGGCGCACCCGTCCTGCTGGCGATCGACCAGGGGACCACCGGAACCACCTGCCTGCTGGTCGGCGTCGACGGCGTGGTACAGCGACGCGCCTACCGCCAGGTGCCGGTGAGCTATCCCCGACCCGGCTGGGTGGAGCAGGACGCCGAGGCGCTCTGGGCCTCGGTGCTCGGGGCCAGCGACGAGCTGCTCGCCGACGGGGCCAAGCCGGCGGCCCTGGGGATCACCAATCAGCGCGAGACCCTGGTGGTCTTCCACCGCGACACGCTGCGCGCGGTGGCGCCGGCGATCGTCTGGCAGTGCCGGCGCAGCGCCGATCTGTGCACCGCCCACCGCGAGGCCGGCGATGAGCCCGAGGTGCGCCGGCGCACCGGCCTGCTGCTCGACCCGTACTTCAGTGCCACCAAGCTGGAGTGGCTGCTGCGCGAGCGACCCGAGCTGAGGCTTCGGGCGGAGGCAGGCGAGCTCTGCGCCGCAACCGTGGACGCCTGGTTGGTCGCCCGCCTCACCGGGGGACGGACGCTGGCCACCGACGCGTCCAACGCCAGCCGGACGCTGCTCTACGACCTCCACACCCGCAACTGGAGCGAGGAGCTCTGCCGGCTGTTCTCAGTTCCCGGCGCCATGCTCCCCGAGGTCGTCGCCAGCGCCGGCCGCATCGGGGTGACCGATCCGGATGCGTTCGGCGGTCGACGCATCGCCATCGCCGGGCTGGCCGGTGACCAGCAGTCGGCTCTCTTCGGTCAGGCGTGCCTGCGTCCGGGGATGAGCAAGAACACCTACGGCACCGGCTCGTTCGTGCTCGCCAACATCGGCGCCGCGGCCGTCGATCCGGGACACGGCCTGCTCACCACCGTTGCCTGGCGGCTGGGGGATGCCGACACCTTCGCCCTCGAGGGCAGCATCTTTGTGACCGGAGCCGGGTTGCAATGGCTGCGCGACGGGCTGGGGCTGCTCGGCAGCGCCGCCGAGGCAGGACCGCTGTTCGACAGCGTTCCCGACAGTCACGGCTGCATCTTCGTCCCCGCCCTCAGCGGTCTTGGCGCCCCTTACTGGGACCCCGATGCACGCGGAGCCCTGCTGGGGCTCACCGCCGGTGTGGCCCGCGCTCACCTCGTCCGCGCCGTGGTCGAAGCCATGGCGTTCCGGACCCGCGACGTCGTCGAGGCGATGGAGGCCACCGGTGGCATCGCCTTCTCCGAGCTTCGCGTCGACGGCGGTGCCAGCGTGATGGATGGCCTCTGCCAGTTTCAGGCGGACCTGCTGGGGATCCCCGTCGCCCGCGCGGCCTCGACCGAGACCACCGCCGTCGGCGCCGCCTGGCTGGCGGCGGTGGGCGAGGGGCTGGCGGCCGGGCCCGAGGAGGTGGCCGCCGGGTGGCGCCCCGGGCGCCGATTCGAGCCGGCGACGCCGGGCCGGCGGCCGGCGGAGAGCTACGCCGCCTGGGGTGAGGCGGTCGAGCGGGTCCGCAGCCGGTCGCGCCGGCGGTGACGGGTTAAATCGAACAGGCCGGCGAGTGAACCCACCGGCCTGTCCAAGGAAGGGAATGAGCTTCGAATTTCGGGGCGGCACTCGACGCCGCAGAACGACTCTAGTCCCCAGCCCGTCCCCGGGGCTGTAAGGAACCCATGCAGACTTGTAAACGAGTGTGAGCCTGGCTGCTCTGCGCAGTTTACTCCGATCGGCGCCGGTCCGGGTGGCGGGGTCGGGTTATGCTCCCCCCGCCTCCAGCCATGCCCAGCCGCCACGCCATCCTCTACGACGTCGTCCGCTGGCGCGGGAATCGCCTGCTGCTGCTGCTGTTTGCCACTGTCTTCCTGCTCACCACCGCCTTCACCCTGCTGCTGAGACCAAGCAGCGGGGTCGGGCTCTACCCGGTGATGTCGGTGTTTCTCTACGGGATCGCGGCATCGCTCTGGTTGCGCCAGCGCTTCACCTACCTGACCGTCGAGGGCGACGAGCTGGTCGTCCACATCATGGGGCGCCGCCAGCGGGTTCCTCTCGACCGGGTTCGCCGGGCCCGGGTCGCCCGCCTGGGCACGGTGTTCGACCGCCCCGACCGGCGGCGCCTCCTCCCCGGCCGGGGACGGCGGTGGCTGGACGAGCCCGCCCTGATGCTCCGGCTCGGCGGCGATCCCGATGAGCTTGACGCGCTCCGGCGTGGCCTGGGTAGGAAGTTCGTGATCGAGGACTCGCTGGTGGTGCCGGTGGTCGACGCCGATCGCCTGCTCGCCGACATCGAGCGGGTCAGGCCGGCCGCATCGGGTCCGGGGGCCGGGGCGAGCCGGGGGGCGCGGAGGCGACGACGGTGACCCCGGCGGACACCACCGCCCGTCCCGCCACCGAGACGCGAGCGACCCTGCCGCTCGGGCCGGTGCCCCATCCTGGAGCTCGCGCCTTTCTCGGCCTGACCCGGGTCGACGTCGGGCTGGCGGTGGGCCTGGTGGTGCTGGCCTTCCTGCTGCGGCTGCTGAGCCCGATCTTTCCCGACGCGATTCCCCGCCCGCTCAGCAACCACCCGACAACGCCGCTCTCGGGGCTCGCCTTCCCCGTGAATGCCACCGGCTGTGTCGACAACGTGCCCGTCGGCCCGGGCGGCTCTCCACGGCGAGAGTGCGGCTTCGTCTTCGACGAGGTGTACTTCCCCGTCGACGCCGCCAAGGACCTGCACCGCGTCGACTACTTCGATCCCGAGCCGCCGCTCGCCAAGCTGCTGATGACGCCGCCGATCGCGCTCTTCGGCTTCACCTCGTGGACCTGGCGGCTCAGCACCGCCATCGCCGGCAGTCTGCTGGTGGGGCTGATCTACCTGATCGCCATGCGATTGCGGCGCGATCGCTTCTTCGCCACCGCCGCGGCGCTCTTCATCTGTCTCGACGGGCTCGCCTTCGTCGAGTCACGCACCGGCGTCATCGACATCATCGCCATCTTCTTCGCGGCCCTGCTCTATTTCGCGTTCCTGCTCCACTGGCAGGCGCGGACCCGCACGCAATGGGTGGTGACGCTGTACCTGATGGCGGTGGTGGCGGGCCTTGCCTTCGGCGCCAAGCTGACGGCGCTGGCGCCGCTGGTGGTGGCCGCCTCACTGATCGCGGCCCGCTTCCTCGAACCCTGGCTGGTGCGACGGTCTGCCGTCCTGCAACGGATCGCCGCGCCCGGCCGGGGGGAGGCGGTGATGTGGCGCGACGCCGCCGGCGCGCGGCCGGGGTTGCACTACCTGGCGGCGCTGCTGGTCGCCGGCGCGGTCTTCTCCGCCTGTTTCTCGCGCTACCTGACCATCGACCACAACCAGGTCTTCCACTTCGACGGCTGTACCGTGCAGGGCGGGTTGACCGTCTCCAGCACCGAGCACGACCCCATCCCCGTTCTCCATGCCGGCGGCGTCACCCTTCCCGATCCGGCACGGGCGCTGCGCAACATCTACGCCGACATGCAGGCGTCGCTGCAGTACCACCAGGTCGAGTGCCACACCCATCCCTACTCGTCCGACTGGTACACGTGGCCGGCGGTCCTCCATCCGGTGCTGTTCTACGCCGACTACACCAGCTTCAAGACTGCGTCCGGCGCCGCCGAGACGGGATGGATCACCGACATGGGCAATCCCGCCGTGTGGTGGCTCGCCATCCCGGCCCTGCTCTTCTGCGTGTGGCGGGCGACATCGGGTGACCTACGCTGGCGGCTGGGAGTTGCCGGGCTCGGACTCGCCGCGCTGACCGCGATGATCGTCCTCTACCAGCACGCCGAGCATGGCCAGACGGTGAAGGTGCATCCCGGAGCCGGCTTCAATCTCGCCTTCATCGCCATGGGTCTGTTCTGCGGCCTGCTCACCCTCTCCGCGGTGATCTCGCGGCGATTCGTGCCCGCCTTCATCGTTCTCGGCTACCTGGCCGCCTGGCTGATGTGGGTCGACGGCAACCAGCATCGCGTCCTCTTCTACTACCACATGCTCGGAGCGCTCATCTTCGCGGTCCTCGCGCTCGCCTATGCGCTCACCGCGCTGCGGCGGCAGCGGCTGCAGATCGGCGGTCGCGTGGTCAGCCTGGCACCGGCTGCCTGGGCCGCGGTGGGAGTTGTCGTCGCCGCCTTCATCTTCTTCTACCCGGTCTGGACGGGGGCGCCGCAGACGTCCGCTGATCACAACCAGCGGATCTGGCTCACCGACTGCACAGCGACCAATCAGGCGCACAACGACACTCCCTGCTGGCAGTGACGGCGGTGGTGGCGCTGTACTGGCTGCTCACCGCGGTGGCGGGAGCGGCGGTGGCCTCGCTGCTGCGGATGCCGCTGCGGTTCGAGGAGCGGATCGCCATCGCGGTGGTGACCGGGCTGGCGGGTGGAGCTGTCGCCGCCTTCTTCACCACCCTGATCGCGGGGATGACCAGCGGCACGGTGCTCGCCGGGCCACTGCTCCTCGGCGTGGTAGCCGCCCGCATCTCCCTCGGCACCGGGGATCCGCTGCGGCCCTGGCGAGACTCGTGGAGCGAGCTGCGCGCCCGGCGCCGGACGGTGGAGCTCGGGGTGATGGCCGGGGTGACGGCGCTGAGCGTGGCCGGAGCCGCGGTGCTCTTCGCCCACACCCTGTTCGTCGGAGAGCGCGGCACCATCGATGCCGGCTTCAGCACGGTGTGGGCCGACTGGTCGCTGCACGCGACCACCGCCAGCAGCTTCGCCGCGGGGCACAACCTGCCGCCGCAGAACCCGATCTTCAGCGGCACCGCGCTGCGCTACCCGTTCATGCCCGACTTCCAGTCGGGGATGCTGATGACCCTGGGGTGGGGGGTCGAGGCGGCGCTGGCGGTGCCCGGCGCCCTGCTGATGGTCGCCGCCACCGTGCTGGTGGTCTCGCTGACCCGCCGGCTCACCGGCTCGACCGCCGCCGGTGTCGTCGCCATCGCGGTCTGCCTGCTCGGCGGCGGGCTCGGCGCCGCCGGCCTCTGGTGGGACGGTTGCAGCCGCGCCGGCATGGAGGCGGCGCAGTGCAGTCCCGCCACCGCGCTGCTCCATCCCGGCACGGTGGTCGCGGTGGTGCGGCACATCCCCGACACCATCGCGTCCCAGCCACGTGCCTACGACGGGCTGCAGGCCGCGTCGCAGCAGCAACCGTTCGGAAACCTGGACTGGTACACGCCGCTGCTCGCCTGGTGGCTCCCTCAGCGGTCCTTCGTCTTCGGGTTCGCGATGACGGTGGCGGTGCTGCTGCTGCTCGCCGCCGCGGTGCGGGAGCCCGCCCGTGCCTGGCCGGTGTTCCTCGTGGCCGGGGCGCTGGCGGGGCTGCTGCCGCTCTTCCATGTCCATTCGCTGATCGCCCTGGTGCTGGCGCTACCGCTGGTGGCCTGGCGGTACCGGCGCCGCGAGTGGTGGGGATTCGCGGGCGCCGCCTTCGTGGTCGCCGTGCCCCGCCTGGTACAGCTCGCCCTCGGCGGTCACGGGTCGCCGACCGGGCCCTACGGCAGCGACGTCTTTCCGTGGTTCGAACCCGGCTGGCTGTCGCAGGCGGCCAGCACCTGCATCGACGACCGGTGCAGCACCCCGCGCTTCGATCTCAGCGTGGCCGGCGGGGTACGGGCCGCGGTGACCTCGGTGCGGGTGCTGGTCAGCCCGAGCTGGTGGGCCTTCTGGATCATCAACACCGGAGTGCTGTTGCCCCTGTGCACCGTGCTTCTGCTGGCCTCGCCGGCGCGTCGGGCGCGGTGGCTGCGAGTCGGCCCTGCCGCGGCGCGAGCGCTGGGGACGGTGTCGGACGAGGCGTTGCGCTGGTGTCTGCCGTTCTTGGTGGTGTTCGCACTCGCCAACGTGGTCGTCTTCCAGACCTGGGACTGGGACAACACCAAGCTGCTCGTCTACTGGCAGCTCGCCGCCGGCATCCTCGCCGGCGCCTGGCTGGTGGGCTGGTGGCGGCGCGGCCGCTGGCGCGCCCTGGTCGCCACCGCAACCCTGGTGACCCTGCTGGGCACCGGCGCGGTGGTGATGCTGCAGTTTCTTCCCGGTCTGCATGGGCCGGGGTCGCCGCCGCCCGCGCCGGACGCGTTGGGCCGCTTGATGCCGCAGTCCCCGTTCGTCTGGGCGAGCCGCGACGACCAGGCTCTCGCGGCCACCGTCAGGACATCGACCGATCCCCACGCGGTGTTCCTCACCGGTGGCAAGCCCGACGACCCGGTGCTCACCCTGGGGGGACGCAGCGCGGTGCTGGGATACGGCGGCTGGCTCTGGAGCTACGGCATCGACTTCGGCACCAGGCCGGCCGACGTCGTCACCATGTACCGCGGCTGCGCCGACAGCCAGAGCGAATGCCCGGTTCCCGGGTTGTTGCGGCGCTACCGTGTCTCCTACGTGGAGATCGGCGCCTGGGAGCGTGACCCCGGTCACGGCCTCGCCCTGCGCGAGGCGTGGTGGTCGGCACACTTCCCGATCCTGACCCGGGCCGGGAACACCGTCATCTACGATGTGCGCCGCGCATGAGCGAAAGGCCGCGGAGCATCACCGCCGTCCTTCCCGCGTACAACGAGGCGGCGGTGATCGCCAGCACCGCACGTCGCGTCGACGGCGTGCTGCGCCGGAGCGGTGCTGTCGAGTGGGAGATCATCGTCGTCGACGACGGCAGCCACGATGGCACCGGCGACACGGTGCGGGCGCTCGCCAGCGAGCTTCCCGAGATGCGCGTGGTGGCCCATCCCGTCAATCGCGGTTACGGCGCCGCCCTTCGCAGCGGGTTCGGCGCGGCGCGGAGTGAGGCCATCTGGCTGCTCGACAGCGATGGCCAGTTCGATCCCGCCGACCTCGCGCTGCTGCTGCCCCACTACGGCCACGACGCGGTGGTCGCCGGTCACCGGGTCAGCCGCAGCGACCCACTCGGGCGCAGGCTCAGCAACCGAGCCTTCTTCGCCCTGGTGCGGCTCAGCGTCGGCCGGCTGGCGGCGGACATCAACTGCGGCTTCAAGCTCTTCCCGCGCGCGGTCGGCGTGGGCCTGACCGCCGACGGTGCCATGGTCTCCACCGAGCTGCTGCTGCGGGCTCATCGCGCCGGCTATCGGATCGTCGACGTTCCCGTGAGTCATCACCCCCGCACCAGCGGCGTCGCCACCGGCACTCATCCGCGCGTGGTGCTGCGCGCCTTCGGCGAGCTCGCCCGAGTGCGACGGATGGCGACGCCGATGGCGCCGCCGGAGGTGCGATGAGCGCTCTCAGCATGGCCCTCGCCCAGGGGAGGGCCATGGCGGCGGCGACCCGCGGTCGCGAGAGTCTCGCCACCTGGCGAGCCGTTGCCGCGCCGTGGGCGGTGGCGCACCTGCTGGGACTGCTGGTGCCGGTGCTGGTGACGTGGCAGCTCAGCACCTCCACCGGCTTTCCCGGCGCCTCCGAGCTGCGCGCCGCGTTCGACCGCTGGGACACCGGCAGCTACGTCGCCATCGCCGAGCACGGCTATCCGTCTCAACTCGACTTCCGCCTCGACCATGGCGGCTATCTGACCGGCTTTCTGCCGGGATATCCGCTGCTGATCCGCGCCCTGATGCTGGTGATCCCCGACGCCGTCGCCGCCGGACTGATCGTCAGCGCCATCTGCTCCGCCATCGGGCTGTTCTACGTCGCCAGGCTGATCGAGGCCGAGCGGGACCGGGGCGATGGGCGATTCGCCGCCTGGTGCCTGGCCCTCTATCCCTTCGCCTTCTTCCTGATCGCCGTCTACAGCGAGAGTGCCTTCCTGGCGGCGGCGGCGGCATGCCTCTATCACGCGCGCCACCGATCCTTTGCAGCGGCCTGCGTGATCGGCGCCCTCGCCGGCTCGGTGCGCGTCACCGGGCTCGCATTGGCGCCGGCGCTGCTCCTCGAGCACCTCCGGCGGGGTCGCCGCGGCCGGGGTGACGCTCGACTCGTGCTCGTCCTCCTGGTCCCGCTGCCCCTGCTCCTCTTCGGGGTCTACACCAGCGTGCACAGCGGTGACGCGCTCGCCTACCTGCACGCCCAGTCGTCGCCGTCCTTCGGCCACGCCGCGGCGTGGCCCTGGACCGGGGCGCGCACCACCTGGGACGTTGTCGTCAACAGCAGGGCCCCGGCCTCGCTGACAGCTGTCTTCGCGCCCGAGCTGGTCTTCGGCATCGGTGGCGCGGTCGGGTGTGTGCTCGCCTGGTGGTGGTGCCGGCGGGGGCGGCTCCCGGTGTCCCTGGCTGCCTACACCACCGCGGTGTACCTGATGGCCACCTCGTTGTCGTTCTGGCGCTCGGTCCCCCGCTACGAGGTGGCGATGTTCCCGCTCCTCATCCTGCTGGCCGACGTCACCCGGGCGCGGCCGGCTTGGAGGAGCGTCCTGGTCACCGCCTCCGCCGGCCTCCTTGCCTTTGGCGCTGCCGTCTTCGCCGAGGGCCGGTGGCTGGGATGATCGTCGACGCCCACGTCCACATCCTTCCCGATCGTGTTCGCGACAATCTCGACATCATCTGTGCGACCGACCCATGGTTCGGGGCCTGCCATGTCGGTTCGCGCGATCGAGTCGCCTCGGCCGATGAGGTGGTGCGGGTCATGGACCAGGCCGGGATCGACACCGCCGTCTGCTTCACCTGGCCGTTCGCCGACCCCGCTCTGTGCGCCGAGGGGAACGACTATCTGGCAGCGGCGATGCGGCGGTATCCAGGCAGGCTCATCGGTTTCGGCTGCGTGCAGCCGGCCGATCCGGGGAGCTGCCGCCGCGAGGTCGCCCGCTGCGCCCGGCTCGGCCTGCGCGGCCTGGGCGAGCTCAATGCCGACGCCCAGGGATGGTCGCTCGAGGATGCCGCGGTCACGGCGCCGCTGGCGGCGGCGGCGGCGGCGGCGTCGCTGCCGCTGACCCTCCACTGCAGCGAGCCGGTCGGACACGGCTATCCCGGCAAGGGGACCGCCACCCCGGCCCGCGTCGCCGGCGTGGTCGAGCGTCATCCCGATCTGCGGGTCATCTGCGCCCATCTGGGCGGCGGCCTGCCCTTCTATGCCCACATGCCCGAGGTACGCGAGCTGTGCCGGCGGCTGTGGTTCGATACCGCCGCCGTCCCGTTGCTCTACCGGGACTCGGCCTACCGCGCCGTGGTCGAGCTCTGCGGCGCCGACCGGCTGCTCTTCGGAAGCGACCATCCGCTGCTCGACCCGCAGCGTTACCTGCGGAGCTTCGCCGCCCTCGACCTCGCTCCGGCCGATCACGCCGCCGTGGTCGGCGGCAACGCGGCCGGCGTGCTGGGGCTCTGATCGGCAACGGTCCGTGCCACCATGGGGCGATGCCAACCAGCGGCCTCCACCTGCGCTGCACCGACCGGGCCGGTCTGCTCCACCGCCTCACCGGCGAGATCGCCGCGCTCGGCGCCAACCTCGCAACCGTCGAGACCGGGGCCACCCACGACGGCGTCGCCAACATCTATTTCGAGGTCGATTCGGCCGGCGTCGACGCGGTGGCGGAGCGCCTGCGGTCGCTTCCCGAGGTGCTCGAGTGCAGCGAACCGCGGCCGTTCGGCCGCATCTTCGGAGCGCGCCTGATCGTCATCGGCGGCGGCGCCCAGGTCGCCGCCGTCGCCAGCGGTGCGGTGCAGGAGGCGGACCGCCACAACATCCGCGGAGAGCGGATCAGCGTCGACACCATCCCCTTGGTCGGGGAGGCGGAGATCGCCGAGGCGGTGCGCGCCGTCACCCGGTTGCCGCGGGCCCGCGCCCTGGTGCTCGCCGGCAGCCTGATGGGAGGCGAGATCGCCGACGCGGTGCGTGAGGTACGCGGTCAGGGGATCCCGGTGATCTCGCTGAACCAGGTGGGTTCGGTGGTGGACGCCTGCGACCTGGTGGTGACCGACCCGCTGCAGGCGGGAGTGATCGCGGTGATGGCGATCGCCAACACCGCCCGCTTCGACCTCGACCGCATCCGTGGTCGCCGCCTCTGACGCTCCGATCGCCGGCCGGTACCGTCGTCCATCTGTCACGGCGGCGTCGCCGGCCGTGACAGTGGTGTCGAAGGCTCTGTCGGCGGCGCCCGGCGAGACTTCCGACTGAGGCGGAGGGTCAGCGCCCGCCAGCCGACCCTTCCCTCATCCCCTCCCTCTGCGGCGGCGGCTCTGCCGCCGCCCTCCCCGGGGCCTCCCTGGACCGCGATCGGAGTCGGTCAGCGTCCCCCGGATAACGTCGATGTGCTCGTCGACGTGCTCGACGTCATGCCGGCCTCGACCAGCAGTGGTGGCGCGGAGGTGTCGGACGACACGGATACGGCCGGTGAATCCGAGACGGTGCTGATCGAGTCGCTGGTGGTGACCGAGCTCGACTCGGCGTTCGTGGTGGACGAGGCGGAGCTGGGACTGGAAGAGGAGGTGCTGCGTGACGAGGTGCTCCGCGACGATGAGCGGCTGCTCGAGGATGTGGTGGTGGTGGTCGAGCCCACGCTCGAGGACACCGAGGCCTTGACGGGAGGGGGCCCGCCGCTGTTCACGGTGGTGCTCGACGGCGAGGTCGTGGTACCGCTCGGCGCGAGCTGTTGCTTGGTCCGGCTCAGGGTCTCCACATCGGCCTGCCACGTTCGCCAGACTGGCGTGGTGTGATTGGACGGCAGGTGCACGCGAGCATCCGCCAACAGCGAGGCCGCCTCCTGCAGGGACGCCACGGGGTCCGGTCCGGCCGCCGCCTCACGCAGGCGGTCCTCGGCGAAACTCAATTCCAGGCCGACCCGGTCGCTTCCCGGCAACGCCAGCTGTGCTTCCTCCCGCGCCAGCCGCAGGGGATGGAGCGGCGTCCCCGCCGGCGCCGACCAGCCGGCCATCAGCAGCCAGGTGGCCCCAGCCACGGCCACCACTGGAGCGGCCACTCGCAGCGGGCGGCGCACCGTCTCCCACCAGGCGGCGAGAGCGGGCCGCGACGCATGCTCAGCCCTGGCCTCGTGCATGGCCACCCGAGCGCGGGATCGACGAGCCGCGTCGGGGACGAACTGGCTGTCAGCCCGAAGGTCGGCGAAGGCGACGGCCATGCGAGGGCTCAGATCGCTCACCGCTGCTCCTCGGGAAGGTGTCGCGCCAACGCTGCCAGGGCCCGATGCTGCATCGACTTGACCGCCCCGACCGGACGTCCGGTCGCCGCCGCGACCTGTTCCAGGGACTGATCGAGGACGAAGCGGCGCACCAGCACGTCGCGCTGGTCGTCGTTGAGGCGCTCCATCGCCCGCCGCAGCTCGAAGGCCGACAGGCGCGAGACGGCCATCTCGGCGGCGTCGGGCGCGGCGGGCGGCGCTCCTCCCTCCGGCCGCTGGCGCCGCCGGCGGCGGATGACGTCGATCGCCTTGTTGCGCGCGATGCCCAGCAGCCATCCCTCGATCCCGGGCTCGGACGTGTCACGCAGGCTTGCGATGGTGCGCACCGCGGCGACGAACACCTCCTGGGCGATGTCTTCGACCAGTTCGCGATCATCTGCCCGAGCCATCACATAGCGGCAGACCAGGCTGTAATAGCGGTCGAAGAGCCAGTCCCAGCCGGCGGCCTCACCGCGGCGCGCGGCTTCGACCGCGCTGCTGCTCGTGAGCGCCGCCCCCGGCAGGGTGATCGCCACCTGGCTCAGCTGGCTCATCGACGGCTTGGTCCCAACCTCTCTGCTGTGGCCACGAACACGGGGCCAAGCCACCGGAGGCCGGATGATCCCGGCTGCGGCGGTCATCAGTGTAGGGCCCTAGAGGAAGGACGGGGCGATGTCCGCCCGCATATCGCCCACCCTGTGTGAAGAAGGGGGCCGCCGTGCGGCGACCCCCTTCATTGCCGGTCATGAACATCCGTCCCCCGAACTCGACGCGGTCGGCCGGTGTCCTCGAGGACGGCAGGCTGTCTGCATCGGGGTCGCTCGGGAGCACCGGCGGGATACGGGTCGCCGCAGTTTTGCCGAGCTCACCCGGGCCCGGGCCGTCGGGCGAGGGAGACCTGCTCCGGGGCGGGATGACACCGCCCGGGGAGAGCCGGACCTACCAGGCGTAGGCCTCTGGTGCCGGACCGCCCGGCCCCGGGAAGATCTCGTCGAGCCGCCGCATCTCCTCCTCGCCGAGCTTGATCTCCAGCGCGCGGAGCGCGCCATCGAGCTGCTCCATGGTGCGGGGCCCAACGATCGGCGCGGTGACGCCCTCACGATGGAGCAGCCAGGCGAGGCCGACGTTGGCGGGCTGCTCGCCGAGCTGGTCGCAGAAGGCCTCGTACTGCTCGACCTGCGAGCGATGTCTCTCCAACAGCTGCTGGGTCAGATCCGAGGCGCTGCGTCCCTCCTTCGACTTGCGCAGGATGCCGCCGAGCATGCCGCGCATCAGCGGGCTCCAGGGGATGACACCGACGCCGTAGTCACGGCAGGCGGGCAGCACCTCGAGCTCGATGCTCCGCTGGGCAAGGTTGTAGAGCGACTGCTCGCTGATCAGTCCCATGAAATGGCGGGCGCGAGCGGTCTCCTGCGCCTGGACGATGTGCCAGCCGGCGAAGTTGGAGGAGCCGGTGTAGAGCACCTTGCCCTGCTGGACCAGGACCTCCATCGCCTGCCAGATCTCGTCCCACGGCGTGCTCCGGTCGATGTGGTGCATCTGGTAGAGGTCGATGTGATCGGTCTGGAGGCGGCGGAGTGACTCTTCGCAGGCGCGCCTGATGTTGAGCGCGGAGAGAAAGGTCTGATTGGGCCAGTCGCCCATCGAGCCGTAGAGCTTGGTGGCGATGACCACCCGGTCGCGCCGGCCGCCGCCCTGGCCGAACCAGCGGCCGATGATCTGTTCGGTCCAGCCCTCGCCCTTGCGCCAACCGTAGACGTTGGCGGTGTCGAAGAAGTTGAAGCCCTGGTCGAGGGCGTGATCCATGATGGCGTGCGAGTCCTCCTCAGTGGTCAGGGGTCCGAAGTTCATCGTTCCCAGGCAGAGGCGGCTCACCGACAGTCCCGAGCGGCCGAGGTGGGTGTAGTCCATGGCGCGCATTGTTCCGCGATGCCGGGGGGCCGTGCCACCGGGGCCGGGGCTACCATCAGCGACCGTCGCGTCCGCCGGACCGGTCAGCACGGGGGAGATGCCGATGACGACAGCGTATGACGCCATCATCCTGGGCTCCGGACAGGCGGCGGGGCCGCTGGCGACGGCGCTGGCGGGGTCGGGCAGGCGCACCGCTCTGGTCGAGCGGGTGCACGTGGGCGGGACCTGCATCAATGAGGGCTGCACCCCGACCAAGACCATGGTGGCGTCGGCACGCGTCGCCCACCTGGCTCGCCGCGGCGCCGACTACGGCGTCCGCACCGGTCCCATCGACATCGACATGGCGGTCGTGCGCCGGCGCAAGCGCGACATCGTCGACAGCTTTCGGAGCGGCAGCGAGCGCGCCATCACCGCGGGCGGCGTCGATCTGGTGCGCGGCAATGCCTGCTTCAGCGGTCCCCAGCGGGTGGTGGTCGAGCACGCCGGCGAGCGGCGCGAGCTGAGCGCGCCGACCATCGTGATCAACACCGGTGCCCGACCGGCGCGACCCTCGGTTCCCGGTCTCGACGGTGTCGCGACCCTCGACTCCACGTCGATCATGGAGCTCGACACCGTGCCCCAGCACCTGGTGGTGCTCGGCGGCGGCTACGTCGGGATGGAGTTCGCTCAGATGTTCCGGCGCTTTGGAAGCGCGGTCACCGTGGTTCAGCGCGGTCCGCGCCTGCTCGCCCGCGAGGACGCGGACGTCGCCGACGCGGTCGCCGCCCTTCTCCGCGAGGACGGGATCGAGATCCTGCTCGATACTGAGGCGACGCACGTCAACGGGGCTCCCGGAGGCGGCGTCAGCCTCGGCGTCAGCGGTGCGGGTGGCGAGCGCGAGATCGCCGGCTCTCATCTCCTGGTGGCGGTGGGCCGCACCCCCAACACCGAGGACCTGGGTCTCGAGGCCGCGGGGGTGCGCACCGAGGGGGGCTTCGTGGTGGTCGACGATCGTCTGCGCACCAACGTTGCCGGCATCTATGCGGTCGGTGATGTCAAGCCGGGACCCGCCTTCACCCACATCTCGTATGCCGACTTCCGCATGCTGCGCAACAATCTCATCGAGGGAGGTGAGGCAAGCATCGAGGGTCGCCTTGTCCCGTACTGCGTCTTCATCGATCCTCAGCTCGCCGGCGTCGGCCTGCACGAGGAGGAGGCGCGCGCCCAGGGCCGCAAGGTGCGGGTGGCACGCATGGGGATGAACTCCGTCGCCCGCGCCCTCGAGACCGCTGAGCCGCGCGGTTTCATGAAGGCGGTGGTCGACGGTGAGAGCGACCGCATCCTCGGCTTCTGCGTGCTCGGCATCGAGGGTGGCGAGATGATGTCGGCGATGGAGATGGCGATCATGGGCGGGTTGCCGTACACCGCCCTCCGCGATGCCATCCTCGCCCATCCCACCCTGATGGAAGCCTTCAACAACCTCTTTTCCCGCGACTTCGTCACCGCGTGACGCTGCCGGTGCTGCTGGGCCACGGCGCCTCGGGAACGGCAGCGAGCATGCGTCCGCACGTCGAGGGACTGCGCCGGCGGCACGTCGAGGCGAGCGCGGTCGACCTACCTCGCGGCAACGCCGAGCGAGCGGTGCCCGTGTTCGCCGCGATGCTCGGCGAGCGCCCGGAGGCGGTGGTGATCGGAGGTCACTCCTATGGTGGCCGCGTCGCCAGCATGCTGGCGGCCCGGCAGCTGGTAACCGGGCTCGTTCTGCTCAGCTATCCCCTGCACCGTCCTGGCCATCCCGAGAGCCTGCGCACCGAGCACTGGGCGCACATCGGTTGCCCGGTGCTCCTGCTCTCAGGCGAGTCGGATCCCTTCGCGCGGATCGAGCTGCTGCGCCGCTCGGTGGGGGTGCTCGCCAGCGCCGAGCTGATCACCTACCCGGGCGTCGGTCACGGGCTGCTCGCCGTCCTCGACGACGCACTGGACCAGGTGGCGCGCTTCGTCAATCACCTTGCGTCGAGCAGCCGGCGCCGCCAGAAGTAGACGCGTGCTTCGAGCTGGTCGCGCGCCCGTTCGAGCACGTTCAGCGCCTCTGTGGTCGGCATGGCATCGGCACCGGACCGTCCGGGTGCGTCGCCGAGAAACCGCGCGATGAAGCGCTCCTGGAAGCGGAGCAGCTCGCCGTACACACACATCCAGTAGAAGGCCGCGCTGCGATCAGCGGTCTCGAGGTTCTCACCCGGTAGCGACAGCGCCGGGTCGAGCGCCGGCCGGCGCGGTGGCTCTCGCCCGGGCCCGTTCCGGCGGTGGAGACGTTGCTCGACGGGGATCGGGGTTGTCATGGCATTGCACCCCCGTGTGTGCCGGCCCCCTCGTGCTATCTCTCTCTACGATCA
Organism: Chloroflexota bacterium; assembly: GCA_005880985.1. Classification (GTDB taxonomy): domain Bacteria; phylum Chloroflexota; class Dormibacteria; order Aeolococcales; family Aeolococcaceae; genus CF-134. The sequence goes on from VBIQ01000006.1 coordinate 119,736, forward strand.
CTCCTGTGATAACGAGCGGCACGTTCGCGGGATACGGTTCGCACGCATCAAACGAGCGAACATCCGCGCGGCCGAACGCGCGCCGAACGCGCGGCCGGTCGGCGCCGGTGAGTGCCCCACCAGGTTCCGTGCTGATATCTTCGGTATCAGGAGATAATCCAATGTGGATGCCGGCTCGGGCCAGGTGCGGCGAATGGCCGCAGGCTCTGGCGGTGCAGCGATGAAGGACCGTCTGCTGCAGAGCTTCCCGGCGCGCGTGGTGCGGCGCTACCTCACCGCCCGCGGCCCCACCTGGGCCACGGTGATCGCCTGGAACCTGCTGTTCGCCTTCTTTCCGATCGTCCTGGTGGCGATCACCATCCTCGGTCTGGTGATGCAGGGTGCCGGTCCGCGCATCGAGCACGAGCTCACCAGCGCGTTCCCGGGCGACCAGGGCGGCACCGTGGTCAACGCGCTGCGCAGCTTCCGCACCGCGGCCGGACCGCTCGCCGTCGTCAGCTTCATCGGACTGCTGTGGAGCGGATCCGCGCTCTTCGGCGCCATCGATCAGGCGCTCAACGAGCTGTGCCCGAGCAAGCCGCGCGACTTCATCCCTCAACGGCTGATGGCCTTCCGGATGATCCTGCTGTTCACCGTCCTGATCATCCCAGCGGTGTCGTCATCGAGCATCCTGTCCATCCTCGGCAAGCTTCCCGACACGCCGACCTTTCTCACCAGCGGTCCTGCCGGCACGCTGCTGCAGATCGCCCTCGGTGTCGCCGATGGCGCTCTGCTCTTTGCCGCCATCTACCTCTTCGTCCCCAACCGCAGGCAACGGTGGTCCGACGTGCTTCCGGGCGCCCTCACCGCCGGTGCGCTCTTCGAGGGGTTCAACCTGCTGTTCCCGCTGTACTTCAGTCTCAACCACGGGTTCTCCAACTACGGAGCGACCTTCGCGCTCTTCTTCCTGGTGCTGACCTACGCGTACTTCGTTGCCCAGATCCTGATGCTCGCCGCGGCGGTCAACGCCGAGCTGCATCCCCCGGAGGCCGCTCGGACTGCGGCCGACCGCGTCGCCACCGCGACGCCGGCTGACCCGGCTGTGGCCACGCGCGACACATCACCGGTGACGGGACCGGCGCTGCCGCAGCGGCGCTAGGCCTGCGGCCGCGGCGACCGGCGCCGCGTGCCCGCGCTCGCACCGCGCGGCCACGATCCTCCACACTCCGGCCGTGTTCACGCCGGACACGCTCGAGCTGGTCATGGTCAGCCTCGAAGGCCCCGATCCCTACAGTCAGGCCGGCGGCCTGGGAGTGCGGGCGCGCGAGCTCTGCCGGACGACCGCCGCGCTCGGCTTCAGCACCACCCTGGCCTTCCTCGGTGACCCGGCGCTGCCACACCGGGAGACCGACGGCGAGCTGCGGCTGGTCCGCTGGGGGCAGGACATCAGCCGCCGTCACCCCGCCGGTGTCTACCAGGGTGAGGCCGAGAAGATCGCCAACCTCGAGATCACCCTTCCGGCCCACCTCATCGACGAGGTGATCGGGCCGGCGGTCGCCCGCGGACGGATCGTCGCCGTGCTCAGCGAGGAGTGGCAGACCGCCCGCTTCACCGAGCTGCTCAGCAATGCGCTCCACAGCCGCGGACTGCGCGACCGCTGTGCGCTCCTCTGGAACGCCAACAACCAGTACGGGTTCGAGCGCATCAACTGGGGGCTTCTCGAGTATGTCGCGACCATCACCACCGTCAGCCGCTACATGAAGCACCTCATGCGACCGTGGGGTGTCAACCCGTTGGTGATCTACAACGGCATCCCGGAGAGCGCTCTGGCGCCGGTCGACGCTCGGGCTGCCGGGGTGATCGCGACAGCGGCGCGGACGCCCTGCCTGGCCTTCAAGATCGGCCGCTTCACCCCGGACAAGCGGTGGCTGCAGGCGGTCGACGCCGTCGCAGAGCTGCGAGCCGAGGGGATCGCCGCCCGTCTGCTGATGCGCGGCGGCATCGAGCCCCACGGTGCCGAGGTCCTGGCTCGCTGCCGCCGGCATGGGCTCGGAGTGATGGACCTCGACACCCCGGTCAGCGACGCCGGTGACGTCGCGACCGCGCTTCGTGACAGCGACGGCGACGCGGTCATCAACCTGCGCAGCTTTCTTCCCGATGCGGTGGTTCCCCAGATCTATGCCGCGGCCACGGCGGTGCTGGCCAACTCGGGCCATGAGCCCTTCGGTCTGGTCGGTCTGGAGGCGATGGCGGCGGGCGGGGTGGCGGTGGTCGGCGCCACCGGTGAGGAGTACGCCCGCCCCTATGCCAATGCCCTGGTGGTCGAGACCGACGATGGCGCCGAGGTGGCCAGTGCCCTGCGCGGCCTGGTGGAGCGCCCCGACCTGACCCGCCACCTGCGGGAGACGGGGCGTCGGGACGCCGCCGAGTTCACCTGGCCCCGCATCGTCGACGGCCTGTTGGAGCGGCTGCGCTACGTCTGTGAGCACCAGGGGGTGCGGGTGCCTCCGCCGCCGTCCCGACCGAAGCGGGTAGCTTGACAGCCCCGCAGGGGATGGGCTACTGATCCGCCTGGCATGGAGCGGAACGGTGCCAAGTTTGCCAGCCCGTGCTGGGCTGGCTCGGATAGGATGCGCGTCTCCGTCGCGTTGGGCACAGAGGCATGAATCGCAAGCAGGTCATATCAGTACTGGGAGCTGGATTAGTCGTCACCGCATGCGGGTCGACAAGCAGTAGCGGCGGCAGCGTGGCCGCCAAGGCCTACGCCGGCAAGACCCTCAAGCTCGGCGCGATCCTTTCCATCACCGGGGCCGGTGGCGTATATGGGCCGCAGTCCCGCAACGGCATGCAGCTGGCTGTCGACCAGATCAACCAATCGGGCGGCGTCAATGGGGCGATCATCGCACTGACGGTCAACGACGACGCCTCGGACAAGGCGCAGTCGGCGCAGCTGGCCCAGAAGATGATCCAGGAGGATCAGGACCTGGCCCTGTTGGGGCCGACCCTCTCCAACTCAGCCGTCGCGGTGCACCCTCTGGCCGAGAGCCTGCGGACCCCGATCCTCGCGGTCAGCACGACCGGAATCCACATCGTCCCGGACTGCACCTTCCCGAAGACGGACGCGTGCAAGTACGTGTTTCGCGACAGCCTCGGCGAGGAAACCGCCATCCCCGACAACATCCAGTCCTACGCTGCTGACAAGCACCCCAAGACTGGCGTGTTGCTTGTCGCCAACGACGACAAGTTCTCCAGCGACGGAGGCACCATCGTCCAGAACACGGTGGGCACATACGGCATCACCTTGCTCAAGACGATTCCCTTCAAGAAAGCCGAGGCGGACCTGTCACCCTACGTGACCCAGGCTGTGCAGCTCAATCCCGACGTGATCTTCATCACCTCCCTGGGCGGCATCCCGGCCAAGATCATGGCCGAGGCGCGCAATCAGGGTTGGCAGGGGCAGTTCCTGGGCGGCAACGGGTTCAACACCGCCACCGTCTCCAAGCAGGCTGGGGCCAACGGCAAGGGAGCTCAAAGCGCCAGCGCGTGGTACCTGGGCAACACCTTCACGTCCAACGCCGGCTTCGTGGCGGCGTACCGGGCCAGGTACGGCGCTGACCCCGACCAGTTCGGGGCCCAGGGTTACGCCGCGATCAAGGTCCTGGCTGACTCCGCTTCGCGCGCCAACCTCAGCTTCAGCAACGTCGCCGGCGACCGCACCAAGTTGAGGGACGCGATGGAGAAGGTCAAGATCGACGCGCCGATGGGGCCATTCCAGTTCACCTCAACCCATGACGTCCACCAGACGGTCTGGATCATCCAGATGGACGGCCAGGGTGGCTTTACCCTGGTCCACACGATCAAACCGTCGTAAGACCGTGATGCGCACTGCGCTGCGTTCCTCCGCGACGCAGTAGCGGTAGAGGTCCACCCGGGACGGCCGGAGAGAAGGAAGACCGCATTGGCGCAGCAGGTGCTGAACGCGATCTTCATCGGGTCGATATACGCCCTCTTTGCGGTGGGCTACACGCTCGTCTTCGGCGTCCTGGACATCCTCAACCTCGCCCACAGCGCCGTCTTCATGCTCGGCGCCGCGGTCACGTACACGATGGTTGTCAACCATGGCCAGCCCTTTTGGATCGCCTGCGTCGTGGGCATCGCGGCCGCGGCGCTGATGGGCTTGGTCATCGAGCACGTTTGCCTGCGGCCGCTGCGACGCCGCGGCGCGCCGCCGATCAGCGCGCTCATCTCCACCATTGGGCTGGCCCTGATCATCGTCGCCGCCGTCGAGCAGGGGCGCGCAGGGAGTTTCTTCTCCTGGCTCTGGGTCGACGGTGCCAACTCGGTCAGCTTTCCCGCCAACGCCGTGCCTAATCCCACCTGGAAGGTTGCTGGGCTCACCCTAGAGGCGAGCAAGGTCGCGATCATCCCAGTCACGATCCTGCTGATGCTGGTGCTCGGCTACGTGATCCGCTTCACGCAGGTCGGGCGTGGACTGCGGGCTGTGGCTGAGAATCCCCGCGCCGCGCGCCTGATGGGTATCGACGTCGACCGCATGATCACGCTCACCCTGGTCATCTCCTCTGCGCTCGGCGGTCTGGCGGGCATTCTCTTCGGGCTTGCCATCGGGGACATCAGTCCGTACATCGGACGTGACAATGTCGAGGTGCGAGGCCTTGCCGTGATCGTCCTCGGCGGCCTCGGCAGCATCCCCGGGGCGGTGGCGGGCGGATACCTGCTCGGCGGGATCGAAGTACTGGCGCTGGTGGCGCTGGGGAGCAATGCGCGCGCCGGCGTCGCCTTCGCTGCGCTCTTCCTGGTGCTGGTGATCCGCCCACAGGGCCTGTTCGGCGCACGCCTGCGCGAGAAGGTCTAGCGCGTGGACTTCCTTACTCAGCTGTTCACCGACCCTGTCGGTTTCTATAACTCGCACACCCTTCTGATCGCGCAGGTCGGCATCAACAGTATCCTGGCGGCATCCATCTTCGTGGTGCTGTACTCGGGCCAGCTCTCGCTTGCTGCTCCAGGCTTCATGGCGATCGGCGCCTACACGTCGGTCGTCATGGGCCAGAGGTGGCACACGCCGCTGCCGCTGAGCATCGTTGCCGGCACGCTCTTCGCCGGGGTCGCCGGACTGGTCGTCGGATTACCCGTTCTGCGCTTGCGCGGAGTGTTTCTCGCCATCGCCACCATCGGTTTCATCGAGGCCCTGAGGTTCGGGGTGATCCTGAACCTCCCTATCACAGGCGAGGGTCTGGGTCTGAGCAACCCCGATGCCGATCCACTCGGCGGCCTCAACATCGTACTGGTCTCGGTCGCAGTCGTCGTCTTCCTGCTCTGGCGGCTGACCAAGGGGAGACTCGGTCACGCATGGGCGGCCATCCGGCAGGACGAGCTGGCGGCACTCAGTCAGGGCATCAACGTCTCACGCTACAAGATGATCGCATTTGTCGTCAGCGCCGTCCTGGCCGGGTTTGCGGGTGCGCTCGAGTCCCACCTCAATTTCTTCGTCGACCCGAACGAGTACGGCGTGCCGCGGACAGTGCAGGTGCTGACATTCGCGGTTCTCGGGGGGACGGGCAACATCTTCGGGCCCGTGGTCGGAGCACTGTTCATCACCACGCTGCCGGAGATCATCCGTCAGGTCGCGAACTACCGTGACATCGTCAGCGGCGCCATCCTGATCGCGGTCATCGTCTTCCGGCCCCAAGGGATCGTGGGTCGCGGTGGCCTGGCGATCCTCCGACCGGCCTGGTGGCCGCGAGTGCGCACGCGTGCTCCTGCGCCTGGATAGCGTCAAGCGCCACTTCGGTGGTGTGCGCGCGGTTGACGGTGTGTCCCTGGAGGTGGAGAAGGGGTCGATCCAGGGCCTGATCGGGCCCAATGGCGCGGGGAAGACAACGCTGGTCAACGTGATCACCGGGTACATACCCTTCCAGGCTGGCCGTGCCTTCCTGGAGGCGGACGAGTTGACTGGGCTCTCCGCGCACCGCATCGCCGCATTCGGCGTCGCACGCACGTTCCAGAACATCCGCCTGTTCCGGGATCTGACCGCGCTCGACAATGTCATGGTGGGGATGCATTTGCATCGCCCCGACGACACCATCGCCCAACTGGCGGTACTCCCGGTGTTCCGGCGCGATCAGCGAGCCCGTGTCAACGACGCACGCGAGCTGGTGGAGACGTGCGGGCTCGACCCTCGCAAGATCGCCGGTCGCGTCGCAGGAACGTTGTCTCAGGGCGACCAGCGCCGCCTGGAGATCGCTCGCGCACTGGCACTCAAGCCACGGCTCTTGATTCTCGACGAGCCGGCCGCGGGGATGAATCTGTCGGAAAAGCAGAGTATGCGGGACTTGATGGAGCGCCTGAACAAACTCGGGCTCACGCTCCTCCTGATCGATCACGACATGCGGTTGGTGATGGGCGTCTGCAACCGAGTGGCGGTGCTCAACTTCGGCCGCCTCATTGCGGACGGCACGCCAGAAGAGGTGTCGGCCGACGCCGGAGTCATCAAGGCCTATCTGGGCACCGGCGGCGAGCGCGAGGTCGCCAGCGCACCAGGGACGACCGGCGTCGACGCGGTCACTGAGGTGGCTAAGCTGGCCGCGGTCACCGAGTCCCCAGAGCCCGAGTCCGCCATTCTCGAGGTGCGCGACCTGTCGGTCAGCTACGGCGCGGTCAGCGCGGTGCGCGGTGTCTCGCTGAGGGTCGCCAGCGGCGAGGTGGTTGCCCTCATCGGCGCCAACGGAGCCGGCAAGTCGACCATCCTCAATGCGCTCTCGGGGCTGATCCGCCCGTCGTCCGGCACGGCGGTCTTCGACGGGATCGACCTGACCACGGCCAAACCCTCGGCGATCGTTCGCCACGGGCTCGTGCAGGTCCCGGAGGGCCGCGAGATCCTGGCGCGCCAGACAGTTCTCGAGAACCTGGAGCTGTCCACCTGGGCGCGGCGCGACGGCGCTGCCGCCGGCAAGGAGATCGAGCGCGCCATGGAGCGCTTTCCGATCCTGGGGGAGCGCCGCACCATGCGCGCCGCGACCCTGTCCGGCGGCGAGCAGCAGATGCTCGCGATCGCGCGCGGGCTGCTGGCCAAGCCGCGGTTGCTGCTCCTCGACGAGCCCTCACTCGGGCTCGCGCCGCAGATCGTCGACGAGGTGTTCGCAGCGATCGAGGAGATTCACCGCGAAGGAACGACGATCCTGCTGGTGGAGCAGAACGCGCTGCGCGCCCTGGAGATCGCCGATCGAGCCTATGTGATCGAGACCGGACAGATCCAGCTTGCGGGAAGAGGTGATGACCTGCTGCACGATCCCGCGGTTCGGCGCGCGTACCTTGGCGGTTGACGCCCTCGACCTCAACGACCACCGTCGGGCGTTAGGGCTGCCCGTCCGGTGCCGTGGTCATCCCCGCCGCCAGGGCGATCCCGAACCACACCCAGTTCTGCTCGTAGTAGTTCATCCGGTCGCCGAAGTGGGCCACGCCGCCGTCCTCGGAGTAGGCGCCGAGCAGCTTGCTCGCCACCAGGCTGCGCGCGCCGGCCGGATCGGTGGTCAGGAAATCGCCGACGTCGCCGCCATAGACGGTGGGATCATCGGCGCCGTCGAGGGTATGCCCGTCATGGCCGTAGACGGGGGCAAGCGCGTGGTGGTCGCGCCACTGCTGGCGCAGGAACCCGCTCGCCGCCAGATAGGCGCGGGCCTGCGGTGAGTCGTTCCAGCTGGCGTCGAGCGCGATTCGCCACATGACGCGAAAGGCGTCGTACCCGTAGCTGTCCGCCTGCGGCATGGTGGGGTCGGCGACCACCGCGCCGCTGCCGGCGTCCACCGCGGCCCAGTTCGGTGGCAGGAACACCGGCATGCTCGCATGGAGCGTCGATCGCGAGACCGCGGTCAGGGCCTGGTAGGAACTCTCGACCAGGCGCAGCCAGGGGTGTTGGGGATCGAGGCCGGCGAAGACGCGGTAGGCATAGGGGGCGAGATACGACGGGTTGATCGCGGGACCGGGTTTGCCGCCACCGGTCGCCCAGTCGCCGGCGGCCAGGTAGGGCGTGCCCCTCACCTGGGCGACGTCGTCGGCCCAGAGAACGGGCAGCACCGCCCGGGCGTCGTCGAGCAGCTCGCTGGCGCTCCAGCGGCGAGCGGCGATGGCCAGGGCCAGCGCGATGTCCTCGTCGGCGTCACTGGCGCTGTGGGAGTCGAGCAGCGACCAGGAGCCGTCACCGTGCCGTCCCCACAGCCAGCCGAAATGGCCGTCGCCCGTCCGCAGATTCTGCCGCGTCCATCGCCACACGCCGGTGAAGGTGGTGCGGTCGTCGAGCCACGCCGCGCGGAGCATGGCGTAGGCCTGGCCCTCGGATGTCGTCACCTGGTTGCGCCGGTGGTCGACGACGCGTCCGTCGCTCTCGATGAAGTCGTGCTTGTATCCCGTCCAGGTCGCGCGCAGCACCGTTGACGCGCGCTGCGGATCGACGATGGCGCTTCCCTGGTCGAGGGGCGCCGTGAGGCTGCTCGAGGCCGGCGCTGTCGCGGTGGTGCGGCTCGCGGGCATCGCCGCCCCACCACAGGCGGCGATGCCGAGCGCGAGCAGGGTTGTGACCGCGCCCGCCGCATGAGCGCGCGGGACCATCGCGCTTATCGCGCCGGGCTCGGAGATGCCGGGTTGGCGCTCGGCTGCGGCGTTGTCGTCGGCCGCGGCGAGGGCCTCGGCGAGGGGGACGGTACGGGCGAAGCCGAGGCGGACGGCGAGGGCGAAGGGGAGCTCTCGGGAACGCTTGCCGGCGGCGCCGGGTGACTGATGTTGCCGATGCGGGGAGCGTCGCGTCCCGCCGAGAAGGGCGCGCTGCTGGGCGGCGAGGTGAGGATCAGCGCCGCCGCCACCGCAGCGGCGCCGGCGCCGGCGATCCCCACCAGCGACGCCGTCACCAGGGCCCGGCGGCCCGCCGGTCGGTCGCCGCTGCTCTGCGGAGAGGCGAGGTAGCTGCGACGCAGCGGGGTCAGCGAGATGCCCTCGGCGGCCACGCTGGCCCACGGTGCGCTGGCGTAGAGCCATGCCTGGAACAGGAGCAGCACCGCCAGCACCCCGGTGGCGAAACTCGGCGCTCGCACGATCATGACGATGGCGGCGAGAACCGCGCAGGCGCTGAGCGCGGTCTCGGTGCGCGAGGAGCGCAGTGCGTGCCAGAGACTGCTCTCGCCCTCCTTGCGCTTGGCGGTCCGCAGGAACTCGGCCTGCGAGCGCACCAGTCCGCGGAGGCAGGCGAGGGTGACCACCCAGCTCAATGCGAACCACACCCGCAGGGCGCGGACGGCGTCGCCCCAGCTGCAGCCGGTGGTCACTCGCATCGCCCACATGGCCCGCAGCAGCCCGGTGCCCAGGAAGACCAGCGGGATCACCAGCACCGCGCCGGTGAGCTGCCGCACCGGCAGACGGTGGTGCAGGCCGATGGCCACCGCGGTGAGCAGCAGAAGCACGGTGAAGCAGGCGGTCAGCAGGTCGCCGAACCACTGCACCGAGCCGAGCAGGTAGTGAACCCGCTGCGCCGGCCGCAGGCGTAGGCGATGGTGGGCGAACGGCACCAGCTCACGCCAGTGCTGGCGCAGGATCTGGATGCCGCCCAGGGCCCAGCGGAACCGCTGCTTCTTGAGCCCGTCGAAGCTCAGCGGCATCAGTCCCGCCCCCCATGGCCGCGGGTCGTACACGCCCAAGTGGTTGCGTCCCGACCCGAGCATGCGCAGGCTGGCCTCGGCATCCTCGGTGATGCAGGTCTCGTCCCAGCCCCCGATCTCCTCCAGCGCCGAGCGCCGGATGAGACCCATCGTCCCGCAGAAGATGATCGCGTTGCGGTGGGCGCGCGCCGGCAGGGAGACGTCGAAGAAGTACCGGTAGCTGTAGAAGAGTCCTCGCAGGTATGGGTCGTCCTCCCAGTCGCGGTAGTGCTGCGCGCTCTGCACGAAGGCGACAGCGGGATCGGCGAAGAAGGGCACCGTTCTGCTCAGAAAGCGTGGATCGACGACGTAGTCGGCGTCGACGACGCCGATCACCTCGATCTCCCGCGGCAGCCGGCGGGTCGCCTCGTTGAGCGCGCCCGCCTTGTATCCCGGCCAGGGATCGAGGTGGAGGAAGCTGAAGCGCGGACCGAGCCGGCGGCACAACTCCTCCAGCGGCTGCCAGATCGCCGGATCGCGGGTGTTGTTGTCGACCACCTGGACCAGCAGGCGCGGATAGTCGATGCCGGCCAGCGACTCCAGGGTGGGACGCACCACCTCGATGGGCTCGCTGTAGGTCGGCACCTGGAGCGCGACCCAGGGAAGCTCGTCCACCTGGGGCAGCGGGCGGCGTCGATCGCGCCGCTGTCCCACCACGTCGAGGATCTCGAACACGTAGGACAGCGAGAGCGAGAGCGCGCCGACCTCCAGGACGAAGAGCAGCACCGAACCGACCAGCACCGCCGCACCGCTCAGCTGCGCCGAGGTCTGCACCGCGGCGTACACGAGATAGGCGGCGGCGGCCACCAGCATCACCGTGAACAGCAGCGCCGCCACCGCGCCCCAGCGGCGCAGCCACCACCACCCCGCCAGCCAGGCGAACAGGGCGACCACGCCGAGCGCGGTGCCGGCGGCGCGGTCGCCCTCGGCCACCGCCGTCGACCAGGCGGCCACCGCGATGCTCGAGGCGCCGAGCGGTAGGCCGAGCCAGAAGGGAGCCCGCGGCGCACCCGGGATCAGGGCGGCGAGGGTGGCGGCCGCGCTCGCGAGCGCGAAGAAGATGACCAGCTCGAGAAGCATGCCGGTGGTCCTGCTTGGGCTGGCACGGCGGGAGACGCGCCGGCCACGCGGGCAGCGGTGAATTTGACAGCCAGGATATCAAAAAAGCCCCCAGGGCCGGGGGCAGGGGAGACCGTGCCGGGCTATGATGACCGCGTGGCCGGGACGCGGGGGAGACAGCGTTGAAGGCCGTGGTGATGGCGGGTGGCGAGGGTTCGCGGCTGCGTCCGCTGACCAGCCGCCGCCCCAAGCCGCTGGTCCCCGTCGCCGGCACGCCGATCATGGAGCACATCCTCACCCTGCTCCGCGAGCACGGCATCCAGCAGGTGATTGTCACCCTGCAGTACCTCGGCGCCGAGATCCGCAACTACTTCGGTGACGGCAGCGACTTCGGCATGGAGATCGAGTACGTCGTCGAGGACCATCCGCTGGGCACCGCCGGCAGCGTGGGCAACGCACGCCAGCTGCTCGACGACACCTTCCTGGTGATCAGCGGCGACGCCCTGACCGACATCGATCTCTCCTGGGCGGTGCAGCAGCACCGCGAGCGCCGGGCGCTGGCCACCATCGTGCTCTACAGCGTCTCCAATCCGCTCGAGTACGGCGTGGTGATCACCGAGCCGGACGGCGCCGTGCGGCGCTTCCTCGAGAAGCCGTCGTGGGGTGAGGTCTTCAGCGACCAGGCCAATACCGGGATCTACGTCATCGAGCCGCAGGTCCTCGACCGCATCCAGCCCGGCGTTCCGGTGGACTGGTCGCAGGATGTCTTCCCCGCCATGCTCGCCGACGCTGATCCGCTCTATGGTGTGGTCGCGCAGGGGTACTGGTGCGATGTCGGCAACGTCCAGTCGTACCTGCAGGCCAACTGGGACGCCCTGGAGGGCAAGGTCCGCTGCCAGATCGCCGGCAGGCGCCATGAGGGGAACGTCTTCATCGGCGACGGCGTGGAGTTCGGGATCGGGGTGCGCATTGACGGTCCCGCCTTCATTGCCGACGACGCCAAGATCAAGGCCGCCGCCTGGATCAACGGCCCCGCCGTGATCGACCGCTTCTCGGTCATCGACGATGGGGCCAAGATCAGCAACAGCGTCATCTGGCGCAACTCATATATTGGGGAGCGCACCCGGCTGCGGCAGAGCATCGTCTGTCGCAACGTCACCATCAAGAACGACTGCCTGCTCGAGGACGACACCATCGTCGGTGACGAGTGCCACATCGGCGAGGGCACGCGCCTCGACGCGGGGGTGAAGCTCTGGCCGCACAAGGACATCCAGCCCGGCTCCAAGGTGCGCGAGTCGGTCATCTGGGCGGGGGAATGGCGTCGCCGGCTGTTCGGCTCCTACGGCATCGGCGGGCTCATCAACGTCGAGCTGACGCCGGAGTTCTGCGCCGGGATCGGCGCCGCCTATGCGGCCACCCTTCCCAAGGGCGCCATCATCGCCGTCACCCGCGACCACAGCCGCTCCTCGCGAATGATCAAGCGGGCGATCATCGCCGGCATCGTCAGCGCCGGCGCCTCGGTGCGCGACCTCTCGGAGCTGCCGGTGCCAGTCACCCAGTTCGCCACCCGCGTCGGCGACTGCGCCGCCGGCATCCACGTGCTGGAGTCGCCGCTCGACCTGCGCAGCGCCGACATCCGCCTGTTCGACGGCAAGGGATTGCAGATCGACAAGCGGGGCGAGCGCAAGGTCGAGAATCTCTTCTTCCGCGAGGACTTCCGGCGTGCCGCCTTCTACGAGATCGGGGAGATCGGATACCAGGAGCCGCTCGACGACTACATCGGCTACATCATGGCTCGCGTCGACGCCGACATCATCCGTCAGGCCGCGCTGCACATCCTGGTCGACTATGACTACAGCGCCCCGTCGCTGGTTCTGCCGCAGCTGCTCGATCGACTGGGAGTGACCACCATCCCGCTGCACGCCGGCTTTGGTGAGACCTACCGGCCCAAGCCGCCCGATCAGTTCCGCGAGGCGCGCGAGCAGGCGGCCCTGATCACCCGCACGCTGGAGGCTCATGCCGGCTGCTACCTGGGACCGTCGGGCGAGCGGCTGTATCTCATCGACGACTCGGGCGCGCTGCTCGACTTCCATCAGGGTTTCGGCGTCGTCGCCACCCTGGTGCTCGAGCAGCGGCCCGCCGCAGTGCTCGCCCCCGCGGCCGCACCCCGCTGGCTAGAGCGCGCGGTGGCGGCTGCCGGCGGGCGCCTGGTTGCCACCAAATCGGACCCGGGCTCGGTCCTGCGCGCGTCTCTCTATCCCGACGCGGCGCTCGCCGCGGACGACCTGGGCGGATTCGTCTGGCCCGAGCACATTCCTGCCTTCGACGCCTGCTACACGGTGATCCGGCTGCTCGAGCTGCTGGCTCGCAGCACCCGGCCGCTCAGCCAGGTGCGGGCAGAGCTTCCAGCCGGGGTTCACCTCTCCCACCGCGAGTTCTGCCCGTGGGACGTCAAGGGGCGGGTGATGCGGATCCTGCTCGAACAGCTCCGCGACGAGCAGCTCGATCTCGCCGACGGCATCAAGGTCGTGCTCGACGACGGCTACGTGCTGCTGCTTCCGGACCCCGATACACCTCACTACCACGTCGTCGTCAGTCTCGACAGCAACGAGGATCGCGCCCACGAGCTGCTCGAGCAGTACACGCTGCGGGTGCTGCGCGCGGCCGAGTCGGACGGAGCCGAGGTTCCCGAGGTGACGGTGACGGAGGAGCCATCCGGCGCCACGCGGGTGCCGCTGATGTAGGGGCCGGCCTACAGCTGGGCCTCGGCTTCGATCTCGACCTTCCACCGGGGATCGAGCAGCCCCGCGACCACCACCATGGTGCTGGCCGGACGCACCGCGCCGAAGACCTCCCCGTGGGCGGCGCCGATCGCCTCGGCGTCGGTCGCGCTGGTGATGAACATGCGGGTGCGAACCACCTGCTCGCGCCTCGCGCCGGCGGCGTCGAGAGCCTCGAGGATGATCTCCAGACAGCGGTGGGTCTGGCGTCCGGGATCAGGGTCGCTCGACCCATCCGGCCAGATCGGCGCGGTGCCGGACACCAGCACGCGGTTGCCCACCCGGACCGCCCGGCTGAAACCGATGGTAGGCTCGTAGGGTGACCCGGAGGAGAGGTTCCGCCGGTCACTCATAGCGCAGCACCTCCAGCGGTCGTATCCGGGTCGGGCCCCACGCGACCAGCGCCGCGGTCGCCACCGTGAGCATCGAGACCCCGGCGACGACCACGATGACGATCGGCGTCTGAACGGTCAGCTCGGTGCCGAGCACGAAACGTCCGAGAAGGAAGGTCGCCCCGGTCACCACCGCCATGCCGGCGACGGCGCCGACGGCGCCCACGATGCCGTTCTCGATCAGTACCTGGGAGAGCACCGAGGCACTGGAGTGGCCCACTGCCTTGAGGATCCCGATCTCGCGCCTGCGCTCGAGCATCGCCAGGGCCACGGTGTTGCCGATGATCACCAGGCCGGCGAAGAGCGCCAGCGAGGCGAGGGACACCAGCAGGATGACCAGGTCGCTGAGGATCTGGCCGACCAGTCCGGCGATGTCGGCGAGGTCGAGGATGGCGATGCCCGGCACGCTGCGCTGCAGTTGCTGCAGCGCTGCCGTCTTCTGCCGGGGATCGAAGCGCATCGCCACGATGGTCTGGCGCGACGGGCCACCGATGGTGTCGGTCAGCTGCCGCCCACCGATGATCGGTTCGAGGAACAGACGGATCTGACCGCCGAGCGCCCCCGATGCGGTGGCGCTGTAGAAGCCGATCACGTGCACGGTCCGCTGCTCCTTTCCCGAGGGACCGAGAAGGGTGACGCTGTCACCGAGGTGCAGGAACAGCGGGGACTGCTGCAGTTCGTTGCGGAGCAGGACGTTGTCGGTGGCGGCGTCGGCGGGGGTCAGCGCCGTGCCCGCGAGCAGGAAGGTCTGGGGGAGCTGCCCCGCGTCGAGGCGGTAGCCCTCGATGCCGCTGAGCAGGTTGAGACCGAAGCGCCCCTCCTCGTCATCGGACTGTCCGGGCAGAATCGGTGGCAGCAGCTCGGCGATGGGCTGGCCGTTGATCGCCACCGGCGTGGTGCCGGTGACGTCGTCGGTCACCCGCCGCTCCAGCAGCCCGGGGAGGTGCGTGGACTGCTTCTGCAGGGCGCCGGCATCGCCCGGGGAGGCGATGGCGAAGACGCTGAAGTTGGCCAGCCGGGTCAGGCTGTCGTTGATCTTGGCGGTGATGTCCTGGGCCAGCACCAGCACCAATCCGATGGTGAAGACCCCGACGAAGAGCGCCACCAGGGTGGTGGCGGTGCGCCCTCGCGTGCGCCGCAACGAGCGCAGCGCCAGCATCAGCGAGGTCTTGCGGCGTCGCGGCAGCAGCAGCACCAGATAGCCGGAGGCCGCCGCGATGAGCAGCGCCACGCCGACGGCACGAACCACGGTCGCGATCAGCGCGGCCGCGAGCACCGCCGCCGTGACCAGCCCGATGAACGGCACGGTGGCGCGCTCGGGTACTGGCAACCGCCCCACCACGGTGACAATGAGAGCGAACACGCCGGCGAGCACGAGCAGGAGCACCAGCGTGCCGGCGACCACCCCAAGGGCCAGCGGAACGCTGCTCAACAGGGTGGCGGAAAGCCCGGTGAAGAGCGCCACCAGCAGCGCGTAGAGACCGAGTGTCTGCAGGCGGGAGCCGACGCCCCGCGCCTCGGGGAGGTCGCGCAGGACCGCCGCCGGCCGCACCCCGGCAGCGCGGACGATGGGAAGCAGGCCGAAGATCAACGCGGTCGCGATCCCCACCACCACGCCGATGGCGACGGCGCCCGGGTCCAGGTTGAAGGTGATCTCGATGAGCAGAGCCTTCTGCAGGAGGACTCTGGCGAGCACGCTGGCCCCCACCCCCATGGCGGTGCCGAGCACCCCGCCGGCCAGTCCCAGCATGGCCGCCTCCAGCGCGAACATCGCGTAGAGGTCGCGCCGCCGGTAGCCGGCGGTCTTCAGCATGGCGATCTCGACGCGCCGTCGCGACAGCGCCACCTGCATGGTATTGACGATGCCGACGCCGCCGATGAGCAGCGCCAGCAGGCCCACCACCTGCACATAGCGGCTGATCTGGTCGGCGTTGCTGAGGTTGGTGGTCAGCGCCTCCTGGGCGGTGCGCACCGAGGTGGTGGGCAGACCGCGACGCAGCGCCGCCGCCGCCTGATCCGCATGGGCGTCATCGCGGGTCACCACGCCGATGAAGGAGTAGCGCTCGGCCGCCTGGTCGAGTTGCGAGTAGGTGGCCTGCGAGATGTAGACGGTGAAGGGGCCGGAGGTGACGGTGTTCTTGCTGATCCCGGTGACGAGGACATCGGTGGCGCCACCACCGGCGATGCTGAAGCGGACGCGATCGCCGACGCGGGCGTGCACGTCATCGGCGAGGAACTGGGCGAGCACGATGCTGCCGGGACCCGCCAGCATGGTGGCGAAGGTGCCGTCGGCCGGTTGCGCCAGCTGCGGCCGGCCCACCGCGGGATAGGCGGCCGGGTTGTCGAGGATGTCGATCTGGGCGATCGAGCCGATGTCGCCGCGGCGCACCACGCCGCGGCCGGTGGCGACCGGCACGTAGCGCTCGATCACGCCCTGCTGCTGCAGGCGGGCGAATGGGGCCAGCTGGTCGCTGGTCAGCGGGAGCGAGGCCGCCTCCACCGAGACGTCGCCGCCGTTGACCTCGCGCACGTTGCCGGTGAGCGACAGGCTGATCATGCTTGCTGCCAGCCGCAGGGCGACCACCGCCATCACGCCAACCGCGATGCAGAAGACGGCGAGCACGGTGCGCTGGCCGCCCCGACGGAGCGATCGCAGCGCGTAGCGGAAGGCGAGTGATAGGCGGTCGATCACGCCGGGACCTCGCCGGGATGGCGCACCTCGGTCCCGTCGTCGCGCAGCCGGCCGTCGACGATCACCAGGGTGCGTTCCGCCCGCCCCGCCACCTCGCGGTCGTGGGTCGCGATCAGAAAGGTGGCGCCGGTGCGGGTGCGCAGGTCGCCGATCAGCTCGAGCAGGCGCTCCCCGTTGGCGGCGTCGAGGTTGCCGGTGGGCTCGTCGGCAATGACGATGGCGGGATCGGTGGCCAGCGCCCGGGCGATGGCGACTCGCTGCTGCTCACCACCGCTGAGCTGGTTGGGGCGGTGGTCGAGGCGATGCTCCAGGCCGACCAGTGCGAGCATCTCGCGCGCCCGAGCCGCCGGTGAGCCGAGGTGGTCGCCGACGTAGAGCGGTACCTCGACGTTCTCCTGGGCGGTGAGCGTGGGGATGAGGTTGAAGGCCTGGAAGACCATGCCGATCTTGGCGTTGCGCACCACGGCCAGCCGACTCTCGGGCATTGCTGTGATGTCGATGCCGTCGACCAGCACCTGTCCCTCGTTGGGGCGGTCGAGCCCGGCGACAACCCCGAGCAGGGTGCTCTTGCCACTGCCACTCGGTCCCATCAGGGCGACGAACTCTCCGCGCTCGATGCGAAAGTCGACTCCGCAAAGGATCTCGACCACCTCCGCACCGAGTGGCAACCATCGCCGCACGCCCCGAGCTTCCAGGGCGGCGACGGCGGCAGCTCCCGCCGCCGCCGTGTCAGTCAAGGCCGATGTCGTAGGCGGCGGCCATCTCCGTGGTTCCGTATGAACGCATCGCCAGGTGGGTGTCGGTGCGGACGATGCCGGGAAGCGTGCCGACGCGCTCGGTCACCAGGGTCGCGAGCGCATCGAGATCGGCCACCCTCACCACGGCGATGAAGTCGACCGAGCCGGTGGTGGTGTAGACCTCGGCCACGCCCTCGACGTCTGCCAGGGCGCGCCCGATCTCGTGGATCCTCGCCGGCTCGCAGACGATGAGCAGGAAGGCGGTGACCATCGATCCGGACGGTAGCACCCGGCGAGGTGGGGAGAGATCGCTGTCGGCCGCGGCGCGGGGTCCCGGCCGCCAGCCCCCGCCCGCCGGCACGGCTCTATACTTCGAGCCCGCGCGGGAGTAACTCAGCTGGCAGAGTGCAACCTTCCCAAGGTTGAAGTCGCGGGTTCGAGTCCCGTCTCCCGCTGTTGACGTTCCCGAACGGCTGTGGGTCGCACGACGACTCCGTCATCACTATCGACCGCACCTGTTGACCACCCGATCGGAGGGATCTGAGGCATGGCCGAGAGCGTCTACCGGGTCACGGATGTCATTGGTGTCAGTGAGGAGTCGTGGGAGGCGGCAGCCCGCAATGCTGTCGAGACGGCAGGCAGGACTCTCCGCGACCTGCGCGTCGCCGAGGTGGTGAAGCTGGATGTGACCGTCGAGAACGGCAAGGTGGCGCGCTTCCGCACCAGACTCAATCTCTCGTTCAAGTACGAGCCGGAGTAGACACGGCACGGGTGCCGCGCGGCCGGCATCGGCTCGGCCGCGCGGCGCCTCATGGTCCTCAGCTGCCGGAGGATGCTCCCTCGGCCACCGGCCGGCCGGCGTGGACGGCGTAGGTGATGTCGATCCACTCCGGCTCGCCCTCGAGCAGCTCGAGCTGTCGCCGGTAGTCGCGGTCGGTCTCGGGCCGCTGCGCGTTGCGCAGGTAGCTCTCCTTGTCACGGAAGCGGATCACGACCACGACGCGGTCGGGGTCCTTGTCCTCCCAGGCGACGTCGATCGACTGCAGACCCTCGGCCTGATGGACAGGGGCGATCTCCCGCACCAGCCGCTCGTACTCGGCCCGACGGCCCGACTTCACCCGGCCGCGCATGACCGATCCGTACATCAGCGGGCGCCGGCTCCCACTTCGTCCTTCAGCATGCCGCGAATCTGCTCGCGCAGCTCGGGAGTGTTCTGGTGCCCGTGCACCGAGGCGGCGTGCTCCCCGGCGGCGCGCAGAACCTCGTCCTCCTCACCCGCGATCGTCAGCGTGCAGTTGCTCTCGCTGGGCATCTCTCGGCAGTCGACGACCTTTCGGGCCATGGCATCGCCCCCTCGCCGGGCGACGCTGTCTCTCGCCTGACCCGACGGCCAGCAGTCTACACCCGGCCGCTCAGGTGGTCCAGGCGACCATCCGGCGGGGGCGCCTCGGGACGGCACTGATTGACCAGCTCGCCGATGCCGGCGATGGCGGTTCGCACCACCTGGCCGCTGCGCAGCCATGGTGGGGGCGTGCGCGCGGCGGCGACGCCGGCGGGCGTCCCGGTGGCAACGATGTCACCGGGGTCGAGGGTGACGATGCTGCTCACGTAGGCGACGATGTCCGCGGGAGTGAACCGCAGGTCCGCGGTATTGCCGTGTTGCACGCGCGATCCGTCGACGGTGCACTCGATGTCCAGGCCGAGGCCGTCTTCGCTCGCCTCCTCGCGAGTGACCAGCGCCGGCCCGAGCGGGCTGGTCTGCTCGAAGGTCTTGCCGGACAGGAACTCCGACGTTCGCCGCTGATAGTCGCGCACGGTGACGTCGTTGAAGACGGTCCAACCGGCGATCGAGTTCAGGGCACGATCGGTGGGCACATGCCGGGCGTGGCCGCCGATGACGAAGGCGAGCTCGGCCTCCCAGTCGAGCTGCTCGGACACGCTCGGCATGCAGATGGCGTCGCGAGCCCCGATCAGAGCGCCGGCGAACTTGGCGAACAGGGTGGGATAGCGCGGCAGCTCGTGCCCCATCTCGGTGATGTGACTCACGTAGTTGAGACCCAGGCAGATGATCTTGCCCGGTCGCGGCACCACCGGAGCGAGGTCGGCCGCGGCCAGTGCATGGCGCGGGCCGTCAGCCGCCGCCAGGTTCCGCCAATCGTCTCCGGCGGACAGCAGCGAACCGACGTCGGCGTACCGCAGCTCCACCACCTCATCGCCGTCGACGCGGCCGGCCCGGGTTCCTCCTGGAGTGCGCAATGTCACCAGGCGCATCGCCGCTACGGTAGCCGTTCACCCCGGCTCGGGCCATCCCCAGGTGCGCACCACGGCGCCGCCGTTGTCGACCAGCCGGCCGGGAAGCCCGAACGAGCTGAGCCACCTCACCGCCCGGTGGGCGCGGACGATGGCTGCGGTTGCCGCGATAGCCGATCAGCTTGACCGCGGCTCCAACGGTGGGGTCGACCGCGCCGTCGCTCAGCCGTGCGGGGAGGGGACGACCCATGGCCGCCCCCTCTCGTAGGAAGGGAGGCGCACAGCCGGACGGCCGTCCCGGGCTGCCCGGCTCATCGCAACCTCAACCTATGCCCGCGATCCTGTCGATTCGGTTACGCGAACGGCGGTTGGACGCGGCGGGCGCGCCGCACCGGCTGGCCTGCTTCCCCGGGCCGCCGGTTCTCAGAGGCCCGAGACGATGCTCTTGACCTCGCTCTCGGTGAAGGCGCGCATGGTCTGGCTGCGGATGTTGCCCTGTCCGGCGATGGCCAGGGTGACGCGGGCCACTGTCGCATCGTCCGGCGCCTCACCGATGGTGACCACGTCGTATTGACCCATGGTCAGATAGACGGCCTTGAGCTCCCCTCCCGCGGCGCGAAACGCCTCGCGGGCCCGGTCGATTCGCGTGGGAGCGTCCTTGACGGCCTGGATGCCCTTGTCGGTGTAATTGAGCAGTCCGATGTAGGTGGGCACAGCAAACCCTCCGTATCACTGACGCCCGTGACCCGGGCGTACCCTGACCCGACGCGCGGGGACTCTATCGCTGGGGAGCAGCGGAGTCCATGCCAGCGGGGAGCAGGGGTGAGCCACGAGACCGTCTGGGATGACGTGATCGACGAGGGGACACAGGATGTCCTCGATCCCGGTGTCCCAGCGTCGCTGGACCGCGCTCCCGACGTGCTGGTCATCGGCGGTGGCGTGATCGGTCTCTCCATCGCCGCCAGCTGCCGGCAGCTCGGGATCGAGCGCGTCACCGTCCTCGAGGGCAGCGTCCTCGGAGCCGGTCCCTCGCGGCGGGCCGGGGGCATCCTCGCTCCCGAGGTGCACGCCATGCTGCACCCCGGTCCCTTCGTCGACCTGGCGCGTGCCGGGTTGCAGCGGCACCGCGAGTGGTCGGCCGCCTGGGACGGCGCGACCGGGCTGCGGGATCGCGACTACCTGCTCGTCTCCGACAGCGAGGTTCCCGAGGCGCTGCGCCGCCTCGCCGGGGCGCAGGCGCTCGCGCCGGCCGATGCCCGGCGACGCGAGCCGGAGCTCGGGCCGTGGCCACACGTGTTGCTGCTGCAGCACCAGGCGTCGGTGCACCCGCTTCGCCTGATCCTGGCCCTGGCCCGCCGCGCGGGAAGCATCGCCACCGGGGTGACCGTCTCCGCCTTCGACACTTCTGGGAACCGCGTCGTCCGAGTCCGGACATCGGCGGGGCGGGTGACTCCCGGCGCCGTGGTCGTCGCCACCGGCGAGGCGCCGCGATGGTTGCTGCCGCTTGCCCAGGTGCAGGTGAAGGGGCACATCGTTGCGACCACACCGGCGAGCTTCCGTCTGCGCGGAATCGTCGCGTCGACCATCGCCGCGCTTCAGCTGGACGACGGGCGGCTGGTCTGCGGCGGGACGTTCGATGCCGGTGATCGCCAACCGCTGGTGCGGGACGCGGCCGTGGCTCGCATCCGCGCCGAGATGACCCGTCTGCTCCCGGCCTCTGCCGAGCTCGAGATCGACCGCGCGTGGTGCTGCTTCCGGCCGTGCACCGAGGACGAGCTGCCGGTGATCGATCGGCTTCCCGGACTGAGCAACGCCTGGCTGAGCGTCGCGCATTTCCGGACCGGCCTGTTGTTGGCGCCGGCGGCGGGACACGCCGTCGCCTCATGGATCCGGTCGGGCGTGCGCCCGGCGGAGCTCGCGGGATTGGGGCTCGACCGCCTGGCGCCGGCCCGCCTCGCCGACTGACCAGGCCACGACATTCCTATCGACATCGGTGACGGCGCCGTCACCCTGCGGTCGCCAATCGATCATCACCGAGGGCACTTGGACCATTTGGCCGGTAGCCTGTGTCCGGGTTACCGACTCTGCGTTTGAGGAAGTGGAAGCGGTGGACGTGGTGGCCGTGCTCGCGTCGGCGTTGGTCGGCGCGTGCCTGCTGAGCACCACCGCGGTGGCGCTCCAGCGCGAGCGCCGGACACGGCGCCGGCTCGAGGATGCCCGCAAGCTCGACGAGGCCAAGTCCCGCCTGATGCGGCTCACCGCACACGAGCTGCGCGGTCCCCTGACGGTGATCGGAGGCTTCGTCGGCTTCCTCCGTGATGAGCGCATGACCGATGTGCAGCGCTGCGACGCCATCGACCTGGTCGACACCCAGCTCTACGAGGCCAACCGGATCATCGACCAGGTGCTCGACGCGGCCCGTCTGGAAGACGGCCGCCTGGAGCTGAGCCGTCAGTCCATCGACCTCCGCGACGTGGTGCGCGAAGCGGTCGATCAGGCCCGGGTTCGCATGACCAGGCGTCACTCATTGCGCAGCCTCATTCCGGATGATGCGATCGTGATCGAGGGCGACCACAACCGGCTTCTCACGGTGCTGAGCAACCTGCTGGGCAACGCCGTCAAGTACTCCCCCGACGGCGGCGAGGTGCGCTGTGCGCTCGCCGTCGCCGACGGTAGCGCGACGGTGGCCGTCACCGACGAGGGCGTGGGCATCGACCCGGTGGATGTCCCGCGGCTGTTCACCCGCTTCGCGCGGGTCGGCGTGAACCACAGCATCCCGGGCGCGGGTCTCGGCCTGTACCTGTCTCGCGAGCTGGCCCGCCTGCACGGCGGTGAGATCACCGTCAGCTCCACCGTCGGCGCAGGCAGCTGCTTCAGCCTCCGCCTGCCCCTGCGGGCCCGGCATCCCGCCGCCCCCCTGCCGGCGCTGGCCCAGGCGCGCCAATCCGCCTGAAGCCGGCCGGCGGCGATGGGCACAATGAGTCGAGGGTCATCGATTCAGGAGACAGGCGATGAGCACGCAGGCCGGCATCACCGACGAGGAGTGGCGCCGCCGGCTCAGCCCCGACCAGTACGCGGTGCTGCGGCGCGGCGCGACCGAGCCACCGTTCAGCGGTTCCTACGTTCACAACAAGGAGGAGGGCCTCTATCGCTGCGGTGCTTGCGGCGCCGAGCTCTTCCGCTCTGACACCAAGTTCGAGTCGGGCACCGGCTGGCCCAGCTTCACCGAGCCGGCCGTCGCCGCCAACGTCGAGCTCCGTCCCGATGACAGTCACGGCATGACCCGCACCGAGGTCGTCTGCCGCCGCTGCGGCTCGCACCTGGGGCACGTCTTCGACGATGGTCCTGCCCCCAGCGGGCAGCGGTGGTGCATCAACTCCCTGGCCCTGCAGTTCGACGGACCGACCCCCAGGGAGTAGCCCGGACATTGGCGGAAGGGCGCCCCTCGCGCCGGCGGGACCGACCGGCGCGCAGGAGCGGTCTCACCTTGAGGACGGTACTATCAGGTTTCATGGGCATGTGCCTATGAGAATGAATCCCAGCCCGTGAGGGTCCATCCCGGCGAGCCGTCGCCACTCCGTCTGCGGGCGCCCCGTCGCCGGGTCGCGTCCCGGCGCCGCCCGAGCAATGACCGACGTCTGGTGGCGGTGGCCGCCGTGCTCGTCGCCGCATGTGTCGCGACCCTCGGGGGGATGCTCGTCTACGCGGCCGCCACCCTGCCCGACCTCGGCGCCCTGGCCGCGTCGACCGGCACCGTGCGCATCCTCGACCGCCACGGAGAGCTGATCGCCGAGATCACCCGCGGCGGCATCAGTCGTCGCTCGGTGCCGCTCTCCCGGGTCGCTCCGATCATGCGCGACGCCACCCTCGCCGCCGAGGACCGCAACTTCTATCACGAGGGTGCCTTCGACTACGGACGCGTCCTCAAAGCGCTTCTCGTCGACACCGTCGCCCGCCGTCCGGAGCAGGGAGCCAGCACCATCACCCAGCAGCTGGCGAAGAACGGCATCCTCAGCAGTCACGGTGGGGTGCTGCGCAAGCTGCGCGAGGCGATGCTGGCCCGGCAGATCGACTCGCGGTACAGCAAGGACGCGATCCTCGACATGTACCTGAACATCATCTATTACGGGGCCGGCGCCTACGGCATCGAGGACGCGGCGCAGACCTACTTCGGCAAACACGCTGCCGCCCTCGATCTGCGCGAGGCGAGCCTGCTGGCCGGGCTTCCCGACGCGCCGTCATACAACGATCCCCTGACCAATCCCCAGGCGGCGTTCGTCCGCCAGCATTACGTGCTCGGCGGCCTGGTGGCGATGGGAACGATCTCCCAGGCCGCCGCCGATGCCGTCGACCCGTCACTCGGGGGCGACGCGCCCGACGCCGGACAGCGGGCGTCGAGCGCGCGCAACCAGCAGCAGACGCTGGCGGAGCTGCACGGCGCTGCCCAGTCGGCGGTGAGCGATCCGGCCCCGCACTTCGTCCGCTTCGTCGAAGACGAGCTGCGTCAGCGCTTGGATGAGGGCTCGTCGCTCCTCGACGGCACGCTGACCGTCACCACCACCCTCGACCTCTCCGCCCAGCGGCTCGCCGCCCGCAGCGTCGCCGACGGCGTCGCCCGGCTGGGGCACGGTGCCAACAACGGCGCCCTGCTGATGCTCGACGCCCACACCGGCGACATCCTGGGAATGGTGGGCTCGGCGAGCTTCAGCAACGCGGACATCGGCGGACAGTTCAACGTGGTCACCGCGCAGCGCCAGCCGGGATCGTCGTTCAAACCCTACGTGTACGCCGAGGGGTTCGCGACCGGACGCCTCAATCCGGGGACCACCCTGGATGACACCGCGTCGGAGTCGGCACGGCTCGGCGGCGTTCTCGACTTCGACCACGACTACCTGGGACAGATCAGCGCCGCCGAAGCGCTGCTGCAGTCGCGCAACATCGCCACCGAGCAGGCGATGCAGCGCACCGGTGTCGCCAACGTCATCGACTTCGCCCACTCGGTGGGCATCGGCAGCCCGCTGGCCGACAACCTCAGCACCGCGATCGGATCATCGGCGGTGCGGATGATCGACCACGCCGCCGGCTACGCCGCCGTCGCCAACGGCGGCACCAGGGTGGTACCTCGAGCGATCCTGCGCGTGGTCGACGCCCGCGGCAACGTTGTGGTCGACCAGGGCGCCGCGGTAGCTCCAGGGCCGCGGGTGATGAGTCCCGAGGTGGCCTGCACCGTGACCGGGATTCTGACCCGATACCCGCAGACGTGGGGGCTCGGCTTCGACCATCCGACCGCCGGCAAGTCCGGCACCACCGACAACTTCGTCGACGCCTGGTACATGGCGTACACGCCCGACTGGGTGGTGGCCACCTGGGCCGGCCACACCACCGCCAACGGCGGTGCGGAGGTGGGGATGGACGGCGTCTACGGAACCACCATGGCGCAGGCGGTCACGGTTCCCTTCGTCAACGGGCTGGGCGGTCCCTGGCACCGATTCAGCTGCCGCGGCATCCAGGCGCAGGGTGAGGGGAACGGGGGCGGCGGTGGCCACGGACACGGGCACGGCAATGGCGATGGCAATGGCAATGGCGACGGCGGTGGCGGTTGAGGTGCCGCCGGACCAGGTCAGGCGATCCGGGCGGGAGCGGTGCTGAGCGCGGCGGCGAGGTCGGCCGCGAACCTCTCGGCGTCGGCGGGCGCGAGGGTTGCCGCGCTGACCCGGATCGCTCGCCCAGAACCGATGCGGAAGCGCTCGCCGGCGAGCACACCCCACCCCGCGTCGAGCAGCGCCGCCACTGTGCCGTCCTCATGCGCCACCGGCACCCAGACGTTGAAACCGGAGCGGCCGTGGGCCGCGATGCCGTGCCCGGCCAGCGCGTCGAGGAGCGCTCCGCGCCGTTCTGCGTAGGTGCGCGCCGCGCGCTCGAGCCGCGCCGGGGTTGCCGGATCCGACCACAGCCACACCACCAGGCGTTGCAGCAGATGGCTCACCCAGCCGGTGCCGACCAGTCTCCGTCCTTCCACCCTGGCGATGGTGGTGGCGTCGCCGCCGACGACGGCGAGACGGAGGTCGGGCCCGAGTGACTTGGACACCGAGCGGATCACCACCCAGCGCTCGCGTTCGCCGCGGGAGACGCTGAACGGGGCGGTGCCGGCGATCTCGCCGGCATGGTCGTCCTCCACCACCAGCACCTCGGGATGCTGGTCGAGCACCCGGCGCAGCTCGCCGGCCCGGGCTCGGTCGAGGGCCGACCCGTAGGGGTTCTCGGCCCGGGGAGAGAGCACGAACGCCGACACCCCGCGCCCGAGGGCGGCCGCCAGCGATTGCGGGTCGGGACCGCGATCGTCCACCGCCACCGGACAGGGCACCAGTCCCATGGTCGCCAGCAGGTCGAGCACGCCCGGGTATCCGGGGTCCTCGACCGCGACCCGGTCCCCCGTCCGGAGGTGGGCCTGGAGGGCGCGCTCGACACCGTCCATGGCGCCGCCCACCACCGTGAGATGGTCCGCGGCGACGCCGTCCCGGTGAAGCCGGCCGCGGGCGACCTCGACCAGCTCGGGATCGTTGGCCCGCTGACCGTAGAGGATGGGCGGCACCTGCACCGCGACCAGCGCCTCGCCCAGGTCGGGGAGCAGCTCAGGGTCGGGGTTGCCGCTGGCGAGGTCGCGCACTCCCGGGGCGAACACCGGCCGCCAGCTGGTCGCCACCGGCGGCCGGAACGAGACGGTGGTGCCGAGCCGTCCGGCGGCGGACACCATCCCGCGCCGGCCCAGGTCCCGGTAGACGGCGGCCACGGTGGTGGGGCTCACCTCGAGCCGGGCCGCCAGCTCGCGCACCGTCGGCAGCCGGGAGCCCGGCGGCAGCCGGCTCTCGCGGATGCCACGCTCGATGCTGGCGGCGATCTCGCCGGCGCCGCGTCCCGTGATGTACGATTGTTTGCGTACGTTCACTATTTAGTAGTGTAACAAATGCCCGACGAGCTGTCGACCGCGCTGGCCCTTCGCCGCCATCCCGAGCGGGCGGTCGAGGACCGCGCCGCCGCTCTGGCGGTGCTCGACGCCGGCCTGGTGTGTCACGTCGGATTCGTCGCCGGCGGGCGGCCCTGGGTGATTCCCACCACCTACGGCCGAGAGGGCGACACCCTGTACCTGCACGGATCGCCGCTGAGCCGCACCCTGCGCACCCTCGCGGGCGGCGTCGATGTGTGCGTCACCATCACCCTTCTCGACGGCCTGGTGCTCGCCCGCTCGGCCTTCTCCCACTCGATGAACTACCGCTCGGTGGTGGTGGTGGGACGGGCGGGGGAGGTGACCGACGGCGCCGACAAGGGCGCGGCCCTGCGCTGCATCGTCGAACACGTCCTGCCAGGTCGATGGGACGAGGTGCGGCCGCCGACACCGAAGGAGCTCAGCGCGACGGTGGTGCTCGCGCTCGCTCTCGATCACCTCTCCGCCAAGGCGCGCAGCGGCGCCCCGCTCGATGCCGCCGGCGATCGAGCGCTGCCGGTGTGGGCGGGGGAGGTGCCGATGGCGCGAAGCGTCGGTGATCCCCGACCCGATCCGGCGCTGATTGGTGATGTGCCGTTGCCCGCCAGTGTGGTGACGATGATGCGCGCTGCGGCGCCATGACCAGGCGGCTGCGCCTCCGCTTCGGGGGCACCACCGAGGGTGGTACCCCGGTGGCGGCGGTGGTCATCGCGCTGCTGATCGTGTACACGGTGTGGGGCTCGACCTACTACGCCATCCGCGTCGCCATCGACACCATGCCGCCGCTGCTGATGGCGTCGGTGCGGTTCCTGATCGCCGGCGGCCTGATGTACACGCTGACGGTGCGCCGCGGCGATCGTCGCAACGACCGACCCAGCCTGCGCCAGTGGCGCTCGGCGCTGATCATCGGCGCCGCGATGCTTGCGGTCGGCAACGGCGGTGTCACCGTCGGCGAGCAATACGTGCCGTCCGGGATCGCCGCCCTCCTGGTTGCCACCGTGCCGCTGTGGATGGTGCTTCTCGCCCGACTCTTCGCCGGTGAGCGACTCCATCCCCTGGCGGCGGCGGGCATCGGCGTCGGGCTGGCCGGCGTCGCGTTGCTGCTGCGACCCGGCGCCGGCGGAGGCGCCGCGGTGGTGGCGATGCTCGCGCTGCTGGTGTCGCCGCTCGGCTGGGCCGCGGGTTCGCTCTACGCGCGGCGGGCACGCCTCCCGTCACGACCGCTGGTCGCCACCGGGATGGAGATGCTCGCCGGTGGCGTGGTGCTCGGTCTCGCCGCTGCGGCGCGCGGCGAGCTCGGCCAGGTTCATCTGCACGCGATCTCGGTGCGCTCGGGCCTCGCCTTCGCCTACCTGATCGTCTTCGGGTCGCTGCTCGCCTTCACCGCCTACATCTGGTTGCTCCGGCATGCGTCCACCTCGCTGGTGGCGACCTACGCCTACGTCAATCCCCTGGTCGCGGTGCTGCTCGGTTGGGCGTTGCTCGGTGAGCGCATCACCGTCCAGACACTGGTGGCCGCCGGCGTGATCGTCGTCGCGGTCGCGATGATCCTCGCTCGCAGCCCGCGTTCGCGCCCTGCCTCGCGGCCGGATCCCGCCCGCGACACCGCCACCGAGGCAGCGTTGCTCCGCTCCGCTCAGCCGCCGGCGATGCGTCCTAGTTGAGCCGCTCGAGGATCATCGCCATCCCCATGCCGCCGCCGACGCACATGGTCTCGAGCCCGATGGTCCTGTCCGCGGTGCGCAGGTCGTTGAGCAGGGTGCAGGTGATCCGCGCCCCGGTCATGCCGAAGGGGTGGCCGAGGGCGATGGCGCCACCGTGGGGGTTGAGCTTGTCGTCGAAGGGATCGACGCCGAGCGCGCGGGCCGAGGGGATCACCTGGGCGGCGAAGGCCTCGTTGATCTCCACCACGTCGACGTCGTCGATGCTCATCCCCGCCCGCCGCAGCGCCTGACGCGAGGCCTCGATGGGACCGAGGCCCATGTACTCCGGCTCCAGCGCGGTCAGCCCGGTGCTGACGATGCGGGCCAGCGGCTCGAGGCCTAGCTCGCGCGCCCGGCGGTCCGACATCACCACCAGGGCGGCGGCGCCGTCGTTGAGCGGGCAGGAGTTGCCCGCGGTCACCTTGCCGTTCTCGCGAAAGGCGGGTTGCAGCGCCGCCAGCGCCTCGAGGCTGGTGCCGCGGCGCGGCCCGTCGTCCTTGGTGAAGGTGTCGCCGTTGGGCAGCGCCACCGGGACGATCTCGCGGGCGAAGAAGCCGTCGTCCTGGGCGGCGACGGCGCGCTGCTGGCTGCGCAGGGCGAACTGGTCCATCTCCTCGCGCGAGATCTCCTCCCGGGCGGCGACGTTCTCCGCCGTCTGCCCCATGGCGATGTAGGCGTCGGCGAGACTCTCGCCGTTGCCGGGGAGCAGCCGCGGGTTGCGACAGGCGGGAATGTTGGGGTGGCCGAATGCGGTCAGCCGGGAGACGCTCTCGACGCCGACGCTGAGGAACACCTCACCCTCGCCGGAGAGGATGGCGTGGGCCGCCATCCGGGTGGTCTGCAGCGACGACGAGCAGTAGCGGGTGATGGTGGTGCCGGGCAGGTTCATCCCGGCGAGGACGGCGATGTTGCGGGCGATGTTGAAGCCCTGCTCACCGCCGGGATGCGCGCAGCCACAGATGAGGTCCTCGATCTCGCCGCGGTCCAGCTGAGCTACCTGGTCGAGCACGGTGCCGACGACGTGGGCGGCGAGCTCGTCGGATCGCACCTCGACCAGCGAGCCCTTGCCGGCGCGCCCGATGGGGGAGCGGCCCGCGGCGACGATCACGGCTTCTGGCATGCGATGGTGCATCATCGCCCGCGCGGCCGCGCCGCCGCCACCGATCTCAGTGGAGGGCCGCCGTGCGGGCCCTGGTCGCCGACCTCTCGTCGCTCGCCCGCGTCGCCCTCACCGCGGCGGCGACGCGAGTGCGTCCCGCCGCTGCGTGGAGCCGCGGCGGGATCCTCGCCATGGAGGAGGTCAACCTCCCCGAGCCACCGGGTCACGGATGGGTCAGGGTGCGGCCAACCCTGACCGGCATCTGCGGCTCCGACCTCAAGCTGCTCCACGGCACCGGCTTCAGCCCGCTGCTCACCGCCTACAACCCGGAACGTCGCGCCATTCTCGGCCACGAGCTCACCGGCGTCGTCGAGGTGACCGGCCCCGGCACCACCACCGTCCGCGAGGGCGATCGTGTGCTGGTGGAGCCGACCCTGTGGTGCCGCCACAAGGGACTGCCCGAGTGCGGCCGCTGCCGTGCCGGCGAGGGTCACCTCTGCGAGAACCTGAGCCGCGCCGGCGACCTCTGTCCCGGCCAGGGCATCGGCTTCAGCACCGTTGTCGGCGGCGGTTGGAGCGAGGGCGTGCTCGCTCACGAGAGCATGTTGCTCGACGCCTCGGCGATCTCGGAGGCACGGGCGGTTCTCGCCGAGCCGGCCGCGGTCGCCCTGCATGCAGCGCGGCGCTGGCACGGCAACGGCGATCGGGTCGCGGTGATCGGCCCCGGCACCATCGGGCTGCTCACCGTCGCCGCGCTGCGACGGTTGCATTCGGGTCTCGACATCTCGGTGGTCGGTGAGCCCAGCTCCTCGTCCCGGCCATTCGGCGTCGACGATGCCCTCGCCGCCGGCGCCGACCGGGTGTGGACCCGTGCTCCCGCCGAGGTCCTCGCGCTGGTCGCGGCGCACACCGGCGGCACGCTGCTGCGCCCGCGATTCGGCCGGCTTCCCGTCCTCGACCGCGGTCTCGACGCCGTCTTCGACTGCATCGGACTGCCGTCGACCATCGACCTCGCTCTCCGTATGCTGCGGGCCCGTGGCACCCTGGTGCTGGTGGGCACGGCAGGCCGGCAGCGCGTCGACTGGTCACTGGTGTGGTGGCGCGAGCTGACCATCGCCGGCAGCGTCGTCTATGGCCGCGAGCCCGACGGCTCGCGCACCTTCGAGACGGTGCGCGAGTGGCTCGCGGATCCTGCCTACCATGTCGACGGCGTGCTCACCCACCGCTTTGCTCTCGACGGTTACGCGGAGGCGCTCAGCACCGCCGCGGCGGGACCGGCCGCGGGCGCCATCAAGGTGGCGCTGACGGTATGACGGCGGTCTCCGACGGGGGACGCGGCGAACCCCGGATCGGCGTGGTGCTCGGCGCCGGCGGCGTCGTCGGGCACGCGTTCCACGCCGGCACCCTGGCGGCGCTCGCCGAGGCCACCGGCTGGGACGCGCGCACCGCGACGGTGATCGTCGGCACCTCCGCCGGCTCGGTGGTGGGTGCGCTGCTGCGCACCGGGATCAGTCCTGCCGACATCGCCGCCCGGGCCACCGGAGCCCCGGTCTCGCCGGAAGGGCAGGAGCGGCTGCTCCGCCTGGGACCGCCCCGGCCATACCCCGGCGACGGTGCCCGCGAGCCTCTCGGGCCGCCGGCGTTTCCCTCGCGGGCGCTGCTGGCGCGGGCGGCGCTGCGTCCGTGGCAGACGCGACCGGGGTCGCTGGCCGCGGCGGTGATGCCGAGAGGGACGGTGCCGACCGAGCCCATCGTCGCCGGCATCCGGGCCCTCTACGGGCGGATCGCCTGGCCGGAACGTGCGCTGCTGATCTGCGCGGTGCGCCTGTCCGACGGGCAGCGCGTCGTCTTCGGACGTCCCGGCACCCCCCAGGTGCGCGTCGCCGACGCCGTCGCCGCCTCGTGCGCCATCCCCGCCTACTTTCGGCCCGTCAGCATCGCCGGCTTCGAGTACGTCGACGGTGGCGCGCACTCTCCGACCAACGCCGACGTGCTCGCCGGCGAGCGTCTCGACCTGGTGGTGATCAGCTCGCCCATGTCGACACCGTGGCGAGGGATGCTGGGCGGGATCGACTTCCCGCTGCGAGGGGTCTCGCGCGCTCTGCTCGACGGTGAGCGGCTGCGCCTGCGCCGCGCCGGCATTCCCGTGGTGCTCTTCGAGCCCACCGCCGCCGATCGTGCGGTGATGGGTCTCGACGCGATGAACCCCGCCCGTCGCGGTGCGGTCACCGAGCAGAGCCGGCGCAGCGCGCTGGAGCGGTTGGCTGATCCGGCGGTGCGCCGTCGACTGTCGATGCTCACCGGAGCGGTCCGCTGACCGCCGCGCGCACCGTCCTGACCACCGGCGCCAACTCCGGCATCGGGCTGGCGACGGTGATCGAGCTGGCGCGCCGTGGTTTCGACTCGGTGGGGACGGTGCGCTCCTCCGCCAAGGCGCGCGCGGTGCATCAGGCGGCACGCAAGGCGGGTGTCGAGGTGCGGACCGTCCTGCTCGACGTCACCGACGGCGACGCCTGCCGCCGCGCCATCGACGAGGAGCGCCCATGCGGTCTGGTCAACAACGCCGGCTACTCGTCGTCGGGCGCCATCGAGGATGTCTCCGACGCCGAGGCGCGCCGCGCGTTGGAGACGATGGTGCTCGCCCCCATGCGGCTGGCCCGCCTCGCCATTCCCCACATGCGCGAGGCCGGCGGTGGCCGCATCGTCAACATCTCGTCGGTGTACGGGCGTACCAGCACCCCGCTCACCGGCTGGTATCAGGGCTGCAAGCACGCTCTCGAAGGGCTCAGCGACGCGCTGCGGATGGAGGTCGCCTCGAGCAACATCAGGGTGGTGCTGATCGAGCCCGGCGGGTTTCGCACCGGCATCTGGGAGGAGGCGGAACGCGAGATGGAGCGGCACGCCGGATCGCGCTACCGGTCCGCCTATCGCCGCAGCCTGACCGGGGTGCGGTTGACCCAGCCGATCATGGGTGATCCGCAGGGATGCGCGCGGGTGATCGCCGGCGCGGTGCAGTCGCGCAATCCCAACGCCCGTTACCTGGTCGGGCTGGACGCGCAGGCGGTCGCCCTCTACGAACGGCTGGTGCCGACGATGGTCAAGGACCGGCTGGCGCGGGTGACGCTCGGCCTGTAGCGCCGGCGGGCGGGCTGGCCCGCTAGCTCGCCTGGACGCCGATGCCGCGGCCGACGCCGAAGGTCACCGCCGCGGCGACGCTGGCGAGGAGCAGCTGCCGGGTCGCGGTGCGCACGCGCGAGCGGCCGGTGAACTGAGCGATGACCACGCCGATGGCGATCGACATCAGCGCGCCCACCAGCACCGACGCGACCACCGCCCTGGTGCTGCTGGTGAAGAACCACGGCAGCAGCGGCGCCAGGGCGCCGAACGAGAAGGTCGTGAACGACGAGAAGGCCGCCCCCATCGGCGATCCCAGCGACTGGGGATCGACCCCCAGCTCCTCACGGCTGTGGGTGTCGAGGGCGACGGCCGGGTCGCGCATCAGTACCGTGGCCACCTCCTCGGCGACCTCGCGGCGGAGTCCGCGCTTTATGTACATCCCCACCAGCTCGTTCCGCTCCGAGACCGGGTGGCGGCGGATCTCCTCGCGCTCGATGTCCAACTCTCGCTGGAGCAGTTCGGTCTGGGCGCGCATCGACACGTACTCGCCGGTGCCCATCGAGAAGGCCCCCGCCACCAGGCCCGCCAGTCCCGCCAGGCGCACCACGCCGGGAGCGGGGTTGGCGCCGGCCACACCCAGGATCAGGGAGACATTGGTGAGCAGACCGTCGCTGATTCCGAAGACGGCGGCGCGGGCGGAGCCGCCCTGCACGTCGCGATGGTGCTCGGGCCGCTGGCGCCTGGCTGCCGCCAAACGCTCGGCGATCGCCATGCGCTGACGATACGCGAAAGGCGAGCGGCCAGGGCCTGCCGCAGATCAGCCGGACGCGTGCGCCATCTCGTCGGACGCGAGTGGGAAGCGCACCACGAATCGGCTGCCCGCGCCGGCGGCGCTTCGCTCCAGCACCAGGGTGCCGCCGTTGCCCTCGGCGAGCTCGCGGGCGATGGCCAGACCGAGTCCGCTTCCGGGCAGGCCCGGGATGGCCTCGTCATCCGCCCGCACGAAGCGCTCGAAGATCCGCTCGCGCATGTGGCTGCGGACCCCAATGCCATGGTCCTCCACCGCGATCACCGCCTGGCGGTGCTGCGCCTCGGCGCGCACCAGGACCCACGGCGGACCGGCCGAGTAGGACAGCGAGTTGTTGACGAGGTTGTCTAGAATCAGTGCGACCTGAGAGGGATCGGCCTGCACCGTCACCGGCCGCTCGGGCAGCTGGACCTCGAGCCGGGCGCCGAGCAGCTCGGCGCGACCGGCGGACCGGGACACCGCGCCGGCGACGGCTTCCCGCACGTCCAGCCGTTCTCGGTCGGTCGAGAGGCGGCCGCTGTCGAGGCGGGCCGCGGTCAGCAGGTCCTCGATCAGCCGGGCGAGCTCGCGTGCCTTCTCATCCAACCGGGCGACCGGCAGCTCCCATCGGGCGGGCACTTCGCCCAGGCTGCCGTCGGCGATCAGCGACAGGTAGCCGCGGATCACGCTCAGCGGCGCGCGCAGCTCGTGGGCCAGCGCGAGGACCTCCGTGCCCACCGCCGGCCGGTGCCGCCGCGTCCGGATGGGGCGCCCCTGCAGCTGCCGCTCTGCGTGGGTCTTTGCTCCACTCGCCATGGGGATAAGTATGACAGCAGTGTTGTCATACTGAACATCCGTGGACTACCGGAGGATTGACCCCCGAGCCTCGACCAGGAGGGATTGCAAGGAGCGGCCGATCGCGCCACGCGCGTCGAACAGAGCACTCTGGGCCAGGCCCCGCCCACCGGGATCGATGTCGGTGCGCGCGTCCAGGCAGATCCACTCTCCCTCCGGCTGCCGGTGGAGATGAATGGTGAGATCGGGATTGATGAAGAGGAAGCGTTGCCAGTCGATGGGGGCGCTGACGCCGTTCCCGAAGTCCGCCGCCGCGGCGACCCGCATCAGCGGCGACGGCTCCTCGCCCGCGACCACCGGACGGCGCAGCCGCATCCAGACGGTCGACGGTCCGGGCCGCTCGAAACTGCCGGCGGCGAACCGCATCTCCACTCCGGTGAGGTGAAAGGCGGCGTCAGCGGACTCGTTCGACGGCTGAGCACGTGTCGGCAGGGGCGGAGGCAACGGTCCCGGAGGGCTGTCGGGGATCGTCAGCGACCCCTCGCGGATCAGCAGCGCCGTCGCCCGGCTCAGCTCGACGCCACCGTCGTCGCGCAGCCGCGCCTCGACCACCTGCACCCGGCGACCGGGACGGATCACGCCGGCGGAGACGAAGAGACGTTGCAGCGGGACCGGGCGAAACAGCTCGACGCTCAGCCTGACCACCGCCATCGGCACCGGCGTGGCAACCGACTCGACCGCGCGTGCCAGCAGCGCCGCCACCGGTCCACCGTGCTGCGCCAGCGGGTCCCACGGCCCGCGGGTGTGCTCGGTGGCGACGAAGGCGTCCCCGTCGGGCACGAAGAGAGCGTCGTCGGTCACCGCCGCGAGGGTAACCGCGCCCCGGCTCGGGCCGCCTCCCGCGGCGGCCGGGTCGCCTCGCCGATCAAGTAGAGTGCGCCCCCGTGCATTCCACGCGGTATGTGACGGGCCACCCGGCGGCCGCGTCCGGACAGAACGAGCCCGCCTCATGACCGCCGACCGCCAGGTTGGCGGCGCGCTCGACGCCCATCTCGCCGCTGTCGCCACCGGCCTGCGCGGCCCCACTCTCCCTTCCGCCCCGGCTCCATCGCTGCCGATCCGGAGTGGCGCGGCGGAGCCCCGCCCGCCCGCGGGCGACGGCGACCGCCCCCTGCGGATCGCCCTGCTCGCCTACCGCGGCAACCCGCACTGCGGCGGTCAGGGTGTCTACGTCCGCAATCTCAGCCGGGCTCTGGTCGCGCTCGGCCACCAGGTCGAGGTGATTGCCGGGCAGCCCTACCCCGAGGTGTCCGAGGGGGTCCGGCTGACCCGCCTGCCGAGCCTCGACCTGTACCGCCCCGACGACCCGTTTCGCATCCCCTGGCCGCGCGAGTTCCGCGATCCGGTCGACGTCCTCGAGTTCGCTGTGATGTGCACCGCCGGCTTCCCGGAGCCGCTCACCTTCAGCCTTCGGGCGTCGCGCCTGCTGCGCCGGCGTCGCGGCGACTTCGACGTGATCCACGACAACCAGTGCCTCGGTTACGGCATCCTCCGGGTCGCCCGCGACTGCGCGCCGGTGGTGGCGAC
Organism: Chloroflexota bacterium; assembly: GCA_005880985.1. Lineage (GTDB taxonomy): Bacteria > Chloroflexota > Dormibacteria > Aeolococcales > Aeolococcaceae > CF-134. The sequence goes on from VBIQ01000006.1 coordinate 155,396, forward strand.
CGTCCATCACCCGATCACCGTCGACCGGCGGCTGGAGCTGGCGCACGCTCCGACGCTGCGGCGCCGGCTGACCCTGTGGCGCTGGTACGGCTTCACCCGCATGCAGGTGCGGGTGGCGCGGCGCCTGCCTCGGCTGATCACCGTCTCGGCGAACTCACAGCGCGACATCAGCCGCGACTTCGACATCCCCGCGGACCGGCTGCGGGTGATCGATCTCGGGGTCGATCCAACCGTCTTCCGGCCCCTCGACGAGGTGTCTCGCGTCCCGGGTCGGATCATCACGACCGCCAGCGCCGACGTGCCGATGAAGGGGCTGGTCACCCTGGTCACGGCGCTGGCGGCCGTCCGCGACCGGTACCCCGGCGCCGAGCTGATGGTGGTCGGGCGCCCCCGCCCGGAGGGCGCGGCGGCGCGGGCCATCGATGCGCTCGGGCTGCGCGGCGCGGTGCACTTCCGCGGCGGCGTGACCCAGGAGGACATCGTCCGGCTCTACGCCGAGTCCCAGGTGGCGGTGGTGCCCTCGCTCTATGAGGGGTTCTCGCTCCCCGCCATCGAGGCCATGGCGGCGGCCGTCCCGCTGGTCGCGTCGCGTGCCGGAGCCCTTCCCGAGGTGGTCGGCGCCGACGGCGACACCGCCCTGCTGGTCGAGCCGGGCGACGCCACCCGACTCGCCCAGAGCGTGGTGAGGCTGCTCGACGACGCCGCCCTGCGCCGCCGCGTCGGACGCGCCGGCCGCGAGCGCGTCCTGCGTCGCTTCACCTGGGAGGCGACCGCTCGCGCCACCGCCGACGAGTACCGGCAGGTGCTGGCCGCGTGCTGACGGTCGACTACGCCGCGCTCGGGCTGCGTCCCGGCGAGCGGCTGCTCGACGTCGGTTGTGGCGGTGGCAGGCACGCCCTCGAGGGTGTGCACCACGGCGCCGCGGTCGTCGCCCTCGACCAGAGCGCGGGTGACCTGCGGGTGGCCCGCGGCGCCGTCGAGCAGTACGGCGCCGTCGACGTGCAGGCCGCCGGCGGACGCTTCTCGGCGGTGCGCGGCGACGCCCGGGCGCTCCCCTTCGCCGACGGCAGCTTCGATCGTGTCATCGCCGCCGAGGTGCTCGAGCACATCCCCGACGACGAGGCCGCGGTGCGCGAGCTGGTCCGCGTCCTCCGTCCGGGGGGCGTGCTGGTGGTGACGGTTCCCCGGTGGTGGCCGGAGCGCGTCTGCTGGGCGCTGTCGGACGAGTACCACCAGCAGAGCGGCGGCCACGTCCGCATCTACCGGGGCGATGCCCTGCAGCGCCTGCTCCGGGGCGCCGGCATGGTGCCGCGGCGCCGACACCACGCCCACGCGCTGCACTCGCCGTACTGGTGGCTGCGCTGCGCGCTCGGGCCCGGGCGTGACCGCGCGGTGCCGGTGCGGCTCTACCACCGCTTCCTTGTGTGGGACCTGATGCGGCGGCCGGCGCTGGTCCGCTGGCTGGAGCGGGCCCTCAACCCGCTGCTCGGCAAGAGCCTGGTGATCTACGCGTTCAGGCCCGTCAGCGCCACCGTGGCGGCGGCGAGGACGGATCGTGCAGCGGCCTGATGTGACCCCCCCGCCGACGGCGGCGTCGGTCCGCGACACCGCGGCGTCGATCGCCGCGGTGCAGCTCGCCGACGGCTGCATCCCCTGGTTCCCCGGAGCTCACGCCGACCCGTGGAACATCGTTGAGGGAGCGATGGCCCTCACCGCCGGCGGGCTGGTCGACGAGGCCCGGCGCGCCTTTCGCTGGCTGGCGCGGCACCAGCGGCGCAACGGCTCCTGGTACTCCTATTACCGTGACGGCGCGGTGGAGGACCCGACAGTTGATGCCAACTTCTGCGCATACATCGGGACCGGGCTGTGGCATCACACCCTGATCACCGATGACGATGCCTTCCTCGCCGAGATGTGGCCGGTGGTGCAGCGCGCGGTCGACTACGTGGTGGCCCAGCAGGGAGCGGGCGGCGAGATCCCCTGGGCCCGGGATCGCTGGGGCCACCAGGCGCGCCGCGCCCTGCTGACGTCGTCGTCGTCGATCCATCTCAGCCTGCACTGCGCCGTGGCGGCGGCCGAGCGCATGGGGCTGGATCGACCCGACTGGGTGTCCGCCGCGGCCGCCCTGGCTCACGCCGTCGCCCACCGGCCCGAGTGCTTCGAGCGCAAGGACCGCTGGTCGATGGACTGGTACTACCCGGTGCTGGGTGGAGTCGTCCTCGGTGCCGCGGGACGGGTGCGGATCGCCGAGCGCTGGGATACCTTCGTGGTCGAGGGCCTCGGCGTCCGCTGCGTCGCCGACCGTCCATGGATCACCTCGGCCGAGACCTGCGAGCTGGTGCTGGCCCTCGACGCCGCCGATCGCGTGGACGACGCCTGGGAGCTCTTCCGCTGGGTGCAGTACCTCCGCGACGGCGCGGGAGGTTACTGGACCGGAGCGGTGTTCCCCGACGGCGAGCACTTCCCGGCGGAGCAGTCGACCTGGTCGGCGGCGGCGGCGGTGCTCGCCGCCGACGCCCTGATGGAGCTCACCCCCGCGTCCGGACTCTTCCGGGCGCTGCACGTCGCCGCCGAGAACGAGTTCCTAGATGCCGTCGCCGACTCGGCGTAGCACCTGCAGCGATCCGCAGCGGGACTCCTCTCTGAAGGCACCCGACCCGAGCGCCCGCACCCACACCCGATAGGGGGCCTGACCTCCTGCCGCGGGATCGGCGAAGACGTCGTGGATCACCAGGAGGCCGCCCCCGGCGAGGTGCGGCGCCCAGCCCTCGTAGTCCGATTGGGCGGCGCTGTCGGTGTGTCCTCCGTCGATGAAGACCAGGCCCAACGGCGTTCCCCAGTGCCGGGCCACGGCGGCCGAGCGGCCGATCACGGCGATGACGCAGTCGTCGAGCCCGGCGACGGTGATCGTCCGGCGGAAGCAGGGGAGGGTGTCGACGCCGCCGGTGTGCGGGTCGTCGAACCGGCCGTCGTGGTACAGCTCGCCCGGCTGGTTCTCCTCCGAACCGCGATGGTGGTCGACGGTGAAGACGACGCTTCCGCAGGCTCGCGCGGCGGCGCCGAGGTAGACGGTCGACTTGCCGCAGTAGCTGCCGATCTCCAGCAGCGGCCCGCGCCGGGCCGCACGGAGCGCGGCGTCGTGGAGCGCGAGCCCCTCCTGCTCGGGCATGAAGCCCGGCGCGTCGCGAGCAAGGCTGAGCAGGGTGGCGTCCACCGTGCCCCCGAGTGTGGCGCAGGGTTGCGGTGGGCTGCGACCTGCCGAGGACTACCGCGGCGTCGCTAGTGCCATCCAGCTTCCCGCCGACCGGTGCGCGGCCTCCAGCGCCTCCAGCTCCGGCCCGATCCACGCCGCCGCCCCGGCGTCGCGACCGAGCGCGGGGCTCTCGAGGATGGCCTCGGCTTCGCGCTCGCTCATCCCGTCCACCACGGCGCCGCGCCACGCCGCGGGGTCGCGCCAGGCGGCGAGCAGCTCGTCCAGAGCGGCGTCGACGGCAGCGCGGTGCGAGTGGTTCGCCACCGGCAGTCCGTAGCGCGATTCCCACTCCTGCCCGCCACCGGCAGCGGTGATGGCAACCAGGTAGACGGCGCGGGGTGACCGGCCCAGAGGATTGCGCAGGCCTTCGCACAGCACCGAGAGCCGGAGGCCGCCGATCGTCAGCCGCTGGGGACGCACATCGGCGGCGACCTCCGGCGGCGGCGCCGGCACCGGTCGGCGGCGGCGCAGCAACCGGTCGAGCAGTCCGCGCACCCGACCACGCGCCGCCATCAGTCCGCCTTCCGCCGGTCAGTAGACCCGGACAGCAGTCCCCACCGGGGCCCACGGGTAGAGCTTCTGCATCGGGGCGAACGGTGTGTTGATGCACCCGTGGCTGCCGTTGAGCTGGGTCCCCGGGCCGTACACCGAACGCCACGGCGCATCGTGGATGGCGTAGCCATCACTGCGGAACCACAGCGTGTACGTCACCCAGCTCGGTGGATACCAGAAGGGGGAGCCGGGAGGCCAGGGCGACACCATCTGATAGGGGCTGATCTTGCTGAGCACGCTGTACTGACCCGGCGGGGTCGGAAGCGCCGGCCGCCCGGTGGTGATCAGGGTGGAGACGAAGGGCACCCGGTTCTCGTACGCGGTCAGCTCCTGGCAGACGAGGCTGACGACGATCACCTTGCCGGCGGTGACGGCGTCGGCGGGGATGCCGCACTCCGGGCGGGCGGCGACGTCGGCGATGGCGCTGCTGGCGAAGCCGGTGGCGGCGCCGGCAAACGGTGCATCGCCGAAGGTGAACACCCCGCCGTCCTCGGCCACCATCCAGTAGCCGCCGCCGTCGGGGGTTGCCGCCAGGCCCGAGATCGGCGCCATCAGGTGGACCGCACCGGTGGAGCCATGGAAGGGAGCGTCGCCGAAGGTGAAGACACCGCCGTCGGAGGCCACCAGCCAGTAGCCGGAGCCGCTGGGAGTCGAGGCCATGCCCACTACCGGGGAGTTGAGGTGCATGGCACCGGTGCTGCCGAGGAAGCGGGCGTCACCGAAGGAGAAGATGCCTCCGTCCGACGCCACCAGCCAGTAGCCGCGGCCGCTCGGCGTGGCCGCGATGCCGACCACCGGGGAGTTGAGGTGCATGGCACCGGTGCTGCCGGCGAACTGGGCGTCGCCGAAGCTGAAGATGCCCCCGTCGGAGGCGACCAGCCAGTAGCCCTGACCGCTGGGGGTGGCGGTGATGCCGACCACCGGAGCATTGAGGTGCATCGCCCCGGTGGAACCGAGGAACGGGGCGCCGCCGTAGGCGAAGACGCCGCCGTCGGAGGCGACCAGCCAGTAGCCGCCGCCGGGAGCGGCGACCACCCCGCTCACCGGCCTGGCGAAGCGGGGGCTCTGCGGACCGGCGAAGGCGGCGGTGCCGAAGGCGTAGACGTTGCCGTTCGAGGCCAGCCAGTAGCCATGGCCGTCATGGCTGGCGGCGATGCCGACCATCACCGGCAGTCCGCTGTTGGTGGCGGCGGCGGCGGACTGGGAGGTGAGCGCCGACGTGAAACTGCCGAGAATGACCGCAACCAGCGGTGCCAGCAGGCGGGGGCCGGCCGAGCGCAGCCTGGTCAGCACGTTGTGTCTCCCTCTGGCCCAGAGCGGGCGCTGGCCGCAGCGTAGAGCCGGTCGCCGCCGTCCGGGGCGGTTTGTCGCAGTTTCGTGGCGAGGCCTTGGCTCACCGGCGAAGCAGGGAGGCGATGCGGCGGGCGAGGGCGGCGGCCTCGAGCTCTTCCAGCGTCTGGGGCAGTGCCAGCGACCAGTTGGGAGAGCTCTCCGGGGTCGTCCCGGGTAGGTTGGGCCGTTCGACCACGCCGAGGGCGTCCTCGAGCGTTGCCGCCAGCAGCATCGACGGTGCGGTGGCGAGCAACCGGTGCGCCGCCGTGACCGCCTCGCCGGCGCCGGCGCCGTCGGGAAGCCCGGCCCACTGACGCAGACGCTCGCGGATGCCGATGGTGCCGTCCTCGTTCGGCTGCAGTCCGAGCTCGCGCTGCCGCTCCAGGTCGGCTCCGGTCCACACGCCTGCCACGGTGGGCAGATCGTGGGTGGTCACCGCCGCCACCACCTGTCGTGGCCACACCGCCGGCTCGGTCTGCTCGAACCACAGCAGGCGGTAGGAGAGCATCCCGCGAGCGGTCAGCTCGTCGCGCGCCTCCGGCTCCACCGTGCCGAGGTCCTCGCCGACCACCAGCGCGCCGCTGCGCACGCTCTCCAGCGCCAGGATGTCGAGCAGGTCGCCGGCCGGATAGCGCACGTAGGCGCCGAACCCGGGATCGGCTCCCTCCGGGATCCAGTACAGGCGGAAGAGTCCCATTACGTGGTCCACGCGCAGACCGCCGGCGTGGCGGAGGCCGGCGCGGATGGTCTCGATGTAGGGACGGTAGCCCTCGGCGCGCAGGGTCCAGGGGTTGAGCGGTGGAAGACCCCAGTTCTGGCCGCGGGTGTTGAACGCGTCGGGCGGCGCGCCCACCGTCGCGCCCGGGGCGAAGCAGCCCTGCCAGCGCCAGGCGTCGGCGCCGGTGGGATCGACGCCGACGGCGAGGTCGTGGATCACCGCCAGCGGCCCCGAGGCCGCTGCCAGCTGGCCGTCGAGCAGCCACTGGAGCCATTGATGAAAGCGGATCCGCTCAGAGTTGCTGTCGCGGAAGGCAGAAACTGTCGGGCTCGCGGGGTCGCGGAGCTCGGGCGGCCAGGACTGCCACGGCCGTCCCCGGGACTCGCTGAGGCTGCAGAAGGTCGCGTACGCCAGCAGCGAATCGCCGTGCTCGGCGCGGTAGGCGTCGAAGCCGGGGTCGCCGCGGAACCCGGCGAAGAGCTCGCCGAGCGCTTCCAGCTTGAGGCGCATCACCGCATCGCGGTCGATGACGCGACTCTGGTTGAGCGCGCGAGCCGCACGGCGAAGCCGGTCGAGCCGGTCGCCGAGGGCAGCCGCGCCCGGCACCTGGTCGACGCAGATGTAGAGCGGGCTGCGAAAGCAGCGGCTGCTGGGGAAGTACGGGCTCGCCTCCTGCGGCGGCGTCGCCGGACCGGCGTGAAGAGGATTGACCAGCACCACACCGGCGCCGCACTCGCCTGCCGACCAGCGCACCAGGCGGGCGAGGTCGCCGAGGTCGCCGATGCCCCAACTCTGCTGCGACCGCGCCGCGTAGAGCTGTGCCGCCCATCCCCAGGTGCGCAGCCCGGCGGGAAGATGGCAGCGGCCGGGGCTGATGATCAGCTGCCGCTCCCACCCCGAGCCGGCGACCAGGGTGTGGTACCCGAGGGGAAGGTCGGCGGGCAGCACCCCAACGGCCCTGCGTTCGCTGCCATCCTCCAGCCGCAGAACCGCGTCGCCGTCGAGCGCGACCGGTGCGCCGGCTCGCACCACCAGCGGACCCGCGTCGGCCGGCGGCGCATCCGCGTCGCCGGCTCCGAGCGCGTCGAGAACGGCCGCGATGGTCTCGTCCGGCACCGTGCGCCATTCACCCCAGGCGTCCTGGTGGCGGGTGGACACGCCCCAGCGCTCGGCGCGTTCGGAGCCGGCGCTCACCGGCGGCCCTCAGCCGGCCGCCCAGCCCAACTGGCGGCTTTTTTCCCACGGAACGAGTCGTCTATGATGAGTGCTCCAGGGGCGGACATTTCCCGGGGCCGCATGCAGCTGCGGGGAGCGGCCTCGCAGGAAGGACAGCGGTTGGACGATTGTGAAGGCGTCCGGCGGTGGCGGGGACTCGCTGCTGCCCGCCGCTGGGCGGGAGCAATCCTCCGGACCGCCGCGCTGGTGGCCGTCGTCGGCGCCTGCGCCTGGCTCACCGCGCCGAGCGTCGCCGCCGCCTCGGAGCACGGGCAGGCGAAGCAGGTGCAGGGCAACAGCGAGGGGGGGAAGGGCCACCAGAATGCCGCGGAGACGCGCGACCACGGCAATGCCAACGGCGAGGACCGCGCTCAGGGCAAGCAGACGCATGGTCAGGGCAACGCCGAGGGTGAGGATCATGGGAAGGGCAGTCACGCGCACGTTCACGGACCACGTGCCGCCGCCGCCGAGACCGAAGGCCAAAGCCCGCCGGCTCCGCTGCGGCTGACCGCGGTGCCCGCCTCGATCGCACCGCTCGCGGTTGCCCCCGGTCCGGCGTCATTCGCCGTGGTTGCCCCGGGCGCGACCGCGGCGGCGGCCGGCTCCGAGTCGCTCACCGCGACCCGCGCGATCACCGCCGCCGCGGCGGGGCGGACCACTCCGGTCGGATCCTCGGCGGGTGCCGGGTCCAATCACAACAACACCGGGCCCAGGCCGGCGGAGACCCCGACTCCCTCCATCATCAGGCCGCCACCACCGTTAGGATTCCCCTCGCAGATCCCGCCCTCGCCGACCGGTCTGTTGACCGCTCACTTCCCGCTGATCGCGGTGCTCTTCGCTGCCGCTGCGCTCTCGCTGGCCGGCGCCCTGGCGCTGGTGGTGCGCCTGGCGGTCCGCCGCTGAGCGACGAGCGCGCCGCTCTCCGGCTGGTGCTGGCGCGCCACGGTCAGACGGAATGGAGCCGGAGCGGCCGCCACACCGGGCACAGCGACATCCCGCTCGACGACACCGGGCGCGAGCAGGGGCGCCTCCTCGGTGCGGCGCTGGCCCGCTTCACCCCGGTGCAGGTCCTGGTCAGCCCCCTGCAGCGTGCCCAGCATACGTGCGAGCTCGCCGGACTGAGCACCGCCCGAACCGTCCCCGAGCTCGCCGAGTGGGACTACGGCGACTACGAGGGGATGACCACCGCGCAGATCCTTCGGCAGCGTCCGGGATGGTCGTTGTGGCGTGATGGCTGTCCCGGGGGCGAGGACGCCGCCGCGGTGGGACGTCGCGCGGAGGCGGTGATCGCCTCGGTCGCGGACGTCGACGGTGACGTGGTGCTTGTCGCCCATGGCCACCTGCTGCGCGTCCTCGCCGCGCGCTGGATCGGACAGTCCCCGGTGGGGGGCGCCTGGCTGGCCCTCGACCCCGCCACCATCAGCATCCTGGGACACGAACGCGGGACCCGCGTGATCGCCCTCTGGAACGACGGCGATCATCTGTTACCGCCACGACCGACCAGAACAGAGGAGGCGCCGCGATCTCTGCCAGGATAGCCGGGCCGGCCGGCGCCGGCGGTGGCAGCGGCGACACAGGGGATAGGCGAACATGGAGAAATTCGACCTGGTGGTCGTCGGCGCCGGTGCCGCCGGACTGGCGGCGGCCCAGGTGGCGGCGGCGATGCGCCGCACGGTGGCGCTGGTGGAGCGCGACCGCTTCGGAGGCGAATGCACCTGGAACGGCTGCGTCCCCTCCAAGGCGCTGATCGAGGCGGCTCGGCTTCGCTTCGACATGGAGCGCGCCCCTCGCTTCGGCGTGCACCCCGGCGAGGTGCGGGTCGACTTTCCGGCGGTGATGCGCCACGTCCACGATGTGATCGACCGGATCGCACGCTACGAGGACGCGGCTCATCTGTCTGAGGCCGGCGTCACCACCGTTGTCGGGCGAGCCCGTCTCCTCGACCCCGGCGCCGTCGAGGTCGACGGCACCCGGCTGGCCGCCGGTCGCGTGGTCATCGCCACCGGCAGCCGTCCCGCCGGCCCGCCGATCGACGGGCTCGCGGCGGTTCCCCACCTCACCAACGAAACCCTCTTCGAGCTGCAGTCGCTGCCCGCGCATCTCCTGGTGATCGGGGCCGGGCCGATCGGGTTGGAGATGGCGCAGGCCTTCCACCGTCTCGGCAGCCGGGTCACCGTCCTCGATGTCCTCGAGACGCTGCTCCCTCGCGAAGACCCGGACATCGCCGCCGCCGCTCGAGCGATGCTCGAGGGCGAGGGGATCCGCTTCATGCTCGGGGTCCGCATCCAGCGCGCCTCGGCCGACGGCGCGGTGCGCCGCCTCCACCTCGCCGGTGGCGACCAGGCCGACACCGTCGAGGGCGATGCCCTCCTGGTCGCCACCGGGCGCCGGCCGACGGTCGATGGCCTCGGACTGGAAGCGGTCGGGGTGCGGGTTGATCGAGGCGGTGTCGCCGTTGACGACCGGCTGCACACCAGCGTCGACGGGATCCTCGCGGCCGGAGACGTCACCGGCATCCTCCCCTTCACCCACGCCGCCGCCTACCAGGGGCGGCTGGCCGCGCGCAATGCCCTCGGCGGCCGCCACCGGGCCGACTACCGCGTGGTTCCCTGGATCATCTTCACCGATCCCGAGATCGCCCACGTCGGCATGACCGAACCGGAGGCGCGCCAGCATCGCGGCGACGTCCATGTCGCTCGGCTGCCCTTCACCGCCGTCGACCGCGCCGTGGTGCGGCGTGAGCCCCGCGGCCTGATCAAGGTGATCACCGCCGGCAAACCGATCATCGGCCACCGCGGCGGTGGTGGCGAGATCATCGGTGCGCACCTCATCGGCCCGGGGGCGGGCGAACTGCTCCACGAGTTCGTGGTCTCGATGCAGGCGCGCACCTTCTCGGGGCGCGTTGCCCAGGCGATCCACGCCTATCCCTCGATGTCGATGGGCGTGCAGCAGGCGGTCGCGCAGCTCTTTCCCGCAGGGCGTGCGGTCGCAGGCGAGATGCGCACCGAGCTGGAAGCAGAGGGCTGAGCGGAAGCGATCCAAGCGATGGTGTATGTGCTGCCGATGGCCGTTCTGGCGGGGCTGTTCGTCCTCGCGGTGTGGAGGGTGACGGCAGCCCGTCCCAACGAGGGCGTCGAGCGCGACGACCACTGGGTGGGACTCACCGGCAGCGGTTCCGCCGGGGACTTCGAGGATGATCCGTGGCGCGGAGTCGTGGACCCGAGCCCCGAGGACGTCGAGCGAAGCAACCTGCCCGATCCCGACGATCCATGGGCGTGAAGCGGCGCGCGCTGAGCCGGGCGCCCCTCGACGCCAGGAACTCCGCTGGTTTCGACGCCCCTGCCGGAATGACCGCCGACCCGGTCATCCTGGCGCCGCTGCGGGGCCGGCTGCACGTCCTCCTGGTGCAGCGCGACGAGGCGCCGTTCGCCGGCCGCTGGTCGCTTCCCGGCGGCTTCACCAACCCCAGCGAGCGCCCGGAGCAGACGGCGCAGCGCAAGCTGACCGAGAAGACCGGGGTCGGTGCCGTCTACCTCGAGCAGCTGCAGACCTACGCCGACCCGCACCGCGACCCGCGCGGCTGGATTCCCTCGATCGCCTATCTCGCCCTTATCGACGCGACGGTGCTCCGCGAGGAGGAGACGGTGGCACGCTGGTTCCCGGTCGACGACCCGCCCCCACTCGCCTTCGACCACGAACTGATCATCCGCGACGGTGTCGAGCGGTTGCGGGGCAAGCTCTGGTACAGCAACATCGCCGTCGGCCTGCTGCCCGAACTCTTCACCATGCCGCAGGCGCGACGCCTCTACGAGGCGATCTCCGGCGTGCGCTACGAACCCAGCAACTTCCGGCGTGAGCTCGAGCTATCCGGCCTGGTGCGCGCCACCGGCGAGGTGGTCAAGGGCGTCCCGGGACGACCCGCCGCGCTGTACGAGTTCGGGGTGCGCAGCCCGGCCTGGAGCCTGCGCCGCTCGCGGCCGCCCGCCGTGGCCCGTGCCGCCGCGAGTGCTGTGGTCAAATAGGACCTCAATGCGCGAGCCTCAGCCCTTCTCCGGTGAGACGTACGCGCTGCACTGCGACGAGTACGAGCTCACCATGGCACAGTCGTTCCTGCATCATCGGGAGACCGACGACGCTGCCTTCGAGCTGACGGTTCGCAGCCTGCCGCCGCAACGAGGATACCTGGTCGCCGCCGGCCTGGAGCAGGCGCTGGCCTACCTGCGGCGGTTGCGCTTCTCCGAGGACGACCTGATATTTCTAGCCAAGACTGGCCTTTTCTCCGAGGACTTCCTCACGCATCTGCAAACCCTTCGGTTCGCCGGCGATGTCGACGCCCTGGCGGAGGGCACGGTGATCGGGGCCGGGGCGCCGCTGCTCCGCATCACCGCGCCGCGGGTGCAGGCGACGCTGGTGGAGTCGGCGCTGCTCGCCATCGTCGGCCACCAGACGCTGATCGCGAGCAAGGTGACCCGGATCGTCGACGCGGCGGCGGGACGGCCGGTGTTCGACTTCTCGCTGCGCCGCCTCCACGGCCCGGACGCGGCTCTGGGGGTGGCCCGCGCCGCCTACCTCGCCGGCGCCGCCGGCACGGCCACGGTCGCCGCCGGCGCGTGCCTCGGCATTCCCACCACCGGCACCATGGCGCACCACTACGTCGTGTCCTTCGGCGCCGACGGCGAGCAGCCGGGGTTCGAGCAGTTCCTGCGCGACTACCCCGAACGGGGCATTCTCCTGGTGGACACCTACGACACCCTGCGCGGTGTCGAGCGGGCCATCGCGGCGTCGCGCGCCACCGGCGTCGCCCTGGCGGGAATCCGCCTCGACTCCGGCGACATCGGGGCGCTGGCTCGCGCCGCCCGGCGCCTCCTCGACGACGCCGGGATGCGGCAGGCGAGGATCGTCGCCTCGGGTGACCTCGACGAATGGAAGATCTCCGCCCTGCTGGAGAGCGGTGCACCGCTCGACGCCTTCGGCGTGGGCACCATGCTGGGGACGTCTGCCGATGCTCCCCACCTCGGGGCGATCTACAAGCTCGTCGCCCAGTGCGAGCAGGGTCGAATGGTGCCGGTGATGAAGACCAGCGAGGACAAGCGCGGCGATCCAGGCATGCACCAGGTCTTCCGAACCGAGGCGGGTGACACCCTGGCGCTGTCGACCGAGACGATGCCCGGGCAGGCGCTGCTGCAGCCGGTCATCCGCCACGGCGAGATGTGCCTCGACCTGCCCTCGCTGGAGCAGATCGCCGCCTACTGCCGCGACCAGCGTGCGCTGCTTCCGGAGGCGGTGCGCCGCATCGCCGACCCCGAGCCCTGGGAGGTGCGGCGCACGCCCGCGCTGGAGGCGCTTCGCCGGCGTGTCGCCGCCGGGCTGCGGAGGCCCGGCGTCCTGGCAGGCTAGCCGGGTCCGGCACCCCGCCCGGTTGGTGTCACCGCTCGTTCGCGAACGCCGCGCGCAGGCAGTGCGATCGGTCGACGATGCCACGGAGGCGTCCCTCCTCATCGACCACCGGGAGCACCTTGCGACGGGTCTCCAGCATCAGCGCGATGACCTCGGTGATCGCCATCTCACCGGGCACGGTGACCGCCGGCGTTTCCATCACGTCGGCGGCGGTGCCGCCGTGATCCACGTCGGCGAGGTGCCGCCGGGGAAGGCGGTGCACCAGGCGCTCGAGAACGCCGCCATCGGTGCCGACGCGGCGCAGCAGCTCGGCGTCGCTGACCACGCCGAGCACATGATCGTCGCCGTCGACGACCACGGCCCGACCGAGCTGGGTGCTGGCCACCGCCTCGATCACCTCGCCGAGCGGGGTGGTGGGCGCGACCGTCGGAACCGACGCGGTGGCCACCTCGCCGATGGTGCGTGCTCCCACGGGGGTGGGGTTGTGCACCTCGCTGGGGCGCACCAGGGTGATGGTGCGCAGCAGGTCGACCCGGCTCACCAGCCCGAGCAGGCGATCGTTCTCGATGACCGGGATCCGCTTGACCCCGCGCTCGAGCATCAGCCGGGCGACGTCCGGGAGGCGCATCCGCGGCGGGACGGTGACCATGTCGAGGGTCATCACGTCGGCGGCCACCGCGCCGGCACGTGGCCCCGGCGGGGCGTCGATGGTGTCGTGGAACTGCAGCGGCACCGACAGCCCACCACGCGCCACCAGGTCGGCGTTGCTGATCACCCCGGCCAGCCGGCCGTCGTCGATCACCGGGAGGAAGCGCAGGTCGCGCTCCTGCATCAGCCGCACCACCTCGGTCAGCGGGGTGTCCGGGCGCACCGTGGCGACCTCGCTGCGCATCACCTCGGCAACCGGTACGTCTCCGGGGAGGCGCGGAACCGGGAGCACCTGCGGGGGCGCCACCAGCAGGTCGACCTGCTCGCGGGTGACCACGACGTCGCGCACCAGTGGCTCGACCTGCGTCCACAGGACGGCGAAGCGAGACGGGATCTCGATCCACTCGATCACCACCGGTGAGTTGGCATCGATGTCCGCCAGCCGGGCCGAGTGATGGTGGCGCGAGGCGCCGAAGCCGGCATTGCCGTCGAGCACGGTGACCTCCGAGGCGTGCTCCCGCCACAACACGTTGAGGACCGCGGTGGCGAGCGAGGAGTGGCCGGAGCGGTCGCCCCTGTCGCAGTAGATGCGGACCCGGACGACGGTCGCCATCACCCGCTCACCGGACGTCGAGGAGCACGCCGGGGTTGAGGACGCCGGCAGGATCGAGCGCCTGTTTCGCCGCCTTCAGCGCGGCCGCGAACGCGTCCGGCCTCTCGCGGTCGTACCAGGGTCGGTGGTCGCGGCCCACGGCATGGTGGTGGGTGATGGTGCCGCCGCCGGCGATCACCGCCTCGCTGGCGGCCGCCTTGACCTGATCCCACTGCTCCAGTTGAGCGTCGGGGTCGCCGGCGGCGATCACCGTGTAATAGGGCGCCGGGCCGTCGGGGTAGAGGTGGGTGAAGCGGCAGGAGACGAGGGCGCGCATGTCCAGCTGCTCGAGCGAGTGCCGGGTCGCCTCCATCACCGCGGCGTGGAAGCCGGCGAAGCGGTCCCAGGTCACCGCGGTCTCGAAGGTCTCGAGCACCAGCCCGCACCGGGCCAGCGCGTCGCGGAGGTACGGCCCGCGGAGGAAGGCCCGCCGCCAGGCGCCGGCGGCACCATCGTGACCGGGCTGCTCGCCGCCGGCCGAGAGGTGGATGCCCTCGGGGCAGGTGCCGCCGTGGTCCGCGCCCAGCTCGACCGCCCGGGCGATCCAGGCGTCGAGGGGATGATCGGCGGACTCGAAGGCGACGATGAGCAACGCCGCACCTCCCGCCACCGCCCCGCTGAGCAACGCCTCGAGGGGATCGAGCAGCCGGCAGTTGCTGGGATTCAGCCCCGACTGCACCACCGCACGGGCCGCCTCGGCGGCGGTGTCGAAGTCGTCGAAGCGCAGGGTGGCGCGGGCCCGGAAGCGAGGACGCGGTTGCAACCGCATCCACGCCGCGGTGATCACTCCGAGGATTCCCTCGCTGCCGAGCAGCAGCCGTTCGGGACTGGGTCCGGCGCCTGAGGACGGCAGCCGTCGCGTCTCCATGATCCCGGCGGGGCAGACCATCCGGATCGACTCGACGAAGTCGTCGATATGGGTGTGCAGGGTCGCGTAGTGGCCGCCGGACCGGGTCGCCAGCCAGCCGCCGAGGGTCGAGTGCTCGAAGGATTGCGGGAAGTGACGCAGCGTCAGTCCGTGCGGTCGCAGCGCGTCCTCGAGCGCGGGGCCGCGGATGCCGGCGCCGATGCGCGCCGCTCGCGACCGCGCGTCGACCTCGCTCACCGACGCCAGTGAGCCCAGGTCGAGCGACACCGCTCCCGCGTAGCCGTCGCCGACATCGGGCTCGACTCCCGCGACGACGCTGGACCCGCCACCGAATGGGATCACCGCGATGTTGGCGTCGCCGCACCACTCGAGAACGGCGGCGACGTCGGCCTCGCTGCGCGGGTAGACGACCAGGTCGGGGGGATGTTCGATCTGCCCCCGGAGATTGCGCACCACATCGCGGAACGAGCGGCCGTGCGCATGCGCGGCACGCTCCCGGTTTGTCTCGCCGCACAGACCGGCGAGGGCCTCCGGGGGCCGCACCCGTGGCGCTGGCAGCGGGAGCCGGTCGACATCGGGCACCGGCCTGGCGACCACCTCCTTCAATCCCAGGTGTCCCGAGAGCATCGCCATCAGCGAGTCCCGCTCGCCGTCGGGCAGGCCGGCGTCCTCGTAGCCCCAGCCCCACCAGGACAGCCGGCGCGCGGCGGTGTCGGTCGTCATCGCCATCTGCCGCGACCTTACTCGCTTCAGCGCGCTGTCTCGCTACAGTCCTCGTCCGTGGTGTGGCAACCGGAGATCGAGGAGCTGGAACGGCGGCGCCGGCTCGGACGCGCCATGGGAGGCGAGGAGAAGGTCGCCCGCCAGCACGCCGCCGGACGCCTGACCGTGCGCGAACGCATCGATGCGCTGCTCGATCCCGGCACCTTCCGCGAGCTCGGGGTTCTCGCCGGTCGCGCCGAGTACGACGGCGCCGAGCTGAGCAGCTTCCGCCCCGCCAACTTCGTCACCGGCACCGGACGGATCGACGGTCGCGACGTCGTCATCGGTGGTGACGACTTCACCGTGCGCGGCGGCGCCGCCGACGCGGCCATCGTCGGCAAGCAGGTGCTCGCCGAACGACTTGCCCACGACCTCCGTCTGCCGGTGGTGCGGCTGGTGGACGGCACCGGCGGTGGCGGTAGCGTGCGCTCGCTCGAGGACATGGGGCACACCTACTGCCCCATCCTTCCGGGCTGGGAGCTGGCGGTCGAGAACCTGGCCCGGGTCCCGGTCGTCGCCGCCTGTCTCGGTCCGGTAGCGGGCCTGGGGGCGGCACGGGTCGCCGCCTCGCATTTCGCCGTCATGGTGCGCGGCACCTCGCAGCTGTTCATCGCCGGCCCGGTAGTGGTGCAGCGTGGCGTCGGTGAGGCGCTCGACAAGGAGGAACTGGGCGGCGTCGAGGTGCAGTCGGGGAGCGGCGCCGTCGACGCCATCGCCGACGACGAGCGCGACGCGATGGCGCGGGTGCGCCGCTTTCTCAGCTATCTGCCCAGCAACGTCTGGCAGCTGCCCCCGGTGGTCGCCGCCGGCGACGATCCCGAGCGCCGCGACCAGTGGCTTCTCTCCGCGATCCCGCGACAGCGGCGCACGCCATACGACGTGCGTCGCATCATCGAGGCGGTCCTCGACGCCGGCTCCATCTTCGAGCTGGCGCGCGATTTCGGCGGCTCGCTGGTCACCGCGCTGGCGCGGCTCGACGGGCATCCCTGCGGGGTGATCGCCTTCGACTCTCTGGTCTGGGGAGGGGGACTCACCGCCGAGGCGTCGGACAAGCTCACCCGCTTCATCGACCTCTGCCAGACGTTCCACCTGCCGCTGGTGAAGCTGGTCGATCAACCGGGATTCGTCCTCGGCGTTGCCGCCGAGCGCAAGGGGACCATCCGCCACGGCGTTCGCGCGGTGTCGGCCGTGTATCAGGCGACGGTGCCCGCGGTGGCGGTGGTGCTGCGCCGCGTCTACGGAGTCGGAGGCGCCGGACTCTGGAACGCGGGTGCGCTCAACCTCCGCTATGCGTGGCCGTCGGCCGACTGGGGCTCGGTCCCGATCGAGGGTGGGCTGGAGGCCGCCTATCGCGCCGAGCTGGAGGTGGCCGACGACCCCGATGCGCACCACGCCGAGATCGCCGCCCGCCTCGACGCGGTGCGCTCCCCCTTCCGCACCGCCGAACGCTTCGGCATCGAGGAGATCATCGATCCCCGCGACACTCGCCCCCTGCTCTGCGAATGGATGCGCCGGATCTGGCCGGTGCTGGCGACGCAACTCGGCCCGTCGGCTCACGGGATGAGGCCCTGACACCCGGGCGTAGACTGCACCTCGACCGTCCCCCGAAGGAGTGAGAAGCATGGCCCAGGTCGCCTCCCGCCCGATGGCGGTTCCGATGCCGCCCACCTACACCTCGGTCGAGGACGAGCGTCTTCACCGCAAGCAGCGCCTGGCCGGGGCGTTTCGCCTGTTCTCGCGCTTCGGCTTCGACGAGGGGGTTGCCGGCCACATCACCGCCCGCGATCCCGAGAAGCTCGACCATTTCTGGGTCAACCCCTTCGGCATGCACTTCGGTCAGATCCGGGTCTCCGACCTGATCCTGGTCAACGACGAGGGCGAGGTGGTCGAGGGCGACCGCCCCGTCAACGCCGCGGCCTTCGCCATCCACTCCCAGGTGCACCGGGCGCGCCCGGACGTGGTGTCGGCGGCGCACTCGCACTCGACCTATGGGCGGGCCTGGTCGACGCTGGGGCGGTTGCTCGACCCCATCACCCAGGATGTCTGTGCGTTCCATCGCGACCATGCCCTGTTCGACGACTACACCGGCGTGGTCCTCGACCTCGAGGAGGGACGGCGCATCGGTGAGGCGCTCGGTCCCAAGAAGGCGGTGATCCTCCGCAACCACGGCCTGCTGACCGTCGGCAAGAGCGTGGAGGAGGCGGCCTGGTGGTTCATCACCATGGAGCGGTCCTGCCAGGTTCAGCTGATGGCGGAGGCGGCGGGGAATCCGGTGCTCATCGACGAGGAGAACGCCACCAAGACCGCGGCCCTGGTCGGCTCCGACATCGCCGGCTGGTTCAGCTTCCAGCCTCTCTGGGACCGGATCACGCGCGAGCAGCCCGACCTCTTCGAGTGACCACCGGCGGTGGCATGAGCGACGATCCCACCGCCGAGGTCACCGCGCTGCTGCAGCAGCTGATCCGCAACACCTGTGTCAACGACGGCACCGACGCGTCGGGCCAGGAGGTGCGCAGCGTCGACCTGCTGCGCGACCACCTCAGTGGCGCCGGCCTCGAGCTCGAGGCCTACGAGCCGGTGCCAGGGCGCTCGTCGCTGGTCGCCCGCATCGACGGCAGCGACCCGACGGCGCCGACGCTGCTGCTGATGGGGCACACCGACGTGGTGCCGGTCAGTCCCGATCGGTGGAGCCGCGATCCCCACGGCGGTGAGCTGGTCGACGGCGTGGTGTGGGGGCGTGGCGCCATCGACATGCTCAACCTCACCGCGTCGATGGCGGTGGCGGTGCGACGCCTCGCCCGCAGCGGATTCCGCCCGCGCGGGACGCTGGTCTACCTCGCCGTCGCGGATGAGGAGGCGGGTGGCGGCCACGGTGCCGGCTGGCTCACCCGCAACCGGCGCGACGCCGTCGCCGCCGATTACGTCGTCACCGAGTCGGGCGGCGTTCCCATCGACACCCCGGCGGGCCGCCGTCTGTGGGTGACGGTGGGGGAGAAGGGCACCAACTGGCTTCGCCTGGCGGTGCGCGGCACCGCCGGCCACGGCTCGCGTCCCCTGCGCACCGACAATGCGCTGATCAAGGCGGCCGAGGTGGTCCGCCGGCTGGCCGAGCACCGTCCCGCGGCGCATATCACCGACGTCTGGCGGCGCTTCGTCGAGGGGATGGGACTCCCCGATGACGTCGCCGCGCTCATGGTCGACCCCGAGCGTGTCTGGGAGGCGATCGAGTCGCTGCCGCTGAGCATGGCCCAGCTGGTCCATGCCAACACCCACCTGACGGTCGCGCCCACCGTCGCCCACGGCGGGGTCAAGACCAACGTCATCCCCGACCGGATCGAGCTCGAGGTCGACATCCGCACCCTTCCCGGACAGACGCCGGTCGACGTCTCCGCCTTCCTCGACGAGGCCCTGGGCGACCTGCGCGGCGAGGTCGAGGTGACCTCCACCATGCAGCAGGACCTGCCCTCGGTGTCGCCCATCGACACCCCGCTCTGGGACGCGCTGACCCGCGCCGCGGCGAGGGTGCATCCGGACGCCGTCTGCGTGCCCAACCTCACCACCGGTGGCACCGACGCCCGCTTCTTCCGCGAGCTCGGTATTCCCGCGTACGGCTTCGGGCTGTTCAGCCGGCGCATGACCATCGACCAGTACGCGACGATGTTCCACGGCGACGACGAACGCGTGGACCAGGACTCGCTCCGCCTCTCCACCGAGCTGTGGGAGGCGGTCGCCCGCGACCTGCTGGCCTGAACGCAGCGGAGGTGGAGGATGAGCACACTGGCGGCCGAGAGGTGCGAGGCGTGCACCGGCAGCACGCCGACGGTGACCGGCGACGAGCTGGAGCGCCTGCACGGCGAGCTCGCCGAGGGATGGTCGGTGGTCGGCGGCACCCGGCTGCGACGTGAGCTGCGCTTCTCCGACTTCAACTCCGCGTTCGGATTGGCGACCCGGGTGGCGCTGCTGGCGGAGGCCGAGGGCCATCATCCCGACATGACGGTCGGCTGGGGCCGGCTCGAGATCGAGCTGACCACCCACGCGGTCGGCGGTCTCTCCCGCAATGACTTCGTCATCGCCGCCAAGGTCGACCGGATGGTGGACCCGCGCTAGTCATGCGCACCATCGCCGAGCTGCTGCGCTGGCGAGCCCGCCGCCATCCCGAGCTGGAGGCGATTCGCGAGGACGGCCGGTCGGTCACCTGGGCGGGACTCGATGCCGGCAGCACCGCGCTGGCTCGCGGCTTCGCCGGTGCCGGCGTCAGCCGTGGCGACCGGGTGGCCATCCTCGACAAGAACTCGGGCGCCTACATGGAGCTCGTCTTCGCCCTGGCCAAGCTCGGTGCTGTCGCCGCTCCGGTCAACTGGCGCCTGCAACCGCACGAGGCCGCCCAGATCGTCGGCGACTCGAGCGCGTCGCTGCTGGTGTGCGGCGAGGACTTCCGCGGTGCGGCCGACGCCTGCGGCGCGCGGGTGCTGGGATTCGACGAGATGCCCCGTGAGGACGGCCCCGATCCCGGCCAGGACCTGCCTGCAGACGTCGTCTGGCAGCTCTACACCAGCGGCACCACCGGGGTTCCGAAGGGGGCGATGCTCACCCACGACAACCTCTTCAGCTGCATGTCCGGCATCACCATCGAAGCGCCGGAGATGCGTCAGGGCGGTCGCAGCCTGGTGGCGATGCCGCTCTACCACATCGGCGGCTGCGGCTGGGCGCTGGCCTGCATGTGGGCGGGGACGACGCTGGTCATCGAGCGCGAGGTGATCCCGCAGAAGCTGCTCGCGACCATCGTCGAGCAGCGCATCGAGACCGCCTTCCTGGTCCCGGCGGTGCTGCTGTTCCTCACCCAGGTCCCCGGCGTCGAGCAGGCTGATTTCAGCTCGCTCGGACGCATCTTCTACGGCGCCTCGCCGATCACCCCGGAGCTGCTCAGCCGTTGCATCGAGCTCTTCGGCTGCCGCTTCACCCAGGTCTACGGGCTGACCGAGACGACCGGGGCGGTGACCACCCTGCCGCATGAGGACCACAGCGGCGAGCGACTGCTGTCCTGCGGCCGGGCCAACCTGGGCACCGACATCCGCATCGTCGACGCCGGCGGCAACGACCTGCCCACCGGCGAGGTGGGCGAGATCGTCATCCGCACGATGCAGAACATGGCCGGCTACTGGCGCCGCGACGACGACACCGCGGCGGTGCTGCGGGACGGATGGTTCCACACCGGCGATGCCGGCTGTCTCGACCCGGACGGATACCTCTACATCCGCGATCGCATCAAGGACATGATCGTCAGCGGCGGTGAGAACGTCTACCCCGTCGAGGTCGAGGCGGTGCTGGCCGAGCATCCCGACGTGGTCGACGTGGCCGTGCTCGGGGTGCCGGACGTGCGCTGGGGCGAGACCGTCAAGGCGGTGGTGGTGCTCCGCGCCGGCGCCGCCGCGGACGCGGCGGCCCTGATCGAGTTCTGCCGGCCACGGCTGGCGGGTTTCAAACGGCCGACATCGGTCGACTTCGTGGCCGGCATCCCGCGCAATCCCACCGGCAAGGTGCTGAAGCGCGAGCTGCGCGAGCAGTACTGGCGCGGCCAGGGGCGCATGGTGGGCGGCTCCGGCTGAATCATCTGCTTGGCGTCGCGCCGGAAAGGCCGTAGGCTTGCGCGCCATGAGCATTTACACGCACATACCCCACCCCCGGATTGCGGCGCGCAGACACGAGAGGCCACCCAAGGTCTCCGACGGCCGAGTCGGCTTCAACGGGAAGATCGGCCTGCGGATCACCCTGATCGTGGGCACCATGTGGACTGCCTACATCTTCACGGTCCTGGCGCTGATCTCTCTGCCCGCGGCGTTCAAATCGGGCGACGTCATCATCATCGTGGCCTGGATCGCCCAGACCTTTCTGCAACTGGTGCTGCTGCCCATCATCATCGTCGGCCAGAACCTGCAATCGGGGGCGTCCGACAAGCGCGCCACCCAGACCTACGAGGATGCCGAGGCGGTGCTGCACGAGTGCCTGCAGATCCAGGCGCACCTCCAGGCTCAGGACTCGGTACTGGAGCGCCTGATCACGGCGGTGGGGGGGACGCCACCTCCCCAGCCGGCAGCACAACCCGGGACATAGCCGGACGTCACCCGCTCGCCCGCATCACACCTTCGCGGGGCGGTCGACCAGGGTGGCGGTGAGCTGCAGCTGCTGGTCGCCACGCCGCACCGTGAAGGTGACGCTGTCGCCGACGTGGAGGCCCTGGATCAGGCCGCCCAGCGTCTGGCCGTTGTCGATGGCGACGCCGTTGACCGCCTGGAGGATGTCGTTGGTGTGGAAGCCGGCCTTCTCCGCCGGCGACCCCGCCGACACGGTGTCGATGAGCACGCCGGCGCCGTCGAAGCCGCGGTTCTCCTCGAAGGCCTCGATGGTGGTGAGGTACTTCACTCCCAGGTACGGGTGCTGGACCTTCTGATGCCGCATCAGCGTCTCCGCCACGCCCCGCGCCAGGTTGCTGGGAATGCTGAAGCCGATGTTGCTGGCATCGCCGGCGATGGCGACGTTGACGCCGACCACGCGCCCGGACGCGTCGGCCAGAGGTCCGCCGCTGTTGCCCCGGTTGATGGAGGCGTCGGTCTGCAGGACGTCCTGCAGCGTCTCCTGGGCGGCGGTGCTGTTGGAGCCGGCCTGGATGGTCCGGTGCAGGGCGCTGATCACGCCTCGGGTCACCGATCCCTCATTGCCCAGCGGACTGCCGATGGCGATCACCGCCTGGCCGACCTTGAGCTGCGAGGAGTCGCCGAAGGTGGCAACCGGCAATGCGGTGTTGGCGACGCTGATGACGGCGAGGTCGTCGAGGGTGTCGGTGCCGATCAGGGTGGCCTTGAGGTTGTGGCCGTCGGGCATCAGGAGGAAGAGGTCCTTGGCACCGTCGACGACGTGGTTGTTGGTCAACGCGTAGCTCACCTTGTCGTCGTGGGAGATGACGAAGCCACTTCCCAAGGCGCTGCTGCTGCTGCCTCTGGCGACCACCGTGCCCACCGCCGTGGCCAGGTCGTGGGCGACGTTCTCGGCGTCGCCGGCGGCCGCCGCGGGCGGGCTCGCGGTGCTCTCCTTGATGGTGGCGACGCCGCTGGTGCTTCCCTGCCCACGCGCCACCACCGCGGTGACCGCGGATCCCGCCGCGATGCCCAGCAGCAGCATCAGAGCGGCGCCGCCGCGGATCCGCCGCCGCGCCGGCCTCGGGCCGGTCTCCGCCGAAGCCGGCGGCCAGGCGGGAGGAGCGCCACCCGCCCAGCCGGGCCACGGCCCGCTCGAAGCCTGCGCGGTGGCAGTCGGCTGCCAGGTCGGCGCCGGATGGGCTTCCGGGGCCGGCGCCGGTACCGCGTCCGGCGCCGGCCCCGGCTCGTCGCCGGCCGGAGGCGCGTCGGGGTCGTCGGGGTGCGGGACGGTTGGTTGCTCGGGCTGCTGGGGGGTGGGATCGGTCATGCGCGGTGGGATCCTGTGAGAGCGCGAGGACCCACCATAGCGGTCGGGGCCTCTGACTGCACCGCCGCAACCGGGGCGCTGCACCTTGGTGCTGACGCCGGGAGGTGCGCGTGGCCTCGGTGACCTGCTGCCTGGGGCCGGACTGCGCCGGAACCGTGCTGAGCGGCAGGCTGGCGGCCGCCCGGTCCCGGCTCGACGTCGCCGTGTACGAGCTGGGCCCCTACTACCTGCCGCCGCTGCTGGCGGCGAGGAGCCACGGCGCCGCTGTGCGCGTGCTGCTCGACCATCATCCCGGCGCCAACTCCGGCGCCCTGCCGCTGCTGGCCCGCGCCGGCATCGGCTGCCGTCTGCTGGGCTCGAGCAAACCCGGCGACGAGGCCCACTGGAAGCTGCTGCAGATCGACGGCACCGTCGCCGTCGGCACCGGCAACCTGCTCAAGCGGGACGCCCCGCGCGACCCCGACGGGCGCCTGCCTCCCGAGGGCGCCGCCGCCATGCCGGGGACCCGGGAGTGGTGGGCGCTGGTCGACGGCTGTCCCGGCCTGGTCACCCAGGCGCGCGGGCTGTTCGAGGTGGCGTGGAGCTCGGCCGGCCCGGCGCCGCCGACCTGGCCGGAGCTGGCGCCGCCGGAGATCCCGCCGATCGGCGTTCCCCGGCCCCAGGTGGGACCGCTGCGCGCCGACATCGATGACAACCGTCTTCGCCTGGTCGCGGGGGGGACGGCGGTGGCCGACCTGCTGCTCGACCGCGTCGCCGCCGCCCGCGGGCGCGTCCTGGTCACCGTGCCCTACGTCCATCCCGGCGCGCCCGCGGTGGTGCCGCTGCTGGCCGCCCTGGAGCAGGCCGCCGGGCGGGGGATCGACACCCGCCTGCTCCTCGGCCGGGCTCCGGGCGCCGACGTGGCGGCGGTGGGCCGGCTGCGGCTCGACATCCGGGTGATGGACCCGGCCCGCTGCACCACCGGGCATGCCAAGGGAGCGGTGATCGACGAGACCGTCCTGGTGGCCTCGGCCAACTGGAGCGGCGGCGGGCTGGGCGGCAATCGGGAGGTGGCCCTGGAGGTCGACGCTCCCCTCGTCGCCGACTACTTCGCCGCCGCCCTGGAGCGCGACTGGGGCGATTCCCGGCCGCTCGGCTGACAGCTCGGCGCCGGGTTTCGGCGGCCGGACCGCGGGTATCCTGCAACTGCGTCACTCATATTCCACTGACCGGGACCTTCACGCACCGACGCAGATGAGCGAGTCCGTCCCATCCGGAGACCCCATGGATCTGCGCGATCAGGTTCGCGCCACCGACAGCGCCATCGAGACGCTGCCCCTGGTACCGCTCCGCGACAACGTCGTCTTCCCGCACCAGCTGGCTCCACTGGGAGCGGGCCGGGCCCGCTCTGTCGCGGCACTCGAGGCCGCCGTCGGTGCCGATGCGCGGGTGGTGCTGGCGGTCCAGCGTGACGCCGACGTCGACGAGGTGTCGCTCCAGGATCTTCACCCGGTTGCCATCATCGCCAACGTCGGTGCCTTGCGCCGCCTCCCGACCGGCTCCGCCCAGGCGCTGGTCGAGGGTCAGCGGCGCGTCCGGCTGGTCTCGCTCGACACCGTCGACGGCCGCTGGAGTGCGACCGTCGCCAGCCTGGAGGAGACCGTCACCGAAGGGTCCGAGAGCGACGCTCTGCTGGGATCGGTGAAGGCGCTGTTCAGCGAGTATGTCAACGCCGGCGGTGCGGTGCCACCCGAGCTCGCGGTCGCCGTCGGCCGCGCCGGCGAGGCCGGCCGCGTCTCCGACATCGTCTCCGGCATTCCCGACCTCAGCGTCGCCGACCGGGTGGCGCTGCTGCAGCAGACCGACATCGACGAGCGGCTGCGCGCGCTGATACCGCTGCTGGCCAAGCAGGTCGAGGTCGCCCAGCTGCGCAGCAAGATCGCCGAGGACGTGCAGAAGACGATCAACAAGGGTCAGCGCGAGCACATCCTCCGAGAGCAGCTGCGCGCCATCCGCAAGGAGCTGGGCGAGCTGGAGGGAACCTCGGAGCAGACCGAGGAGGATCTGGCCACGCGTGTCGAGAACTCCGGGATGCCGGAGGCGGTGCGCAGCCGTGCCCTCAAGGAGGTGGCGCGGCTGGAGCAGATCCCCAGCGCCTCTCCGGAGCTGGGCATGCTCCGCACCTACATCGACTGGCTGCTCGACCTGCCCTGGGGAGAGCCACCGGCGGAGTCGGTGGACATCGCCCGGGCCAAGACCATCCTCGACGAAGATCACTACGGCCTCGACAAGGTCAAGGACCGCATCCTCGAATGGCTGGCGGTGCGCGAGCGGGCGCAGCGCCGTCTCGCCGAGCGAGCCGAGGACGCGCCCGCCGACGGCGCCGAGAACGCGCCGCGGCCGCGTCGCGCTCTGCAGACGCCGATCCTCTGCTTCGTGGGACCGCCCGGGGTCGGCAAGACCTCTCTCGGTCGCAGCATCGCGCGGGCCTTGGACCGCAAGTTCGTGCGCATGTCGCTCGGGGGCATCCGCGACGAGGCGGAGATCCGCGGTCACCGGCGCACCTATATCGGCGCCCTTCCCGGCCGCATCATCCAGTCGATGAAGCAGGCGGGGACGCGCAACCCGGTGATCATGCTCGACGAGATCGACAAGGTTGGCGTCGACTTCCGGGGCGACCCCTCGGCGGGGCTGCTCGAGGTGCTCGACCCCGAACAGAACCGCGAGTTCTCCGACCACTACCTCGAGGTCCCCTACGACCTGTCCCACGTCCTCTTCATCACCACCGCCAACGTCGCCGAGACCATCAGCCCGCCGCTGCGCGATCGCATGGAGATCATCCGCATCACCGGCTACACCGAGGAGGAGAAGCTGGGGATCGCGGAGCGTCACCTGACGCCCAAGCAGCGCGAGCAGCACGGCCTGGAGCAGGGCGAGCTGGAGATCACCCGCGAGGCGTTGATGGAGATGATGCGCGGCTACACCCGCGAGGCGGGCGTGCGCCAGCTCGACCGCACCATCGCCGAGGTGGCCCGCAAGGTGCCCCGCCGGCTCACCGAGTCGAGCACCAACGCCGTCGTGGTGCGGCCGGGCGACCTCGAGGACTACCTCGGACCGCAGCGGTTCGAGTACGGCGAGGCCGAGTCCGAGGACAAGGTGGGCGTCGTCACCGGCGTCGTCGTCAGCGAGGTCGGTGGCGACATCGCCACCGTCGAGGCGCTGGCCATCGAGGGTCGCAACGACCTCCTGCTCACCGGCCAGCTGGGCAGCGTTATGGAGGAGTCGGCGCGGGCGGCCCTGTCGTGGGCACGCGTCCACGCCGAGGCCTACGGCGCGCCCAAGGGCTTCTTCGACAATCACGGGCTGCACGTCCACGTTCCCGCCGGCGCCATCCCCAAGGACGGCCCGTCGGCGGGCGTGACCATGACCACGGCGATCATGAGTGCCGCCAGCGGCAGGCCGGTGCGACGGGACATCGCCATGACTGGTGAGGTCACCCTGCGCGGGCGGGTGCTGCCCATCGGCGGCGTCAAGGACAAGCTGCTCGCCGCCCACCGGGCGGGGATCGCCACCTTCATCATGCCGCGCAAGAACATGCGCGACCTGCACGAGGTGGATGCGGAGATCCTCGAGAAGGTCGAGGTCATCCCCGTCGACACCGTGGACGAGGTGCTGGACCGGGCCCTGCTGCCGCGCGACGGCGCACGCCGTCAGGCTCACGTCGGCTTCCTGGTCCCGGTGGCGGCGGCCGCCGAGTGAGCGAGGCGCCGCAACCGACCCTGGCCATCGAGGCGCGGGGTCTGACCAAGCGCTTCCGCCGAGGCACCACCGAGAAGCTCGCCGTCGACGGGGTCGACCTGCGAGTGGAGGCGGGCCGGATCTTCGGCCTGATCGGACCGAACGGAGCCGGCAAGTCGACCCTGGTGTCGATGATCGCCACCCTGATGCGGCCCACCGCCGGCGAGGCCTGGGTGATGGGCCACAACGTGGTGCGCGAGGCACGCCAGGCGCGGATGTCGCTGTCGCTCAACGCCTCGGCGGGTGAGCGCGGCTTCTACTGGCGTCTCAACGGCTACCAGAACCTCGAGTTCTTCGCCGCCCTCCAGGGTCTCAACGCCGGCGCCACCCGCGACCGCGTGCTCACCGCTCTGGAGCGGGTGGGGCTGAACCGTGACGTCAAGTTGCGCTTCGGGGAGTTCTCGAGCGGGATGAAGCGCCGTCTCAACGTGGCCCGGGCGCTGCTCGTCGACCGCCCCATCTACCTCTTCGACGAGCCCACCACCGGCATCGACCCGCACAGCGCCATGGTGATCCGCAACATCCTCCGCCAGCTCAAGGGGGCCGGCAAGACGGTGGTGCTGGTCACCCACAACATGGAGGAGGCCACCGAGCTCTGCGACGAGGTGGGCATGCTGTACGCGGGGCGCTTGATCCGTCAGGACACGCCCGAGGTGCTGCGCCGCCACGTCCCCAGCAGCGAGATCGAGGTGGAGCTGCGCAGCCTCGCCGACAGCGAGGTGGTGACCGAGCGGCTGCGCTCGCTCTCGGTGGTCGAGAGCGTGGTGCCCTACGGGGAGGGACGCCTGCGGGTGCGGACCCCGTCGCCCGAGGATGACGTGCGTGGCCTGCTTCTCTGGGCGGCGACCGGCGAGCAGCCGGTGGCGGGGATCAGCGTGGTGCGTCCTGAGCTCACCGATGCCTTCGTGCGCCTGGTGGAGGAGGCCACCGGCGAGCGCCCGGCGCCGATCGCGGTTTCCGAGAGGGGCAGCCCGGTGGCGGCTCGCATCGCTCATCCATGAGCACCGCCGTCTCGTTCCCACCGAGACAGTCCGCACGGAGCTGGTTGCGCGGACTTGCCTTCCAGGCCCGCATCTTCGTCAAGCGCGGCTTTATTCACAACAGCAGCTACCGGCTCAACTTCTCGCTCTCGATCGTCAACATCCTCATCGGGCTGGTCAGCTACTACTTCCTGAGCAAGATCGCCCGCGCCGACAAGCTGGGGGAGTTCGGCCAGAACCCCGCCGGCTTCATCATCGTCGGCACCACCTTCACCACCTTTGTCAGCGTGGCGTTGGCGTCCTACGCGGGGAGCATCCGCAGCGAGATGTTCCTCGGCACCATCGAGCACTGGCTGCTCTCGGCGTCGTCGCTGACCCGGTTGGTGACGCTGAGCACGGTGTGGGAGTTCCTCTGGCCGATGATCACCACCGTGATCACCTTCACCGTCCTGGTGGCGGTGCTGGGTGTGCACTTCAACGTCGACTGGTGGACGACGGTGGTCTTCTTCCTGCTCACCGTGGTCACCATGTCGGGGTTCGGCCTGATCAGCGCCGGGATCATCATGGTCAGCAAGATCGGCGACCCGCTGAGCGCTGCCTGGGGCGCGGTCAACAGCCTGCTGATCGGCTCGCTCTTCCCGATCACCGTGCTGCCGGGATGGATGCAGGCGATCAGTCACGCGCTGCCGAACTTCCACGCCCTGAACGGGATTCGCGCCGGGCTGCTGCAGCACGCCTCGCTGGCGTCCGAGGCCCACGAGCTGCTCGTGGTCCTCGCCTTCTGCGTGGCCGTCGTCCCCCTCGGCATCCTCTGCTTCCGCGCCGGTTTCGAGCGGGCGCGCGCCCAGGGAACCCTGGCCCAGTTCTGACGGTGGCCGGGCTCGCCTGCCTACACTGGCGGCGTGGCTGACACGCTACGTGACCTGGTCGAGCTCGCCATCGTCGTCGACCCGACCTACGACCAGAACTGCTACATCCTGCGACGCCGCGACACCGACCAGGTGCTGGTCTTCGATCCCGGTCTGCAGCATCCGCGCACCCTGGCGGTTCTCGAGGAGACCGGGCTGCACTGCGACCGCGTGCTTCTCACCCATGGGCACCCCGACCATGTCAGCGGCGTCCCGGCCATCAAGGCCGCCCACGGTTGCGAGGCGGCGATCCATCCGGCCGATCGTTTCCTCCTCGAGCACGTCACCATGCTGCCGGGCGTGCCGGCCGACCTGCCCCCGGTGGTCTGTGAGGCCGATCTCGCCGACGACCAGGTGCTGCGCTGGCACGACCTCGACGTGCGCGCGCTGCACACGCCGGGTCACACGCCGGGGTCGACCTCCTTCCTGGTGGGGCCGCGCGACCTGATCGCCGGCGACACCATCTTCCAGCGGAGCGTGGGCCGAACCGACCTGCCGGGAGGATCATGGGACACCCTGATGTTCTCGATCCAGAACCGCCTCTACACGCTGCCGCCGGAGACCGTGGTCTACCCCGGCCACGGTCCGCGCACCACCATCCGCGAGGAGATGGAATACAACCCCTTCGTGGTGCACCCGCGCTATCGCTAGGCCGCGGTGGGTCGCCCGCGAGGGTCGTCAGTCGGTGCGGCCGAGTCGCGCGAGCAGGTCGTGCAGCACGGCCGCGCTGGCGCCCCAGATGACCCGGTCTCCGGCCTCGTAGAAGCGGACCAGGGTGCCCGCGTCGCCGGGCACGGGACGTGCCGTCAGTGGCGCGGCGAGCAGCCGGTCGCAGCCGATCCAGAACCACTCGTCGACCTCGAAGTGATCGGTGATGGGCGTCACCGTGTGCCGCGCGAGCCCCACCACCGGCACCAGGCGGCGCGACGACGAGGCGGTGAACACCGGCGTCAGCTGGCCCACCACCTCGACCGCGACGCGCTCGATGCCGACCTCCTCATCGGCCTCGCGAAGCGCCGTCTCCGCCGGGTTCGCATCACCTGGCTCGGCCCCGCCACCGGGGAAGGCGATCTGGCCGCGATGGCTTCGCACCCGTCGCGATCGGCGGATGAAGAGCAGCGGCAACGCCGCCTTGCGCTGATCGAAGAGGAGCAGGACCGCGGCGTCGGCACTGCTCGCCGCCTGCGGCCGCCAGCGCGGCTCGACGGGATCGAGCGCGGCGCGAAGACGGGGGAGGAGGCGGTCGGTTGGGGATCGGGTCACCGCCGCAGTCTGGCGGCTGCCGCGGCGCCGGTGGTGGTGGTGCGCCGGCTCAGCGAACGGGCTGGCGGAGGGCGCTCTCCAGGCGGGTCAGCGCGTCGGCGCGGCGGACCGCGTCGGCCACCACCTCGAGGAAGCGCTGGCGCCGCAGATAGCGGGCTGCAGCGTCTGCCTCGCTGGCATCTGCCAGGGCCTGAATCTGCTGGGGTGCCATTACCGCATACTCCTGAGGCGAGCGACTCGGTGACTCACCTCGTACCTGAGATGGAACGTACGCCCGGCCAAAAGGGATTCGGTGACGCGCGGGTGACACCATGAGGAAGAGTGAGGCGCTGGCTTTGACGGCGCTGCCGCGGGGCAGCGGCTGCAGCCTGTGCGGCGCCCCGGTGCGCTTCTCTCACACCGAGTACCTGGGCCGTGGAGAGACGCTCGCCGTGCTCCGCTGCTCCCACTGCGGCGCGCAGTTCCGCGGCGCGCTGAGGGAGTCCGCGGCGGCCGATGCCGAGACGAGGCGGCCGTCGCGGCGGGCCCGCGAGCGGTCCCTGCCCGACGGCGGGGCTCCTGACAACCCGGTGATCGACTCGGCGACCGCAGAAGCCCTGCGGGAGCGTTTCGGCGGCTTCTGACCGCTACGTCAGCGGGGTGCCGCCGGCCCACCGCGGCCGCGGCCGGTCCTCGGCCGCTCAACCCGCGGCGGTCGCTTCCCGGTCCGCCACGGCCGTTGCCGGGACGTGGCGGTCGAACCAGTCGAGGACCCGGGCGTTGATCTCCTCCCGATCGACGTCGACGCTCATCCCGTGGCCGCTGCGGGGATAGCGATGCAGCTCCACCTCGACACTGCTGACCAGCCGCCGGGTGATCTCGTCGGCGTTGCCCGGGTCGATGGTCCGATCCCGATCGCCATGGAGCACCAGCACCGGCTGGCGCACCATCGCCACCTCGCCGCGGACGGTGCGCAGCATGCGGTCCAGCTCGAGGATCGACCGCGTCGCCCGGCGCCCGTAGGAGTGCAGCTCGGCGATCGCCTCCGGCAGGTAGAGGTCGATGTCGTCGGCATCCGACTCGTGCCAGCGGACCAGGTGGTGCGCCACCGGCAGCAGCCTGATCCGCCAGTCCTTCAGACGCAGCGGCGCCGCCAGGGTGGCCACCGCCTCGATGCGCGCGTCACCGGCGGCCAGGTGCAGCGCCATGGTTCCGCCCATCGACTGGCCGGCAACCGCGACCCGCTCGCAGCTCCCCGCCAGCTCGTCGAGGGCGGCCTGGGCCGAGGCGGCCCAGTCGCGCCAGGTGGTCCGGCTCAGGTCCTCCGGGCTGGTCCCGTGACCGGCCATCGTCGGGGCCACGCACCGCCAGCCGTGGCCGGCGAGGTGCTCGCCCAGGCGCCGCAGCTCCGGCGGCGTGCCGGCGAAGCCGTGGAGGAGCAGAGCGCCGCGGGTCCCGTCACCGAGCGACCACGGCCCGACCACGCTGGGATCGAAGGGATCGAAACTCCTGGCCGTCATGGGGGTCCTGACGAGTATACGGACCGCCAGATGTCATCTCCACAAACCCTTCAAAAGCCTCGAAGGGTGCGACAACTGTGTTACGGATAGGGCAATTTCTGCCCACCTCGGCCACAACGGTGCGGTAGCCTCGTGACGATGCGGCCGAACTTAGGCCAGAGACGAGTCGCATCTTTAGGATCGGAGCCCGTGCAGATGGAACGAGGCTTGGAGGCGCCTGCCCAGCGTTTGTCCTCGGACGCCGTGGAGCGCCTGGTTAGGCGGCTGGCGGAGTTCCTGGGGGAACGGCCTGGGGTAGCTCCGGTCGAATACACGCGCGCACTCGTGCTCTCAGTCACCCTGGTATCTGCGGCAGCGGTTGCAATCGCGGTGGCGACAGTCCATCAACCAGCCGATTCGGCGGGACTGGCTGTGCTGGCAGTTGCCATCCTTGCGATGTCCGTCTCGTCGGTGACAACGCTGGCGGGAGGTAACGCTGTACGGTTCAGCGCAACAGCTTTCCTGCATCTTGGCCTCGTGCTGATCTATGGGCCAATCGGCGCGCTCGTCGGTTCTGCTGCAGAGTCCACCGGAGCCGCGGTGCGTTTCCGCGGCGGGTGGTTCCGCTTTCTGTTCAACCTAGCAAACAACTTCCTGTCAGACGTGGCCGCCTGGATGGTCTTCACCAGGTTGCAGAGGCTACCTGTCCACGGAGTAGTCGCAGACGGAGCATTCGGAATGGCGGCAGGCCTCGCCCAGTTGACGGTCAACTGGACCCTCCTGTCAGGGATCCTTGCGATCGCAACTCACCGGTCCTTCGTCAGCCACTTGAGAGCCGGCCTAAATATCACGGCCTACAACCTCGTGTATGGATACGCGGCCGTAGGCTTTCTCGGTCTGCACCAGCGATACGGGCCGTGGGGTACCACGTTCGCGCTGGCGCCGGTCGCGGGACTACAGGTGTTCCTCGTGTTCCTGGCCCAGCGAACCCGTACCCACGAGGAACACCGAAACCTTCTTCTTGAGAAGGTGACCGAACAGGCCGCCACCATCGAGCGCTCGTACGATGCGACCCTGATTGCCCTCACCCACGCCCTCGATGCGCGAGACAAGGAGACGGAAGGCCACTCTCGCCGTGTGGTGGAGTACACGCGCCTGGTGGCGATAGAACTCGGTATTGCTGGAGAGGAGCTGAAGCTCCTCTGTCACGGTGCCTTGCTCCACGACATCGGCAAGATCGGCGTTCCCGACGCCATCCTCCACAAACCCGGGAAACTGACCGAGGAGGAGTGGCAGATCATGCGCCGGCATGTAGAGATGGGAGCTCGGATGGTCGAGGATGTCGACTACCTGGCCGAGGCTCGTCGGATCATCCTGCACCACCATGAACGGTGGGACGGTCGGGGCTACCCATTGGGCCTCAAGAGCACTCAGATCGCCCTCGGTGCCCGGGCCTTCGCCGTGGCCGACGCTGTCGACGCGATGACGCAGGACCGCCCCTACCGGCGAAGCGTCTCCTTCGACGAGGCTCGCGAGGAGCTTGCCCGGTACCGTGGCACGCAGTTCGACCCCGATGCGGTTGATGCTTTCATGGCGCTTCCACAAGAGCGCCTCCTCTCGATCGCTGCGCTCCGCGCCAGTGCCGGACTCGACATGTTCTCTGGGCGGAACTTCGAGCCAGGCAGCCGGATCACGCCGCGGGTCGCGATCGTCGCCTGAATTTCCCCACTAGCCACAAATCCCTCATAGTCGGCGGTTTGGGCTAAGGAAGGCCGATACTGAGACTGTTCCGTTTTTACAACCACTTACGAGACTGCAACAGTTTAGGCTAAAAACAGCCTGAACAGCCCATTGACGGCCTCCTGGAGCCTGGTTACCGTTCCGTGACGGACAGCCACCAATCCGTTACCACAACGGGACAGGCCGGAGTTGGCGATCCGGCGGAGCGACAAGCCTGGCAGCAACGTCTCTCCACCACTCTCGCCACGAAGGAGGTGATTCTGAGATGGGTACCTGGACTGGCCACGAGCTCAACGCGAACTGGTAGTAACCCTTGTCAGGATGGTCAACCAAGTTTGAGCGGAGCTGAGACTACTCGCTCTGTTCGACGCTCCTGTGGCGTGGGTGTCGCGGCCGTGTGACACGCGGCACCCACGGGGGCGCTACCTCAGCTGGGAGTCGTGCTTCGACCGATCGGGGTCCTCGCCCGCTCTCTTGCTACTCCCACAGCCGCCGCGTTCGTGCGAACCTCGCGGGTCATGAGGGCGCCACCCCTGCCGGCAGAGCCGGCTTCTGAATCCTCCGCTATGTGGCGCTTCGTGGCGGCCACCACCATCTCCTGGTACGGGGACTGGTTCACGACGGTGGGGGTGCTGGTCGCTCTCTACCGGCTGACTGGCTCGCCCGTTGCACCAACCGGGTACATGATGGCTAGGGTGGCTCCCCGAGCAGCAGGCGCGCTGTGGGGTGGTCCGCTCGCCGATCGGCTACCCGCCAGCCGGCTTGTCGCCAGTTGCGCCCTACTTCAGAGCTCGCTCACGGCGTCGATCGTGGCCTGCAACCACGCCGGAGTCGTGTGGGGGATCTTCGCAGCTGTTGCACTCTCCCAGGCGCTGACAGGATTGGCTACTCCTGCGATTCGGTCCATCCCTCCCCTAATCGCTGGGTCGCACCGCTTGGGCACGATCAACGCACTCAACTCGGTCGCGTATGGCAGTGCCATCTTCATGGCCCCGGCGCTGGCCACACCAGTGGTCGCTCGCTTCGGTCCGAATCCCGCGCTTCTGGGGGATGCCGCCACCTTTCTCATCGCAGCGCTGCTGCTGATGAGCCTGCCGCGCGTCGGAGTCCGCCAACCGGCTAGCTCGACTGCTGACTTCGGCTCCCATTTGGCAGGTCTGAGAACGGTGGGCAAGGACGTGGTGCTTCGCGCAGTCGCAGCCTTATGGTTTGGTGGAGCCTTTGCCGCGACCGCAGCCAGCGCAGTACTGGTCGTCGCTGCGCGGCAGCGATTTGGCGGCGACACTAACGTCGGTCTTCTGTACGGCGCGGTGGGAGCTGGAAGCCTTATCGGTAGCGTGCTGGTGCTGCGCGTTCAGCCCACTTCTGTGAGCCGCGTCATCCTGGTTGCCGCTGGCGTTGCGGAGGTGGTTGCCCTGGCGGGGTTCACTCTGGCCAATCAACTGTGGCAGGCGTATGTTCCCTTGGCGATCACCGGGGCTGCTGGGGTCGTCTATCAGGCTTGGAGCCTGACTGACATGCAACGCCGTGTTGACGGTCGCATCCTCGGCCGGGTCAGCGGTGTCATCACGGTGGCTGGGTACGCGGGGATGGTCGCTGGAGCACTCGCCGCAATCATCATCCTTCCGTTGTCCACCTGGGATCGGAGCATCTTCGTTGCGTGTTGCATAGCGATCTTCGCCATCGCTCTCGGTTGCCTGGATCGGCCTCTGCGACGGCCCAGGGCGCCTGCTACACCGCCGCTCCAGGTGGGCTCCAACTAGCCACCGCGGGTCGGGCCGCAACCTGCTACCGTCGCGAGATCGATGGGCGACGATGGCACCTTTCTCCGCGACGCGCTGGAGCGGGTTGTCCGCGGCCAGAACCTCGACATCCAGACTGCCCGTGGCGTGATGGACCGCATCATGGATGGGGCTGCCACCCCGTCGCAGATGGGCGCCATTCTCGCCGCACTGCGCCTGAAGGGCGAGACGGCCGACGAGCTGGCGGGCATGGTGATGTCAATGCGCGACCATGCCACGCGTGTCGAGCTTGGGGTCGACGCTGTCGACACATGTGGCACGGGAGGCGACGGCTCGGGCACCTTCAACATCTCGACAGCTGCGGCACTGGTGGTGGCCGGAGCAGGTTGCCCCGTGGCCAAACACGGAAACCGCGCCGCCTCCAGCCGTTGCGGGAGCGCCGATGTGCTCGAGGCGCTCGGCGTGACGATTGCCCTCAGCCCCTCGGCTGTGCGGCGCTGCGTCGAATGTGCCGGGATCGGTTTCCTCTTCGCTCCGGCCTTCCATCCTGCCATGCGGCATGCGGCTCCGGTCCGCCGCGAGATGGGTGTTCGCACTGTCTTCAACGTCCTCGGTCCGCTGGCCAATCCGGCGCGGGTGCGCCATCAAGCCCTCGGCGTCGGCGACGCAGACCTGGCGGCCCGAATGGCAGGGGTGCTGCACCGCCTCGGCCACCGTCGAGCCATCGTCTTCGCCGGTCCGGACGGCATCGATGAACTTGGGCTGGCCGGTCCGGCACTCTGCTACGAGGTCACTCCGGCTGGCGTTCGGGACTTCGAACTCGACCCCACCGACCTGGGGTTCAAGACCGCACCGCTAGAGGCGCTTCGTGGCGGTGATGCCGCCGAGAACGCGGAGCGCATTCGATCCGTGCTAAGGGGCGATGCAGGTCCGTCTCGCGATGTGGTGGTGCTTAACGCGGCCGCCGCGCTGGTGGCGGGTGAGCGGGCCAAGGACTTCGTAGGCGGCGTCGCCCAAGCCAACAAGTCGATCGACTCCGGCGCAGCGCTTGAAGCCCTGGCTGGGCTGATCGAGGCTTCGCAGGGGGAGGCGTGAGGCTTCCGCGGTTGCCGCGCCGACTGCAGGCACTGCTCGCCCTGCTGCCCCCAGCCCGGTCGGTCGCCGACGTCGGCGCGGGCCACGGAGCGCTCGCGCTTCATCTAGCCGCTCGCCATGTCGCGCGCGTAATTGCCACTGAAGCGGCGCCAGGACCGTATCAGGAGCTCCGCCGCAACCTTGACGCTTGGGGCGCCACGCAAATGGTCGAGGCGAGGCTCGGCAACGGTCTGGCACCTCTTGAGCGCGGCGAGGTCGAGGGTGTGGTCGCCGCCGGCATGGGAGCACGGAGCCTGCTGAAGATCTGCGCCGACGCCGCCGACCGCGATGTTGCGTGGGTCGCTCTGCAGTGTGTACAAGACCCTGAGCTCATCGAGCCCTGGCGCAAGCGCCATGGCTGGCAGACGCTGGCGTCCTGCCCGGTGCATGAGCGCGGTCACCAGTACTTGGTTTGGCTGCTCAAGGTGGCTCGATGAGTGCGGCGCTTCTCCTCCAATTGCAGCGTGCCGAAGACCGCGTTACCACTCTGCAAGGCGAGATGGCGTCAGTAGAGGAGCAGATCGCCGGCGATCCGCTTCTCGAACAGGCACGTATCGAGGCACAGCGACGCCTTGACGAGCAGACGGAGGCGGACGGTGCGGTCAATGACCTCGATCGGGAGGTCACGTCCATGCGGGCTCGAGCGCGATCGTTGGAGAAGCAACTCTATGGGGGTAGTGTTCGCAATCCTCAGGATCTCCTGACCATGCAGCGGGAGCTAGATGTTCTCGTCCGGCAACTGGGTGAGGTCGAAGACCGCGAGCTGCAGTTGATGGAACAAGCTGAGGAGGCATCATCGTTAACCCGCTCGGCCGCCGAACAGGTCGCGACCCTGGAGAAGCACCGTGCGGAGGAGGCGGCACCACTTGCCAAGCGCCTCGAGAGCGTAGGTGCTGCCTTGGTCGAAGCACAGAAGGCACGTGAGGAGATCCATGCGCGGGTGCCGGCGAACGAGCTCCGCCTCTACGAGCGGGTTGGGGCGAGGCGACATCCTGCGGTCGTCCAAATCGTTGACGGTGCCTGCGGGGGGTGCCGCCTGCCGCTGGGACTCAACGAAGTACGCAACGCCCGCGTTGGGCCGGGGCTTGTGCAATGCGCGAACTGCGACCGCATCCTGGCTCCATGATGGCGACGCGCACCGTTGTCGTCTATGTCGATGGTGCCTGCTCGGGCAATCCTGGGGTCGGTGCGTGGGCATATCGCTTGGAATGGCCCGACGGTACTGTGGATGAGGCCGCCGGTGCCGAGCTGCTGACCACCAATAATCGCGAGGAGCTGAAGGCGGTCAGGGAGGCTCTCCGAGCCGTGCGGGCCAAAGTGGGGGACGATCCTTCCTGGAGGATCGTCGTCAGGACCGACAGCATGGGTGTCATCAATTGGCTGACACGGCGCTGGAAGCGAAACAAGAACCTTGATCTATTCCCGACCATCGATCCCCTGATCGACGAGCGCGTGCGCTTTGAGCATGTTCGAGGGCACAGCGGTGACCCTGGGAATGAGCAGGTCGATGCGATGGCCGTGGCGGCATATCGTGCTCTGCAGACGGGGAAAGTAGAGGAGGGGCCCGTCGCGCCACGACAGCTCGGGTTGCTGCCCCCTGGCGAATGAGGCTAACCGCTGTCGGTGAGGGCCGGGTAATAGATCGAGACAGGTAAGGCACCACTCAGCTTTGTGCTGTCAACATGTCCGTCCGGGTACGTTGTATTCACCTGAAGGCGCAGGGGGACCTGCTCGTCGATCGGCTGCCCGTTCGCATCGAGACGTTCCGCGTGATTCCACTGAACCCCAACGGGCGACATAGGTGAGCCGGTAGCATCCGGAGCGGTGGCGTCGGGCGTCGGGGCATCGGTGCGGCCACCCAGGTATGTCCATTGGCTGGTCACGCTGCGCGAGTCACCGATCACCACACCGTCGATAGACTCGGTCCCGGGGCGAAGCACCACCACATCCGGGTAAATGTCGAGGAGTCGGCCGCGGATTGTGGTGAGGTGCCGCATGGGTTGTGGATCGGGGTATCCGACGGACCCATCCCCGAGCTGGGCCGCCGGCCGGCCCGCGACTGCCAGTTGCGGCGGCGTGTAGACCGGTGCCGCACCCATGCCGTTGGCGTCCTGATGGTTGCTGATGTCGACATAGGCATCGCGGTGGAGGCTTATCAGGTTGCCATCCGCATCGAAGTCCATGGCCTCACCAGAGATATGGAGGTGGGCTATGGCCGTGATATCTGCGGCTCGCGTGCCGCCGCCAGAGGCCGCCGGGAGCGTATGTGATGCGGTAATGCCCGATTGGCCTGAGCCCGCCATGGTGTCAGCCGCGCCATCTGACCAGAGCAGGGTCCAGCCAATGTCTTGCCAGTCGAGGACGTCAGTACATGTGCCCTCGCGCAGCCGATCGAGGAAGTCACTGGCGAACGAGGTGCTCACGATGAGAGCTGTGGCCTTACTCGCGTCGTACGTTGCTGGGGTTAGTGTGGCCTGCAAAGCGGTGGACGCGATGCTCCCTGCGTTGCAGGCGCCGCTCGGCGCAAGTCCGACAGGGATATGCCCCTTCCTAATAGTTGGGCAGATCGAGTACTTGGCAGACTCGAATAGAGCGTCGTCGTTGTTGCAGCTCGCCTGACTCGTGTCGCTTGGGATCGGGAACATCTGTCTATCGCCGTTACAGCTGTCGTAGATGAATACCCCGTACCTACGCTCCTGGCTGATGGGATTCACTCGCAATAACTTCCAGAATCCCCAGGCGCAATACCCCACTCCTCGACGTGAGGGTACGGGGCGGGAGTAGGAGCCACTACGAGTGACCGATGTTATGAGGAGGTAGTCCCACTCGATATTGCCTTGTGAGCGTGTCGTCAAGGTCGCGGTGAGGGCCGTGCCTGCATCAGCTCCGGCGGACCAGATCTGAGCCAATGCCGCTATCGCTGCCGCGAATAGCGCAAGCGGCGCTGTTAGTTGATTGTATCGATGAGCCATCGTTGGCCCGTTAGTTCCATTGCGAGGCGATCCTGGAAGACCTTTGACGGGTGATCATTCTCTAGTGGGCGGAGGCTAGGCCACTCTGCCTCGTGACCGACCACTGTGTACGACACGCTTACGAGTGCATGAGAGGGTGATAGGCTGACTCTCCAAGCTGACTCGTCGAAGTCGATTCGTGCCGCTACTAGTGCGTGGTGGGCCTGGCGACTAAAGTCTGCGGTCGTCGCAGCGTTTCCCTCTGCCTGCGATCCCGGCGCTGTAAGCGCGTCGACGGGAGTCGGGTCGCCAGTTCGTCCGCTTTGGACGTCTGCTTCGACAAAAGCACGGGCAATAGCTTTTACCTGCTCCACCCGGGGATCGGCAGTGGCAGAGGCTGACGCGCGGATCGTCGGAGTTGCGCCCGCATGCGTTCCGGTGCCCGAGCCGCGAAGGCTCAGGGTGACCAGCACCGCAACGACCGCAGCCGCGGTCGCCACGCCACCAATCTGCCACGCGTAGCGTCGGAGTACCACACCACCCTTCCTGCTTCGACACCGTCGCGAAGGTGCCCGGGCCGCAGGACAACATACACTTTTCCGTATAGGTCGTCAAGCACAACCTATGGCCTGGGTCCCCACTAGGTGTAGTTCCCAGGGAGGTTGTTGACACGGGCGACGGGTGGCCTGCCTCCCAGGGCGGTGTGAGACCGGTGGTGGTTGTACTCGTGCAGCCACACGGGAAGCAAATCCGCCCGGGCCTCGTTCGAGGAGTAAGGGCGGACGTAGGCCCACTCCTCGAGGAGGGTCCGGTTGAAGCG
>VBIQ01000027.1 GCA_005880985.1 Chloroflexota bacterium
TCCTCCCCCGCCGCCACCCGGGCACGACACTCCGCGCACTGCACCTCCGGCGCGTCCGGCGGGCACCCGTAGCGGCAGTCCGCCACCACCTCCAGCTCCGGCAACAGCTTGGCCAGCGCCCGCACCGCCGTCGACTTCGCCGTCCCCTTCTCTCCCCGGATCAGCACCCCGCCGATCGCCGGGTCGATGGCGTTGAGCACCAGCGCCTGCTTCATCGCCTCCTGTCCCACCAGCGCGGTGAAGGGGAAGACGGTGCGCGGGAGGTCGAAGCGGCTCTGGGGGTCGCCGGCAGGGTTGGGGGAACCGGGCGCAGTTGTGGGCTGGGACACCACGGTCATTCTGGCAGAGGTTCCTTCGTGATCCGCCCCTGGTGTCGGCTGGCCGCGCAGCTCCTCGCCAGAGCCGCCCGCTTCGAGGTGTTGTTACCGGCGTTCTACGTGCACTGCGATCCCGTGTTGAGCGAGGTCCTGATTGCCGCTGTGGGAGCGAGTGGGACTGACCGGCTACGAGCGCGCCGGTCACTCGATGTGGCTCGAGATGCGATGAGGTCACGGTATGCTGCCGCTGATGGCACAGCTCCCCCCCGACCTGCTCGAGATCCTCGCGTGCCCGAAGTGCAAGGGCCCGCTGGTCGCGGAGCCCGAGTCGCTGCGCTGCGACGCCTGCCGTCTGCGCTATCGCATCGACGACGGCATCCCGGTGCTGCTCATCGACGAGGCCACGCCGCTCGAGAACGGCTAGCAGCGGATGCCGGAGCGGTAGTCGAAGAGCGCGGCCGGGGTCAGCAGCGCCAGGTGGTCGGCAGCGGTCCGGAAGACCGTCCAGTCGCCCGAGCGCGCGACCACCATGTCCGGTGGCCGGTGCGCCGCGCCGCGACCGACCTGGACGAAGGTGTTGGCGGTCTGATCGACGATCAGACCCGGCGCCTCGTCGGGATACCGGACGGTG
The DNA here is from genome assembly GCA_005880985.1 of Chloroflexota bacterium. Taxonomy (GTDB): domain Bacteria; phylum Chloroflexota; class Dormibacteria; order Aeolococcales; family Aeolococcaceae; genus CF-134. The sequence continues at coordinate 949 of VBIQ01000027.1, forward strand.
ATCACGCAGACCCCGCTGGCAGCCCGAAAGGAGAACCCCGAGGGATCGGGATGCGTCGCACGCCACGCCGGTGATCCACCCGCTGAGTTGCTGCCGCCGCATCCGCCCAGCACCGCTGCGAGCACCGCGAGGGTGACCAGCGCGAGGGTGGCTCGGTCGCGTGCTCCCGGGAGCGGGCTCATCCCCCCGTCAGGTCCGTGGCCAGCGCCGCGCGCTGAGCCTCGGTCAGGGTGATGGCCGCCCCATATCCGGGATGGTCGACGTTGATGGTGACCTCACCGCGAGCGAAGGCATCGCGCTGCGCCGGCGTGAGGCGGAAGCGGAGGTGGTGGACGCTGCCGGTGCGGGCCTCCTGGGCGAACCCCGGGTCGCCCAACAGCTCCACCTCGACACCGTCGACGCGCATGGTCACCGCCGCATCGATGCCGCGGAGTTCTTCGCGCCGGACCATCATCTCGGCGGGATCGGTGATCTCGAGGTACAGGGTGGCGGTGAGCTCTCCCTCGCCCGGGATCAGCGCGTTGAAGGTCTCCACCTCCTCGGCGATGCGGTCGGGTGCCTCGATCCGCTCGGCGCGGAGGACTTCCTCGACCACGCCGCGGACGGTGTCGCGGTTCTCGAACACCAGGGTGACCTGGTCGCCGACCGCGATCCGGCGCTCCTGCTTCAGCTCGATGACCTGCCGCCGGGCTTCGGCACGGACCGATTCGTAGGTCGCGGGTGGGCGGATGTCGGCGAGGGTCAGCGGCTCCACGCGCCAATGGTGCGTCAGAGAGCGGCCGGTCGTGGCGCGGCGGTTGCCAGGGACCACCTTCGTGTGGCAAAGTCAGCCTCCGCCGATACCCGAGTATTTCGATCAGATAAGTCATGATTGCCTTGCACCAGGTCTCCGACCGCGACGAGATCGCCGCCGCCGCGGCCGATCTCGAGGGTCGCGATCCGCGCGCCGCCGTGCGGTGGGCGCTCGAGCGGTTCGCTCGCGGCCGGGTCGCCATCGTGACCGGGCTCCAGTCCGAGGGGATGGCGGTGGTCGACATGGCGATGGCCATCGACCCCGACGTCCGGGTGGTGACCATCGACACCGGCCGCCTGCCGGAGGCGACCTACCGCTACCTCGACATGGTGCGCGAGCACTACGGGCGCGGCATCGAGATCGCCTTTCCCGATCAGGCCCTGGTCCAGGCGATGGTGAACGAGCACGGGGCCAATGCCTTCTACCGCTCGCCGGAGCGGCGCCTCGACTGCTGCCACGTCCGCAAGGTGGAGCCCCTCGAGCGGGTCCTGGTGACCCTCGACTGCTGGCTCACCGGCCTTCGCCGCAGCCAGTCGCGGAGCCGCGCCAGCACCGAGGTGGTGGCGGTCGACGACGAGCACGGCGGGGTCGTCAAGGTCAACCCGCTGGCCTCCTGGTCGGCGGCGGAGGTCGTCGCCTACCTGGAGGCCAGGGGCGTGCCCCGCCACCCGCTCTATGCCGAGGGATATCGGAGCATCGGATGCGCCCCCTGCACCCGCCCGGTGCAGGCCGGCGAGGACCCGCGCTCCGGCCGCTGGTGGTGGGAGAACGGTGTCGACAAGGAGTGCGGCATCCACGGCCGGCCGCTCCTCCCCGTCTCTCGGAGCGCCTGAATGCGGGATCAGGGCGTCACCGTCTGGCTCACCGGGCTGTCCGGTGCCGGCAAATCGACCATCGCCACCGCCCTGACCGGCGAGTTGCGCCGCCGCGGCCGGGCGGTCGAGGTGCTCGACGGCGACGTGATCCGCGAGAACCTCTCCAAGGGACTCGGCTTCAGCAAGGAGGACCGGGACACCAACATCCGGCGAATCGGCTTCGTCGCCGAGCTTCTCGCCCGCCACGGTGTCATCGTCATCGTCGCCGCCATCTCGCCGTACCGCGAGGTCCGCGACGAGGTGCGCGCCCGCGTCGGCGATTTCGTCGAGGTCCACGTCCGCTGCGTCCTCGAGGAGCTGGTGCGACGCGACGTCAAGGGCCTGTACCACAAAGCGCTCGCCGGGGAGATCACCAACTTCACCGGCATCTCCGACCCCTACGAGGAGCCGCTGTCACCCGAGGTGGTGATCGACACCACCGACGAGACGCTCGCCGACTCCGTGGCCCGGGTGATCGGTGCCCTGCAGCGCGCCGGCTACCTGGAGGAGGACCTGGCGGCCTGACGCCGTCTTCCGGGGTCACGGACCCCCGGGCGGCTCGGCAACACCCTCCCATCCCTGCGCCTCGCGGAAGGAGAAGTGGCCGCGCCGGGTGACGATGAGGTGGTCGAGAAGGGGAATCCCCACCACCGCGCTGGCCTCGCGGAGCGCGGCGGTCACCTGACGGTCTGATCGGCTCGGCGCGGGATCGCCGCTGGGATGGTTGTGGGCCACGATCAGCGCGGCGGCGCCGGCGCGGAGCGCGGGAACCAGCACGTCCCGCGCCTGGAGACGTGAGGCGTTGATGGTGCCGACGGCGGCCACCTCGGTGCGCAGCGGCCGGTGACGAGCATCCAGCAGCAGCACCACGACCCGCTCGGTCGGCGCCGCCCGCAGCTCCTCGAGAAGAAGCAGGGCATCGCGCGGCGAGGAGACGGTGGGGCGGTCGTCCGGGTACCACCGCTCGGCCAGCTCCCAGAGGGCGGCGAGACGGACGGCGCGCTCCGGCCGGATGCCGTGCTCGCTGACGAGTCCGCCGACTCCCAGCGCGCGCCGCTGCCAGAAGGGCAGCTCGGCCAGCCGCTGACCGCAGCGCACCACCTCGGCCGCGGGTTCGGCGCCGGCCAGCACCTGGGCGATCAGCTCCGCTTCGGACCGCGCCGCGAGGTCGCGGTCGAGCAGCAGCGACAGCCGCACTCCGCGCGGCCGCCGGCGACCCGCGGCCGATCCCGGCGGGGCCACGGTGGGGAACAGCTCCGCCGAGTGCGCCAGCGAGTCGGTGCCCACCGGCGAAGTATCCGTCTCGAAAGTCTATTTGTCAAGACGAATACGCTGTTAAGGCTGCCACACCGCCCAGAGAGGGCCGGCGGCCGCCGGATGCCCGCTCGACAGCTTGGATACCGGCTCAGTGAAAGAGGCTCATCCCCAGGAGGAACAGCACCACGATCGCCATCCCCAGCGCAGCCACCGCCACCCAGCTCGACCTGTCCTCGGCAACCGCGGCCTCGGGCGGGGCCGGCTCGGGCGGGGCCGCGTCGCCCTCGAGCGCGGGAGGCGGCTCGTCGTCCGGCGGCAGGGTGGGAGCGACGAAGAGGACGCGGCCGGCTGCGTCCTCGGGAACGTCGGCAGGAGTCACCAGGCCCGGGATCAGGGCGGCGGCGCCGCTGCGCCTCGCCCGCCAACGGTGAGGCCCGACGGGCTGGGGTAGAGGTGGGCCGGCGACCTCCGGAGATGCGGAAGCGGAGACGTCAGCAGCGGTGGCCCCGGCCGGCAGCTCCCCCGTTCCCCCCTCGAGCCTGGCCCGGATACCGGCCCGCTGGCGCCGGCGCGGCGGCGTGCTCAGAGGCGTCGGCGAGCCAGGGCCAGGCTCGCCATGGCGAGGAGGAGGGCCACCGCCATCACCACCGCGGAGGCGACCAGCGGCCTGCCGGTCTCCCCCTGCTGGATCGACAGGATCAGGAACACGAGGGCACCCACGGCAACCCCGAGAGCATACGGCGTGTACCAGAGGGGATTGCCGAGGCCCTCGGCGTCGGCTGGGGCCGAGGAATGCGATGCGGCCGGCAGCGCGGTGGCCGGCTGCCGCGTGGCCTGGAGCCGCGACCTGGCGGGGGCGCGCGCCGACATTTGCGGGGGGGGCGGTGGTGGCGGGGCCGGTGCCGGCGGCACCGCCGGCAGCGGATCCCCGGCCTGCTCTGCCGCTGCGCTACCGGGAGCGGTGACCGGGGGGCTCTCGGGGGCGGCGTCGGACGGACTCTCCGGCTCCGGCTCCGGCTCCGGCTCCGCTTCCGCCTCTGACGCCTTGTCGCCGGGAGTGGTGATGGAGATGACGATCGGCGCGTGCGTCGAGGGTGGGCTCTCCGGTGGCGCGACCACGGCCGGCGCTCCGGTGTCGTCGCTCGCCTCACCCGCCTGCGGTTCGGCAGCGGCCGGCACCTCCGCCGCGGACCCGACGCTTGCCGTGGGCTCTGCGTCGGCGCTGGACCCATCCTCCCTCCCGGGCGTGACGTCCTCGTTCGTGATGTCGGCGGCCGCGGGCGCGTCCTGCGGGGCGGCCGCCTCGGGCGCGCGCTCGAGCACCGCGGTGGGCGTCGACATCTCCTCGGCGGCCGCGGTGGGTTCGACCGGGACCACCTCGCGGGCCGGCTCGACGCTCATCGCCTCGGGAGGGTGCTGACCGATCGCCCGACCGACCACCGGAACCGCCGGCAGGTCCTCAACTGCCGGACCGCCCCTGGGGGTCGGGGCGGCTCGGTGGCTCTGCGCCGGGGGCGGCTCGCCGGCCGGTAGCGCGACCCGCGGCAGGGTCGCCACCAGGGCCACCGACTCCGCCTTGGCCATGCCCGCGGACTGCAGCCGGGCGGTGAGCGCCCGCGCCTCGGCCATGGTGATGCCGGTGCGTGACAGCGCCTCCCAGGCGCCGCCGACGATCGCCGCAAGATCCCCGAGCTCGCGCACCAGGGCGGGGACGGTGGCCTGGCCGGTTTCGCGGGTGGCCCGGAGCCGCCGGACACCGGCGACCACCTCGAAGCCACCCTCGGGCCGCGGCCGCAGCAGCAGCGGCTGGAGGACGCCGCTGGCGCGGACGCTGGCCTTGAGGGCGCGGTAGGCGGGGTCGGCGGTGTCGACCTCTCCGCGCCACTCGCGATCGTGAATCTGCTCCGCGGCGATCTGCTCGACCTGCGATTCGCTGGTCGGGGCCAGCCATCGCTGGAGCTCGGCGGACACGGCCCCGGGGTTGTCGGCGAGCAGGGCGTCGATGTGACGGCGCAGCGGGCTTTCAGACACTGGCGAGGACCTCCGCCGCCAGGCTGCGGTAGGACATGGCGGCGTCGGACCACGACGCGTAGGAGGTGACCGGCACCCCCGCCAGCGACGTCTCCTGGAGCTTCACGGTGAGTTTGATGATGGTGTCGAAGACCTTGAGGTTGGGGATGGTTCGCAACCCCTCGAGCATGTCACGACTGAAGTTTGTGCGCAGATTCACGAAAGTGGGGACGATGCCCAGGATCCGAAGCTGCGGGTTGAGCCGCAACCGGGCCGCGTGGACCGCTCGCAGCACCTCCTTCAGCCCCTTGATCGCGTATCCCGACATCTGGACCGGGATCAGCACGTGGCGGATCGCCGCCAGCACGTTGATGGTGTGGAACCCGAAGCTGGGAGGGGTGTCGTGGATGATGACCTCGAAGTTGCGATCGACCCCGCAGCCGGCGAGGGCGTCACGGAGGATGAGCTCGCGGTTGAGCGACGACGCCAGCTCGCCCTCGACCGCGTTGAGGTCAGGGGTTGCCGGGAGTAGCGAGAGGTTCGCCCACTGGGTGGGGACGATCACGTCGGCGGCCCGTTCGCGACCGGTGAAGACGTCGACCACCGTTCGCTCCAGGGCGTAGGGGTTCAGCCCCAGCCCGGAGGTGAGATTGGACTGCGGGTCGCAGTCGATGACGAGCACGCGTTTGCCCTGCTCCGCCAGGGCGGCGGCAAGGTTGATGGTGGTGGTGGTCTTGCCCACCCCACCCTTGCCGGAGATACAGGCGAGGGCGATGGCCACAGAGAGGCTGAGTCTCGTCGCCGGCCCGGGCTGCTGCCATCCAGGAGGCCACGGCCGGACCGGCCGTCCTGGGGTCGCGGGCGCCCAGTGTACGGCCTGGTCGGTCAGTCACCGAACGGGCCGGGCGGGGTCAGCCGGCCACCAGCCCCCAGATCTCGTTGAGGCGTCCCTGCTCTCGCGCCATGACCACCAGGCCGCCGGCCGCCGGAAACATCAGCCAGGCGATGGTGGGCACCGGCGCGAGCTGGCGGTCGGTGGGAATGCCGACGTGATCCTCGACGACGCGCACCCGCTCCGCGGTCATCGCCGCGGCCAGCAGGCTGAAGGGGATGATCAGCACCAGGTACTGCATGGCGAGCGGCGCCAGCACCAGCCAGTGAGTGACGCTTGCCGGGATCGCGACCGACACCGTGATGCCGGCGTGGTCGAGGATGATCCGGGCGGCGGCGGCGGCGGCGACCCCGAGCCCGATCAGCAGCGGCACCATCAGGGCGAGCACCGATCGCCCCGAGCGAACCTGCAGCCGGGGATCGAAGTCGGTCATCTCGCGATTGATGCGGTGGTGCCAGACGAGCGAATAGATGCCCAGAGTGGCGATCGACAGCAGCACCACGGCGCCGGCCGAACGCCGCCGTCCCGGCGGGCCGAAGATCGGCGCCGGCGAGCGGAGCACCGGCCGGGCGCGGTGCGGCGCGACCGGCGCCGCCACCGCTCCCGGGCCCGACGCCGGCGCCCAGGATGGCCGCTCCGTGGCGGCGCCGGATGCCGGCCGCTCGGCGCCGATGCTGATCGGCCGGCCCACCATCTCGGCGTCGGAGGCGGCGCTCTCCTCGCGGACCGGCATCACCGCGAGCGGTGCGGGGATGACATCGGTCGACGCGGGTCGTGGCGCTGCCGGCTCGCGGCCGTGGCCGATGGATCCGGCCGAGCCCACCAGCACTCCGCTCGAGGAGCTGGTGTGAGCTGCCGGCGGCACGGGGATGGCCTCGACGCCGGATGCCCCCTCGAGGGCGGTGGTCGGCACGGCGCCGTCCGCCGCGGGGTCGATTCCCGAGTTCGATGCTGGGTCGGACATGCTGGGACCTCGGTGGGGAATCCGCGAACACGCGTACGCTACCAGCCACCAGGGCTTACGTGGGCAACTGGTGACCCGGGAGCGGACACCGGGCGTCTGTGGCGCGCGGCGCGGCGGGTGCCGCGCGCCACACGCATCCGCCGCCGCGATGGCTCCGGGTACTGGATTCGAACCAGTGACCTTGCGGTTAACAGCCGCCTGCTCTACCGCTGAGCTAACCCGGAACGCGCCGGAGTATACCGACGCCCTCGCGAGAACCAGACCGCGTTTTATTCCAGATAGTCCTTGAGCTTCTTGCTCCGCGACGGATGGCGCAGCTTGCGCAGGGCCTTTGCCTCGATCTGTCGGATGCGCTCACGGGTGACACCGAAGCGTTTGCCGACTTCTTCGAGCGTGCGCTGGTGACCGTCGATCAAGCCGAAGCGCAGCTGCAGCACACGGCGTTCGCGAGGGGTGAGGGTGTCGAGGATGTCCTCGACCTCGGTGCGCAACATCGTCAGGGATGCCGCTTCGCTGGGCGCGGTGGCCTCCTTGTCCTCGACGAAGTCACCGAGATGGGAGTCCTCCTCCTCACCGATCGGAGTCTCCAGCGACACCGGGTCCTGCGAGACCTTGATGATCTCGCGCACCTTCTCCGGGGTCACGCCCATTTCGTCGGCGATCTCTTCATCGGTCGGCTCACGGCCGAGCTCCTGCAGCAGGCGGCGCGACACACGCACCAGCTTGTTGATGGTTTCGACCATGTGCACCGGGATGCGGATGGTGCGCGCCTGGTCGGCGATCGCGCGGGTGATGGCCTGGCGGATCCACCAGGTCGCGTACGTCGAGAACTTGTATCCCTTGTGATAGTCGAACTTCTCGACGGCGCGGATCAGTCCCATGTTGCCTTCCTGGATGAGGTCCAGGAAGGACATCCCGCGACCGATGTATTTCTTGGCGATGGAGACAACCAGGCGCAGGTTGGCCTCGGTCAGCTTGTTCTTCGCCTCGTCGTCACCCTGCTCGATCAGCTGGGCGTACTCGACCTCCTGCTCGGCCTTGAGCAGGGCGACCCGGCCGATCTCCTTGAGATACATGCGCACCGGGTCGTCGAGCGACACCGAGTCGATCGCCTCGGCGGTGGCGATCATCTCGTCGTCGATCTCGTCGACGGCCTCGAAGTCCTTGTCGCCGTCGGACACCTCGACGCCCATCTCGCGGAAGGCGTCGAAGATGCGCTCGAGGTGGTCGGGCTCGGCCTCGATCTCCGGGAAGCCCTGGAGGATGTCGTCGGGAGTGAGGTAGCCCTGCTCCTTGCCGCGGACGATCAGAACCTCCGCAGCGCTGACCAGCAGGTCGCCGCCGACCGGGGGACCGGTTCCGCCCGGAGTCAGCCGCGCCTTCGCTGTCGCCATCTACCGATTCCTCCTGCCCGGACCCCGCCCCTGGCAGGATCGCTCCCATCGCCCGTGCATCGTCCTGCTGGCGTCTGTGCCTTCCCTATTTAACGTTCCCACGCGGAAAGCACGTCGCCCCTCCCACCGGTCATGGGATCGAGGCCACCTCACGCCGCCGCTGCAGCTCCTGGATCTCGGCGGCGACGACGCTGACCTGCACCGCCAGCCGGTCCGCCTCGTCAGCGTTGCCGGCATCGCGGGCGGCGCGAATCTGCCGCTCCAGGGCAACCGCCTGGGAGCGCCGCGCGGCGATGCGCAGGCTGCCGACGCAGTCGCCGACGACCCGGGTCGCCATGCCGGCCTTGGCATCCTCCTGCAGCTCGGGGAGTGAGCGCATCAGCAGGGGCGCCGCCGAACGCTGCTCCGAAGGCCCGAGGAGGTGGAGCGGGAACGCCTCACCGGGCGGCCGCTCCAGCGCCACCTCGACGATGCGTCGAAGGTGCGGATGGCCGAGCTCCTCGAGGCGCAACCCGTCCTGCTCCACGGCAAGCGCCGCCAGACCGGGACGCTGCAGCACCAGGCCGGCGAGATACGCCTCCCACGAGGTCAGAGGGTGCCCGGCGGCGCTGTCCGTCAAACCCGGGGCGTCGGCGGCCGGCGCTGCCGGCAGCGCCGCCACCACTCGCTGACCTCGGTCCTTCGGCTGGCGGTGGAGGGCGCGCTCGACATCACTGCGCACCGCGGCAGCGTCGAGCTCCAGCCGCCGCGCGGCCTGCTGGGCATAGAGATCGCGGGTGGCGGCCGCCGGGATCCGGGTGAGAAGTCCGATGGCACGCTCCGCCCCGCCCCGCCGCGCTTCAACCGAGCCGGCCTCGGCGCCGTCGAGGGCACGGTCGAGGAGCACCTGCCACTCGGGAGGCGCATCGGCGATGGCGGCGACGAAGGCGGCGGCATCACGATGCACCAGCTCGTCGGGATCCTTGCACCCCGCTGGGAGCTGGCAGATGCGGGTCTCGACGCCTTCGGCGGCGAGGGCGTCGACCGCCCGCGATGCGGCGGCGCGACCGGCGTCGTCGCTGTCGAAACAGAGGACGACGATACGAGCAAGGCGACCGAGGACGCGTACTTGCTCGCTGGTGAGCGCGGTCCCGCTGCTGGCCACGGTGTTGCGCACTCCCGCGACGTGAGCTGCGATCACGTCGAAGTAGCCTTCGACGACGACAGCGCGGCCGGTGGAGATGATTTCCTGCCGCGCTAAGTCGATGCCGAACAGCGCCGTCGACTTGTCGTAGACGGCGGTGCGGGCAGTGTTGAGGTACTTGGGAATCGCGTCGCCGAGAGCTCGCGCGCCGAAGCCGATGACGGCACCGCGATCGTCGCGGATGGGGAACATCAGTCGATGAGTGAAGCGATCACGGGTCATCCCGCCGCGGTCAGGAGGATGGGCCAGGCCGGCGTCAGCGATCTCTGGCGGAGCTGCCTGGGCACGCGAGACCAGGTAGCGCAGCAGGGCGTCGCGACCGGCGCCACCCGCGGGAGCGAACCCGAGCCCGAAGAGACGCGCGGTCTCCTCCGACACCCCGCGATCGGCGAGCACGTGGCGCCCGGGCGCTCCTGCATCCGTCTCCCAGAGGATGTGCTGGTAGAAGGCCTGGGCCCGCCGGTGCAGCTCGAGAGCCCGGGTGCGTCGCCGGTTGGCGTCGCGGCGATCGGAGATGCGCCCGGGCGCAGCCAGTTCGACGCCGGCGCGCTCGGCCAGCAGCTCCAGTGCCTGGAGGAAGTCGACGTGCTCGATCTTCTCGACGAAGCTGATCAGGTCGCCTCCCTCCTGGCAGCCGAAGCAATACCAGGCCTGGCGCTCCTGGCTCACCGCGAAGGAGGGCGTCTTCTCCGAGTGGAAGGGGCACAGCGCCTTGTGCTCGCGGCCGGCCTTGTGCAGGCGCACGTAGCCGCTGATGACGTCGACGATGTCGAGCCGCGATTTGACCTCGCTGACCGCGTCAACGGGCATCGCGCGGATCCCGGCTCAGCGGCGGCGGAAGAACCCGCGGCGGCGTGAGAGTGCCTCGACCAGCTCGCGTTCTCGCTCGGCGATCCGCCGCTCGCGGTCGGCGAGGGCGGCGGCGTGCTCGGCGCGGGCGGCGTCCAGCTCGAGCTGAAGCTGTTTGATCCGTGACTGGCGAGCGCTCAGCTCGGCGTCGAAGCGCTGACGCTCCAGCTGAGACGCCACCTCGTCGGCGGTGAGCTCGGCCGCGATGCCCGCGCTTGTGTACTGATCGGCAGGAAGGGGGGTCGGAGACATCTACGGAAAAGTGTAAGCCAAGCCGACCGGCTGTGACACGCGCGGCGCCACCAGCGAGCCGGGCCCGATGACGTCCGCGCTCAGCGGCCCACGATCTCCAGCGCGTAGCGGGAGTTGTCGGTCAGCAGCAGGATGCCGCCGCCGCGCTCGGTGATCACTGCTCGCACCGGCGAGGTGTTGAAGACCTCGGGCGCCTCCTCCTCCTCCATCACCGTGCGCCGCACCAGGTACGGCATGCCCGGCGTCGGCGGTGCCACCTCGTCGCCCTCGACGACGTGGCCGTCGTCCAGCATCATCGGACGGCCCTCTCGGGTGCCGACCTTGCGGATGCGGACGCGCTCGCTCACCCGCGCCGAGGATAGCAGCGACGGCGTGCGGCGGTGACGCTCAGCCCGGGTCCTCGGAGCTTCGGCGGCTCAGCGGTCGCGCTCGGACACGGCGAGTCGCGCCTGCGCCGCCGCCAGTCGTGCCACCGGCACCCGGAACGGTGAACACGACACGTACTCGAGCCCAAGCTCTTCGCAGAAGGAGATGGAGGCGGGATCGCCACCATGCTCCCCGCAGATGCCGATCTTGAGACCCGGCCGGGTGCGGCGTCCCTCGGTGACCGCGGCACGCATCAACCGGCCCACGCCGGGGATGTCGAGGGTCTCGAAGGGATTGGCGGGCAGCACCTTGTCCTCGACGTACTGGAAGAGGAACTTGCCTTCGGCGTCGTCGCGAGAGAAGCCGAACGTGGTCTGGGTGAGGTCGTTGGTGCCGAAGGAGAAGAACTCGGCATCCTCGGCGATCTGCGCCGCCGTCAGCGCCGCGCGCGGCAGCTCGATCATGGTGCCGAAGCGATAGCTCACCCTGGTCCCGGCGGCGCCGAGCACCTGCTTCGCCGTCGTCTCCAGATAAGCGCGGGTGCGGCGCAACTCCTCGATGTGGCCGACCAGGGGGATCATGATCTCCGGCCGGGCGTCAACCTTCTCCCGCTTGAGCTGCACCGCCGCCTCGAGGATCGCGCGCACCTGCATCTCGATGATCTCGGGGAACTTCAGGCCCAGTCGACAACCGCGCAGCCCCAGCATGGGATTCTGCTCGTGCAGGTCGCGCACCGCGTCGAGCAGTCGCTTCTGCTCCGCGTACTCACTCTCCGGCTTGCCGAGCGCCTGCGCCCGGGTCACCTCGACCAGCAGGTCCTCGAGCGAGGGGAGAAACTCGTGCAGCGGCGGATCGATGAGCCGGATCACCACCGGCAGTCCGCGCATCTCCTTGAGGATTCCGTAGAAGTCGCCTCGCTGCATCGGCAGCAGCTCGTCCAGGGCGCGCCGCCGTTCTGCGGTGGTCGGCGCCAGGATCATCCGCTGCACGATCGGCAGACGATCCTGCTCCATGAACATGTGCTCGGTGCGGCACAGCCCGATGCCCTGGGCTCCGAACTCGCGGGCGCGCCGGGCATCGTGCGGGTAGTCACCGTTGGCCCACACCTCGAGCCGCCGGATCGAGTCCGCCCACCTGAGCAGCTGCTCGAGCTCGCCGCTGATCTCGGGGTCGATCATCGGCACCGCGCCGGCGATGACGTTGCCGGTCGACCCGTCGATGGTGAACTGCTCGCCTTCGTGAATGGTGCGGCCGCCCGCGGTGAACTGGCGCTTCTCCAGGTCGACGCGCACCGACTCGGCGCCGGCGACGCAGGGTTTGCCCATCCCCCTCGCCACCACCGCCGCGTGCGAGGTGCGGCCACCGCGCGAGGTCAGCACTCCTTCGGCGGCGATCATCCCGTGGACGTCGTCGGGATTGGTCTCGATGCGCACCAGGATGACCTTCTCGCCTGCCTTGGCCATCTCCTCGGCACGGTCGGCGTCGAACACCGCCTTGCCGTAGGCGGCGCCCGGCGAGGCCGCCAGTCCGGTGGCCAGCACCTCGATCGCGGCCGCGGGGTCGATGCGCCGATGGAGCAGCTGGTCGATGTGCGCCGGCTCGACCCGCTGCACCGCCTCCTCGCGGGTGATCAATCGCTCGCGCACCATGTCGACGGCAACCTTGACCGCCGCCGCCGCGGTGCGCTTGCCGCTGCGGGTCTGCAGCATGTAGAGCAGCCCACGCTCGATGGTGAACTCCAGGTCCTGGATGTCGCGGTAGTGGCGCTCCAGCCGCTTGGCGATCTGGTCGAACTGCCGGTAGACGCGCGGCATCTCGCGCGCCATGTCGGCGATGGGATGCGGGGTGCGGATGCCGGCGACCACGTCCTCACCCTGCGCGTTGGGAAGATACTCGCCGAAGAGCACCTTCTCGCCGGTGTTAGGATCGCGGGTGAAGGCCACTCCGGTGGCGGAGTCGTCGCCCATGTTGCCGAAGACCATGGTCTGCACGCTGACGGCGGTGCCGAGATCGTGCGGGATCCTGTTGAAATTGCGATAGTCGACCGCCCGCTTGTTGTTCCACGACGAGAACACCGCCCCGATGGCGGCCCGCAGCTGCTCGATGGGATCCTCGGGAAACTCCCCCCGGGCGTGCTTGCGGACGATGGCCTTGTACTCGTCGATGACCTCGCCCAGCGCCGCCGGGCTCAGGTCGGCGTCGGTGGCCGCACGGTGTTGCCGCTTTGCCTGATCGAGCGCGTGCTCGAAGAGCTGGCCGTCGACGCCGAGAACGATCTTGCTGAAGAGCTGGATGAAGCGGCGGTAGGCGTCGAAGGCGAAACGCTCGTTGCCGGTCAGCTTGGCCAGACCATCGAGGGTCTCGGCATTGAGCCCCAGGTTGAGAACCGTGTCCATCATTCCCGGCATCGAGAACTTGGCGCCGCTGCGCACGCTGACCAGCAGCGGGTTACGGGGATCGCCAAAACCCTTACCGGTCTTGCGCTCGACCCCTTGCAACGCGGTGAGGACCTGCTCCCACATCCCCGGTGGAAAGCGCTCGCCGCGTTTGTAGTAGGCGTTGCATGCCTCGGTGGTGATGGTGAAACCCGGCGGCACCGGCAGGCCGGCGCGGGTCATCTCGGCAACGCCGGCACCCTTGCCTCCGAGAAGGTCGCGCATCCTCGCGCTTCCCTCCTCGAAGCGCCAGACCCACCTGGCACCACGCGCCCGCGCTCGACCGTCCGCCGCCGTCCGGCTGGGCTTCTTCGCCCTGGTCTGCGCCGTCGTCGCCGTGCGCTTCGTCGTCTTCGCCTTGGACGGGGTGCGGACCGCCATCGAGATTGACGCCTCCGTGATACTGTCGGGGGGCGCGAGCGTAACACCCGCCCGCCACCCGAGGCGGCCGCCGCGCGCGCTCCCCGCCTACCCCTCAGCCGGAGCTTTCGCTTCCCGCCGCACGATGCAGCGACCGCCCGCGGCTCTCCTCCAGCTGGTCCCGCAGCGCGTCGGCGAGTCCCGTCATCGGGACGCGAACCTGGGTCATCCCGTCACGCTCGCGGATGGTGACGCCATGGTCCTCGAGAGAGTCGAAATCGACGGTGATCGCCAGCGGAGTGCCGATCTCGTCCTGTCGCCGGTAACGCCGCCCGATGGACTGGGTCTCGTCGTACTCGGTGGCGAAGCGCGGCCGCAGCTCGTGCTCGAGGCGGCCCGCCACCTCGCAGAGTTCGGCCCGCTTGCTCAACGGCAGCACCGCCACCTGCACCGGGGCCACGTCGGGATGGAGGTGCATCACCACCCGTTTCTCACCCCGCACCTCCTCCTCATCGTAGGCGTCGCAGAGCAGGGTGATGAAGATGCGATCCACCCCCACTGCCGGCTCGATGACATAGGGGATGACGCGCTCGTTGGCGTCGGCGTCGAAATAGCTGAGGTCGCGACCGCTGTGCTCCTGATGGGCGCGCAGATCGAAGTCGGTGCGGTTGGCGATGCCCTCGAGCTCGCTCCAGCCGAATGGGAAGAGGTACTCGACGTCGTTGGCCGCCTTGGCGTAGTGGGCCAGCTCGCCCTTCTCGTGGGGGCGCAGTCGCAGCCGGTCGCGGCGAACTCCCAGGTCCTCGATGAACCAGCGCAGCCGCTCGTCACACCAGTAGGCGAAGAGCTCCTCATCGGTGCCGGGCTTGCAGAAGTACTCCATCTCCATCTGCTCGAACTCGCGGAGCCGGAAGATGAAGTTGCCCGGCGAGATCTCGTTGCGGAAGGACCTCCCGTTCTGGGCGATCCCGAAGGGGAGGCGCCGGCGGGTGGCGTTGAGGACGTTGGCGAAGTTGACGAACATCCCCTGGGCGGTCTCCGGCCGCAAGTACACCTGGGCCGCCGCGTCCTCGACCGGTCCCACGAAGGTCTTGAACATCAGGTTGAACTGGCGGGCCTCGGTCAGCCGCCCGTCGCACTCCGGGCAGGCGACGACGGCAGGGTCCTTGCCACGTTCGGCACGCTCGTTGGCGATGTGATCTGCGCGCCAGCGCTTGCGACATCTGCCGGTGCAGTCGACCAGCGGGTCGGCGAAACCGGCGACGTGGCCGCTGGCCACCCAGACCTGCGGGTTCATGATGATCGAGGTCTCGATCGGCTCGATGTCGTCGCGGAGCTCGATCATCGCCCGCCACCAGCGGTTGCGGATGTTGCGACGCATCCGCGTGCCGAGCGGACCGAAGTCGTAGAGCGCGTTGATACCGCCGTAGATCTCGCTGGAGGGGAAGACGAATCCGCGCTGCTTGGAGAGCGAGACCAGCCGGTCGATGAGGTCGGCGCGGGGCGCCTCCACAGCGGCCACGGGCGGAGAGTGTATCGGACCGCTGTTCATGGGTACCCCGGCGTGCCCGCGGTCCAGAGTGAGCGCATCACTCCCAGTGAGCGAAGCCGCCGGTCGACGTGCTGCTCGAGCTCGCGCTCGACCACCGTCTCCAGCACCTCCAGGGTCGGGGCGTCGAGCCGGAGCCGCGCGTAGAGGCCGGCATCCTCGGCCTCCATCACCCGCAGCACCTTGATCACACGCACCGGACAGGGGACGGCACCGGGATCGGCGGCCGCGCACGCGTCGCAGAGCAGACCTCCGCCCGCGGCGCTGAAATGAGCCGGAACCTCGTCGAGGACGCGGCTGCAGCCGGCACAGTTGCGCAGCTCGGGGGCATAGCCGAGCCGATCGATCATCCGCCGCGCGAACCAGGCGACGGCTGCGCGGGGATCGCGCGAGGAGTCGGCACACTCCTCCAGGGCCGCGGCGACGAGCTCGTACAGACCCTCGTCGAGCGGGTGGCCACCCTCGAGCACGCGGTCGGCGAGCTCCGCGCAGAGCGCTGCGCAGGCGGCGCGCCGCGCATCCCCGGCCGGTGGAACCGGGCCGGCCCGCTGGGCCTGGACCAGCACGTCCAGCTCACCGCGCCCGCGCGCGATCTGCATGGTGCTGCGAGCGAAGAGATCGCTGTGCGAGGCCAGGTGGCTGCCCGACCGCCGGACTGCCTTGGCGATCACCCCGATCTTGCCGTGCTGCCGGGTGAGAACGGTGAGGATGCGATCGGCCTCGCCGTAGTCGACCCGGCGCAGCACCACCCCCTCGTCGACGTAGGTCGACATCAGTCGCCGGCCCGCGCCGAGTCCCCGCCTGCGGCTCCGGCACCGGTGCCTGCGCCCTCCTCACGCGCGCCATTGCGCTGCTCCACCATGAAGGGGCGAGGACTGGTGATGCGCACCATGCGGATGCTCTGGCGGCGTACCGCTTCCACCGTCAGGGTGGCGTCGCCGATCTGCACTACCGCTCCCACCTTGGGGATCTCTCCCAGCTTGGCATAGACGAAACCACCGATGGAGTCGGCGTCGGTGTCATCGAGGTCGAGTTGGAGCAGCTCCTTCACGTCGTCGATCGACACCCTGGCGTTCATCAACACCTCGTGATCGGAGAGGAACTGGATCTCCTCCTGCTCGGCCACGTCGTACTCGTCGCGGATGGGACCGACGATCTCCTCGATCAGATCCTCGATGGTGACGATGCCGGCGGTACCGCCGTACTCGTCGACCACGATGGCGAGGTGCACGGTGCGCTCCTGCATGTCGTGGAGCAGCTCACCCACCTTCTTGGCTTCGGGGGTGAAGTAGGGCTCGCGCATCAACGCCGTCACCCGCTCGCCTTCACGACCGCGGTGGCGCAGGACGTCCTTGGCGTATACCACCCCCACAATGTTGTCCATGTTCTCCTCGTAGACCGGGATGCGCGAGTGCCCGTGCTCGATGATCAGGCGGATGACGTCCTCGAGAGTGCGGTCGGACTCGATGCCGACGACGTCGACCCGAGGCACCATCACCTCGCGAACCGCCTTGTCGGTCATCTCGAGGATGCCGGTGATCATCTCCCGCTCCTCCTGCTCGACGATCCCCTCACGTTCACCGACCGCGACCAGCAGCTTGAGCTCCTCCTCGGTCACGAACGGGCCCCGTACGGAGCCGCGGGTGGCGGTCCGCACCAGCAAGTTGCTGAACCAGGTGAGCCCGCCCACCACCGGTCGCAATGCGGTGGTCAGCACCGACACCGGCGTGGCCAAGGCGAGAGCAACGCTCTCGCTGAATCGCAGCGCCAGCGACTTGGGCGTGATCTCGCAGAAGACCAGGATGATCACTGCCAGGACGATGGTGACGATGGCATCGGAGACCCGATGGGTCTCGATCCCGATCAGGGTTGCCGACGTGGTGGCGACGATGACGGCGCCGTTGTTGACGGTGAGGATGGTCGACAGGTAGGCGTTGGGATCGTTGTGCAGCCTCACCACTCGTTGGGCGCGGCGGTTCCCCGCCTCGGCCAGCGAGCGCATGCGGATGCGGCTCACCGTGGTGAGCGCGGTCTCCGCCGTCGCCGCGAAGATCGCGAGCACCAGTCCCAGCGCCAACAGGGTGATCTTGAGGCTCATGGCCCGGTTGCCCAGGGCGCGACGGACGGTCGGGGGTTTGACCCGCTCATCGGAACAGCTCGCTGACGCTGCGTCCCTCGTGGACCCGCACGATAGCCTCGGCGATCAGGGGTGCGACGGTGAGGATGCGGAGCTTGGGGTGGTCGTCGAAGGTCCGCGGCTCGCGCAGCGGGATGGTGTCGGTGACGCAGATCTCGTCGATCGGCGCCTCGTGCAGCCGCTGCAGCGCGCTGTCGCTGAACACCCCGTGGGTGGCAACGACATCGACCCGGGTGGCCCCGCTGCGTCGCAGCGCATGGGCGGCCCCGGCCAGGGTGGAGCCGGTGCTGATCAGGTCGTCGATGACCACACATCGCTGTCCCTCAACGTCGCCGATGACGTTGAGAACCTCGACATCGTCATCGGAGGGGCGCCGCTTGTCGATGATGGCGATCGGGCAGTCGAGCAGCCTCGCCAGCTGCCGGGCGCGGGCGGTGCCGCCGACGTCGGGCGACACCACCACCAGGTTCTGCCCGTGCCGCTCATGGACGTGACGAGCGAGGATCTTGGACGCGGTCAGGGCATCGACGGGAATGTCGAAGAAACCCTGGATGGCTTCGGCATGCAGGTCGACGGTGATCACCCGGTCGGCGCCGGCCATCTCGATGGTGTTGGCCATCAGCTTGGCGCTGATCGGGTCGCGCGCCTGAGTCTTCTTCTCCTTGCGGGCGTACCCGTAATAGGGCACCACGGCGTTGATCCGCGCCGCCGAGGCGCGCCGCAGGCTGTCGAGGATGATGAACAGCTGGACCAGGTTCTCGCTGACCGGGTAGCAGGTCGGCTGGATCAGGAAGACGTCGTGACCGCGCACCGAGTCGCCGATCTTGACGTCGATCTCGCCATCGGCGAAACGGGTCACCTGTATGTCGGCCAGCGGCAGCCCGATCTCGGCCGCGATCCGCTCGCTCAGCTCGGGGTTGGCCGTACCCGAGAGCAGCATCAGCTCACCGTGGGGACTGCTCATGCTCGGCTCTCCCCACGCGCCGATGCGCCGGCGGCCCGCTTGCGGCGTCGCGCCGCCCATCCCGCGATGATGTTCTGGGGCGCCCGCTCCACCGCCAGCGCCCCGGCGGGTACGTCATGGGTGATCACCGACCCGGCGGCGATGTAGGCGCCGTCACCGATTCGCAGCGGCGCCACCAGGATGCTGTCGGTTCCCACGAAGACACCATCTCCGATCACGGTGGGGTGCTTGTCGAGCCCATCGTAGTTGCAGGTGACCGTACCCGCGCCGATGTTGACCCCCTCCCCCACCTCGCTGTCGAGGACGCACGAGAAATGGCCGATGCGAGATCTCGCGCCGATGCGGCTGTTCTTCACCTCGGCATGGGTGCCGAGCTCGACCCCACGCCCGAGCCAGCAGCCGGGACGGACGCGATTCCACGGGCCGATGGTCACCTCGTCCTCCAGCACCGACTCCTCTAGGTGCGAGGCACCGATGCGGACCCGGTCGCCGGTGCGGACCTCGCGCAGCTGCGCCATGGGACCGATCTCGCAGGCCTCGCCGAGCACGGTGACGCCGCGCAGCGAGGTCATCGGATGGAGCACGCTGTCGCGCCCGACCCGGACCTCGGCGTCGACATAGGTGGTGGCCGGGTCCTCGACGGTCACACCCTCGAGCATCAACTGGTCGAGCAGCCGCCGCCGAAGCACCGCCTCGGCGGCGGCGAGCTGGCGGCGATCGTTGATGCCGAGCGCCTCGAGAGGGTCGCCGGCCGCCATCACCTCGACCTCCGGCGCGAAGCGGGCGATCAGGGAGGTGAGGTAGTGCTCGCCCTGGGCGTTGTCGGCGTCGAGTCCCTCCAGCGCCGGCCACAACCGGGTGCCGTCGAACACATAGACACCGGCGTTGCCCTCGGCGCCGGATGCGTCGCCCTCGGGCAGGTCGCGCTCCTCCACCACCGCCACCACCCGTCCGTGGCCGTCGCGCATCAGCCGTCCCAGGCCGGCGAGGTCGGCGCCGCTGACGCTCAGCAGCGTGCACGCCGGCCGGCGCTCGTCATGAAGGCGGAGCATGGCGCGCAGGGTCTCCGCTCGGAGGAGCGGGACGTCACCGCTGAGCACCAGCACCGGCCCCGGCTCGCGTAACCGCTCGGGGACGCTGCGCAGCGCGTCGCCGGTGCCCTTCGGCTCCCGTTGCTCGACGGTGTCGGCAGCGGCGGCGACGGCGTCGACCACCTCGGGATGGGCGGGGCTGACCACCACCAGCGGTCTGCGCCCGGTCACCTCGGCGGCGCGCTCCACCACATGGAGGATGAGCGGCCGTCCGGCCAACGGATGGAGCACCTTGGGCACGCTGCTCCGCATCCGCGTGCCCTGCCCGGCGGCGAGGACCACCGCTCGGGGACCCTGAGCCACGGCCGCGAGTATAGGGCACGGCTCTCGAAGCGACCGCTGAGGCGGACCGCCCAGGCCGGTGCGCCGTGTAGGCTCCCGCCATGCCGCTGGGCGAGAGCCGGAGCGAGACCGGCGTGGTCACCCTGACCCTCGACAACCCGGAACGGCGCAACGCCCTCGACCTCGAGATGGCTGCCGCCCTTCGGGACGCGGCTGCGCGCGTCGCCTCTGATCCGTCGGTCCGCTGCGTCGTCCTCACCGGCGCCGGCTCCGCGTTCTGCTCCGGCGCCGACCTCGGCAAGCTGCGATCGGCGGCCGACGGCGTCCTCCCCCAGCGCGAGCTGCTCACCTCCTATTACCGCGCCTTCCTCGACCTCCGCGACCTGGCCGCGCCGACGGTGGCCGCGATCAACGGCCCGGCCATCGGTGCCGGGCTCAACCTCGCCCTCTGCTGCGACCTGCGCCTCGCCGCAGCGTCGGCGCGCTTCGGTGCGACCTTCGTGCGACTCGGCATCCATCCCGGTGGCGGCGCCACCCACATGCTGGTGCGACTGTTGGGCCCGGCGCGAGCCGCCGACCTGCTGCTGACCGGCCGGCTGGTCGACGCCGGGGAGTCGCTGTCGCTGGGCCTGGTCAACCGGGTTGTGCCCGACGCCGAGCTGAGCGCCGCCGCCGCCGAGCTGGCGTCGCGGATCGCGGAGGGAGCACCGCTGGCGGTGCGCGCCACCAAGCGTGCGCTGCGCATCGCCATCGACGCCGATTTCGACGCTGTGCTCGAGGTCGAAGCGCTGGCGCAGGCAGCGACTCAGCAGAGCGATGACGCCGCCGAGGGATGGACGGCGTTCTGGGAGCGGCGCACCCCGCAGTTCAAGGGACGCTGACGGCGACATAGCGTCCGCGCGCTGAGGATTGCGCGGCACCTTGCAACGCGTCACCGGCAGCGGTTAGGCTGATGGCGCAGCTGTCCTTCTCTTCCGCCAGCCAACCATGTCTGCAGTCATGCCAAACGCTCCACGACCATCTGCCGCAACACGCGAGAGATAACCCAGTGCGATTTCACACAGCCGCTCGCTCCTGGGCAAGCGCCGCCGCCGCGATCGCGGGCCTGGTGGCGGTGCTGGCGATCGAGCCCGATGTCCTCCATCTCATCCCCACCAGCTACTCGGTGGTCGGGCTGCTCGGCACGCTCGTGCTCGCATCCATCCTCGGCACCATCGTGGTGCGCGCCCTCCTCGCCGCCCTCTTCTCCGGCGAACGCGCGGAGTCGATGTCCGGCCTTCGCACTGTCTCGGCGTGGGCCGCCTATGTGCTGCTCGGCCTCTTCATCATCTCCGGCGTCGGCATCAACCTCTCGGGGTTTCTGCTGGGAAGCGCGGTGATCGGCGTGGTCGTCGGCACCGCCGCCCAATCGTCGCTCAGCAACCTCTTCGCCGGGGCGATGCTGGTGGCAGCGCGCCCGTACCGGGTGGGTGACTGGACCTACTTTCGCAGCGCGCTGTTCGGTGGCACCGAGTACGAAGGAGTGGTGATCAGCGTCGGCGCTCTCTACACCACGCTGGCGTCGGACGGACAACCGCTGCGCATCCCCAACAGCGTGGCGATGAGCGCGGTGGTGCGCACCGATGACCGGCCGTCGCGCGCCAGCATCGAGACGCGGCTGCTCGAGGGAGCCTCCATCCGGGACATCGAGCGTTCGGTCCACGATCGCCTGGAGCTCGGCGAGGGCGATCGGGTCCTGGTCAGGCCGGCTGTGCTCGACAACGCCGGCGGCGGCGCGCTGGGATGCCGGGTCGAGGTGCAGTCGCGCAGCCGGATCGACACCGACGCCCTGTTGGAGGCGCTGCGCGAGGTCGATCGCCGGGCCAGGGCCGCGGCCGCGCGTTGAGGCGCTCTTGGCCCCATCGCCAGGTTTACTTTACGTTATAGATCTGGTATAAGGGAAGCGCGATCCCCTGGCCCCTTGGAGGGGCCCAGAAGGAGGGATGAACATGGGTCTGGGAGTAGGCATCCTCCTCGTCGCGGTGGGTGCGGTCCTCGCCTTCGCCGTGAACATCACCAATCACAGCGGCGTGGACATCCACACCGTCGGTCTGATCCTGCTGGCCGTCGGGGGCTTCGGCATCCTGATGTCGATGATCTTCTGGTCGTCGTGGGCGGGGCCTGGCTACTTCGGCGGTCGCCGCCGCACCTACGTCGACGGCCCCGGTGGCCCTGGCTATCGCCGGGAGATTGACGACTTCTAGCTCCCGGTCGTCGATCAAGGACAGACAACAGAGGGCCTGCCGGCGTCACCGGACGCCGGCGGGCTTCTCCATCCGGGAGGTCCAGCCATGACGCGTTTAGGCCGGCTGGCCAGCCGTATCCAGGGGGTTCTGGGCGGACGGAGCCGGGCCGCACCCCCGCCCCGACCGACCCTGCTCGAGGGCTCGGTCGCGGACGAGGGGCATCCCGAGCTCCGCCCTCAGGCACCGGGCGAGCTCGCGCACAAGGCGAAGGTCGAGGCCTCCGAGGGCGGCGGCGCGGTTGACAAGGCGAAGCGAGTCGCCGAGGAGATCGACCGCGACATCGCCGGTGAGTACGAGCGCAGGGAGGATCCGACAGCGCCGCCCGCGCGGCGGTAGCGGTCAGGAGGAACGTCGATGCCACAGAACGCTTGGAGCCCGAAGCGCGAGCGTCAGTACGAGCACATCAAGGAAGGCCTGCAGCGGCGCGGGCGGAGCCCGTCGCTCGCCAAGGAGATCGCCGCCCGCACCGTGAGCAAGGAGCGCGCTCGCAGCGGAGAGGCGCGCTCGACCAGCCGCACGTCGACTCGGGACATCTCGTCCGGCCGGCGCGGCGGGTTGCGTTCGCACCGCGGCTCGGGCGGACGCACCGTGGCCCAGCTGCGCAACGAAGCGCGCCAGCGCCGCGTCAGCGGGTATTCGCGGATGCGCAAGGCCGAGCTCGAGCGGGTGCTCAGCCGCTGACCCGTCCCTGCATGGGTTGCAGCGACTCCTCGCGGCGAGGGCGCGGGATGCCGGGGAGGTCGACATCGCGCTCGCAGATGGGGTCGAGCGCGGTCACCGTCGCGAACCCGGCAGCGAGCAGGGTGGCGTCGCTGCCCGGCTCGCGCTCGGCCTCGAGATCCGAGACGCCAACCCTCACGTAGCCCTGCCCGACCTCGGCGATCGTGGTCTGCACCGCGCCGAAACTCGACAGCCGCGCGTGACGCAGGCCACGCACGTCCGCCATGGGCAGGTCGGGCACGTTGACGTTGAGCACGACAGCAGCATCGCTGGCGAGCAGGTGCCCGAGCGCCTCGCGTGCCACCAGCGCCGCCGTCGTCCAGTGGGTCGGGGCGGAACCGGCGAGTGACACCGCCATCGCCCGGCATCTCTGCGTGCACGCGGTGAGGCCGGCGCCCACGGTTCCCGAATGGAGGATGGCGTGACCGGTGTTGGCACCGCGGTTGATTCCCGAGAGCACCACGTCGGGGCGTGGGCCGAAGGCGCCGCGGCTGGCGATCAGCGCGATGAAGCCGGGGGTCGCCGCCACCGCGAAGGCGGGGACGCCCTCGAGGTCCTGACCGAGTTTGCGCGCCTCGACGATGACCCGGCCGTCGGCCTGCACCGCCGTGAGTGACGCGCTGCTGCCGCTCGACTCGTCTCGGGGCGCAGCGACGACCACCTCGAAGCCGGCGTCCCGCGCCACCCGCGCCAGGTGCCGGAGTCCCGCGGACTCGATGCCGTCGTCGTTGGTGATCAGAGCCCGCCGCGTCACGACGGTCGCGCCCGGGCGGCGAGCTCGTCCGGCGTCGCCGTCACCGTCACCGCGGTCCCTGTGTCCGCCAGCGGTCGCACGTCCACGCAGGCTGCGAGCCTCTCGATCTGGTCTCGGTTGCCGGTCGCCAGACCGCGCCGGGCGACGTTGAGGCTGCCCGCGGCGGCACCGAGCCGCAGCGCCTCCTCCCAGGTCTCGCCGCGAGCCAGCGCCGCCGCCAGACCCGCGGTCATCGCATCCCCGGCGCCGCGGACGTCCACCGGTTCGAGCCGGGGACCGGCGACCTCGAGCACCTCGCCGGCCAGGGCGAGTGCGGGCCGGTCACCGCGCGAGACCACCACCCGCTTCGCCCCTGACCGCTGCAGCGTTCGCATCGTCGCCACCAGCTCCTCGACCGTTCCCGCGGACACGCCGTCGGCGAGCAGGTCGTCGAGACTGACCTTGAGCACGCTGAGACCGCCCTCCAGAGCCGAGGCCAGGGGTTGTCCGGACAGGTCCGCCACCACCACCTTGCCGCCGCGGGTCAGGTCGGCGGCGAGCCGCCGGTAGGTGTCGGCCGCCAGCACCTCGGGGGCCGCCGGGCCGCCGAGCACGCAGACGTCCGCCTCCAGCCCCTCGACCAGGGTGAGCGTGTACAGCTCGTCGACCTCATGGCGGGACAGCGGCGCCGGGGTCATCTCCGCGATGGGAACGCGATCGCCGCTGCGCCGGTCGTGGACGTAGGCGGCGTTGTCGGCGCCGGCGGTGATGCCGCGCACGGCGACGCCCTCCTGCTCGATCAGGGTCCGGACCACCACGCCGCTCTCGCCGCCGAAGGATCCGCAGAGGGTGACCGGCATCCCCAGGGCGGCGATCATCCGCGCCAGCCAGAACCCCTGCCCGCCGGCGTGGAGGTGGACGTCCGGCGCGTCGCCCCTGCGCTCGATGGTCACCGTCAGCAGCGGCGAGGGCGCGAAGACGACCGCCCTGGCTGGTGCCCGCTCAGCCACGGTCACGCCCCTGGTACCCCATGATTGATCATGATAGCGTCAATGTCATCTATTGCTCCCACTACCCCACAAGGTGCTATGGCTCAAGTTGATAGTATTAGCTTAGGATTTCATACTATGAATCCTGTCACGTGAAACGCGGTAGAGGAGACGACGACATGCTGCCCCTCTTGTTCTTCCTCATCCTGGTGGCGCTCCTTTTCGGTGCCGGCGCGGCGCTCCATGCGCTGTGGTGGGTGGCGATCATCGCCCTGGCCGTCTGGGTGGTGGGGTTCCTGATCCCCAGCGGCGGCTCCCGCTGGTATCGCTGGTAGCCCCGATCTGACTGCCGAAGACCGAAGCCAGCAAGGCGCCCCGGAGGGGGCTGGGGGTAGGAGGCTCCGGATCAGCGCGGCAAGGGAACGAAGCGCACCGTGCCGGTGGCGTAGGTCGGAGGCCAGACGACCACGCTGTGCCGCACCGCCTGCCACTGCCAGATGACCGCAGCCGCCCGAAGGTTCTGTCCCATCCGGTCGCGGCTGGTCGTGAAACGGATTCCGGCGCCGTTGGCGAGGCTTCCCTCGGGCAGATCGACGCTGCGAGCCGCCGCGGCGATCGCGGCGGGACTCAGATCGTGCCCGGCGGCCGCGCGCGGCAGCACGATGTGGAAGAGCGCCCAGCCCGCGCTGAATCCGGCGAGGCCGCCCTCCGATGGTGCCGCCTGCCCGGTGCGCTGGCGCCAGACGGCGGCGAAACGGTCGTAGAGCGCCTTCCCCTGGGTGCTGAGGGCGGCGGCGTTGAACCCGCCGTCGGGACGGTCGGAGGCGAAGACCCCCACCGCGTCCGCTCCCAGCGCGGCGCCGAAGTCGGGGAGGCATTGCGCCATCGTCGACCCGATGAAGGCGTCGACGTGCAGGCCGGCAGCGAGGAAGGCGCGTCGAAAGGCGATGCCATCGGGGATGTGGGAGGAGAGCACGAGAAGATCGGCGTGGGAGTCGCGCACCGCACCGACGACGGACGGCCAGTCGGGCAGGTAGGGGTCGTAGATCGCCTCTCCCGGAGGTGGCAGCCCGCGGGCGATCAGCGACGCTCGGGTCGCATCGGCGACGCTGTGACCGTAGGCGTCGTTGACGGTCACCAGGAACGCCCGCAGCGCCGAGGGTTGCTTGCCCAGTTTCGGGGCCAGCTGCTCCACCGCGAACCGCGCGGCATTCCCGCCCAGGTTGGCGCCGGCGGCGCCGACCCGGAAGACCAGCGACGATCCCTGGCCGGTGATGCGGTCGGCGACGGCTCCCGCCTCCCAGTAGACGACCCCGTCGCGCGCGGCGGCGCCGCTGACGCTGATCGACAGGTCGGATGAGAAGCTGCCGACAATGGCGCTGGCGCCAGACCGCCGCAGATCGTCGACGGCCGCCTGCGCACCGCGGCCGGTCTCGAGGTCGCGGGTGTCGAGCTCGATCGGGCGGCCGGCGACCCCGCCGTCGGCGTTGACCATGTCGCGGGCCAGGCCGACACCGAGGTACTCCTCCTCGGCGGCGGCGCGCGCCGTGCCCGCCAGCGGGAAGACGGCACCGATGCGAATCGGCGCAGCCTGACCGCCGGTGCCGCAGCCGCTGGCCAGCGTGAGGGCGACGGCGACCAGTGTCGTCAGCGCGCCGCGCCACCACACCTTCATGCAGCGCGCACCGTGAAGATGATCTGTTGCGACCACACCCGCGGGTTGAAAGGCACGTGGTCGGCGGCGACGAACTCCGCCTTCAGCGCGTAGGTGCCGCGCTTGACGGGCACGTCCTGCTCGAGGCGGTACTGCATATAGATCAGCTGGTTGTCGAGGTAGAGGTGGACATGGCCCCTGTCCGGCTGGATGTGGGTCGATGTCTGCGCGACCACCTGGGCGCCGCTCAGCGAGACCATCACGTGGACCACCGAGCCGGTGACGGTCGCGTTGTCGGCGGGCGAGGTGAGCTGCAACGACGCGGTCGATGCGGGACGGCCCGCCAGACCGGGCGTGCCCGTCGGCGTCGGCGCCGCGGTGGGGCTGCCGCCACAGGCGACCGCGAGCAGGGCAGCGACGATGACGGGGGCAGTTCTCAGTCGCATGTCAGGCCTCGCCCTACGACCCCGGAGTGAGATCGAGGTGGGTGGAGATGTGCTCACCGGAGTCGGTGCTGCCGGCGATGTCGAAGCGGTACGTCCCCTGGCCGACCGTCACGTCGGCGACGAAGTGGCCGGGCTCGAGCCGGCGGATGGGTAGCGCGTGAGCACCGCCGCGCGGCGCGGTGACGGCGATGGAGGCGCTGGTCACCGGAAGCTCGTTGCCCTTCGCGTCGAAG
>VBIQ01000016.1 GCA_005880985.1 Chloroflexota bacterium
TACGAGCCATTCGAGGTGGGCACGCAGCGCGCCTATGTGATTGCCCGCAAGCCGGCGACCGCATGACGCTCGTCCAGAGCGGGTACTCGCGTTTGCCTCAAGCCCGCATGGGGCGCAACGCTCGGCAGTTGGAGCTCCAGACTGTAGCTTGTTCGAACTTGTCTGCGCTTCGGGCGACGCTGGGTGAGCTTGCGAAAACCGCCTCCCCGGCGGACCGGCCGGGTGTCGAGTGAGACCAGGGCTGGCCTGGGCCCGGCACGGCTCGCGCGGAGCACTCCCCTCAGCTTGAACTGGCCCGCTTGCTCCAATCCGTGATCAAATGCTGGGCACGACACGCGACAACAGGGACCCGCGGGGGGAGCGATTGGGCAGAAGGCGCTGGTACCGAGGCCGCCTCGCCGGGGTCGGCGTGATCGGCGCGGTGGTCGTCGCATGTGGGTCGTCTCCGCAGCGCACGCCCGACCCGGCGGCACGCGCCCGATTCATGACCGTTGATGAGCTCGCCGCGGGAAAGCTGGACGCGCTGCCGACCGGCAGCCAGTTCATCCGCGTCATCAACTTCCACCAGGCACCGGGCCAGTCCTTCCCATCACGCAAGCACCAGCCGGGGATCATCTACCAGAGCGGCGGCGGGCAGGTACTCGGTTACTCCGACGGGCAGCGTGTCGCCATCGTCGCCGGTCGGGCCGCATACCAGCGCAGCGCAGAGCACGCGCACACCAACACGGGCGCCGACGAGAACACCTGGTACTTCCTCGCGCTGTGGCCGACGGCACAACGCGGCACCCCGCTCGTCGTGGCTGGTGCCGAGGTCGCCTACGAGACCGAGGACCTCCCGGCATCAGCGCTGGCACCGGCGCAGTACGTCGAGACTCTGCAGCGCATCACCCTCCAACCCGGCGGTCGAAGCGCGGCGCATCGCCTAGGCGGCAACGAAGTCGTCTTTGTCCTCGATGGGGCGGTGACGGTGAAGGCGGCTGGACGGGCGGCGGTCCACCTCGTCCCGGGGGAGGGCACTTACCTGGCTCCCGACATCCCGACACAGGAGATCGCCGCCGCGTCGGCCGGCGCCAGCTATCTGGTCTACGTCGTGATCGCGGTCGGCCGGGCGTTCGCGACCGATCTCGATGCGGCGCCGGCTGGCTGATCGACGAGTCGCACCCGGTCGTT
Source organism: Chloroflexota bacterium (assembly GCA_005880985.1). Taxonomy (GTDB): domain Bacteria; phylum Chloroflexota; class Dormibacteria; order Aeolococcales; family Aeolococcaceae; genus CF-134. Next base: position 1,171 of record VBIQ01000016.1, read on the forward strand.
GTCCGCTTCGGCGATGTAGACGCCGCCGACCGGGAGCGCGACCACTCCGAGGGGCCGCGCCAGCTGTGCCTGCGTGGCGTCCCCGCCGTCACCCGCCGACCCCGCCTGTCCATTCCCGGCGAGAGTGCTGATAATGCCGTCGACGGCGACCTGGCGGACCCTATTGTTGAGAGCGTCGGCGATGAGGAGGTCGCCGGCACCGTCGACCGAAAGGCAACCCGCGCCACTCAGCGGACCCGAGGCGAGATTGAGCCGGGCGGCCGTCGCCGAGTCGCCGTCGCCGGCGAACCCCGGCTCTCCGCTCCCAGCGACGGTGGTGATGACTCCGGCGGCGTCGATGCGCCGGACCCGGTCGTTGAGCGTGTCGGCGACATATACGTTGTCCTCGGCGTCCACGGCGATGCAGCGCGGACCGTTGAGGAGCGCGGACCCCGCCAGGCCGCCATCGCCCGCGTACCCCGCGTCGCCGGTGCCGGCGACCGTGCTGATGACGCCGTCCGGTCCCACGGCGCGCACTCGGTTGTTCCCGCTGTCGGCGATGAGCAGGACCCCGCCGAAGCCGATGGCTAGGCCCGTCGGTGTGTCCAGCCGCGCCGTCGCGGCCGGTCCGCCGTCACCGGCATAGCCTCTCTGCCCCGTGCCGGCCACAGTACTGATCACGCCGCGCGCGTCGACACGACGGACGCGGTTGTCGCCGGAGTCGGCGATGTAGATGTTGCCGCCGTTGTCGACAACAATGTCCTGCGGGCCGTCGAGGTCGGCCGCCGTTGCCGCCCCACCGTCGCCCGCGGAGCCGGCGCGCCCGGAGCCGGCCACCGTGACCACGGTGCCGTCACCGTTCACCCGGCGAACGCGATCCCCCTCGAGGATGTACAGCCGGCCCTGTTGGTCGATGTCCACGGAGAGCGGGCTGCTCAGGTCGGTCGCGGAGGCAGCGTGCCCATCCGGACCATCGCCGCGCACACCGGTCCCCGCCACGGTGAGGATCACCCGCCCCGTCGGCGCCGATCCGCCGCCGCGGAGCGACGCCGCCAGCGCCAGGCCCGCGGTGATCAGCGCGACGAGGCCGACCGCGGGGACGGCGGGCCGACGGAGGCGCCGGGCCCGGGCCGCGGGGACGCCGAGGTCGGCAGCGGCGGCTGGTACTGTGCGCGCGACCGGCGGCCCCGGGACATCAGCCCGGTCGCCGCCCGTCGCCCGCTGCTCCGTGACCCAGGCGGCGATCTGGACCCGCGAGTGGAACCCGAGCTTGTTCCGGATGGACTCGACGTGCCCCTCGGCGGTGCGCTCGGAGATGAAGAGGCGGGTTGCGATCTCCCGGTTGCTCAGGCCCTCGGCGACGAGGTCCGCGATCTCCCGCTCGCGGCGGCTGAGGCGCAGCGTCAGTCCCTCCCCATGGATCCGGCCCGTCGTCCCTCGGTCGCGTCGGCCGCCCGCGGACGCTCCGCAGCATAGGGCCGAGTCGCCGGGGGGCGAAAAACAGGTACTCCCCCGCGTAGTTCTCCCGATGCGCGGAGGGCCCTGCGACGGCAGCGTGTCGGGTCACAGGCCGCCGCCAGCGCGGCCACGGGGGAGACTGACCATGAACCACGCACAGACCCGGCGGATGGTTCGACTCACAGCGATGTCGGCCGCGTTGGTCGCCGTCGCCGCCTGCGGCTCGGCGACCACATCGTCGCACAGCGCAAGCTCCGCATCGTCCTCGGCGGCCGTTCCCGCGGCGGTTCTCTCCGACCTGGCGCCGTCGGGACGGCTGCGCGTCGGGATCCCCGCAGCACCTCCGATTTTCGCCGTCAAGGACCCGACCAGCGGCGTGATGCACGGGATCGGCGTGGACCTGGCCACCGCCCTGGGGCGGCAGCTCGGAGTTCCCGTCGACACGGTGTCCTACCCCGACCCGGGAGGGACGATCGACGCGGCCCAGTCCGGCGCGTGGGATGTCGGCATCCTCCCCCTCAACCCCAAGGCGGCGACGGTGGCCGACCTGACCTCCCCGTTCTTGCTCCTGCCGCACACGTATCTGGTGCGCGCCGACTCGGCGATCCACACCGTCGCGGACGCCGACCAGCCTGGCATCCGCATCGCCTCGCAGGCGGGTTCCCCCCACACGGCCGCGCTCACGGCGCAGCTGAAGCACGCCAAGCTGGTCCCCGTTGACAGCACCGCCGCGGGCCTGCGGCTGCTGGCCACGGGACAGGCCGACACGTACGCCGACGCCCGCTCCGCCCTGCGCGGACTCGCTGCGCAGGTGCCTGGGTCGCGACTGGTCACCGACGACTTCTTCGTCGCCCGCTTCGCCCTGGCAGTGCCTCGGGGTCACGCGACCGGCCAGGCCTTCCTGGCGCGGTTCGTCGAGGCGGAGAAGGCGTCGGGCTTCCTGCAGCAGGCGATCGACCGCCTGGGCAAGCCCGACATAGCGGTCGCCCCGGCGGCTTCCTGAGCGCAGCAGTCTCCTGGAGCCCCGGGGCAGCGAGCCCCGGGGCTCTTCGGATGAGAGCGCTGAAGGCCGGTTGACAACTGCCGGTTCATGCAATTCCCGCCCTGGGTGGTCGAATCGCCGCGGGAATCCTGGAGGCTCAGGAGTGTCCTGAGTAGTGCCTCCGGCTGTTCGACCTCTACTCGGCCGGGCGCTGGACGTTTTAGTGACGTCCGGCAGACGTCACTGGTGGCTTTGCCGCCAGCCCGAGTTCTCCTGAGCCGATCGCCTGGCAGCCTACTTGCCGGCTGTCATATTCGCGCCCGAAAGCCGGATTTGTACTTGTGTGCCACGGTGGTCGCGGCCGACCAATGGCGCAGCTCCACGCCATCTGGTCAGCCGCCTTGCCCAAGTGACTTGCACGCCGCCGGTAAGGCCGCGTGTCGCGTTTTCGGCGCTTTCCCCGGTTTGGTCTGCATGAGCACCACTCGGGCCGGGGGCCATGCCGCGTCCCCTCAGAGGGCTGCTGTCGTTTGGGTGAGCGCATTGGTCACCGCTTCGGCCACCACCAGGGTCGCCACTCTTGATGCGACGGGGGTCAGCGGTGGAAATCCCTGGTCTGATGCCGCGAAGGCGCCCGTAGACCTTCCCCGACTGTAAATGGTGGAAATGAGGGAATTGACGACGAAGGCGCGGCCCAGGGTGACTGACGAGCTGGTGATGCGCGTCGCGGGCCACCTGACCGAACGGGATCGCCGCATCCTTCGCCTCCTCGCTGACCACCGCGTCCTCACCACGGACCACATTCGTGACGTGTTCTTCGACCACCTCAACACGGCGCAGCACCGCCTCACCCTGCTCCACCAGATGCGCCTGGTTGACCGCTTCCGGCGCCTGGACGGTGGGTACGCCACGGGTCCCTACCACTACGTTCTCGACCAGCTCGGCGCCATGGTGATCGCCGCCGAGCGTGACCGCGACCTGGACACGGTGCGCTGGCGGCGGGACAAGGCCTTCGCCATCAGCGACAGTCAGCGGCTCGCCCATCACCTCGGCGTCAACGGCTTCTTCTGTGCCCTCCTTCGTCACGCGCGGCACACCTCGGGAGCGCGTCTCTGGCACTGGTGGTCGGAGCGGCGCATCACCGACTGGCTCCTCAAGGTCGTGCATCCCGACGGCTGGGGGCGGTGGGAGGAGGCAGGAAGGTCGGTCGGCTTCTTCCTCGAGTACGACCGCGGCACTGAACCACTGGATCGCCTGGTCGCCAAGCTGGAGGGGTACGCCGACGTGGAAGTCGGCACCGGCCAGCTTGAGTGGATCCTCTTCTGGCTGCCGAGCCAGCGCCGGGAGGCCAACGTGCGGGCCGCCATGGCCGGAGCGACCGTCCCGCTGGCCACGGCGGCGGGCAGCCTCGGCCGACCACCCGCAGAGGCGGTCTGGTGGCCTATGGGGCACCCACGGCCACGCCGGCGTCTCGCCGAGTTGGCCGACGTGCCGAAGCCGCCCGAGGCTTTTATTCGGCGTGCCCGGAGGCAAGCCGAGCGACTGCAGCCCGAGCAAGGCGAGGTGACTCACGCCACCACAACCCCACCGGCCGGCGACGACGCCGATCCTGCGGATCCCGAGGAAGATTGGGGTTGACGGCAGCGGGCACTCCAGCGACGGAGGGACGGCCCCCGCACACTCAACAGCCCGACCAGCTTGACGAGCAGCTGCGCCTCTTCGCCCGCGCCCTCATCGACACGGCGATGCAGGTCCACGAGCAGGTTGAGACCGCGCTCTCCGTGGAGGGCATGCCGCCCGGACCAAGGGCTCTCGGACCACGCTTGAGGACTGCAGCGCATCGAGGTACCCTCCGACGCCCCGCGGCCGCGACCCGGCACGCCGCCGGCGCCGAGGCCCCGCGGGAGCCAATCGCCACGGAGGTCGACCGGTGAGCGAGTCGAGGCGGGGTGCGGAACCAGCGACCAACACCACGCGCGCCGTCATCTACCTGCGGGTCTCCGACAAGCAGCAAGTAGAGCGGGATGACACCGAGGAGGGGTATTCGCTGCCCGCCCAACGCGAGGCGTCCGTACAACTGATCCGCGAGCAGGGCTGGTCGCTGGTCGACGAGTACTGCGACCGCGGTGAGTCGGCATCGAAGGATGACGACGCCCGGCCCCAGTTCAACGCCATGCTTCAGCGCATCTTCGAGCAGGGCGACGTCGACGTGGTCGTGGTGCACAAGCGCGACCGCTTCGCCCGCAACGCAGCCCGCCACCTTGCCCTGCGCGCCGCGCTACGCAAGCGCGGCGTGCGCCTCGAGTCAGTGGTGAACAAATTGGAGGAGACTGCGGCCGGCTGGCTCGCTGAGGGCATCGAGGCCTTGGTCAACGAGTACCACTCGGCGAATCTCTCCGCCGAGGTCAAGAAGGGCATGCGTCAAAAGGCGCAGATGGGTGGCTGGATCCACCGGGCCCCACTCGGCTACCTCAACCGCAAGGAGTGGGAGGGCGGGCGGCGGATGGCCTATGTCATCCCCGATCCGGAGCGGGCCCCGCTTGTGGTCGAGGCCTTCCAGCTGTACGCCAGCGGCGACTACACCGTGGAGCAGCTGGCGACAGAGATGGAGGCCCGCGGCCTGCGCATGCGAGCGTGGCGCGACCGACCGGAACGCCCACTCTCCATCAACGGGCTTCGCTGGGTGCTGGGCAACAAGTTCTATGTCGGGGTCGTCGAGCACAACGGGGTGGAGTACCACGGGCGGCACGAGCCTCTCGTCGACGCGCAGACCTTCGAGAAAGCACAGTCCATCCTCGCCTCGCGTGGCGGTGACGGCACGCGCGAGCTGTGCCATAGCCACTACCTCAAGGGCTTGCTGGTCTGCGGTGTGTGCGGGCGACGCCTGTCGATCCAGTTCTCCAAGGGCAAGTACGTCTACTTCTACTGCCTCGGCCAGAAGGACCGGCGGCGGCCGACCGGATGCCGCGAAGCGTACGTTCCCGTCACCAACCTGGAGCAGCAGGTCGAGGCGCTCTATGCGCGCATCCAATTGCGGCCCGAGATGGCTGAGCGGCTGCGCGGCTGGCTGGAGGTGGAGCTCATTTCCCGTGAAGAGCGCAACGTCGCAGAACGGGAGTTCCAGGCCAAACGGCTAGAGAAGCTGAACGCCCAACGCCGCAAGTTGCTGGACGCTTACTACGCTGCTGCGATTGACGTGGCGATGCTGCGAGAGGAGCAGGACCGGCTACGTCGTGAGACGGCCGATGTGGAAGAGCGTCTGCGGGAGGTTGACGCAACCCTGGCGCAGTGGCAGGAGATCCTCGGCATCGCGCTACGCTTCGCCGAGAGTTGCGGCGCTGCGTACCGTGTCGCAAAGGAGCGTACGCGGGCGCTGTACAACCGAGCGGTGTTTGAGAGACTCATCGTCCGCAACGGTCGAGTCGCGGAACCGCACTACGCGGCGCCCTTCGACCTAGTCTTCGGCGTGGGCGAGTTCGAACAAGGAAGTCTGGAGCGGGAGACGGGACTCGAACCCGCGACATCCAGCTTGGAAGGAACCCGATGCTATTTGAATTCGCCCTTCCATCAACGGTTGCCAGGAGCGCCTTATTCGCTCTTCTGCCGAAGGACTGCGACCCCGTTGCAACCACGCTGGCGGCCCCAACGACGAGCTTGCGCTGGCCAACACTTTGGCTGCGACTCACTTAGGCTGGGTGTCCGCTAGAGGCGACTCGGTGTCATCCGACCGGCGTGCACGCGATGTGTCGTGGTGGTGTCTACGAGTTCCCACTGCCCTTCCCCTGGGTTCCAGCGAAACACCCGCTCTCGGCTACTCCATTCTGCGGTGCCCCAGTGCTCGGAAAGAGCATCGACAGCCTCGTCCAGGTGAGTAAGGTCGTCGCGATCGACTTCATACGTCGGCTCTGGATCACGCCCCACGATGGTAATGCTGGCGCTGCCGGCTTTATCCGCAAGAACGTGGTGAAGGATGTACTTAAGTCCTCTCTTCGTGCCGCCCCAGACGTCGTCGGCCATAGCGCCAGCGAGGCCACCAGCCACGAACGGCCACACATTCATTAGAATGTGCAAGAGTGCCGTTGGGTCACCGGGGCCCCCGAACTTCCGTCGGCCGACGACTTCGATATACGGCACTGGGAGCAAATCTGCAGGATCGCCCCTCCAGTCCCTTGGGACGACGAGAAGACCGGACGCCTGAAAGTCGGCGTCGATCGCGTCACCGAGGCCCTGGGTCGTCGGTGTCACATTAGTCATCTGCCAGTCGATCACGTCGAATTTCTCATGAGTAACTCACTGTCCACCAGCGTCCACTGTGGTCTGTGTGGGCTTGACCCCTCTTCGCAGACACTCTGACTAAGCCACATGGCCCACTAAGTCAAGCACGGTTGCTCAGTCCCCGAACGCGAATCGCTGGGAAGCGGGCTCGGGAGCGTTGCGGCGGAGCTGGGCCACTCACAGGTGGCTCGGTCTGGGTGGTGGCCGATGGCATCGAGGTCTCCGATTAGGTCGGATGGGTAGGGAGACGGTCGGTCGAACTTCCGGCCTCGAGCGAAGTGTCGCACTCCAAGGGAACGCCCGCGACCCTATGCGGAGGAAGGGTTGCCGGGGAGGAGGCGACCGGCTGACCCCTTCATGCTGAGCCGCCGCCTCGAAAGCCGGTATTGAGCGGCGCATGGGGCACTGCTTCCAGGTGAGTGACCAACAAAGAGGGTCTGCTCCATTAGCCTCGACGCTCTCGTGACGCTGGCGTGACCGAATGCGGCCACCTCGCCGTCTACCTTTGGGGTGACTAATCCGCGAGCACCCCTGGAAGTAATGAACTACTTCACACGACACGTCGCCCGTCTTTTCCGTCCCCGTCTGAACGACGAGGAGGGTCAGGGCATGGTCGAATACGCCCTGATCTTGGTGCTCATCGCGGTCGTGGTGATCGTTATCTTGCAGATCGTGGGCAGTCAAGTGAACAACGTCTTCTCCAACGTTAGCAATGGCCTCAACCAGTAAGGATCGCTTGGAACCAACGCGCCATCAAGACAAGGCGGATGCGCGGAGCGACCCTGGCGGTCGGTCAGCGGGGTATGTGTAAGCGAGACGCTCTCAAGGGCGGCGGTCAATGGGAGCTGATTTGAGTTGCGGCCCAGCGTCTCGCTGCCGGCGGACCATGCTCGAGACGATCTGGCTTCCAAGCGGGCAGGGTGGCAGGATAGAAGCGTCAGTGGCTAGAGGACCTCACCGAAACTGGGACTACCTATCGGCCTCTGCCCCGTATTCGAGCAACGAGCCCGAGACTTCCCTCTACGCGCTCGGCACGAGTTTCGCGAGCTGTCGTCGGTGGCGGTATCAGCGAGCCGTCACCCTGTTGGAGCCGACTCGCACAGTGCCTGGCTGTCCGTCCGCGGGCTCAAATGGCGCGGCTACCACGGACGTGCTCAGCGGGCTAACGCTAGCCGGGGGAGCCGGCTGCGCCGTGGCAGGACCTCAGAGCATCGGAGGGGCTCTCTAGCTCACGCTAACCCTGTCGAGAGCCCCCAGCGTTCTGGACGGGCTCTTAGTGTCGCCCAGCCCAGCGGGGTTCGATTCCCGCCGGGTACGCCCACGTTGTCAGAATCCAAACCCCTCGCGATAGTGGCGGGACCGCGGGTCAGCATCCGAGCCGGCCAGCGTGGCTGATTCGGGGCGTGGGGGCGCCGGTTTACAAAGCCCGACGCCCTCCGATGTCACGTGGTCGCCGACGGCTCTGGCGGGGATGGGCACGTGCTGGGCCGCCGCCTCCACCGGCCGCCCCATGAGTAGGACATCCCACGGCGCAGAAGGAGGCCAGTAGGGATCCTGAGCCTGACGGGGCACCTGCGGCGGCTCCATGAGGTGACGGGGTGCTTTCGCTGCTCCCTTGGCAAGCCTGCTTCGCGCCGCTCGTTGCTGGGCCCGGTTTTGAACGGCAGCGAACGGGCCGCTGATGCTGCCGGGCGCCAACCGGCTGGTCGGGGACCACCGGCTCGAACGTGCGTTTCCAAGCCAGTAGACTTGCCCGGATGAAGGGTAGACGGCCTCACCCGGACGCCGACGGTCCCTTCCCGCGTGTCCTCCGTCGCGCATGGCCTGCCGGCTCGCGGGTTCAACCGCCTGACCTGAGCCCTGAGTTGTGACACTCGCCGTAACGCGGCACAGTTGGGTCCTGAGCCCGAGACTCGACGACGGACCGCTCGCTTCCTCCTCTAGAAACGACGCGGTCCGACTGGGCTTGCATCCAGCGCTGAGGTTGCCGTGAACACGATCGATTACCGGCTCACCGCAACAGTACGGGAGGCCCTTGGATCACTCTACGGCGACCTTCTTGGAATCATGAGGGACCTTTCAGCGGCGCCACTATTTTTCTATCGCGATAAGCGACCACGCCTAGTCCAGGTCCGCGATCGAGCCACGGAAGCCATCCGAACATGGGCCGAACGCTATCCCACGACTTTCAACGAAATGGTCGATCTCTTGCCCAGGGTGCTCGCACTCAGAGATTCAGCGGCTTCGTTGGTCGAGGCTGCTACATGGGACGACTACTTCGCCATTCCGCAATCGGCATTCACGTATCCCCGTCACGACTCACCGGTGCTTGCGGCTGTCCCGCGGCTTGCCACATTCCTTGATGATCATGGACTCATCGACGTTGCCGATCTCGACGCACGTCCGCACGGACTTTTCATCGGACCTTTATCAGTCCACTACCATCAGTTTCTTCGCAGAGGATTCACGTCGAACGTGCATTACGAACTCGTGGAGGCAGTCGTCGGCATTGCGAGGCTGGATCGAATCCGTGCGCGTATCGCGATCGACGATGGTCGGATCCGATATCGGGACGAGCATCTGGAGATGGAGGAGCGTGACTACTGGTATGGCCCTACGCTCACCGAAGAAGCCCTCGATGACCCTCAGCTGGTGGGTGAAACAGTGCACGGTGACCCTGAACTCGGCCAGTCCATCCTCAGCCCCTATGCGGCGGTGTGCGTCCGCTGGACTCGAGAGAGAGCGAGCGCACTCAAGACCGTCGAGATCGAAGAACTTGTACCCGTGCAGGATGTCGAGGATCACTTCGTCCTGGTGCGTTACCTCCACTCGATACGCGACATGTCCAAGCGGGCCTTTATCCATTGCGACGGAGCAGTGAAAGCCTACGACCGCGATACCTATCCGAGGGACCTCGCGGAGTTCCGGCGACGCGCGAAAGCTCCTTCATATCGCAAAGTCTTTCGGCTAGATGGCGCCTTCTCGGCCAAACAATGGTCAACTGTCGCTGCCCTTTGGTTTCGGGGCAACCGCCTGGTACCGGAATACCTGATGAGTCTGAGCGCATACGCATCCTAAGGCACCGCAGCACACTAGTGTCCGGAGAACAACCTGCTTGGCCGCTACTGGCACGCTGGTGCCTGTGCGCGGGCCCGATGGCCGCCGCCTCGCATTTCATGCTCAGCGTCCGAGGAGCGTCTTTGACGGCTCCATACCGCGGCCAATCTCAGAGCGCCTTCTTAACCTAGCGCTAGAACTAACGCGACCTCGTCGAGACACGGCAGTGCCACCTCTCGTGTCCCAATATGGTTCGCTCAGCCGACTGGGGAGGTGTCGCCCTGCGCATCCCACGGTGCTTCCAAGTGCGGCTGGATCAAGGTCTTCACGACGTCAAACGCCTCCCCGTATAGCCGCGTTAGCTCGTGGTTGGGCAGCTCGGGTAGTTTCTTCTCCTGCAGCAGGAAGTCCTTCACCGTTCGGTGCTGGTATTGCCGCGAGCCGACCTTGTCTCGGAGAAGTTCCACCAGGGAGAAGCCCGCATGCAGATGCGGCTCGAGCATTTCCATCTCCTCGGCGGTGACCAGCTGCGGCGGCTGCATCGTGAGCCACGACGATGTGAGCTCGAGCAAGCGTCTGGAGGTCACATCCGCCTCGAGCGCTTCCCAAGTTACGTAGTGCTGGGGAAACGGGTGGAGCAGAATCACGACGGGAAACACCTCCCATGGTCGCGTGGCATCAACTCCAGGTATCAATAGCCGGCCCTCACCAATATCCCTCGCCACGTCTCCGATTTGACGAAACTTGTCTGTAATGCGGGAGAGATAATCTTCGAAGGTTCCCGGCACGCTGCCCACGAGCGTTGCCACAGGAATGTTGCGGACCGTCGCCTCCAATAGAACGAGACCACCGGGCTCCACCACTACCGCATCGGTCGGGTCGACCAGCTGCCCCGGAGTTCGCTCATAGGAGTCAAGGAAACTTCCACTGTCTGCTGGGTCGCGCCAACGCTCACGATGTTCACGATGGAGTACACGAGCCGATGAGCCCTGATAGGCTCGATGCAAGAGGGCATCGATGTAATCCTCGAAGAGCGCTCCCATATCCGAGGTCACGTCGTTAACGCCGTGCACCCTGTCAAGGCCAGCACAAGCGGAGTGCAACGTCCAGTAGGCTCCAAGCGACATGTTCTCCGCAGCCACACCGACGTTAATGGGAACGATGCTGCCATCCTCGCGACGGTACATCGGATGCCTATACAGCGCCAGCCTCTCGAGGTGTTCGATGTCCACGGCCGGCGACGACAAGTCCTGAATCCAATCCTGACGGCCCTGGCTCAATCGATCCCTGAGCTCGGTGTAGTAGTCGGCATCCGTGATGTCCCGCAAGATGTCGCCGATAAGATCCCACGGCACTCCTACGTCGGCATCTGGAGGCGGATTCGCTGACGTGGCATCGGGTGCCGTGCGGGGACGCCGCAAAAAGGGGATCGTTGATAGATGAGACAGCGCAAGAAACTCCTCGATGCTCAAGCCTGCGCCCGTCTGAAAGCGTTCTCGAAAGTCGAGGACGATGCGCCCTGCTGTGCGCGCGGCGACGGGTCTACGGAAGAGCAAGTCGAAGTATCGGCCGATGACGTGCGGCGCTTGCTCGTTTGATCGAAACGCGGCGCGGCGCGCCACCAGTGCACGAATCACGCGCTTGCCTGCTTCATCCAGCTCCATGTCAGGTTGGGTATCGAGCAAGGCGTCGTTGACTGCGAGCAGGAGCGTGCCGATCGTCGACATGTCCTCGTCGTGCCGGGCCCGGCCACCCTGCCCGTACCTTATGGCTAACTTCGCTGCGGACAGGAGCTGCTCGTGGTGTAGGAAGACGTCGAATACGCCGAGTGTCAGTAGCTGGCCCACCTGTGTCAACGTGCCGCCGATCAAGGTAATCTCAGCATGTCGAAGCTGCATGGCACGCTCGGGCGGAGGCGCTGCCAACAGCTCCGCGCTTGCGAATGACACGTAGTCAATGACCGATTCGGTGCGCACACGAGCCGCGATCGTTGGAAGGGTCTCTGCAGCGATGCAGCTCCCAGTAACGTCGTACCAGCCAATGTACATGAGGTGGCCCAGGGCGCGACGCGCTGCGGCTTGCGACAGTAACTCTTGCAAGGGGCGCTCGATGCCTCTGACGCGAACGGTGAGCGGCTGGTCAAACATCGGGACCTCAGGAGTCATGGGTTGAGAGGCTTGTCCGGTGCACGGCTGTGCTGCTCGAGGGGCGAAGTCCGTCGCCGAGCTGACCGGGATGCACGAATCTCACGCAGCCGCATCTACCAGCTACTCACCACATACCCCACCGGCAGCTATGGGCCCTTGAACACCTACCGCTACGACCGCCCTCGTGTCGCCCCAGGTCGGTGCTCACGTCCAGACCGTCATCGTCCAACTCTGCCACGAACTCGCCGACGCCGGCCACGACTGCAGGCACCCACCACCGCCCATCACCTTCGCGTGGAGACCCCCATTGCACTGACGGGTGGCCATCGTCTGTCGCATCCTCGCACGCCACGGCCTGATCAACCCTCAGCCGCACAAGGGGACCGCGCGGCTCCTTCATGCGCTTCCAGGCGGCTCTGCCAATCACGTCTGGCGGCCCCACGGACCAATCCCCGCTCCTCGTGGTGTCCGACGCCCCTTCGTCACCGTAAAGGCCGACGTGGGTGCACGGCCCGGCTGCGGCCTGGCTGGTGGGTGAACCCGTGCACGGTGACCCGGAACTCGGCCAGTCTCCGGTAGACCAGCCCGGACTCGCCGGGTTCCCTTTCGGCGTCGGGCCCAGGGCCCTCCTGCTATCTTCAACAGTTGTAGATATATTGCAGGAGCCTGCTCACATGGTGAACGGCTTCAGACAACAGGTATTGGCCAAGGCCAAGCAGATTTGCGCCGACGGCGATGCACCGTTTCCGGTAGCGAGTTGGTTGACGAGCTACCTCACATCCATCGCCGCACGGTCTTCGCTCTAATGGGGCATCTGGTCGAGGCCGGCGAGCTCGAGGCGGATCTGTTCAAGGCTCAGCGCGGCGCGGACCGTCGTCGTGTGACTGTTTATCGCGTGCCTGATCGAGCCGCACCGTCGACAGCGCAACGGCTAAAGAGCGAGGCACTATGCGTGAGTGAGACGGCAAAACGGATTGAGGAGTTAGCCGCGACGCTATGAACGTGGCCACGGTTGCCGCACAACGAGCGACCGGACCGCGAGATCGCCCAGATCCCGATAGGGAGTAGAGATCCGGAATGGCGCAAGTTGGCGAGGGGGATATTAGGGTTTCGCATCGGACAGTGGGCCGGGTACGTGTCGATCCCGGCCTCCTGCGTGGTGAAGCAGGGCCGTTCGAGCCACGGCTGATCATCCCGATATCGATTGAGATGTACAATCGGCCGGCGGAGCAGATGATCGCGCTGCTCCAGTTGGAGGCGTTCTTGCATGTCGGCGATTCGGTGAATCCTGCGACGCAAATTGGCAGTCCGACCACGGTGAGTCTGCTGCAAGGCTTCCCCGTTCGAAGTCTTCCAGAAGGTGGGATGGCTCACTCGGTTGACCTTCGATTCGAACTGATACCCGCGAGCGTTCACCGGTTAGAAGTAGCGCGGCATGCTGTTCGCGATGGGCCCTTCCTGCTTCACCTACGACTGCAAGGGCCGCTCGCCTGGTTACGAACGACACGCGGTGGCGCCGCTCCGCTGGACAGGAGGGGCGGGAACGAAGCTCCCGAGGATCCCTTCCAACTGCAACTCGGGCTGCACTCCGAGCTCTCTCTTCTCTGGACGACCTCCATCGATAGCCTCCGCGTGCAGATCGAGCCCTCAGTGTGGCTAAGCAGCGTGCTTCCCGGACTCGGAGTTGACAACCTCCAGTTGGTCGAAATCGCCTTGCCGCCCGGTTTACCCGAAATAGGCAATGCAGCGAGGGTTTTTCGCGACGCGGAAGACGCTTACCACGCGCGCCGCTATGACGACTGTATTGGCAGATGCCGCGGCATCATCCGAGCTTGGAACAAACAGCTAGCGGCGACCAGCTCACGACACTTATCCGATGTAGTCGGTGACTCGCAAAAATGGCCACTCGACGATCCAAGGCGGAGGCTACTCGATTCCGTCTGGCAATCCTTGCTCGACGCCGGCAATGTCCCTCATCACCCGGAGGCTCAAGTGACATTGTATGAGCCTACCGCTGACGATGCACGGTTGCATCTCATGATGACCGCCGTAGTGTCCGAGTACCTATTCCGCGTTCTACGAGCTCCCTGAAGCACACATACGTGACTGTCGAACCCGTGAAAGGCTTCCGCCCGCGCACCGACGCCGGTTCCGAGACGCGCTTGCGTGAGCTACCCGTGCGTGCGGCGGGCGCGCATGCCTGGAAGCAAGCGTACCGGCGGTTGGTTGTAATCATCAGCATCCTCGGCGCGATCTTCGTCGGCGCCGGTTTTGGATTGGCCAAGAGCGGTCTTGTCGGAATCGGCATCGGTGTGTTCGGTCTCGTAGTCCTTACCTTATTGGAGCGTTGGGTGGGGGGAGGCTGGCTAGATGCACTTCCATGGATCACGGGCTACCGCGGCGAGCGAACCGTGAGTGATTTGCTCGCCATGCTTGCGCCGTTCGGGTACAAGGTTATCCACGGTATTCCGTACACAGATGACCATGGAACTCACAACATCGATCACACGGTCGTCGGGCCGTCCGGCATCTACGCCGTGTAGACTAAGAATTGGACCGGCGCATTTGAGGTTCGAGCTAACGATCGCCTGATGCACAACGGGATCGACGCGACGCGAGCAGTGATTCAGGCAAGAAGAGAGGCGCAGGCGTTGAAACAAATCTTGGAGGACCGAGCCGTCCTCTCCCAATGGATCCGGATCAATGCCATCGTCGTATCGACCAAGGCCATCGTACCGGGGCCAGGCGCACGAATCGAGTTCAAATTCGTCACAGTCGTCGGCGCGTCGGACGTGGTGCCGTTCATTAGAGACCGCCCGCACAAGTTGACTCACGACGAGATTGAGAGGGCAGTCGCGGCGTTGCGAGCGATCTAGCGTGTGAGCGGGGACTCGCCGGACACCGCTCAGCCTCGGCGTTGGCTGCCGCTGTATTGTGAGCTATCCGCCAAGCAGTTTGTCGGCTATTTACGCGGGAGCCTGTCGGAGGGCTCGTGAGCGAGCGGCCACAGCAAACATGAGGGACGCGGTCATTTGGACCGGACTCCACAAGCGCTACCTTGCCCACGTGGTCGCCCGAACCCGCGGACGCACAGTCGTCATCTCCGGGCCCACGGCACCCAATGCACGCTGCCGGTCCAAGTGTCGTCGTGGATGCGGCTGCGATAGGTGCCGTGCCGACGACGAATGCGCCCGAGGGCACGAAGAGCGTGATCGCCCCCCACAGCCACGCGTTGAGGCCGTGTCGGAGCGGCGGGAGAAGCTGCATGGGTTGCCGGTAGCGTCCGCCCTGCACCAGATGCCAGGTCCGGAGGAGCACGACGAGCAGGACCGCGAGAGCTAGGTTGACCGAACCCAGCGTCCCCAGCGGGTAGGGGCCGGTCCACGCCAGCCGAGTCATGAATAGGGCGAGCATCAGGGCGAAGACAGCTGATCCCATGATCAGAACCACGACGTACATGGCGAACGCCCACCAGATCGTCGTCCGCGACGGTGGCTTGCGCGCGACGCCAGCGCGTGATGGCAGCAGTGCACGCTTCAAGCGTTCCGCGGACTTGGCGGGGGCGGTCATCGCCGCGCCCGCGGTCGTCCGGTGGCTCGGGTGGCAGCAGATGGCGATACGACCCGACGCCCCTTTGTATTGCGAACTGCCAGCGCGGAAGTGCCGGGAACGCGATGGATGGGAAGCTGAGCCAAGGCGCCAGCGACTGTCCTTGCCGTCGGGCTCAGAACGATTCGGTAGCCATCACCCTCAGCACGGAGACGAAGCTGGGGCGCCGTGACTGCCCCGCGAGCCATATGATTCGTGGAAGTGCCCCACTGACGTCGAGCACAGCGTGCTCTTCGAAGAGTCCGGACGTGTAGACGGCATCGGCAACGAGATTGCAGATCTCTGCGCTTGAATGATATGCGGCCAGCGTCGCTCCGCCTTGGCACGGATACGGCCTTATGGAACCATGCCACTCGATCCCTGTGAATCGGTGATTGATACTTCGTATCTCCCAGTTGACAATGGAAGGCACTGGGCTCACTTGGCCGTTCGGCAAAACAGTCTCGATCTCGACCCGGCGGACCTCCTGCCCCCGAAACAGCGAGTTGTTGTAATAGGTCCCGGACCGGTCGCCGAAGTTGTCCGGTGCGACGTGCTCTGGCGTGTACGCTGGTGCTGGCGCTACGCGTTTGAGCTTGTGGTCGTGGCCAGCGCACTTGTCGCACATCTCGAAAACCACGACGCCGGGGGGGTTGATCGTCACGTTCGTGAACTGGGTGATGGTCCAACGCGAGTTGTTCGGTTGTCCTGGTATGTTGTTGACGACCGCGCCGTCTGGTCGGTATCCAGCCGGAGCCTTCGGCCAGGCCGGTTCGAATTGCTTCAACTCCTTTTGACCCGCGGAGGCCACTCGCTATCCGCCATGCCCGGTGCTCCTGGTCAATTCGGGAGATCAGTAGTGGCGTTCGGTCGGGAGACGATGCTGAAACCTGCGACCAGGTTGACCCTACGTGGCGTCGAACTCGGTCTCGGAGACTTGCCCAATCAGCATTCCGCAGACCGGGCAAGCCTCCTGCTCAAGGGCGGCGCACGATGATGCGAGTCCGCGGAGCGCAGCAAGCTTCACCGCCACGCTCGCTCGGTCGGCCTTTACGGCGCCTTGGGAGATACCAACCGCTGTGGCAATCTGCGGGTCGTTGAGGCCAAGAGCAAGCAGACGCAGGACCTCCCGTTCGCGCGCCGTGACAGCATCGACCCCATCATCCGTTCTGGACGGGCAAGTCACGAGGTCGAGGGCTACGGCGTGGGTACGCAGGCCGTGACGGGAGGCACCAGCTGCCAGGCGCCCCAGTAGATGGGGCCGACAGTCACGCAGGTGACGGCCTGCGGTGAACTGATGTCCGCCGCTGCCGCCGCTGCCGCCGCTGCGGCGGGCATAAGAAGCCCGGCCGACCCGACTATGACAGCGGTCGCGAGACTAGCTGCGGCTACTCGCTTCATGCCCTTGTATACGCGGAGATGGGCTCCTACCCTCGCGGGGGTGGGAATCTCGGCGCAATCACGGCCGGCAGCCGAACTCCGGCCCAGTCAGCTGAACACCCTCCCGCAGGCACCGCTGCAGGCTCTGGAGGAAGCTTTCGTGCTCATCGCGCCTCTCGACCCTTACCAGCGAGCCATGAGCCGAGTCGGGCTGCCCGAACGTAACGCGCACGACTGGGCGGTTGACCGATCTCCTGTTCCCCAGAGCTGCCGCCGCGCCTGGAAACCGATCCGAGCTTGCCGGAACAGATGTGCCAACTGTAGGCGGAGCCGGTGACCGAGCTGCTGGCGAACCTGTCCCAGAGGCCAACCGCTGATCGCCTGCCACCCCTCCCGTGCCAGAGGCCGACTGAGTGGCAGCCGGAGCTGGGATCATCAGGATGAGTCCGGCCGCAGAGATGGTGACGATGCTGGGGGTCGCAGTGATGCGCGCGACCCTCCGGACCAAAGCGGTGAGCAACGCGGCAGCGCCGACTGCAAGCAGGCGGAGATGGATCCTGGCCCGGCGAAAGGCGGTCTCGGCCGCCTTGACCGTGATGCCGAGCTGTCTCGCAGCCTCGACCGGGCTGTTCCCCTGCAGGCGGACTGCAATGACGTCTCGCTCTCGGGTGGGCAGCTCCGACATCCGTGCTGCCAACCACTGAGCCTCTGCCTTGTCTAGCACCGCCTCTTCTGGCAGTGCCGGCTCCGGCTCGAGGTGAAGCCTAACTCTGGCCCTTGCGTCTCGGACGCGTTGACGATATGCATCGATGACCAGCCTTGAGGCTACTGTCTTGAGTAGAGGCACCGCTCGGCGCTCGTCTAGCGCTCCAAAGGTGACTACCCGCAGCAGCGCCTCATGAGCGCAGTCCTCGGCGTCAGCAAGCGGGAGGCCCTTGCGCTGAACGAGGTCCACGATCTCACCCCGGTAGGGAGCCAGAAGCCGCCAGCGCCGGTCGAGAACCTCATCCGGAAGGCGCGCCTTCGACGGGGCCCCTCCTTTCGAGCGACCTGCGGTCTCAGCCGGTGCCTGATGGGGCCGACGCGGGCCGGCGGTCACCGGTGAGCGACAAGCGCGATCACCGGTCACAATTCCTTCTGCCTGCGAACGGCTGCTGCCCGCGAACGGCTGAGACGATTGTCTTGCTCCGGCACGGGAGCTGCCGCTCCACGGCCCCAGGGCGGCCTGGCGCCCACCCCCGGGCACCCTTGCTGGTGCAGGTCATCGCTCCCTTCCAACACGGGGCTCAGTCCTTGGTCCAGGCGTCTCGGGGACCGCCGACCGGCCGCCAACAGCATAGCCGTCGGGCTGGGGGCTTCGGTACGAAGGGCCGGACGGAGTAGACCCCTGTCTGCAAGTTGGGATGCCGCTTCCGCGTCCTCGTAGGTATGCGCCCGATCTACGCCGCCACCTTCCAGTTGGCCTCCGCTGGCCTCGAGGAGGTCATCGAGATCGCCGCAGAATGGCTCGCGTCGGGCACAGCTCCGCCCGACGTCCTGACCGACCTCAGGGTCGGACGACGGCGAGTCGACCTGCCCGCCCCGAGCAACAGCCTTCAGGTTGAGGTGACCGAGGACCGCGGCGACCGCCTCTGGCAGGCTGACTGGAGCTACCCACGGCGTGGCGAACCCCGCCTTCGCGAAACTGCCCAGGTCGTGGCGGCAGAGATCGCGGGTGCAACCAGCGTGACGGTGTTAATCAGCATCGGCGGCTCACAACGCCGCCTCCTTCCTTATGCGCTCGACCCCCCCCCGTCCTGCGATGGTGCCCGTCCTCCTGCGCAGGTTGTCTGCAGTCGACGCTGGCGAATGGATGCTGCCAGTACCCCGTGCGCTATCCACGAGCACGATCGGCACTCTCATGCGCCTTCTACTCGACCCGAGTCGCACGCGGCCAGTGGTCTACGTCGCTCACACCCTCTTCGCGACACCCCCGCAACGCCGGCCCTTCGACTGGGACGACCTCGGGTTGGCCACGGCCGGCTTGGCCCACGTCTGGTATGCGATGGACGCGCAACCAAGCATGGAGTTCGCGCAGCAGATGGGAGCGCTGCACTGTCGGACCGGCGCTCGTATCTATTGGCCTGGTCTCAACTTGACGGACGCGCCGCAGCGGCACAACTTCTACAACCAGCACTATCTTGAAACTGCACGCGAGCCGTTCCCCGACATGCTGGCTCGGTGGTTCAGCGTCCTCTCTCCGGTGGCCTTCGCTGAGCCTGACGAGTCCCGCGAAGTACGTCGCAGAGCGCTGGAGGCACGCCTGCGCGTTCATGCCTCGGCCGAATGGCTCGACGAATACGATCGCACCCTCTCCCACCTGGAGGAGCTCCGTGATGAGGTGGAGCTTCAGCGCCAGGTCATCGCTGAGGTGCGGCGGCGAACGCCAGGCTCGCTCGCATTTCTCGACTCCCCCGGGGAATCTCCTCCGGCCACGGTCGCAGAGGCGGTAGAGCGTGCGGTCGCTCTCTGCTCCCATCTCGTTTTTCTCCCAGAGGCAATCGAATCAGCTCGTCGCTCGCCCTATCGCAGACCGTACGAGATGCTGAACGAGCTGTTGGTGCTGGAGGAGGTGGCCGCGCAGTGGGCGCAGCCCGATGGGATCGGGCGGTCACTCAGCGCGGCGGCGGCTGATCGCGGCATTGATACGTGGGGAAGAGCAACGCGCGTCGGTGGCGCCATCGGGCGGCAGTACGAACGCAATTGGAACGGTAGCCGTATCCGTCTCGAGGAGCATGTTCGAGTCGGCACGGGTTCTGGTGCGCAGTTCTGCGCGCGGATCTATTTCCACAAGCACGACCCCGGAGACTTCGCCGCGCGCCGATTCGTCATCGGGCACGTCGGCGCTCACCTGGACGATTCGACCACGGGCTGAGATGGACCCACCCCAGGCAAGGCTGACGTCTACGCGTCGTCCGGGGGATCAATGGACCCGCGTCACGCCTGAACGAATTATGGGGAGAGTGCTATCACGATCCATGCCAGAGGCTATGCTGGCTACGCCTCGGAGAGTCCCGCGTAGTCGCCGGGCGCGAAGCGTGCGGCACCAGGCCATGTAGTTTTTCGGGCTCTCGTTCGTCATGTCAGTAGACGCGCCTCAGCCTATAAAAATTTGGGGGCTGCGGGGTGTTAAAAGACAGACCCCGTGCGCCCCCGGGTGTAGTTTTTCCGCGGCTGCGGGGTGTTGTTGTTCAGGGGGACAGCGGACAGCGCACCAGCAGGAGGCCGACCCTGACACTGCCGAACGGGATGGCTCGCGGGCCATCTGCACCCCTCGTTCGCGGCGTCGTACCACCGGGTTGCTCGGGCAAGCGGCAACGGACGGGATCCGCTTTTGCACGCCAGCCCGCCGGGCAAGCCAACCGACGGGGTCGAGCCGGTCTCCGGCGCCCCGCGTGCACGCTCTGCCCGGCCGGGCACCGGGGGAATCCTGCCGGGAGGCTGGTCCTCCGGCCTCGAACGTAACGTGCTCTCGCCGGAGACCAGCTCGTCGGCGCTATTGGCCTCGGCATGCCCGGTGCTGGTCGTTCCCCCAGGCGCCACGGACCGTGTTCCACAGTCCGAGTCCCCCGACGCGGAGTGCCCGTCCTCGGCGTCGTGGCCAAGGAGCGCCCTGCGGGCTGTCGGCGGATCGGGGGACGCGGAGGAGTGCCCGCGAGAGCTGATTCGAGCCGATGAGCCCAACGACGAGCAACTCATCGTCCTCTACCGCTCAGGGGACACTCTTGGCTGGGAGCTCCTTTTCCGGCGCTACCGAGCTCAAGTCCTCGCCCTGGCCATGCGGCGACTACGGGATCCATCCGAGGCGGAGGACGTAGTGCAAGAGAGCTTCGCCCGCCTTGGGACCATGGCGCTGAGCAACTGGCCCCCCCGCCGCCCGCGGCCGGTGCTCCTGCAGATCGCGGTCAACCTCTGTACGGATCGCCATCGCACTACCCGTCGCCATCCGGTCGAGAGTCTTGAGCATTGTTCAGATGCCGAATACCAGCTCACCGTCGATCCCGAGGCGCGGTACCTTGTGAAGGAGGTTGGCAGGCGGATCTCCGCGATGCTAGCCGAGCTCAAGCCGATGCATCGCGAGATCTTCGAGATGCGCGCGCTGGAGCGTCTTTCGTATAGAGAGATCGCTGAACACTTGGGAATCACCCGGCGGGCGGCGGAGAGTCATTACAGCAGGGCCGTCCAGCGACTCCGAGCCATGGCTCCCGATGAGACCGACGCGTCTGGCTTAGGCGTCGTTAGGCCGTTGTCAACGAGGAATTGACGCCTTGGGGCGCCGCTAGTCGCTCGTATTGGGTTGCCCTCCGTTTGAGTAGTTTTCGGCTCTTTTGCGTCTTGTCTATAGCACGCTAATCGGTGGCTCACCCGAGGCCGCGCCCCATAGAGCCGTCACGTAGAGGTCCCATATGCACCGGAGCGGTCGGGGGTGCTAGGCATGGCTGCCATTGAGGAGAACGCTGTGGAGTGCCCGTTGGCTCCCTGTCTCGCTCGTCTCTCCTCGTCGTTGTATGCGGCGGACGGGCAGGGTGATTCCTCGGAGTCGAGAGAAATGTATACAAGGGGCACCTGCTGTGTCGGCGTGTTCGCTTTCGACGACAGAGGTGGTGTGACTGGCGCCACCCTGCTGCTCTCGACACGCCGTCAATGCCGGTACGGTGGTCATCGCCCGACTTCACGCTGGAGCGGACGTCGCGACCCGAATAACCGCCGGCAGGTGGCGACGATCAGCCTGCTCAAGCTGTCAACCGCGCGGAGGGATGCCGTGCGATAGCCGATTCTGGGCCGCACCATCTCTTCGACACTCTCATAGAGGCACCGAAGCCCTGGCTCGGCGCCCTCTTCAGAGAATCGTGCCCGTGGTCAGGTGAGTCAGTTGATGCTCGATAGCCTGATCGAGGGCCACTAAAGAGGATACACGCATGTACTCGCAAACACGCCTCCGAGCCCGTCCCCTCAAACCCGGGCGGGGGTAGCCCTGTGGCCAAGGAACTTCTGGCCATGCGGTGGCGCCGGCTGCGCATCAAGGTCGCGGTAGTGCTCATGCCGCCTTGTAGGCAACGCGCTCTTGGTGGCGGTCCGGCACCATTGTTGCGCGGACGCAAACGCCTCATGGCCGTACCCGTGGTAGTAGTGTCGGTCATGTGCTCCGGCTGTGTCATCAGTGACCCTCTTGGCCAGGTGGCCATCAGTACCGCAGGTGAGAACACCGGTGCGCAGGCCGCCGGTGTTTCCGCAGGTGGAGGTAACGCATACGGCGGCATTGTGGCGGCCTCCAATGGCGGCACCGCAACCTCGGGTACTCTTTCCGTTACTAACGGGGCCGGGTGCGCCAACGGAGGCCTAGTGGCCGTGTCCACGAACGGGTGCGCGAATGGCTTTGCCAACGTCACCGGGAGTGGGGACGCGGGATCTCCGACCTGCGGCAGCGTGTCGCTCACCGTTTCAGGGACTGCATGTGGCACGTATGCGGATGCGTCCTCGTACGGAGTGGTGACGGTAGGCGGTCAGTATGTGTCGGTCTTTACCGGAAGCTCGCCGCTCATATCTACAAACGGCCAAGCTGCAGATCTCGCGTACGAACCTCCCGTGCAAACGCAGGGAGCGCAAGGTGTCGGCGCCAAGGATTACGGGGTCAGCCTTCTTGAGCCTAGCGTCGCTCTGGATCTCGTTGGCTACGCGACCACTCCAGCAACTGCAGCAACTGTGGGGCCGCCTAGCCCGACCCTGACATGGCCTACGCCTCATGCTTGGCCCACCTACATGTGGCTCCAACAACCACTCGACTATCAAAAGACGAAATACACGTGCGGGCCTGAATCGACACGCCTCGTGTTCTGGTACGAGAAGGGCGTAGCTCTCGATGAGGCCCAGCTGGCCAATGAGGAGAAGACCGATCCGCAGCGCGGCACCGTCGCCGGTTCCATTGCGAGGGTGCTCAATTCGCACCGGGGAGACTACTTCTTTGAGGTCTCCGTTCCTCGTAGTCCGGCGAATTACATGAGTGACGTCGTGAATGACGTGTATTACGCCAACACCTCTCTCGTGGCAAATGTGCTCCCTAGCTATCTGCCGTATTGGAGCGGCCTCCACTCAACGGGGCACTATCTCGTCATCTACGGATACGATGAACGTGGTGGAGGGTACATCTACCACGCAGACGAGTTCGACCCATCCAAGGTGTACCCAAACTATCGCGGGCCTAACCCGTACGGAGGTTGGAGGGTAGATCTAGCCCACGCGTTTGCGGCGGTTCACCACTCACCAAGTAAATCAATCATATGGTAGAATGATCAGTAATCGGACGCCTCTGATAGCGGTAGATCGCGTGAATGGAACCGTCTGATGCGTAGCTGAAGATTGGACGGGGATGGTGAAGCGATCGATCGGCGTGACAATCGCTGTGAGTCTTGTTGTGATCGCGTGCGGGAGCCCGACACCAAGTCCACGCGGTGCGCAACCTGGGGGTGCGCTCCAGCGCGGAAAGGCTCTTGGCCCCCTGCACGTCAGAGCTCTCCGAGAGTTTGTGCCTAGTTCGAGTGGCGTCATTATCAACATCTCAGCATGGGCTCATTCTGTGGCCTGGGCGCAAGCCCCCAATGCCGACGCGTTGACCCAGGCCATAATCGCCTACGACATGGGTACTGGAACGAGCAGGGTCGTCGCTCGCGCCAAAGCTGGACGCGAGGTCGATTTTCCCGTCGGGTCAGGCACTCAACTAGCGTACATCGACGCAACGGGAGCGAAATCGGACAGCGATACCAACGTCTCATGGACTATCGTGGTTGTTGACCTGGCGAGGGGAGGATCGCGCGTCATAGCAAGCGGGGGCCCCACATACACGTTCTTTGTTCCCCACCCCGTCATGGACAGTGGCGTACTCGCGTGGGTCGAGCTCATTCCTGGTGTCTCGAAGGACGCCGCAGATGTAACGAGGATAGTTGCATATGACCTGGCCTCCAGACGAACGTCTGTCCTCGTGGAGCATGGCAACCCGGCCGCCGTAAGCCTTGTCGGCGGGAATGCGTACTACACCGGTGACTCGCCTGGAAAGGGGCGCGATGTGTTCCGAGTTTCGCTCAACGATCGATTGCCGCCTACGCAAGTAACTCGTTCTGGCCAAGTCGGCGACGCGCGGGCGCACGCGAGTGTGCTGTGTTGGGAGGAACCCGTCACCGGCCAGTCGAAATCCTTATGGATTCTACCACTCGGTACTGCGACCACACCAACGCGGGTGGACAATCAGAATGATGGCAATGTTGTTGCCGGTGGCAACTTCGTTCTGTGGGATTCGCTCGATGGCCACCTGATGATTCGGGACGCGGCGCCCTCGGGCCCAGCGGCAGTTCTCGCGCAGGCTTCTGAGTTGTATCTTCCCGCTCGGTGGGCTGCCACGGATAGCCTGGCTGTTTGGGCGACTGTTCGCAATATTGCGGACCTCAACGCGGTTCCAAGAATCCACATCGCGGAGGTGAGTGTCGGGTCATAGGTTGGGATCGGGTCTGGCGACGCCGGCCTGAACCCACGACAACTCGCCGCGGGCGAAGCGCGCCTCGGGCGAGGAGCTAGCTAGCATCACCACGGGACAGGTGCTTACGGCCTCGGTTGGGTCAACAACCCCGCCGTCGACTGCACCGTCGATGACGCGGACGTCACCTGCCAGGAGGATGTGCCCGGTTGGGACATCGTGGCCAACTGCCAGCGCCGGCCGAAGGCTGGTCGACCGCAGGTAGAGCTGCCCAACGCCGAAAGCGCATCCGGCGATTAGGAGGATCCCTGCAACGATCCATGGTTTGTGGCGGAGGCGCGGGGGCGATGCGGAGGCTCGCGGCAGCAGCGCGCTGCACTCGTGGCCGCTCACTGGTGATGCTCATTCCATTCCCTCACCCGTCATCCCGACGGTTCGTCGTTGACTGCGTGGACCTCGCCCACCCGCACTAACGTCTGGACAGACGGACCGGGAATCAGGCCGAGGTCACCGCCGCCAGCTGCGCCCGCTGACGTCCATGTGACGCGCCAGTAGATGCTCGTGGTGACCGTGTACGCGCCGTGCGGCTGATTTCGCTGAGCTCTGTTGGTATGTGTAGCTGCAGTCACTCGGCTGGTCTGCTGGCTGATGCGAGGTCCATGGGGTTCCCGGTCTATTGCACCGGACGCGGTCACCGTTGCCCAGATCCCAGACAACCTCGGCCGGCGTGGCGGTGGCAGTTGCAGAGACAGGGCCTGCTGATGCCGTCGCAGTCAGTCCATGCCATAGGCTTCTGTCGATCCAGAGCCATGTGGGCACGTTGACCGTTACATTGGAGGGAGCCGGCGACATCCCAACAACCGCGTGTGCGAGCGAGAGGTGAGAGATCGCCTGCTGCGCGAGGACGGCCGGAGTTGCCGGTGCGCCGCCACGTTGCGTCGCCCGAACCTCCGCCTCCTCACAGCCGAGGAGTTCGAATGGCTAGTGGGCGAAGTCTTCCGTCGCGAAGGCTGGGCGGTCCAGGAAAGAGGCCGACAAGATCGTCCGGACGGAAACGTCGATCTTGAGCTGAGGCGCGGGAACGCGCGCGCGATCGTACAGTGCAAGCGGTGGGTCTCTTACCAAGTAGGGGTCGACGAGATCCGAGCCTTTGCTGGCGCGCTTATACGTGAGGGCCTCGCGGGCCCCGCGGGAATCTTCGTCACCCTGGCAGGCTTTACTCCCCAGGCACGAGCCGAAGCCGAGGCGATGAGCATCACGCTCGTGAGCAACCGTGACCTCTACGCTCGCATCGAGTACGTGCGTCGCGCTCAGCCGTGCAACATCTGCAACGCACCGATGGTTCTCCATCGCTCCGTCCACGGCTGGTGGTTCCGGTGCGTCACAAGCGGGTGCCAGGGCAAGCGAGACCTGGGCAGCGACCCTGGTCGCGCGGTCGACCTGCTGACTCAACCGAGGTGATCCTGTTCGCCTCCGTAGGAAGTAGTAGTCAGTCCTAAGAGACCACGGTGGCCCTCCCCTACCAAGACCTTGATGCCCTGCGCCTGGGGTATGCCCGCCACGTGTACTCCGCCCATGGCCGCACCGTGGACCGGGTCTACATTGCCACTGGCGGCTGGCAGACCAGCCGCCAGAGCGGCTACGTCGGCGTTTCACGGGCCCGGGAGGCCTCGTACGTGGTTGAACCTCGGCTCCACCCTGGACACGCCACCTAGGGACCGGGAGGCGGCGCCCCGTGAGCTGGCTGGGCGCATGGCCACGTCGCGGGAGAAGCTTGCGGCGACGGCCCAGCTGCCGTCGGTCGAGCGGACGGGCGGTGTGGATGCGGCGCGCGAAGGGGATTCCGCTGCGCGTCAAGCACGACAGGCCGAGGAGACGCGGCGAGCTCAGCTACGTGTGCTCCTCCCCGGCCCGGACGCGGTCCGGAGCTGGCGCGCTAGGCTCCTGGGAGCAGACTGGGGACCTCAGCGTGGCTCTTTGGCGGGAGGGGGCGCGCCCCCGTAGGATGGAGCTGGCGAGGCCGACGGGCCCCGCCTGCCGTCCTGGCCACCCGTCGAATCTTGTACCGCCGGTCTCGTCTTGGGGATGGGCAGCACGATCGTGTCACCGGCTCAGGCAGCTGTCACCCTACGGCGTCGCAGCGGCGCCCTATACAGCCTGCCGAACCCGCCAGCACGGTACCGCTGGTTCAGCTCACGACGGGAACGCCCCTGACAGGCCAGAGTGTGTTGAGCGTCGGCTGATCTATCCACGTATCCTCGGCGCTGCTGATACCCTGGAGAAGTTGTCGAGCGCCCTTGTTACTGGTCCTCCCCGCCTGGCTGCGAACAGTGTCGAGAGCCTCACGGCTTCCGAGCACCACCAGGCGGTCATGTTCTTTGAGCGGCGCTTGGGGCGAAGCATGGTCATCCTCAACTTGTGGCCACCCGGATCTGATCACCTTGAGGACCGCATACTGCGCTCGATTAATAGTAACAGCCAACAGACGATCTTTTACCGCTGTGCCGCATAACGGCGAATCACTATCAACTGCTATCTCGCCAATCATCCAGATCTCTGGAGAAGACCTCGGATCTCCGGCCGGATCGCGCAACTCGAGCCGACCGTAGATCTTCTGTCCCACGAGTGCTCTTGCGAACGTAGTAGCCACCAGTCGACTCACAGGCTTCAAATCCCAACGTCCATCCGCAGTGAGCTTTTCGCCCAGCTTCGGTTGAAAAGCGCGCACATGTATCGCGCAGGTGCTAGCCTTGGCAGACACCCTGGAAGAGCCAGACGGCTCCGGACCTTTCTCCTCTAGCATCTCAACGATTCGAAGGCCACATTCAAGATTGGCAATGTCGTCATCTGTCACAGCGAAAACAAGTTGGCAGCGGTGAACTCGCATGTTCTCGATTACCTGCTCAATGCTGTCGTAGCCGACTTCTACGGCTACGCCTAGGCGACGCATCGCTGCAGCATGCGGACATTTGGCGTCTCGATCAGCTGCAGCGACTTTCATGCCTTGGTCGACGAGGCGACGAATAATTTGAGAGCCAACACTGCCGACACCGAACACAAGCGCAGGAGATCCCCGCTCATCAAACCATCTTCGGATGTCGTTCCCGAAGCGGGTCATCTCAACGACTCCAGCGACGACCGCGCCGGTAATGGCCGTCACCGCAATCGACGGGTGCCACCACTGGACAAGCGCCGCGACAAGGAGGGGGAGACCGACTAAAGCCAGTAGCCATCTCATCGGAGTGGAATGAAACCGCCCCTCATGGGAGATGACGCCAAAGCCAATGCCAGCCGTTCCGATAGCCACCAGTGTCGTCGGAGCTCGCAGGAGTAGGCGCCATGTAGTGGCGAACGCGACCAATAAAACGAGAAGCGTGACTAGCTTAATGAAGGTTCGCTTCAATGTTTGGCTTCTGAGTAACCAATCCCACAGTGATGCAAGGGCGGGCCTTAATCGATCAAGGCCAATCCATCTCCACGTCTTGCTCTTGACTAACTGACCCCAGCGCGATGCAAAGGCCCGCCGTAATCGATCGAGGCGAATCCTTCTCCCTGGCAATGCCAAAGTCCTGGCTTCGGAGACGATGCCTCCGAACATGATTATTACTGAGGGGAAGGGGAAGACTTGCCAAAGATGTTTACCCTGAATTCTCCCTTCGAGATAGCTGACCATAAGGATAATCAACAGACCAGCGCCGTAGAAAACGGTGCGTGGGTGCGCCAGTATCTTTGCGGCCAGCGTTGCCGGGGCACCGAGGCGACGCCGGAGGTGCCATCGCATCCACGCAAGCCACGTCCAATGCGCACGTCCTTGCCATCGCTTGGCCAGCCCCGCGTCGACAAGCTCGAAATCCGCGGGTCGCTCTCCCGAACTCCGGATGGCTGCCTTTGCGTTCTCGAACGTTACCTGTACAAGTTGTTTGCGTCGAACGCGAAGCCGCTTCCGCTCACGAAAAACAAGAGCGTGGTCGCGTACATATGTCACCGTGTCTGAGGGGTTGGCGAGGCCGGGTATCCACCCTCTTGGCCAGTGCCGGTTGTCGCTCAGGGCTCGTTGAACAAAAGCACGAGCGCCGATAGCCGAGACTGACAAGGCTGTGCAATGAGGTAGAGTATCCTCTAAGAGACGACCGACCGCGTCGTTGGTCACTCGAACGGCGATCGGCATACAGCGATCTGGACCCCCTAGCTGGTGAGCTATGTCAAACGCCGTTTGAATGTTCGCCGAGTCGTTTTCGTCAACCAGAGCGACTGCTAGTGCCGACCTCAACCCTGCCGCTTGGGGCCAAGGAAAGACGCGGTAGTCGATGTCTGTTGTGACCTCGACACGTAAGGACTCCAGCTCCTCGACCTTGCTGGTCGGCATCCCTTGTGCCAGCACGCGCACTGGCCAATTGATGTCCACCAGAAGGCGAGCTAGTTGCATGGCTAGGCCACTGGTGCCACACACAATTGCACGCCTTGTTTCGCGCCGGGCATGTGGTGCAACGACGCCAGCAGCATGTCTGGTCAATACCTGACTACTGACATCATGCGACGACACGGCGTCCGAGAGTGATCGTCGTTGTCGCACGGGCAGGGTTTCTCTGGCGCTCGTACGCTCAACCCCCTGGGCACCCGCCACGGCCCCGCCCCCCGCAGCGCAGACTGGCCGTCCGAGCAACGTCCGAGCGGTCTGCGCCGTGGCAAGCGTAGCACCCGTCGGCCACGTTGTCTCGCCCTTTGCGTGCTTCCCGGGATGGTATTCCGGCCGCCGCGCCGCCCGATGGACGGCTCCTACCCACGCGTTACGGGGCTTAAGGCCGGGCCCAAAGGCAAACAAGGGTCGCGGGGCTTCCCAAGGGTCGTTAGTCGGCGCTGGGGAGCTGCGCCGCTCGGTCCACGTGACACCGACGCTCGTGGACCAACTAGGGGCGGCCTGGCGCGGGTGTGGGCCGTCTTCGAAGGTCGAGACGGCTCCAGCGGCATTGACGGCTTGGAGCTGCTGCGCGCCAGCCGTAATCGAAGCGGGCGCCACGGGTCCAAAAGGGCATCGGTCCCTTAATCCTGAGAGACGGCGGGCTCAAGCGACACTCACCTCGAGGAGCGGCAACCCCCGGTGGCGCCGCACAGCACCAACGGCCATCGGCGTGGCCGTGCTGGGAGCGATCGCCACGCATGCGTCGACGAGTTCCTCTCGAACGCAGGTCTAAGCAGAGCACCCGGACTCGGGACCTCACCTGGGCTGGAGGCTGCCGACGTGACTGAGGCCGACAATATCGTTGCCGATTATCGTAATGGACTCTGAAGGTGCGAGACCGCAGACGATCCACGGACCGCCTCAGCCGACTGGCTAATTGCGCGAACAAGAAGGCATGAAGCACCAGACGGCTCATACCGAGTCATAGGTGAGCATTACCACGGCGGTGGTGGTCGGCTTGCAGTCGACGAGCCGCAACCCTCTTAGCCGATCCATCTCCCGGAACACCCGCTTGCCCGTGCCTAGGAGGAGTGGGTCAGCAGGAACAGGCGGTATCCCTCGACGACGGCGTTTGCGATAACCTCCCGGACGAGCAACCCACTCCCCAGCACGGCAATGTTGGATCGATCACTGAGATCATCTCTCAGAGGGGCCAATGCGACACTTCCTCCAAGGCTGAGTGCGACACAAATTGTAGCGCCCACTCGTGGCCCAGATAGAAGTCGAGTAGGTACAACAGGTCACTAACCGCGCTCAGCACGGCTTCGACCTCGCCGATTTCGGGCTCATCGCGTCCCGTGTGTGCCACGACATTTCGCCGTTCGGCGGCTGTGTTGATAACTCGCCGGACTCGAGGTGGGATGGCCACATTGCCCGTGGGGAGCCGCCGACGGACGGGTAGCTCAGGCAGGTAGTCCTTCATCATCTTGCCGAGCGGCGGCGTGGGCGTCTTCTCTAGGAGCCATCGAGCGTCGGGAACCAGAATGCCAGCAAACTCCCGGAATCCAGACTCTGCCGCCGCGTACCCGATCACGAGCGCGCTTCGCGGGTGCGAGAGACGATTAGCTCGCGCTTCACGGAGTAACTCGTGCCCGATTGGCTCCACCCAACCGTCGCTCAGCATTGCCTGAATAGCCAAGTCGGCGTCATCGGCAACAGCCGCATCGTGATCACCTAGAGCCATCGACGGCACCATGGGGCAGTCAAGGACGCCCGCCTCAAACTCGATGACGAAGTTTCGGATCCGGGGCGGGCGGTGGTCGCCGGGAAGATGGTATCGCCAGCGAAGGAGACCCCCGACACGGTCGAGCGCCACCGCGAGCATGGGTACGCTCTCAGCTATGACACGCGCTGCGGCGTCGGGCATGTCGCGTGGAAATAGAAATCCAGCCGAAGCCCAAACCTCCGCTTGACCTCCTTGTCTTATGGCTTCTCCGACTGCTCGCTCAGTTGCGGAGTCCA
Source organism: Chloroflexota bacterium (assembly GCA_005880985.1). Lineage (GTDB taxonomy): Bacteria > Chloroflexota > Dormibacteria > Aeolococcales > Aeolococcaceae > CF-134. Next base: position 31,962 of record VBIQ01000016.1, read on the forward strand.
GTTCCAGAGTACGTGAGGCTATGAGGGTAACCTTCTGAAAGGTGCCGTCCTTGTCGACGCCTCGAACCTCAACCGCCATGTCGTCCAACTCCACCTGAAAACCGCTCAGGAGCCGTGTGAACCAGACGGAGAACTCGGCGAAGGCTCGAATCTTGAACGTCCTGTTCATCGCTCTCTCCGCCAGGGTTGGGTCGCTGACCTTCGGCTCATTTGCAGGTGGAATATCCGAAGTTCGGCATGCTCGCACATCAAAGGCGGCTTTCTGAACTTGTCTCTAGCGTGGAGGAGCGTTTGTCATGCTCTTCAAGGGAGTCCGCGTGCCTGCGGCGACTAAGCCTAACCTGTGGCGACGCCACGGGTCGGAAGCAGCTCCGCATCGCCTCGCGCCCGCCGACTTGCCCGACTCAGGCCGCACTCTAGACATCCAGCGTCCCTTCGCGGCTCGTGCGGCGACATCTGACGTTTTGCGGGGCGGAAGATGCGGTACCCATTATCCGCAGTGGGATCGGCCAGTCCGGTCATCATGAAAAGGAAGTCGTTAGCGGCTTGGGCGGCAGCGAGGGCGTTTAGCGTGATGACGCTGGGAGCGTTCACGAGTGGATCGTCGACATACCGTTGGCGGCGACGCTCCGATTCTGTGGCCGCCTCGTCCTGGAGACGTGCTGGCGGAATCAGCTCATTGCACCAGAGGCAGCCGTAGTCGGGGAGCACAGTCCTCGACACGGCATAGATGTCCAAGATTGCACCTGTGTCACGATCTGCTCGGACTTTAGCGCCGACTTGGATGCCGGGGATAAGGTACTGATGTACCATTGCGTTGAAGACGAGGCGGGCTTGGAACGAATCGGCGGCAAGAAAGAGAAAGTCGCAGTCTGTGAATCGACAGGCGACATCGGCATTCACAAAGTCAGCCTCGATTCCTTCAAATCGCATGCGCGGAGATGCAGTTACAGCTGATCGGCGAGCAATCCGAACCTTCGGTCGGGCGAGGCGTCGGGCCAGTCGGCGGAGCCAGGTCGGCCTGCTTGGCTCTGTAAGCCATCCCCCTGCGTCTGCCATGCGAGCGCCGACTAGGCGGGGCAGGTTCGTGTGCTCTACGCGATCGGGGTCTGCGACGACTAGATGACCCACACCGAGGCGGGCCAGGTACTCGACGAGGAGAGCGCCGACTCCGCCTGCTCCGATGACGCCTACTTTGAGACGACTAAGCGTCGCCTGGCCGGCCTGACCGAAGACAAGCGTCTGCCGAGAGTAGTGCAAGTCGCCTTCCTCGGCCTTTGGTCGGGGAGCTTGGTACCGGCGACCGACTCGACTACCGACGACAACTGCCTCGGCAACACCCGTACGTGAGCCGTCTGCCCACCATATGTCACCCGCCAAAGCCTCAGTGGCCAAGACGAGCGCTCCAACCGGCTGGCCGCGGTTGAGGTCCAACAGCGCTGGGTAACCCCGGTCATGTGAGGCCATATCAACGGTTGAGAAGTCCACCATGTGGCCGCGGCCGTGGTTATGGACGGCGAGGTACGCAAGGCCCATATCGCGGGTCTTGAGGATGCAGTTGCGCACGAAATCTGCGCTCAGCATCCTATGGCCACGCTTGCCAGCGAGGTAGTCGCGACTATCTTCTGCAACAAACAGGTCTCGAACCAGCAACCTCGTACCTCGACCGCTGCGCGCCACGCCAGCCGAGAGCACGGCACCGTGCTCGCCGACAACATCTCCACCTGGAAATAGGTGAGCGTGCAGGTCACGCCACACGCTCTCGGGAAACACAACCTGCACAGGTGGGGTCACGCTTGTTCTTTTAGCCAACATACAACCTTGTGAAGTTTCAGAGCCGCTGTATCTAGCGCTGCATTGAGACGATTTGATCGACGTGAGACTTGGTAAGCGCTTCGGGTTTCAAAGACGCATGCTGTCATGTTTGGGGGGAGGGGCGCCCCATTGGTACGACGCAGGTCCTGACTGACGAAGTGCGGATAGACGTCTGCACTTGGGTACTGGAATGTGATGCGAAAGCCAACCCAAGTCGTCGATGGGGACCAGCCGTCACCGAGAGAGACGCCATCAACTGTTACGTAAGCTCCGCCTTCATTGTCATCTCTCACAGCGATGGAGCAATCCGGGAAGCTAGCCCGTAGTTCAGCGATCGCCTGCTCGACCTTTGGACTCATCGACCACGGGCAGCCTAGGAGTTGTCGTCCACATCGATGGCGGTGAAACGGGATTCCTTGGTCACCGTGACCTCGTCGGAGTTGCCGACCGCGCGGGTTCCGCCGTTGGGCAACAGTTCGCTGAGGGCGAAGTCGAGCTGAATCGGGACGCCCTGGTTGACCGCCGCCTCCTTAATTTCGAGGCCGGCTCGCTTGGGACCGGCCAGGTTGACGGGTCGATCGTTCACGTGGACGGTCACCAAGTGCGGCCGGATGGTGGTCGTCTGCTCCTCTAATTCCATGTCTCGTGCCCTCGGCTCTTCCAACTTTGGTGGTCGATTGCTAGAATCGAACCACATTCTTGCACAGGAGACCGGCAATTGCAATATAGCAATTCAAGGAGGCCTCCCCGCCCTCGCTTCGATGGGGCTGCCTTCTATGCCGCCCTCGACACGGAGCGGCAAGCACGCGGGCGCACCTGGAAGGAGGTCGCGGAGGAGTCTGGGGTGAGCGCCTCGACCCTGACCCGAATGGGACAGGGCAAGCGCCCCGATCTGGATGGCCTGGCCGCGTTGGTCGCTTGGTCGGGCCTCGACCCAAACCTCTTCATGGCCGGCTCAAAGGACGGTCGCCAGCCGCGTCAGCCAGACACGCTCACGATGGTTACGACGTTCGTGCGGCACGACCCGGGGCTCAGTGTGGCGAGCGCGGCAGCTCTCGGGGATATCTTCCGCGCTGCCTATCAGTCACTACGCCAAGACCCCCGGACCGGGGTCGGCCTGAGCATGCCCCGGCACACGGTCGCCGCACCTCCAAGGGGCACGAAACGTCAGCGAGGCGGGTAGTCGGCGCGGCGGCTTGGTTCTCCGACTGGTGGGCGCGGCTGCCGTAGCACACGGTCTGTGCTCTCTTGGAGCGCCTTACGAATCTCGTTGGCCACCTGTTCCCGGCGTGGGAGAGGGGCAACGCGCCGTGGGTCCCGATCAGGTTCGGGCATCTTCGGCTGCTCCTTCCCCTCCGGTAGCCGCTGGCTCGACGGAGCGGCGTCGGCCATTCGTCGACTTCGGAGCTGGGCTCTCGGTCGTACTGGGCGGCGGAAGGACTAGATCGAAGAGCGGTGCACGCTGGACCAACTCCCAGGATAGCCTGTCGAGTTCAGGGTCCATTGGCGCAGCCTTGAGCCCGATCGCACGCGCCTCGTCCAAGTCAATATTGAAATCGTGGGCCGGGTATGAGAACACGAGGCGACGGACGATGGAGTCGATTTCGCTGGCCGAACGGTCGGTGTAGCTCCACCGCGACATGACGCGACGGGCATACTCCTCCGCCACACCGAGATGCCGTGCATACTGCCCGAGGTCGCGGGGCGGGACCTGGCTGTACAACGCACCGCTGAAGTCGCCTGTCATCGATTGAGCACGGTCAAGCGCATACGGCAGGTCCATGCCGTAGGCGCTTTCGAAGAAGTCGGTAAGTATTCCGAGGGTCTCGACGGAGAAGGTCCGGATCGCCTCCAAGGACTTGAACTGGTTAAGAGCCGACAGCGGCCGACGAGACCCGGCTCCGTCCCCAACCTGTGCATCGAGCGGACCTAATTCGGCTTCCTCTCCCATCAGGATTTCGTCAGCGCCGAGGGCCATGAAAGTGGCAGCGCTCTTAGTCCAAAAGGGAATCAGAAAAGTGAGCGTGTTGGCCTTGCGCCGGAAGAACCTGATGCAACGGTACGCCGCATTGATGTCACCTCCCGGCGACTGAATTAGGACGTCCAGGTGGGATAGCCCCTCGGCACCGACCTGCGTGAACTTCTCCCTCAGCGCATGGGCGCACCCATGGTCGACTTCCTGGTTCAGCATCGACCACACGAACAGTGGGTGTTGGCGATGCTTTGCGATCTCCAAAGCAAAGCGGAGCGCCTCAGCTTCTCCTGAGGGCGCACCCTGGCCGCTGGCAGCCATAAGTCGGGGTCGACCGTCCGGCTCCATGAGCTTCGGCATTCTAAAACTCGGTTGGCTCTCGCCGCTAGAGGGGGACTCGTGAGACCAAGGTGGCGGGACCGCACCGGGTATGGACCGTCCACCTAGAGGGGCCGTTCCAACGCGTGAGCTCCTTTGCCAAGGTGCCCGGGAGGGGTTCGATCGCAACCCGGTCAGCGGCCCGACGCCGGGTCAAAGGTTGCGTGTGGCGCGAGAGCCGCGCTTCCGGCCCGCGCGCAGGGACAAGCACAGCGTGAAACGCGTGCGTATGGTCTGCTGACTTCATCCAGTAGGGGATGCGGGGCTTCCGTGGGCCACCTGTCCATGGATGATGACGGTGCACAAGATCGCAGGGATCGACGCCTGCGGCTACTCGAGCTACCTGGCGTCGCGCGATGGTGCGTGCCGTCGCGGGGATTACTACCTGGGCCGCGAGGGACAGCAGGCTGAGGCGCCGGGGATGTGGCACGGCCGAGGTGCCACAGAGGTGGGTCTCGACGGTGAGGTTTCCCGCGACACACTGCTGAGGACGTGGGAGGGAAAGGACCCCACGACCGGCGACATTGTGGTGCGTCGCAGCGCCAGCGGTGACCATGTCGCCGCGGTCGACTGCACCTTCAGCGCCCCGAAGTCGGTATCGGTGGCTTGGGCGCTGGCCGACGAGCCGACCCGAACGGCGATCGAGGTGGCTCAGGACCGGGCGGTGATCACCGCCCTCGAGCACATCGAGGCGACCGTCCCGCTCGTCCGCCGGCGGGTGGACGGTGAGATCCGCCACGAGGTCGCGGGTGGGCTGCTCGCGGCGCGCTTCCGGCACCACACCTCTCGCCTCTCCGCCGATCAGCAGGCCCGTAGGGAGGCGCCCGATCCGCAGCTCCACGACCACGTGGCCATCGCCAACATGGCGTTGCGCGACCCGTCGGCCCCGTCCGCGTCGGGGCGTTGGGCGGCGATCGACAGCCGCGAGCTCTACCGCGTCGCGGCCGAGGCCGGTGCGGTGTATCGGGCCGAGCTGGCGGCGGGCCTGCAAGCCCTCGGATATCCGGTCGTCCGCGACGGACGATATATGGAGGTGGCAGTTATTTCGGCCAGCCTCCGCGAGGCGTTCTCGGCCCGAGCGGCCGAGGTGGAGGCGGCGGTCGCGGGGTTTGTGGCCGAGCATGGCCGGCGCCCCCGGGACGACGAGCTGAAAGACCTGGTGGTCCGCTCGCGGCACGCCAAGGCGGCGGAGGCCGGTCCGGCCTTCTCGCAGTGGCAGGCGCGCGCCCGGGCGGCGGGGGTGGACCCCCGGGTCTTCGCCCGTCCCCCGCGCGAGGCGGCGCGGCCGCTCGAGCCGGCGCGGGCGGTCGCGGAGGTCATCGCCGAGCTGACGGAGCCGGCGAGCCCGCACGCCCTCACCCGCACCAGCGCGACCTTCGACACTCGTCAGCTGCGCATCGCCGTCGCCGAGGCGGCGCAGTGCCGCCTGCCGGGCAGCCAGGTGGAACCGCTCATCGCCGTCGTCCAGGCGTCACCCCAGCTGGTCCAGCTCACCGAGGGCCACTGGACCACCCAACCGATGCTGAACGCCGAGCGCGAGGTGGTGGCCGTGGTCGGGCGCCGCGCGGCGCGTCGGGATGGCGCCCTCCCCTCCCGCTTGGTGGTGGATCGCGCCGCGACCCAGGCACGCGTCCCGCTCTCGGCGGAGCAGAAGGCCGCGGTGCGCACCCTCACCGGCCCTCAGGGGATCGGGCTCCTGGTCGCTCCCGCGGGGGCCGGCAAGGGCGAGGTGCTCCGGGTGGTGGCCGAGGCGCACCGGGAGACCGGATATCGGGTCATCGCCCTCGCGGTGGCCGGCGACACAGCCCAGCGGTTGGCGGCCCAGACCGACGCCGACCTCGGGGCAACCGTCGACTCGTTCGTTCAGCGCGTCACGAACGGCCGGCTGGTCGTCGGCCCGACCGACCTCGTCCTCATCGACGAGGCGAGCGTACTCGAGACCTGGCGGTGGCAGGCCCTGCTGCGCCACATGGGCGCGGCCCGGCTCATCGCCAGCGGCGACAGCAGGCAGCTCTCCCCCATCGAGGCCGGCGGTCTCTGGCCGCTCCTCGAACGCGAGGTGCCCACGGCGGAGCTCACCGAGAACTACCGAGCCCGCCAGCCCTGGGCGCGGGACGCCTGGGCGGCGCTCCGTCAGGGTCGCAGCCTGGCCGCTGTCGAGGAGTTCGAGGCGCGCGGGCAGATCGTCATCAGCGACACCCGGATGGCGGCGCGACACGCGGCGGTCGATAAGTGGGACCTGGATCGCCAGCAGGGGGCTCGGGAGGGACGGGGACCCGAGGAGTACCTCCTGCTCACCGACAGCAGCAACGCCGAGGTCGATGCCCTGAACAGGGCCGCCCAACGACGGCGCCTGGAGGCGGACGAGCTCGGGGCCGCAAGCCTGGCGGTGACTACTCAGGAGGCCGAGGGCCGACGCGGAAGGAGCGAGGACTTGCACCCCGGCGACCTTGTCCGCTTCACCCGGGCCGTCCACCTAGACGCTGACGCCCGACGGGTCGAAAACGGCACCCGCGCGGTGCTGGTCGGCGTCGATCCGGAGCGGCGCACGGCGCGGGTCCGACTGGCCGACCGTGAGGTCGGTCTCGACGGGTCCCATCTGGACGCTCTCCGCCTCGGGTACGCGCAGCACGTCTACACGGCCCAAGGACGCACCGTGGAGCGAGCCTACTTCGTCACCGGCGGATGGCAGACCGACCAGGAGACGAGCTATGTCGGCATCTCGCGTGCCCGCGATGCGTCGTACGTTTTTGCTGACCTGTCATCGCTCGACGCCGAGCCAGGCGAGCGGGATATCGCCCTGGCTGAGTTCTCCCGCAGGGTGGCGGTCAGCCGTGCCAAGAGTGCGGCGCTGGCGACGGACCGCGGCGACAGGGTCGCGGAGACGACCGTCGAGCAGTGGACGTCGGCTCAGAAGGGAAACGATGGGCCGGAGGTCGGCGTTTCGATCGAGCCGACGCGCGGAGTCGAGGGGTCTGCGACTTCCGAGTCGAGAACGACGTCGGCCCGAGAGCGATGGGAGGCATTGAAGAGCACCTACCGAGACCGACGCGTGAGCCGTGAGGCGGATCCCGGGGCGGCGAGGCGAGAGGAGCTCGTCGCCCAGCGCATCGAGGAAGAACGACTGCGTCGGCATGAGCGGGACAGCGAGCGCGAGCGTTAACCGAAAAGCGCTGCCCTCCCTGGCGATCTATGCCCGTCTCGCCAAGCCACCTGATCCAGACGTCAGTCTGTGCGACGTCGCCATGCCTCGATCAAGTCTGACTTCTGATAATGAACGTACCTACTGACCATCGCGAGCGTCGTATGCCCCAACACCCTTTGCAGCGCCATAACGTCCACGCCAGCGGAGAGGGCCCGGGTGGCGAACGTGTGCCGAAATTTGTGGGGATGGACACGAATCCCGGTGTCCTTGCTGATCCGTCGCATCATGAGCTGCACCGCCCGGCCGCTCAGTGGCTCGTAGACGCCGTCGCGCGACCGCCGCGTGACGAATAGCGCTGACGACGCCGCAGCTGCCCCTCGCTCGTGTCGGATGTAGTCCCCTAGCCGTTTACTCATACGTACCCGACCCGTGTTGAGGGGCACCACTCGGTCCTTGGCCCCCTTTCCCTGGCGAACCCGTAGGTAGGCGCCCTCGGGCCCGTCGACGACGTCGTCCACCGTGAGGCTGCACACCTCTTCAAGCCGAAGGCCGGTTCGTATCAACAGTTCGATAAGAAGTCGGTCACGCGCCGACCGCGCCGCGGCGAGGATTCGGCGCTCGTCCTCGGCGCTGAAGGTCTCAGGTTCCACTTGCGGCTGCTTCGGTGCCTTGACAGCTAACACCCCGGACGCGGTGGCGTACCCCCGGCGGATGCAGAAGCCCGCGAAGTTCTTCCAGACCCGGTGGAAAGCGTGGACCAGAGCCGGGCTCGTCCCCGCAGCTAGCAGTTCTGCCTGGAGCCGCTCGAGAGTAGGGGCATCGAGCTGCCGAGGCGAGGTGATTTCGTAATCCGTGAGGAAGATCCGCGCCCGTGACCCCCGGAGATGCCACTCGTAGTTCTCTAGGGTCGCGGGACTCAGGTTCTCCGCCCGCTTACTGGCGAGGAACAAATCCACCGCCTCATCCCAACTCGGCCCTCGAGAGGCGGCCGACGAGGGCGCCAGAACTCGGCGTTGGGGCCGGACGGCTGGCTGAGGCATCGCCCGGTATTCTAGCCGATTAGGATCGCTATCGTGTATAGACGCGCATCCCTAGGAGCGCGTTATTCGGCCTTTGTCGAACCGATTAGGATGGCGCTCGAGCTAGAGCGAATGCGCTCCAATCTCAGATCAAAGAGACCGTCAGAAAGGCAGCTGGAGCGGGAGACGAGACTCGAACTCGCGACATCCAGCTTGGAAGGCTAGCGCTCTACCAACTGAGCTACTCCCGCGCGCCGAACAGGATACCCAGCCCCGACCGTCAGTGCTCCCGGCGTCCTTCATCGACCCATAGCGAGCCGCCCTCGCCGTACTCCTTCTTCCAGATGGGTACCTCTGCCTTGAGGGTGTCGATGGTCCAGCGGCAGGCCTCGAACGCAGTGGCGCGGTGGGGGGCGCTGGCCGAGACCACGACCGACGGCTCCCCCACCGCCAGCGATCCCAGCCGGTGCAGCACCGCCACCCGCGAGGCGCCGAAGCGTCGCACGGCCTCCTCGGCGATCCGCCGCATCTCGGTCTCGGCCATCGACTCGTACGCCTCGTACTCCAGCTTTGTCACGGCGCGCCCGTCGGCGTGGTCGCGAACCGTCCCGGTGAAGGTGCACACCGCGCCGTCGGCGTCGGTGCGCACGAGCGCCTCGGCATCGCGGGCGTCCAGGCGATCGCGGGTGATGCGGACGGACACGCGTGCTTTCAGCTCGCCCGCGGCGCGCTCTGTTGCGCCACCGGCAACCGGCGGGATGAAGGCGACGACGTCACCCTCGCCCAGTGGTGCGTCCCATGACGTGTACTCCTGATTGACGGCGACCCGCAGCGCCTGCTCGCCGCCGTCGAGCCGGGGACAGGCGGTCCGCGCGGCGGCCCAGGCGTCGCGAACTGTTGCGGCCGCTGGGACCTCCAGCTCGAGGGTCCGGCGGCCGGCCTGCTCGCGGAGCTGGGCGAAGAGCAGGACCTCGACGCGCAGGGTGGCGGTCATCACGCGCAGCCTACCCGGGGTGCGGGCAGCGTGCGCTCGGCGCGAGCTCGCCTAGCGGCTACCCGGCGACCATCGCCTCGGCGGGACGCCGCGAGCCCCTCGCCCTGCCGGCTCGGCCGGTCAGCTCGCGCTGTGACGTCGCCGCGCCGGCCGGCGCGTCGCCGCCGCGTTGCTGTCGGCGGAGCGCGCGCGCCAGGGCGGTGCGGCGGCGGGCCGCGTCGCGCTTCTCACGACGCCGGATGACCGCCGCGTTGCGGCCGAAGTTGGTGGCGCGGGCGAACTCGAGGACCGGCTGCAGCAGCTCCGTGGGGGCCGGCGGCTCGATGCCACGGCTGGCGAGCAGCGCGCTCGCATTGCGGGTCTCGAAGCGCGAGGGATGGAGAAAGTAGGGGAGGTACTGCCGATAGGCGCTCGCGTAGCGCGCCCAGGGTCCGACGAACAGCCCGTACGACAGCAGCGGCAGTGCCCACCGGTCGAGCGGAGTCGAGAACAGCAGCGGCGGGGATATCTCGAATACATCCGCCGCCATGTCGGCGACCTGGTGGGCCTCCTGGGCGTGCTCGCCTGCCGCCAGCGTGTAGGTCCGGCCCGCCTCGCCTCCGGCGACGATGGCCTCGACCACGCCGCGAGCGACGTAGTCGACGGGCACCAGGTCCACGGGATGGCGTGGAGAGGCGGGTGCCCAGCGGAAGATCCGGTCCGCGTACATCCGCAGCGGCCAGTAGATGACGTTGAACCCGGTGGTCACCCCGGTCTGGGAGTGACCGACGATGATGGAGGGGCGCACCACCGTGATCGGCAGGCGGCGCATCTGGGTGCGCAGCAGCAGCTCGGCCTCGAACTTCGACCGCTCGTAGGTGTTGCGGAAGCCCTGGTCCAGGTCGAGATCGTCCTCGCGGAACGGCTCCGGATACCTGCCCCCCACAAACGCGGTGCTGATGTATCCGAAGCGCTCCAGCCGTCCCTCGGCGAAGCACCGGCGCGCCAGCTCCAGCATCGTCAGTGTCCCGTCGAGGTTGATGCGCCGCGCCTCCTCGAGCGACAGGTCGAAGCGCACCGAGGCGGCGCCGTGCACGATGTGGCTGGTACGGGCAACCAGCTGTCGCAGGGCGCGGGCGCCGAGGCCGAGATCAGGCTCGGTCAGGTCACCGGCGACGGCGGTAACGCGTCCGTCGACGAGCTCCCGGGCACCGGCCCCGAGCAGGCGGGTGAGCACCTGATCCAGCCGCTGCTGCGCTGCGTCATCGGAGGAGGCGCGACTGACGCAGACGACCGTTGCCCGGGTGTGCGTGAGCAACTCGAAGAGCACCTCGCGCCCAAGAAAGCCGGTGACACCGGTGAGCACGATGCACTGCTGATCGTCTGCCACAACTCATCCCTCCCTCGCTGCGATTGATCTCTGACCCGTCGCCCGAGCGCCGGCGACAGGGATGCTGTCCGGGCCCCATGGTGCGGGGCTCGCACCCTTGGATGCAAGCGTAACCGGACCCACAAACGCTTCATAACCGCCGCCCAAAATCGCCCTGCCCAGGCCTGAGCGGGCTGCCCTACGATGCCCCGATGCTGGTGCTCAGTCAGACCGACGTCGAGCGGCTCCTCGACGTCGACGCGATGCTCGAGGCGCTCGAGCGGGCATTCGTGGCACTCAGTCGCGGCGACGCAATCGTGCCACCCAGGATCGCCGCCTTCGGCGAGCGCGGCGGCGTCGCCGCCATGCCGGGGTGGCTTCCCGGCGTCGCCCTCGAGGTCAAGCTCGTCTCGGTGTTTCCCGACAACCACCGGGCGGGCAAGCCGTCGCACCAGGGGCTGATCGCCCTCTTCGACGAGAGCGACGGCACTCCCATCGCCCTCATGGACGCGGTCCACATCACCGCCATGCGAACCGCCGGTGGTGCGGCGGTGTCGGTTCGCGCCCTCGCGCGCCGCGGAGCGGGCGTGCTCGCCATCCTCGGCGCCGGAACGCAGGGCGCCGCGCACCTGGTCACCGTTCCCCGGGTGATGCCAGAGCTCCGCGAGATTCGCGTCGCCTCGCGCACACGCGAGCACGCCGTCCGCCTGGCGAGCCGGCGGCCCGACGCGGCGGTTGCCGAGTCCTTCGAGGCCGCTGTCCGCGGGGCCGACGTCGTCTGCTGCTGCACCGACGCGCGCGAGCCGATCCTTCGCGCCGAGTGGATCGCGCCGGGGACGCACATCACCGCGGTCGGGGGCACCTTCGGTCCCGAGCTCGACGCCGCCACCGTGCAGCGCGCCCGCATCGTCGTCGAGTGGCGCGGCGCGGCGGAGCATCCCCCGCCTGCGGGCGCCCATGAGCTGCAGGGGGTCGACCCGGGGCGCATCGTCGAGATCGGCGCGGTGCTCTCGGGTCAGGCACCGGGCCGGCGGACGGACACCGAGATCACCGTGTACAAGTCCACCGGCCACGCGGTCGAGGACGCTGCGGCGGCTCGGCTCGTCTACGATCGGGCCAGGGCCGAGGGCGCCGGCCGCGAGGTCGGCGTCTAAGGGTCAGCGCCGCACCAGCTCGCCACGCGCGGCTCGCCCGACGCCTCCGGCGAGCGCCTCGGCGCAGCGCCAGGCCAGCGCCTGGATGGTCAGCGTCGGGTTCGAGCCGCCCGCGGTGGTGAACAGCGATCCGTCCATGACGAAGACGTTGGGGGCGGCCCACATCTGGCCGAACTGGTTGGTCACCGAGGTGGCCGGATCCGCTCCCATCCGCATCGTCCCGTGCTGGTGCACCTGGAGGCCGCCACGGGTCTCGGGAAAGCTGCGAGCCGGCCCATGCTGCGTCGTGCCCTGGGGTCCCTGCTGCGGCACCGACGTGACCGCACTGGGCAGGGTCTCAGGGGCCGGATGCCATTCGCTCGCCCCCATGGCCTGAAAGAGGCCGTCGAAGACGCGCGTGTAGTAGGTCGCGGCCGCGACGTCGTTGGGGTGATGCAAATAGGTGATACGGGCCGCCGGCAGGCCGTGCGCGTCTCGCACGGTGGGATCGAGGTCGACCCGGTTGCTCGCCACCGGAACGTCGTGCCCGATCAGACCCAGCCACTGGCTATGACCCAGCGACTTCGACATCAGGAAGCCGTGCGACTCCCCCCAGCCGACGAGTTGCGCCTGGCCGATGATGCCGCTGGCGCCCAGGGGATATCCCGCCGACGGTCCCACCGTCTGGATGTTGCCGCCGCCGAAGAAGCGCTGTCCGGCCGGGGCGTCGCCGGTGTAGTAGTCGTCGAGGCACCGCATCGACCAGAAGCCCTTCCAGTAGTTGATGCGGTCAACGAACACTCCGATGCCGCCGACGTAATGATGGGCGGTGAGAAAACGCCCGATCAGCTGGTTGGGGTCAGGAAGCCGGCTGTGCAGCGCCAGCCGCGCGGTGTCGACGGCGGAGCCGGCCAGCACCACCACTGGTGCGGTGACCACCTGGCTGGCGCCCTGGGCGTCGCGATAGTTCACCGCGGCCGGACGGGTGGCCTCGACCTGGGTGACAGTGGCCAGGGGACGCACCTCGCAGCGTCCGGTCGCCTGCGCCCGCTGCAACGTGGTCACCATCGTCGACGCCTTGGCGTCGATGGGGCAGCCGTACGACGAGCAGAAGCTGCAGTAGGAGCAGGCGGGCCGCAGCAGCCCATGCAGTGGATCGCCGGGTCGGGACAACGGATCGACCGGGTAGGGACGGCTGGCGATCGCCACCGGGGTCGGATAGGGATTGAGGCCCAGCTTGTACGCCGCCGCCTCGAAAAGGCCCGCACCGTAATTGGCGGCATGGGCCGGCAGCGGGTAGCCGTGGGGCGTGCGGAAGCGATGCGAGCGGCCACCGTTGGTGTCGTCGCCGGCGACGCCGAGGAGGAACTCGACGCGATCGAAGTAGGGGGCGAGGTCGGCGTAGCCCAGCGGCCAGTCCTCGAGGTCGCCCCCCGCGATCGGCCCGTAGAAGCTGCGGGCGCGGAAATCCGCGTCCTGGAAGCGGAGCGACACCGCACCGTAGTGCACGGTGCCACCACCGACGCACTGGCTGAGCCCAAGCACCTGGCCGACAAAGAGGTGGTCGCCGTCCTGCTCGGTGTTGCGGAAAGTCCGTGGCTCGACATGAGGGTCCTGCACGAAGAACTGGCGCTGACCGAATTTCAGCTCATCGTTGGAGAACTGGGCCGAGGTGTACCAGGGACCCTTTTCCAGGACCAGGACGTTGAGGCCGGCATCGGCCAGAACCATGGCGGCGACACCGCCGCCAGCGCCGGAGCCGACCACGATCACGTCGGGCGACGACTGGAGGCGCGGCGCGGTGGCGGGGGTGTAGGGCGCATGCATCCCGGGTTACCCGTCCGCGTCCTGTCGGAGAGCGCTGCGACGGCGACCGGCGATGGCAGCACCGGTGAGGGCGATCGCTGCCGCTGCGACCACCGCCCCCGGCGACGCGGAGCCGGTGTTGGGAAGCAGGCCGCCCGCGCCCGGGACCCCGCCGGCATGGGCCGCCGGCTGGCCGCACGTCTGAGCACAGGCGGCGTCGACCACCGCCGCTTCCATAGGCGGCTGCGCCGACGCCATCACCCCCTGCCGGTACCCGCCAGTGGCGATGCCACAGGCGGCGTACGGCTGCCAGCCATCAGGCACGTAGACCTGGCCGGAGTAGGTCGTGTCCGCCAACCCGAACGGGTTGGTGCCATATCTGGCGGAATATTGGAGTCCGAGCTGGCTGGTGGCCCGGCTCTGCGGGGCGAAGTCGAGCACCGGGTCGTCGCCGGTGACGCCGTGGGTGTCGCCGCGATACCCCCAGGCGCGCCAACCGGCGAAGCCCACGTTGCCGCCGTAGACGGGATGGGCGTAGCAGCCCTCCAGGATGTGCTCGTAGAGGGCGCGGAAGAACGGTGTGTCAGCGTAGTCCTGCTCGCCGAGAAGCTGCGTCTGCAGCGGTGGCGGAAGATCGGCGAACCCCATGCCGTACTGCGACCGCGAGCTGGCATCGATGCCATCGAGGCCGGCGGCGTATGCCTGTCGCCAGGCGTCGACCTGCTCCGACCAGCCCGCCGCCTTGGCCGGCCACGGCGTGATGAAGGCGGGAAAGGCGCAGCGCACCGGCCCACCGGCATACAGGCCCTTGACTCCCCGGGTGAGCAGCCGCTGCACGTAGTTGAAGGCACCCCACTCCACCGCTCCACCGAGAGCCGACGCGTCCGACGGGACGATGCGACCGGCGGCGGCGATCAAGGTGCGCATCCGCGCCGGCGACAGGTATCCGCCCTCGACGGCCGGAACTGCCCGCGGCGCCGCCAGCACATCGATGGGGATCCGCATCACGCCGAGGCCGCCGGCGGCGAGACCGGCGCCAATCCCGGCGCCGAGCAGCGCCCGGCGGCTGACCCGGCGCTCGAACAGACCGTCCGCGGTGTCAGCCACGGCGCAGCCTGACCGCCGCCGCCGGGCCGGCCGGCAGCGCGGCGATCCTCGTTCCCGACCTGCGCATCGTCCTCCTGACCAGTCCCCCCGCAGAGAAAGACGCCGGTGGAGGTTGGAGGATTGCGGAAGGCGCGCCGATCGGACCCGGATCAAAGCGCCGACGGCCGGCATGCAAGGTCGGCGACCACGGGGCCGTCTCCCCAGGTGTGAGAGTGCCCAGCCGGGGGACGGCGACCGCGGGCACGGTGGTGGCGGTCCTCGCCGCCCTGCTGCCGGCGCTCCGGGCCACCGCCGCCTCCTCCTCCAACCCCTGCGATCTCGCCGCCTCGCTCCCCCAGTGCGTCGCCGCCCTGGGGCCGCTCGAGGACGTCACCGCGAGCTGGCCCGCCTACCAGGCGGCGCTGGTCCAGGCGATCCCGATCTCCGACTACGCCGCCGATCCCGAGGACGCCCCCCCGCCGCTCGGGGTGGGCACCTGCGGCGCCGAGACCTC
Organism: Chloroflexota bacterium; assembly: GCA_005880985.1. Lineage (GTDB taxonomy): Bacteria > Chloroflexota > Dormibacteria > Aeolococcales > Aeolococcaceae > CF-134. The sequence goes on from VBIQ01000016.1 coordinate 47,172, forward strand.
CCAGACCGCCGCCGACGGGACACCGGTTCCTCGGGGGACGGTCGCCGACGCCCCCCCGCCCGGGGTGCCGTCACCGCCGGGCAGTCATGGCCCGTACTGCGTGCTCCGCTATCTCTCCGGCGATTTCATCGCTCCCTGCCCCACCTGCCATCGCGTGCTCGTCGACTACGCGCGCATCCCGGACGGCACTACCGCGACCCCCGGCGCCGGCGGGCACTTCGCTCTTCGTCTCAATCCGTCCGCCGGGCTCGGCGGGGTGACCGCTCCCTTCAACGGCCACAGCCCCAACATCAAGAATCTCTGCTCCGACAAGCTCTTCAATCAGTCACCCGGGGCGCAGTGCGACGCCAATCCCTTCTGGGCGCAGTTCGACCAGTACGGGCTGGGCATGGAGGGCGATGCCGCCATCTATCACCACTTCCCCACCGAGGGCCGCTACTACAACGGGCCCGCCTACCTGGCCGGTGACAGCGTGCACGTCGCGTACCACTGGGTGCGCGGCGCGTACGTCGACCTCGATACCGGAAGCCTCAAGGACCTGACGGTGTGGTACTCCGCCGGCTACCGCGGTCGCGGCGATGCAGCGCCCGACACCGATCAGTCCTACGGGTGCGCCTGCGAAGTGCCGCCGGTCGGCCACAGCGCCTTCTCTCCCGACTACGCGCTGCGGTCGACCGCGGTCAGCGGCAGCGCGGCAGCGGCCGACGGCGGTGCATCACCGCCTGCGCCATCGGCGGCAACGTTGCCGAACACCGCCGGCCGGGCGCCGTCGGCGGGATGGATCACCGCGCTGGCGATCCTGCCGCTGAGCACGATGCTGGTGGGGCGGCGTCGCCACCGCGCGCTGCGCAGGCGCTGATGCGTCAGCGGCGGAAGACGTCGCGCGCCGGGTCACGGATCAGCTCGCCCGCACCTCTCCCCTCCCCCTCCCAGCGCAGCCCGCGGACGAGCGCGACCGGGACGCGCTCGCGCTTGCCCATCACCAGCTCGGCCGCCGAGGCGATCTGGTCCGCGGTGGCGAGCGCGGACGCAGCCATCAGGTAGCCGGTGGTGTCGGGCAGCCCGCGGTAGTCGGTGAGCGCCGGCAGGCCGGCCACACCGATGGCGACGTTGACCCCCGCCTCGCGAAAGGGGCGACCGAAGGTGTCGCTGACGATCACTCCGAGCGGGCCGCCGCCGGACCGCGGCAACCACGCGTCGCGCAGTCGCACCGCCGCGCGATCCGGATCGCGTGGCAGCAGGGTGACGGTGTCGCCGCCGCCGACGTTGCTGCGGTCGACCCCGGCGTTGGCGCAGACCAGGCCGTGCACCGTCTCGCAGACGAGGACACCGGGCACCGCGCGCAGCACCCGCGTCGTCTCCCCGAGGATCACCTCCACCAGCCGGGGATCGCCGGCGACGTGGGAGGCGAGCTCGATCGCCTGGGGAGAGGGCACCACGCCGGCCAGGTCGACGATGGCGCCCTCGGCCTTGCTCACCACCTTGTGGGTGACCACCAGCACGTCCCAGGGGCGAAGCTCCAGCCCGGCCGAGGCGAGCCCCGCCAGCACCACGGCGCCGAGGTCATCTCCCGGGGCGATCTCGGGGATCCCGGTGACGGCGAGCACCGACACGCTCGGCACCGGGGCGACGCCGGGAACGGGCGCGCTCGCGCCCGGCCGGCCGGCCGTCCCCGTCATCCGGCGGCGCGGCCCTCGACCAGACCCAGCTCGCGCAGCATGTGGAAGGTCGCCGTGGGCGCCGGCTCGGCGGCAATCCGAGAGAGATCCTCGGCACGGTCGGCATCGATCCGGAGCGAGGACAGGTCGAGCACCCGGAAGCGCAGGCCGTGTTCGGCGGCGGCAGCACGGTGCCGCTCCAGCGAATTGGGACCGAAGCGCCAGACGCCGGCGAGCAGCGGGCGAACCACGGCGGCATTGGTGCCACCGCCGGCGGCGTCGGGGGCGCAGGCGAGGTGACGATCGCGGCGGCCAGCGTCCTCCATCAGGGCGGCGAGGTCGTCCCACTGCGCCAGCGGGCAGTCGGCGGCGACCGTCGCGACGGCGGTGAACCCCTGCTCCCCTGCCCAGGCGACCCCGGCGGCGACGGCCGCGCTCTGGCCGGCGCCGCGCTCGCGGATACAGGCGACGCCGTGGCGGCCGGCCAGCTGCTCGGCGTCCTCGTCGCCGGCGACGACCACCACCCGCTGCCGCGGAACGACGCTGGTGGCCAGTCGCAGCATGTCGCCGGCCATCGCCAGCGCGAGCATCCGCCGCTGGGCACCCGGGACCCTGGTGCTGAGGCGCTGCTTGGCGCCGAGTGTCGCCTTGACGGGGATGACGAGGGCCTGCCCGCTCACGCGGCGGCCGCCGGCGGCCGGTCGAGTCCGAGTGCCCTGCACACCGCCTCGGCCAGGGCGGCGGCGGCACCAGCACCATCCATCATCGTCTCCGCCACCACCGGCTCGACCCCGGCGGCCGCGACCGCTGCGGCCACCTGCGGGTCGCGGTGGTCGACCACCATGGCGCGACAGAAATCGGCATACAGACGGGCGACGCCCGCGGCGCTGACCTCGACGCCCTGCTGGGCAAGCAGCTCGGCCGCGGGTCCCCTGACGGCGGCGCCGGCGACGATCGGCGTGATGGCGATGGAGCGAGGAGCCGCTCGAAGCGCCTCGCGGATGCCGGGCACGGCAAGGATTGGACCGATGCTGATCACCGGATTGCTGGGACAGACCACCACCGCGCCGGCCTCCCCGATCGCCTCCAGCACCCCCGGCGCCGGGCGGGCCCGCTCGATCCCGGCGTAGCGCACCGACTCGACCGGCGGTGCGCAGCGCTCGCGCACCAGCCATTCCTGAAGGTGCAGCTCGGCGGCGAATCCGCGGCAGCTCATCCGGGTGGTCACCACCTGGTCGGTCACCGGCAGGACCCGGGCCTGCACTCCGAGGGCGGCGCACTGGGCGGCGGTGATCGCCGACAGCGGCCGGCCGTTGCGGCGCTGCCAGCTGCGCCAGATGTGGGTGGCGAGGTCGCGATCGCCGAGCTGGAACCACGTCTCCTCGCCCAGGCGGCCGAGGCCTTCGAGGCAGCGCCAGGTCTCCCCCGCCAGACCCCAACCCCGCTCCTCGTCGCCGAGACCGGCCAGACCGTAGACGACGCTGTCGATGTCGGGAGACACCCACAGCCCGTGGCGCTCCACATCGTCGGCGGTGTTGACGACCACGGTGATGGTGGCGGGATCGAGGACGCGCACCAGGCCGCGGAGGAAGCGAGCGGCGCCCACACCTCCGGCGAGACAGACGGTGCCGCCGCCGGCCCGCCGCTGGTGACCACGACCCATCGCGCCCCGAACTCTAGCCGGTACCGGGCACGACCCCGCTACGCACCGCCGGTGGCGACGGCGCGGATCGCGAGCAGGAAGACCGCGAGCGCGCCGGCGAACAGGGCGATCGCCTCGCGACGCTCATCGCTGCGGCCACCGATGAACTGAGCCACCGGAAGCGCCAGCAGCACCGCCGGGCCATAGATGAAGTGCAGGCTCTCGTGGGCGCGGTAGCCGCGGATCACCAGGGCGATGCCGAGCGCCGCCTGCACCGCGATGACCAGGGAGGTCAGCCGCAGATACGCCCGCAGGGTGGGGCTGACCCGCCGGCGGCTGATGCCGGCGACCGCGACCACCGCGCCGACGCCTCCGAGGATGAGGATGGCGGCACCCAGCCGCTGATGGATCGCAACCACACCCGTCGCCGCGAGCACCCGGTCGGGACCCGCGGCCGGGTTCACCGCCGCCGGCGCCGGCCGTCGCCTCCGCTCAGTGGGAGCAGGACTTCGCCTGGCCGGCCTCGTCGGCGGTCTGGAAGCTGTGGCCGCAGCCGCAGGTGCGCACCGCCTGGGGGTTGTTGATGGTGAAGCCGCCGCCCATCAGGGCGTCCACGTAGTCGATCTCGGCGCCCTCGAGGTACTGGGCGCTGAAGGCGTCGACGTAGACGCGGAGCCCCGCCACCTCGTCGATCTCGTCATCGGGGCGGGGAGGGTTCTCGTCCAGGCCCATGCCGTAGGAGAAGCCGGAGCAGCCGCCCGGCTGGACGAAGACGCGCAGCCCCAACTGCTGTCCGGGCGCCTGCTCGGCGAGCAGGCTCTTGAGCTGGCTCAGCGCGCTCTCGGAGACGGTGACCATGGGCCGGGATACCTCACTGAAGGGATCGGGGGTCGGCGGATCGGAGATGGGGACTGCCCCCGGACGATGATACGACACCACCCCGGCAAGCCCGACCTGTGCGGTCACCAACCCGTCTCCGAACTGGCCTCGGTGTGGTGCTCGGCGACGGGCACAATTGGCGCCCATGACGCGCCCCCGGGACGCGTGCCCGTATCCCAGGCCCTTCCCCGTGGGGTTCGAGGCCTGCCCCGCATACCAGGCGGCGCCGCTGATCGCGCTCACCATGCGCTACCGGCCGCTGCCCGCGGTCTGGACCTGCTCGCACCTGACGGTCCGCGCCATGGCCATCGGTCAGCAGCGCTTCTACCCGCGCTGCCGGCTGGGCGACGAGGCGGGACGGCGCCGCTGGGTGGCCGATGTCGACGCCGTCCGCCTCGGGTCGATCCGGCGCCTGCAGGCGGAGATGAACGCCGCCACCGCGGCCCGGCTGGAGGAGTTGTGGGCTGCCAAGGCGCGCCAGCTGCAGGCTCGCAGCGCGGGGGACGACCTCGGGGACTCGACGGCCGAGCTGCGCCGCCTCGGGCAGGTCTACGCCCGCGAGGCGAACGCGTTCCTCGAGCGGCGGGCGCGGCTGCTGGAGCAGCTGCATCTCCCCCTCGACGCCTGCCGGGAGCTGCTGGAGGCGATGCTCGACGCCTGGATCGAGCAGCCCGACGCCGAGCCTCCGGAGATCCCGAGCCCGGTCCTCGAGCGATTCCCCGAGGACGTACGCGTCTTCCTGCGACCCATCGAGGCGGCGTAGCCGGCCACCAAACCCCGGAGCCTGCGGTCCGAGCGGTGACGCTAGGCGGCCACTTCCAGAGTGCGCGCGGTCGGAGAGGTCTCCACCCCGGTCCGGTCGGGGAAGGTGCGGAGCACATGGTCGGCGACGTGGCTGGTGATGCCGAACCAGTAGTGCTCGTTCTTGAAGTGGTGCAGCCGGTGGGCACGCCACGCGTAGCGGTACACGCGCGACTTCGGTGCGTACGGGGAATGGATCAGGAAGTGGGTCCATTCGTAGACCAGCAGCAGCGTCAGCGAGGTCATGGCGGCGGTCAGCCCCAGGTGTGCATCCCGGAAGGCGAGGGTGTAGATGACGGCGATGCCGGCGAACAGCGAGATCAGCGTCGGGGTCGGAACGAACACCAGCCCGATGTCCCACGGATCACGGTGGTGGGCGCGGTGCTTGCGTGCGATGTAGAGGTCGACTCGCCGTCGCCCCACGGTGCGCGGCTTGAAGTGGAGCACGAAGACGTGGATCAGCCACTCGGTGAACGGCTGAGCGGCGACGAAAGCGGCGGCGACGATCAGGTCGCCGCGGCTCCACGAGCCGACCGCCAGCCGCGCCCCGATCACCGCGGAGAGAGCGGGCACGATCAGCCGGGGGCTGGTGTTGCCGAGGAAGACGCGAAGCCAGCCACGCAGGCCGCCGTCGACCTGGGTCTCGCCGAACCTCGCCGCAGCTGTCGCCATCCAACCTTCCTCGCATCGAGCGCGCTCGCGCCGCCAGGCGCTTCGCAACATCAAATGATGTCGGATCCCGCCTCCGAGCCGCAACCCGTGCCGGGGCCGGGCTCAGCCGGCGGCGGCCCCGGGCGGAAGCATGCCCCGGGCCGCCTCGGCCGCATAGCGGGGCAGGTGGACGTCCTCGCTGCCGACGAAGCGCATCGCCGCGGCGATCAGCCGGTGTCCGGCGACGTCGCGGATCTGGCCGTGCATCTCGCGACAGATGCGGACATAGGCGGGATGCCCCTGGGGGCTGGTGCGCAGCTCGATCATGTGCATGGCCTCGCGGGCATTGAGCCGCATCAACCAGCGAACGCGGTGGCCGAGGGTGACGAGGTACCCCGCCTGCTCGGGGAACTGTGGCCGCAGGCGCTGGTGGGCGCCCTCCGCCGCAGCCACGGCCGACCGCCAGGTCTCGCCGAGACCGGCCGCATCGACCTCCGCCGGGACCGCATAGCCGAGATCCGGGCTCAGCCGCTGCCACTGCATGGTGAGCATGCGATGCCGTTGCAGGTCACGGAAGGCGCCGTAGTCGGCGACGATCTCGAAGGTGTACGTGGCGTGCTCGAAGGCGCGGCCGGGACGGTGGCGGCGATTCCGCCGCTCCCCCACCGCGGCGGCGAAGACGCGCTCGCGCTCCTCGGGAGTCATCTGTTGGACCGCATTCCTCAAGGCCACCGCTGAACAGTCCCCATGCGGGAACAGGGAGGCGGCGATCACCCGTTCCTCGCCGTCCTCTTCCCACTCGAGCAGGCGAACCTCGTCGCCCTCGACCTCGCCACCCCCGAGCGGAAGCAGCGCCGCCTCGCGGGCGAGGTTGGCAGCGGTGTCGCGGAGGTAGTCCGCCCACACACCGCCGCGGTCGGGACGGTCGAGGCGGGTGAGGAACTCGGGGACCACCGTGCGCAGCTCACCGGCGATCAGCTCCGCGTAGCTGCGCGCCTCGGGAAGCGGGTGGGCGCGCAGGCGGAGGACCATCTGCTCGTATGCCTGGGGGCTGGCGAAGACGCCCACGTTGCTGACGGTGCCGGCGGGAAGCAGTCCTCGGCAGAGGTCGAGGGAGAGGGCGCGGATCGCCCGGCGGCGCGCGGCCACGTCCTCCGCCTCCGGCAGGGTGCGGTCGAGGTGGGCGCGAACCTCCGGAAGCAACGCCGCGTAGGCATCGAAGAGCCCATCCATGGCGGCGGTGTAGGTCGCCGCCAGGCCGGACGACTCCACCGCGGGGTCGCGGTGGTAGCGGTAGCCGCCGTCGCGGCGGTCGGTGTAGGGGATGTAGCGGGTCGACTGCTCGAGGTATCCGGCCAGCCGGCCCCACTCGATCGCCTTGCAGAGCAGCTGCGATGCCTGCTCGCAGGCGAGATGGACCCCGGCCAGCTGGGCCACCGAATCGTCGCCGTACTCGGCGAGCACGCGGCCGAAGAGGTCGCGGGCACGCGCCTCACCGACGCCCGCCGCGCCCGCCGCATCCGGCGCCGGGGAGGCGTCGACCGCCCCGCCGCCGATGAACTCGTCGAGCAGCAGGCGGCGCAGGCTCTTGGAGCTGCGGCTGTAGCGGGCGAAGAGTGCGGCCCGAGTCGTCTCGGGAAGGCCGACCAGGGCGAAGACCGGTCCGTCGACGTTGGTGACGTGGCGCCGGAGAACGGTCTGCTCCGCCGGGGTGAAGGCTTCGACGACGTACTGCAACGGCGGCCATGCTACCGCCTCCGTATCATTCCCGCGCCATGACCGACGTCGCCGAGATCCCGCGCGCCGACGCTCCCAGCCGGCCGCTGACCGCCACCGACGACCTGCCGCGCCCACGCTTTCTCGCCGACGTCTACGAGGCCGCCAGCCAGTGCAACAAGTGCAGCCTCTGCCAGGCGGTCTGCCCGACCTACGTGGTCAACCCGGTCGAGTGGGAGACGGCACGAGGCCGGGTGTCACTGGTGCGCGACGCCATCGAGGGGCGGCTCGAGCTCGCCGACATCGCCGAGGGTCCGCTCAGCACCTGCCTCACCTGCAACAACTGCGTTACCGCCTGCGCTCCCGGGGTGCCGACCGCGGAGATCGTCTCCCGTGCCCGCCAGGAGTTGCACGAGCAGGAGGGCCATCCCTGGGGGCAGACGCTCGCCTTCCGCGCCATCCTGCCGCGGCCGGCGATGCTGCGACTGCTCCATCGCTTCTCGCGTGCCACCCAGGTCACCGGCCTGCACCGGTTGGCGAGAGCAACCGGGCTGACCCGCTGGCTCGGCACCGCCGGCGCGTTTGCCGAGCACGTCGGACCGCTGCCGGCGCGGACGGCGCTCCGGCGCGCCCGCAGCCTCCCCGGCCCGGAGGGGCCGGCGCGCGGACGGCTGGTGTTCCTGGTGTGCTGCTACCAGAACATCGCCGCGCCGGAGGCGACCGAGGCGACGATGCGGGTGCTCGCCGCCAACGGTTTCGAGCTGGTGGTTCCGGAGCTGGGGTGCAGCGGGCTGCCGGCGCGGACCCTCGGTGACCGGGATGCCGAGCTCGACATGGCGCGCCGCACCCTCGACCGCATCGCCGAGCTCGACGCCGACCATCACGCCTTCGTCGGTGACGTCGCCTCCTGCACCTCGCACTGGCAGCGCTATGGTGGGTTGCTGGGATCCGATGCCGACTACGCCGTGCGGGCATCGGCGATCGGCGAGCGCACCTGGCACGCCAGCGCGTTCCTGGCGGCCCAGGGCATGACCGCGCCGCTCGGCCGGTTGCGCTGGCACGTCACCTACGACGAGCCCTGCCAGCTGCCGCTCGACGCGGCGGCCCGGCGCGCGCCGCGACAGCTGCTCACCGCGATTCCCGGCGTGCGCCTCTCTGAGCTCCCCGAGGCGGCGATGTGCTGCGGCGGTCCCGGCACCTACTTCCGCGACCAACCCGACCGCAGCGAGGCGATCCTGCGGCGCAAGTTCGAGAACGTCCTCGCCACCGGCGCCGAGGTGCTGGTCACCGAGAACATCTCCTGCATTACCCAGCTGCGCGCCGGCGCGCGCCGCTACGCCCCAAAGGTGCGGGTGATGCACCTCTTCGAGGTGCTCGCCGAGTCGCTCGACGCGGCGCGCCGGCGGCGCGTCGTCGCCGTCGACTGAACGCCGCTACGCGGGCGCGACTCTGTGACCCGGGTGGGGCGAGGGCTCGGTCACGTGCTGCAGCCAGACGCCGGCGATGAGCAGCACCCAGAGTGCGAACCCGACCAGGCTGATGGTGCCGAGGACCCGCAGGCCGCTGGTGTCGTTGAGCGCCACCGCGCAGGCGGCAACCAGCGCACACCCACCGGCGAGATACCCGAACCACCCCAGCCAGCGAGGCATGATCCCGCTGCGGGCGAAGACAAACGAGGCAGCGCCCAGGAGGATGGCGAGCCCGATGGCCGAGGCGATGCCGTTGGTCAATCGGTAGAGTTCATAGACGGCCCGCACCACCGAGCCGTCGCTGCTGACGGCGATCCGCTGGTCGAGGCCGTCGCCGAGGATGGTGGCGAGCATGGCCGTGCCGGCGGTGAAGATCCCGGCCCCGAAGGTCACCGCGGCGAGGTGGCCGGAGTCGCCCTCGGCCCGAAGCAGGACGGCGCGCAGCGCCGACAGGAACCACAGGAAGAAGGGCAGCGCCAGCACCGACAGCAGGCTGGCGATCAGGACCGCGGAGTGGTGATCGGAGAAGTACGCGGCGATCTCGGCGGCCGAAGCATCGCTCTTTGGCGGCGAGGGCACGATGAAGGCGCCGAGGATCAGCAGGACCACGAAGACGATGCCGCTGGCCGCGGCCAGCCGCGCCCACCTGGATGCAGTCATGTTCGACCCTCCAGGGGATGGTCGGCGCCATGCAACCGCAGAGGCGTCGCCCCCCTCGCCGCCATCATGCCATGCTTTCGCCGCCATGAATCGAGCCACCGAGACCTACCGGATGAGGCGCCGGCAGGAGGGTCGACGCGAGAGCTGACCCGGGCTCAGCCGATCGCGGCGAGCATCTCCTCCACCCCGGCGCTGACGCAGCTGAACGACGGCACGTCGCGGACGGTGTGGGTCGAGGCCTCACTCTCGCGCATCTCCTGCACCAGGTCGAGGAAGTCGCTGACCGAGTCGCTCTCGAAGGCGACCACGAACTCCTGGTCGTCGAGCCCGAAGGAGTACGCGGTGTTGATCTTCACCGACGGATAGCGGTGACCCATGGCGATGTGCTCGTCCATCTGCCGCTGCCGCTCCTCCCGGCCGAGCCGGTACCACTGCCGGGTCTTGACGAAGGGATAGACGAAGAGATACCTGCGCCCGCCGGGGGCGATCACCAGCCGGCTGCTCCGTCCCTCCTGCTCCGTGTGCTCGTGCCGGTCGACGTAGGTGCTCCGCTTGGTCATCGCGAAGTAGTGATACGGCGACTCGAGCCACCCCGCCATGGCGGTTCGGTTGAGAGCGGCCGAGAGCTGGTGGAAATGCTCGAGATCGTCGGAAACGTGCCAGAGCATGAAGTCGGCGTCGCCGCGCGTCCCGACCAGGGTGTAGGTGCGCAGCAGCGAACCGGGCTGCTGGCCGGCGTTCTCGATGACCCCGGCGACCTCGCGCCGATCGGCGGCACGCTGCTCGGAGGAGCGCTGCCGCCACTCGGGGCGAACCCGATAGAAGGCGTAGCGGACGAACTGGCGGCTGGCCGCGGGTTGCGCGGTGGCGGCGCGGACGGTCATCGGTGCCGGCTTGATGGCCATTGGTGAGCGGCGGCCTCGTGGATGATGGTCAGCGGGCGAACTCGCGGGACGCGGGCACGGTGTGACCACAGGCGCGGCACACCCAGCCGCGACCCCGACGAGTCACGGTGATGCCATTGTCCAGGGTGAGGTTGGTCTCGGGACCCTCCAACGGTAGCCATGCGCCCGGGTCACCGGCAGCGATGCCGAAACCGGAACCGGCGTGGGTCACCCGTCCGCAGCTCTCGCAGCGGTCGGGTGGTGGATTGACCAGCATGGTGACGGTCGCGACGACCGGAGCCGATTATAGGGAGGGTCCGGCGCCGCGCAGCAGCTGCTCGAGGGCGGCGGTGATGCGGTCGATGGCGTAGGCCTCCGCGAGCATCCGGCGCACCCGCGCTCCGCTGTCGTCGCCGGCGGCATCCATCAGGGCGGCGAGCCGGTCGGCATCGGCCGCCTCGGCGAGCACCTCCGCCTCGACCTCGTCGAGCTGCCCGCGGATGGTGATGGCACGCTCCTCACCGCCCGAGGCGGCCAGGCGCGCAGCGAGGATGGAGAGAGGACACCGGTGAGGCTCGCCGGCGCCGCCGTCGGGACCGAGCGGCAGCCCGGGCCACACCCGCATGAAGACCCCCCAGCGCGGCGGACCCAGGCAGACCAGCACCGTCGCCGGCGCCTTCGCCGGCAGCAGTGCGACCAGCGCCGACGCGGTGGGCGCCTCGCCGCGATCGGCGCGCCGCACTTGCGATATCAGCCGCCCGGCCTCTTCCAGATCGCCCCGGATCGGCGCCAGCGGCGACGGCTCCGCCAGGGGGAGCCGACCCGGACCGCCGGCCACGACGCAGCGCCGCGAGTCGGCGAGCAGCAGCTCCTCCCTGGTGCGGACCACCGGGTTGGGTCCCTCGAGCAGCGCCAGCGCCTCGGCCACCGAGGCCGCCCCGGAGAGAACGGCGGCAACCGCGTCGCTGCCGCCCGTCGCCACCAGCAATCCCGCCGTGTTGACGCCCTGGACCATGCGTCCCGACGGCGACTGGACGACGCCGGCGATCGGTGAGCCGTCCTCGCCGCTGACGAGCTCGACCGTCCCCGGTTCGCCCGGTGCGAGGTGGGTGATGGCGTAGCCGCCACCGGCCAGCGCGTGGCAGGTCAGCCTCGCCGCCGCTCCTCCGCGCGCTGACTCACGTCACGCCGGCAGCTCGAGCGCCGCCAGCGTCGCGCGCGCCAGGGTGGCGATGCCGATGTCGAGGCAGCGCTCGTCGATGTCGAACTCGGGATGATGGTGCGGCGCGACCCGCTGCTTGCGGGGGTCGCCGGCGCCGACGAGGAAATAGCAGCCGGGAACGCGCTCGAGGAAGTAGGCGACATCGTCGCCGACCGTCACCGGCTCCGGGGTGTCGACGTTCTCCTCGCCCACCGCGGCCACGGCCGCGGCGCGGACCAGCTCCGCCATGACGGCGTCGCTGCCGACCGGAGGGCAGCCGTTGCCGCGTTCGAAGCGGGATTCGCAGCGCATCGCCACCGTCACCCCGGCGGCGATCTCCTCGATCCGCCGCAGGATGCGCTCGCGCTCCGCCTGCACCATCGCGCGAGCCGTGCCGTCGAGCCGCACCTCCTCAGCGATCACGTTGTAGGTGGACCCGCCGTCGACGCGGCCGATGGTCACCACCCCCGGCGCGAACGGCGAGGTCTCGCGGCTGACGATCGTCTGCAACGCGCTGATGACCTGGGCGGCGGCGGCGATGGGATCGATGCTGGTGTGCGGCATCCCGCCGTGGCCACCGCGGCCACGGATCACCAGGGCGAAGCGGTCGGCGCTGCTGAAGATCACCCCCGGTCGCACCCCCACCCGGCCCACCGGCAGCGGTGCCCACAGGTGCAGCCCGAGCACCCGGTCGACGCCCTCGAGGGCGCCGGCTTCGATCATCGGCAGCGCGCCCCCGGCCACCTCCTCCGCGGGTTGGAAGCACAGCCGCACCCGGCCGCGCCACTGCTCGCGCACCGTGGCAAGGACTCCGGCCACCCCCAGGGCGATGGCCACGTGGCCGTCGTGGCCGCAGGCGTGCATCACCCCGTCGTGCTGGGACCGCGCCACCCGTCCCTCACCGCGCTCCTGGATCGGCAGCGCGTCGATGTCGGCGCGGACCATCACCGCCGCACCGGGCCGGCCGCTGTCGAGGTCGGCGATCACTCCGGTTCCGCCGATGCCCTCGCGAACGGTGTATCCAAGCTCCTGGCACCGCTTCGCGATCAGGGCGGCGGTGCGGTGCTCCTGGTAGGAGAGCTCGGGCTCGCGATGCAGGCGGCGACGGGTGTCGATCGCCTCGTCGTGCACCGCCGCGACCGCCCCGGGGAGACGCGACTCGACCGCGGTGCTCACGTCAGCCGCCCGCCAAGGGGACGCGAAGGCCGGCGAGGCGGAGCGCCGCCGTCTGCAGCGCGCCGTTGGTCACGCAGGAGTCTGCCCCGGCGCGCATCGCCGCTTCGCGCAGCTGCTTCTCGGCGTGGTGGCAGAAGGCGACGATGCGCACCTTCGACCGCTGTTCGCGAAGCAGCGCGATGGCACCGAGGCGGTGCCCGGAGTCGCGGTTGAGATCGACGAACACGGTGTCGGCCTCGGTCTGCGCATCGCTGCCGGCGAGCAGCGTCCCCCCGCCGCGGTGGATCGCCACCTCCAGCTGGCTGCGGAACAGGAGGTCGTCGCTGATCAGGAGCACCCGGCCCAGGGAGGGCATGGGTGCATCATAGTGAGCGGTCATGAACCCCTCTCCGACGCTCCACTGGACCTCCGACGCGGTCGAGGCCATCCGCGCCCTGCAGCGCGAGGAGGTGCGGCCGGACGCGCCGTTCCGGGTCGACGTCATGCTCGGCGGCTGCAAGGGGTGGAAGCTCGGCTTCCGCCTCGACGCCGCGGAGCCGGACGACCTGGTCTTCGCCGCCGGCGACGTCCGCATCCTGGTGCAGCGCGACGCGATGCCGCTGGTCGAGGGGGCGATCCTCGACTACGAGAACTCCCACCGCGCCAAGGGCTTCCGGCTCGAGGTCCCGGCGGCCACCAACGCCTGCGGCTGCGGCACCTCCTTCGGCGCTCTCTACCCCGGCGAGACGGTGCCGGTGCAGGCCCCCGCCGGGCCACCGGTCACGCTGCCGCCTGCCATCGCCGCCCGCCGCCTCCGGCTGCCCGTCGCTCGCGGCTGACGGCTCCCGCCCCCGGCGACGGCGAGGCACACTGAGCGGCCTCGCCAACGGTTGCGGGAGGAGCGCAGAGATGCCGATTGGCACCGTCGGTGTGGTGGGGGCCGGCCTGATGGGGTCGGGGATCGCGGAGGTGTGCGCCCGCCAGGGCCTGCGAACCAGGGTGTGCGAGCTCGACAGCGGGGCGATGGCCGCAGCCCGCGCCCGGGTCGAGCGCTCGCTGGCACGCGGCCGGAGCACCGGCAAGCTCGACGACGAGGACGTCGACCGGATCCTCGCCCAGCTCAGCTTCACCGACGACGTCGCCGACCTCGGCGACTGCGACATCGCCATCGAGGCGATCGTCGAACGGATGCCGGAGAAGCTGGTGGTCTTCGAGCACCTCGACCGCGTCGTCCCGGAGCACGGCATCCTCGCCAGCAACACCTCGTCGCTTCCGATCATCGAGATCGCCCGCGCCACCCGCCGCGCGGACCGTGTCATCGGCACCCACTTCTTCAATCCGGCTCCGGTGATGCGCCTGCTAGAGGTGGTACGCAGCATCGCCACCAGCGACGACACGCTGTCGGAGACGCGCGCCTTCGGCGAGAAACTCGGCAAGCGCATCATCGTCGCCCAGGACCGCGGCGGGTTCATCGTCAACCTGCTGCTCATCCCCTTCCTGACCCACGCGGTGCGGCTCTACGAGTCGGGCTTCGCCAGCCGCGACGACATCGACGAGGGCATGCGACTGGGCTGCGGCCATCCCATGGGACCGCTGCAGCTGGTGGACTACATCGGACTCGACACCACGCTCTTCGTCTGCGACGCGCTCCACGCGGAGTACGCCAACGCCGACTACGCCGCGCCGCCGCTGCTGCGACGCATGGTCGCCGCCGGCTGGCTCGGGCAGAAGAGCGGGCGCGGCTTCTACCTCTACGACAACGGGAAGATCGTGGCGTGACCTCCAGCCACGAGGCCGGTCGCCGGCGGCTCGCGTTCGATGTCACCGTCGAGGTACCCAAGGGAAGCCGCAACAAGTACGAGATCGACCACCAGACGGGATCGATCCGCCTCGACCGCCAGTTGTTCACCGCCACCAGGTACCCCGCCGACTACGGCTTCATCGCCGGCACCCTGGCCGAGGATGGCGATCCCCTCGACGCCCTGGTGATCCTCGACGAGCCGACCTTTCCCGGCTGCCACATCGCCTGCCGCGCCGTCGCCATCCTGCTGATGGGAGACGAGAAGGGAGCCGACGCCAAGATCCTGGCGGTGCCGGCGGGCGACGTGCGGGTCAGCTGGGAGGACCTCGAGGACGTGCCCGAGCATCTCCGCCTCGAGATCAGCCACTTCTTCGAGATCTACAAGGACCTCGAACCGGGAAAGACGACCGAGGTCCGCGACTGGGACGGCCGCGCCGCCGCCGAGACGGAGATCCGCCGTTCGCGCGACCGCTTCGCGGGTCGCTAATTCGGCCGCGGCCCCTCCGCTCCGGGGGCCTGGGCCTCGACCCGCAGACCGATGCGCGCCAGCATCCGCTCCCCCTGCCAGTACTCGGCGGCGAAGTTGCCGGCGTCACCGAACATCGGCGAGATGAAGGTGACGGTGGGGACGCTCCACTCGCGATCCTCGACCGGGGGGGTGCCGCCCGCCTGGAACTGCAGGTTGGACGGCGGGATCACCAGCTTGCCGTCAGCATCGACGAAGCGCAGCTCCACCTGGTGCGTGTGGCCGACGTCGCTGCTGTCGAAGCGGAAGCCGGCGACCACCGCGAAGGCGTAGCGGCCGGGAAGCTGGGCGAGGGTCAGCTGCGAGAAGCCTCCGCCGAGAACGTAGACCTTGCCATCCTGGGGGATGGCAGCGCTGTCGGCGAAGAAGGCGTAGTCCAGTCTCATCACCGCTCAGAATGCCACCGCGGCCCGCTGACGCCGACGGTCGCGACCGCCGGTCGTCAGCGGCGCTCGCGGCTGCGGAGCAGACCGGTGAGCACCTCGGGCCCGTTGTGGGTCACCTGCCCGACGTCCTTGACGAAGGGCTTGACCGTCGGCCCGTGGAAGTCGGCCCCGGCGGTCACCGGCAGCCCCGCCGCCCCAGCGAGGGCGGCGAACCGCTCGCTCTGCTCCGGCTTGTGCCAGGTGGTCCAGGCCTCGACGGCGCCGAGGCCCTGGTCGCGGAGCTCGGCGAAGGCGGCCTCGGGATCGATGTCGCCGAGAGTCGCGCCGGGGTGCGCCAGCACCGGTACCCCGCCGGCCTCGCGCACCCAGTCGATCGCCTCCGGCAGCTCGGGCTGATAGGGTGGCTCGACCGCCAGCGGCCGTCCCGGCGCGAACCAATCGGGCCACAGCCCGGAGCGGTTGTCCCGATACCGGGCCAGCCGCTCGTCGTCCGCCCCCAACTCGAGCATCAGGGCGCGGAGGATGGCGAACGGCACCACCCGGTTGCGCCCCGCTCGCGCCTCGACCGCCTCCCAGGTGATGGCAAAACCCTCGCGCACGGCGTTGTCCACCCAGCGGCGGCAGCGCTCCAGGTCGGCGCTTCGGATGCGTTCGACGCGCTCACGGAACACGGGATCGTCGAGGGGCACGAAGTAGGCGAGACAGTGGTGCTCGCGACCGCGCCAGCGGGTGCTGATCTCGCAGGCGGGGATCACCTCGATGCCGTGGCGCGCGGCGGCGGCGACGGCCCGCGGGACGTTCTCCATCGAGTTGTGGTCGGTGAGCGCGACCACCCCCAGGCCGGCGGCGGCGCAGCGGCCCATCAGGTCCTCGGGCTCGAACTCACCGTCGGAGGCCACCGAGTGCATGTGCAGGTCGACGGGTCCGGGCGCCCTGGCGCTGTCCATCGCCCTCCAGTGTACGGGCGCCTGCGGCAGGCACCCGGCTCACAATGGGGTCGTGGCTGACGCGAACGGCGCACCTCGCCCGCTGCACGTCTTCGTCTGCACCACCTCCGGCCGCCATCACTGCGGCGGGCAGGGGTCGGAGAAGATCCTGCAGCGGCTGCGCGACGAGATCGAGCGCCGCGGCCTGGTCCACGTGCGCACCACCCGCATGGGATGCAACCAGCAGCACCACCAGGGGCCGATCCTCATCGTCTATCCCGACGGCGTGTGGTACGGGCGGCTGCGTCCCGACGACGTTCCCGAGATCATCGAGCGCCACCTGATCGGCGGCGTCCCCGTGGAGCGCCTGCGGGTGACCCCCGACGGCCCCTGGGGATCCACCGCCCTGACCTGATGGAATACTGTTCGCACCGATCCGCAAGGAGGGCATCCCCATGGGCTACCTGCGTGGCCTGGTCCACGGCGCGGTGATCGGCACCGCGGTCGGCATCTGCGTCGCTCCCCAGGAGGGCAGCAAGACCCGCGCTCAGGTCGAGGGGGTCGTCAACGGGGTCAGGGGCGGGGTGCAGCGCGCCCAGCAGACCGCCAGCCGGCTCGCCCCCACCCTGCAGGGGGCGGCACGGACCGTTCGCGAGCAGGTCGACCGGGCCCGGAACGAGGGCGACAGCACCGTGTCCGCCAACGGGGGAGCGCGCTACACCCCGTAGCCCGCCGTGATCGGGGCTCGCCGGCAACCTCCGCGGGCACGTCTCAGCGGACCGCCGGCTCGGTCTCCTGGTCCTCGAGCGTGCCCAGGGCGGTGAGCACGCCGAGCACCCCGATCACGGCGTCGAAGACGTTGATGGCCAGGGGAAAGTTCATGCCGGCAAAGCCCTTGGTGGCAGGGCGGTCGTCACCGACCACCAGTCCGGCGATCGCGATGGCCACGAGGAAGAGCCCGGCAGCCCCCACCAGCAAGCGGCCGGTGCGGCGACCGGCGACGAATCCCACGTAGACGAAGAGGGCCAGCAGGAGAACGTCGAGCACGTCGCGGACCCAGGTCATGTGCAGGGTCACGCTGCCGAGATTGCCCTGCGCGTCGACGCCGTGCCGGGTCGAGGCGGTGCCGAGGAACCAGCCGCCGATGCCGACGACCAGGAAGACGAGGCTGAACAGCTGGGCGTAGAGACGCGCCACCGGAGCTCCTGGAATGAGAGGAGGGGCCGCCGTCGCGGCAGCCACGGCCGAGGCAGGAGTCTAGCGTCGCGCCCCGGGCGATCAGCCCAGCCGGCGGTCCTCGCCGGAAAGCGCGGAGGGATCGGCCTCAGCGGCGCCTGCGCGCTGACGCCGCCGCGCCTCCGCCAGGCAGGCGGGCGAGCAGAAGCGGCCGCGCGCGTCGCGGGCCTTGAAGGCGTCGTAGCCCTCGCCACAGATGGGACAGATCTTGACGGCGCGGAGCATCCGGTGGCGTCCCATGGTCCTCTCTCGTCGCGGACTGCGAGAGTCCGCAGCCGGTGCAGGTGTCTATCGTGTCACGCCGTACCGGTTTGCGCCGTACGCGACCGCACATCACCCGACATCGCTCTCGCGCAGCCGGCAGGCGACCCCGGTGACGTTGTCGGTTCCACCGGCATCGATGGCGGCGGAGCAGACCCTGGCGAGGTCGTCCGCGAGCCGGCCCCGGCGGGCGCCGAGCAGCCGTCCCAGCTGGTCGTCCTCGAGCGGCTCCCAGAGGCCGTCGCTGCAGAGAAGCAGCACGTCGTCGGGAGCAAGCCGCAGGCGGTACTCGTCTCCCGCCACCGGCGATCCCATCAGCGCGCGGGTGATGACGCTGCGCCGAGGGTCCTGGCGCAGTGCCCGCGCCGGCAGCCGGCCGGCGGCGATCTCCTCGGCCACCCATGAGTGGTCGCTGGTCACCGGCTCGGCCACCGCATCGCGGATCCGGTAGGCACGGCTGTCGCCGACGTTGATCAGCTGAGCCGAGCGGTCGCGCACCACCGCGGCGACCAGGGTGGTGCCCATGCCCAGCGCGCCGGCGCTCTCGCTGCGGTCGGCGATGGCGTCGTTGGCGGCCGCAACCGCGACGGCGAGCGCCGCGTCCGGCTGCGACGCCGCCTCCAGCTGCCGCGCCACAGCGCCGACGGCGAGCTCCGCCGCCAGTCCACCGTCGGCGTGACCGCCCATGCCGTCGGCGACCAGCAGCGCCACCGCGCCGGCCAGCGGCAGCACCGCCCAGCGATCCTGGTTCTCGCGCCGCACCGGTCCCTGGTCGGTGACCGCGGCGAGCTCGAGCACCGATCCGTCGGGGAGTGTCACCTCGCCGGCATACCCCACCGGCGGCGCCGGCATCACCTGTCGTCCTCGATGGCGACAGAGCGCCCGAGCAGGCGGCGGGCCACCTCGTCGGCGGCCTGCTCGGGGCCGACGCAGAGCAGCGTCTTCATCCCCAGCTGCGCGGCGGCGTCGATGTTGCACTCCAGGTCGTCGACGAAGAAGCACTCCTCGGCGTCCAGCCCGAGGCGCTCGCACGTCAGCCGGTAGATCTCGGGATCGGGCTTGCGCAGTCCCACCACGGAGGAGTCGATCACGGTGTCAAAGAGCTCGTCGACAGGGACCAGCGACCGCCACGCCGATTCCCATTCGCGGGCGTTGTTGGTGAGCAGGGCGGTGCGATAGCCGGCAGCCTTCACCTGCCGGACCGCATCGACCATGGCGGCGCACGCGGTGAGCTTGCGGCTGAACACGGTGCGCCGCACCTCCTCCGGATCCAGGCGGCGGTGGCCGGCGGCGGCGTAACGCTCGCACAGCCGGGTAAAGAAGTCCGCCTCACTCAGCCGCCCCGTCTCCAACCGGTGGAGGTCGTGCGCGCCGGTGGGCAGCGCGTAGACCTCGTGCAGCTCCTGCAGGAAGAAGGCGGCCATCGCCAGCAGCTCGGGATCGACGTCTCGGGGGCGGCCGAAGACCGAATAGGTCATCACCCCGCCGAGATCGAAGATGGCGCCGCGGATGGGCCGGCCGGCGCCGTCCTGCTGGACGGCCGCTGCTTCGCTCACCCGCCCATTAAAGGTCGAGGGCCTCTGCGACCCGTGCGCGGTGATGGGCGGCGTCGCCGAAGGTGGCCTCGCCCCACTTGGCGCGCTTGAAGAACAGATGGGCGTCGTGCTCCCAGGTGAAGCCGATGCCGCCGTGCACCTGGATGGCGGCGCCGGTCACCCAGCGGGCGGCGTCGCTGGCATAGGCCTTGGCCATGCTCGCGGCCAGCGGCGCCTCGGGAACATCGTTGTCGACCGCCCAGGCGGCGTAATAGGTGAGCGACTTCGCCGACTCCACCTGAACCAGCATGTCGGCGAGCTTGTGCGATACCGCCTGATAGGCGCCGATGGGGCGACCGAACTGCTGGCGCGTCTTGGCGTAGTCGACGCTCATCTCCATCGCCCGCTGCGCCGTGCCGCAGAGCTCGGCGGAGACCGCCACCAGGGCGCGGTCGAGACCTCGCCGCAGCGCCGCCCAGCCGCGACCGGGAGCACCGATCACCGCATCCGCCGGCACCTCGACGTCGTCGAACCCGACCTCGAAGAGCCGCCGCGTCTGGTCGATGGTGCCCAACCGCCGGGTGCGCACCCGCGGGGCCCTGCTGTCGACGAGCAGGAGCGTCAGCCCGTCACCGGAGTTCTCCGCGGTGCGCGTCGCCACCAGCATCCAGTCGCTGACGTGGACATCGGGGACGAACAGCTTCTCGCCGCGCAGCACGTAGGCGTCGCCCGACTGCTGGGCCCGCAGCTGCACCCCGTGAGCGTCCCAGCGCCCGCTCGCCTCGACCAGGGCGACGGTGCCACGCCCGGTCCCGTCACAGATCCCGGGAAGCAGCCGCGCCCGCTGCTCCTCGCTGCCGGCGAGCAGCAGGGTCGTCCCCGCCAGCGCCACCGACGACTGGAGCGGCGCCGGGGTGGTGTGCCGCCCCATCTCCTCGAGGACGACGACGAGGTCGACGATCCCGAGGCCGAGGCCGCCGTACTGCTCCGGGAAGGGGATGGCGGTCCAGCCCAGCTCGACCATGCGCCGCCACATCCCCTCGTCATACCCGTCCTCGGTGGCCATCAGCTCACGCACCCGGGCGCTGCCGCACTCGCGGTCGAGAAAGTCGCGCGCCTGCGAGCGGAGCAGCTCCTGCTCCTCGTTGAAGCCGAAGTCCATCGCTGCTCCTTCTCTCGCTCAGCGGCTGCGGGGAAGCCCGAGCACCCGCTCCGCCAGGATGTTGCGCAACACCTCGCTGGTACCGCCCTCGATGCTGTTGGCGCGCGAGCGGAGCAGGAGGTAGCTCCAGCGGCCCTCGCCGGGCGAGTCGGGATCGTCGGGCGAGAGCATCGCCGCGGGGCCCATCACCTCCATCGCCGCGTCGGCGATGCGCTGGTTGACCTCGCTCCACATCAGCTTGTTGATCGAGCCCTCCGGTCCCGGCTGCTCGCCGCGGAGCATCCGGGTCAGGCCGCGGTAGCCGTTGAAACGCATCGCCTCGCACTCGATGAACAGCTGGGCGAGCCGCTGCCGCACCAGCGGATCGGCGGCACGGCTGCGACCGTCCTCCATCGTCGCCCGCGCCAGGGTGCGCAGCTCTTCGAGGGCGATCCGCGAGCGCACCTGGAGGCCGACTCCCAGCGAGGCGCGCTCGTGCATCAGGGTGGTCATCGCCACCCGCCATCCCTCACCCTCGCTGCCGAGGATGTTCTCGGCAGGCACTCGCACGTCGGTGAAGAACATCTCGTTGAACTCGGCGTCGCCGGTGATCTGCCGCAGCGGCTTGACCTCGACCCCGGGCGACTCCATGTCGACGATGAAATAGGTGAGCCCGCCGTACTTCTCGCCGCCGGTGCGGGTGAGCAGGATGCACCACTTGGCGACATGGGCCAGCGAGGTCCACACCTTCTGCCCGTTGATGACGTACCGATCACCGTCGCGGACGGCGCGGGTCTGCAGCGAGGCGAGGTCGCTTCCCGAATTCGGCTCAGAGAAGCCCTGGCACCAGATCTCGTCGCAGCGGAGCAGGGGCGCCAGGTAGCGCGACTTCTGGGCGTCGGTGCCGTGGGCGATGATGGTCGGACCGGCCATGTAGAGGCCGATCACGTTGATCAGCGGCGGCGTCTTGGCCTCGGCGAGCTCCTGGTTGAAGATCATCTCCTCGATGATCGAGCCGCCCCTGCCGCCGAACTCGCGCGGCCAGGAGATGCCCGCGTAGCCACCCTCGAAGAGGCGGCGCTGCCAGGCGCGGCCACGCTCGATCTCGACCTGGGCTCGCCGGCCGATGGTCTCCAGCGGCGCCGCGGTCTCTGCGCTCTGGGCTCTGCCGGAGGGGGCGAAGTCGCCGAGGTTCTCGTGCAGCCAGCCGCGCAGATCGTCGCGGAATCGCTGCTGCTCGGGGGAAAGGCTGAAATCCATGGCCGCCTCCATCTGCGGCGGCGTGCGGCCGCGCCCCGGCATTGTGCCCAACTACCATCGCGTCATGAAGGGCGATCGGGTCGAGGTGGTGGTCGACACCGGCGGCGCCTCGCAGACCTTCATCATCAGCGCGTCGCGGGCGGGGCGGCGGCTCGAGATCGCCACCGTCCGCGGCATGATCGAGGTCAGCGAGCTGACCCGCACCGGCACGACGGTGCGCACCGGGCGCTTCATGGCCACCCGGGTGATCGCCCTGGTCGAGCACCCCGCCGCCGACCTCGGCGAGGAGGAGCCGGGGCCCCGCCGCCGCCGCCCCCGCGCCGCCGGCGAGCAGTCCTCGCTCCTCTAGCGAGGTCGGGCCGCAGGGCAGAGTCAGGCCGCCGCCTGGGCCGGCGACCACCTCCAGGGGATCCCGTCCGACCGGGTCAGGCTGCCCACCCCGGTGAGCAGCATCAGGTGGGCGAGGGTCTCGCCGTTGGCGGCGCGCCGCATGAAGGGGGCGATGTCCTCCCACGGCCGCGACCAGGTGAGCGCGGTGGTGACCTCCCAGCAGGTTGCCGGCCCGTCTCGACGCACCACCTCCTCGATCTCCACCAGCCGATCGGCGTGGTGGGCGGCCAGCTCGTCGACCCGCGCCGCCAGGTTCCGAAAGCGCCATTCGTGGGCGGGGAGCACCTCCTCGGCGTCGAGCCCCCGCACCTTCATCAGCGACTCCAGGAAGTCGGCGAGCGGATCCGGTCGCTGCTGCGAGTGGATCGAGATGTTGGGACTGATCCGCGGGAGCACGTGATCGCCGCTGAGCAGGAGACGCCGCCGGCCCTCCCAGAAGCAGAGGTGTCCGGGCGAGTGACCCGGCGTCCAGATCGCCTGCAGCTCGACTCCCGGAAGGTCGACCCGGGCACCGTCCTCGATCAGCACGTCGGGCTGCACCAGCTCGACCAGGGGACGGATGCCCATCGAGGCGATGGTGAGCTCGGCCCCCTCGTCGTCGGGAACGCCGCAGGCGGCGAGCAGCGCCCGCATGTCGCCGATCAACCGGTCCATGTCGTGGTAGCGGTCGGGGAGTGCTGCGGCGTCGGCGGGATGGAGAGCCACCCAGGCCCCCGACGCCTCGCGCACCCGGCCGGCGAGCCCGTAGTGGTCGGGATGGATGTGGGTGACCAGCACCGCCCGCACCATCTCGATGTCAGCACCGATCGCCTCGAGCCCACCGGTGAGCGCCGACCAGGCCTCCTCGGTGTTCCATCCGGCGTCGACCAGCGCCACCCCGCCATCGACCTCGAGGGCATAGGCGAGCAGGTAGCGAAGCGGGTTGCGGGGAATGGGGACCGGGATCGACCAGAGCCCGGGACGGACCAGCTCCACCGGCGGCATCACGCTCTCGTCCCAGGCCTGCCGCTGGGCCTCGCCGGTCACCTCGATCACGGCCGCAGTCTAGGCGGGCCCTGCCTCGCCCGAGTTGCCGGGCGCTCGAGCGCCGCGGGCAACTTGTGTTCGTTCGACAAAACCGCCCCCGTCCGCTACCCTGGGTTTCACCTCGTGGCGCCCGCTTTGGGTGCGGCGCCTGAGGCAGATCGAGGGGCGGCAGCAGCATCCCAGCCACCTGCTGCGCTTGGGTTGGAGGCGAGTGATGTCCAGCATCGTCGGCGTTGTGGCCGGTTCGACCGCCTTGCACGAGCCGCGGAGCCGGCATGCAGCAGGACGCTTCGTGCGGCTCACTGCGTGCCCGCAGTGCTACAGCCGGCAGCGCGAGATCGTCGAGGTCGACGGCGCGCTGATCGGTCGCTGTTTCACCTGTGGCGACGAGCTCGCGCTGCCGCTGACCACCGAACGCTATCGCAACGCCGCTCTCGGAGGCGTCGCCGCCTGGCCATTCTGGGCGCCCCCGGACGACTGAGGAGAAGTCTGAGCTCAGCCCGCCCGGGCCGGTCATTCCCATGAAGCGTCACATCGCCATCGTCGCCCCGCCGTGGTATCCGGTGCCGCCGCACGGCTACGGGGGCATCGAGCTGATCGTCGGTCTGCTGGCCGACGAGCTCCGTTCGCGTGGGCACCGCGTGACCCTCATCGCCGGTGAGGGGTCGACGCCGGACGCCCATGTCGCTGCGCCGCACACCTGGTGCGGCGATCTCGGCCGGCCCGAGGAGCGGTGGCGGGAGCTGACCTACGCGGCCCGCGTCGGGCTGGCGCTCACCAGGGTGGGACCGATCGACGTCATCCACGATCACTGCGGCTTCGGCACCCTGCTGGGCCTCACCGTGCTCGACATCGCCCCGGTGCTCCACACCGTGCACGGGACCGTCCACGAGCCGCTGCGCACCTACTACACCGAGCTGTCAACCGTCGGTCTGATCGCCATCAGCGAGAGCCAGCGCCGCAGCGCGACCAGCCTGCGGTGGTCCGGCGTGGTGCACAACGCGGTCGACGTCGACGCGCTCACCATCGGCGAGCGCGTTGAACGCGAACCGTACCTGCTCTGTCTGGCCCGCATCTGTCCCGACAAGGGGCAGCACCTCGCCATCGAGGTCGCCCGGCAGACCGGCCTGCGGCTCGTCCTCGCCGGCAAGGTCGAGCCCAGCGTCCAGGCACTGGAGTACTACCAGCGCTTCATCGTGCCGGCGCTCGAGGACGGCGATGTCGTCCACCTGCACAACGTGGCCGGTGCGCAGAAGGCCCAGCTGCTCGCACAGGCGGCCGCCCTGCTGCATCCCATCCAGTGGGATGAGCCGTTCGGGCTGTCGGTGGTCGAGGCCATGGCCAGCGGCACGCCCGCCATCGCCCTGGCCCGCGGCGCGGCCGCCGAGCTGATCGTGCCGGGGGTCACCGGGTTCCTCACCAGCGACGTCGACGGCATGGTCGCCGCGGTGCGTCTGGCGAACGACATCGATCCCATGCGCTGCGCCGCCCTCGCCCGGGAGCGCTTCAGCCCCGCGGCGATGACCGACGGCTATCTTCGCCTCTACGAGGACGCGATCAGCGAGCCCGACACCTGGACTCTGAGGACCGCCGCCGCCGCTGGCACAGCCCCGGCACCGATGGCGGATGTCGACGAGGACTCAGCCCGAGCCATCCTCCACATCCATCCAGGCGGGTGATCCCCCCACCACCTCGAGCCCGCCACCGTGGCTCTCGACGTCGAACACCGAGCGTCCGTCAGCTTGGCGCGACGCGTTGATGGTCAGCCGCTGATCGCCGATCCGCACGTTCTCGAGGCGCAGCTCCGGGCACCACGGCGGCAGCACCGGGTCGACATAGACCTTCCCGCCCGGGACGTCGGGCACCAACCCCAGCAGGGTTCGCACCGCGTGGAACACCGCCCCGGCAGCCCATGCCTGGGGCACGTTGGCATGCTCGTAGGGAACCGGGACGTCGGGTGACCGCCGGCGCAGGCCGGCGAAGAGCTCGGGAACCTGCACCTTCTCGAAGGACGCCGCCGCCGCCAGCAGGGAGTTGATGAGCTTCCAGGCGTCCTCGACGCGTCCGTAGCGGCGCATTCCCGCCGCAGCGAACATGGTGTCGTGCGGCCATACCGAGCCTCGCTGGTATGAATGCGGGTCGTAAGCGGGATGCCGGCTGGAGAGGGTGCGCAATCCCCAGCCGCTGAAGAGATCGGACTGCATCAGCCGGTCGGCCACCAGTTGGGCTCGGCGGTTGTCGAGGATCCCCATCCACAGGCAGTGACCGGGATTGGAGGTCGCCGTCCCCACCTGCCGCTTGCTGCCGTCGAGGGCGAAGGCCAGCGTGCCTTGGCTCTCGATCCAGTAGGCGTCGAGGAAACGCTCGCGCAGCTCGGTCGCGTCACGGCGCAGCCGCATGGCGAGCTCCTGGTCACCCCAGGCGGCGAAGAGATCGGCCACGGCGCGCTTGGCCGCATACACGTAGGCCTGCATCTCGCAGGTACCGATGGGGTGTGGCGGGTAATCGCCATTCTCGTCGAGAACGCCGTCCTCAGCGTCGCGCCAGCACTGGTTGCGGTATCCCTGCGGGGTGCGCGGCGCGTACTCCTGGAAGCCGTCACCGTCCTGATCGCCATAGCGATCGATCCACTCGAGGCAGCGTTCCGCGGTGCGGCGGAAGCGATGGAGCAGCTCGGAGTTGCCGAGCCAGCGATAGGCCTCACCCAGGAGCAGCAGATAGAGGGGGGTGGCGTCGGCGGTGCCGTAGTACGGCGAGTGGGGAATGGTCTTGAACTGGGCCCACTCCCCCACCCGCATCTCGTGGCAGATCTTTCCCGGCTGGGCGTCGCGGACGGGGTCGTCGACGGTCGCCTGCCACTGGGCCAGCTTCTGCAGCGTGCCGATAGCAAAGAGCGGATGCACCGGCAGCGCCTGCAGCGAGGCGATGATCGAGTCGCGACCAAAGACGGCGACGTACCAGGGAATGCCGGCCGCCGGCAGCCACACGTCCTGCGAGAAGTCGTGGTCGTAGAGGCGCAGGGCGGAGAAGTCGTCGACGGCCTGCTCGAAGGCCATCAGTAGGCGCAGGTCGCTGGGACGGGCCCGGGCCACGGTGCGGTGCCAGTGCCGGCGCAACCGCTCTCCGCGATCGATCACCGACGAGGTGACCGGACAGGCGGCGGCCAGCGAGGGGCGTGCGCGGGGCTTGGTGATCAGGTCGTACTGGAGGCAGACCTTCCACTCCTTCCCCGGTGCCAGGTCGATGGGGAAGCGCAGCGCCCCGTTGGCGTAGGTGGCCATCGTCGACTGCGGGGTGATGCGCACCAGGGTGCGGCGGGTGAAACCATCTCGGTCGTAGCTGGCCTCCAGCGCCCCGGGCGACCAGGCGGTGGTCATCTGCAGCCGCCGTTGCCACCGCTCGGTGCGCACCTCGAAGAGGTCGGCGAAGTCACACTCCAGATGCAGCGTCAGCATCAGCTGCATCGGTTCGCGACCGTAGCAGTGGACGAGAAGGTCCTCGTGCAGCCGGCGTGCTCCCATCACCCGGTCCAGGGTCACCGTCACCCGGCTCTCCCGCGACCGCCCAGCCAGCGAGGCGACCTCGGTCGCCATGTAGGTCCAGCGCGCCTGGCGGATGCTCATCCGGCCGGTGGCGATGCACTCCAGCGGCCGCCCGTTGAGATCGACCCGGTGACCGGAGAGGAAGCGGGTGTCCTCCGCGTACAGCCCGTGGGGCTGGCCGGCCGGGCTCTCGATGGCGCCGTCCTGGGAGGTGACCAGGAAGGTCGAACCGTGGTTGATGCTGACCAGCGTCGGACCGCGCGAGACGGTGACCAGCGTCGTCCGCTGCAGCCGACGCCGCTCGGGGATCGCCGGGACCATCGGGACGCGCGCCGAGCTCAGCGACGCGATCTCCCGGTAGGGTGTGCTCATCAGTGCTGCACCAGATGGGCCGGTGGCGGTGGCCGGTTCGGGTGAGGGTAGCGCGCCGGCGACGTCTGCGCCACCCAGATCAACGGACTATTCCTGAAATGTCACCCCGGCGCGCAGCCACGCCGGCCCCCTAGCCGACCACGTACAGCGTGCCGCGCATTCCCGGATGGATGGTGCAGTAGAACGCGTATGAGCCTGACTTGAGGGCGTCGGTGCCGGTCACGGCCGCCTCCTCGCCGATGCCGATCAGTGCGCTGGCGAAGAGCGGCGCGCCATTGGGGCCAAGGTCGACCGCAACCACGTCATGCTGGGGCAGGTCCTCGTTGAGGAAGGAGAGTCGCGTGCCGCGCTGGATGGCCATCACCGGGGTTGCATAGTTGGTGATATATGCGCCCGGGCCTGCGAGCACCGCCGGACCGGCGCCGGCGCCACCACCCCCCGGCGGCGGCGGGACCGTTCCCGAGCCCCCCTCGCTGGCGTTGGGACGGAAGGCGACGATGAAGCCGTTGGCCTGCGAGGTGATGCCGACGGCCGCGTAGACGGTGTTGCGCGCGATGCTGACACCACCCCAGCTGAGGGTGGGACTGGTGCCGGTGTTGGCACCCAGCGCGATCGGCCGGTGCAGCAGCGGCAGCCCTGTCCTGGCGTCGTAGGCGTCGAGGAAGCCCTTGAGATCGACGGTGTAGACGACCCCGTTGGCCACCGCCACCGGCTCTCCCCAGTGCAGCCCGTCACCGACCGGCGAGACCCAGCGCATTCCATGGCCGGTGCGGTCCACCGACCACACGTACCCGGGAATGGTGATCGGGCCGTAGACCGCGCCCCCGTCGATGGCGGTGGAGCCGACGACACCGCCGAAGCCGGGACTCGGCGGCCCGGCCATCGTCGACCAGAGGCGTTTCATGGTGGCGGCGTCGACGGCGTGGTAGACGCCGGACTTCTGGCCCTCGCCGACGACCAGACGACCGCCGGCACCGGTGAACAGGTTGGGGGCGGCACCGAAGTCCAGGTCGATCTGTCCGCACGAGCCCGCGCCCTGCGGGTAGTACGGCGGCGGATTGCCCGGCGGGGCGACGCAGGGCAGCTTGCCGGCGCTGGACGAGTAGGTGTCCACCTCGCCCTGGTAGGTGGCGAGGATGGCGCCGAAGCTCGGATGGGCGCGGTTGACGTCGAGCCTGAGGATGGCGTCGGTGTTGGGGTGCTGACGCTCCTTCTGGAAGGGATTGCCGGTGCCGACGTAGGCAACCAGGCTCCGGGCGTCGACCGCGGGGGTGGACCACACCCCGCCGCCGGCGTAGCCCTTGGGCCAGTCGCTCGGGGGGATGGTCCAGGTCTTCTTGAGAATCTGGCCGGTGCCGGCGTCGAGGAAGACGATGCTGCCGTGGAAGGCCACCCGGTCCTGCGCCGGCCCGAGTTCGGCGGCCCCGCCGGAGACGCCGCTGATCACCGTGTTCCCCACCACCACCGGACTCGAGTAGAGGTCAGAGCCGGCTTGAACGTCGACGGCCGGTGACTGCCAGCGGACCGCGCCGGTCGCCTCGTCGAGGGCGATCACGTAGGGACCGCTGGCAGCGCCGCTGCCGCCGCTGCGCGCCGCCGTCGCCGACACGTTGGCGATCACCTTGCCGCCGGACATGGCGACGCTCGAGTTGACGCCGCCGCCGCTCAGCTGATGCTTCCAGACCACCGCGCCGGTGTCGGCGTTGAGGGCGAACACCCAGCCGCGGTTGGAGGCGGCGATCACGTAGCCGTCGGCCACCACCGGGGTGCCGGTGAAGTCCCCCTCGCCTCCCGCCGACCGCGACGAGAACGTCCACCACGGCGACAGTGCGCCGGCGTTGCCGGCGGCGATGGTGTGCTCCTGGTCCTGGTTGCGGGTGTTGCTGAGGTCGTGGCCATACGACCGCCAATCACCGCCCGCATGCGGTGGCGCCGGGCCCGGCTTCGGCGGTGGCGGTGGGCCCGGCCCCGACCCCGGGGCGACCACCGCGAAGGCGCCGCGCATGAAGGGGTGAACGCGGCAGTAGAAGGTGTATGTCGCACCCGGCTGGAAGCCGTTGGCGGCGGTGACGTTGAGCGTCCACGATCCCTGGTTCTTGGCGGGACCGATCCGGGTCGAGCCGAAGGTGAGATCGTAGCCGAGCTCTCCCGAATCGAAGTCGACCGGCGCGCCGCTGCTGGAGGCACCGTCGGACAGCGGGAAGGCGATGCCGGTCGGACCGGTGCACGGATACCTGCAGGAGGTCACCGAGTGGTAGACGTCGGCGTACTGGTCGTTGTTGGCGAAGGTCAGGCTGCCGCCGATGGGCACGCTGGGAACGCCCGCCGACCCGGCCGCACTCTGGTCGCCGGGCTGGTAGGTGAAACCGGTGATGTCGATGCGGCTCACCTGGGGTCCGACCCGGGCCGGCAGCGTCCCGTTGGGACCGCCGTGGTGCGACGCCTCCGCCATGTGACCGTGGGTGACCACCCCCTTGTCGCACAGCGTCGGCACCGGCGCCGCCAGCCCACCGGACAGGCACGGCTCTGAGGCGTCGATCGGCGCACCGAAGGGGTTGAGACCGGGCGCCGCCGGGCCGGCGGCGGTGTCCGGCGCCAGCCAGGCGACGGCGATCCCCATGTCCTCGTAGGTCGACTGCACGCCCACGTCGTAGGTGGCATTCATCCACAGGGTGTCGCCGGGCTCCACGTGCACGCCCCAGCGCGGCAGCCCGGTGACGCCCATGGAGAGGTCCCACGACGTCGGCGGCCCGGTGTCGACGGCGGGATCGGCCCAGTTCCAGTAGTGCGCCTCCGAGGTGAAGATGCGCTGCCGCTGCGAGGCGCGTTGCAGGTCGAGGTCGACGCTGAGGCCGCCGGGATGGAGGTGGCCGCCGACCCCGATCAGCGTCCCTCCGGTGAAGCTGTCGGTGCGACCGAACGGCTGGCCGCGCGCCGGGAACGTGAGCGGCGTGCCGGTGGCGTTGCCGGAGACGCCCTGGCTGGTCTCCGTCTTTCCCCAGGGGTCGAAGTCCGCGGTCTGCTGGCTGGGATAGGTGCAGATGTAGCGATGGGTGGTGGGATCGAGGTGGCCGTACTTGCGCTGGGCGTTGAAGACGGGATAGATCGACGGCCGCACGTCGAGCCACACCGGATACGTGGTGTGCAGCTGCTGTGCGACCGCCGTGTCACGGGCGACGTAGTCGATGTCGTAGGTGATCCAGACGGTGTCCGACTGGGCCCGCTGGTTGTGGATCATGTAGAGCAGCTGCCACTGGTCGCTTCCCTTGACCGGAAAGCCATAGCCCCTGGGCAGGTCGAAGATGGTCTTCTCCTCGCCCGACGCGAAGAAGGGACCGTTTCCGTAGTTGCGCAGGTCGCCGGCACCGCTGTTGCCGCGCAGGCCGGCTTCTCCGCTGAGCGTGTACCAGACGGCGTGGTGAAGATGGATCTGCTCGATCGGCGGCACCGATCCGTCGGCGCGAAGCAGGTTGGGACGGAAACGGACGATGTCGCCGTCGTCGGCGGGCTTCTCGACGGTGATCGGCTGAATGATCACGTCGTTCTGGCCGGGGCGGATGGCGATGGGACCGAAGGTGAAGTGCAGCCGCTGGCAGGCCCCCGGGTAGCGCTGGTAGGCGGGACCGCTCCATCCCTCCTCCCGATACTGCGCCGCCTCGTACGGATTTCCCGCGTCGGCGGTGCAGGCGCTGGGAACGAGCGGATGAGCGAAGTTGGGCTCGGGCAGTGGAGGCTGGCCGGAGGAGACGATCGCGAGTGCGGACGCGAACGCCGCGAGCCGCGGCACGATCACCGCATTCCCTCCCGCGGACACTCGTCCCTGCCTGGCGGGGCATTGTACGTAACCGGTCCCCACCCGCCTGCTTCTATTCGAGATGCCCAGGCCCCTCTCGCTGCCGGTGCAGCTGCCGTTTGACGTGACTGATCGCAGCGTCGGCCCCGGCACCGGTGTGCTGGGGGTGGGCGGGTTCGTCCCCGAGGGGCTGATCACCAATGCCGAGCTCGAGCAGCTCGTCGACACCTCGGACCGCTGGATCCTGGAGCGCACCGGCATCCGTGAGCGGCGCCGCGCCGGCGCCGGCCAGACCGCCTCGGTGATGGGGGCCGCCGCCGCCCGCCGGGCCCTGGAGCGAGCCGGGGTCGACGGCGTCGATCTCATCCTGGTGGCCACCGCCACCCCGGACACCCTGGTGCCCGCCACCGCCTGCCTGGTGCAGCGACGACTCGGCCTGGGTGGCGTCCCCGCACTCGACATCGGCGCCGCCTGCAGCGGGTTCGTGTACGGCCTCGCCGTCGCCGACGGGATGATTCGCAGCGGGGCCGCCGGCACCGTGCTGCTGGTCGCCACCGAGGCGATGACCTCCCTGGTCGACTACGGGGATCGCTCCACCTGCGTCCTCTTCGGCGACGGGGCGGCGGCGGTGGTGCTGCGGGCCACCGGCGCCGGTGGGATTCGCGCCGTCCGCCTGGGGGCGGACGGGCGTGAGGCCGATCTCATCTATTTCGGGCCCGGCACCGAGCCCGGGCAGGAGGGCAACGCCTTCCGGATGGCCGGGCGGGGCACCTACCGGCTCGCCGTCGACCGGCTCAGCGAGCTGGCCCTGCACGTCTGCGCCGACGCCGGGTGGCGGCTCGACGAGGTGGAGCACATCGTTCCCCACCAGGCCAACCTGCGGATCGTCGAAGCCGCCGCCAGGCGGCTCGGGGTGCCGATGGAGCGGGTGGTGTGGAACGGCGACCGGCTGGGCAACACCAGCGCCGCCAGCATCCCGCTGGCCCTGGCCGACGCCGACGCCGAGGGCCGGCTGCGCCGAGGCGACCGCGTCGTGTGCCTCGCCTTCGGCGCCGGCGCCACCTGGGGCGGGGTGGCG
This sequence comes from Chloroflexota bacterium, assembly GCA_005880985.1. GTDB lineage: Bacteria > Chloroflexota > Dormibacteria > Aeolococcales > Aeolococcaceae > CF-134. The sequence goes on from VBIQ01000016.1 coordinate 79,161, forward strand.
CTCGAATGGTGAGGGCGGCGACCGGGACCGCGGACCGGGCCCGGCCCTACCCCCTGATCCGGCCGATCCTCCGGCCCGGGCTGGGCAGCTGCGAGGGCTGCGGCGCCCGCCACCTCCAGGAGCGCTTCGAACGAGCCCTGCAGGTCTGTCCCGCCTGCGGTCACCACGGCCGCGTCCCCGCCCCGGTCCGGATCGAGCAGCTCGCCGACCCCGGCACGGTCGCGCCGATCGCCGCGATGGTCCCCGAGCGCGATCCGCTGCGCTTCGACGACGGCATGGCCTACCCCGACCGCCTGCGGGCTGCTCGCGAGGCGACCGGTCAGTCGGAGGCGATGCTCACCGCCCGCGCCTCGCTGGGCGGCACCACAGTGGTGATCGCGTCGATGGAGTTCGATTTTCTCGGTGGCTCTCTCGGCAGCGCCGCCGGCGCGCTCTTCGCGGCGGGATGCGACCTCGCCGTCGCCGAGCGACGCGCCCTGGTGGCGGTCTGCACCTCGGGCGGCGCGCGCATGCAGGAAGGCATCGCCGCCCTCGCCCAGCTGGCCCGCTGCACCGCGGCGGTCGCGGCGGTCGCCGATGCCGGGCTTCCCTACCTGGCGGTGCTCGCCGACCCCTGCTTCGGTGGCGTCACCGCGTCGTTCGCGGCCCAGGCCGATGTCATCCTCGCCGAGCCCGGCGCTCGCATCGGATTCGCCGGCGGCCGGGTGATCGAGCAGGCGGCTCGCGACCAGCTCCCCGACGGGTTCCAGAAGGCCGAGTTCCTGCTCTCCCACGGCATGATCGACGCGGTGGTGTCGCGCACCGAGCTGCGCCCGATCCTGACCACCCTGCTGCGCGCGTACGGCGGACGCTGCGCCCGCGTCCCAGCGTGACCGCCGTGTCGAGCCGCGACCTCACCGAGGCCGAGGACGCCGCCTTCGCCGCGGTCGAGCTGGCTCGCCATCCACAGCGTCCGCGCGCCCTCGACGTCATCGAGCACCTCTTCGACGACTGGACCGAGCTGCGCGGTGACCGGCTGTACGGCGACGATCCGGCGATGCTCGGCGGCCCGGCGCTGCTGGACGGTCGCTGGGTGATGGTGCTCGCCCAGGAGAAGGGAAGCGACGCGATGAGCCGCGCCCTGCGCAACTTCGGCATGCCGCATCCCGAGGGGTACCGCAAGGCGCAGCGGCTGATGCGTCAGGCGGAGCGGTTCCAGCTGCCGGTGCTCTGTCTGGTCGACACCCCTGCCGCCCACGCCGGCGTCGGGGCCGAGGAGCGGGGCCAGGCGTGGGCTATCGCCGAGACCCTGCTGGTGGCGCTGCGCCTGCGGGTGCCGGTGATCAGCACCATCCTCAGCGAGGGCGGCAGTGGAGGTGCCCTGGCCCTGGCGCTCGCCGACCGGGTGCTGGCCCTGGAGAACGCGGTCTACACCGTCGCCCCACCGGAGACCTGCGCGGCGATCCTCTGGCGCGACAGCGGCCAGCGGGCCCGCGCCGCCCTGGCGCTCCGACCGGGCGTGGCGACCGCGCTGGCGCTCGGCCTTGTCGACGAGCTCATCCCGGAACCGTCACCGGGCGTCCATGCGCATCCGACGCTGGTGATGGCCGCCCTGCGGGGCGCCCTGGTGCGACATCTCGACCAGCTCGACGCGCTCGGCGCCGAGCCGCGCATGTCACTGCGCCGCTCCCGTTACCGCAGCGCCGGAGACCCGGTCCTCAATTGACCTCCCGCGCCGGCGTCGATGGCGGTGAGCACCGCCTGCGCCAGCCGTTGATGACCGGCGATGGTGGGATGCACGTCGTGATGGCGGCAGTCGACCAGGGTGCAGCGCAGCCCCGGGTCGCCGTTGATGGCGGCGTGGAAGTCAGCCACCTGGACGTTGTGCGCCGACGCCACCGCGGCGATCTGCTGGTTGAGCCGCGCCACCGCCGTTGCCGCCGGCCGATCGGCGGGCGGATACGGGTTGTAGACGTTGGCGACCACCAGCGGTACCCCGGGGGCGGCTGACTGGAGCTCGGAGAGGAGGCGGTCCAGTCGCGTGGTGGCGTCAGCCACCACGGTGTCGGTGGCGCGGTGGTCGCGGCGCCCGTTGGCCAGGTCGTTGGCGCCGAGCTCGACGACGATCTGCTGCAGACCCGCCGGGTGGGCGGCGATCGCCGCCAGCGCCGCCGACTGCTGCGAACCGCGGAGCGCGGGGACGAGAAAGCGCAGCGGGCAGCCGGTCGCATAGCTCGAGGTCGTCTCCCCGGGACAGGCGAAATCCTCGACGTCCCATGACCTCCCCGACAGGGCGAGCGACTGCCGCGCGTCGACCACCCACGACGAGTTGTGGCCGAAACGGGCCGAATCCACGCTGAACCCGGCTGACACCGAGTCGCCGACGACCAGGAACCACGGTTGCGCCGCCGCCGGGGGTCCGCCCACCGGTGGCAGCAGCTGTTGGAGAAGGTTGGCGGGCTGCGCCCGGTGGGTGGGATGCCGCGGCGGGGTGAGGTCGTCGATGAATTGCTGGGTGGCGTGGACGGCGAACACGCCGCAGCCGGCAAGCGCGACGCTGGCGGCGGCGAGCAGGCCGAAGAGGATGCGGCGCACGGCTGGAGGCTACCGTCAGCCACGGCGCAATCAGCCCGCCTACATCGAATCCTTACAGGACTGCGGCAGCGACCCTCGATGCGGGCAAACGCGTCAGCCCGCCGCCGCCGCGGCCCGGGCGCGGCGCCCGGCTTCGGGCACGACCTCGGGCCGGCTCGTCACCAAGAGCGACCCCGCCCGAGGACGGCGTTGTGGCTATTCAGTTGCACCTGGGACACTGCGGCGCCTGGTATTCTGTCGCACCGAGGCCCACGACCCCGAACTCAGGACGGCAGCACATGGCGACGGCGGTGGCGCGACTCCGGCTGATGCGGCGGACCCTGACCCCCGGCGAGTGGGCCCGGCTGTCCGGCTTCGGGGGAGCGGTCATCGCCCTCCATGTCGCCGGCTGGCTGACCCTGGCACTCTTCGTCGCCCCGAAGTATGCCGCGGTCGGCATCGGGACCGGCCTGACCGCCTACACCTTCGGCCTACGCCACGCCTTCGACGCCGACCACATCAGCGCCATCGACAACACCACCCGCAAGCTGATGGCGGACGGGCAGCGTCCCCTCGGCGTCGGCTTCTTCTTCTCACTGGGACACTCGACCGTGGTCTTCGCGCTCGCCATCGGCCTCGCCGTGGCGGCACGCAGCGTCGCCGGGCAGCTCAACGGCGACACCTCGCAGCTGCACAACCTCGGCGGCTACATCGGAACCGGGGTCTCGGGTTTCTTCCTCTACCTGATCGCGCTGCTCAACATCGTCATCCTGGCCGGCATCCTGCGCATCTTCCGCGAGATGCGCCGCGGTCGCTACGACGAGGCCGAGCTGGAGCAGCAGCTGCAGCAGCGCGGTCTGATGAACCGCATCTTCGGACCGCTCAACCGGGCCGTCCGCCACAGCTGGCAGATGTATCCGGTGGGCATTCTCTTCGGTCTCGGCTTCGACACCGCCACCGAGGTGGGACTGCTCGCCCTCGCCGCCGGCGCCGCGTCCACCGGCCTCCCCTGGTACGCGGTCCTCTGCCTGCCCGTTCTCTTCGCCGCCGGCATGTCGCTGATGGACACCGCCGACGGCGCCTTCATGACCCAGGCCTACGGCTGGGCGTTCTCCAAGCCGGTGCGCAAGGTCTACTACAACATCACCATCACCGGCCTGTCGGTGGCCGTCGCTCTGATCGTCGGCACCATCGAGTTGCTCAGCATCCTCACCCAGTACTTCAAGCTCTCCGGTGGCTTCTGGGGCGCGGTGTCCAACCTCAACCTCAACACCATCGGCATCGGCATCGTCATCCTGTTCGTGGTGACCTGGGCGGTGGCCCTGACGGTGTGGCACGTGGGCCGGATCGAGGAACGGTGGGCGCTCGCCCCGGGTGATCGTCCGCCGATCGCGGTGCCGCCCGCCGAGTAGGGGCCCGGTGGCGCGGTGGTAGCCTTGCCGCGCCATGCTCCGTGACACCGCCATCGCCACCCGGCTGGCCACGCGGAATGACGTCACCCCCCTCTCCCAGGCCTTGGGACGCTCCTTCCTCGACGACCCGGTGATGGCCTGGTTGTTTCCCGAGCCGGCCGACCGACTGCGGCGCATCACTGCGTTTTTCGCGCTGATGCTGGAGCGTCAGCACCTGAAGCACGGCGAGGTGTGGACCAGCGACGGCCTCGAGGGCGCCGCGGCCTGGGACAGCCCGGGGCACTGGCGTACCGAGTTCACCACCCTGCTGCGCAACGGCCCGGCGCTGATCCGGATTCTCGGCCGGCGCACCGTCACCGGCCTGCGGGGTCTCACCCGCGTGGAGAAGCGCCACCCGCGCCAGCCGCACTGGTACCTGGCGATCCTGGGAACCGATCCCCCGTCACAGGGCCGCGGAGTCGGCTCGGCGATGCTGGCGCCGGTGCTGCAGCGCTGCGATGCAGAGGGTCTCGGCGCCTACCTCGAATCGTCGAAGGAGCGAAACGTCCCCTATTACCAGCGCCACGGCTTTCGCGTCACCGAGGAGATGACCCTGCCCAAGGGGCCTCCGATCTGGTTGATGTGGCGCGACCCGCAGGGCACGACCGGGCGATAGCCGGCGTTCTCGGCGCGGCGCTGCCACCGGCGGCGGCGCTCGACATGGTCAGCGCACCGCCCTTGGCAGGATCAGGGCCTCGAGCGCATCGGCGCCGGCGCGCAGGGCATCGCCTCGTTCGCGGACGATGGCGGCCGAGTAGGCGAGCTGCTCGTCGGTCGGCGTGGGTGGCCCGACCCGCAGGGTGCGGTCGGTGGCGACCGCGGCGCGCAGAGCGTCATGCGTCCTGCTGACCTCGGCCAGCGCAGGAGCCAGCCGGTCGTCCGGAGGCAGCTGCGCCAGCGCCGACAGCGCCGCGGTCAGCGTCGCCTGGTGTGATTCGATCAGGCGCCACCAGAGCGTCACCGCCGCCGGTTCGTTGGCGGCGGGAATCGTCATGGCAGCATCGGCGAGCTGATGGCCGGCGACGATGGCCTGCTGCAGCGCGCGAGCGCGCGCGTGGGCAACCCGACGCCGCCGGAGCAGCGCAGCGGCGATCAGGGCGACGAGCACCGCGGCGACGGCGACGCCGGCGAGGATCCAGGGCAGTGCCCCGGCGCCACCCGACGCCGCGCTCGAGCTCGTCGACGACCGAGTCGTTGACGAGGAGCTGGCCGTGGTCGTCGCCGTGCTGGCGGTGGTCCTCGTGGAGGCGGTCGTCGACGTCGTCGTGGTGGTCTGGATGCTGGTGGGCGACGGCGAAGGGGTCGGGGAGGCGGAGGGGGTCGTCAGCGGCGGGGTGATCTGCGCAAGCAGCGCCGACGTCGACCGTCCGGCCGCGCCAACCGATGCACACGCAACGAGCGCCGCTGTGGCCGCGGCCGCTCCGAGGAGGAAGCCACGACGAGGCCGCCTCGATCGCCAGTCACCCATCCGCGAAGGGTAACGAGGGTGGCCTGCCGGCAGCCGCCGTGGCGACGAGGTACCCCACGCCGTAGGGAGCCTGGTAGGAGAGGATCTCGCAGCGGCCGGGTCGCAGCGCCGCCAGCGCGAAGATGAACGAGCGCAGACCACACTCGCCGCCCTCCGACACCACCACGGGATCGATGTCGAGCAGTGCGTCGGCGCTCCCCTGGCTGACCGCGTCGCGGATGGCGCGATCGAGGGTCGGACCGAGCGGATGGAAGCCATAGGGTCCGTCCTCGCGCAGCCGGTGCGAGCAATCGCCCGAGGCGATCACCACCACCCTCTCATCGGTGCTCGACGAGTCACGGCGAAGCGTCTCGCCGAGCCGGCGGTAGGCGCGGTACGAGGGCTGATCGGTGAGCAACGGCTCCATCGGCGGCAGCGTGCCCATCGCCTCGCGGAGAAAGTGCAGGGGAACGTCGAAGCCGTGGGCAGGATGTGGCGACGAGACGACCAGCCGGTCCGGCCTCAGCTCGCGGGCGACCCAGTCGCAGGCGGCGCGCACCGCGACGATGGTCGCCTCGACCTCGTCACCGCGCTCTGCGGCGTGAGCGGGAAGAATGATCGGCGGATGAGGCAGCAGCGCTGCGCCGGCCAGCACCTCTCCTGCTCCATCACCAAATGCCGGGTATCACCGTCGCGCACTCCGGGCAGCGGCCGCGGCTCCGACCGAGGCGGTTCTCGAGCACCAGGTACCCGTAGCGCCGCACCAGGAGAGTGCCGCAGCCGTGGCAGCGGGTGTCCTCCCGGTCGCCGACCAGGCCGGACTGGTTGCCGCAGTACACGTAGCGCAGTCCCTCCTCCTCCCCGATCTCCGCCGCGCGCAGCAGCTGCTCGGGAGTGGTCGCCCTGCGGTCGGTCATGTGGTAGTCGGGATGGAAGGCGGTGACGTGCCACGGCATCAGCGGGTCGATGCCGGCCAGGAATTGCGCCACCGCTCGCAGCTCCTCGTCGCTGTCGTTGTAGCCGGAGATCACCAGGGTGACGATCTCCACCCAGAAGTCCCGCTGCTTGAGCCCTTCGATCGTCGCCAGCACGTTCTCGAGACGACCGCCGAGCTTCTGGTAGTTCGGCTGGTTCATCGCCTTGAGGTCGACCTTGTAGCAGTCGACGGCAGGACGCAGGTAGTCGAGCACCTCGGGGGTGGCATTGCCGTTGGAGATGTAGGCGGTGATCAGTCCGCGCGCACGGCCGGCGCGCATCACTGCGACGCCCCATTCGCTGGTGATCAGCGGTTCGTTGTAGGAGCTGGCGATCACCCGGGCGTGATGGTCGACGGCCATCTGGGCCAGGGCGTCGGCGCTCACCAGCTGCGGCGGGCTCAGCGCCTCCTCGTCGCGCAGCGCCTGCGAGGTCAGCCAGTTCTGACAGTAGGGGCAGTGCAGGTCGCATCCCAGCATGCCGAAGGTCAAGGCCCGCGAACCGGGAGCCACGTGGAAGAAGGGCTTCTTCTCCACCGGGTCGCACTGCAGCGCACCCACGTAGCCCATCGGCACCCGCAGCTCGCCATCCTCGTTGACGCGAACCTGGCAGATGCCCCGCAATCCGGGAAGCACGCGACAGCGGTGACCGCAGGCGAGGCAGCGGACCCGTCCCTCCCCTTCGTCGCGCACCAGTTCCGGCGCCGCCGGGCCCGTCAGCTCATCGAGCACCGCCGCCAGCGACCGCGCCGCCTCCGGAACCCTAGGCATGGCGCCCCATTATCCCCACCCCGCAACATGCAAGCGCGCAACCCTGGATCACCCGACGCCACCCGCCAAAGCGCGGGCAAAGCCCGCGCCGGCGCGGAGTCGCGCCGTAGTAGGGGGGTGCGCTGCTACGCGAAGCGTAGTGGCGCAGGGGGGCGCTGCCCCCCTCAACGGGCGGCACGTGCTGTGCCGCCCTCCCGCCGCGCGACAGCGCGCCGTAAAGACCGCCGCCAAATGGCCCCGTGGCGGCACGTGTTGTGCCGCCCTCCCCGCCGCGCGAAGCGCGCCGTCAAGAACCGTCTACAGCCGCGCCGGCGGTGTCGAGCGTGGGCGGGCGAAGCGGCCGATGCCGCCCACCGGGGTCACGGCGCCCGCCGTCAGCAATCGCATGCGCGAGCCACTCAGGGCACCGACCAGCGCCGCCCCCAGGCCGACCAGGAGCAGCAGCGCCATGATCCGCTGCTTGGTGCTGTCGGGCTTGAGCGCAGCCGCGACCCCGGACGACGTGGTGCCGGGTGGGGTCCGCGTGCCCGTCGATGCCGGCGGCACGGTGGTGCTGGCCGGGGGCAGGACCGGTTGCACCGCCACCGGCGGCACCGACACCGCTCCGCCGGGAATCGACGGAACCGTATAGGCGTTGCCGGCCGATGACAGTGGTGCGACCGTGCCCGAGCTGCCGTTGTCGAGCGATGCCGGTGGCAGCGGGGACGGGGCGAAGCTGGTGGCGTCGGGTGGCGCGAACTGGATCTGGAACGGCGCCTGGTTGCCGATGGCGGGCACCAGCCCGACGTCGAGGTTGTCGCCGTTCATCAGCGCCGCCACCATGGTGAAGGTCATGGCGCTGTGATCCGGCGACAGCTGCCCAGGCACGCAGCCGCCCTGCCGGTAGGCGGGATGGTTGGGCCACTCACCGCCCTTGACCGAATTCCACGGCGTGAGGATGGTGCAGGCCACCACCTCCGCCGGCGGTCCGTTGTAGGGGGCGGGTCCGACCTTCATGGTCAGCTGACCCAGCACCGTGCCCGGCGGTGTCCCGGGAGGAAGGCCGCCGGCGATCGGGTACGACACCGCCGACATCGCGCTGGGCCCGCCAGGGTTGCCGGCGGGGTCACAGGGCGCCGAGGCCTGAGGCACCGATGCGGTGCTGCCGGTGCAACTGGGGCCGTTGGCGACATGCAGCTGGTCGCTCCCCGGCGCCTGGCCGGCCGGAGCCGTCAGGGGACTCCCGTTGATGTTGTTGGCAGCCGTCCACCAGCCCACCTTGTCAGGCGCCTGTGCGTGCACACCGCTGGGTAGGGCGGCAAGGACACCGGCGCTGATCAGCGGCACTGCCGCAAACAGGAACCAGCGGCGGCTGCGCCGGCTATGCGCTTGCATTGGCGGCCTCCCGAGTGACGCCGGACCGGTTGATGATGGCGATGTCACCACCAAGATAGGAGGTGATCACCTGCGGATGCGAGGTGACCTCCGATGGCGTCCCCCGCACCACCACCGACCCGAGGTCGAGGGCGATGATCTCGTCCGAGATCGAGGTGATCAGCGGCATGTCGTGCTCGATCACCAGCATCGCGCACCCGGTCTCGACTCGCAGCCGTTTCAGCAGCGGGGCGAGCGCCTCGGTCTCGCGCTGCGCGATCCCGGACGACGGCTCGTCGAGCAGCAGGACGTCGGGATCGTGGGCCATCGCCATCGCCAGGTCGACGATGCGGCGGGTGCCGGTGGAGAGCTCGAAGACGAACTTGTCGCGATACGCCCCCAGGGCGAGCAGATCGATCAGGTCCTCGACGGTGTAGGCGACGTTGCGTTCCGAGGCCTGGATGGCAGGCAGGTCGAGCAGCGCGGCGAGGTGGTCGCGAGTCTCGACGTGCCGCTCCAATCCGATGGCGAGGTTCTCGGCCACCGTCAGCGAGGGGAAGATCCGGGCGTCCTGGAACGAGCGCGCGAGCCCGAACTCCGCGCGCCGGTGCCCGGGCCAGCCGGTGATGTCCACACCCTTGAGATGAATGCGTCCGCTGTCGACCGGGAGCAGGCCGGACACGAGGTCGAAGATGGTGGTCTTGCCGGCGCCGTTGGGACCGATCAGTCCCAGGATGCGGTCCGGCTCGAGGGTGAAGGTGACGTCACGGACGGCGCTCACGCCGCCGAACCGCTTGCTCAGCCCGTCCACCTCGAGCAGCGGCGCTGCCGTGCTGGTGGCCGGCGAGCCGCCGTTGCTGGTGGCGATCGTGGTCGCGGCCGTCGCCGGCGCGGGCGGCGGTGCGGTGGCGGCGACCGATGAAGCGCCGCGCAGGAACACCGAGCGAAGGATGTCGCCGCGCTCGAGCAGGTCAGCGGTGGGGCCGGAGAAGCGCACCTCGCCCTTCTCCATGAAATAGGCGCGCGACGCCAGGGTCAGCGCCACGTTGACCGACTGCTCGACCAGGATCACAGGACAACCCTCGGCGTGAATCGCGCGCACCATCGCCAGCAGCTGCTCGACGATGGTGGGAGCGAGACCGAGGGAGAGCTCGTCGATGATCAGCAGACGGGGACGAGCGATGAAGGCCATCCCCAGCGCCAGCTGCTGCTGCTCACCACCGGAGAGGTTGCCGGCCATCTCGCCCCAGCGCTGCCGCAGCACCGGGAAGCGATCGAGCACCGCCTCGGTGCGAGCCTCGACGGTCGCCGCAGGCTCGTTGGCGAAGAGCCAGGCGGCCGCCTTGAAGTGGTCGCCAACCGACACGGTGGGGAAGACCGCCTTGCCGCCCGGGACCTGGACGATGCCGAGACGCGCCGTCTGCGCCGCGTCGAGATGGGTGATGTCGCGGTCCTCGAAGTGGACGGCGCCGTGCATCGGCTGGACCAGGCCGGCGATGGCGCGCAGCAGGGTCGACTTGCCGGCGCCGTTGGTGCCGAGCAGGGCGACGATCTCGTCGCGTCCCACCTCGAAGTCGACGCCGAAGAGCACCTGCACCTTGTCGTAGGCGACGTCGACGCCGCGACAGGTCAGGATCGGTCCTCGCGCATCGGCGGCTCCGTTGCCCGGACGCGATCCCGGCGCCGTCAGCGGTGGCGACGCGGGACGCAACCGGCGCAGCAGGGCGAGCATGCTCATGACAGTGTCCCCGCATCGGCGGTTGCCGGATCTGCGACCGCTCCTCCGGCGCGCAGATGCTCGTGCTCGGCGGCGGAGGCGAGCGGCAGCACCGCGGCGCAGACCGGGCAGGCCACCACCGGTTCCGAGGTGCTGCCGTTGCCGCTGCCGAGGGTGGCGACGTGGTGCTCAGCCGCCTCGATCACCTCGCGGCTGTCGTCGATCTCGGCGACACGGCGGTCGGCGATCAGCGACGGCACCACCAGGTTGCGACGGCGCGCCACCCACCGAAGAAACACGTCGCGCGCATCGAAGCCGTTCTGGGCGAGTCCGCCCGGGGTGATCAGCATGTTGATGATGAGCAGCGGCCCGGTGAGCAGCAGGGGAATGATGGTGGCGAAGTCCTGACCCATCAGGTTGTAGAGCTTGGGCCCGAAGACGATGGTCGCCTCCAGGCCGATGGCACCCAGCACCGCCCAGGAGATCGACGTCAGCCCGCCGATCACGCAGGCCAGAAAGATCAGGATGCTGTATGGGACCTGGTAGCTCTGCTGGATCACGCTGCGCTGGGCGTAGGCGAAGAGCACCCCCGCGACCCCGGCGATGCCGCCGGAGACGGCGAACGCCGCCAGACGGTTGCGCACGGCGCTGACCGCGTAGGCGGCGGCGCCACGCTGGTTGTCGCGCACCGCCATCAGCACCCGGCCGCTGCGGTTACGGCGGAAGGAGTGGGCGGCGAGGATCGCCGCCCCCAGGAACGCCAGACAGAGGAAGTAGAAGGTGCGATCACCCTCGAGGTCGACGAACCCGTAGAGCGTCGGGCGGTTGACCCGGGCCACGTAGCCGCTCGGCAGGATGTGCGAGCCGATGGTCGTGCTTCGATCGAGAAGATAGTTCTGCACCGCGTAGCCGAAGGCGAGGGTGGCGGCCGCCAGGTACAGTCCCTGGATGCGCAGCGCCGGCAGCCCGATCACCACCGCCGTCACCACCCCGGTGGCGATGCCCAGGGCGACAGCGACGAAGAAGTCGATGTTGTGGTTGGCAGCCACCCCACCGGCCACCGCCGCGGCCATGCCCACCACCGCGAACTGTCCCAGGCTGATCTGGCCGGCCCACCCCGTCAGCACCACCAGCGAGACGGCGACGATGCCGTAGAGCGGCAGCAGGGTCAGCGACGGGACGTCGGGGGCACCGATGATGAAGGGCAGCAGCACCGCCAGGCCGACCGCCGAGGCGACGACGGCGACGCGCCCCGCCTGCACCTCCCAGAGCCGAGTCAGCTCGTGCGGGATGCGGCGGTATTCCTTGACCGACTGCCAGGTCGACACCCCGCTGTCCTGGGCCCGCGTCAGTCCCTTGCGCACCAGCAGCAGGGCTCCCAGGATCACCACCAGCATCGTCGCCGAGGCGAGGTTGCTGCTGCCGGTGCTGGCGATCGAGCCGAAGATGATGACGCCGATGCCCATGCCCGCCGCCAGGCAGACGCTGAGGCGCTCCATCCGCGCGACGATTGCCGCCGCCAGGCCGTAGAGCAGGGTGTCGAAACCGAGGGTGGCGTCCTGGGGGACGCCGATCAGCGGCGACTGGACGTAGATGGCCAGGGCCGAGAGCAGGCCGGCCAGCATCCAGGCCACCATGCCGACGCGTCGCACCGGGATGCCCAGCAGCTCGGCGCGGTCGGAGTTCTCGGCCGAGGCGCGAAGGGCGATGCCGAGCCGGGTGTAGCGAAGAAAGAAGGCCAGCATCGCCGCCAGGGCGCAGACGACGATCAGGGCGAAGATCTGATCGCCGCGGATGATCGGCTGACCGCGGCTGTCGTTGATCCCCCAGCTGATCCACGGCGTCTGTACCCGGGCGATCTCTCCCGCTCGCGCTCCCAGCCAGATGGGGATGTAGAAGCTGAGGATGGCCAGGCTCTGGGCCACGCCCAGGGTGATCACCGTCAGGATCAGCCGCGGCGATTTGGCGAAGCGGCGCATCACCAGGATGTCGGTGACGCCGCCCACGAGCGGGCCGCCGATCACGGCGATGGGGAGCGCCGCGAGGTAGCTGAGATGGCCCTGGATGGTGAGCATCAGCGCCGCCGTCGCCGGCACCGCGCCGATCGCTCCGGCGGCGAAGTTGATGATCCGGTTGGTCTTGTAGATGAGGACGATGCCGACCCCGATGATCCCGTAGAGCGATCCCAGGGCGATGCCGCTGACGATGTTGTTGATCGAGAGGTGGTACGCCAGCGGCGGCACGTACTGGATGATGATGAAGAAAGCGACGATGCTCGCGATCCACCGGCCGGCGCGCACCGGCAGCGCCTCGCTCTCGGCGAGCTCCCGGACGGCGTCGGTCCATCGCCGGATCTGCGGCGTGGCCTCGAAGAACGAGGTCGTCATCGACGATTCTCAGCAGCCGTCGTGACGGCTGCCGGGGTTGAGCAGATCCGGGTCACGTTCGTCCCGTCGGAATGGGTGGGCCGCCGGGCATGACCGGATACTGGCCCAGGTTGATGCGATTGCCGACGTAGACATAGGCGCCGTTCGCGCCGTTGTACGAGGACTTGCGCTTGTTGTCCCAGTACACCAGGGCGGCATCCTGTCGCCACGACCAGTCACCGGCGGTGAACTGCAGCAGCGGCTGCCCGCTGCTCCCTCCGCCGACGCTACCCAGACCGGGCGCCTTGGCCTGCATGGTCGCCGCGTCGAGATGGGGACCGGCGTTCTCGAGCAGCGCCCCCAGCATCGTCCAGAGCTGCGCGTAGATCCAGGTGGTTATGGCGGTGGCGGGGGAATTGCCCTGTCCACCACCGTCGTGGTAGATGCGAATGCCCTCGTTGTTGTTCTGCGGCTGCTGGGGGCCGATATCGACCAGCCCGAAGGCGTTGTCGAACTCGCACCCCTTGGACGGGTTGGGACAGGCGAGCTGCGATGACGGTCCGTAGGACTGACCGTCGAGGTCGTAGCCCATCCCCTGCACGTCGGCGAGGACGTTCTCCGGGTAGTAGTTGTTGTCCTGCTCGCCCTCGTACAGGAAGGCGGGGGCGACGACGTCGCAGATGCACAGGACGTCGGTCGCCGGGTTGTTCGGGGTGTCCATGGCGGCGATGCCCGCCGCCACCTGCTGGGCGGCGGTGTTGATGTTCTGGTCGTAGAAGTAGAAGTGGGTGACATTCTCGCCACACTGCCGCCTGAGCTCGGGCACCAGGACGTTGTTGACGACGTCGCGGTTGTCGGGCGGGTTGGGGGTGATGATGCCCAGCACCCGGGGCTTGCCGTTGAAGTCCTGGGCCGGGTTCTGGTGTCCCGCGTACGTCACCTTGCGCGAGGGCACGTTGACGCTGGACATCTGGTTGCACCACCACTGGGCGAACCCCTCCACGATCCGGGTCGAGGACTCCGAGCTGGTGTAGAAGTACGGGGAGTTGGCCTTGGCGAAGTTGTCACTGAAGCCGATGCCTCCGACCGCAACCACGTGGTTGCGCGCCAGCTCGGCGAAGCACTCGGTGCAGACCGAGGTGTTCCAGAGGACCGCGTAGGGGTGGTAGGTCTGCACCACCCGGTCGAGCTCGGGGAGGATGCACTGGTCGTCGCGGTAGTTGCACTGCCCGGCGTAGGCGTCGATGTGCACCTTGCGGCCGTAGAAGACGAAGTGCTTGTTGAGGAAGTTCTGGAAGGCGGCGTCCAGCGTCTTGGCGTTGTCGTAGGTGTAGAGCAGGCCCTCCGCCTGGAGGATGGCATTGATCTCGGCGCCGTAGTTGGTGACGTAGTCGACCAGCTCGATGGTGTCGCCGCTCACCCCGGAGGTGATGGCGCCGCCGTTGTTGCTGAAGGCCGCACCGGGGGTGCCGGGGACGCAGGGAGGCGCCCAGTAGCCGAAGGCGGGATCGAACTCCCGCCCCTTGACGCAGTGGGTGGTGTCGCCGGCGAGGGCCGCCGCGGCCGCACCTGCCGAGCCGGCACTGCCGGCGGCACCGGCGGCGGCGCCGGGACCCGCCGCCCCAGGTACGGCAGCCCCGGGGGCGCCCGGTACGGTGGCCCCCGGTCCGGTGGCGCCGGGGCCGGTCAACGCCGTCGAGCCGCCCTGCGAGCCCCCCGCTCCGACCGCCGAGGTGCCCGGCACCACCGAGGGAGCGACGAGGATGATCACCAGCTGGGCGGCGAGAACCACCGCCAGAGGGGCGTATCGCCGGAAGAGGGGGGGCATCGGCGTCCTCGCTGCAGATGGCGCCACCGGTACGCGGGCGGCTGCGGAACCGCTCTCAGGCCGGCCCCTGGGGGGAGGGCGGCGCCATCCTCTTTACATACCTTCCAGACCGCGGGCGGCGGAGCTTTCTTGCGGTACGCGCGAATACAGGCCCCGCCGCTGAGCGCCGGAGTCTCGATCGGTGGCCAGGGGTCCGTCAAGCGGTCCCGGCAGGCCCATCAGTACCTCCCGAGCCCGGGCGAACGTCAGCGTCCCGCGAAGACGGGTTGCCGCTTCTCCAGGAAGGCCGCCGCCGCCTCACGGGCGTCGTCGGTCTGTCCGCAGCGGATGTGCCGCTCCGCCTCCCGGTCGAGCATCTCCGAGAAGCTCAGGCCGTCGGCGTCGTTGAGGTTGGCCTTGATCGACCGCATCGTCAGCGGCGCGAACCCTGCGATGCGGGTGGCCACGCGCTGCACCTCCGCCATCAGCTCGGCGTCCGGCAGGCAGCGGCTGACCAGACCGATGCGCTCGGCCTCGCGTGCCGGAAACTTCTCGGCCAGCAGGTACAGCTCGCGCGCCTTGGCCGGACCGACGATGCGCGGCAGCGTCCAGGTGCCCCCGAAGTCGCCGGAGAGGCCCGCCGTCATGAAGGCGGTGTTGAACATCGCCGACTCGGCGCAGTAGCGCAGGTCCGCGGCGCAGGCCCAGGCAAGCCCGGCGCCGGCACAGGCGCCGTTGATCGCGGCGATGGTCACCTTGGGCATCTCGTGCAGCAGCTGGGAGGTGCGCATGGCGTGGCGCAGGTTGTCGATGCGCGCCTGCACGCCGATCGTCCCCGGCGTCCCGGGCACGTCGCCCGCCGCCATGCTGCCGAGGTCGCCACCGGCACAGAAGGCACGGCCGGCACCGGTCATGATCATCACCCGCACCGAGTCGTCACCGGCGCCCCGCTCCAACGCCCCGAGCGCCGCCTGGAGGAGCTCCTCGTTCATGGTGTTCATGCGCTCGGGCCGGTTGAGAGTCACCGTCGCGATCGCACCCTCGACCTGATAGAGCACGGTGTCCATCGACTCCTCCTTGTCTCAGACCAGTCGGATGCGGATGCCGGCGAGCTCCATGAGCTCGCCCGCGCGCGCTCGCTCGCCGGCGACGAGGTCGACGCCGCCGATCCCCTCACCCCGCCCGTCGTCCGCCGGGACGAAGCGGATCGCTCCCCACTCGAGCCGGATGGCCGCGCCGTCACCGTCGGCACCCGGCGCCACCGGCCGCGCCAGCGCCGCAGACCAGCGCTGGGCCAGCACCTCCGGCTCGGGGCTCTGCACCTCGACTGCGGCGATCTCTCGCACCACGTCGGTGCAAACCGACTGCTGCCAGCTCGGTCCGGCCCAGCCCCACGAGCCGGCGGGATCGGCGACGTCCATGGAGACGATGGCGCCACCGACGTCGCCCGGGTGCAGGTGCATGCCGCTGATCCCGGCTCCGCTTCCCTCCCAGACGATGCGGACACCCAGGCCGTCGAGCCGCCGCCGTTCCTGGGCGAGGTCATCGACCTGCAGCAGCACCATGTAGCCCCCGTCACCGCCGCGGCGCTCGAGATACCTTCCCGCCGTGGTGCCGGCGCGAACCGGAGTCACCACCTCGAGAAAGGTATCGCCGATCGCCATCAACGCGTTGCGCAGACCGAAGACGCCGACGCCCGGATCCCGATAGCACACCTCCAGGGAGAGCGCGCGGCAGAGCTCGTCGACGGGCGGGTCGAGGTCGCGCGCCACCAGGGCGACCTGACGCAGGCGCATCGTCGCTACCCGCGGGTCACCGGTCTTACGAACGCGGTTCGGGGGCGACGTCGGGGAGCAGCCAGGGCAGCGCCTCCGCCATCGGCCGGGCCAGCACGCGCACGATCTCCCGAGGTACCGCCGGGGCGGCGAGCAGCGCCAGCGCCCCTGCCAGGGCGGCGTTCTCCGCTCGGTGGCCGACGTCGCCGTGCTCGACCTTCCAGGAAATCAGCGACGACCGCCCCTCGGTCAGGTCGAGGACCGTCTGCCGGAGGCGATCCCACTCCTCCATCCGCTCCGCCTGTTCCAGCGCGTGGAGAGCGGCGCGCTCCGCCTGGTGGAAACGTGCGTGCGCCTCACCGCTGGCGTGGCTCTCCCAACCCCACGCGACCCGCTCGATCCCGCCCGGCGAGAGGGTGCGCAGGTCGTCGAGCAGCCGCGCCGTCCCCCGCTCCTCGGGGGCGTATCCGTAGCCGTCGCGGTCGATTCCCATCACCCCGACCATACCTCGCGGCCACGCGGCGCCGGGACAGCAGGGTGCCGTGCCGACACGGTCGTCAGCCGTTCAGCTGGGTGAGTGGGTCGGGCGTCATCTCCTCCTCGGCGCGGATGACATGGATCACGGCGTTGATCAGTGCCAGGTGGGTGAACGCCTGGGGAAAGTTCCCCAGGTGCCGGCCGCTGTGGGGATCGATCTCCTCGGCGTAGAGGTCGAGGGGACTGGCGAAGGACAGCAGCTTCTCGCAGAGCACCCGGGCGCGGACGTACTCACCGATCTCGCAGAGCGCCGACACCAGCCAGAAGGAGCAGATGGTGAAGCTCCCCTCCTCACCCGACAGGCCGTCGTCGGTCTGTTCAACCCGATAGCGGAGCACCAGGCCGTCGACGGTGAGCTCGTCGGCGATGGCCAGCACGGTGGCCCGCACCCGAGCATCGTCGGCGGGCAGGAAGCGGAACAGCGGGATCAGCAGCAGCGCGGCATCGAGAGCCTTGCTCCCGTAGTACTGGGTGAAGACCCCCCGCTCGTCGACGGCGTGGCTGCAGACGTCGTCGCGGATCTCGTCCGCCGCCGCCTGCCAGCGGTTGGCCAGCTCGAGGTCCTCGCGGATGCGGGCCAGCCGGGCACCGCGGTCGGCGGCGACCCAGCACATCACCTTCGACGAGGTGAAGTGCTTCGGCTCACCGCGCACCTCCCAGATTCCCCGGTCGGGATCGCGCCAGTGAGTGAGGGCCGCCTCCACCTGCCGCCGGAGGATCGGCCAGAGACGCTCGTCGAGGCGGTCCCGCGACTTGGTGTGGATGTAGACGGAATCGAGCACCGCCCCCCAGACGTCATTCTGCTGCTGCGAGTAGGCGCCGTTGCCGATGCGCACGGGACGCGCTCCCTCGTACCCGCGAAGGTGGTCGAGAACCGCCTCGTCGAGCTTGGGGCTGCCGTCGATCGCGTACATCGGCTGCAGGTCGGCGTCGCGCTCGGCAATGTCGGCGATGAACCAGAAGAAGTCGTCGGCCTCCCAGTCGAAGCCGAGCGTGTAGAGGCCCCACAGGGCGAAGGTCGCATCCCTGATCCAGCTGTACCGGTAGTCCCAGTTGCGCTCGCCACCGGGGCTCTCGGGAAGCGAGGTGGTGGCGGCGGCGACCAGGGCACCGGTGGGCGCGTAGGTCAGTGCCTTGAGGGTCAGCGCGCTGCGCTGCAGTGCACTCCGCCAGGGATGGTCGGGGAAGGTGCCGCGGGCCAGCCAGTGCTGCCAGTGGTGCGCGGTCCACACCACCCGGCCATACGCCTCCTCGAAGGTGTACGGCGGCGGAATCTGGGCCCAGGAGAGCGCGCAGAACCGGGTCTCGCCCTCCTTGACCAGGGTGCGAGCCGTGGCCCGAGGTCCCTCGAAGCCGATCCGCATGTCGGTGGTGAGGGCAAGCTCCAGGTCGACTCCATCGGCCCGCGCGATCCCCTGGTGGTACCCGCGGTCGGTGTACGACCACTGCGCGGTCTGGCGGCCGTAGTCGAACATCGGCTCACAGTCGAGCGCCAGCTGCACCTCGCCGTTGACGCAGCGGATGGTGCGGAGCAGGCAGTGGTCGGCGTCGTAGTCGGTCGGTGCTCGGCGGTGGGTGGTGGACAGCTCCTCGTCGTGATGCCAGGGACCGATGAGCAGCAGGTCGCGGATGATCACCCACCCGGTCGCGGTGCCCCAGCTGGTCTCCAGCACCATGGTGCCGGGCAGGTAGCGCCGCGCCGCCGGCACGTTGACGTCGGCGGGGCCGAGGCGGAAGCCGCCGGCGGAGCGGTCGAGGAGGGCCCCGAAGACGCTCGGCGAGTCCATCCGCGGCAGGCAGAGCCATTCCACGTTGCCGCTCGGCGCCACCAGCGCAGTGACCTCGTTGTCGCTGAGGAACGCGTACTCGGCGATGGGAGGGAACGGCGACTGCCCGAGCAGCGCCGCCGCCGAGCGCGTCGCCATCGCAGCCCGCTGCCACAGCCGGCGCTGCACCTCAGTCATGAGCCGGCTCCGCCTGCCCACCGGTGACCAGTGGGTCGAGTCGCCGGGTCTCCGGGTCGCCCGAACGCAGCACATTCTCGATGAACGAGCTGGTCGCCTGGGCGAGGCCCACGTCGCGCCCCGCCGCCTCGGAGAGGAACCACCGGTGGTCGAGAATCTGGTGGAACAGCTCGGCGGGCTCCAGCTGACCGCGCAGCTCCTCGGGCACCGCGGCGATGGTCGGCTCGAACACCTCGCTCAGCCAGCGATGCGCCACCAGTGCCTCGGCAACCGGCGCGCCTCGACGCTGTTCGAGGTCCTGGCGGAAGCGGGTCAGGTCGTTGAGGAGCCGCCGCGCCTGGTTCTCCTGCACCTGCAGCCCGCTCAGCGCGAACAGCCGGCGCGCGTGGTGACCCGGCTCGACCACTCGCGGCTCCAGGCGGAGCCGGTACCCGTCACCCTCGGCGATGAGCTCGATCTCCTCGACGTCGAATCCCAGGGCGTTGAGCCGCTCCAGCCGCTTGTCGATCCGGAAGCGCTGGTCGGCGCCGAATGTCTCCTCTCGGGTCAGCTCGCACCATAGAGAGTCGTAGCGCTTGCGAAGCTCGGCTCCCGTCTCCTCAGGGTCCAGTCCATGCTGGATACCGGCCGCGGTCAGGTCCATCAGCTCGCCGGCGATGTTCTCCTGGGCCACCAGCAGGTCCTGGTTGCGCTGACCGTCGGAGAGTTGCGGGTGGAGCTCGGAGGTCTCCGTGTCGACGACATACGCGGCCAGGGCGCCGGCGTCGCGGCGGAAGAGGGTGTTGGACAGCGAGCAGTCACCCCAGAAGAATCCGATCACGTGAAGCCGCACCAGCAGGTTGGTCAAGGCATCGAGGAGGCGGTCGCGAAGGTCACCGGCCCCGCTGACGCCGAGCACCCGACTGTACGGCAGCGAGTAGTCGAGGTGGCGGGTGATCAGAACGGCATCCAGCTCCTCGGCGTCACCGCTGCTCCGCTCGACCACCACCCCGGCGACCTCGACCACCGGGATCGACAACCCCGCCAGCTCGGCCAGCAGCCGGTACTCGCGCTCGGCGAGACGCTGCGCGAGCTCCTTCAGCGCGTAGACGGCGTCGCGGTACTCGACGAAGCGGACCACATGTCGGGAGATGCCGGTCGGGACATCGACCAGGCGCTCGGAGGTCCACTCCTCGAGCGGGAGCTGCCACGGCAGGTCGAGGAAGTCCGGGTGGCCGGTCCGGCGGACCATCTGGAACCTCACCGGCGCCCTCCCCGATGTGCTCTGCTGCCGGGCTTTGCGTCAGCTCGGAGCTCTCAGTCCGTTCCGGCAGCGGGTGCCGGCGCCTGAGCGGGAACCGCCGGAGGCGGCGCCGGGCGGGCCCCGTCCGACCCGGTGAGCGCCAGCTCCGTCTGGGGGTCGAAGGCGTGCACCAGCGAGGCCAGGACGTGGAGCTCGAGCTGATCGCCCACCTTCACACCGCGCACGGAGGGCACCATGGCCACCACGTCCTTGCCGGCGACGGTGGTGTGGATCAGGTCCTCGTTGCCGAGGAACTCGACGACGTCCACGCTCGCTGGAAGCCGCATCGTGTCGGCCGCCCCTGGCGCCGCGGTGTCGAAGTGCTCGGGGCGGACACCGATGGTCAGGCTCGACCCGTTGCCGCGAGTGCGGGCGAGCTCGGCCACCCGGCCGGCCAGGGCGATGTCGAGGCTCTCGATCTTCAGCCGTACCGAGCCGCCGTCGCTGGAGACGGTGCCGGTGAGGAAGTTCATGGACGGCGAGCCGATGAAGCCGCCGACAAAGAGGTTGTTGGGAGTCTGATAGAGGTCCTGAGGGGTTCCCACCTGCTGCAGGATGCCCTCGCGCATCACCGCGATCCGGTCGCCCATGGTCATCGCCTCGACCTGGTCATGGGTGACGTAGACGATGGTCGTCTCCAGGCGCTGATGGAGTCGTGCGATCTCCGCCCTGGTCTGCACCCGGAGCTTGGCGTCGAGGTTGCTCAGCGGCTCGTCCATGAGGAACGCCGATGGGCTGCGGACGATGGCGCGGCCCAGGGCGACGCGCTGACGCTGGCCACCGCTGAGCTCGCCCGGCTTGCGCTGCAGGAACCTCTCCAGGTCGAGGATCCGGGCCGCCTCGCGCACCCTCTGATCGATCTCCTCCTTCGGCAGCTTGCGCAGCCGGATGCTGAAGGCCATGTTCTCGTAGACACTCATGTGCGGATACAGGGCATAGCTCTGGAAGACCATGGCGATGTCGCGATCCTTGGGTGGGAGATCGTTGACCACCCGGTCGCCGATGATGATCCGGCCGCCGGTGATGTCTTCGAGTCCGGCGAGGCAGCGGAGTGCGGTCGTCTTGCCACAACCGGAAGGTCCAACCAGGACCAGGAACTCGCCGTCGCTGATCTGGAGATTGAGGTCGTTGACCGCGGGGGCCGCGCCCGGCGTGTACCGCTTGATGAGATGGTCGAAGGTGATGTTCGACATGTCAGCGAAGCCTCCCCGTGTTCACTTCACCGCTCCTGCCAGCACGCCGCGAACGAAGTAGCGCTGGAAGGCGAAGAAGACGACGAGCGGGATGATCATGGAGATGAACGACGCCGTGGAGATGACGTCGATGCTGGTTCCGAACTCGCTCAGCTTGTTGAAGATGTTGACGGTCAGGGGTGGGTGAGGATAGGCGCCCAGGAACGACAGGGCGACGAGCAGGTCGTTCCAGACCCAGAGGAACTGAAAGATGGCGAGCGAGGCGAGTGCGGGCATCCCCAGCGGGAGCACGATGCGCCTGAACATCATCCACTCGTTCGCCCCGTCGATGCGGGCAGCCTCGAGCAGGTCTTTGGGGATGCCGCTGTAGAAGTTGCGCATCAGGAAGATGGCGAAGGGCAGACCGAAGGCAACATGGTAGAGGACGACGCCGGGGATGGTGCCGTAGAGGCCAAGGTGGCCGTAGAGGGTGGCGACAGGGATCAGCGCCATCTGCAGCGGAACCACCATCAGCGCCACCAGGAGCACGAACACCCAGTCTCGGCCTGGCCACCT
Source organism: Chloroflexota bacterium (assembly GCA_005880985.1). Classification (GTDB taxonomy): domain Bacteria; phylum Chloroflexota; class Dormibacteria; order Aeolococcales; family Aeolococcaceae; genus CF-134. The sequence goes on from VBIQ01000016.1 coordinate 100,906, forward strand.
GAGGAAGACCAGCGCGTACGCCCCCAGCGACGCGATGAGGACGACCAGCAGGGTGGCGGGAACGGTGATCAGGACGGTGGTGATCAGGGCGTCCCCGATGCCGCCCGTGTGAAGGATGTTGCGGTAGTTCTCGACGGTCAACACCGCTGGATGCGCGATCGCCTGCCACCAGCCAGAGGCGAAGTAGTCCGCGGCGGGTCGGAACGAGGTGACCAGCAGGCCGACTGTCGGGACCAGCCAGAGCAGGCCGACGGCGACGAGCAGGACGTTGACCGGGGTGCTCTTGAGGATGCGGCGCAGGTGCGCCCAGCGCGGTGCCGACGGCGCCTCGGGTGCCGGGGCGGCGATCGCGGTCATCCGCGGATCCTCCGGATATTGAAGAAGATGACGGGAACGACGAGAACGAACAGTACGACGGCGACCGCGCTGCTGAGGCCGTAGTCGAACCTCGAGTACAGATGCCACATCTGAAGGGCGATGACATTGGCCTCATGCTGTGACGAGTCCGGAACCAGACCCAGGATGATGTCGAAGATCTTGAGCACGTTGATGATCATGGTGATGAACACCACGATCAGAACGGGGCGCAGCAGCGGGAGGGTGATCTTGCGAAACGTCTGCCATTCATTCGCGCCGTCGACCTTCGCCGCCTCGAGCACCTCGCGATTGAGCGCGGCCAGCCCCGCGCCGATCACCACCATGGCGAAGCCGCTCCATATCCAGAGCATGGCGATGATCTCGGAGATGTCGACCAGGGGGATGGTCAGCAGCGACCGCGCCGTCGAGCCCAGGCCGCTGGTGGGGGTGAGCGACTGAATGCCCAGCCAGTTGGTCCCCCCGAAGGGCGTGCGGAAGTTCGAGGAGTCGACACTGACACGGTAGCTGCCTGAGGAGACGTCGTTGAACCGGAAGGAGCCGTCGGCGACGCTGGTCGTCGAGGCGACGCTGCCATTCCCATCGCGGAGGAGCGTCAGATGCATCCCCGGGAGACCCTTCTCACCGTTGCCGATGACACCGATCTGCCCCCCCGGGGAGAAGTTGCGCCACACCGCGCCGCTGACGCCCCCGGACGCCCCGCTGGGCGCGTGAGCATCCTGGGCGCCGGGCGGGATGTTCTCCGGGAGGATGCCCGTCAGACCCAGCTTGAGGGTGCCGCCGGGTTGCACCGTGTTGTTGCTCAGCATGCTGCCGTCCGGCTGGGCGGCAAGGCCGCTGATCGGCTTGATGTTGGGAAGCGCGTACAGGCCAGGTGGGTGGACCGCGTCAACGATGGTTCCCACCGCTGAATTGATCACCCCGCGGTGGGGATCGGTCTCGTAGACGATGCGCCAGATGACTCCGGTGGCGAAGAGGCTGATCGCCATCGGCATGAAGACGACGGTTTTGAATGCGGTCGCCCACCGGATCCGTTCAGTGAGGACAGCGAAGACCAGGCCGGCGAAGGTGACCAGGAAGGGGAACACGATGACCCAGATCGCGTTGTTGCGAATCGCGATCAGCATCTCCGTCGTGCCGAAGAGCGTGCGGTAGTTGTTGGTGCCGACGAATGTGTTGCCGCTCTTGTCGAAGAAGCTTCGGATGATCGTGTCGACGGTCGGATAGACGACGATCGCGCCCAGGACGATCGCCGCCGGGCCCATGAAGAGCCCGACGGCGATGCTGTTCCTGAAGCGTCCCCGCCCCGGGCCGCCGGTCGCTACGTCAGGGGCAGGCCTGGCGAGCGGCTCGACGGCAGCGACGGGGACGGTGGCCATCGCCTCAGCGCGTTGATATCGAGCTCAATGCCCGTATGCGGCCTTGGCGTCCGCCTCCAGCTTCGCTTCGATGCCGCTGATGTCGCTGGTGTTGCGCAAGAAGGTCTGCAGGTCACCCCACTCGCCCGAGCCCGCCGTGCCACCGAAGGCCGCCGGTGCCTGGTCGCTCATGTCGAAGGCGACGTTGTTGCCTGCGTCGATAAGGCCCTTGGCGGCCTTGCGCGCGATGGCGTCGGGGTAGACGGCGAGGTCGACCTTCTTGTTCGGCGCGGTGAATCCACCCAAATGGGCCCAGATCGCTCCCGCGTCAGGAGAAGCGAGGTACTTCATCAGCGCTTCCGATTGCGGGGTGTCCTTGAGCATGACGGCGACGTCACCCCCAGCAGAAACCGAAGACGGGGATCCGTTGATCGAGGGGAAGGGGTAGAAGTCGAAGCCGGTCGTGGGTTGCAGACTGCTGTTCACCGTGGGAATCACGCTGCCGACGAAGTCGGCTTCGTAGAGCGTCGCCGCCTTGGGACTGGGCCCGAACGCCTGGCCGACGCAGTCGGGGAACGGGGTCGAGACCGCACCCTGAACCCCTCCCACCATGTTGTCGGGAGTAAAGATCTTCTGCAGGAACTGGAGGGCGGTGGTGACGGTCGAGTCGGTCCACGGGATGGTGTGCTTGGCCAGCTTGTTGTAGTTGTCGACACCGGCAGTGCGGATGTAGACGTTCTCGAACCAGTCGGTGAGAGTCCAGCCCGATCCGCCGCACATGGCGAAGGGCACCGTGCCGAACTGCTTCAACGTCCCGATGTCCTTCAGCCAATCAGACGATGTCGCCGGCGACGAGGTGATGCCCGCCGACTGGTAGGTCTTGACGTTGTACCAGATGGTGCTCTTGTTGGCCCCCTTGAAGTAGACCCCGTACAGCTTGCCGCCGTCGGAGCCCAGGTCCTTCCACACCGAATTGAAGTCGGAGTTGATCACGTCGCCGACCACGCTGTCGATCGGCTTGAGCGCCCCCTTGGTGACCAGGTCATGGAGCAGGCCTGGCTGCGGCAGGATGGCGACGTCGGGCGGGGCTCCGCCGGCAACCGCGGTGCTCAGGACGGTCGGCAGGTTGTCACCCTTGGACTGGTACTGGGCGTTGACGCCGGTCTTGGACGAGAAGCCGTCGAGGACCTTCTGGAAGTCGGCCTGCTCGGTCGACGCCCACTTGGCCCAGACGGTGACGCTGCCGCCGATGTTCTGGCCGCCCCCGCTGCTGCTGGCGCTGCTGGTGCCGCCGCCCCCACCGCCACACGCCGCCACCGAGGCGATCAACGCCACGCCCAAGCCAAACCGTCGCGTCCGTCTACCGAAGCTCATCGCCAGCTCCTCCCCATGCTCAGCGACGCCGCCCCGGGGACTGGCGCCGCCCAAGTGGACCTAGGCCAACCCGAAATCGCAACGAACTCCCGGATGCTAGCCCCGCAATGTGACGAATTGCAACAGTGCCACCGGGGGATCCCGCTCAGCCTGGCGCGCCGCATCACGCTGCCGCGCCTCGATGGCGGAGGTTGCGGGCCGGTCCTGCCGCTGGCTCTAATGACGGCGGTGAGTCGCCGCCAGCAGATTCGCATGTCCGATGAGGAGATCGCGGCGCTCCTCGACGCCGGTCGCACCCTCCACGTCGCCACCATCAACCGGGACGGGACCCCGCACCTCGTGCCCCTCTACTACGTGGTTATTGACGGGGTCGTCACCTTCTGGACCTACACCAAGTCCCAGAAGATCCGCAACCTGGAGCGCGACTCACGCCTGACGGTGATGGTCGAGGACGGCCAGGGCTACGACCAGCTGCGCGGTGTCCAGATCAGCGGTACCGCCACGCTGTCGACCGACCTGGCAACCGTTAGCGATGTCGGCGGGCGCATCTACGCACGCTACTTCGGCGAGTTCAACGATGCCGCCAGGGAGTCGGTCGCCGGCAGCGCCCGCAAGCGCACCGCGGTCCGGGTGCAGCCACTGCGGGTAGCCTCCTGGGACCACCGCAAGCTGGCCGGAGCCTATTAACGGCGACCGGCGAGACGCTCAGACCCTGCTGACGGCCTCCGCCCGAGTGCCCTGTCGCAGCGCTTCGATGACGCCGCGCCAGCGATCGCGGTCGTCCTCCCAGGCGAGGTAGAAGCTGAGCCGGTCCGCGATGTCGCCGACGCGTTCGCGCACCGCGGCGGCGATCACGTCGAGCGGCGCCTCCACCGCGAACACCGCCAGCATGTCGTCGCTGATCAGCTCGCCCATCTCGGTCCACCGCCCCTGCTTGCTGAGCAGGTTGAGCTCGCCCTGCAGCTCGCCGCAGCCGTGCAGGTCGAGCACGCTCCGATAGGCCGGCGTCGATCCGTAGAAGGCGATCTGCTGCCGCACCACGGTGCGCGATCCGCTGATCGCCTCCTCGTCGGCGCCGGACACGATGAACGGCGTCAGGCAGATCTCGAAGCCATCGCGCGACCGGCCCGCCCGCGCCAGCCCGCGCGTCAACGCGGGAACGGTGCACTCACGGATGAAGCGCTCGGTCGCCATGGGATGGACCATGATCCCGTCGGCGACCTCGCCGGCCACCTCGGCCATGCGCTCGCCGAGGGCGCCGAGGAAGACCGGCGGCGGTCCGTGGGGATTGGCTCCGGGGTTGAAGAACGGGGTCATCAGCGTGTGCTGGTAGAAGTCGCCGCGGAAGTCGAGCTTCTCCCCCGTCGCCCAGCTCCGCCAGATCGCCCGCATCGCGGTGATGTACTCGCGCATCCGTGGCGCCGGGTGCGACCAGGGCATGCTGAAGCGCCGCTCGATGTGGGGCCGCACCTGCGATCCCAGCCCGAGACGCAGGCGTCCCTGCGAGTGCGCCTGGATGTCGTTGGCGACGTAGGCGGTCGACATCGGGTTGCGGGCGAAGGCGATGGCGACCCCGGTGATCAGCTCCAGGCGCCGGCTGTGCTCCGCGGCCAGCAGCAACGGCAGAAAGGGATCGTGGCTTGTGTCGACTGACACCGCGCCGTCGTAGCCGAGGTCCTCGAGGTCTCGCACCCGCTGCCCGACGTCGCTCAGCCCGGCGATCAGGGTGCCGTCGAGCTTCACGGCTTGGCGGCCGCCACCAGCCAGGTCGAGAAGAACTGCGAGCCACCGCCGTAGGCATGGCCCAGCGCCACCCGGGCCCCGTCGACCTGGTGCTCGCCCGCCTGGCTGCGCACCTGCAGGGCGGCCTCGGCGAAGCGGAGCATCCCCGACGCCCCGATCGGGTTCGAGGAGAGCACCCCGCCCGACGGGTTGATCGGCAGGTCGCCGTCGATGGCGGTGGCGCCCGACTCCGTCATCCGCCAGCCCTCGCCCTCGGCGGCGAAACCGAGATTCTCCATCCACATCGGCTCGAACCAGCTGAAGGGGACGTACACCTCGGCGACGTCGATCTCGCGCCGCGGGTCGCTGATCCCGGCTTGGCGGTAGAGGTCGCGGGCGCAGTCCTGTCCGGCGCGCGGGTTGACCTGGTCGCGCCCGGCGAACATGGTGGGCTCGCTGCGCATCGCCGTCGCCACCACCCACGCGGGCGGTGAGGGCGCACGTTGGGCCGCGCTCTCGTCGCCGAGCACCATGGCGCAGGCGCCGTCGGAGGACGGGCAGGTCTCCAAGTACCGGATTGGGTCCCAGAGCATCGGCGAGCTCGCCACCTTGTCGACGCTGACGTCCTCGATGTGGAGATGGGCGTACGGGTTGCGCAGCGCGTTCTGGCGGTCTTTGACGGCAACCTTGATGCCGATATCAGCAGGCGCGCCCGAGCGGCGGATGTAGCCGCGCACGATGGGGGCGAAGTAGCCACCGGCGCCGGCGACCACCGGCAGCTGGAAGGGGACCTTGACGGTGAGCGCCCACATCGGGTCGCTATCGGACTGCTTCTCGAAGGCGACGGTGAGCACCCGGCGGTGGATCCCCGCCTGCACCAGGTGCGCCGCGACGATCGCGGTCGAGCCGCCGACGCTTCCCGCGGTGTGGACCCGCAGCATCGGCTTGCCGGCCGCGCCCAGGGCGTCGGCGAGGTAGAGCTCGGGCATCATCACCCCCTCGAACATGTCAGGGGCCTTGCCGATGACCACCGCATCGACGTCGGCCCAGCTCAGCTGGGCGTCGTCGAGGGCGCGGATCGCCGCCTCGCGTACCAGTCCGGCGATGGAGAGGTCCTTGCGCGCCGACGCATGCTTGGTCTGGCCGATGCCGATGACGGCGCAGCGCTCGGCCACCCTCAGGCCTCCAGCACGCAGACGAGGTTCTGCTGCAGGCAGGGACCGGAGGTGGCGTGCGCCAGCGCCCGCCCGGCGCTGCCGTCGTGAATCCGCCGGGCGGCCTCGCCGACGCGGATCAGCCCGGCCACCATCATCGGGTTGGCGGCCAGCGCGCCCCCCGAGGGGTTGACGGCGACGCCGCCGTCGATGCCGATCGCCTCGCGCAGGATCAGCTCCTGGTGCGAGAAGGGCGCGTGCAGCTCGGCGACGTCGACGGGACCGCGCCCGGCGCCGGCGACCTGGGCGGCTCGCGCCGTCGACGGGGAATGGGCCAGGTCGCGCACCCCGAGCGCCTGCGGCTCGATGCGGTGGTCGATGCCGCGGATCCACGCCGGGCGCGCCGAGGTGCGGCGGGCCGCATCACCGGCGGCGAGCACCACGGCGGCGGCGCCGTCCGAGACCGGCGGGCAGTCGTGCAGCCGCAGCGGCGCCACCAGGTAGGGCTCCTCCAGCAGCGTCTCCGCCGGGCGGTCACCGCTCACCTGCGCCTTGGGATTGTCACGCGCGTCGCGGCGGCTCCTCGCCGCCACCGCCGCCATGTCGGCCTCGGTGATGCGTCCGCTGTCGAGAAGCACGCGCGCCTGCAGGGCGGCCAGGCTGATCGCGTCGGGCCAGAGCGGTGCCAGGCAGTACGGGTCGAGCTGCAGCGCCATCAGGTCGCGCAACGATCCCGGCGACGACTTGCCGAAGGCGTAGACCAGGGCGGTGTCGACGTCACCGTGCTGCAGCCGCACCCACGCCTCGTAGAGCGCGAAAGCGCCGTCCATCTCGACGTGCGATTCCTGGATCGGCGGCCAGGCGCCCACCGCGTCGAGGGCGCTGACGAAGGAGAAGGGAACGCCGGCGAGATAGTCGCAGCTGCCCGACACGGTGAAGCCGATGTCCTCGCGCCCCATGCCGCTTTCCGCCAGCACCTCCTCCACCACCGGCATCAGCATCTCCACCTCGTTGCGCGAGTCCTCCCGGCGCACCGAGGGCGACTGGGCGAAGCCGACCACCGCGACGTCGCGCATCAGAGATGCTCCTTGTAGGCCTCGAATGCGGCATCGGGCTCGCCGGTCGGCCGGAAGTGGCGGATGTTCTCGAGGCTCGGCCCCCACTCCTCGCGCGGCGCCCAGACCGCCTCGATCCGCATGCCCATCCGCACCTCGGCGGCGGGGATCTCCTGCACCAGGTGCTGGAAGGTGATGTCGGCGCCGTCGAGCAGGACCGAGGCGGCGACGTACGGCATCTCGATGGCGTGGCCGACGAAGGGTACGTTGACGATGCAGAAGCTGGTGACGATGCCGCGGTCGGCGAGCGGCACCTCCTCGTCGGTCGGCACCCCGCACGTCGGGCAGGAGCCGCGCGGCGGGACGTAGACCTTGCGGCAGCGCGGGCAGCGCTGGCCGAGCAGCCTCCCCTCGGTGAGCGCGCGCAGGAAACGGGTGGTGGCGTGACCGGCGGTGTAGCGGTACTGCAACCGGATCGGAGTCTCGACGGCGGTGACCGGCTCGGACGCGACCTGGCTCATCGCCGCTCCTCGGGCACGAAGGACTCGATGTCGCGGATGTGCCCGGTGCGCTCGGTGCGCCAGCGGACGGCGACCCGCATCCCGGTGCGCATGCGGGCGATGTCGCCGGCGTCGACCGCGTGCAGCATCGCGGTGTCGGCGCCGTCGAGGCGGATCAGGGCCCAGGCGAAGGGCCGCTCCAGCGGCTGCTGCGGGCGAGGCTCCGCCACCCAGCACCAGGTGGTGACCACCCCCGACGATCCCACCTCGACGAACTCGTCAAGCGGTGCCGCGGTGAACGGGTCGTACTCGACCGGGGGAACCAGCACCCGCCCATCGGCACCGCGGATCCCCTCGATGCGGCCGTCGCGCAAGCCGGTGAGGAAGCGGCCGATCACCGGACCGACGGAGCGCTTGTAGGGATACTCGAGCACATGGTCGGCGCTGAGCACCGCGGTCACGGCCATGCTCAGACCAGCCGCTCGAGAATGGTCCCGGTCCCGAGCGCACCGCCGCAGCACATCGACACCAGCGCGGTGCCGCGGTCGCTGCGCTCCATCTCGTGCAGCGCGGTAACGATCAGACGGCTGCCGGTGGCGCCCACCGGATGGCCAAGGGCGATGGCGCCGCCGTTGACGTTGACCCGCTCCATGGCGGGACGGTGCACCTGCGCCCAGGAGAGCACCACCGACGCAAAGGCCTCGTTGACCTCGAAGAGGTCGATGTCGGCCATGGTCATCCCAGTCCGGACCAGCAGCGCCGAGGTCGCGTGCACCGGACCGTCGAGCAGGTAGTGGGGATCGGTGCCGACCACCGTCTGGGCCACCATCCGGGCGCGAGGACGCAGCCTCAAGGCCCGGGCGCGCTCGGCCGACATCCAGAGCACCGCGGCGGCGCCGTCGGAGATCTGCGAGCTGGTGCCCGCGGTGTGCACTCCGTCCTCGAGCACCGGCTTCAGCGACGCCAGCCCGTCCACGGTGGTCTCACGCAGACCCTGGTCGCGGGTGATCACCTGCGTCTCGCCGGTGGGATTGCCCGACTCGTCGCGCACCGGCACCTCGACCGGCACCACCTCGCGGCCGAAGCGGTTCTCCTTCCACGCCGCGGCCGCCTTGTGCTGCGAGGCCACACCGAAGGCGTCGACGTCGTCCCGCCCGATGCCGCGCATCCGAGCGATCCGCTCGGCTCCGGTGAACTGGTCGGGAGAGTCATAGGGAAAGCCGTCGTTCCAGGGCGTTCCCGGCCCGTGCATCACGTTGGCGCCGAGGCCGACGCGGCTCATCGCCTCGACCCCGCAGCCGATGCCGACGTCAATGGCGCCGGCGGCGATCAAGCCTGCGATCAGGTGGTTCGCCTGCTGGGCCGAGCCACATTGGCAATCGACGGTGGTGGCGGCGACGGTGTAGGGCAACCCGGCGGCGAGCCAGGCATTGCGGGTGACGTTGCAGGCCTGCTCGCCGGCCTGGGTGACGCAACCGCCAATCACCTGCTCGACGTCGACGGGATCGACTCCGGCGCGTTCCAGCACCGCGGTCATCGCCGCAGCCAGCAGGTGGTTGGGATGCATCCCCGCCAGCCAGCCGTTGCGCCGCCCGATCGGCGTGCGCACCGCCTCGACGATGACGGCCTCGGCCATCATGAGGCTCCCAGCAGCGCCACCGGAGCGGCGGCGCGCTCGAGCAGCTCGGCCACGACCCCGCCCACGTCGGCCGGGTCCCAGGCGTTCTCCTGGCTGATCGACGGTCCATGACGCCAGCCCTCGGCGATGCCGATGGTGCCGCCGCTGACCTCGAAGACACGCCCGGTGACGGCCCGCGACTGCTCGCTTCCCAGCCAGACCACCAGCGGGGAGATGTTCTCCGGTGCCATGGCGTCGAAGCCCTGCTCCGGAGGCGCCATGATCGAGGCGAACAGGTTCTCGGTCATCCGCGTCCGCGCTCCGGGTGCGATGGCGTTGGCGGTCACCCCGTAGCGCGACAGCTCGGCAGCGGCGACGACGGTGAAGGCGGCGATGCCCGCCTTGGCGGCGGCGTAGTTGGCCTGCCCGATGTTGCCGTACAGCCCCGAGGCCGAGCTGGTGTTGATCAGCCTCGCATCGACGGTCTCGCCGGCCTTGCTGCGCTCGCGCCAGTGCAGCGACGCCTGGCGGGTGGCGCAGTAGGTGCCCCGCAGATGGACGCGGATCACCGCGTCCCAGTCGTCCTCCTCCATGTTGACCAGCATCCGGTCGCGGAGGATTCCGGCATTGTTGACCAGCACATCGAGCGTGCCGAAGGTGTCGACGGCGCAGCCCACCAGCCGCCCCGCCCCCTCCCAGTCGGCGACATCGTCGCCGTTGAGCGCCGCCTCGCCACCCTGGCGGCGGATCTCCTCGACCACCTCCTCGGCCGGCCCCATCGAGGCACCGCTGCCGTCGACGCCGGCGCCGAGGTCGTTGACCACCACCTTCGCCCCGGCGGCGGCGAAGCCGAGGGCGTGTGCCCTGCCGATCCCCCGCCCTGCGCCGGTGACAACCACCACCCGTCCCTCGCACAACCGCTTCACCGCTGTCTCCTTGCTACCGCCCCTGGAACGCCGCCGCGCGCTTCTCGGCGAACGCGCGGGGCCCTTCCTTGGCATCCTCGCTGGCAAACACCTTCAGGCCGATGTCCATCTCCACCTTGAGCGCCTCCGACTCGGTCAACCCCTCGGTCTCCTGCACCGAGCGCTTGACCGCGCGCACCGCCAGCGGACCGTTGGCGGCGATGCGGTCGGCGATGCGGCGCGCCTCGGGCAGCGCCTCGCCGTCGGGCATCACCCGGTTGATCAGGCCGATGCGCAGCGCCTCCTCGGCCGGGAAGTGATCCCCGGTGAGCAGGATCTCCATCGCCCTGGCGTAGGGCAGCTGTCGGCGCAGTCGCACCGTCGAGCCGCCGAGCGGGAACAACCCCCAGCGCACCTCGGAGATGCCGAAGCGCGCGCTCTGCCCGGCGACCCGGATGTCGGTCGCCTGGAGGATCTCGGTGCCGCCGGCGATGCACGCGCCCTCGACCGCGGCGAGCAGCGGCTTGGAGAAGCGGCGGTGGCGCAGCAGGGCACGCCAGGCGAGGTCGGCGTCGCGGCGGAAGCGCTCGCCGTGCGGGTCGGACGGATCGGGGTTGAACATCGCCTTGAGGTCAGCGCCCGCGGAGAAGGTGCCGGCCGCCCCGGTGAGGATGACCACCCGGATGCCGTCGTCCTCCTCGGCGCTGGTCCACGCGTCCTCCATCAGCGACAGCATCTCGGCGCTGAAGGCGTTGCGCGACTGCGGCCGGTTCATGGTCAGGGTGAGGACGTGGCCGTCGCGCTCGGCCAGGAGATGCGGTTCGCTCATCAGCTGAGGTCGACGTAGACGTTCTTCAGGGAGCTGTAGTCGGCGATCGCGTGCCGCGAGCCCTCGCGCCCGTAGCCGCTCTGCTTGATGCCACCGAAGGGCGTGGTTGCCTGGATCGAGTAGCCGTTGATCCCCACCGTCCCGGACCGGATCCGCGCCGCCACCCGATGAGCGCGCTTGAGGTCGCGGGTGTTGATCACCCCGGCAAGGCCGTACGGCGTGTCGTTGGCGAGACGGATCGCCTCCTCCTCGTCGCTGAAGGGGATGGAGCAGAGCACCGGGCCGAAGATCTCCTCGCGAGCCGGAGTGGTCTGGTTGCTGGTGAGCAGCAGCGTCGGCTGCATGTAGAAGCCGGCGGCGAGGTCGCCACCAAGACGCTCGCCGCCGCTGACCACGGTGGCGCCCTCGGCGCGGCCCTTCTCGACGTAGCCGAGCACGCGCTCCAGCTGGCGGTCGCTGATCAGCGGCCCGGCCATCGTCGCCGGGTCGAAGGGATCGGCGGGCGTCATGAACGCCATGGTGCTGACCACCGTCTGGTTGAACTCCTCGAGCACGCTCTGGTGCACCAGGGCGCGGGTGGCGCAGGCGCATCCCTGCCCGCTGAGGCCGTAGGCGACCATCCCCGCGCTGAGCATCCCGGCCGCGGCGATGTCGGCGTCCTCGAAGACCACGCTCGCCGACTTGCCGCCGAGCTCGAGCACCACCCGCTTGAGGCTGTCGGCGGCGAAACGCTGGATGTGCCGGCCGGTGGCGGTGCCGCCGGTGAAGGACACCGCGTCGACACCGGCGTGGGTCACCAGCGGCTCACCGCACTCCGGGCCGAGACCGGTGATCACGTTGATCACGCCCTTGGGAATGCCCGCCTCCAGCGCGAGCTCGGCAAGCCGCAGGGTCGCGGCGCTGCCGATCTCGGACGGCTTCACCACCACCGTGTTGCCGACGGCCAGTGCCGGCGCCACCTTGGCGCCGAAGAGGTACACCGGCGCGTTCCACGCGGTGATGCAGGCGACCACCCCCAGCGGTTCGCGCAGAGTGTAGTCGAAGCCGGCTCCCGGATACACCGGGAGCACCTCACCGATCTCCTTGTCGACCAGCCCGGCGTAGTACTCGATGAAGTCGGCGGCCATCTCCGGGCCCAGCAGGAACCCATGCGACATCTGGATCGGCATCCCGCTGTCGAGCGTCTGCAGCCGCGCCAGCTCCTCGTTGTGGGCGGCGACCAGCCGCGCGTAGTCGAGCAGCAGGCGGCGGCGATCGCGGACGTTCATGTCGCGCCAGCCGCCGTCGAGGGCTCGGCGGGCGGCGCCGACCGCGGCATCGACGTCGGCCGCCTCGCAGCGCGCCACCACGCCGACGACCTCGCCGTTGCCCGGGAAGACATGATCGAGCGTCCGCCCGGACAGGGGCCCGCGGATCTCGCCGTCGACGAGGACCTTGCCCGAGTGGAAGCTGATGCCGGCCAGAGCCGAGGCGGTCGCCGAGAGGGTGGTCGCGGTCACTCAGGGATCCTCCGGTCAGATGGAACGGCCGGCCATGGCCCAGTGGGGATCGCGCAACCTGCGCTTGTAGAGCTTGCCGTTGGGATCGCGCGGCAGCGACTCGAGGAAGTCGATCGTGCGCGGGCACTTGTACCCGGCGAGGCGCTCGCGGCAGAAGGCGAGCAGCTCGTCCACCAGCGCCGAGCCGGCGGTGACCCCCTCGGCCGGTTCCACCACCGCCTTGACCTGCTCGCCCCAGTCGGCGTCGGGAATTCCGAACACGGCGACGTCGCCGACCGCGGGATGGGTCAGCAACACCGCCTCGATCTCGGCGGGGTAGATGTTGACCCCGCCGGAGATGATCATGTCGGAGCGGCGGTCGCAGAGGAACAGGTAGCCGTCCTCGTCGAGGTAGCCGACGTCACCGACGGTGAAGAAGCCGTCGCGGCGACCCTCGCGGGTCTTCTCCTCGTCTCCGTGATACTTGAAGTCGGCGACCGCGAGGCTCATGAAGACGGTGCCGATGGTGCGCGGCGGGCAGGGGTTGCCGTCGTCGTCGTAGACGCGGACATCGGAACCCGCCCAGGCCCGGCCCACTGTGCCGGGATGCTCCAGCCATTCCGCCGGTGTCACCAGCGTCCCGCCGCCCTCGGTGGCCGCGTAGTACTCGTAGATGACCGGCCCCCACCACTCCAGCATCCGCCGCTTGACGTCGATCGGACACGGCGCGGCGCTGTGGATCACGTGGCTCAGCGAGCTGACGTCGAAACCGCTGCGCACCTGCTCCGGCAGCGCCAGCAGCCGGTGGAACTGGGTCGGCACCATGTGGCTGGTGGTGACGCCGTATCGCTGGATGCTGTGCAGGGTGCCCTCGGGGGTCCAGCGGTCCATCAGCACCACCGTCTGGCCATTGTGCAGCGAGGTGGTGGCGAACACCATCACCGCCGTGTGGTAGAGCGGTGAGACGACGAGGTGGACGCCCTCGCCGCGCGGAATGCCGAAGAGTCCGAGGAAACCGGTGAAGAGCTCGGCCACCAGGTCGGGGTCGGCATCGCTGGGGGCGCGCCTGACACCGCGGGGGCGGCCGGTGGTTCCCGAGGTGTAGTGCATCGGGCCGCCGGCAGAGCGCTCGGCGGGTCGTTCGGTCGGCATCCCGTCGAACAGCTCCCGGTAGCTGCGCAGGCCGGACACCGCTCCGGTGCCGAAGCACACGCCATCGGGAAGTCCCGCCGTCCTCGCCGCCTCGGTGCAGACACCGCCGAGCCGCTCCGAGCAGATGAGCGCCTCGGCACCGGAGTCCTCGAGGATGAAGGCGATCTCCGGCGCGGTGAGGTGGTGGTTGATCGGCGTGAGGTACCAGCCGCCCTGCAGCACGGCCAGGCACAGCTCGATCATCGCCGGCTCGTTGTCGAGCACCGCCGCCACCACGTCGCCCCGGCGCAAGCCCTGAGCACGCAGCCCGTGGACCAGCTGGTTGGCCCGCGCGGCGAGCTCGCCGTAGCTGACGGTGGTGCCCCCGGCATCGATCACCGCCGGGCGCGCCGGCTGCTCCGAGGCGATGTTCCACAGCCCCACCGTCACGGGGGACCCTCCCGTACCACTGCACCGCCGGGCGAACTCCGGTGGCGGGCCGCGAGTGTAGAACAAGTTCTCATTTGGAGGCAAGCGCGAACCGGGCCGCCGCTTGCCTTCGCGGCGAGAACGTGTTCCAATCTGTCGGCCGCTGGGACCCGCTCCCGGAGGTTCGCTGGGAAGGAGGACAGGGAAGAGCGGGATGGGAATGAGGCGGTGACCGCCGTGGTGGGCACACCGGCGCTCGCGGTGCGCGACGACGCCGCGGCGGAGAGGACATTCGTCGGCGCGCGCACCGCCATTGCGGCGGTCGGGGTGGTCGCGATGCTGGCGCTGCCCCTGGTGCTGTCGATGCTCGACCGCCCCTCCTATCTGACCGCTGCGGTCTATGCCCTGATCCTCGGGCTCGCGGGCATCTCCCTGGTGGTGCTGCTCGGGTACGTCGGCCAGGTGTCGCTGGCGCAGTTCGCCTTCATGGGCATCGGCGCCATGGTGGTGGCGCGGCTGGCACCCCACATCGGCTACTGGCCGTCGCTGCCGCTGGCCGGACTGCTCGCGGTGCCGGTCGGGCTGGTGGCGGCGGTGCCGGCCCTGCGGCTGCGCGGCATCTACCTCGCCGTCGCCACCCTCGGCTTCAGCCAGGCGGTCGGCGCCGCCATCCTCCTCAACCCCTCGCTGGCCGGCGGGCCCATCCTCCACGTCGATCCGCCACACCTCGGCGGCACCGCGCTGTCGAGCAGCCTGAGCAGCCGCAGCACGCTCTACCTGGTGGACCTCGGCATCGTCGCCGTCTTCGCCGCCTTCACCCTGGCCCTGCGCCACCGCAAGACCGGCCTCGCCTTCACCGCGGTGCGCGACAGCGAGCTGGCGGCCGCCTCGGTCGGCGTCAACGTCGTCAAGTACAAGATGCTGGCCTTCGCCCTCAGCGCCTTCTACGCCGGGGTCGCCGGCGGCATGTACATGGCACTCAATCCCGATGTCGACCCCCGCTTCTTCAGCGCCCTGACCGGCAGCATCCCACTGCTCATCGTGCTGGTGATCGGTGGCGTGACCTCGATCGGCGGCGCTCTGCTGGCCTGCTACTTCTACGCCATGGTGCCGCTGCTGCTGCCCCAGCTGATCAACGGCCTGCTGCGCGCGGTCCACCTCGGGTCCTGGTTCAACTGGGACCTGACCATCGCCCTCTTCGGGGTGCTGCTGTTGCGGGGGCTGGTGAGCATGCCGCGGGGCATCGTCGGCGCCCTTGACGGCATCCTCAGGCGGATGGCGCTGCGCAGCGCGGACCAGACGGCGGGCGGTCGCCGCTCGGCGGTGTTCTGACCGTGCCGTTCTTCGCCGCCCGCAATGTCACCGTCCGCTTCGGGGGGCTGACCGCCCTCGAAGACGTCGACCTCACCATCAACCACTCCGAGATCGTCGGCCTCATCGGTCCCAACGGCGCCGGCAAGACAACGCTGTTCAACTGCATCAGCGGCACCCAGCGCTGCGATCGCGGACGGATCGTCTTCAACGGACGCGACATCACCCGGCTGCCGCCGCACCTGCGCGGCCGGCTGGGCCTCGGACGCACGTTCCAGACGGTGAAGCTCTTCCCCGACCTGACCGTCGAGGAGAACCTTCTGCTCGGCTGCCACGTGCGGATGGGCACCGGCGTCTTCAGCGACGGGCTGCACCTGCCGCGCAGTAGCCGGGCCCAGCAGCGGGCGGTGGCGGAGGCGGGAGAGCTCCTCGACTTCCTCGGTCTGCGGCCGATCGCCCGCCGCCGCGCCGCGGAGCTGCCGCTGGGCCAGCAGCGCCTGGTCGAGATCGGCCGCGCCCTGGCCACCAAGCCGAGCCTGCTGCTGCTCGACGAGGCCACCTCGGGGATCAGCAAGAACGAGACCGGCGAGCTCGTTCAACTCCTGCGCAGTGTCCGCAGCGCCTACCGGCTCAGCCTCCTCGTGGTCGAGCACGACATCGCGCTCGTCATGAACCTGTGCGACTTCGTCTACGTGCTCAACTTCGGCCGGATCCTGGCTGCCGGCTCGCCCGCCGAGGTGCGCCGGGACCCGGCGGTGGTGGAGGCCTACCTCGGTCACGTCGCCGAGGCCGCCGAGCCCGCCCCGGCGGTGGTGGTGTCATGAGCCGGCGGCCGCCCCGGTGGCGGGCGGGTGCCGCCTGCGCGGGCGTCCTCGCCGTGCTGTTGCCGGCCACCCAGGCACGGGCGACCGCCGCCACCACCCTGGCCAGCTACGCCGGCCGGGCCGAGTCGTGGGGGCTCGACATGCGGGTGGTGCCCGTGAACCAGCGCGAGGAATTCCCCGACCTCGCCGACGAGTACTACCCGCACACCATGGCCGCGGTCGACTCGCTGCCGCACGCCGTCGCCGACGGCGAGTTCTTCGACCCCGGCGCGCTGGTGCGGGTCGGGCCGGGTGAGGGCAACGGGGTCTATCTCCAGCCCAATGGCGCCCCACCCATCCTTCCCAACTATCCCTACATCGCCCAGACCACCAGCGACGCCAACAGCCGTCGCGACGTCGACGCCGGCACCGGCCAGCCGTTCACGCCCGAGCCGGGGGTGCTGCCGGTGAAAGTGCCCGGCGCGCCACAGGCGACCGGCTTCGGCGCCGGGACCGCGCACGCGCACGCCGACGCCAGCCCCATGGGTGACGCCAAGGGGGCGGTGGCGAGCGTCAACCTCGGCGCCGTCAGCGCTGCCTCGATCAGCGGCGAGTCGAACGCCAAGTCGGTGGGCGGGGTGATCACCGCGACCACGACGACGACCATGAAGGACATCACCGCGCTGGGCGTCATCCACATCGCCGGCACCACCCTGACGGCTGCGCTCGAGACGGCCGGCCCGGGAACATCGAAGGCGACGGGCAGCGTGACCTACACCGGAGTGACCGTGGCGGGGACCCCGGCGACCATCGACCAGGACGGGCTCCATGTCGGGGGCAACAGCGTCTCCACCGCCCAGGCCAAGTCGGCGCTGCAGCAGCTGAACGCGGCGCTGGCGAAGGCCAACGCCCAGCTGGTGGCGTCGCAGGTGGTCACCACCCCCAAGAGCGACGCCACCACCGACACCATCACCAACGCGGTCGACGGGTTCGGCATCACCTTCGCCGACCCGCAGAACAACCTGTCGGTGCTGATCTCCTTCGGTCATGCCGAGCTCAGTGCCCGCACCGTCCTGGGCGCGGCGTCGGACCTCGCCGTGCCACCTCCGATCAGCGTCCCGCCCGCAGCGGCGCCGGTGTCATCGGGCCCGGCGATGACCGACACGGTCCCGCTGACGGCGTCGGCAAGCGGTGGCGCGGTGACGCACCGGCTCACCCAGCGCCGGCACCGGCTGGCGTCGCTGCTGGTCGGTGCGCCGGGTCACATGCTGGTGCTGCCCTTCAT
This sequence comes from Chloroflexota bacterium, assembly GCA_005880985.1. Classification (GTDB taxonomy): domain Bacteria; phylum Chloroflexota; class Dormibacteria; order Aeolococcales; family Aeolococcaceae; genus CF-134. The sequence goes on from VBIQ01000016.1 coordinate 118,233, forward strand.
CGCCGTCCCGGCGGAGCTGGTAATGATCGGTTTGCTGGTGCAGGCGTGGCGGATGCGCCGGCCGCCGGGTCTCGAGGAGGACCTGCTCGCGCTGTAGCGCCGAGGCCGGCTGCTACCGTGCGGGGCCACATCGCGGAGGATTGTCGTTGGGCCGGCTGGACGGATGCGTGGCGCTCATCACCGGCGCGGCGCGCGGACAGGGAGCGGCGGAGGCGCGGCTCTTCGCCGCCGAGGGTGCTCGGGTGATCGCCGCCGACATCCTCGACGACGACGGTGCGGCGCTGGCCGCCGAGCTCGGTGGCGGCGCTCGATTTCTCCACCTCGACGTCGCCGAGGAGCGGGACTGGACCGCGGCCGTCGCGACGATTCGCGCCGAGGCCGGACGGCTCGACGTACTGGTCAACAACGCCGGCGTGCTGAGCTTCGGCAGCATCCGCGACACCTCGCTGGACGAGTATCTGCGGGTGGTGCGGGTCAACCAGGTCGGGGTCTTCCTCGGCATGCGCGCGGTGATCCCGATCATGGCGGCGCAGCACGCGGGAGCCATCGTCAACATCTCCTCCACCGAGGGCATGGGCGGCATGCCTGGACTGGTGGCCTACGCGTCGTCCAAGTGGGCGGTGCGCGGCATGACCAAGGTCGCGGCACTCGAGCTCGGACCACTGGGCATCAGGGTCAACTCGGTCCATCCCGGCGGCGTCGACACGCCGATGGTGCCCCAGGCGCTGGGTGTCAGCGACAGCAGCCGCTGGTTCGCCGGCGTCCCTCTGGGACGGATCGGCACCCCCGATGAGGTGGCCAAGCTGGTGGCGTTCCTCGCCTCCGCCGAGAGCTCGTACTGCACCGGAGCCGAGTTCGTCGCCGACGGCGGCATGATCGCCGGCATCACCGTCAGCGGGGTGGGTTGAGATGCGGGTGGTGGTCGACCTCGGCGCCTGCGAGGGCAACGCGCGCTGCATGGACGTCGCTCCGGAGATCTTCGAGCTCGGTGACGACGACCAGGCGCGAGTGCTGATCGAGCGTCCGCCCGAGGAGCTGCGGGCCAAGGCCGAGCAGGCGGTGCGCCTGTGTCCGCGGGCGGCGATCAGCCTCGTCGAGGACCGATGACGGCGCAGGTCGAGACCGGCTCGAGTCCGCAGGCGCCAGAACCAGAAGAGGAATCGCTGGCTGCCCGGCTGCAACGCTTCGTCGGGCGTCCGTCGCGCCCACCGGTCAGCGCCGCCGACCCCGTCAACCAGCCGATGGTCCGCCACTGGTGCGAGGCCATCGGCGACGGCAATCCCGTCTACACCGATCCCCAGGCGGCCGGCGCCTCGCGACACCGCGGCCTCGTCGCCCCGCCGACCATGCTCCAGGTGTGGAACATGCCGGGGCTGCGACCGGTGCCGCCGCTCCCCGGCGAGGACCAACTCGGCGAGCTGATAGGCATCCTCGATCAGGCGGGATACACCGCGATCGTCGCCACCAACTGCGAGCAGGAGTACGCGCGCTACCTGCGCCCCGGTGACCTCCTCAGCGCGACCTCGATGATCGAGGCGATCTCCGAGGAGAAGCGGACGGCGCTGGGATCCGGCTACTTCATCAACCTGCACGAAACCTACACCGATCAGCGGGGCGAGGTGGTCGGGACGATGATGCTGCGGGTGCTCAAGTTCCGGCCCAACGAGCGCGCCGAGTCGAGCCCGCCGGCGGCGCCGCCACGGCGACCGCGTCCGGTGGTCAACGATGACAACCGCTTCTTCTGGGAAGGCGTCGGTCGGGGTGAGCTGCTGATCCAGCGCTGCACCGGCTGCGCGCGGCTGCGACACCCACCGCGGCCGATGTGCCCCCACTGCCGGTCACTGGAGTGGGACACGCGCCGCTCCGGCGGGCGCGGCACCGTGTACAGCTATGTCATCCCCCACCATCCCCCGGTACCTCCCTTCACCTACCCGCACGTCGTCGGGCTGATCGAGCTCGTGGAGGGAACCCGGCTGGTGTCCAACGTCATCGACATCGATCCTGCCGAGGTGCGCATCGGCATGCCGGTCGAGGTGTGCTTCATCACCGTCGACGACGAACTCGTGCTTCCGCAGTTCCGCCCGACCGTTGGCAACCGGGAGCGCTGAGGTGTCCACAGCCGCCCGGCCCTCGCCGCGCTTCGAGGAGGTGCACCTCGGCGACACGCTGCCCGAGCTGGCGATGGAGATCACCCCCACCCTGATCGTCTCCGCCGCCCTGGCCTCGCGCGACTTCCAGGACGTCCATCATGACGCCACCCTGGCTCGGCAGCACGGCATGCCCGACATCTTCATGAACATCCTCGCAACCAACGGCTTCGTCGGCCGGTTCATCACCGACTGGGCGGGGCCGGAGGCGCAGATTCGCAAGATTTCGGTGCGTCTCGGAGCCCCGAACTTCCCCGGCGACACCATGCGGATGACAGGGACGGTGACCGCGACGGAGCTTCAGGGCGGCGAGGGCGTGATCGACGTCGACGTTCGCGGCCGCAATCGCCTCGGCGATCACGTGGTCGCTTCGGTGAGCGTCTCGCTTCCCGCCGGCGGCTGACCGTGCATCCGATGCGCGACCGCACCGCCATCGCCGGCATCGGCGCCACCGAGTTCTCCAAGGACTCCCGCCGCACCGAGCTGCGCCTGGCGATCGAGGCGGTCAGCGCCGCCCTCGACGACGCCGGGCTCGACCCGGCCGAGGTCGACGGCATGGTCACCTACACCATGGACGGCAACGACGAGATCGAGATCGCCGGCAGCATCGGCATCGGCGACCTCACCTTCTTCAGCCGCGTCCACCACGGCGGTGGAGCGGCTTGCGCCACCGTCGGCCAGGCGGCGATGGCGGTGGTGACCGGCGCCGCGCAGGTGGTGGTCTGCTACCGCGCCCTCAACGGACGTTCCTGGAGCCGCTTCGGCTCCGGCGTCCAGCAGCGCGCGACCGCACCCACCGCCGAGATGGTGCATTTCGGTTGGTACGCGCCGTTCGGCCTGCTGACACCCGCGCAGTGGGTGGCGATGTTCGCGCGCCGCTACATGCACGAGTACGGCGCCTCCAGCGAGGACTTCGGCCGGGTCACCGTCGCCGACCGGCGCCACGCCGCCACCAACCCGGCGGCATGGTTCTACCAGCGCCCCATCACCCTCGAGGACCACCAGTCGTCACGGATGATCGCCGACCCGCTGCGCCTGCTCGACTGCTGCCAGGAGAGCGACGGCGCCGTCGCCCTGGTGGTGACCAGCGCCGAGCGCGCCCGCGACCTGCGTCAGCGACCGGCCCTGATCCGCGCCGCCGCCCAGGGAGCCGGAGGCGACCAGGAGGTGATGACCAGCTACTACCGCAACGACATCGGCGGGTTGGAGGAGATGGGTGTCATTGCGCGCGCGCTGTGGCCCGCCGCCGGGCTCGGTCCCGCGGATATCCAGACCGCGGTGCTCTACGACCACTTCACCCCGTTCGTGCTGAGCCAGCTGGAGGAGCTGGGGTTCTGCGGGCGCGGGGAGGCGTCGGGGTTCGTCCGCGATGGCAACCTGGAGATGGGCGGCCGCCTGCCCAGCAACACCCACGGCGGCCAGCTCGGCGAGGCGTACATCCACGGCATGAACGGCATCAGCGAGGCGGTGCGCCAGGTACGCGGCACCGCCATCAACCAGGTCGACGGCGTGGAGAACGTGCTGGTGACGGCGGGCACGGGTGTGCCCACTAGCGCGCTGGTGCTGTCTCGCGCCTGACCCAGACCTATCTTCGCGCGTATCGTCCGGCCAAATGGCTGCACGGAAGGGTGAGGTGACAGAGTACCGCGGTCGGCGTGCGTGGGCGCGACAAGTGCTGATCGCAAGGTCACCAACACAAGAGCTCATATGAGCCGTACGGCGGTGCACCGAGGCGCGGCAGCGCTGAGCCATGGCCCTTACTGAACCCGACGACCAGCGACGCGGCGACGCGAATCCTGCACACGAGGACTCGACCCGCGTTGCGATCCTGCTCGACCTCGTGTTGATGGCCGCCGGGATCGTTTTGCTCGCAACGTCGTCGGTCACAATCTTCGGTGACGCAGCCACTCGTTACCAAGCGCTGACCGGCTTCCTTTCCCAGGGGACCAAGCCGGCGATGAGATATTCGTTCGCCGGCCCTCTCTTCTCGGCACCTCTATATTTCATCGGCAACGCCCTTGGCGATCCCATGACGTGGACCGGGCGCTATAACCTCGTTTTGTTGGTGCTGCTCTTATTCGCGTTGTGGCTGTTGCTTCGAAGGCGAATGCAATCCCGCGCCCTGCGATCCTTCCTCCTGCTCTTGATCGGCGCATCGATGTTTCCGGCGCACATTCTTTCATACTATGGCGAGACCTTTACCGCAGTTCTGGTCGCAGCCGGAACCGCGGCCGTCGCGGCGGGGCCTTCCCTGTGGGGCTGGGCGCCGACGATGCTCGGCGTCGTCAACACGCCCGCAGCACTGGGGGGCCTGGCGCTGCTGACGTTCAAGAAGATGCTCGATGACAAACGCTTGCGTTACCTGTTGGCTTTGCCAGTCGTTATCGGGCTGATCCAACTCGACTACTACTCGAGGACCGGCCACCCCGTCAGTGCAGCCTACGCGAACGATGCCGGCTTCCCAACAATCATGCCCTATTCGGGCAGGCCCGAATTCAGCTATCCATTCGGATTCGGGGTTCTGTCCATCCTGTTCTCATTCGGCAAAGGGCTCGTCTTCTTCGCCCCCGGCCTGCTTCTGCCCGTCCGCGCTCGTCTGCACACTCTTGGTCGGCACCTGTGGGACACCTACCTTCTCTGGCTGTTATTCGTGGCAGGGCTCGTCTTGATCTACGCACGGTGGTGGGCATGGTATGGAGGCCTCTATTGGGGCCCGCGGCTATTTCTCTTCGCGTCGATACCGGCCGCCATGGCAATCGCAGTCGCCGCGGAGAGACCCTCTCGCAGCCTGCTAGGACGCATCCTGCTCCTGGCCGTGCTCGGATTATCCGTCTGGGTCGCGATCAATGGGTTCGTCTACAGTCAAGCGAACCTCGATGTCTGTTTCGCGAACAACTACGCCCTGGAGCATCTCTGCTGGTATACGCCAGAGTTCAGCGTCCTGTGGCATCCCTTCGTACAGACCAAGGCGCTGACGGGGCACGACATCGCGTTCATTCTGTTTGGAGCAGCGGTCTTCGTGCGAGTCGCACTCCCGGTGTTGGCGACCATCGCGCACGATGTCGCGACCGCACTGGGACGTCTGCGCGCCCCGGCGAGTTGGACGGCCTGGCGCCTGTAGCTGTTCGCAGACCGGGGCACACGGCCATTCACCCCGGTCGGGGTGTTGGGAGCTCGACGGTTCTGGAGAACGCGCCGGTCACCGCGGGGGCCGGGGTGCCGACCAGCGTTTTGGTACTGTCCCGAGCGTGGCGTTGGACAGAGGCGATCTGATCCGCCGGTACCGCGAAGGCCCTGCGCTCGTCGAGACGGCGGTGGCCGGGCTGAGCGACGCCGAGCTCGACCACGTGCCACGGGATGGCGGCTGGTCGCCGCGCGAGGTCGTCCATCATCTCGCAGACAGCGAGATGACATCGGCGATCCGCCTGCGGAAGCTGCTCGCCGAGGAGGATCCGGTCATTCAAGGCTACGACGAGCCCCAGTTCGCGCGCCGCCTCCACTATCGCCAGCGGCCGATCGCCGCATCACTGCAGGCGGTGCGCGCCGCGCGCGAGACGAGCGCTTCCATCCTCGACCACCTGAGCGAGGCCGACTGGAACCGCTCCGGGACGCACAGCGAGAGCGGCGCCTACAGCATGGAAACCTGGCTCGAGATCTACGCCGCCCACTGCCACGACCACGCCGACCAGA
>VBIQ01000017.1 GCA_005880985.1 Chloroflexota bacterium
GACCAGGTGTCGGTGCCGTCGGGTGCATGGATGGTGAAGACCACGACGGCCGCGGGAAGATCCCCGAAGGCGGCCTCCACCTGGGCCCACGGTCTCACCGTGAACTGCTGATCTGAATCGGCGGGCAGCGCCGTGGCGCCAGCGTCGGCGATGGTCAAATGGTCTCCCGAGCTGCCGCCGGCGCCGAGCTTGGCTGCAGCGCCGCGCAGCGGAGCCGTCGCGTCCACCGGGGTGCCGAGGCTGACCGTGATGAGGGCCACCGCGGTGATGGCGCCGGCCCCGACCCGTTTCCACGATAGAGCCGGGCGCATCGTTGCGACCAGCGCCGCGGCGGTGAGCACGGCGGCCAGTCCCAGCAGCAACAGAGGCTGCACCCCGTGCAGTCCCCAGTGGAGCCAGGCGGTGGTGTCGGTGAGATTGCGGGATCCGAGCAGCGGCAACCACAGGTTGGGCAGCGGGTCGTGCACGGCCTCGGTGCCAACAGTGGGGCTGGTTGCGGTGGCAACCAACACCAGCGCGGTGGAGATGGCCATCAGCACGGCAGTCGGCGCGCGCAGTGCTCGAGGTATCAACGCCACCAGAATGGCGATGAACGGTAGCGACGGGATGAGAAAGCGAGGTCCCGGGGACGAGCCTCCGAGGGGAACGGCGTATCCGGAATTGGCGAGGATGTAGATGAGGGGCACGGCCGCGCAGACCGCGATCTCACGCCGCCACCGCGGGCTGCGGGCGGCCATGAGCCCCAGCGGTGCCAGGGCCAGCCAGGGTGAGAGTCGCAGCAGGCCCCGAGTGCCGATCAAGAGGTCATGCAGCTCGTTCGGTCGGGGGACGCTGAGGCCGAGCACGCCCTGGGTGAACACGTTGTTGAAGGTCACATTGTTGCTGTAGCCCCAGTGAAACGGTCCTCCGAACGACACCCAGTTGTAGCCGAGGACGAGGAGAGCCGGTGGCACCGCGCCGGCGATCATCAGCAGGGGAGCGCGCCGTCCCCGCGACAGTGCATAGATCAGCACCAGGACCACGCCCAGCAGGGCCGAGTAGTCGACCGCGACGGCCCAGCCGGCGAGGAGACCGGCCCCCAGCGCGTGCCAGGCCGGTGCGTCAGGTCGGAGACGCCAGACCACGTAGAAAGTGGCAAAGAGGAAGAAGGCGGCGAGCGCGTGGCCGAAGAACATGGTGGCGAAGGGGAAGACGATGGTGGCCAGGGCGAGGCCCAGGGTGACGATGAATGCCCACCACTCCTCCACCATGGAGCGCAGGAAGCGCAGGAGGAGCAGTGCCAGCAACACCGTCGGTACCCCGGACAGGATGAAGGCCAGGATCTGGAGGACCGAATCCATGTCTCGCTCACCGGTGTTGAAAACGCGCTCCCCCACGCGGATCGCGGCGTACACCGGGACTCCGAGGAACGAGCTCCCGGGGGCCTTGTCGGTGTAGTAGTGCCCCTTGTACAGGGCCTTGTCGCCGGTGTTGCTCTGGTTCACGTCGATCTGGGTGGTGTGATGGTCGACCAGGGCGACGACCAGGTCGTACCGGGTGGGCTCGTTCCACAGCGGTATCTGGTGGAAGAAGCCGAAGCAGAGAAGCAGGAACAGGGCGACGACGAGCTCCCGCTGTCGGACCGGCGATACTCGCCAGCGTCGCGTCTGCCGGTCGTTGGTCGCGGACGGTTGCTGCGGTGGAGTGGAAGCCGGCGCCTGGGCGACGGTTGTCATCAGCTCACGTTCCACCAGACGTAGACATCGGCAACGCTCTGCGGGGGCCGACCGAGAACCGAGGTGAACAGGGCCACCTCGGCATCCTGCTGACCCATCGGCCCGACCACGACAGTATGGACCTGGCGGCTGCGAAGATCCTGAAGGATCGCGCGATTCACGGCATCTGAGACGGACGGCGTCGCCCCCGGATGCTGCACCCTGTCGATGGCATCGAAGAGGGGTGACGGCACCGGTCCAAGGGTGGAATCACCCGCGGCATCCGACGGTGCGATGAAGTAGCCGCCGGGCATCTGGAACCGCATCCCCGCTGCGGCCTGCCAGAGCATGGCGTCCCAACCACCCGGTACCACCAGGGCGACGCTGTCGGCGGGAATCCTGTCGACCTCTGAACCGCTGAAGAAAGACGGGATGTCGGCCGTGGTGGTGGTGTAGGGCAGCTTCGGATAGAGGGGGAGGAGCACGAAGGTCAGCGCCAGCGCCGCCGCCAGATCGCCGCGCCGAGAGGTGACCACGGTGTCGACAAATGCCGCCAGCAGAACCGCCGCCAAGAGATAGACGTAGAGCATGAGCCGGACCGGCGTCAGATTGTTGACCACCGGCATCTTGTCGACGATCTGCCAGGGCAGCGGAAAATCGGTGACGTGGCCGTCGATGTGCAGATGGGGCCCCAAGGAGAGGACGGCCACCACGATGGCCAGAAGGCTGGCCGCGCGGATCAGCAAACTCGACCACAGTCGGCCGGCCACGAACGCCAAGAAGAGGAGGAGGGGCAGGCCGAGATAGGCGACGGAGTCATCGGGCCCCCCGCTGAGGTGCGAATTGATGTCGCTGACCGCGTTCGGAGCGAACTGCAGGGCATTGCTCGGCACGATGAACCCGACCAGATCGGAGACGAAGACGTCCGGTGGATGGACTGCGCCTTGGATGCGTTGAGGACCCAGGAACTGCACCGCCACCGGCCATACGACGCCCACCAGGAGTACGCACAGCGACCACCCGACGGCGCGGGAGGCATACTCCACCCGCCCCCGGACCTCGTGCGGCCTCAGCGCCGCCAGGATCGCCAAGCCCAGAGTGGCGACGAGGATTTCGGAGGCCAGGACCTCCTCGGCGATGAAGAACTGGGCGACAGCCAGCAGACCGAGGCCGGCTCCGATGGTGGCGGCGCGCAGGCGCTGCCTGACGAAGATCTCGTCGAGAGCGATGAGCACCAGCGGGGGGGTCAGCGCCAGCAGCATGTGCGCATGGCCGTGTCCCTGCGCAAGCATGTAGGGGGAGAAGGCGTAGACCGCACCACCGAGCAGCGCCGCGCGGTGCGTCTTCACGTATCGGCGCAGGGCGAGATACATGAACCATCCCGCCAGCGCTCGTCCCAGCGTGACCAGAACGTTGTAGGCGGCGAGGGGACCGAAGGCGGCGGTGATCGGTGCCAGCAGCAGCCCGGGGAGCGGCACCCACGTGTTCCACATCAGGTTCACGCCGTCGGGGAAGTTGATGTAGCTGGTGGTCAGCGGATTGTGGCCGTGGAAGACGGAGAATTCGGTCCAGCGGAGAAACCAGATCGTCTGCTTGGGGTCACCGAAGTCACCGATCCATGAGGACCTGGGTGCTTTCCAGGCTCCCCAGCCGAGACCCACGGCAAGCGCCACGTACACCAGCAGCACCAGAGCTTCGGGCCGCAGCACCCAGCGAGTGGCGACCGCTGCCGCTCTGGACGCGGTGGCACCATCCGGTTTCAACCTGTCCGTCCGCCAGATGCGCCTCTGCAGACGCGACCACCAGCGCCGCTGCGCGCGCTCGGTCAGCGACCGCTCCCGGTCCTGGTCCGACATCCGCGGCATTCTCCCAGGGGTGCCTTCACGACGCGGTCGCTCAGGTTGCGCCGCTGCCGAGGAGGGCCAGGGTTGTCCTGGTCAATGCCCGCTCCAGGTGCGGAAGGGGTAGAGGGTCTGGAAGCCGTATCCGAGGGCGCAGGCCCACCCCACCGTGGCCGGGCGGGGCAACCGCCGGAACAGCTCCGCCACCACCATGTAGACCCCGGGCATCACCGGCACCATGTAATAGAGGTAGCTGGTGCGGTGGAAGGCACCGCTCTGGACCACGTTGGGGAGGAAGGTGCCCAGGCACCACGCCGACCCCACGATGGCGTACTCCTCGACGTGGCGCCATGCCGCCGCCAGGGCCAGGGCCAGGCCGGGAAGAACCAGGAAGATGATGAACGGGTTCATCGCCCCCTGGAAGAAGATCACCGGGAACGTGCCCACCTGCTTGCCGCCGGAGAAGACATTGGTGTCGACGCGGAAGTAGTTGATCGGCTCCTGGTTGAGCAGCCACTGCCAGGGGTAGGAGGCGATCCCGGTCGGGCCCGAGGGGCTGGTGAGGTCCTTGGCGTAGTTCCACATGTGTTGGGTGTGGGAGAAGGGGTTGCGGTAGTAGACGCCGGCGCCCGGGTCGTAGGCGGGCACGGTGCGATCGAGCACGAAGAGCAGGAGTAGATAGGTGCCGACGGCGACCCCGAGGCAGATCCCGAAGCGGATCGCCCCGGTCTTCAGCAGGGGCCGCCAGCCAGGTGTGGCTCCGCCGCTCCCGCGTCGTACGCGTAGGGCCTCGATGATCACCAGCACCAGGAACGCGTAGGGCGCCACCAGCTTGATGCAGCAGGCGACGCCCAGCGACGCCCCCGAGGCGATGCGCTGGTCGCGTAGGTACAGCGCCACCCCGGCCATCATGGCGACCACGACAAAGATGTCGAGAGTGGCGATGCGGCCGTGGACGAGGAGGAGGTTGTCCACAGCCATCAGGGTGGCGCCGCCCAGGGCCAGCCATGGCCCCCCGCGGGCCGATCGGATCAGCCAGTACATCGCCAGAATGGCGAGCGTTCCGGCGATGAGGCTGGCCAGTCGCCATCCGGCCGGTTGGTTGCCGAAGAGCTTCATCCCCGCTGCGATGAAGAGCTTGCCCAGCTGAGGGTGCTCCGCGTTGCCGTCGGCGCCGGCGGGCACGTTGCTGTAGGGGTCACCCCCTTGAACCGCGAATCCGTCGATTCGACGGGCGGCATTGACGTAGTACTTCTCGTCGAAGATGAGTGCGTGGTCATACCCTGTTTTGCAACTGGCGGTGCAGGGTTGGTCCAGATAGAAGACGCGCGCTCCGACCGACGCCATGGTCACCGCTCCCAGCAGCGCCGCCGGCGCCGCTGGGGAGCTGAGGAGGCGGACGGCGGTGCCCGCCAGCCGCCCCGGCGCCCACCAGGCGGCGGGTGCGGTATCCGCAGGGGCTGTCTCGGCCGGCGCCGGTGGCGACGGTTCCACTGCACCCGGGCCCCCGGGCAGCGGGTCGTTCGGCGGGGGGTCGGCCACAGTTGGTGCGTTCCTCCGCTCATGGCGAGATCGCGCCGTTCCCTGCTCGAACTGGCCCGGCGATTCGGCGACGCATGGTACCGGGCGGGCCTCGGGCGACCGGTGCGAGGTGGACCAGTACTAGACCGCGGCAGGGGAAAGCGGTACAGTCCGGGCTGGCGGTTGCCGGTGCCGCCGGCCATGTAGGCCATCGAGAGTGAAAGCGCTCCGCTTCAGTCGGAGCTCGGTGACTGAATGTCCAGGACCACCGGCCGGGGGATCGCTGGCAGCCGCTCCGTCGCTCGCGGGCGCCGGAGCGGCTGCGACCGGGTGCAGCGGGCAGAGGGGGGAACTCTGACGGGCAACATCGCGCCGTTGTCGGGATCGGCCGCGAGAACGCCGTTCCGTCGCCGCTCTGTTCAGCCGATACCGCATTCAGGGTATAAGCGCACAGCCGACCGGCCAGGTGTGGTGAGCGTCACCCTGGGTGAAGTCCTCGCCGATGCTGCCACGATTGACGTGTTCTTCGAGTCGCGGTCGTCGTGCGGCCTTCCCCGGGGCGCCGAGCGGTTGACGCGAATTTTGTCGATTTCTCGCCACCATCAAATGGCGCCTGATGCGTCAGTCGCTTCAACCGGAGTTCCGGTTGGTATTGACACTTCCGGCAGACGTGCCGCACCATTCCGCACGCTTTCACTTCGGGAAGAGGAGGACACCTATGCCCGTCGGGCGGCTGCCCGCTTACCACGACCGTTTTCATCCGCACTCGACGATGGCAACGCCGGTTAGCCGCTCAACGAGACTCAAGGAGGTGAGGCAAGGTCATGATGCCAGGACGATTTAGGCCGACCCGGCAGAGAGCCGCGGTCGGGTTGACAACCGCGGCGGTCGCCGTCTTCGCCGCCATGGCCGGCTTCATCGGCCTTGGCGGGAAGACTGTGGCCCACGCCACCCAGTGCGCCACCGGAGACGGCGGCGGGGCTGGGGCCTGTCCCACCAACTCGTCGGGGTCGCAGGGCGAATACGGCCTGACCTTCGACGGCCGCGTCTATGGCTTGGGAGATGCCATCGGCTTCGCCGGCTTCAAGACGCTGGACCAGGAGCAGCACGGCTCCACCGGCGCCGTCATCGCCACGACCTCCGACGGCAACGGCTTCTACCAGTGCGAGAAGGGCGGTAACTGCTTCGGCGAGGGCGACGCCGGCGGCTACACCGGATTCACGAACCTGGCCCACTTCGAGACCACCTTCAACCCCTCGACCGGAAAGTTGGAAAACGTGCTTGCCGGTCTGGCGGTCAATCCGCCCAACAGCAACCCGAACGGGGGCGCGCCCACCGGTCGCCTCATGGAGGACCAGGCGGGCCGCGTCTTCGGTGACGGCTCGATGGCCGGAGCTCCATCGCTCGGCAGCAACTTCTTCACCCTGCCCCAGATGGAGCAGACGAGGGATGCCAGCCATCCCAATGCTCCGCTCCCGGCCGGCCTCGACATCACCCCGGACGGCCACGGGCTCTGCGAGGCCGACAGCAACGGCCGGGTCTTCTGCAAAGGCTCCAGCTTGCCGGCTGGCTACAACGCCGACAAGGTCGTGCCGGGCTTCGCAGGGATAGCTGTCTCGATGCGGATCACCGCTGACGGCAGCACCGTCTTCGTGATGAACAGCATCGGCCAGTTCTTCGCCGACGGTCCCAAGGCGGCGGCGCCGCCGACCGGTCCGTTCTACGGCACCTACCCGCCGAACTATCCATTCAACTTCGTGCACTTCGCCTTCGGACCGAGCTCCGTGGGCGGCAGCGGCACGGGCACGGGCACGGGCACGGGCACGGCAACGACGAGCACCTCGTCGGTGAGCACCTCGTCGGTGAGCACCTCGTCGGTGAGCACCTCGTCGGGCGCCACCACGTCGGCGAGCACAACGACCGCTGCCGGCGGGCCCTGCACCAACCAGGTCTACCCGAACAACCACTCGGCGCCGACCTTCGAGGAATTCGTGCCCACAGGCTCGGGTGGAAGCGGCCTGACCCAGGTCACCGTGGACTTCACCGGGACCGGCAGCAAGCAACTCGCCATCGGCCTCTTCCCGACCGGCGGCGAGAACGACAACGACCACGGCCACGGCCCTGACGTCGCACCGCTGGGCACCGGCACCGGGACGGTGCCGAACGCCAGCTGCATGGGCTTCCGCGACGCCGTGCGCAACAGCGGGACCGGCTACGGTGCTCCTGAGAGCGACATCGACAACGGCGTCTTCCCCCGCATCTTCGGCTCGCACGGGGCGGAGACCAGCTTCCCGGACAACCTCGCAGATGACATCTGCGACTCCGGCGAGGATGCAGTCTTCATCGCAGCGGTCGACGGCCAGACACCTCCGGCCGGCCCGAAGCGGTGCGTTGCCCCCACGGATTACACCGCCACCGGCGACACCCTGACGGTCCAGGTCAACAGCCTGTTCATCAACTCGGCGGACGGATTCTTCATCGCCGTCTGGGACGATTCCAGCGGGCCCGTCTCCGCTCAGATGGACGGCGAGCTCGATCTGATCTCCAACGGCAACGGAGCGCCCTACAAGGCACCCTCCCAGCTCTTCGGTGTGAGCGGGCCGATCATCTTCCACGGCCCGGAGGAGCCGATCGGAAACCATAACGACTTCAGGGTGATCTACGAGGACACGAACCCCGCGACCGTGCCCAGCGGTTCACTGGCCGTCTTGTACGGCGACGCAGGCAATGGGTACTGGTACCGGATCAAGTCGAGCGACACCACCAATTACGACAACGACTTCGGCAGCCACTTCTTCGGCGTCACTCCCGCCACTTGGGTCACCTGGACCACTCCGGGAGACAACGTGGAGTGGGAGCAGTGCCCCGGTGGATCGGAGGACAGCACCAACTGCAGCTACGGCGGTGCTGGTGGGCCAAGCGTCTCGCTGATGTTGGACGACGGGAATCCGGGCGACTACCCAGGCACACCGTGGAACGTCACGGCGAGTGGAGCGGGCAGCTTCATTGATCCCAGCGACGGAGATGACCCCGAATCCGGCAACCCGGCGGACGACGTCAAGGTCTCCTGGAACGCGCCCAATCCGCTGGACGGCCTGATCGCGACCTACATCGTCAGTGCCGTCGACTCCGGCGGCAATGACTTCGACGTCTGCAAGGTCACCCCACCTGCTGCGAGCGGAGTGCAGCAGTCCAAGACCTTCTGCGTCTGGGATCCGCCATCGGATTCCACCTTCACCTACCGGGTTGCGGCGGAGAGTCAGAACTCAAGCTTCAGTGACTTCTCGCAGCCCTCGGCTCCGACCGCGTTCACCGGCCCGATCGCTGGGCCGAAGGCTGGACCGCCGTTCTCGACAGCGGTGTTTGTCCAGGACACCGACAGCAGTGGCACCGTCAACACCGGTGATGTGCTGAGCATCCACTTCGACGAGCCAATGAAGGCGCCGAGCACGAGCCCAGCATCGCAGTTCACCGTGTGCGACAACACGGGTGACGATGACTTCGAGGGATTTCCTCCAGACAACTGTGGCACGATCATCGATGGAACCAACTCCTCCTGGAGTATCAATTCCACCGGCTTGATCATGACCATCACGATGACGTCCGCTCCCAGCCCGTTCGGATTCAGCGGACCAGTCACCATCCCGTTCCAGGCGGAAAAGGATGGCAATGACAGTCCCAACGGGGCCCTGTCGGATCCCATGAACATGATGGATGCCGACGGCGACGGCAACTGGGACGTGACGGGCAGCTCGACGGCCTGCGACGGTAGCGAGTTCCCCACTGGGGAGGCGTGCATCACGTTCAGCTGATCTCATGCGATAACCGACTGATCGATTGATCGGAGGCCCCGGCGCCAGATGGTGCCGGGGCCTCACCTTTGTTCGCGACCCGCGTATCGGCAGCGGCTCGTCGAGTACGGTGAGGTAGACTTGGCCACTTCCGCTGTCGGTCCTCGGGAGCACCGATGAATTTGAGAGTTGTTCGACATGCCACGGCGGGCGCGTATCAGCGGCGATTTGGAGTGGCGTTGCTCGGTGGGGGGGCTGTGGCGATCGCGGCCTGCGGCGGCCAAACTCCCACCGCGCACCCGGTGGTGAGCATCCCCTTCCAGGCTCCCCCGTGCACTGCTAGCTACGTGGACAAGGCTGGTCAGCTCACCGTGACCGTGACCACCAGTGGCCCCGCCCAGGTGGGCGTGCGGGCCCAAGGCAGGACGACCCAACGGGCGTCGACGACGGTCAGCGCCAGTCAGACCCGGGTCGACCTCCGCCTGGCCACTCCCGCCGAGCTGAACAGCGTGGTCATCAGGGTTCTCGGTCCTCACGGCGGAGCTGCCTGCGAAGCGAAGTCTGCGGTCGGGACCCCTGGCCAGTCCGCGACCCCGAGCCCTGGCCATTGACGAGCGGCCCGGACGGGTTGACGAAGGGTAGGGGGCATTGGCAAGGAAGAAACGTCGCAGCTGGTCGCGGGCTGACCGGCGAGGACGGCCCTCCGCGCCGGCCGAGACGCCGCCGCCCGCGCACGCAGGGCCGACCGCCACACTGACAGCTGCCCCCCGGTCGACCGCGGTCGCCGCCCGCCCCCGGAGGAAGCCGTCCAAGACCGCTCCGCCGCGACTGGCGCCGCGGGGCGAGCCTGTCACCCGAGCAGATGCCGCCTGGGCCGGCGGCGTCGCGGCGCTCAGTGCCGCCCTGTTCGGGAGCACCCTGACCGGTCATGTGGGGCTCGGCGACGCTCCCGAGAGCGTGGCCGGCGTCGACTCTCTCGGTGTTCTCCACGCGCCGGGCTATCCCGCCTATGTGCTCGCGGCTCGCGCGTTCACCGTGGTCGAGCCATTCGGAAGCACGACCGTACGGGTGAACCTCTTCAGCCTGGTCTGCGCCTCACTGATCACCGCGATCGTGTACATGCTGGCGCGCCGCTGCGGCGCCGTTCGTTGGTGTAGCGGAATCGCCGCCCTCGTGCTCGCAACCGGCGCTGCCTTCTGGTTCTACTCAGGCTACGCCAAGCACGACGTGTTCTCCGCGTTGATGCCGCTGTTGGCTCTGTACTGGTCGCTCCGGTGGGAAGAGCGACCTACACGCATGAGGCTCATCGGCGTCGCTCTGGCTCTCGCCGCTGGCCTGGGCTCATCATGGGAGCTGACCATCCTGTTTCTTCCCGCCATCGGCTACATCCTCTTCCGCAACCGCCGCCGGCTGAAGCTGCGCGCAGTCCTCGAGGCGGGAGGCGTGGGCATCATCGCCGTCGCGGCCCTCTACGCGTTCGTGTTCCTCCGTGCCGCGCAGTACCCAACTGTCAACTGGGGAGCGGTGAACGGCGTCGGTCGATTCATCGACCTGGTCACCCTCAAGGACTTTGGCAAGGGATTTGCCGGTCAGGGCGGCGCGAGCAGCGGCTCGGCCGTGCCGGGCGCGGCTGGGCTCGGATACCTGCCCCACAGCGCTGCGGTCTACGTCGCCATCTTTGCGCAGGAGCTCGGCATCCTTGCGGTGGTGGTCGCCGCCTGGGGATTGTGGATCCTCTTCCGCCGCCGCTACGCAGTGCGCCTCCCCCTGCTCATCCTCTTTGTCACCAATCTGCTCGGGGCGGGGCTGGTGGTCGGGCCTGGAGGCCTGCACGGCTTCGACAGCGCCCTGATCCACGAGGGGTTCGTCTTCGGCTGCTACGTCTCGCTGACGGTGTGGCTCGCCCTCGGCGTCACGGATCTGGCACGGCGGCTGACAGCCATCGCACCGGCGGCGGGGGAGGGAAGGTCACGGGCTGTCGCCGTGGCGCTCATCGGCTCGGTCTTCGCGGCCGCCCTGCTCATCCCTTCCTTGGTGGTCCACCGGCCGGCCGCTGCACGAGAGGCCGCTCCGCTGGCGGACAGCTACGCCGAGAGTGCCTTTGCGGAACTACCCCAGGGGTCGGCGGTGTTCATCTGGAGCGCGGAGGCCACCTTCCCGCTCGTCTACCGTCAGGTGGTCCGCCGCGAACGGCCCGACGTGGCCGTGATCGCCGCCAGCGGGCTGGCGCATGAGTGGTACCGCGATGAGGCCGAGCGGATCCTTCATCGCTCGCTGCCGCCGATTCGTGGCGGCCAGGGACCGTATGCGGTGGCGGTGGTTCGCCTCGTCGAGCAGCAACGCCCGGTCTACATCGACTTTGCCATGGCCCAGCGTCTCGAGAAGCTGATGGGCTATCGCCCGGTCGGGCTGCTGGCCGTCCCCGCGGACGGCCGGGGTGTCGTGCCGGTCGCCTCACCCAGCACCTTGGCCGTCACCGTCGACGCCGCGGAGAGATCCGCACGCATCCCGGATCCAGTGTGGCGAGGGTGGCCGAACCAAGTCATCCTCGCCTCCTACGAGGCGGCGCGCTTCGAGGTCGCCCGCGCCTACTACCAGCAGCGAGACTATGCGGGTATGCGCGACCAGCTTGCCGCCGTGCTCCGCATCGACCCTGACGATCCTGCGGTCCAGCAAAACGTCGCGGCGCTGGCTCGGCGCGCCCCGGCAGGGCCGTAATGGGCACCCGTCCGCCGACCGCGGTGGGCGCCGTGGCTGGGTCGGTTGCAGCCGCGAGCGAGCCGGGCGACCTGGGACGTCCGTTCGTCAGCATCTGCATTGCTTCCGGTCGCCGCGAGCATCTGCTTCGCCGGTGCCTGAAGAGTGTGCTCGACCAAAATAATCCCCCCTCCTTCGAGCTGCTGCTCTGTGCGGACGATGATCCGGCTGTCAAATCACTGGTCGACAGCATGTTCCCTTCCGGCTCGGCGGTGACGCTGCTGTCCCGTGGGTCGCCGGCACGGCTTCGCAACATCCTGCTCGCCCGGGCACGGGGCGAGCTGCTGCTGTTCCTCGACGACGACGTCGAGCTGGAACCCCACTTTCTGGCCCGGTTGCACCACCTGGCGGTCGATCATCCGGAGGCCGGGGTCTTCGGCGGGCCCAACGTCACACCGCGCGGCAGCTCCGTGTTCCAGGTCACCCAGGGGGCCGTGCTGGCGTCTCTGGCGGCGACGGGTCCGGTGCGCCGCCGCTACGGACGGCATCATCCAACCCTCGCCGACGAACGATGGTTCACGCTCTGCAATCTCGCCATTCGGCGCGAGGTGATGGTGGAGTTCGATCCAGGGCTGGTGTGTGCGGAGGAGAATGCCGTTCTTGGCGAGTTGCACCGCCGCCGGGTACCCATGGTCTACGACCCGGACCTCGCCGCGTACCACGAGCGGCGCCCGACATGGCGATCCTTTGCGGCGCAGATGCTGAAGTACGGCCGCGGCCGTGGACAGCTCCTCGCCCGGCGTCCCCGGTTGGTCCGTCCGGCGTTTGTCGTTCCCTCGCTCCTGGTCCTGTACACGGTTCTCGGCGCTCCTCTCGCCCTGTGGCATCGGGCTGCGCTGTTGCCGCTGGGGCTGTACCTGCTCGCGGTGGCCGCCGGAGCGGCGAAGGTCGCACGGTCCGTGCGCCGCGTGTCGGTGGCTCCCGCGGCGGCCGGCCTCATCGCCACCGTCCACGGCTGTTATGGCGTGGGCGTCCTGCTCGGCGTGGTCGAGACCGCGGTGCAGCTCACTCCGAGCAGGCGCGCCCAGAAGGCACGCTGGTTCAACCTGCTGCGGGTGCTCGTCATCCGTCAGCTTCGGATCCGCTCGAAACGATCGCTGGTGGCAATCGCCTGGCCGCTGGTGGGGCCCGGCTTTCTCCTCGCCCTCTATGTGTTCGTCTTCCGCAGTGTGTTCCATGTTCCCGTGGAGAGGTACCCGGTGTACCTGTTCGCGGGTCTGCTCCCCTGGACGTTCCTGGTTCAGACCCTCGGAACTGCCATCGTCTCGGTGTCTACAGAACCCGAGCTCGTGCGCCGGGCTCGGTTTCCCTATGAGCTGCTCCCGATCTCCACCGTGACGACGATGTCGCTGTACTTCCTTGCCTGCCTGGTTGTCTTCGTGGTGTTCCTCGGAGCTAGCGGGCACCTCGTGCTGGGCGTCCTTCCCGCCCTCATCGCGCCTGTGGTGGCTCTCTACCTGCTGGTCGCGGCGCTGTCGCTGATGCTGTCGCTGATCGACGTCTTCAATCGCGATCTTCGCCAGATCCTGGCCAACCTGCTCACCGTGTGGTTCTTTCTGGTGCCAATCGTGTATGCCCAGAACATGCTGGGAGAGCGGCTCCTCATTCTTCGCTCCATCGATCCTGCCAACATGATCGTCGGCGAGTTTCGTGACGTGCTCTACTACGGCAGTCTGTCGCGTCCGGCCCACATCGTCGAGTTGATGGTGGTCTGTATCGCTGTCTATGTGTTGGCGCTCAGCATCTTCCGGCGGTTCGCACCGCTGCTGCCCAAAGAGGTCTGACGGGTGCTTGCAGGTCGGCTCGAGAACGTATGGGTGGACTTCCGCGACCAACGCCGCCGTCTCGGTCGCCGGCACGCGTGGCGTTCGGCGCTCCGTGAGATCACCCTCGACCTTCCCGAGGGGGAGAAGCTGGCGGTCATCGGTGGCAACGGGTCCGGCAAGACCACCCTGCTCCGTACCATCGCCGGCATCTACGAACCGACGCGCGGTTCAGCCGAGATCCACGGTCGAGTGGTCTCGGTGATCGAGGTGGATTCGGGAGCTGGTCGCGACATGACCGGTCGCGAGAACCTCCAGCTCCTGGCAGTGCTGTTCGGTCTGTCCCGCTCCGAGCTTCGTCGACGGTATGATCACATCCTCTCGCTCACCGGCCTTTCGGCCGACGACCTCGATCAGCCCGTGTACACCTATTCCGCCGGGATGAAGTTGCGCCTGCACTTTGCTCTCGCGGTGGGCTGCGCCCCGGTTGTGCTGGCCGTCGATGAGACCCTGTCGGTCGCCGACGAGGCGTTTCAGGCACACTGCATCGAATCAATGGATGAGCTGTCTCGGCGCGGCACGACCGTCGTTCTCGCGTCGCACGATCTGGACCTGGTGACTCGGTGGGCCGATCGCACCGTCGTCCTCGATCAGGGTCGGATCCTGCTCGATGCCACGCCCGCCGAGGCGGTGGCGTATTACCGGGACCGCTTTGGCGACCAGCACGCGGCTCACCGTGCTGGTGAGGCCGGCGTCCGAGTCGTCGGCTTCACCAGCTAGTCAGCGAGCCACCCCGGCTCCGTCCGCATAGCAGAGGAAGGCAACGTAGTGGGCCGAGTACCGGCCCAGCCGCGTGTGCATCAGTTGATCGAGCCGTGGCAGCATGGCCCGCTCGTACCAGCGCAGGTGGGCCAGCCGCGTGCCCACGATGTGCGGCGCGTGCAGGAGGTAGCCGACCTGCGCCACCGTGAAGCCCGCCTCTGCCAGGGCGATGCGGCCGGTCTGGTCGGAGAGGGTGACCCCGGTGGGAAATGGGACGAGACGGGTCGCCATCTGGGCCGCCTTCGGCAGAGCGTTGCGAAGCCGGATCGCGGGATTCGACCGGTTATCGAGGGTGAGCAGCAGGCAACCGCTCGGCAGCAGGATGCGCCGCAGTTCGGCGAGCGCGAGCGTGATCCCGTGGGGCTCGTCGAAGTGATCGAGGGTGGAGGTCGAGAGGACGCCATCGAACGCCCCGTCCCGAAAGGGCAGGCGGCGAACGTCGCCGACCGTGATCCGCGAGACTCTTGGCTTGACTCCGGCCGCCACCGCCGTCGACACATCCATGCCGATCCAGCTTCCCCCGAGGCAGGGAAGCAGCGCGCGGTGGGGCGACAGCTCTTCGTAGAGGTCGGTCTTGAGCCAGCGGCCCCGGGGCGTGCCGATCCATTGCTCGATGAGGTCCAGATGGGCCTGGCGCGCGTGGCGACGCCAGCCTGCCGGCAGGCGATCACGGAGAGCGGCTGTCTGGTTCCACTCGCCGGCCTCGGGCTGCGTCACGCGTACAGCCACAGCGGGAGAAGTCCGCGAGCGTGCCGCCAGGGCCCCGGGGACGCGAACGCGGCCTCGAGACGGGCCGCTCGTCTCTCCGCCCAGGTCGCCACCACGGACTGGATATTGAACACGCCGCCATCGTCGCGGGCACGACGGCGGGCTCGGCTGAGATCGAGTCGCGTGGCCCTCGCGATGATGGCCCCGGTTGTGCGCGGTGGAGTCGTCGGGACGAGAGCCGCCGAGGCCACCAGACGCGCTTGCACGCCAGCGGCGGTGTCGGCACAGAGGGTGCCGTCCGGTCCGGCCAGGATCAGCGCGTCGACGGGGAGGCGGAGGAGCTCGGCGAAGGTGATGGGTGTGACGCCGGCCTCCTCCGGCCCGCGCTCGGCGACGGTTTGCACGGGCATGGACTCATGATACGAGTTTGATGTTTTGTCCAGACATGGGAGATCGACTGATTCGACGCGATCAAGCGCGCCCACGATGGTGGTCCAAGTAGCTAGACTGCCGGGCCGTATCGACTGCGACCTCGAGGAGCGGAGGCGATGAGCTGGACCCGCCAAGGAACCTCGCGTCGTCGGCGCAATGTCGCCGTGATCGTGAGCACGGTCGCCCTGTGCGCCTTCGTCGTCGGTGTGTCGCTGCTGTTTCGGCAGCCGGTGACCGCAGCCGTCTGCGGCGACGCCAATCCGCCGCCACCGGACACGGGGTCGGGCGGCCCTCCGACCTGCCCGCAGAACCCCACCGGAACCGGGGGATACTTCGTCGCCAACATCAACGGCAACGTGTACGGCATCGGCAATGCCTTCCCGTTCCCGGGCTTTGGCACCTTGCACCACGCGGCGGACGGGAGCGATCAGGATCCCGGCGCGCTGGGCGCCGACATCTCGACCACCGGGGATGGGGCCGGCTTCTATCTCCTCGACGCCGGTGGCAACGTGTACGGCCGTGGTGATGCCCCCGCCTTCAACGGGTTCGGCACCCTGAGCACCAAGGGTTCCGCCGGCGACGTCGCCGCCGGGATGTCCGTCACCCATGAGCCCGGTGGCGGCACCAGTGGCATGCTGATCATGGACGTCGCCAGTCGCGTCTTCGGCTTCGGCACCCAGGACGGCCACGGCAGCGCTCCCTGGACGGGCTTCGGCACCATCTTCCAACGCGAACAACTGCAGGACGCGGGTCATCCGAACGCGCCGGTCGCCGCCGGCCTCGCCCTGGTGCCGTCGGACGACGGCTACTACGGCGTCGACAGCAACGGCCGCATCTTCGGCTTCGGCAACGCCTTTGCCGGCCCGGTCGAACCGTCGACGTACAACTTCCACGGACGCGCCGCGGGCATCATGATCACCGCCGACCACCACGATCTGCTGGTGCTCAACGACGCGGGGCAGATCTACGGCTTCGGCGGCCTCAATCCCACGTCCCCGGCGCCGTCGGGGCCCTACTACGGCAATGCCAGCGGTCGCTTCCCCGGCTCCTTCGTGGGGATCGCCGGAGCTCCCAGCCCGCCGCAGTGTGGCACGACGTCGAGCAGCAGCACGTCGAGCAGCAGCACGTCGAAGAGCACCTCGACCGGCACGTCGAGCACCTGCTCCACCACCTCGCAGAGTTCCAACCCGTCGACGTCCTCCGGGCCTTCCACCTCGAGTGGCTCGTCCGCCTCGACCTCCAGCGGGTCGTCGGCCTCGACCTCCAGCGGATCGTCGGCCTCGACCTCCAGCGGTGCTTCGACCTCGTCGTCGTCTTCGACCGCTAATACCTTGACCTGCCTGGGCGGGCCACCGCTCTGCCTACCGGGGTCATCGAGCACCTCGTCGGCCTCGACGTCCAGCGGCGCGACCACCTCGTCGTCGTCGTCGTCGAGCGGTGCGAGCACCTGCATCATCGGGCCGCTCTGTTTCCCATAGTCACCGGGCGTCGAGCTAGGGCCTGACCCCCGCCTCAGCGAGGGCTGCCTGAAACAGCTCGGCGATCGGCGCCGCGCGGACCCGCTCGCTCCGCCGCCGGCCTGCCGCCGTGAGGCGTGCTCGCAGCACGCCGTCACGCAGGATTCGATCCACCGTTGCCGCCCACACCAGCGGGTCGCGCGTCTCCAGCAGGATGCCCCCCTCGCCGACCGTCTCCGGCACCGCCCCCGCGGCGTAGGCGACCACCGGCACCTCGAAGCTCATCGCCTCCACCACCGGCACGCAGATGCCCTCGTGCTCGCTCATGCAGAGGAACACGCTCGAGCTCGCGTAGCGGGCACCGAGCTCGGCATCGCTCAGCCCCAACCGCCCCCCGGGCATGTCCACCGCGTCGGTGACCCCGAGAGATTCGGCCAGCCGCCACAGCCCGCGGAGGTAGGGCTCGGTGTCGAGCGAATGTCCGACCACCACCAGCCGCGCCGTCGGTTGCACGGTGCCCCGCAGCGCGGCGAGCACCCGCAGCAGGTCGGCATGCCCCTTGTTCGGCGCGATCCGCCCGACGAAGAGCAGCACCGGGTCGGGCGGCGCCAGCGCGGGCCGAGGGTGCAGCCGGGAGACGGGCAGTGGCGAGGGAACCACCATCGCCCGGTCCGCTCCAAAGGCGCGCGCCTCCGCGAGGTTGAAGGCGGTCGGTGCCATCACCAGCTCCGCCACCGGCATCAGCCTGCGGGCATCGGCGTGGGCCTGCTCGATGCGGGCCACCACCCGCTCGTTGACGCCGCGGTAGTAGGCGGCGGGGGTGATGTTCTGGTAGTAGAGCAGCTTGCGCGCGGGCAGCCGTTCGAAGAGGCGGGCCACCGGTGATCCGATGCTCAGGTGGTACATCACCGCGTCACCGGGCCGCAGCACGGTCTCCAGCTCGTCCGCGGGACGCGCCTCGACGGCGACCCGTGGATCGATCACGTTGCTGAAGATCTCTGAGCGGAATCCGAGCTCGCGCGAGATGTCACGGAAGCTGAGGGTGATGGTGCCGAGGGCATCGCCGGCGGCGAAGTCGGAGAGCAGATGGTGGAGGGCGACGCTCACCCGGTCACCAGGTGGATCGCGTCCTCCAGCCGGCCGAGCACCGCCGGCCAGGAGTACCGCTGCTCCACGTAGCGGCGTCCGGCGACGCCCAGCCGATCGCGCAGCGCGCCGTCGCCGCGGAGCCGGTCGAGCGCCGCGGCGAACTCCTCGACCTCGCGCACCCAGACGCCGCCGCCGCTGTCCTCGCAGTGGCGGCGGGTCACCTCGCAGTTGGCGTGGACGATCGCCGGAGTCCCGCACGACCAGCTCTCCATGAGGATGAACGAGAAGCTCTCGTTGAGCGAGAGCTGGGCGGTCGCCACCGCCCCGGCGAACATCGCCAACTTCTCGAGGTCGCCGACGAAGCCCAGGTCGCGCAACACCGCCGTCCCGGATGGCGGTAGGGTCGTCTCGCCGCTGCCGGCGATCGCCAGCGCCGCGGGGCCACGGCGCGACAGGCCCTCGGTGTACGCGGCCATCCACTCGACCAGCAGCGGAAAGTTCTTGGCGATCTCGCGGCGGCCGGCAAAGGCGACGTAGTCACCGCTGAGCCCGCGCCGGGTGCGCATGGCGGCCACATCGAGCGGCGGCGGAGCGTCGAAGCCGATGCCGACGACCCGGTTCGGCGGCACCTGGCCTAGCAGCCGCACCGCCAGCTCTCGCTCCGCCTCGGTGTTGAACACCAGGGCACGCGCGACGCGGAGGGTCTCCTGGATGAGCCCGAAGCGGGCGTAGGCCTCGTTGTGCAGACACGGCACCACCAGGCTCTTCTCGGGTCGCACCCGCGCTCCATAGACGGTGCTCGCGAAGAGATAGGGGATGAAGAGGAGAGCGTCGAGCCGCTCGGCAGCAGTGGCGATCGCCTCCATCATCGGCTCGCTGTACCCGGTGTTCTCCACCCAGCGGCGCTCACCCTGCTCGTCGAGCGCGAAACCCGCATCCATGCGGGCGTGCAGGACTGTCATGGTGGTGTATTCGCGCCGGCGGGTCACCGGGTAGCGGTGCACCGGGATGCCGTTGATGCGGCTCGTTCCCTGCGGCAGCTCGTTGCGCCAGGTGAAGTGATCGCGGGCGCAGGTGGTCAGCACCTCCACCGCGTGCCCGCGGCCGGCGAGGCGCTCGGCGTACTCGCGGCAGTGGGTCTCGGCGCCGCCGACGATGTCGAGGCCATAGCGCGGGACGACCAGGCCCAACCGCAGCCCCGTCAAACGCGTCCGCCGCCGGCGGGCACCTGCCCGGTCACCGCGTACCACGGCGCACTTCCACTGCCGTGCGGACTGCCCAGCGGAAGCACGCGCACCTGTTCCAGCCGGGCCGCCTCCAAGAGAAGCACCGCCGTGTCGGGCCCGATCCATCGCCGCATCGCCGGATCGATGTCGGCCGCGTCCGGCGGCGCGTCCGCGAAGCGCGGGTCGGGAGCGTCGAGCACCACTCTGCCCGAGGGGCGCAGCGTCTGGACGATGAGGGGAAGGATGCGCAGTGTCTCGGCGGGGGACAGCATCGGCAGCACGCCCATGCCCACCACCGCGGCCAGAGACGGCCCCGTCGCTTCCAACCATGCCAGCGGCTCGGCGTCGTGGCAGCGCACCCCGACCGCCCGCGCCGATGCCAGCAGCGCTGAGTCGGGGGTCACCGCCTCGACGGGAACGCCGTCGGCCTGCAGCCGCTGTAGCGTTCCGGCGTCGTCGAATCCGATCACCGCCACCGGCCCGGGTGGCCGGCCGTGCAGCACATCGCGGACCGCTTGAAGCCGCGCCGACTCGATCTCGGCCATCGGGTAGCGGCCGCTGGCGCCACGCGGCGGTGCCCCTGGAGGTCGCTGCCACGCCGTCTCCACTCGTGCCAGCCGCGCGTCGAGGGCGACCATTCGACGCAGCAGCGCGTAGTTGAAGCGGCTCTGGTCTTCGGCCAAGGGACGGACATACCACGCCATCAGGCGCCGCAGGACTCGCTTGACCAGGACGACCGCCGACCCCAGGCCGGGACGCAGCGACTCCAGGGGGCGCACGGTCTCGATATGCGCCATCTCATCGAGGCTCTGCTCGTCGCTGACGACGCGGAACTCGGCTCGCAGGCGGGCCAGCAGCTCCTCCGGATACTCTCCCGCGGCCCGCCGTCGCGCCACCTCCGCCTCGATCTCCGCAACCAAGGCGCGGACGTCGACAGACTTGTCGTCGGACACGATGACCGAGGGTAGCAGGCGACTCGGCGTGCCGGGCGAAGCGGGGCTGCAGTGAGGCCCGAGAGCGACAGGAGCGAGCTACCATACCGGCCGTGTCGTTCCCCCTGGGCTTCGCGGCAAGGCCCTGAGGATGACGGACGCCATCGCGCAGCTGCGGTATCTGATCACCGATGAAGTCCCCGACGTCCGTGGCGGGCTCGAGAGAAGCACCCTGGAAGTGGCCGAAGGCCTGGCGGCGCGCGGAGCCGCGATCAACCTGCTGTACGAGCAGGACGGTACGTTCCTCGCTCGATACCGGTCGTTCTGTACAACCGTCACCCAGGTGCCCCGGTTGTCCATCGGCCCGCACCGTTCGATGCGCGGTGCGGCGGCTCTGGCGAGGACGATGGTGGTTGCGGCACGCTCTGCTCCGCAGGTCGTCTACATCAACAGGCTGTGGCACTCCGGCTTCGGTGCGGGCGTGGCGAGCCTGTGCAGGGCGGCGCTCGTGTGCCACCTTCGGTTCCCCTCGGCGGTACGAGGCCTTCAGGCCCGCATCGGTGCTCCCAGGGTGGACCGGTTCATTGCCGTGTCGCATCACCTTCGGGATGAGTACCGAGCTGCCGGCCTGGACCCTGAGCGGATCGATGTGGTTCACAACGGGGTCGACCCCGCTCGATACCACCCTTCGTCGCCGGGGGGCCGGTCCGCCAGTCGCGCACGTCTGGGGATCCCCCCGGACGCGTACGTGGTGCTCTTCGCGGGAAGGCTCGATCCCGAGAAGGGAGTGGAGGTTCTTCTGCAAGCCTTTCCACAGCTTCTTCGAAACTGCGACGACGCGTGGCTGGTCGTCGCCGGCGGTCCGAACCATCATCCGACCCAGGACGCCGGAAGGGCCTACGAGGGCTCGCTCCGCGCCATGGCCAATCCACAGCGGACACGCTGGTTGCCGTTTCAGGCCGATGTCGCTCCTCTCTACCACGCCGCCGACGTGGTCGTGCTCCCGACCGTGGGACAGGAGCCGCTCGGCCGCGTTGTGCTCGAGGCGATGGCTTGCGGGCTTCCCATCGTCGCCACCAGCACTGGGGGAACGCCGGAGGCCTTCGCCGCAGACCACCGCTGGTTGATGGTCCCGCCAGGGGACATCAGGGCACTGACCGACCGGCTGACCGATCTCCACGGGTGGAGCGAGCGGCGGCCACGTCTGGGCAGCGAGCTGCGCCGTCACGTCTCCGAGCACTTCTCCCTCGAGCAGACGCTTGACGGTGTCGAGGCAGCGGTGGGGCGGGCCCTGCGGCATGCCTCGGGGCGTCGAGGCCTTCCCTTTGTCCGCGGCAATCCACAGTTTGCCCGGTTGCCGGGCGGTGGCGATGGTCGGTTCTGACGACGCCACCATGTTTGGCGTGGGAATCAAGCGTCTCGACGTGGTGCGCACCTGGAAGGAGCTCCGGAGTCTCCGGCGCTCGGCGACCGGCACTCTCGACGAGGTGCAGACGATCCAGATGCCTCGCCTGCGCTGGATGGTGGACCATGCCGTGCGGCACGTGGGGTTGTATCGCAGTCTGTTTCCCGGGGACGCGGCCCGGCGCCTGCAGCACCCTGACGATCTGCTTCGCCTGCCGTTCACCGACCGAGCCGTTTGCCGAGCGAACCCGATTGCAGAGCTGTTGAGCAGTGATCCACCACCCGGAAGCCGGCGGATCTCGAGCAGCGGCACCACGGGCGAACCGAGCGAGGTCCTCTACTCTCCCGGGGCTGCCTGGTATCAGGGGATACTCGCGCTGAGGCGCGATGGGGTGCGAGGTCTGCGCCCATGGGACAAGCGGTGCGAGGTCACGTCGCTCCGTGAGGGCCCCCGGAGGTCGGGCATCTGGGAGCTGCTCGACCGCCGCTTCATGCGCGTGCCCACCACCCGTCCCCCCGCCCTTCTGGCGCGAGACGTGCTCGCGCTCCGACCCGTCCTGCTCGCGGGCCATGGTCACCTGCTGGTCGAGCTGGGTGAGGAGTTGGACGGCGCGTTCCGCCCACGGTACCTGGTCACCTACGGTGAGAGCCTCGATGGTGTGACGAGCGACGCGCTCGTCGACCTGTATGGACAGCGGCAGCTCGACCAGTACGGGACCGCCGAGCACGGCTCGGTCGCGTGGCAGTGCACCGCTGCCGACCTCTACCACATCGACCACGAGGCGGTGCTGCTCGAGGTGCTGGACGACCATGGTGCTCCCGTCCCACCGGGAGAGACCGGCGAGGTGGTGCTGAGCGGTCTTTGGAACCCGCTCATGCCGTTTCTCCGCTACCGGATCGGTGACATCGCCACGCTGGCCGATCGCCCCTGTGCCTGCGGATACCGGCTGCCGGCGCTGGCCAGGATCTGGGGTCGAACCATGGACTGGATCCTCGACAGCCGCGGTCGCTGGGTGGCACCGCAGCGGTTGTGGATCGACCATCATCTGGAACGCGATCTGGTCCAGGGCGTGGTGCGCAGATACCACGTGCGCCAGGATGCGACGGGCGCGATCAGAGTGCTGGTGCTCCCCTACCGCGACCTTCCCGCCGATTTCGCCAACCGGCTGCAGGCCTCATATCGACGCCTTCTCGGTCAAGACGCGATGATCGAGGTGGTCCCGGTGGCCGATCTCCCCCTGCACCCCTCCGGCAAGTTCAGGCGCTTCAGCTCAGAGCTCGTGCGGTCGCGCGACGCCTGGCAATCGGAATCGCCGGCGACACCCTGGTGACTGGCGGCTAGCCGCCAGACGGAGAGCTGCGGCTGGTGTTGACCAGGAGCAGCTTCACATTCTCGAACGACCAGCTGCGCTCAATCCGGCCGTGGGCCATGACGTAACGGACCACCTGCTCGCCGAGGGGGTCGGTGTCGGGCTGGCTGATCGGCAGCCACACGCGGTGAGCCCGGCCCAGCGCCCGCATCGCATCCGGCAGGCTCGCGCTGGAGACCACGGGTGCCCCCAGCCGCCGCCAGCGAGCGTCCGGGTAGGCAGAGTATGGAGCGTTCACCAGCCCGTGATCTCGGTCGAGGTAGTAATTGAACGGCGTGCGGTAGTGACTGGCGTCGAACACGATCGCGTCGCTCGGTTGGCTGGCGCTCAGGACGGTTGCCGTCACCGAGCGCCAATCATCCTTGGGATAGGCGCTTCCCGCGTACCACAGCGCGACCATGAGGCCACTCCCCGCGACCAACAGTCCTGTCGCTCCATAGAACAGCCCGCGTCGGGGAAGACGGGCCAGGCCAGCGGCAACAAGGAGGAGGACGGCCGGAAGGATGACGATCAGATACCTGGCGACCCAAAGCGGCTTTGCCTGGCTGACGATGAAGACGACGATCGGTGGCAGCAGCGCCCATAGTTCGACCAGGCCCATCTGTCGTATCGACCGCGTGGCGCGCACCTGGGTCATGCGTGGCCACAGCCCATAGGCGGCGAGCCCCAGTGCCACCAGGGCCAGCGCGACGCTCCCGCCGAAGAACTCCGCGATCAGTCCGCCCGGGGCGGTGAGGTATGGGACGGGGATCCAGGCGATGGCTTTGAAGGCCCCTCCGCGAATCGCCCCCGGAACCCGGGGAACGATGAGCAGAGCCATGGCGCCGAACCCGGTCAGCACCGCCCGCGGCGGCGGTAGCGGCCGGTGCACGGCAAGGAGGTAGGCGAGGTGCGTCAGGACGACGAACAGAGCGAAGAAGTGGGCGTAGGTCGCGAGCCCCGCCACGACACCGTAGAGCAGCCAACTTCGCACGGTGCCGCGGTGCAGGGCATGGAGAAACAGCAGGGTCGCCAGGCACGACATGAGAGCAAGGAGGCTGTAGGCGCGCGTCTCCTGCGCATAGCGCAGGGCGAACGGGTTGACCGCCCACAGCAGCCCCGCGACCACGCCCGCCCGTCGACCGCACAGCTGCCGTCCCAGCAGGTAGAGGAGAGGCACCACCGCCGCGCCCAGGATGGCGGAGAGTGCCCGCACCGCCGTCTCGCTGTCCCCAAAGACGAGCCAGCCGCGCAGGAGGACGTAGTAGCCGGCCATGTTCGAATCGAAGCCGTGGAGCGCATTGAAGAAGTCGGGCAGCGGCAGACGAGCGGTGCGTACAGACAGCGTCTCATCGAGCCACATGCTCTGGGAACCGATGCGGACGAAGCCGAGCACGAGCGCCAGAGCGGTCGCGGCAGCGACGGCTGCGAACTCCAGGCGACCGCGTTCAGGGGAGCGCGACCGACTCCACCAGTGCCGGGGGCGGGTGAGCCACCAGCCGCGGCCCCAAGACGCTGGCGGCTCGTACACTGACTTCGTCTCTCGAGCTTTCATCGAGCGCGTTCATCTGCGCTGAGGGTGGGTATCATTGCGGCCTCGGAGGTACCCGGCGGGTGACGGTCCGACCTTTCGGGAGGGGCGAGGTCGATGCCAGGATTGCGAGGTGGCGGCCGGATCCGCAGGGTGAGAATACCCGCCGAGACGCGTTAGAGGCACTGGGAGATGCGGTTCAAAGTCGAGAGCGACCACGTCGTCAGCGAGGCGATCGACGGCGAGGTCGTGGCGATCGACCTGGCCAGCGGCTACTACTTCAGTCTGACCGGCGCCGGCGTCGAGGTCTGGAGGCTGGTGGAACAGTCGGCCACACACGATGAGATCGTCGAGGGACTGATGCGTCGCTACCAGGGCAACCGTGCGGACATGACGGATGCGGTGCATCAGCTGCTTGATCAGCTTCAGCGAGCACGCCTGGTGATCTCCGTCGAGGACGACGGAGCACCCGCCACAGTGCTGCCTGCGGCCGTTGCCGAATGCATTCCCTTTGTCCCTCCCCAGCTCGAGACCTATACAGACATGTCGGAAATCATCCGCATGGACCCGATCCACGACGTCGATCCCGAGCTCGGCTGGCCGCACCCGCGATCATCGTGAAGGCGACAGCGGCAGTCTCCAGGCGCACCAGCCTCATCGCGGACGCCCGGCGTTCGTACGAACTGGCCGCGACCGCTGCCGGTGGGGTGATCGACTGGCGCTTCGCCATCGACGATCTCGCCGTGGGACTTCGCTTCGCCGGCATGGGTCTCGTTACCACGATCACCCAGGCACTGGCCCACCTCCGAACCACCGGAACCGGGCCCGCTGACCTGGAGATCTCTCTCTGGGACAGCGCATCGACGGGAGTGCCGTTCCCGGTCGAGGACCGCCTGAATCTCCCGGCCTGGCGTCGGCGGGCTCCCTCGCGCGACGTCCAGCACTGTGACGAGCGGATCATGCACCAACCCTACGAGGACAGCCTCGGCGTTCTCGCCGGCAGTCAGGCGGTGTACTGGGCAGCATCCGGAGCGGATGCGCCCTTCTACGAGCGGTCGGCGCCGCTGCTTCATCTTCTCCACTGGTGGCTGGGCGATCACAACCGACTGGTGGTGCACGGCGGTGCTGTGGGGCGGCCTGACGGCGGCGTGCTGTTGGCGGGGACGAGTGGGTCGGGGAAGACCACGGCGGCCCTATCGTGCCTGGGCTCGAACCTGGGCTATGCAGGTGACGACTATGTTGTGATCGGCGCGAACCCGCCCCGAG
Source organism: Chloroflexota bacterium (assembly GCA_005880985.1). GTDB lineage: Bacteria > Chloroflexota > Dormibacteria > Aeolococcales > Aeolococcaceae > CF-134. Next base: position 25,584 of record VBIQ01000017.1, read on the forward strand.
CGTTCAGCCTCTACCGCTCGGCCAAGGTCGACCGGCTTCACAGTCGCCGCTTGGCTTCGCTACTGCCGGGCGCCGCCAATCCCGACCCAAGACCGGACGATAAGGCTCTCTACTTCATTGATCGGGGCCTCGCACTCGGCTTCCCTCTTCGCGCGGTGCTGCTTCCACAACTGGTCGAAGGAGGGGTCACGCGGATCATCCCAACTTCCCCCGCACATGCCCTGACCAGGCTGGCTCCTAGCACTATCCTGCAGCTGCCCGGGATTGGCAGTGCGGCGCTGACGAGCATGCGCATCCTCTGCGAGACGGTCCCTGCCTACATTCTGGAGCTGGGCGGTGACATCGACACCATCCCGTCGGTGATCAACCGGGTGCTCGAGCGGTGAAGTCCGCCCCACTGGTCAGCGTGGTCATCGCCGTGTACAACGGCGAGCGCTTCGTCGCTGATGCGGTGGCAAGCGTGCGCCAGCAGCAATACCAACCGATCGAGGTGATCGTCGTCGACGATGCTTCCACCGACGCCACCGTCGATATCGCGGCGTCCTTGCCGATCGACCTCCTGATCGTCCTGCCGGACAACCAAGGACCGTCGGCGGCGCGGAACATCGGCATGGCACGGGCCCAGGGTCGGTACATCACATTCCTGGACGTGGATGACCTCATGCTGCCCGGGCGAGTGCAGATCCAGACTGACTACCTGGCGCGCAACGCAGACTGCAGCTGCGTGCTCACTCATCAGGTCCTGGAGGTGCTGCCTGGCATCACCCCACCGGCGTGGATCCACCACCATCCCGAGACACTGGACTGCCCTCCATACCTCCCCGTCTCATCGATGGTCAGCATCAATGCGCTCCTCGAGGCCGGAGGCTTCGATCCCAGCTACCGGCTGTCGGAGGACATGGAGTGGCTCTTTCGGTTGGAGCGCAGCGGTGCCAATGTCACCAAGCTGGATGAGGTGCTGGTGCGCCGGCGCATTCATGGTGCCAATGCCACCTACCAGACGCAGCAGATGAATGCCGACCTCATGCGCGCGGTGCGCGCCCTGACCTCGAGGTCGCATCTGCCCCTCGTCAGCGTGATCGTTCCCGTCTACAACGGCGCGCGGTATCTGGCCGAGGCCCTCGAGAGCATCCGGGCGCAGACGGTCGACCATCTGGTCCAGGTCGTCGTGGTCGATGACGGATCGACCGACGCCAGCGCCTCCATCGCCGAGTCGTTTGGTTCCTCGGTGCAGGTGGCACGCCAGCCCCACGCAGGTGTGGGCGCGGCGCGCAACCACGGGGTGCTGCTGGCCCGAGCCCGCTACCTCGCCTTTCTCGACGCTGACGATGTCTGGCTACCGGGCAAGCTGGCCGCCCAATTGGCGGTCCTCGAGACCAATCCAGAGGTGGACGCAGTCCTTGGCCAGGCTGAGGAGTTCGTCAGCCCCGAGCTCGGGGCGGGGGTGGCCACGGCGCTTCGAGCTCGTCCCGCCATGCCCGGCCACCTGACGTCGGCGATGCTGACGCGACGCTCGTCCTTCGCCAGGGTCGGCCCGTTCTCGATCAGACGCGGAGCCGCCGACTGGCTCGATTGGTATGCCCGTGCGGTGCACCAGAGACTCAGGTTCCAGGTGCTCGACGACCTGGTGGTGCGGCGGCGGCTGCACGCGGCGAACTACAGCCTCCGACACCAGACCGCTCGCACCGGCTACGCCGAGATCCTGAAGGGAGCCATCGATCGTCAGCGCGGCGGCACAGCGTGACCCGATCGGACGCCTCGCACGAACGGCTGCTGCTCCAGTCTGCCTTGTTGCCTCGGGAGGCGGCGATGGCCGCGTGGACCGAGGTCGCTCCTCGTCTCGACCTTGACCACCTGACCGCCGGCGGTGCCGATGTGCTGCCGCTGCTGGCGTATCGGCTCAGCACCCTCGGCGTGGACCACCCGCTGCTCCCATCAATGGTGAGCATCCAGCGGCACACCTGGTACGCGAACCAGTTGCTGCTTCACCAGTTGAGCACCCAGCTGCAGTGGACGCGAAGGGAGCCTCCCGTTGTATTTGGGCAGGCTGCCACTGCAATCGCCTACGTTCCGACCGTAGCGCTTCGGCGCATTCACCGCATCGAGCCGCAGCGACGGTGGCGAGAGTCGACTCTTGAGACCTCGCTCCATGGCGTGACCGTGCGAGTGCCGGCGCCGGCACATCATACATTCGACATGCTCATGCGCCATTGGTGGGTGGACGCCGCCTGCGCGGCCCGCCATTCCGCCATGGATTGGGATCTATTCGTCGCCACCGCGCAAGCGCGAGGGCCTGCGCTCGTCGCTGGTCGCCTCGCGATGCTGGCGGATATTGCCGGACCTGAGACAGTGCCGACCGCCGTGCAGCGGCAGCTGTCGCGGCGCTCGACCAGGGCTGTGAGGCAATTCGCCGTACGCTCCCTCCTCCGCGCCCGTCACCGACTGTGACCTGAGCGCCGGGCCTGATCCAACCGGCGCACCAGAGTGCGTTCGAGCAACGATCCAATGGTGCCTTCGACCAGCAAGTCTGCAGCTGACGAGCGAGGTCCCGGAGGTCTTGTTGACCACCAGGTGTACGCGCGCCTGCGGTGGGCGATGCGGTAGGCGATGTGGTCGCGGAAGGATGGATCCTGGATATCGAGCCCCCACGTGTGACAGAAATGGCGAAGGCTCGCGCTGAACCACGTTTGGCTCCACCGCAGGAGGAAGTATGCCAGATCTGATCGAGCAAAGGGAGGAGGAGGCAGGTAGGTGACGACGGCATCGGGTTCGATGGCGAGCTCACCGCCCACCATTCGCGCTTTCAGGCAGAAGTCGTTGTGGTCGAAAAACGAGAGCAGGCCCTCATCAAGGCCGCCAAATCGATGGACGGCATCCATGCGGACCAGCAGACAGTGGAACTCGAGCAGCTCACAGGGGCGCCTGGTAAGCTGCTGGCGAACCTCGGCCAAAGGCTTTCCGCATGCCGGGCTGTGCCGCTCCACGAACCGGGCCACGCCCTGAATCGTCGAGATGTGGCAGTCAGCGCCGGCTTGATGAACGACGGGAACCGAAGGATCCGATCCGTCGCCGACGCAGTACAGGGGGCCCACCGCCCAGGCGCCCGTCTCCTCAGCGCACTGCACCAGCGCCTCCAGCCAGCCGGGCCACGGCACCACATCGTTGTCGAGAAACACTGCATAGGTGGTATCGATATACGGGATCGCCAGGTTGCGCGCCTGGTTGGCCGCCAGGTAGTGATTGGCACGGATGAGCTTGAACGATCTTTGCTGGGCGGTCTGTTGCAGGTAGTGCTGGACGGCGGCGGGTGAGTTGCCGTCCACGTAGACCAGGGGAACGCTGGTCGACGCGAGGACGCTCTCGAGAGAGATCGGCGCCTTGCTGAACTGCTCACGGGGAACGACGACAACTGTTGCCGGCGCCGCCGAGCCTGATCGAGACACGCTGCCCTCTTCTCGCCGCTACCGTGGCGGACGCCGCGCCAGGTAGGCCCGAAGCCCCTCCTGCCAGGGGGGCAGCGGGGCCTCGCCGAGCAGCCGCCAGACACGGTTGTCGAGCACCGAATACGAGGGTCGTCGGGCCGCCCCGCCGTAGTCGGCGCTGCTGACCGCCGTCACCGGCACCTCCGGGCAGTCGGCCTCGGCGAGGGTTGCCTCGGCGAAGCCGTGCCACGTCGTCTCCCCGCTGTTGGTCAGGTGCACCACCGCGTCTCCGACCCCGCGCTCGAGCAGCCGCACCAGCGCCGGGGCCAGGTGGCCGGTCCAGGTCGGGCAGCCGTGCTGATCGTCGACGACCCGCAGCGGACTGCTCTGGCTGGCCCTCCGCAGGATGCTGAGAACAAAGTTGGGCCCGTCCTGGCCATACAACCACGAGGTGCGGACGACCAGGCTGTCAGGGGAGACCCTGCGCACCTCGTTCTCCCCGGCCAGCTTGCTGGCGCCGTACACGTTGAGCGGACGCGGCGTCACCGACTCCGCGATGGGGTGCGGCGAGCTGCCGTCGAAGACATAGTCGGTGCTCAGGTGGCAGAGCCTCACCCGATTCTCGACGCACGCCTCGGCCAGGGTACGAGGTCCCAGAGCATTGACGCGATAGGCGGCATCGGGATCGGACTCGGCAGCGTCGACGCGGGTCCATGCCGCGCAGTTGACCACGACGTCGGGACGGTGCGCCTCGAGGGCCGCGCCGACACCGCCGGCATCGGTGACGTCGCAATCGCGTCGGGTGAGGCCAATCGCCACGTGGCCCCGGGCGGTCAGCACCGGCACCAGCTCACGCCCCAGCTGCCCACCGGCGCCGGTGACCACGACCCGCATGTCAGCTCGACGCCGCCCCGGTCGACAGGGGCCGGTAGTTGCGGCGGTAGAACTCCCAGAACTCCCCGGACTTGAGCGGGCGCCACCACTGCTCGTGGTCGCGGTACCAGCGCACCGTCTCCTCCATACCGTTGGGAAGGTCGATCTTCGGGACCCAGCCCAGAGCACCGAGCTTGGTGGAGTCGACCGCGTAGCGCCGGTCGTGGCCGGGACGGTCGGTGACGAACTGCTTCAGCGATTCCGGCAGTCCCAGCAGCCGCAGCACCATGTCCGCCACGTCAACGCCGCTGACCTCGTTGCCGGTGCCGAGGTTGTAGTCCTCTCCGGGCCTCCCGTGGCGCAGGGCGAGGTCGATCCCGCGGCAGTGATCTTCGACGTGGAGGTAGTCACGCAGCGCCCCGCCGTCACCGTAGATCGGCAGCGGCAGCCCATCGATGGCGTTGGTGATGAACAGAGGGATGATCTTCTCGGGGTATTGATGGGGCCCGTAGGTGTTGCAGCCGCGGGTGACGATCGCCGGCAGCCCGAAGGAGGCCCGGTATGCTGCCACCAGCATCTCGCCACCGGCCTTGCTGGCGGAGTAGGGGCTGCGGGGCCGCATCGGAGCGGACTCGAGGCTGCGCCCGCTGCGCACCTCCCCGTACACCTCATCGGTGCTGACCTGCAGAAAGCGCCGATGCCCGGCCCCGCGCGCCGCTTCGAGAAGCACATAGGTGCCGAAGACGTCGGTCTGGATGAAATGACCGGGAGCCTCCAGGGAACGGTCGACGTGGGACTCGGCAGCGAAGTTGACGATCACGTCCACCTCGCCGGCCAGCGTCCCCACCAGTGTCGCGTCGCAGATGTCACCGCGCACCAGGCGGTAGCGGGGGTCGTGCGCGACCGCCTCCAGGTTGGCGAGATTGCCCGCGTAGGTCAGCTTGTCGAGCACGACCACGCTGTCCTCTGGATGCTCGTTCAGAGTCATCCGCACGAAGGCGCTGCCGATGAAGCCGGCGCCACCGGTGATCAGCAGTCGCATCCGCTAGCCGGCTAGATATTGGCGATCGACCAGTCGAAGTCGATTCGCTCGTCGTTCCATGCGATCCGCCCCTCGTCGGGGTCCGCGGGGTTGTAGGGCTCGGTGACGTAGTAGCAGAGGAGGACGTCGCGCAGATCGAGCACCTGGAAGCCGTGAGCGACGAAGGGAGGGATGGCGACGACTCGCGGCGAGTGCTCGCCGATCACCATCGTCTGCAGCCGGCCAGCCGTCGGCGACTCCTCGCGCAGGTCGAGCAGGACGATGCGGGCGTTGCCCTGGACCACGTCCCAGTAGTCCCACTGCCGCTTGTGCCAGTGGAAGGCCTTGATCAGCTCCGGCGGGTTGCCGCCACGGGCGTAGCTGAGGCTGCGCGACATCTGGGCGAAGGGCTGCTCCGGGAGGAAGGGCCGGCCCGCGTCATCGCGGTCACCGCGCTTGAGCTGCTCGGTGAAGAAGCCGCGCTCGTCGGCGTGGCGCACGAGCGTCTTCACCAGCACTCCGTCGATGGAGCCGAGACGGTCTCGCAGAGGCTGCTCTCGCATGCCATCGAGGACGCGCTCCATCGACTCGGTCATCGCCATCCATGCCACTTACGGCAGTTCCAGCAGGGAGTGATCGCCGATCATCAGGCGCAAGGCGCGAGGCCGGACGGGGCGGCTGCGCACCTCGCACTCCTTGCCGATCAGTGAGGACTCGATCTTGCCGCGCACGCCGTCGATGCGGCTGCTCGCCAGCACGATGCTGTGCTCCACCTCGGCCCGGCGGATCAGGCAGTCGCCGGCGATCGAGGTGAAGGGGCCGATATAGGCGTCCTCGATGATCGTGCCCGGACCGATGATCACCGGGCCGCGGACCACGCAGTCGCGCAGCTGCGCACCCTTCTCGACCACCACCTTGCCCTCGATGCGGACGTCCTCGCCGACCTGGCCCTCGATGCGTCGCTCCAGGCCGTCGAGGATGATGCGGTTGGCCTCCAGCATGTCCTCGAGGTGTCCGGTGTCCTTCCACCATCCGCTGATGACGTGGGGCACCACCGAGGCGCCATCGTCGATCAGTCGCTGGATCGCATCGGTGATCTCCAGCTCGCCACGGGCGCTCGGTGTGATCTGGCTGATGGCGTCGAAGATCCGAGAGGAGAAAAGGTAGACACCGACCAGGGCGAGGTCGGTGGCCGGGGTGGGCGGCTTCTCGATCAGCCGTACCACCCGACCGCTCTCGAGCTCGGCCACCCCGAATCGCTGCGGTTCCGGCACCCGGGCGAGCAGGATCATCGCGTCAGGAGACTCGCGGCGGAATTCGTCGACCAGCGGGGTGATGCCGTCGCGGATCAGGTTGTCACCGAGATACATGACGAAGCGGTCGTCTCCCAGCCATTCCCGGGCGGTGAGCACCGCGTGAGCAAGGCCGAGCGGCGCTTCCTGGGGGATATAGGTCACACACGCCCCGAAGTGTGATCCGTCGCCGACCGCTGCCCGCACCTCGTCGCCGGTGTCGCCGATGATGATGCCGATGTCGGTGACGCCCGATGCCACCAGCGCCTCCAGGCCGTAGAAGATGATGGGCTTGTTGGCGATGGGCACCAGCTGCTTGGCGCTGGTGTGGGTGATGGGGCGCAGGCGGGTTCCCTTACCCCCGCTGAGGACCAGCCCCTTCATGGCCGTGGGTCGGCGAGCATCACCGCCCGACCATAGCATTACCCCGCGAGCCGCAGGTACACGTCCGCGGTCGCTGCGGCACAACGCTCCCAGGTGAAGCTGCGCGCCCAGCGCAGTCCCGCGTCCGCCCGGATGTGGCGCTGCTCACTGTCGCTGAGCAGCGGCAGCGTCGCGTGCACCATCGCCGCTGCGTCACCGTCAGCCACCACCAGGCCGGCGTCGCCGGCGACCTCCGGGATCGCCGAGTTGTCAAAGGCGACCACGGGAGTGCCGCACGCCATCGACTCCAGGAGGGGCAGCCCGAAACCCTCATAGGCCGAGGTGAAGAGCAGACACCGCGCCCCGGTGTAGAGCGCCGTCAACTCCTCGATCGGGACGTGTCCGATGAGACGGACGGCGCCGGCCATGCCGGCGGCTGTCACGGTTTGGCGCACCGACTCGGTGTACGCGCCCTGGTCACCGGGAATGATCAGCTCGACGGGATGCGTCCGGCGCAGCAGCCGCAGCACGTCGAGGAGCAGCGCGAGTCGCTTGTGGGGGTCGAAGACGCCGACGGTGAGCACATAGTCAGCGGCGATGCCGTGCCGCGCTCGCACCGCCGCCACCTCCGTCCGATCGACGGGACGGAACCGCGGATCGACTCCATGGGGGATGGTGGCGATCCGCGCCGGGTCGACCCCCGCCATGCGGATGGCGTCGGCGGCGGTTGCCACCGACGGGGTGATGACCGCGTCGGCCCGGCGGAGCAAGCGCAGCGCCAGCAGTCGCTCCCGACGCATCCACCGATAGTCCTCGGCGAAGTGGAAGGGGATCAGGTCGTGGACCGTCACCACCACCGGGATCCGCGCCACCGCCGGCTGGGCCCACTCCACCGCGTGGTAGAGGCAGTAGCGATGCCGCGCGAGCGCGGCGGCGACGAGGAAGGGATCGGCGGTTGGCTGCAGCCGGCGTTTGAGCCGCGGGATGCGCGGTCCCGCCCCGCAGCCCCAGCCGTCCGCCTCCGGAGGCGGTGGCGCGCCGGACGCGAGCATGAGGTCGATGGCGTCGACCATGCCCACCGCGGCGAGGGCGCCGATCAGGGAGCGGACGTAGGTGCCGATGCCGCGGGTGGCGGAGAGGTCCTGGAGCGGGCGGCCGTCGATGAGCAGTCGGCCCCTCACACTGCCCTCCCGTCTCCGGCCTCGGCGCCGGCGATCAGCCGGCGCAGACGCTCGTGCACCAGCTCCCAGCGGTAGGTGGCCGCGACGTAGCCGCGTCCGGCCTCGCCGAGGGCTGCGGCCCGCCCGCGATCGGTCAGCAGCGAGGCCGCCGCCGCCGCCAGCTCCCCGGCGCCGCGGTAGGTCATGGCGGCTCCGCTGCGGGCGCCCTGCCCGGCAAGCGCCGGGCTCGCCGCGTTGAGCAGCGCGGGGCGACCCAGCGACCAGGCCTCCAGCGCGAGGAGGCTGAGGCTCTCGTGGAAGCTGGGCACGACCACCGCGGCCGCGCCGGCGATGGCGTCCCAGCGCTCCTCCTCGGCCAGCCGGCCGGCCCGGACCACCCCGGGCTGCGGCGGCGCCGCCTGGCCGGCCTCGCCGGTCAGCACCAGCTGAGCGTCGGGGTGCCGCTGCCGCAGGACGGACATCCCGGCGAGGAGCTCCTCGAGCCCCTTGCCCGGGGTGGCCCGCCCTCCGTAGAGGAGATAGTCGCCCTCCAACCCGAGGCGCCGCCGGAATCTCTGCGGCTGGGGCAAGGGGGGTGGGTCCACCCCGACGGCGCCGACCGCGCTGGGCTTGTCGCGGGCCACCGGGTGGGCCCGCTCGAGCAGCGCGCGCTCCTCCTCTGTGCTGTACAGGAGCCCGCCCGCCGTGGCCACCGCGCCGCCGACGGCGCGGAGCCGCAGGGGAAGCTCGTCATGGGCGGCGGGGAGCATCAGGCGGGCTCCAGCGGCGGCTGAGAGGCCTCGCAGGGTCGGGAAGTACAGGTAGGGCATGAAGAGGGTCGGAGACGCCGGAGCGGCCGCCAGGGCGGCGATCAGGCCGGGCGTGTAGGGCCCCTGAGCGACGATCCAGGCCCGCTCCGGCCGCAGCCGCGGGGGGAGGCGGAAGAAGACCCGGCTGGCCTGCCGGAATGCCGCCGGCGCCCGCCGCCGCCGCACCGCGAAGCGGCGGACCCGGATGCCCTCCTCCTCGGCGGTGCCGGGCGGCCCGGCGTTCGCCCAGGTCTGGGCATCGACGGCGCAGGTGGTCCAGACCTCGACCTGCCATCCCCCGCCGTGGAGCGAGCGGGCAAGCTGGCGGGCCAGCGTCTCCACCCCGCCGATCACCCGGGGACCGTAGCGGGGGACGACGATGCGCAGGCGGTCGGGGTCGGGCGAGGGCGAGGGGGAGGGCGTGGAGGTCATCGGCGCAACTCTGCCCGGGTTGTCTCACAAGCCGGGGAGGCCGTGACGGCCCATCCGTAAGAGCTTACGATTCCGTAAGATCAGGCCATGGCAGACGCGCTCCTTGACGAGTGGCTCTCGGCCGTGGAGGCAGCCCGCTACCTCGGAGTCTCCCGACCGCGAATCCATCAGCTCGCGCGTCTCGGGGTCCTCGACGCGACCAGGATCGCAGGACGCCTCCTGGTCCATCGACGCTCGCTCGACGCCTGGGCCAGCAGCCACGGCTATCGGCGAGGCTGGCGGCCCAGAGATCTGCGAGAGCTGCGTTTCAAAAAGGCGGAGATCCTGGCCCTCGCCGGCAATCACGGGGTGACCAATGTCCGCGTGTTCGGTTCCGTCGCCCGAGGCACCGCAGGCTCGTCGAGCGACGTGGACCTTGCCGTCGATCTCGATGAGGGCCGGACGGCAATGGATATCGCAGAGCTCGCCGCGGACCTCGAGGACTGCCTCGGGTGTCCAGTCGACATCGTGGTGGCCCGGCCACGCCAGAACGGCGATCAACGGGTGCGCGGCATCCTCTCAGACGCTGTTCTGCTGTGAGTTCCGGCGACCCGAGGGAGCGGCGATACCTGGAGTACATCGGCGACAGCATCGAGCGTCTCCGCGCCTATTCGCCAGCGACGCTCCAGGAGTTCCTGGCTGATCCCGTGGCGCAGGATGCGATGGTGTGGCGGCTCCAGACCATCGCCGATGCGGCGCGAAACCACGTGTCGGAGGAGGTGAAACGCCGCCACCCGCAGGTGCGCTGGCGCGCTGTCTACGGCTTCCGCAACATCGCGGCGCACGGCTATGCGGGGATGAATCTCGACCTCGTGTGGGAGATCGTCACTGAGCATCTGGCGCCGCTTCTCGACGCCGTTGAAGCGGAGCTCGGGCCGCGAGGCGACTGATCACCGAGCCGGAGGGTTACCGACTGCAGGCCGGTCGGCTACGTGGATCAGGAGCCGGCGATCCCCACCGCCGGCACCGCCGCCGGCTTGCCCGCTGCCGAGCCCTTGAACGGGGCGTCGCCGAAGCTGAAGATGCCGCCGTCGGCCGCGGCCAGCCAGTATCCGCCACCGCTTCCGGTGGAGCTCATCGCCACCACCGGTGAGCGCAGTCGCAGGGCGCCTGCCGAACCGTGGAAGCGGGCGTCGCCGAAGCTGAAGATGCCGCCGTCCGATGCCGTCAGCCAGTACCCGGCGCCGCTGGGAGTGCGGCTCATGGCGACGATGGGACGATTGAGATGCACCGCCCCGGTGCTGCCGCGGAAGCGGGCGTCGCCGAAGCTGAAGATGCCGCCGTCCGACGCGACCAGCCAGTAGCCACGCCCGGTCGCGGTCGCCGCCATCCCGACCACCGGGCGGTTGAGGTGCATCGCCCCGGTCGAACCATAGAAGCGGGCGTCGCCGAAGCTGAAGATGCCGCCGTCGGAGGCGACCAGCCAGTAGCCGCCTCCGCTGGGGGTCGCCGCCACTCCGACGATGGGACGGTTGAGATGCACCGCCCCGGTGCTGCCGTGGAACTGGGCGTCGCCGTAGCTGAACACGCCGCCGTCCGTGGCCACCAGCCAGTAGCCGAAGCCGCTCGGCGTGCGGGCCATGCCCACCACCGGCTTGGCCAGGCGGTGACCACCGGTGTCACCCATGAAGTTGACGCCACCAAAGGCAGAAACGTGGCCGCCTGCAGAGGCGAGCAGGTAGCCGGGCTGCGGACCGCGGAGCCAGCCGAGCACCGGGAGTCCACCGCGACCGGCGACGGTGGTTCCCTGCATGGCAATACGCGCCGATCCGCTCGGATTGGCGTTGTCCCAGTTCTGCTCGACCACGTCGACGTAGTTCGAGCCGGAGCCGGCCACAACCGAGATGTGACCCCAGGGGTTGCTCGGGCTGGGGCCGAGGACCAGCAAGTCACCGAAATCGGGAGCGCTGCCGCCACCGTTGGGGATCTGGATGAAGGGCACCCGCAGGTGCGGCGCTGCGGCCCACATCTGGAACGCCGCCGAGATCGGCCAGGTCGGCTGCTCCCCGAAGCGGACGGCCGCCCAGCGCTGTGCCAGCTCGACACACTCGAACTGCATTCCGTAGGCAGAGCTGCGATCCTGGTTGCCGTTTCCGTTGCTGTAGACGTTGAGGTCGCCGAGCACGGCGGCGCCACCGGCCCAGGCGCCGCCGGGAACGAGCACCCGGCCCCACGGTTGCGGACCGCTCGCCACCGCGGTGACCGGCGGCATGCAGAGGGCCAGCGCCGATGTGGCGGCGACAAGGATCGCGATGCGACGCAGGCTGACGCCGACGTTGAAGATGCTGGGGGGCATGCCCCCGATGCTATGGTCGGGCCCGGGCCACCGAACCGCCTACCGACTGTGTGTCAACCCTGCTGCAAAGGATCCGCGACTAATCGCCACTGAGGCGTTACCCGGCGGCGGCGATGCTGACGATCGGCGCCACCAGGTGCTGGCCGCCCATGCTGCCGTCGAATGGTGCGTCGCCGAACGAGAAGAGGCCGCCATCGGAGGCGACCATCCAGTAACCGGCTCCGCTGGGCGTCGCCGCCATGGCGACCACCGGACGCACCAGCGAATGGCCGCCCATGCTGCCGTAGAAGCGGGCGTCGCCGAAGGCGAAGATGCCGCCGTCGGAGGCCACCATCCAGTAGCCGTGTCCCGTCCGGGTGGCGGCCATGGCGACGATCGGCGAGTTCAGCGGGTGGGCGCCCATGCTGCCGTAGAAGGGGGCGTCGCCGAAGGCGAACACGCCGCCGTCGGAGGCGACCATCCAGTAGCCGTGTCCACTCGGAGTCGGCAGCATCCCCACCACCGGCTGGTTGAGGTGGACGTTGCCGGTGCTGCCGAAGAACTGGGCGTCACCGAAGGAGAAGATCCCACCGTCAGAGGCGACCAGCCAGTAGCCGCGCCCGCTGGGAGTGGGGGACATGCTCATCACCGGCTGGTTCAGTTGGATGTTGCCGGTGCTGCCGTAGAACTGCCCATCACCGAACGAGAAGATGCCACCGTCGGAGGCCACCAACCAGTAGCCGTGCCGGGTGGCGGTCGGTGCCATCGCCAGGATCGGGGCGTTGAGCCGCTTGCCGCCCATGCTGCCGTAGAAGTGGGCGCTTCCGAACGAGAAGATGCCGCCGTCGGAGGCCACCATCCAGTATCCGGCGCCGCCAGTGGTGGTGGGCGGTGGCGCCGCGCAGTTGCCGGCGGCTCCACGCGGCGTGCCCAGCTTCTGTGAGATCGCGTCCCACAACTCCTGGTGGCCGCTGTCGTAGCCGAGCGCCCAGATACCGATGCCCGCCAGCCCCTGGGCATTGACCACGTCGTACTTGCAGCCGAGCGACTGCGCGTTCTCGTAGTAGACCTCGCGATACGAGTTGTAGTTGCCGCCGCAGGGATCACCGCCGGCGGGACTGTTCCACCATGCCCATGGCACCTGTGCCACAGCGTCGTAGCTGAGGCTCGGTTGCTGCGCGCAGCCGAGGTCGCTGAGCACGTCGTTGTAGGTGTCGATGTTGGCGCAGCAGCTCACCACCGCCTGCGCGCCGTTGCCGTTGGTCGACCACTTGTAGCCGTAGTAGGGGACGCCGAGGATGACCTGCGCGGCGGGTACCTTGGCCAGGTAGGCGGCGACCGCCTGGGCCACCGCTCCGCTGTCACCGCGCAGCGGGGCCACCGGCCCGGCGTGGCTCGAGGCCTCGGTGCTGTCGTCGTATGCCATCACATCGAAGGCGTCGACGTAGGGATGGAGTCCGCTGATGTCGAACATCGTCCCGCCCGCGGCCGCGGTGGCATAGGTGTCGACGACCAGCATCGACTGGTAGGGGAGGGCGGTGCGCAGCCGGTACTGCAGATCGCCGACCAGCGCGGTCAGGCCGCTCGACGTCGCGGGGTCAACGCCCTCGAAGTCGATGTCGACTCCGTCGGCACCACGTCCGGCGACCTCCTGCAGCAGCGCGGTGACCAGAGCTTGACGGGTCGCGGCGCCGTCGGTCAGGGCGTGGATGAGGCCGTCGTTGTATGCCTTCGCGGTCACCAGCACGCGATCACCGGCGCTGTGAGCGGCGTTGATCACTGAGGTCATCTGCCCGCTCTGCCAGACCGCGTACCCCGCGTCGCCGGTGCTCAGCGATCCGTCGGGGTTGAGGTTGATGCCGCTGTAGGCGATGGTGGTGAGGCGGTCGAGATGGAGGTCGGCTGACCATGCGCCGCTCGCCACCTCGTTGGCCTGGATGAAACCGAGCACCTCCGCGGGCTGGGCACCGGGTGGGGTGGTCGGGGGCGGGGGCGCCGCGTGTCCGCTGCTGGTCGAGGAGCTGGTCGTGGTCGAGGGAATCGGATCGGGTGGCGCCACCGGGGTGCGCGCGCTCAGCGATCGCTTCAGGGTGGCGGGTGGTGTGGTCCCGCTTCCCGGGGTGAGCCCCGGCGGTGGAGCCACGGTGCTGCCATCGAGCAGGATGTGAGCGCGCAGCGGCGGCGGGCTGTAGCTGGACGGCCCTCGCAGCCAGCCCCGGATCGGCAACCCCGAGCGCACCGGCATGTAGGTGCCGCTGAGGGGAAGCCGCGCCCGACCGACGGGATTGGAGTTGTCCCAGTTCTGCTCGACCAGGTCGACATATCCGGGACCGGTCGCGGCAACAACCGCGACGTGACCGGTGCCGCTGGCACCGCTGCGATCGAAGATGACCAGGTCACCGCTCTGCGGCGGTGAGGTGCCTCCGTTGGGTAGCTGCGTCAGCGGCACCGTGAGCGACGGAGCCGCATCGTACATCTGGTAGGCGAAGGCGATCGGCCAGATGTGTTGCTCGCCGTAGCGGAGCGCCATCCATCGCTGAGCAATTTCGACGCATTCGTAGGCGAGCCCGTAGGTGGTGGCCTGGTCCTGGTTGCCGTTCCCGTTGCTGTAGACGTTGGTGTCGCCGAGCGCGGCGTCGGCCCCCGCCCAGTCCGAACCGGCGACGAGCACCGTTCCCCAGGGAACGACGCTGGCACTCCCGCGCAGAATCGGGGCGAGTGGAATGAGGCTGCCCGCGACAGCTGCGGCGAGAAGCAGGCGTACAGAGAGGTGCAACCGTGCCAGGCGCATGCCGGCATGCTACGTAAGGGTCGGTTGCGGCGTAAACCCGGTCGGCAACAGCCGTGATGATTCTGTGACGGAAGGGCGATCTGCATCGCTGTATCCGTCACGCGCCACCCAGCCCTGCATCTGGGGGCAACGTCGGTGAGGGACGGCTAGATGTGGGGGAGAGATGTCATCGGCGAGATCGGATCAGGCGGGGGAGATGCGCCCTCTCGGGCCACCTCAGGGGGTGACGGCGATGCCGGCGGGGGTGCCGGGGAGGCCGTGGTCGTTGAGGTTGCCGTAGTACTGCATCGCGTCGCCGAAACCGTAGAGGTTGCCTTCCGCGGTGACGATGTAGTAGCCGGCGGCGGTCGGTGTCAGGGCGATTCCCGCCGGGGTGCCGGGATAGTGATGGTCGGTGAGGTTGCCGTAGTAGGCGGTGGCATCACCGAAGCCGTAGAGATTGCCCTGCGCCGTGACGATGTAGTAGCCACCCCCGTCCGGGGTCAGGGCGATGCCGGCCGGGTTGCCGGGGAAGTGATGGTCGGTGAGGTTGCCGAAATAGGCGGTGGCGTCTCCGAAGCCGTAGAGGTTTCCCTGTGCGGTGACGATGTAATAGCCCTGTCCGTCGGTGGTGAGCGCGATCCCCGCCGGGGTGCCGGGATCGTGATGGTCGGTGAGGTTCCCGAAGTACCCGGTGGCGTCTCCGAAGCCGTAGAGGTTGCCCTCGGTGGTGACGATGTAGTAGCCGTGCCGGTCGAGGGTCAGGGCGATGCCGGCGGGGTTGCCGGGATAGTGATGGTCGGTGAGGTTGCCGTAGTAGGCGGTGGCATCACCGAAGCCGTAGAGGTTTCCCTGCCCGGTCACGATGTAGTAGCCGCCGGTGGTCGACCCAGGAGTAGGGGTTGGCGTTGGGCCTGCCACCGTCACCGTGCCGTGCATGGTGGGGTACCCGTGGACCATGCAGTAGTAGTTGTAGGTGCCGGCGCCGTTGAAGGTGTGGGAGACGGTGGTTCCATTGGTGCTCCCGACCGAGAGGCTGAAGGTGTCCGACGAATCCCCGGATCCGGCGCCCACCGGGCAGTTCATCGCGTCGCAGCGGCTCACCGTGTGGGCAACTCCGGACTGATTGGTCCAGACCACCGAGTCGCCGGTGGCGACACCGCTGCTGCTCGGGGCGAAGCAGAAGGTGCTGGTGCAGCCGCCGGTTCCGAACGAGACGATGCTGACGTCGGAGGTGGCCGCCCCAGCCATCCAGGCGGCCAGGAGCCAGGTTCCGGCCAGGGCGGTTCCAGCGGTGGCGAAGGCGGCCAGGTGGATCCGGCGGGCCCGGGAGAAGGAGCTCATGCGCATGCTGTCAGCCCTCCGACGCTGGCACCACCGAGATACCAGGAGGTACTGCCCCGGTTACACCGGGGACGGAAGGCGGGCCGGCTAGCGGCCCTCCGCGACCCGGGCCGGGGCCTGCTCTCCCAGAGCGCCGGTGCTGCTCGTCGACCAGCGGCCACCGGTCTCGACCAGCCCGACCCGGCCCGACTCGTCCATCACTCGGAACGACATCACCCGCTCCCAGTGGTCGTAGGAGCGATTGTCGTAGCGGTCGTGCAAGGCCACGGTGAGCAGGTACTCGGCGCTGAGGAAGCGCACCCTGTCGATGGTGTAGCGGATGGTGCCGCCGCCACCGGCGGGTGGGCAGGTCAGCGTGATCCGGTCGATCCTGGTGTTCGACCCCGCCAGGACCAGTCCGTCGGAACGTTCAAAGAGCACGCCGCAGACGAAGTCGTCGACCTGCTGATGCGCCACGTAGTCGATCTCGACGGTCATCGCCTGACCCGAGGCGAAGGTGTGGTGCGCTTGGCCGGCGGCGTCGACCAGACGGACCTCGGTGATCTCCACCTCCCGGCTGCCCCAGCGGCTCCGAGCCTCGCCGGCGGGCTGCTCTTCGTGGTGTTCCTGGTACTCCTTCTCGGAGCGGGCACCGACCATGCGCCGGTATTCGGCGGCCACGTCCGCCGCCGGCCCATCGGCGACCAGCTGGCCGTGGTCGAGCAGCAGTACCCGGTCGCAGTAGTTGCTCACCGCGGCGAGATCGTGGGTGACCAGCACGATGGTCCGACCCTCGCGCTTGTAGCGTGAGAAGACGTCGAAGCACTTCTCTTGAAAGCTGGCGTCGCCGACTGCCAGCACCTCGTCCATCAGCAGGATACCGGCGTCCGCCTGGATGGCCACCGAGAATGCGAGACGCACCTGCATGCCGGAGGAGAAGTTCTTGAGCTTCTGTTCGGTGAAGTCCTGGAGCTCGGCGAATGCGATGACGTCGTCGATGCGACGGCTCATCTCGGCTCGGGTGAGTCCGAGGATGGCACCGTTGAGGAAGACGTTCTCACGGGCCGTCAACTCGGGATTGAATCCCACCCCCAGCTCGAGGAAGGGGGAGACGAAGCCATCGATGCTCAGGCTTCCGCCTTCGGGTCGGTAGATGCGGGCCAGGACCTTGAGCAGGGTGCTCTTGCCGCTGCCGTTGTGCCCGATGATGCCGAGGAACTGCCCGTGGGGCACCACGAAGGAGACATCACGCAGCGCGTAGAGGTCGCGGTAGCGCGCCGAGCTCCGGGGATGGGTGACCCGGTACTTGAGGGTGCTGGCGCGGTCGAGGGGGATGCGGAACCGTTTGGAGATGTGCTCCGCTCGGATGGCGGCGGCGTTCATAGGTTCTCGGCGAACCTCGGCTCCAGGCGGCGGAAGATGGTCACCCCCAAGGCGACGATGGCGGCCACCAGCGACAGCGGCACCAGGTATGTCGCCGCTCCCAGGATGGACGCCATCCAGGGCACCGCAGGGCCGCTCCCGTAGTTGACACCAGGGGGGTAGGGGAGGTTGCCTGCCACCAGCGCGTGGCGGACGTCCTCGATGATCTGGGCCACCGGGTTGAGGCCGGCGATCTGTCCCAGCAACCGGTGGCCGTGGGTGAGCAGCGAGTAGGGGTAGACCACGGCAGAGCCGTAGAGCAGGAGCTGGGTGACGATCTCCCAGATGTGGCCCAGGTCGCGGTAGAAGACGAAGAGGGCCGACAGGCCGAGCGAGAAGCCCAGGACCAGCGCATACAGCTCGACGATGAACAGCGGTGTCAGCAGGCTGCGCAGGCCCAGGTCCATCTGGCCGATTGCCGAGCCCACGACGATGATCAGCGTCATATTGATGAGGAAGGTGATGAAGGCGCTCAGGGAAGAGGCCAGCACCAGGATGGAGCGGGGAAAGTGCGCCTTGCGGATGAGATGACCGGTGCCGGCCACCGAGCTCATCGCCGTCGCCGTCGCCTCCTGAAAGAAGGTGAACAGAACGATGGCGACCAGAAGCTGGAGCGCGAAGTGGGGTGATGTCCGCCCCACATTGAAGAGGTACACAAAGATCGCGTAGGTGATGCCGAACAGCATCATCGGCTTGAAGAGTGACCACAGATAGCCCAGCACCGAGCCGGTGTACTTGAGCTTGAACTGGGTGATGGCCAGCTCTCGGACGAGGTTCAGATGACGTCGCAGGGCGGTGGTGCCGATGACCGCGCCGCTGCCGACCGCAGGCCGCGCTGTGACCGTCATCAGACGGCGCTGCCGGCCCCGGCGCGTATCCGTGTACGCCGCGTCATGAGCGCTCAGTCTACCAGGGAACCTCTGTTCCATCGGCGCATTACAGCTCTTCCACGCCCCGGCGCAACGCCGCCTCCTGAAGGCGGATGTCGTTGTCGACCATCCGCGCCACCAGCGCAGGGAAGGAGACGGTCGGCTGCCAACCGAGGCGGGTGCGCGCCTTGGTCGCGTCACCGATCAAGAGATCGACCTCGGCGGGACGGAGGAAGCGAGGGTCACTGACCACGTGGTCCTCCCACTTCAACCCGGCGTGGGAGAAGGCCACCTCCAGGAACTCGCGCACGCTGTGGGTCTCCCCGGTGGCGATCACGTAGTCCTCGGGTGCGTCCTGCTGCAGCATCAGGTGCATCGCCCGGACGTAGTCACCGGCGTAGCCCCAGTCACGCTGCGCATCCAGGTTGCCGAGGGCGAGCTGCTTCTGCATCCCCAGCTTGATCTTTGCCACGCCGTTGGTGATCTTGCGAGTGACGAACTCATGCCCACGACGTTCGGATTCGTGATTGAAGAGGATGCCGCTGCAGGCGAAGAGGTTGTAGCTCTCCCGGTAGTTGAGAGTGATGTAGTGGCCGTACACCTTGGCGACGCCGTATGGGGACCGGGGATGAAAAGGGGTCTGCTCATTCTGTGGCGTCTCCCTCACCTTGCCGAACATCTCGCTGCTGGAGGCTTGATAGAAGCGGATCTCCTTGTTGACGGTGCGGATCGCCTCCAACACGCGCACCACCCCCAGCCCGGTGACCTCGCCGGTGAGCACCGCCTGCTTGAAGGACAAGCCGACGAAACTGATGGCGCCGAGGTTGTACACGTCGCTCGGCTGGCAGGTCTCCAGGGCGGCGATCAGCGAAGACTGGTCGAGAAGATCGCCCTCGACAAACTCGACGCCGGGGACGATCCGCTCGACCACGCTGAGGCGGGGGTTGTTCTGCCCGTGGACCAGACCGTAGACGCTGTAGCCGTTGGCGGTGAGGTGCTCTGCCAGATATAGGCCGTCCTGACCGGTGATGCCGGTGATGAGTGCAGTCTTCACGGCTCCTCCCTGGTGTCACTCCCATTCCCATGGGACACGGCACCGTCCACCCTGCCTGCTCTGGTGACGCGGTCGATGGCGAGGTCGTAGAGAGCGTCCACGCGTTCCCAGGAGAAGTTGGCGGCGACGTACCGGCGACCGTTGGCGCCCAGCCTGGCCACCAGCTCGGGCCGCTCAGCGAGCATCCTGGACGCCTCCGCGAAAGTGTAGCCGTCGTCGTAGAGGATGCCTCCCGAGCTGCGGCGCACGTGACCCACCAGCACCGGTGAATCCGACGGCACCAGCACCGGCACCCCGGCGGCCATCGCTTCCAGGGTCACCATGCTGAGGCTTTCCATCCGCGAGGGCACCACCGCGGCCGTGGCGCAACTGAGGATGCCCGCGACCTCGCCGTTGGCGAGGTACCCCAGCAGGTGGATGCGGGGATGCGCGGGGACGTCCATGGCGGCACTGCCGACCAGGACCAGATCGAGGCGCGAGTCGACGGCCGTCATGGCAAGGAAGTTCTGCAGCAGCTCGGGGCAGCCCTTGTCCCTGTCGATCC
Source organism: Chloroflexota bacterium (assembly GCA_005880985.1). Classification (GTDB taxonomy): domain Bacteria; phylum Chloroflexota; class Dormibacteria; order Aeolococcales; family Aeolococcaceae; genus CF-134. The sequence goes on from VBIQ01000017.1 coordinate 45,252, forward strand.
GTCCCGCGTAGAGCAGGTACGGGCGAGTCAGCCGGTGGCGGCGCGCCGCGCCGGTGTCGACGGTCGCCGGCGTCACCCCGATACCGGCGATGGCGTCACGCCCCTCGGGCATGGGATACAGCCGCCGTGCCAGCGCCCGCTCCTCCGGAGTGTTGTAGAGGACGAAGCCGGCGCGGGGCAGCACCCGTCGGTACGCCGCCAGCCGCATCGGCGCCTCGTCGTGGAGGGTCGGGACGAGGATGCTGCGACCGGCCACCGGCGGGAGTCCGAGCAGGGTGGTGCCATAGAGGGCGGTGAAGAAGATGACCGCCTCGTAGCCATGCCCGTGCGAGTGCAGGTGCCCGATCAGGGCGGGGGTGTCCGGCCCCTGCTCGGCCAGGAAACGCCGCTCGGTCGCCGGGTCGCGATCCCCGGCGACGACGCGCACGTGCACAGCATGAAACTGATGTGGATCGCGGGGAATCGGGACGGGGAAGCGCAGCACCGCCACCCCGCCAACTGCGTCCGGGCCGGCGGGATAGTGGTCGGCCCATGTCAGGTAGTCCCGGGCGCAGGTCGTCAGCACGGTGACGTCGTGCCGGCGGTTCAGGCGCTCCGCCACCTGGCGCGCGTGGGTTTCCGCGCCACCGCCGACCTCGCGGCCATACCGCTGCACCACCACAGCGATCCGGCTCACGGTCCCAGCTCCAGTCCGGCGGCGACCATGTCACGGAGGAGCCGCTCGACCGCGCGATCCGGAGAGAGCTCGGCGGCGCGCCGGCGTCCGCGCTCCACCTGCTGTTCGCGCAGGACCGGGTCCGCGGTCAGGCGGGCCACCGCCTCCGCCACCAGGCACGGGTCGCGTCCGTCGATGAGCAGGCCGGCATCCCCCAGGGTGTCGCCGGCAGCACCCGCGTTGCGCGCGACCACCGGCAGGTCGGAGAGCATGGCTTCGACCAAGGGCACGTTGAAGCCCTCGTGTTCGCTCATCGACAGGTAGACCGAGGCGGTTGCGTAACACTCGCGCAGCGTCCCGGCGTCGACGCGTCCGGTGAAGACGACACCGTCCTCGTTCAGCCGCCCCATCACGCGGTCGAGACCGGCACGGTACACGGGGAGCCGGGCGTAGTCGCCGACGACCCAGAGGCGCGCCCCCGGATCAACCCCGCGCCGGTACGCGTGCAGCACCCGGATCGCATCATCGACCCGCTTGTTGGGTGCGACCCGTCCCACGGTGAGAATGACCGTCCCGCCACCTCCTCTCGATGCCGCGCCTGCGCCGGGGCGGTGGCCGAGATACCCCTCCGGTTCCAGCAGTATGGGAAGCACCCCGGTGCGGCGGAATCCCAGGGCGACCAGTTCCCGCCGGGTGAACTCCGAACGTCCAAGGGCGAGCGCGGCGCGCTCGCGCAGCAGGGCGATCTCGGTGCGCGCAGCCCGGCAGACGTCGTAATGAGCCCGATCGATGAGCCAGTAGTAGCCGGCGGGGGTGGTGTTGTGATCGAGCAGCACCAGCGGCAGGCGCGAGCCGGCCAGCCGCCGGGTCGCCGGCGACGCGATCGCGTAGTGAAAGAGGACCGCGGCGGGCGCCGGGCCCTCGAGCAGCCGATCGAGCAGGTGGACATCCTGTCCGGGAAGCCGCTCGAGCACGAACACCTCGGAGTCCAGCCCGCGCTCGCGCAGGCGCGCCCGCAGGGTCAGGACGTCGCTGGTGACGGCGTCGATCGCCGGCATCACCGGGACCACCTGGTGGACCGCGGTCACGGCAAACCCCACGGCGCCAGGGCGGTCGCCAGACTGCGCTGCAGCGTCGCCGGCGAGAAGTGCGCGGCCCGCTCCCGTCCGCGACGGGACAGCTCCCCCGAGAGAGTGTCGTCGGTGAGCACGCGTTCCACGGCAGCGGCCCATTCCAGGGGGTCGTCGCCGCAGACAAGGCCTGCGCCGCCGACCACCTCGGGAAGCGCGCCGTGGTGGCTGGCGACCACCGGGACGCCGCGCGCCATCGCCTCCAGGGGCGGCACGCCGAAGCCCTCGTGGGCACTGGGGAGCACCAGCGCGGCGGCGCGGGCGTAAGCCGCCTCGAGCTCGCGGTCGCTGACCTTGCCGCGCATCACCAGCCCGGCGTCCAGTCGCAGCGCCAGCGCGTCCAGCGCGCGCGCGTACGGTTCCATCTCGTCGCTGCTGCCCACCAGTTCGAGCTCGATATCGGGCACGTGCCGGCGCACCGCGGCCACGGCCCGGACGGCGATCTCCCACCGCTTGTGTGGCGCGACCCGGCCCACCGCCAGCACGGTGTGCCGCGGCCGGCCGGCAGTCGCGGGACGCGGCGGCGGCTCGGTGGTCACCGGGCAGATCCCGGTGACATCGAACCCCGCCTCCACCAGGTCGCGCCGACTGAACTCGCTGTGTGCCAGTCCCAGCTCGAAGGCGTCCGCCAGCCAGGGCAGTTGCAGCCGCGCGCTGCGGACCCGCTCCCAGTTGACCCGGCTGACCTCACCGAACCAGTGCTCGGGGGTGATGTTGTAGTAGATGAGACCGCGTCGAGCATCGACGCCGACGGCCGCGTCGGTCGCCGGCGAGGCGATGGCGTAGTGGAGGAGCACCGCCTGTCCCCGGGCGGTTCCGGCGAGCTCGCCAAGTGGTCGCGTCTCGGCGCGGAGGTCGTCGTGCGGGTCATCGGTGAAGATCGAAGAGTCGACACCAAGCTGCTGCAGCGCCACCCGTGTCTGCAGCGTCAGCCGCCCCAGCGCGTCAGCCGGGTTGAGCGACGGGACGACCTGGTGGACGCTCCGCAGCGTCACGCGCGCTGGTCGGGTTCGCTGCTCTGGCCATCGCCACCGCCGCCGCCGTGCAACAACCGCCGTTGCAGGTCGGCGATCTGTCGATTGTGCTCGGCGAGCACCTCGACGACGGCACGGTGATGAGCGTTGACCTGGTCGATGACGGGTGGCAGGTACCAGCGCAGGGCTCGCCGCACCAGCCGCTTGGTGAAGACGACGAGGGAGCCAACAAGCGGCCTGGTGGAATCCAGCTGCAGGTCAACGCGCGCGTCGGCGGAACGGACCGCTTCCTGCCACGCGGGGCCGGCGACGAAGGTGGGATCGGGGTCGATCGCCAGTGGCTCTTCCAGCAGGGCCAGGAACTCTGGAGGATAGGTCCCCGAACGTCGCTTGTCTGCCGCCGCCGCCCGGATCTCGGCCAGGATTGCGTCCAGGTCGAGGTCGGCGCTGCGCTCGTCGACCGCGGCAAGTTCGGCAGCCGGCTCGTCGGCCTCGGTCATCGCCGCATCATAGCCACCGCCGACTGGCTGGCAACGTGTGCGGCCGCCTGTCAACCGACGCGGTGATGCGCCCTCCATGCGGTATAAAGCGGCGTGATGCCTCCCGATCCGGGCCCACCTCAGGACGGCGCCGACGTCGACCTCGGGACCCTGGTGCAACAGCTGCGCGAGCGGGTGGCCGAGCGGCGGCAGGCAGGCGAGTACCCCCCCGACCTCGAGGCGACGCTCGACCGCCATTACGAGTCGGTGGCCGGTCACCGTGACCGCGAGACACGTCTGCGCGCGCTGGGAGTGGCCGCCCGCAGGCTGGGGAGCAAAGGCTTCGATCGCCAGCGTATCGACTCCTCGTCGGAGATTCCCTTCGGCTCGCAGGTCCATCGCGTCATCGCCAAAGCGGTGGCGCGCCAGACAGACGGCGTGCTGCGTCAGCTGTCGGAGCTCGCCTCGGAGCTCAGCCGGATCCTCGGTGACATCGTCGACCTCATACCCGAGCAGGACGACTTCGCCGACCTGTCCGCCCGCGTCGACCTCGTGCTCGATCGCCTTGTCGCCTACGAGAAGGCTCCCAGGGGTGGCACTACCGCCCAGCGCGAGCTGGCGCGACGTCTCGATGAGGTCGAGACCGAGCTGGCGCAGAACCGGTTTCACCCCTGGTACTCGCAGGAGGCGTTCGAGCGCAGCTTCCGTGGTTCGCGCCAGCAGATCCTCTCCGCGTACGCGTCACTCGCCGACCGCTTCCACAACTGTGCGCCGGTGGTCGACATCGGCTGTGGTCGCGGGGAGATGCTCGAGCTGCTCGCCGGCCGCGGCATCGAGGCCTACGGCATCGAGATCGACGAGGCCCTGGTCGAGGTGGTGCGTGAGCTGGGATACACCGTGCACCTCGCCGACGCCATCGCCCACCTCGAGTCGCTGATAGATGGGTCGCTGGGCGGCATCTTTCTCGGTCAGGTGATCGAGCACCTCTCTGCCCAGCGGGCGGCCGATCTGATGGCCCTCGCCGCGCTCAAGCTCCGTCCCGGCGGCCGGCTGATCATCGAGACGGTCAACGCGCAATCGCTGTACGTGTACGCTCATGCCTTCTACCTGGATCCGACGCACATACGCCCGGTGCACCCTGCCTATCTCGAGTTCCTCGCGCGCGAGGCCGGCTTCAACCTGGTGGAGATCGACTGGCGGTCGCCGGTTCCCGCCGCCGACGCGCTGGAGACAGTGGATTCGCTGGAGGCGGCGTCCCAGGATGGGGAGCACTCGGAGGCGATGCGCGAGATCTTCAACCGCAACGCCGCGCGGGTGAACACGCTGCTGTTCAACGATCAGGACTACGCGATCATCGCCACCCGCTAGCAGCCCAGTGGAGATCCATCAGATCCTCGTTGCCGCCTCTCCGGGTGATGCCATCACCAACGAAGCGCTCTTGATGCGGCGTCTGTTCCGGAGGATTGGGCGATCCGAGATATTCGCCCACTACATCGATGCCCGGCTACCCGACGTGCTGCCGCTCGCCGCCTACCCCGAGCGCGCCTCGGGGCTGCGAGCGGACAACCTCCTGGTGGCACACGCGTCGATCGGTGAGTCGCCGGTCTTCGAGTTCCTCCTGCAGCGCCGTGAGCGCCTGGTGCTGCGCTACCACAACGTCACCCCCGCCGAAGTCTTTGAGCCCTTCGATCATGTCTTCGCCTGCCGTCTGCGGGCCGGGCGCCAGGAGGTGGCGGCTCTCCGGCAGCGCACCACCCTGGCGGTGGCGGCCTCCGCCTACAACGCCGCCGAGCTGGCCGACATGGGCTACCGGGATGTTGCCGTGGTGCCCCTGCTGGTCGACTTCGACGGTCTCACGCGAACCCCTCCGCGCGAACCCGAGCGCTTCGACCTCTCCGGTGAGCCACGGCCGCCGGTGGTCCTGTTCGTGGGTCGCATGGTCCCCAACAAGAACCATCCGGCGCTGCTCAAGACCCATCACGTCCTGCGCACCTACCGTCGATTCGACGCTCGGCTGGTGCTGGTGGGAACGTCCCACTTCGCCACCTATGTCGCCTCGCTCGAGCGCTTCGCCCGAGAGCTGGCACTTCCCGGTGTCGTCTTCGCCGGCGCCATTCCGGTCGCCGAGCTGGCGTGGCTCTATCAACGCGCCGACGCCTTCCTCTGCCTCTCGTCGCATGAGGGTTTCTGCGCGCCGCTGGTCGAGGCGATGGCCTTCGACACCCCGGTGGTGGCCTGGTCGAGCAGCGCCGTCGGGCAGACGGTAGGCGATGCCGGCATTCTCATCGACGAGCCGTCGCCGCTGATGGCGGCCGAGGCCGTTGATGCGGTGCTCGGTGATCCCGGCCTCGCCGCCGCGCTGGTGGCGCGCGGGCGGCGCCGGGCTGCTGAATATTCGCTGGACCGCACCGGGAGCGCCCTTCTGCAGCGCCTCCTGGAGGTGGCCTGATGCGCCTCCTGTTCGTGGTGCAGCGCTACGGCCAGGAGGTGTTCGGGGGTGCCGAGGCCTGCTGCCGCGAGTTCGCCACTCGCCTGGCCGCGCGCGGCCACCAGGTCCACGTGGTGACCAGTCGGGCCCGCAACTACTCCGATTGGGCCAACGAGTATCCCGAGGGAGAGCAGGACCTCGACGGTGTCACAGTCCACCGCCTTTCCGTATCCCGCCCGCGTCACGCCGAGGTCTTCGACGGCCTGCAGCGCCGGACGGTCGCCGCCCATCACTGGACCGCGGCGCACCTGCAGACGGAGTGGATGCGCCAACAGGGGCCGCTGATCGACGAGCTGCCGGGATGGCTGGCGGACATGTCACCCGGGTTCGATATCACCATCTTCTTCACCTACCTCTACTACACGACCTGGGCGGGTCTGCGCGCGGTGCGCACGCCGTCCGTCCTCCACCCCACCGCTCACGACGAACCCCCCGCCTACCTGCCGCTCTTCGACGAGGTCTTCCGGTTGCCATCGGCGCTCGCCTTCCTGACGGCGGAGGAGGGAGAGTTCGTGCGGCGGCGCTTCCGGGTTCGGCAACCGAGCATGGTCATCGGAATCGGCATGGAGGCCCGACCGCCTACGGGCACCGGTGAGTTTCGGCGCCGGTTTGGAATCGATGACGCTCCGTATCTCGCCTGCGTCGGGCGCACCGATCCCGGCAAGGGGTCACTCGAGCTCTTCGAGTTCTTCACCGCCTACCAGCGCCGGCGGCGAAGTCCCCTCAAGCTGGCCCTCATCGGCGAGGAGGTCTTCCCGCTACCGTCCCATCCCGACGTCGTCAAGACGGGGTTCGTCGACGAGGACGTTCGCGACGCGGGCATCGCCGGCGCCACCCTGTTGGTGCAGCCGTCGTTCTTCGAGAGCTTTTCGATGGTCTTGACCGAGGCCTGGAGCTTCGGCGTTCCCGCGCTGGTGCAGGGCCGGTCGGAGGTCCTGGTGGGTCAGGCGCGGCGCAGCGGCGGTGGGCTTCCGTACTGCGGTTACGCCGAGTTCGAGGCCGCCCTCGACCTGCTCCTCGCCGACGACGAGTTGCGGCGGCGGCTTGGCTCCGCCGGTCGTGCTCACGTCGAGAGCACGTACAGCTGGGATGCGGTGTTCGCCCGATACTTCACCCTGCTGGGGCGCGCCGTCGAACGGCGCTGGGTGCCTCCCGGGCTCGGGGTCGCGGCGGCGGCTAGCGAGGCAGCAGCGCCACCGAGCTGATCGCGACCGAGAGGGTTCGGGTGTCCGGATTGAGGCCGCACTCGACCGGGCGCCACTGGCGGTCGGTGTGCAGCACCACCTGCTGGTCGCCGACGCTGATGTCGACGTCGGCGCCCCGACTGAAGGGACGCCCGTCGGCGGCGATGTGCCAGCTCACCTGGCGACCGTTCAGCTCGGCGCAGAGCGTGAGGTCGCCCGCTTCCACCGGAGGAGCCACCCCCTCGACCCTGATCGTGCCCGCACCCTCGAACGTGGGAGACAGCAGGAGGGTCGCCCGCGGCTCGCAGCCCATCCAGCGAGCATGGACGCCTTGGATGACCTCCAGCTCGTACAGGCCTCCCATCGCTTGAACGTCGTCGTTGCAGCCGACCACCAGATCGGGCATGACCGGGCGACGCAGCGCGTGCTGGCTCGAGTACAGCCAGCGGGGGTAGCGCCAGCGTGGCATGCCGCGCGCCTCGGCCAGGGCGAAGAGGTTGCAACCCCGATCTCCCGGGTTGGGTCCGGGCATGGTGCTCTTCCAGTCGGCGGCGTGGTCGTGGATGTCAAGCGCGAACACATCGCTCACCGTGTAACCGCATTCCGAGAGCAGCAGGCGCAGCTCGGCAACCGTGTACTCGCGGTTGTGCCGTCCGTAGGTCCCGTAGCCCGAGAGCTCCTCGTAGACGTTGTCGCCGCGCAGCATCCTTGCCAGATTGTCGATGCGGGTGGCGTTGGGGGTGGTCAGCAGCAGCAGGCCACCGTCGGCCAGGACGCGATGGATCTCGGCGAGCATGTGAATTGGATCCTGAGGCAGGTGTTCCAGAATCTCGCAGCAGAGAACCAGCTGGAAGCTGCCGTCGGGGTAGGGGAAGCGGTCACTCTCGACGTTGAAATGGTCGAAGTCGAACACGTGCCGTTCGCCGGTCGACCGGCTGGTGACGATCTGCTGGCCGCGAGCCGGTCGCCCCGGACCGAACCAATTCGCACAGACGGCATCGATCCCGCGGCGACGGAGCAGGCGAGTGATGAAGTAGGGATTGGCGCCGAGCTCGAGAACCTGCACGCCCGCGGGCAGCTCGGGGAGCATTGCCACGGTGACCCGGAAGCGTTCGAGGGCGTCCGCGAGATACGCGTCCGCCTCCTCGACAGTGGAGAAGATATCGGTGTCGGTCAGGTACGCGCGGAGCGCGTCTGCATCGGCCACGTCGGAGGGCAGGATCAGCGTGCGCGGCGGCGGTGGCTTGGGATGGCGCAGCGCGCGGTAGACGCGTCGCAGGGCCTTGCGAATCGGGAGCGGAAGCGACGACCTTGCTCGCCGGCGCGCCCGCTCAGCCAGGGCGTGGCGAACGCCCGATGCAGGCAACTCTCCTCGAACGCGGCGGCTGCGTTCGTGGGGGGCCTGGGCGCCCCCTTCGTTGACCACGGTCACCGGCGCGATGGTACACGCTCCTCCCCAGCCGAGGGTGGCGCCGGTCCGCGCGTCAGCTCTCCGGGCCTCGGGCTACACTCCCGCCGATGACGGCCAGCGTTGGTGACGGCGGTGCCGATGCCCGACAGGGTCGAGCCGGCGACGAGCTCGCCAGCCGTCTCCGATCCCTGATTCGCGACGTCCCCGACTTCCCCCGCGAAGGGATCCTCTTCAAGGACGTCACCACAGTCTTCGCCGATGGCGCGTCCTTCCACGCCGCTGTTGATGCTCTGGCCGGCGTCTATCGTGACCAGCACGTCGACGTGGTGGTCGGGGTGGAATCACGCGGTTTTGTGATCGGTGCAGCCGTCGCCTACGCCCTTGGTGCCGGCTTCGTCTTCGTCCGCAAGCAGGGAAAGCTGCCGGCCCCGGTGATCTCCCACGCCTACACTCTGGAGTACGGCGAGGCGGTGCTGGAGATGCACGCTGACGCCATCACCCGGGGCCAGCGGGTGCTCGTCGTCGATGATCTGCTCGCCACCGGAGGGACGGCGGCTGCTACCGTCTCGCTGGCCGAGCAGCTCGGTGGCGTTGTGGTCGGGATCGCCTTCCTGGTCGAGCTCGCCGCCCTGGCGGGTGCGCAGGCCCTGGGCGGGCGGCCCTACGTTTCCCTGGTCCGCTTCTAAGAAGAAAGAAAGGAGTCCGATGGCCACGCTTGCCCATGATGTCGCCGACCTCGACCTCGCCGACGCGGGGCAGCCCCTGATCGAGTGGTCCGCCCAGGAGATGCCGGTGATGCGGCTCATTCGCGATCGCTTCACCAAGGAGCGGCCACTGGCGGGGATGCGGATGGGCGGATGTCTGCACATCACCAGCGAGACCGCGAATCTCGCCATCACCCTCAAGGCCGGCGGGGCCGAGCTGCGACTGTGCGCCAGCAATCCGCTGTCGACCCAGGATGCCGTCGCCGCGGCCCTGGTGAGGGTGCACGGCATCCCCGTGTTCGCCGTCAAAGGCGAGGACTCCGAGCGCTACTACGGCCACATCAGCGCCGTGCTCGACGGCGCACCCCAGCTCACCATGGACGACGGCGCCGACCTGGTGGCCGAGCTGCACAAGAATCGCCATGAGCTGCTCCCCGGCGTGCTCGCCGGGACCGAGGAGACCACCACCGGGGTCATCCGGTTGCGCGCGATGGCCAAGGCGGGGGCACTGCGCTTTCCCATCATCGCCGTCAACGAGGCGCTGACCAAGCACCTGTTCGACAACCGCTACGGAACCGGGCAGAGCACCATCGACGGCTTGATCCGCGCCACCAACGTGCTGCTCGCGGGCAAGACCCTTGTCGTCTGCGGATACGGTTGGTGCGGACGTGGGCTGGCCAGCCGTGCCGCCGGGCTGGGGGCCCATGTCGTCGTCACCGAGGTGGACCCGGTTCGCGCCCTCGAAGCGGTGATGGACGGTTATCGGGTGATGACCCTGGAGGAGGCGGCGCCGGGAGCCGACATCATCATCACCGTCACCGGCGACATCAACGTCGTCGATCGTCGTCATCTCTCCGTGCTCAAGGACGGCGCCATCGTCGCCAACAGTGGCCATTTCAACGATGAGATCAACCTGGCCGCCCTGGATGAGCTGTCCGGTGGCGTCTCTCATCCCCGGCCCTTTGTCGAGTCGTACGCGCTTCGGAACGGGCGGACCGTCCACCTGCTTGCTCAGGGCCGGCTGCTCAACCTGGCGGCGGCCGAGGGCCATCCGGCCTCGGTGATGGACATGTCCTTTGCCAACCAGGCGCTGTGCGCCGCCTACGTGGCCGGACACCACGATGAGCTGCGGCCCGACGTCTACGACGTGCCGGCGGACATCGATCGCGAGATTGCCGCGCTCAAGCTGCGCAGTATGGGCATCAGCATCGACGAGCTGAGCGCCGAGCAGCAGCAATACCTGGCGTCCTGGGAGTCGGGAACCGCCTGACATCCGGGCTCTGGTATGGATCCGCTCGCCGTCACCCTGGTGCTTGCGGCAGCGGCCTTCCATGCCACCTGGAACCTGACGCTTCACCGCACCGACGACCGTCAGGCGGCGATGGCGGTGGCCGCCCTCGCGGGCGGTCTCGCACTCTCGCCCGCGCTGGCGGTTCGCCCGCCTGGTGGAGTGCTGGCCCTGGCGTGCGTGTCGGCGGCCGCGGAGACCGCGTACGCCCTCTTTCTGAGCGCCGCCTATCGCCGCGGGCAGCTGTCGCTCACCTATCCCATCGGACGGGGGACGGCGCCGCTGCTGGTCACCATCGGCGGCTGGTCGGCGCTGGGTCAGCGTCCCGGCGCGGTCTCGGTCATCGCCGCCTGCTCGCTCGGCGCCGGCCTGGTGCTGGTCGCGTCGGCCGGTCGCGGCCGTCAGCGTGGGCCCGCGATCGCCTTTGCCCTGCTCACCGGAGTCGCCATCGCCTCGTACTCGCTGGTCGACGCGCGAGCCGTCCGCACCGCGTCGCCGGTCGCCTACCTGGCCATGGTCCTGCTGCTGGAGGGAGCGATCCTGTTGGTCACCACCCGCGCCGACGTGGCCAGGCTCCGAAGCGCGGTGCGACCCGGTCTCGCCATCGCCGCCGGGAGTGCGGTCGCCTATCTCCTCGTGCTCTTCGCCTTCCAGCGCGCCCATGCGGGCCCGGTTGCGACCCTCCGCGAGGTCAGCGTTCTGATCGGCGTGCTGCTCGCCCGCGACCGGCCACCTGGTCGCGTCTGGGCCGGCGCCGCCCTGGTCGCGGCCGGCGCCATCCTCGCAAGGGCATGAATCGAGGACCGCTAGGAGACGGTGATGCCGCCGTCCATCCCGGGGTGGAAGGTGCAGTGGTACTTGAAGGTGCCGGCCTGGGTGAACTTCACCTCGTACTTGTCGCCGCTGTTCATGGTGTCGGAGGTGATGTCGGGGTAATCATCGAAGGTGACGTTGTGGGCGACCGTGCTGCCGTTGACCCACTGCACCACGTCGCCCGCCTTCAGCGTCGTCGACGACGGCTGGAACTTCAGGGTGTCGGTCTGCTGGACCGTCTGCGCTGCCGTCGCTCCGTTGATCCTGGTACCGGGCGCGCCGGCGGTGGCACCCGGGGTGCTCGAGGCGCCGGGCGCCGCCGAGGGTGCCGCGGTGACCTGCGGCAGCGACGCGGCCGAGCCCAGCACCGCGGCCGCGAGCTGCACCAGGCGCTGGCTGCGCTGGTCCTGCGCCACGGCGGCATCGAGGACGATCTCCACCGTGGACCCACCCGCTTCGACCGCGATCAGCCCGGCGGTGCTGGTCTCGATCAGCCGGGCGGGGCCCAGCGACGTCGCCCCGGCGAGGTAGCTTGCCAGCGAGGTGAGCGTGGTCTTGGGGAAGACGCTGACCACGATGCTGGCACCGCTGGGGCCGCCGTAGGTGCACTGCCCCACGGTGGGATGCGAGGTGATGGAGATGACCGTGTACACCGGTGGCAGCGGCTGCTCGCCGAGCGCGGTTGCCGCGGCAGCGCTGGGCAGCAGGGAGCAGGCGTTGGGGACGACGTTGGCGGTCGGCTTGACCCCGGCCTGGGGGTTGATCTCCGACGAGCCGCAGCCGATCACCAGCATCCCGAGCGCGGCGACTGCGGCGGCACGTCCTGCTGGTCTGCCGGAGCGTCGGCGGTGGGTCACGGTGCGGCTCTCCGATCGGGTCGTCGGGCTCCTCCGCCGGGCCGGGCCGCGGCGCGCCGGGGAGGGTACACGGCCGCCGCCGATCTCCGGAGTGGGCCCTTGGGTTTCGGCGGCCGCGCGACTCGGTAGATTCGGCAGGCATGACCCTCTCCGCCTCGGTCCCCGGTGAGCGCGGCTCGATGACCGGTCCCGCTCCCGAGCCGGCGACCTCGGTGATCGGCGTGCGCGGGCTGGTCAAGCGGTATGGACCGGTGGAGGCGGTGCGGGGCATCGACCTCGACGTGCACCGCGGCGAGGTCTTCGGCTTTCTCGGCCCCAACGGCGCCGGCAAGTCGACGACGATCTCCATCCTCTGCACGCTTCTCCGTGCCAGCAGCGGCACCGCCCATGTCGCCGGGTTCGACGTGCAGCGCGACCCGGCCGCGGTGCGTGCCCGCATCGGGCTGGTCTTCCAGGACCCGTCGCTCGACGACCAGCTGACGGCGCGCGAGAACCTCGAGTTCCACGCGTTGATCTACAACGTGCCGCGGGCGGTGCGGCGGCAGCGCATCAATGAGGTGTTGGAGATGGTGGGCCTCGGTGACCGCGCCAGCTCGCTGGTGCGCACCTTCTCGGGTGGGATGAAGCGCCGCCTGGAGATCGCCCGCGGCATCCTCCACGACCCCCGCATCCTCTTCCTCGACGAGCCCACCCAGGGGCTTGACCCGCAGACCCGCTCGCGCATCTGGGAGCATCTGCAGGAGCTGCGCCGCCGCCTCGGCGTCACCATCTTCATGACGACGCACTACATGGACGAGGCGGAGTACTGCGACCGCATCGCCATCATCGATCACGGCCGCATCGTCGCCCAGGGGACCTCGGACCAGCTCAAGCAGATGGTCGGCGGCGACGTCGTGAGCGTGATCACCGCCGACGATGTGCGGGCCATGGCGGAGATCGAGCGCGCGCTCGATGTCTCGCCGGTGTTGCAGGACGGCTCGCTGCGGATGGAGGTGGCCGACGGCGCCGCCTTCGTGCCCCGCCTGATCGGCGCGGTCTCGGCCCCGGTGCGCTCGGTGACGGTGCGCCGGCCCAGCCTGGATGACGTCTTTCTCAAGCTCACCGGCCGTGCCATCCGCGACGAGGACGCCGACCCCCTCCAGGCGATGCGGGCGATGGGTGCGCGCTGGGCGGGGCGACGACGATGATCGTGGCCGAGCCCGAGGCAGCGCCGACGGCCGCCTCCGGAGTGGTCGGGGTGGGAACGCGGAGCGCGACTCTGCGAGCGGTGTACATGATCTGGTATCGCGACGTGCTGAAGTACTGGCGCGACCGTGTCCGCTTGATCGCCTCGCTGGCTCAGCCGCTGCTCTTCCTGCTGGTCTTCGGTCTGGGGTTGAGCTCCTCGCTGCGCGGTGCCGGCGGCGGCTTCGGCGGCACCGGCGGCAGCGGCTCGCTCAACTACGTGCAGTTCGTCTTCCCCGGGGTGGTGGCGATGGCGGTGCTGTTCACCGCCATCTTCAGTGCCATGTCGATCGTCTGGGATCGCGAGTTCGGGTTCCTCAAGGAGATCCTGGTCGCCCCAGTGGACCGCTCCGCGGTGGCGGTGGGCAAGGCGCTCGGTGGCGCCACCCAGGCGATGCTCCAGGGGTGCGTGATGCTGGTCTTCGCGCCCCTGGTCGGCGTGCATCTCACCCTGTTGAGCGTGGTCGAGCTGGTGCCGCTGCTCTTCGTCCTCGCCTTCGCGCTCAGCTCGCTCGGCGTGGCGGTGGCGTCGCGGATGCGCTCGATGCAGGGCTTCCAGGTGGTGATGAACTTCATGCTGCTGCCGATCTTCTTCCTCTCCGGCGCGCTTTTCCCGCTCAGCGGTCTCCCGGGGTGGATGACGGTGCTGACCCGCCTCGATCCCGTCGCCTACGGCGTCGCCCCGCTTCGCCATGCCGTGCTCGGCGGCGCCGGTGTTCCCGCTGCGGTGGCGGCGCGAGTCGGCGACGTCAGCCTCTTCGGCCGGACGGTGCCGACTCCGTTAGAGGTCGTCATGCTGCTGCTCTTCGGCGTGGCGGCGCTGGCGGTCGCGATTCGCGGCTTCCGCATCCCCGACTGACCTCCCCGCCGCCCGTACAATCCGCCGAATGGTCGAGCCCGCGGCTGTTCAGGCAGCGCTGCGCCGGGCGCTGCGCGCCGGCGGCGACTTCGCCGACTGCTTCATCGAGCGACGCCGCTCGTTGCTCGTCTCGATGGAGGACAGCCGTGTCGAACGGGTGCTCTCGGGGATCGAGCAGGGCGCCGGCGTTCGCGTCATCAGCGGCCAGACCACCGCCTTCGCCTACACCGACGAGGTGACCGAGGGCAGCCTGCTGCGGGCCGCCGAGAACGCGGCGTCGGCGGCACGGGCAGGAGCCTCCGGCGAGGTGGTCGAGCTGGGCGAGCCGCGCGATCACTCGCGGCAGACGGTGCGCATCGCGCCCGACGCGGTCGATACGGCTCGCAAGGTGGATCTGCTGCGCCGCGCCGACCAGGTCGCTCGGGACGCCGGCGACGCGATCCGCCAGGTGGCCGCCGGATATTCCGACGGAGTCCAATCGATCCTGGTGGCCGACAGCGAGGGCAGGCTGGCGCACGACCGGCGCACGCGCATCCGCTTCTTCGTCCAGACGGTGGCCGCCCGGGGCAACGAGGTGCAGAGCGGCTATGTCGCGCCGGGTCGCACCACCGGGTTCGAGTTCTTCGACGGCACCGTCGTCGACCAGACCGCCGCCGCCGCCGCCGCTCGCGCCCTGCTGCTCCTCGGCGCCGATCCTGCACCCGCGGGAGTGATGCCGGTGGTGATCGGCAACGAGTTCGGCGGGGTCCTATTTCACGAGGCCAGCGGTCACGGGCTGGAGGCCGACGCCGTCGCCAAGCACGCCTCGGTCTTCGCCGGGCGCATCGGCGAGGTCGTCGCCTCGCCACTGGTCACCGCCGTCGACGACGGCACGGTCGAAGGTGGCTGGGGGACGCTGGGCATCGACGACGAGGGGACGCCGGCACAGCGCACCGTGCTCATCGAGGACGGGGTGCTCACCGGGTACATGTTCGACCGGCTGCGCTCGCGCCAGGACGGCAGCGCGCCGACCGGAAACGGCCGGCGCCAGTCGTACCAGCACCTGCCGGCGCCGCGGATGACCAACACCTTCATCCTCGCGGGCACCTCGACGGTGGAGGAGCTGATCGAGGCGACGGCCCACGGGCTCTACGCCAAAGCGCTCGGCAGCGGTCAGGTCAACCCGGTCACCGGTGATTTCGTCTTCGCCGTCACCGAGGGCTACCTGATCGAGAACGGCCGCGTCGGCCGCCCCGTTCGCGGGGCGACGCTGGTCGGCAACGGCCCTGCCGTGCTGCAGAGGATCGACATGATCGCCGGTGACCTCGGTCTCGCCGCGGGCACCTGCGGCAAGGAGGGACAGATGGTCGCGGTCGCCGTCGGCCAGCCACACCTGCGCATCTCCGAGCTCACCGTGGGCGGCACCAGGCTGAGCGGCGGGGTGCAGATGTGAGCGCGCTCCGGTTCGAGCGCAGCGCCGAGCGGGCGCTCGCGGCCGCGGTCGACGGCGGCGCCCGTGACGCGGAGCTCTACTTCCATCACGGCGCCGAGCTCACCGTGCGCGTCTTCGCCGGTGAGGTGGAGTCGCTGACCGCCGCCGAGGCCCGGGGAGCGGGGCTGCGGGTCTTCGTCGACTCGCGGATGGGCTTCGCCTACACCTCCGACCTGACCGAGGACGGGGTGCGACAGCTGGTCGCCGGCGCGCTCGATGCCTGCCGGTACACCGAGCCGGACGAGCACGTCGGCCTTTCGGACCTCGCTCCCGACGGCGAGATCCCGGGGCTGGCGGCCGCCGACTTCGACGCGATGCCGGTCGACGCACGCGTCGCCATGGCCCTCGAGCTCGACGCCGCGGTCGGGCGCCAGCATGCCGACGTGCGCCGCGCCGCCGGGACGGTGTACGGCGACGAGCGCGGACGCACCGAGCTTCACACCACCCGAGGAGTACGCGCCGGCTTCGACGCCACCGCCGCGTATGCCTTCACCGAGGCGATCGCCGCGCGCGGCGACGAGATGCAGTCGGGCCACTCCTTCACCTACGGCCGCTCGGCGTCATCTCTCGACATCGGCGCCTGCGCAGCGGAGGCGGCGGAACGCGCCGCCGCTCTGCTCGGCGCCGAACGCGCGCCGAGCCGCACCACCACGGTGCTCTTCGAGCCGTGGGCCGCCGCCTCCCTGATCGGCACCCTGGGCTCGAGCCTCAGCGCCGAGGCGGTGCAGAAGGGCCGCTCGCTGCTCGCCGGCAGGCTGGGCGAGGCGGTGGCGGCGAGTTGCGTCACCCTGGTCGACGACGGACGCCTGCTGGAGGGCATGGCCTCGGGGCCCTGGGACGGTGAGGGGGTGCCGACCCAGCGCACCGAGGTGATCGCCGGCGGTGTGCTCCGCTCCTACCTGCACAACACCTACACCGCGCGCCGCGACGGCCGCGCGGTCTCCACCGGCAACGCCGCCCGCACCTCCTACCGGTCGACTCCGGAACTGGCGCCGACCAACATGTTCCTCGTTCCCGGTGATCGCAGCCACCGCGAGCTGATCGTCGCGATGGGTGACGGCGTGCTGGTCAGCGACGTGCACGGCCTGCACACCGTCAACCCGGTCACCGGGGAGTTCTCGGTGGGCATCAACGGCCACCTCATCTGCGCCGGCGAGCGCGGCACGCCGATTCGCGAGATGACCGTCGCCGGGACTCTGCTGGAGCTGCTGGCGCGCATCGAGGGCCTGGGCTCCGACCTGCGCTTCATGTTCGCCGCCGGATTCGTCGGCGCCCCGTCGGTGCTGGTGCGCGAGCTGGCGGTCTCGGGAGGCTGACGCGCCCGGTGCGTCAGTACCAGATCGTCCGGGTGCGATGATATGGACGGTCGCGCTCGCGACGCGTCTGGCCGCGCCACCAGAGCTGTCCGTCGACGCGTGCCGCGTCCCAGTCGAGGCCACGGTTGCGCAGCCGGGCCACCAGCTCGTCGACCGCGACCACGCTGAGGGCGCGGATCTCGATCTCCTCGTCGGAGCCACTCTGCAGTGGGACGCGCCGGTCGACCTTGGTGGCCAGCTCGCTCGCGTAGACCAGCACCCCATGGGCGCGCAGGACCTGGGGCAACTTGTAGTCCGCAAAGGCGGTGAGCGCTGAGAGGCGGCGCAGGCCCGGCGGGGCTCGATCATCCAGGGCGGTGGCGCAGTCGTGGGCGGCGATCTGGGCGCGTTTCAGCAATGGCACCCGCCGCCCGTGGTACTCGGCCACGTCGCGAAAGCCGCGCAGCTGATCGGCCAGCTCGGTGGCCAGCGCCGCCGCCGATGGCACCGCCCGCAGCGCTGTCATCGCCGAGCCGCCGTGGGCATCGCAGAGCCAGCCTGCGAGTTCGGTGAGGACGGAGTGGCGCTCGGCCATCATCGGCGGCAGCGGGCTGCCGCCCGCATCGCCATGGAGGATGCCGGCGAGATCGTCAACCGTCCATCCGGCGACGTGCGCCGGATCGGCGATGGGCGAGCCGGCGGCGTGGGCGCGGCGCAGAGCGCGGGCGAGTGCCAGGTATCCGTCGAGTCCGTCGACGCGCCAGCGCGGCTCGTCCTCCCAGAAGCTGAAGTTGAGGGCGCTCAGTGCCAGCGTCCAGCCGGCCACCGGTTCGGCGGGACCATCGCCGAGGTGGTGAACGCTCCACGGCGCCGCCTCGACCGGAGAGCCGGCCAGGAGGCCGGCCAGATGGTCGAGGCCGGCCGCATCGAGGGACACCGAGGTCGCCTCGGCGGCGACCCACCGGCTGGCTCCGCGTACATCGAGCAGCCCGGAGGCGTCACGGTCAGCGGTCACGGCGGTGGATTGTGGCGCCCCATCGAGGGGCGGCAGACATCGACGCGTCGATCCCGCATACTGCCCCTTCGGGCCGCGCGGCACGCCGCCAGCGGCGCGGTTTGGGCGGACATGGACGAGAACTTCCAGCGTCACCCCGTCGGCGGGGTTGGCCGGTCGGCCACCGGCCGGCCGGCGTGAGTGTGGCTGTTGCCATGCTGAGGCGGCGCGCGGTGGTGGCCGCGACGATGGTGGTGGTCGCCGTGGTCATTGCCGCGGCGGTCGGTTCCTACGCCTCGCGCAGCGTCACCGCCACGTGCGATGTCCACATGAACCTGATCGCGGCCGAGTCGCCGGCCAGCACGCTGTCGCGCAACCAGGCGGAGCTCGCCAGCGTGGCCCCCGCCCAGGTGGTGGCCGCGGTGGCCCGTCGGCAGGGCTATGACAGTGCGCAGCTGGTCGCTGACACAACCGTGGCGGCGGCTCCGGGCGACGGCACGCTCATCCAGGTCGTGCTCTCCGCCGGCAGCCAGATGCAGGCGCAGCGGCTGGCTGGACTGGTCTGCGATCAGCTCGCGGTGCGGCTCAGCGCCCAGCGGCAGGTTGAACGCGCGGGGCTGGCGGCGCTGGCGCGGGACAATCTCGTGCAGCTCGCGGCTGAGCAGACGGCGCTGCAACGGCAGCTGAGAACCCGACCGGATCCCGTTCTCCAGAAGTCGCTCGCCGCCATCCAGACGGAGACCGCGCAGGACCAGGCGTTGCTGACCACCCTGGCCGCAACTCCGACCGAGGCGATCACCGCCACTCCCGCCGTCGGCCGTCCTGAGCAGTTCCTCTGGCGCGCGCTCATCGTCGGCGGCCTCGCCGGCCTCCTCGCCGCCTATCTCCTCGCGATCCTACTGGAGGCGATCGCCGGGCGCTGGTCCAGCAGCCTCCCGCCGAGCATCGTCGTTCTTCCCACCGCGGCGCGACGAGGGACGGGCACCGCCGGCGCGACCGCGAGCGCGAGCCCGGCCGAGCCCCAGACCAGCACCAGGTAGGCGAGGTCCTCGATCCCGAGGAAGAGGCCGGCGACCGACGCCGCCAGCAGCACCCCCAGGGCTGCGGCGGCGAGACCGGCCGCCTCGAGATCGCCGGCACGCCGGCACTCTGCCCAGGCGTCGAGCAGGGCGACGCTCAACACCATGAGGCTGAGCAGGTAGAGCACGATGCCCGGGACACCGCCCTGCAGGCCGCGAGAGAGGTACACGTCCTCGGTGGCCAGCCCCTGGGGAAGGCTGCTGGTGTCGAAGCTCTGACCGATCACGTCGGTGGCTCCCAGGCCGTATCCAAGCGGGCGCTGGGCGATGAGGTCGAGGTCGGACTTGACGGTGGCCAGATGGGCCGCGTTGTCGGCGCCGCTATGGACAACCTGCTGGACGTGGTTGGCGTAGCCGACCGCGACGATGGCCGCTCCGGTGGCGACCACCGCGGCCGCCACCAGCGCCCGCCCCATCCGCGAGCGCGTGGCGAGCAGCGCGGCCAGCACGCCGCCGGCAGCGGCGCCGGCGTAGCCCGCCCGGGTCCCGGTCACCGTCAGGGCAGCGACCACGATCAGGGCGAGCGCGGCGACGGCGAGACGGCCCCATCGCCGGACCGCGCAGGCGACGCCGATCGCCAGGGGCATGGCCGCGGCCAGATAGAAACCGAGCCACAGAGGCGAGCCCAGCGCCGACCCGGAGCGGTACCCCGTGCCATGCGCTGCATAGAAGGCGCCGTCCAGATCGGGGGTGCCGACGCCGAGCCAGGCCGGCAGGGTTGCCCCGAGATGCTGCTCCACCAGGCCGACCGCCGCCACCGCGCCGGCGGTGACGAGCAACCCGGCGATGGCGACGCGCACCACCCGCCGTGACGGGCCGACCGCCAGGACGGCGAGCAGGATCACCGGTCCGGCCGCCATCAGCATGAAGCCCCAGCCCGCCGCTTCGGTGGTCGGCGAGGTCACTCCCATGATCGCCGCCAGCAGGAGATAGACGACCAGGAAGCGCCGCAGCCTGCGATGGCGCTCGCCCAGGAGGCTCCGGCGACCGGCCACGATCGCGACCAGCGCCAGCGCGGTCAGCAGCGTCGCGTCGGTCGCGTAGATGACCCGCAGGGGCGGTCCGCCGCCGCGCGTCACCGGCAGCAGGCCGTGGCTGATCGCCGCCAGCCCCAGGGTGTGGAGGGGGAAGAGAACCAGCAGCAGCGCCAGCACGGCGCCCGGGAATCGCAGCGAGGCGACGACGAAGCCGGCCACCGCGGCGACGCCCGCGATCACCCAGAGCGCCGACATCAGCTGCGGTCCACCGGCGTCACCCGCAGGTGTAGTGGACCGTCGCCTGGGCCGTGCGTTCGGTCGGCGAGACGATGCGGAAGGTCATCGTCTCCTGCGTCGCCTGCGATCCCTGGATCCGCAGGTCCTGGGTGAAGTCGAAGGAGCCCTCGTCGCTGCTGATCTGCACCGAGGTGTCGGGCGACGCGGTGCCGTCGCTGCGCTCGAAGCGGTAGACGAGGCTGCCGACGCCGTGCACGGTTCCGGTGGCGCTGAAGTGGAAGTTGGTGTTGCAGCCCCCTTGGGTTGGGCTGGCGGCGAGGCGCACGTCGTTGCCGATCCGCAGCGGGCCGGTGTTGTCGCTGCCGCCACCGATCACCCCACCGGCCACCAGGCCGCCGATGGTGGCTCCCACCGCGGCGGCCAGGAGCAGGAAGGCGGTCACGGCGATGATCCGGCGTCGCCGGTGGCGGTCGGGGGACGGTGGGGGGCGGGATGGTTCGGGAGCGGGCGGGTCCGGCCTGGCGGCCGGCGGCGCCGGTGCGGGCGGAGGCGGGGGCGAGGCGGCGGGTGGGGTGCCGGTGGCCGGGCCCGGAGCCGCCGCAGCGGCGGGCGCGGCGACCGGGGGCCTCCCGGGTGGAGGGGGGACTCGAAAGCCGGGCAGCGGTCCGGGAGCGGTGGTGGTGGCGGTCGCCGCGGCGAAGGCGGAGGCCGGCGGTGGGGCTGCTCCCGTCGGGGCGGCCGCAGGGGTCTGGCCGAGCAGGCCTGCGGCGCGCTCACCGAGGGTGCTGCGCATCCGCCAGGAGGGTCCGAGGGCGGCGGTGACCGCGCCCAGCAGGGCGATCCGGAGCTGGGCCGGAGATCCCTGCCGCCGGCTCAGGTCGGCAGCCAGCGCATCGTGAAGCACCGCGGCGATCGCCGGTGGCACGCCGGCGGCGACCCGGCCGTTCTCGGGTGGCCGGCCTGCCAACAGCTCGTGGATGAGCACCGCCGCCGCCCAGAGATCGGCGGCGGCGTCGGGCGGCTGGCCCGCCGGCCGGGCCGGGTCGGCGTAGGCGTCGGCGGTGGCCGGCCGCCCCACCGCCGTCACCGCCTCCGCCACCGCGAAGCCACCCAGCCGCACCCCTCCGTCGGGCGTCACCATCACGTTCTCGGGGCGGACATCTCCGTGGATCACCCCCTGGGCGTGAGCCGCCTGCAGAGCGGCGAGCAGGTCGTCGGCCGCCGCCATCGCCGTCGCCGACGGCAGCGCCCCGTCCGCCATCAGGCTGCGGAGCGTCACCCCGCCGACCAGCTCGAGCACCAGGCAGGCGGCGCCCTTCTCGGCGACGACGTCGTAGATCGGGATCACCCGGGGATGGTCGAGGTTGGCGAGGCGGCGGGCCGCCACTCCCAAGCGCTCGGGCACACCGGGGGCCGCCGCCAGATCCGGCCGCAGGCACTGCAGGGCCACCGGCTGTCCCGTCAGTCGCTGGCGGCCTGCCCACAGCGCGGTGATCGCGGTTCGCGCCAGCAGCGAGGTCGCCTCGTAATCGCGCAGCACCGGAGTCTGTTCGGCGTCACCGCTCATGGCGGCGAATCCTAAGGGCTATCGAGCGCCACCTCGCGCCTACGGATAGATGCCACGCACGGTGGTCGCAGCGGCGACGCGCTGGACCGCCACCAGGTAGGCCCCCATGCGCAGCGAGACGTGGTGCTCGTCGGACCGCCCGCACATCTGCGCGAAGGCGCGGCGCATGATGCGTTCCAGGCGCTGGTTGATCTCGGCCTCCTCCCAGAAGAACGACTGCAGGTCCTGGACCCACTCGAAGTAGGAGACCGTGACCCCGCCTGCGTTGGCGAGGATGTCCGGGACCACCACCACTCCGCGCTTCTCGAGGATGTGGTCGGCGTCGGTGGTGGTGGGACCGTTGGCCGCCTCGACGATCAGGCTCGCCTTGATACGGGCGGCGTTGCCCGCGGTGATCTGGTTCTCCAGCGCCGCCGGCACCAGCATGTCGACCGGCAGCTCCAGCAGGGCAGCGTTGGTCAGCTGCTCTGCGCCGGGAAAGCCGGCCACCGTCCGGTTGCGGGTGTGGTGCTCCAGCACGGCGGCGATGTCGAGACCGCCGGGATCATAGATTGCGCCCGAAGCGTCCGAAACAGCGCAGACCCGAAAGCCTGCTTCGGTCAGCAGCCGGGCGGCGACGCCGCCGACGTTGCCGAAACCCTGCACCGCCACGGTGGTGGCGGCCGGGTCGCGACCGAGCCGGCGGCAGGTCTCGAGGGCCACCACCGTGACTCCCCTCCCGGTCGCCGACGGGCGTCCCTCGCTGCCACCGATCTCGAGGGGTTTGCCGGTGACCACGGCGGGGATGGAGTAGCCCGCCTCCATGGAGATGGTGTCCATGATCCACGCCATGATCTCGGCGGTGGTGTTGACGTCGGGGGCGGGGATGTCGGAGTCGGGCCCGACCAGCACCGAGATCTCGCTGGCGAAGCGGCGGGTCAAGCGCTCCAGCTCGCGGTGAGTGAGCTGCGCCGGATCGACGATGACCCCACCCTTGGCGCCACCGTAGGGGATGTCGACCAGAGCGCACTTCCAGGTCATCCACATCGCCAGCGCCTTGACCTCGTCGAGGCTGACCTGGGGATGGAAGCGGATGCCACCCTTCGCGGGTCCTCGGGTCAGGTTGTGCTGGACGCGGTAGCCCTCGAACATCTGGACGTGGCCGCTGTCGAGCTTGACGGGGAAGCGAACAGTGAACTCGCGGCGCACCTCGCGAAGCACGCAGCGCAGCGCCGGGTCGAGCTCGAGCAGCTCGGCGGCCTCGTCGAACTGCCGCTGGGCGTTGAGCCAGGGATTGTCGATGGCCGGCTGCGGAGCCACCGCGGCGCTCACGGTGGCGAGCGTATCAGGCCGCTCTCGCGCGGTGGCCGTGCCACCGATGACGTCGCTGTCGAGAACAATGGGCCGCGATGAGTCGCATCGTGGTCGTCGGCGCCGCCAACTGGGACCGGACGTGGCGCCTGCCGGCGCTGCCCGAGCCGGGCACCACCGTGCTTGGCGAATTCGCCGGCGATGGCCCCGGCGGCAAGGGTCTCAACATGTCGGTGGCCGTGGCCCGTCTCGGCGGCGAGGTTGCCCTGGTGGCGCGGCTGGGGGACGACGACGCCGGCGCGGCCCTGCGCCGCCTGCTCGAGAGCGAGGGGGTTGAGCTCGCCGGAGTGACGGCCACCACCGGTCCGAGCGGGCAGGCGGCCATCTGGCTGGCGGCGGGCGAGGCGACCATCGCGGTGGCGCCCGGCGCCAACGCGACCCTCGACGCCGACACCGCCACCACCGCGCTCGCGGTCTGCGGGGAGGGTTGCGAGCTGATCATCCTGCAGGCCGAGAGCGGTGACGCATCCCTGGCCGCGGCAGGGGCGTGGGCACGCGGTCGCCGTGCCGGCGCGCCCCTGCCCGCCGGGCGCCGGCCCGGTCCGCAGCTGATGTTGAGCCCGGCCCCGGCTCGCGAGCTGCCCGAAGCGGTGTGGACCGCAAGCGACGTTGTCGTCTGTAACCGCGCCGAGGCCGCATTCCACAGCGGCATGGCGGTTGCCGATCCCCTCGAGGCCGAGGACGCCGCCATCGCCCTCTGCGCGCGCGGACCGCAGACCGCCGTGGTCACCCTCGGCGGCGACGGTTCCGTGGTGGCGCGCCGTGATCGCGCCACCTACCTGCCGCCCTTCAGCGTCGAGGTGATCGATCCCACCGGCGCCGGCGACTGCTTCTGCGCCGCCTTCGCCTACGCGTCGCTGGAGGGCTTCGACGCCTTCGCCAGCGCGGGATGGGCGATGGCCGCGTCCGCCGTGTGCGTCGGGCGGATGGGCGCCGCCGCCGCCATGCCGACCCGCGACGAGGTGGAGAGGGTCGCGCACAGCGTCGACCTCCGCCGCGATCCCGGGATGATGCCGGCCGAGTTCTCCTGACGTCAGCTGCGGCGACGCACCCCTGCTCGGCAGCGCCGGCGCCGTCCGGCTCGACACAGCGATCGTCGCCATGGCGGCCGGTGGCTCGACGCCGCGTCTGTATACTCGGTTGCCCGTTCGACAGCGATGACAGACGATCGATCACGGAGAGGTGTGATGACCGCCGAGGAGGCGTCGGTGCACGAGGCCCATGGACGGCTGACCGGCGATGATGCGGCCCTCATCGACGTGCGCGAACCATGGGAATGGGAGCAGGTGCACATCCCCGGTGCGACACTGATCCCGCTCGGCGACCTGCCTGATCATCTCGACGAGATACCCTCCGACCGCGACGTCTTCGTGCACTGCAAGTCGGGCGCTCGCAGCACCCGCGCGGTGCGTTGGTTGCGCCAGGCGGGACGGGATCGTGCTGTCAACGTCACCGGCGGGATCGAGGCCTGGCAGGAGGCGGGCCTGCCGGTCGAATAGCCAGCGGCGCGGGTGATCTCCATCCCCGGACTTGCGCCGATCGTCGGCGTGCTGGTCCTGCTCGAACTGGGTGCCGGCACCGTCGCCGCGGCCTGGATCAGCGACCTCTGGAGCACAGTGGGCCGCGGCTTCGCCGGCACCACGGCGCTCATCTGCGTGGTGATCCTCGGCACCGAGCTGATCATGCTCGCCGCCCTCCCCGATCCCTCCCAGCTGCTCCACCGCCATGTCGATGCCGGTGATTACGCGAGCTTCGTGCACTGGTCGGTGATCAGCACCGTCGCCACCGCCGGCTATGCCTTCTTCTCCGCCGTCGGCACCGACCCGGCGCGGCGGGTGGTGGGTGCGGTGGCCTTCGGTTGTGGCGGCGTCGCGGTCGCCCGTGCCGCCATCGTCTTCGGTCCGTCGCTGGGTGGCGCGGGTGTCGCCGTGGTCACCTTCGCGCCCGCGGCACTGCTCGGCGGGGCGGTGCTCGCGGGAATGCTCCTCGGGCACTGGTACCTGATCGCGCCCGACCTCTCCTTCGCACCACTGCGGCGGGCCGTGTACCTGATCTTCAGC